>CAWKNP010000004.1:0-471653 GCA_963851105.1 uncultured Actinomycetota bacterium
CGAGGTCGAGGCCGCTGACCCGATCGGCCGGCCGGGTGCCGAGGGTGGGCAGGATGTGGAACCGGAAGTTGTCAGCCACGGTCATGGCGGTCTTGGGTGACCAACCGAGCCACTCGCCGTCCCCCCGGGCCGGGCGGGGACGGTGCGCCTTCTGCCAGGCCGCGGCCAGGTCCTCGATCCGTACCACCTGGCCCTGCCCGGCCCGGCTCGCCTCGGCGGGGCCGGCGAACGCCTCGCCCGACTCGACCGCCGCGATGAGCTCGGCCAGGCGGGCGTCGGCCGCCTTGGCGCCGGCGCGGTTGTCGGCGCCGTGAACGGTCTCGTAGATGTTCCGCCGGGCCCCGGTGCGGGGGTCGCGGCCCGCGGTCACGACCAGCCTCCACGCCCCGGAGCGGTACCTCTTGTGGCCCTTCATCGGCCAACTATGTTGGCAGAATGTTGGCAAGATTGTTGGCAAGCCTTCTGGGACGATTGGCGACCCGAGCAAAAAGTGCCTCTGACCAGCCAGTATGTCCGCAGCCCCAACGGGATTCGAACCCGTGTCGCCACCTTGAGAGGGTGGTGTCCTAGGCCTCTAGACGATGGGGCCAGAGGTTGAGTCGGACGATCCTACCCGAGGCGCGCCGGACCCGCCCCGGCGCCAGCGCCCCCGCACCGCCGACACCGCCCCGCCAGCCCCCCCCGCAGACGCCGGCGCCACCGCCCCAGCGCCGCCCCAGGTAAAGCAGACCCGAGGCCAGGTTGCGACACCTCACGGTCATACTGAGGCGGTGGGCAAGGCGGGGCGCCATTGGAGGAGGCGGATCACGGCCATGATCACCGCCATGGCGGTGATCGCGGGCCTCGCTCTGGTCGCGGAACCGCAGATCAGCCGGGCCAAGGATGCCGATACGCCCGCCGACGTCATCGCCAAGCGTCACGTCGCGGGCGCCCACGACCCGTGCCCCTGGCTGGACTCGCAAGCCCCTGTCGCCACCCGGGTCGACCAGCTGCTGCGGGCCATGACCCCCCTCCAAGAGGCGACCATGCTGCACCTGCTCCAGGTCAACGCCGTTGTTCCCTACCAGGGTTACACCCCGGCCATACCGGCGTTGTGCATCCCCCAGATCACCGAGCAGGACGGCGCCGCGGGCGTCGCCAACGGCTTCGCGGGCATGGTCAAGGGCGCCTTTCCCGCCGTGACCCAGCTCCCGGCGCCCATCGCCGACGCGGCCGCCTTCGACCCTGGCCTGGCCCGCCAGTACGGCAACGTCATCGGCGCCGAGGCCGCCGTCAAGGGTATCGATCTGGCGCTGTCGCCTACTATCAACATCGACCGTTCCCCCCTCTGGGGACGGTCCTACGAGACGCTCGGCGAGGACCCCTTCCTCACCGCGTCGCTGGCGGTGCCCCTGGTGCAGGGCATCCAGGGCAACCGGGTGGTGACCGTGCTCAAGCACTTCGCGGTCTACAACCAGGAACTCAACCGGGGAACAGCCCTCGACAACGCGGTCGTGTCCGACCGGGCGTTGCACGAGGTCTACCTACCGGCGTTCTCCGCCGCCACCCAGGCAGGCCACGCCGGCGCGGTCATGTGTTCGTACAACCTGGTCAACGGTGTCCCCGCCTGCGAGAGCGCCGCTCTGATCGACGGCATCCTCCGGGGCCAGTGGCACTACGACGGTTTCGTGCGCTCCGACTGCGGCTCCATCTACAACCAGGCGGCAGCTATGGCGGTGCGGGTGTCCCAGGTCAAGTGCACCCGGTTGTACAGCCCGCAGGCCCTGGCGGCCGCGGTCACCGAGGGGCAACTGGCCAAATCGGACCTGGATGGACTGGCCCGGCCCCTGCTCACGGTCCTGTTCCACTACGACCTGATCGCCAATCCGCACCCACTTGACCCGGGGCGGGTGGCCACCACGGCCGCCCACCGGGCGCTGGCGGCGCGGACCAACGCCGAGGGGTCGGTCCTCCTGAAGAACGACCGCGCCGCCCTCCCCCTTGACCTGGCCCGTATCCCCTCGCTGGCGCTGATCGGCGCCGACGGCGCCACGCCGATGCCGGCGGGCTTCGGCGCCATGCATGTCACGGCCACCAGCCCGGTGACCGCGTTGGCGGCGTTGTCTCCCATCCTCGGGGCCCGGCTCCACTACTACGACGGTGTCGACATCCGCACCGCCGCCGTCCTGGCCCAGCGGAGCAGTGCCGCGGTCGTCGTGGTTCACGACTACGAGGCCGAGCGCCACGACCGCACGTCGCTGGCACTGCCCGGCAACCAGGACGCCCTCGTGGCTGCCGTCGCAGCCGCCAACCCCCGCACCATCGTCGTCCTCGAGACCGGCGCCGCCGTGCTCATGCCCTGGCTGCGAGCGGTCCCAGCCGTGCTCGAGACCTGGTACCCCGGTGAAACCGCCGGCCCGGCACTGGTCGACCTGCTGAGCGGCAAGGTCAACCCGAGCGGAAAGCTCCCCGCGACCTTCCCCAACGCCGAGACCGCGGCGGCAATGCCGGATGCGACCGCCGAGACCTTCGGCGGCGTCGGCGGCCGGGTCGTCTACGCCGACGGCCTCGACGTCGGGTACCGCTGGTACCAGACCCATCAGGTGGCCCCGCTATTCGGCTTCGGGTACGGGCTGTCGTACACCAAGTTCGCCTTCCGCGACCTCCATGCCACCGCAGCCGGAGGCGGGATCACGATGCAGGTGACGGTGACCAACGTCGGCCCCGTCCGGGGGGCAGACGTCGTCCAGTGCTATCTCGGGTTCCCCGCCGCCACCGGCGAGTCACCGTGGCAGTTGCGGGGATTCGCCCGGGTCGACCTGGCGCCCCGGCAGTCGAAGACGGTCGAGCTGGCCATGGCTCCCGGCGACCTGGCGACGTGGGACAGCGCGACCAACCAGTGGCAGGTGACGGGGGGCACCGTTCACCTCTACGTGGGCGACGGATCCGACACTGCCCATCTGCCGCTCACCGCCACCGTCGCCGTGGCGGGAGCTGCGCTCGGAGCCAACTCGGGACCGGCGCGCCCTCTAGGTTGACCCCCGAGTGACCGTCGTCAACCGGGCCGACCGCCAAACTTCGCCTGCGCCGGCGCCGAGGGAGCGAGGCCCCGACGGTGGCCACTGGTTGGGCGCCACGGCCCTGACGGTGGTGGGTCTGGTCCATGCCCTCGTGGTGGCGCCCCGGTATCACGTGGGGTCGTTCGACGACGACGCGAACTATGTGCTGGCGGCGAGGGCCCTGGCCCACGGCGCCGGATTCACGACCAGGCTCACCGGCGGCGGGGCGCCCCTCGTCGGGGTCTACCCGCCGGGCCTGCCGGTCCTCCTGGCGCCCGTCGCCCGCCTTTGGCCGCACGGCCTGACGCCGCTGCGCGTCCTGCCATTCCTGTGCTTCGCGGCCATCTTCCCCCTCACCTGGCGCTATCTCGGCGCCAGGGGCATCCCGGATCGGGCCCGGTTGGCTGTGCTCGGCCTACTGGCGCTGAATCCCGTGCTGGCGACCTATGCCACCATGGTCATGCCCGAGACCACCTTCGTCGTGGTCTTGCTCCTGCTGTTGCTGGCCGCCGAGCGGTGGCGGGCCGAGGCCAGGGCCGTCACCTGGGCGGGTGCGGGCACGGTGGCCGCGGCCGCGGCTGTCCTGTGGCTGAAGGAAGCGGGCGCCGGCCTGGTCATCGGCGTCGTGGCGTGGCTCCTTTTGCGCCGGCTGTGGCGCAAGGCGCTCCTGGTGGCCGTGGGCGTGCCCCTGCTCTTCCTGCCCGTGCTGGTCGCCCGGGCCATAGCGGGGGGCGCCCTCATCGGCTCGCGGTACTCGAGCGACCTGGGGAGCAACAACGGCGGAATCGTCGGGAGGGTCACGCACATGGCGCCGTCGGCCCTGTGGGCCTACGCCAACGACGTGTTTTCGCTGTCGATTGTCGGTCGGGTCCACGGGTCGCTCGACATCGTCCAGTGGACCACCGCGTTGCTGGTGATGGTCGGGGTGGTGGTCTGGATTCGCACGTTCGGCCTCGACATCGCCGTCGTCGCAGTCGCTTTCTACCTAACCGAGACGCTCTTCTACCCCTTTACCAACGAGCGCCGGATCGTCCTGGTGCTCCCGGTCGTCGTGGCGTGGTACGTGCTCGGGGCGGGAGCACTTTTCCGGCTCACGGCAGGTGCCATGCGGTCCTGGCGGTCCCGGATGGCCCTGCCCTTCACCGCCGCCACGCTCGTGCTGCTGGTCGCGCTCGTCCCCCAGTTCCCCCGGGACTACCTGCTGGCCGTCGGCCAGGACACCTCGATGCCGGCGGGCTCGCCCTACATGGCGATCCTGCGCCATCTCGGGCAACCTGGCGACGTGGTGGAGACCGACTACTTGTGGACGACGGGCCTGTTCACGGGCCACGCCACCGCCAACGGCGCCTACCAGGCCCCGTGTGACGCCGCCGCCATCGCCGCCGCCATCGCCGCGGACCATGCTGGTTTCCTGCTGAGCGCCGCCCTCAACCAGCCGGAGTTCCTGCCCAGCCCGTGCGTCGAGCCCATCGCGGCCACCGACCCAGGCGCTGTGCGCCTCTATCGGTCCCCCCAAGCCAACGCCACCGTCTTCGAGCTCATCGGCCCCGGCACCGGCCACCCCGGCCTGCGCGACCTGACCGCGGGCGTGGTACCCCTGGCCGCGACGCCGGTCACCATGGTCCCCGAGACGCCGCAGATCGACGGCGACAATCCCGGCGCCTACCCGACCGCGGAGCCTGCGGGCCCCGGCGCACCGGCCGGGGTTTCTGATCCGAACCCATCGAAAACCAATGGGTTTGCGCCACCAGCCACCGCCGGCAGCATCACCTTCACCTGGTCCTGGGGCCACACGGCCCCGATCACCCAGATCTCGCTCGCCGCCGCCAGGACCACCGGTGCCACCGCCTCGGTCAATGTCGAATGGCAGGACCCGACCGGGCAATGGCACCGGGCCGCCGCGGCACCCGGGGCCGTCGGCGCCGAAGAGGCGACCCGGTACCTGCTCGTCTCTTTTTCCCAGCCCCCCATGGCGACGGCGGTCCGCGTCACCGTGGCCGGCCAGGGCCCGGCCGAGGTTCACGAACTGCACGTCCTGTGAAGGAGATGCTCGGCCGGGGCCGGTCCTCCCGCCTCGCAGTGCGTTTCGGGCGCTACACCCTGGGGTCGATCGTCGCCGTCGTGACCAGCGAGGTGGCCTTCGTCGCCTGCTACGGCACCGGGTTGCTCGGGACTACGGCCTCCTCGGCGGTCGCCTTCGTCGCCGGCGCCATCCCCAACTACGTCTTGAACCGGTCCTGGGCGTTCGGCCGGCGGGGCCACGTCCGGGTCGGGCGCGAGGTGGTGCTGTACGCCGTCGTGTCCCTGAGCAGCTTCGCCGCTTCGGCGGTCGCCACCGGCTGGGCGAGCCACTGGGCTCCTCACCTGACCGGCGACCATCTGATGCGCACCGCAGTGGTGGGCGGCGCCTACCTGGCTACCTACGCGGTGTTGTTCCTGGCCAAGTTCGCGGTGATGCAGAAGGTGATCTTCACCGACCCCTAGCGCCGGCGGCGGTCCCGCCACCACGTCGAGACGATCACCCGACCGACCCGCCAGCCGTAGGCGAGGTTGCCGCCTTTCTTGGTCGTCCCCTCGGCGCGGGCGTACATCGTCACCGGCACCTCGGCGACGCGGAAGCCCCCGAGGGCGGCACCGATCAGCAGCTCAGTGGCCTGGTACTGCGGCTGGCGAAGCTCGACGGCGCCGGTGAGATCGGCCCGCATGGCCCGCAGCCCGTTGGCAGGGTCGGTGATGCGCTGGCCGGTCAGGACCGAGATCACGGCGCCGTACACAACCACCCCTAGGGCGCGGAACTTGTCGGTCGTGCGGGAGGCGCCCAGCCGGCGGGACCCGCTGACAAAGTCGGCGGTGCCCGCCACCAGCGGGGCCACGACGACCGCGAGGTCGGCGGGGTCGTACTGGCCGTCGGCGTCGAGGGTGGCGATGTACTCGGCACCGTGTTCGCGGGCCAGCCGGTAGCCGAGGCGCAAGGCGGCGCCCTGGCCCCGGTTCACGGGAACATCGCATACCAGGGCCCCATAGGAACGGGCGACGGCGGCGGTTGCGTCGTGCGACCCGTCGACCACCACGACCGTGTCGACGGGGAGGCCGCACACCACCGCGGGCATCCGTGCCAGGACCGAACCGATGGCGCCTTGTTCGTTGTAGGCGGCGACGACGACGGTCAGCGGGCCCAGCCGCCGAGACCCCAGTTCCAAAGCGAAGGCGGCCGCCGCCGCATCATCGACATCGGCGGCGGCGGTGGCGGTTACACCGACGGTGGATATGGTCACGAGGCGGAGGCCGCCGCCGACACCGTCCGGCGCCCGCCCGACCACGAGGCCCAAACTTGGGGCAGGCCCTGCACCAGCGACGTGGTGGGGCGCCATCCCAGAGCGGCGGCGTGGCTCACGTCGACCTCGACGGTGGGCATCTCCCCCGCCTTGGCGGGCACGTGGCGCAGCGCCAGGTCGACACCGGTGACCTCGCGCACCATGGCCACCACGTCGAGCACCGAGGTCGACTGGCTGGAGCCGATCACGACCGGGCCGTCCCAACGGGTGTCGTCGATGGCGGCGCGCATGGCCGCCACCACATCGGCCACGTAGACGTAGTCCCGTAACTGGCTGCCGTCGCCATAGACATTGAATTCCGTGCCCGCCCGCGCCGCCTTCAAGAGGCGGGGGATGACGCTGTCCTTGTGGCCCATGCCGGGCCCGTAGACGTTGGTCAACCGGGGCCAGCAGCACCGCACACCGTAGATGGCGTTGTACGACGACAGCAGCATCTCCGCCGCCGCCTTGGTGGCCCCGTACGGGGTGAGAGGCGCCAGCGGGGTCCGCTCGTGGATGGGGAAATGGCGGGCCGGTCCCACCACCGCGTTGGTGGAGGCGAATACGAAGGTTCCGACGCCGCAACGCCGGGCCTGCTCGACGAGGGCGGCGGTCACGGTGACGTTGGCGGTGAAGGTCTCCGCGGGCCGGTCGACCGAACGCAGCACCGAGGTGGCGGCGGCCAGGTGGACGATGGCGTCCACCCCCGGTTTGACCACCGTTTCGACCGCGCCCGGCGCCCGCAGGTCCACCTGGACCGAAGCCACGTCGCGGTCTGCGGGACGGACGAGGTCGGCGACGAGCACATCGGCACCGGCCGCCTGCAACGCCCGGACCAGATGGGTGCCGATGAAGCCGGATCCCCCCGTGACGACGATGCGGCGAGCGCGGCCCGCGGCGGCGACGGGTGTCACTTGCCGCTCACCAGATGCGAGGCGGCGGTGTCCCGCCAGCGCACGGTCGGGACCAGGGCGTCGAGGTTGACCCGGTCGCGGTGGCGGTCGATGATGCCGAACATCGAGCTCAGCAGGGTCTCGCTGAGCAGGTGGGGCATCAGGCCCAGCTCCAGCAGGCGGGTGTGGGCCGCCCGGTAGTAGTGGTCCTCGGCTTCCACCCGGGGATTGTCGATCATGACGATCTCGGTCTTGCCGGGATAGGCGCGGGCAACCGTCTCCGCGATACCCCGCACCGACATCTGCTCGGTGAACTGGTTGAAGACCCGGAACTCCCCCGCCTCGGCCGGCTGCTCGCAGCTGATGCGGATGCACTCGACGGTGTCGACCAGGTTGATGAAGCCCCGGACTTGGCCGCCTTGGCCGTACACGGTGAGCGGCTCCCCGAGCACCGCTTGGATCGCCATGCGGTTGAGGACGGTCCCGAAGACAGCGTCGTAGTCGAACCGGGTCGCCAAACGCGGGTCGAGTGTCGTCTCGTCGGTTTCCTGGCCGTAGACGACGCCCTGGTTCAAGTCGGTGGCCCGCAGCCCCCAGATGCGGCACGCGAACTCGATGTTGTGACTGTCGTGCACCTTGGACAGGTGGTAGAAGGAACCGGGCCGCTTGGGGAACAGCACCCGGTCGGTGCGGCCCTTGTGGGTGATGTCGAGCCAGCCCTCTTCGATGTCGATGTTGGGCGTCCCGTACTCGCCCATGGTGCCCAGCTTCACCAGTTGGATGTCGGGGTCGACGTCGGCGATGGCGTAGAGCACGTTGAGGGTGCCCACCACGTTGTTGTGTTGCGTGTACACCGCGTGCTTCTGGTCGATCATGGAGTACGGCGCCGACCGCTGCTCGGCGAAGTGGACGATGGTGTCGGGCCGGAACTCTTCGATCATGTGGTGGGTGAAGACGGGATCGGTCAGGTCGCCGCGGTACAGGGCGATCTCCCGCTCCGTGAGCTCCCGCCACGCCCGGATCCGCTCGGTGGGCGAAGCGATGGGGACGAGACTGTCCACCCCGAGCTCGAGGTCGTAGGCCCGGCGTACGAAGTTGTCGGCGATCCCTACCTCGTGGCCTCGAGCGGACAGGTGCAGCGCGCTGGGCCAGCCCAGGTAGCCGTCGCCGCCAAGAACAAGAATTCGCACGCCTACTCCTCAATCCGATGGGTTGCAGGGCCCGCACCGTTGTCGCTGTTCTCCGGAACGGAGGCCCTTGTCGGTTGCTCTTACCCAGACAAGATGAGATTCCTATGAGAATTGAGGAATCTCATGAGCGGCTATGACGGCATTCCTACCCATTCCATGATGCTGGCGACACGTGGTCTCCACACCCGCGCCCGCTGCTGGAAGAAACTGCAGCTCGGGGGAGGACTCGAACCCCACCCATGCCGTTCTGTCGGGTGCTGGCGAGGTTTCGTCAGCGGGATTGTGTCCGCAGTGTTGCCCGGTCAGGGCTCATTGTGGGGAATCTGTGACGAGAGTGGTGACCAGCGGTCTTCGCTTTCGGCGGGGGGCGATACCCTGCGGGTGTCCCCGGGGATGGACGCCCGGCGGAACGAGGACGGCTGGTCGCCGCCGCTGCCGCAAGAGGGGATCTCATGGTCGAGCGCGCCGAACCGCCACGCAAGAACCCGTGGCACCAGTTTCGATCGAGCCCTCCATGGGTTCAGATCTTGGTTTGGAGCGTCGGTGCACTCATGGTCCTGGCCCTTGTTGGCACCGTCACCGGCGTGGGTACCAAGAAGAACCTTGCCCTGACGGGCGTCGTCACCACTCTTCCTCGGGCAGCCACGACGCTTGCGCCTGTCACGGTCGCGGCGACAGATCCGGCAGCCCCGAGCTCGGGGTCGTCCGCAATAGTCTCCCCGGCTACTGGGTCCTCCGCCGTCGTCGGCCCGAGCACCGGGTCGTCGGCGAGCGTGGCGACGCCAGTGGCGCCAGGTCCGGCTAACGGGTCGTCGGCGCGCGTTAACCCTGCAAGCACGGTCGGACCGACAATCACCGCGACCCGGGCGGTGACAACTCCCCCGGCGGCGACCACGTCGAAGCCGCCTCCCACCACACCAAACACGGCCAGTGTCAATCTGTGCGGCGCGCCTGCGAATCCCTACGGGTACAACTTTTGCCAGCGGGGGGGACTGATCACCAGCCCGGCGGCCGATACCTGCAGCTACTTCAACTGCATCGCCAACTTCCCAAACGGGAAGGGCTACATGGAGCAATGCAAAGATGGGACATACAGCATGTCAGGAGGCATCCAAGGCGCTTGCTCTCACCATGGGGGCGAGATGCAGCCTGTTTCTGCTGGACCTTGAAGCCGAAATGCGGTAACCGGTCCCGGCGTCATCCGCGCTCACACAGACTCCATTCGTCCAAGGAAAGCCTCTCGAAGCAGGTCAGGCGGCGATCCGCTCCCTGTTGTGGCGGTCTGTAGCCTTACGCCGCATCTCGATATATTCTCCACCGAGTAGCAACCGGCTGATCAGCCTAAACGCTGCCAACCCGAGCTCGGGGGGGAGGACTCGAACCCCCAATGGCAGGGCCAGAACCTGCAGTGTTGCCGATTACACCACCCCCGAACGGGCGGCGCTACCTTACCGCCCACTGGGCCACCTACCCGAAAAGCCAGGCGTTGAGGTCGACGAGGTGGCGGAAACCGATGATCCGGCCGACGGCCACCTCGCCGGTTTCCTTGGCGAAGTTGAACAGCGTGGCGCCGGTGCCGAGTGGGGAGTTGCGCGTCGGCGAGACGTAGGGTTGCAACCCGAGCTCGGCCGCGATCAGCGAGATCCGCTTGTCGTGGTAGGGGTCGGAGACCAGCAGGACGGTGGTCCGCTGGCGGGCCTTCAGGAACGCGGCGGTCGATTCCAGCGACTGCCACGAGTTGCGGCCGCTCACCTCGCGCAAGATCGCGGCTTGGGGCACTCCCCTTGCTGCCAGGTAATCGGCCGCGGCGGTGGCCTCGGTGACGCGGTCGCCGGGTTGCTTGCCGCCGGTGACCACGACCGTTTCGGAGAGGTGGCGCGCCCAGAGGTCGTAGGTATGGTCGAGACGGGCCTTCAGGTCCGGAGAGGGCCTCCCGTTGTACTCGGCGGCGCCGAGCACCACGATCGCCTGCACGGCTCGGGCCTGGTCCTGGCGTGACGCCTGCCACACCTGGAACGAGGTCACGGCGACGTACGCCGCTCCGATGGCGGTGACCCCCAGCGCCGCCCGCAGCCCCCACTTGAGTATCACTCCTCCGGCGGCGCCTCAGGCACCCGGGCCAAGGCGGCCCGCAGGCGGGCGAGCGTCCGCTCCCGACCCAACGCCTCCAGTGACTCGAACAGCGGCGGCCCCACCGAGCGGCCCGTCACCGCCAGGCGGATCGGCGCTTGGGCCTTGCCCAACTGGGCCACGCCGTTGGCCTGGCCCACCGCAATGGTCACTTCCTTGAGGGTGGCCGCGTCCCAACCGCACTGCGAGTAGGCCTCGAGGGCGGCGGCGAGGATGGCCCGGAAGGCGGGCTGCTGGCGGAGGCCCTTTTCCCAGTCGGTAGCGGAGAGAGGCGGATCAGGTAGGAAAAGGAAGCTGGACATGGCATAGGCGTCGGCGAACGTCCTGGCTCGTTCCTGTACGAGCGGGGCAATCGGCGTCCACCGCTCGGCCAGCCACGCCTGGCTGCGGGTCACGAACTCCGCTGCGGGCAGCGCCCGTATGTACTCGGCGTCGACCGACGACAGCTTCTTCTCGTCGAAAAAGGCGGGGGAGCTCTTCACGTCGCTGAGGCGGAACTCGTCGATCAACTGCCCGGTCGTGAGGATCTCCCGGTCGTCGCCGGGCGACCAGCCGAGGAGGGCCAGGTAGTTGACCATGGCCTCGGGCAGGAAACCCTCGTCGCGGTACTGCTCCAGGGCCACCTTGTCGCGGCGCTTGGAGAGCTTGTGGCGCCGCTCGTTCACCAGCAGCGGGAGATGGGCGAAGGTCGGGTAGGCGCCGTAGCCGAGCGCCGACCACAACAACTGGTACTTGGCGGTGTTGGTCAGGTGGTCCTCGCCACGGATGACATGGGTGATGGCCATGTCGGCGTCGTCGACCACGTTGGCCAGGATGAATAGCGGCTGGCCGGTCGACTTGCGGATGGCGAAGTCCTCGATGGTGGCATTGGCGAACTCGGGGCGCCCCCGGATGAGGTCCTCGACCACCGTCACCCCCTCGTCGGGAGTCCGGAAACGGATGACCCGGCCCGGCGCCTCGAGCCCCCGATCCCGGCAGAAACCGTCGTAGCCGGCGCCGCCGCGGGCTTTGACCCGCGCCTCGATGGCTTCGGGGGGGCAGTCGCACGCATAGGCCATGCCGCCGGCGAGGAGCTTCTCGATCGCCTCGCGGTAGCGCTCGCCGCGCTGCGACTGGAAGTACGGTCCCTCGTCCCAGTCGAGGCCGAGCCAGCGCAGGGCCCGCTGGATGCCTTCGATGTGCTCGGGCCGGTTGCGCTCGACGTCGGTGTCCTCGATGCGCAGCACGAAGGTGCCGTGGTGGTGGCGGGCGAAGAGCCAGTTGAACAGGGCGGTGCGGGCGCTGCCGACGTGGAAATATCCCGTGGGCGACGGAGCGAAGCGAACTCGGACCGATCCCGGCGACTCCACGCGTTCGAGGCTATAGGCCCCGGCCCTGTCGACCCTGCCTCGCCTCGGGCGACAGGAGCGAGGCGGTGGTGGCAATGGCCAGCACGAACAGGACCAGGACAAGCTCGACCCAGGTGGCCACCGTGACGAACTCGTCGGCGATCAGGCTCAAGCCGGCGATGGCAAGCACCACGGCCAGGCCATGCTTCAAATAGCGCAGCCGCATGATGAGGTCGGCCACCAGGTAGTACAGCGGCCGCAGCCCGAGCAGGGCGAATCCGTTAGCCACCAGTACGACCCACGTCACCCGGGAAAACGAGAGGACGGCGGGCACCGAGTCGAGGGCGAACACCACGTCGGCGGTCATGACCGCCACCACCAGCGGCACGAGCGGGGTGGCCAGGAACCGGCTCTGGCGGCGCACGACGACCGATCGGCCCTCGAAATCCTCGGTGCTCGGCAGGACCCGGCGGGTGGCGCGGGCCAAGCGGCCGGGGCCGCGGACGGTCACCATTTCCTCTCGCCGCGCCAGCCGTACCGCGGTGACGATCAGGGCGATGCCGAACACCGCGCCCAGTCCCGGGACCACCTTGAGCAGGGCCACGCCAATGACGACGAGGACGGCGCGCAGCCCAAGGGCGCCGACCAGGCCCCAGGTCAGGGCCCGGGCCTGAGCGGCCACGGGGGCGCCACTGCCCGCCAGGACGATGTACAGCACCGCCAGGTTGTCGACGGACAGGACCCGCTCGACGAAATAGCCCCCGAGGTACTGGCCGGCCAGCGTGGAGCCCGAGCCGACCCACACGACGCCCGCGAAGGCCACGCCGGCCAGCAGCCACACGATGCTCCAACGGGCGGCCTGGGCCGCCGAGACGGCGGTGCCGGGGCGCCCGAAGCGGTGCCAGTCGACTACGAACAAAGCGACGAGAACGGCACTGACGGGAATGAGCTCCGACAAGGGCATTTCAATTTCCTCCGGCTGGCAGCGATGAGCAGCCGGAGGTCTCTCCCGCCCAGGGATGAGCCGATGCCGCCGGGCCAGTTGCGACCGTGATGACGAACGACGTCGCTAGGGGATACTCCCCTCCGTCGCCACCACGATACGGCATCGCCCGGAGGTTAAGTTTCAGGGTGTGACGATGGTCGCGGTGGTGGAGGACGATCCCCGGATACGCGCCGCTGTCTGCCGGGGCCTCGCCGACCGGGGCCACTCGGTGCTGGCTGCCTCGACGGGCCTCGGAGCGCTGAGCGAGATCGTCGACCACCGGCCCGACGTGGTCGTGCTCGACCTCGGCCTGCCCGACATCGACGGGCTGGAGCTGCTGCGGATGCTGCGGGCGGTGAGCTCGGTCCCGGTGATCGTGGCGACCGCCCGCGACGACGAGCGCGAGATCGTCCGCACCCTCGACGCGGGCGCCGACGACTACGTCGTCAAGCCCTACTCCGCCGACCAGCTCGACGCCCGCATCCGGGCCGTGCTGCGTCGCGTGAAAGACGACGACAGCGCGGCGCCGATCGTGATCGGCGGCCTCGCCATCGCCCCGTTGAGCCGGGTGGTGACCCTCGACGGGGTGGTCCTCGAGCTCAGCCGCAAGGAGTTCGACCTGCTGTGGCACCTGGCCAACCGCCGGGGCGAGGTCGTCTCCAAACGGGAGCTGCTGGCCGCCGTCTGGCGCCAGCCCTACGGCGGCGCCGAGAAGACCATCGATGTCCATCTGTCGTGGTTGCGCCGCAAGCTCGGGGAAACGGCCGACGCGCCGCGCTACGTGCGCAGCGTGCGCGGCGTTGGCGTCATGCTCGTCGACCCTGACGCCCCGTGAGGCCTCGGCTGGCCCTGACCGCGGCGGCGGTCACCTCCATGATCGTGATCGCGTTCTGCATCCCGCTGGCCCGGCTCATCTCCGTCGTCGCCACCAACCGGGCCCTCGACGCCGCCAAGCTGGAATCGCGGTCCCTGGCCGGGGCGCTCAGTGCCGTGACCGACCCGGGGATCATCCGCCAGCTGGTGCAGCAGGCCAATGCCGGCAACCCGCGGCCGACCACGGTCTACCTCCAGGACAACACCGTGCTCGGCGCCGCCATACCGACCGACGCCGAAGTCGAGCTGGCCCGCCAGGGCCGCTCGTTCACCGCCGCCGGACCCCACGGCGGCCGCGACATCCTGGTCGGGATCGTCGAACCCGGTGTCGGGGCCCGCGTCGTGCGGGTACGGGTCGCGGGATCCCTCCTCGACCGCGGGGTGCACCGGGCCTGGACGATCATCGTGGCCATCGGCGCCCTGGTCGTACTCATCGCCGTCATCCTGGCCGACCGCCTGGGCCAGTCCATTGTGGCGCCCATGGGCGAGCTGCTGTCGGTCACCCGCCGGCTCCAAGGCGGGGAGCTGCAGGCGCGCGTCGAGCCTGCCGGGCCCCCGGAAGTGGAGGAGGTGGGCGTCGCGGTCAACGACCTGGCCGACCGCATCGGCGACCTCCTGGCCGCCGAGCGCGAGGCGGCCGCCGACTTGTCGCACCAGCTCCGCACCCCGCTCACGGTGCTGCGCCTCGACGCCGAGGGCTTGGAGTCACCGGTGGACCGGATGCGCATCGCCAGCGACATCGACCAGCTCGAGCAGGTCGTGACCCGGGTCATCCATGAGTCCCGCGATGCCGACCGCCGCGGCGCCCGGCCCGGTCAAGGCCGGTCAGACCTGGGCCGTGCCGTGGCCAACCGGCTGACCTTCTGGTCGGTGCTGGCCGAGGACCAGGGCCGCCAGGTGACCTCCACCATCCCGGGCGGATCTCAACCCATCGGGGTCGCCTCGGCCGATCTCGACGTGTGCATCGATGCCCTGCTCAACAATGTGTTCACCCACACCCCGGCGGGCTCGGCGTTTTCCGTCGAGGTGGCACCGGCCTACAACCGGCGCTGGTCCCTGGTGATCCGCGACAGCGGCCCCGGCCTGCCGGGCGACTCCCTGCCGCTGCGGGGAACGAGCGGTGGGTCGGGCACCGGCCTCGGGCTCGACATCGTGCGCCGCACCGCCGAGGCGTCGGGGGGATCGGTGACCGCCGGGCGGGGCTTCGAGGGCGGCGCCCGCATCGAGGTGACGTTCGGGCCGCCCGGCGGCGGGTAAGCGCCCCGGTTCAGGTTAGAACTTCGGCGGCCCCCCACCGGGGTTCAGGTGGACGGCGGCGACGCCGGCGGGCTCTGGCCCTTGGTGTACTCGAGCGGCTGGCCGAAGAAGCAGGTCGCACTGACCGAGATGTTGCGGCCGGGGGCGACGAAGGTGACCTGGACCGCCAGGGGGCCCGGTAGGACGACGATGGCCTGGAAGCCGTCATTGGGCAGGGCGGCGACCAGTCGGATGGAGTTGAATCCGGTGCAGGCGACGGCGACCACCCCTCCGGCCGTCGCGTAGGTGGCGGTGCCGACAGGCGGTGCCACCGTCGTGGTCGCCCCGGTGGGACGGGGCGGGGCTTTGGTCGTCGGCGGGGTCGCGACGGTGGCCGGCGGGAGCACGGCCGGCACCTTGGTCGTGGGCGGTCCGCTACGGGCCGCGGCGGTGGTGACCGGACCCCGGGCGATCGGCAGCGAGACGCTCGAAGGAGTATTTCTTGGCGCGGTGGCGCTGGTCGCCGCCGGGGTCGTGGTCGTCGGACGTTGGAGCGCGACGACCACGTCGTGATGGGCGATGACCGGTGCCGGCCGATCGGTCACATCGGCCGCCACCACCGACACCGCGGCCCACACGATCACCGTCGCGGTGACCGTCAGGGCCAGCCAGATCCCGGCGGCGAGAGGTCGGCGCACCTTTCGAGAATGCCGCACCCTTGCGCCACGAGGGGCTAAGTGCCCCCTAAATCAGCCGCCGAAATCTCTCGACTCAACCGAGCGTGGCCGACTCCAGGCCCGCGGCGTCCAAAAAGGCAGCTCCCGCGGTGATGGCGGGCAGGAGCCCCGCGGCCTCGGGCAGGATCTCCCGGCAGTAGAAGCGGGCGGTGGCCACCTTGGCGTCGAGGAACGCCCGGTCCCCGGTGCCCGAGGCGAGCAACCTCGCCGCGGCCTGCGCCGAGCGGGCCAGCAGCCATCCGCCGGCGACCAACCCGAACATGGTGAGGTAGGGCGTGGCCCCGGCCAGGGCGTCATTGGGCTCGGTCGCCAACCGGCCGAGCAACCAGTCGGTCGCCTGGCGGGCCACCTCCACGCCGCGGGCCAGGCCGGTGCCGATGGGCTCCATCTCCGGGCCGGCGGCGGACAGATCGCCCGCCAGGGCATCGATCTCGCCCAGGAGGTCTTTGACCACTCCCCCGCCCCGCAGGGGCAGCTTCCGCATCACCAGGTCGATGGCCTGGATGCCGTTGGTCCCCTCGTAGATGGGGGCGATGCGGCTGTCGCGGTAGTACTGGGCGACGCCCGTCTCCTCGATGTAGCCCATGCCGCCGTGGACCTGCACAGCCAGCGAGGTGACGGCCACGCCGATATCGGTGCACCACGCCTTGCAGATGGGGGTCAGCAAGTCGACGCGCTCCTGGTTGGCCTGGCGGCGGTCGCCGTCGTCGTCGTGACGGGCCCGATCCATGGCGGCGGCGTTGGTGTAGAGGAGGCAGCGCATGGCTTCGATCTCGGCCTTCATGGTGAGCAACATCCGCCGGACGTCGGGATGGGCGACGATCAATGAGCTCTCCGTCGCCGGCGCGCCGAGGGCCCGGCCCTGGCGGCGGTCCTGGGCAAAGAGCAGGGCGGCCTGGTAGGCCCGCTCGGCGATGGCCAGGCCTTCGAGGCCGACCGAAAGCCGGGCGACGTTCATCATGTGGAACATGTAGCGCATGCCGGCGTTGGCCTCACCGACCAGGTAGCCGACGGCGCCGCTACCGTCGCCGTGGCTACCGTCGCCGTAGGCCATCACGCACGTCGGGCTGGCGTGAATGCCGAGCTTGTGCTCCAGTGAGACGCAGCGGACGTCGTTGCGGGCCCCGAGGGAACCGTCGCGGTTGACGAGGTACTTGGGCACGATGAAACACGAGATGCCCTTGGTTCCCGGCGGGGCTTCTGGGACGCGGGCCAGCACCAGGTGGATGATGTTGTCGCACAGGTCGTGGTCGCCGAAGGTGATGAAGATCTTCTGCCCGGTCAGACGCCACGTCCCGTCGCCGCTGGGCGACGGCACGGCGCGGGTCCGCAGGGCGCCGACGTCGGATCCCGCCTCGGGCTCGGTCAGGTTCATGGTCCCCGTCCACGTTCCGGAGACCATCTTGTCCAAGAAGGTGGCCTGTTGTTCGGGCGTGCCGTAGCGCGTCAGCATGTCGATGGCGCCCTGGTTGAGCAGCGGGCAGAGAGAAAGGGCCATATTGGACGACGTCAGGATCTCCTGGATGACGACCGCCACAACCCACGGGAAGCCGCCCCCGCCGAAATCGGGTTCGAAGGGCACGGCGCCCCAACCGGCGTCGACGTACTGGCGGTAGGCGTCACGGAACCCGGGCGGCGTGACGACGTTGCCGTTGGCGTCGAGCACGCTGCCCACGCGGTCACCGACGGCGTTGAGAGGCCCGAACACTTCGGCCAGGAACCGACCCGCCTCTTCGATCAGCCCGAAACAGGTCTCGGGATCGGCGTGGCGGTAGGCCTCAAGATCGGCCAGGCCGCTCAGGTCGACGACGTTGGCGAGAACGAAGCGGATGTCGCGAAGAGGAGGAACATAGGCAGGCACGGCAAACGAGGGTACGGCTCGTGGGGCCCCTGGCGGGAAGAACGGCGGGGCCGGCCGGGTTGGGTTAGGGGATGACCGATACCGAAACTACGACCGCAACTGTCGACTTCTGGTTCGACCCGCTCTGCCCGTGGGCCTGGATCGCGTCGCGATGGCTGCTCGAGGTGGTCCCGCAGCGCCCGATCGAGGCTCGTTGGCACGTCATGAGCCTGGCGTACCTCAACGAGGGCAAGGACATCTCCGAGGAATACCGCAGGCTGCTGGCCGACGCATGGGGCCCTGTCCGGGTGTGCATCGCGGCCGCCCAGCAGTACGGCGACGAGGTGCTGGGGGGGCTGTACACCGCTCTCGGCGAGCGATTCCACCTGGGCGAAAAGCCCCGCGACCGGGCCACCATCGAAGAAGCCCTGACCTCGGTCGGCCTGCCCACCGACCTGGCCGACGCCATGGACGACAGCAGCTACGACGACGCCATCCGCAAGTCGCATCACGAGGGTATGGACCAGGTCGGCTACGAGGTGGGGACGCCGGTGATCAGCGTGAACGGCGTCGCGTTCTTCGGTCCCGTGATCACCCCGATCCCTCGTGGGGAGGCCGCAGCCAAACTCTGGGACGGCGTCTTAGCGGTGGCCAGCACCGACGGCTTCTACGAGTTGAAGCGCACCCGGGACCGCCGCCCCATCTTCGACTAGGCGGCGGGGAGAACCCCGTCGATGGCCTCGGTGAGGTTGTCGGCCGACTGGAAGCCCACCAGGCGGAACTTCTCCACCCCGTCGACGAACAGCACGAAGGTCGGTACCGCCTCGATTCCGTAGGCAGCCGCGTCCTCGGGCGAGCCTTCGATGTCGGCCTGCAGGACGTGGAGCCGGTCGACGTAGCGGCGCAGGACCTGGGACAGGACCGGCTCTTCGAGGCGGCAGGCCGGGGCGTCGCGCTCGGCGAACTCGACCAGCACGGCCCCCCCGGCGGCCAACCGTTGGTGCAGCTGGCCCGAGCGGGTCGACGTCGCCTTGTGGTCGAAATGAAACCCCATTGCAGGCCAACGATAACCTCAGGCCCGCTATGCATGCGTTCGTCTTCCCGGGTCAAGGATCGCAGCGCCCGGGGATGGGAGAGCCATGGCAGGACAGTCCGTCGTGGGCTGTCGTGGCCGACCTGAGCGCCGCCGCCGGCACCGACATCGGCCGCCTCCTGCTCGCCGCCGGCGCCGACGAGCTGAAGCAGACCGCGAACGCCCAACTGGCCACTTTTGCCCTCAGCCTAGTGATCCTCGACGCGGTGCGGGAAGCTGGCGCCGGCGACAGCGGCCTGGCTCCGAGGGCGGTGGCGGGGCACAGCCTGGGCGAGTACACCGCGCTGGTGGCAGCCGGCGTCGTCGAAGCCGGCGCCGGCGCCCGGCTGGTCGCCGCCCGGGGAGCGGCGATGGCAGCCGCGGCCGCGGCGCAGCCGGGAACGATGGCCGCGGTGCTGGGCCTCGATCCCGAGGCGGTGGCGGCGGTGTGCGCGGGCGTGGACGGAGCGTGGGTCGCCAACGACAACGCTCCCGGCCAGGTCGTGATCGCGGGCACGTTGGCCGGCGTGGAGGCGGCCAGTGTCGCCGCCCGCGCCGGCGGCGCCAAGCGGGTCATCGCACTGGCCGTGAGCGGCGCTTTCCACACCCCGCTCATGGAGCCCGCCCGGGAGGACCTCGTCGCCGCCCTGGCCGCCACCCACTTCGCCGACGCCACCGTCGACTGCGTGGCCAATGTCGACGCCGCCACCCACGGCGCGGGCGACGAGTGGGGCCGGCTGCTCGCCGCCCAGCTGACGTCACCGGTGCGGTGGCGGGAATCGCAGGGCCGCCTCGCCGCCCTCGGGGTCACGACCTTCATCGAGCTGGGGGCGGGAACGGAGCTGTCGGGCATGGTCAAGCGCACGGTGGCGGGTGCGGTGCGGGCCCACGTGGCGGCACCGGGCGACATCGCCTCACTGCCCGCCCTCGGTTAGGGGTCCGATGGCGGCCGTCGTGGCGTTGGCCCCCGTGCATTCGCTGCCGTGGTATTTCGGCGCCATCGCCTTCGGAATCTGGGCGGCGGCAGCCGCGGGCTTCGTCATCCTGGTCAGGCGGCGCATCAGGGCCAAGGCCGAACGCCGGCGCGACGAGCGTCAAGGCCGGCCCCGGCGGGCGCCCGCGGGCGACGACCGCGCCCTCGGCTCCAGCACCGAAATCGAACCCCGGCGCAGCCACCCCACCTAGCCTCAGGCCGTACCCTCAGGTGATGGCTGAACCCACCGTCTACTTCAACCCGTCGTGTTCCAAATGCCGCACGGCGCAGGCGATCCTGGCGGAAAAAGGGGTGGACGCCACGTTCGTCCGTTACCTCGACACGCCACCCACCATCGACGAGCTCCGCCACCTCATGGGCCTGCTGGGCATCGACGATCCCCGCGCCATGATGCGCACCGGTGAGGCGGTGTACAAACAGCTCGTCCTGGCAAAGGCCTCGCCCGACGAGCTCCTGGCGGCAGTGGCGGCCAATCCCATCCTGCTGGAACGGCCCATTGTCGTCGTAGGCGAACGGGCCGTCATCGCCCGGCCGGCCGAGAGGCTGCTCGAGATCCTGTAGCCGAGGCTCCGCCCCTCGCGGCCGGCCTTGGCACCGACCGACCGGGCTACACCAGGAGGCTCTGCCAGCTGCTCAGCTGCGCCTTGACCTGGTCGACGGTCATCCGCAGCGTCGACTCCTTCACCCGGTCCACGATCTGACGCTGCTCGGAGTACTCGTGGGCGGCCCCCAAGAACAGGGGCTTGCGAAAGGCGATGAGGTCGGCGGGGGCGCCGTCGAAGAATCCCCACAGCGCGTAGGCCAGCTCCATGTCGAAGATCACCGGCGCCCGGCCGAACATGGCCGCCCTCTTGGCCCCGACCGCGAAGCAGCCGGCTACGGCATCGGCGACCAGCTCGCCGTCGGTCACCTTGACCTTGGGCACCAGCAGGCGCGCCAGCTTGAGCCCGTAACCCAGATCAGGACCGGGGGAACCGAAAGCCCGGCCCTTGGGCGGGACCGGGTCGAGCACCTCGCCGGGGCGCGTCGAGCGCCAGCTTCGTGGCACGGGGAGGCGGTCGATGGGCCGGATGCGGTCGGGCGCGGCGATGGGGACGTAGTCCGGCTGGGTCACGAACCGTCATCCTGGCGGCCTGCGGCGCCTTTGAGCAAGCCAAACACCAGCGAATCGGACAGCGCCTCCCACGACGCCTCGATGATGTTCTCCGAGACACCGATCGTCGTCCAGGTCCGGTCGCCGTCGGTCGAATCGATGAGGACCCGGGTGACGGCGCCGGTCCCCTTGGCGGTGTCGAGGACCCGGACCTTGTAGTCGGTCAGGTGGAGGTGAGCCAGCTCGGGGAACTTGGCCCCGATGGCCTGGCGCAGGGCGGCATCGAGGGCGTTGACCGGCCCGTTGCCCTCGGCGGTGGCGAGGACTCGCTCGTCGCCGGCGTGGACCTTGATGGTGGCCTCGGTGACGAAGGCCCCGTCCTCGCGCTGCTCGGTGATGACCCGGAACGACTCCAGCTGGAAAAAGGTCTGTTTCCACCCGGTGGCGGCGCGCATCAACAGTTCGAGCGACCCGTCGGCTACCTCGAAGTGATAGCCCCGGTACTCCAGCTCCTTGAGCCGGTCCAGCACTTCGCCGAGAACCACGCCGTCGAGGGCGAGACCGAGCTGCTCGGCCTTCAACTGCACCGTCGAGCGGCCCGACATCTCCGACACGACGAAGCGGGTGCCGTTGCCCACCGAGTCGGGCGGCACGTGTTCGTAGGCCTGGGGGGCGCGGGCGATGGCGCTGGTGTGCAGGCCCGCCTTGTGGGCGAAAGCCGACGCGCCCACGTAGGGCTGGTGGGCGTCGGGTGCGATGTTGACCAGCTCGGCGATGTGGTGGGCGACGGGGGTGAGGCGCGCCAGGCGCTCAGGTGCGATGGTCCGCACGCCCATTTTCAAGCTGAGGTTGGGAACGGTGGCGCACAAGTCGGCGTTGCCTGTCCGCTCCCCGTATCCGTTGATGCAGCCCTGCACCTGGGTGCAGCCCTGGCGAACCGCGACCAGCGAGTTGGCGACGGCGCAACCGGCGTCGTTGTGGAAGTGGCAGCCCAGTTTGAGGCCGAACTTGTCGCGCACCGACCCCACGATGCGTTCGGCATCGCCGGGCAGGGTTCCCCCGTTGGTGTCGCACAAGATGGCGACCTCGGCGCCGGCCTCCTCCGCCGCCCGGATGATGTCGAGGCTGAAGCGCGGGTTGGCTTGGTAGCCGTCGAAGAAGTGCTCGGCATCGACGAACACCCGGCGGCCATGGCCGCGCAGGAAGGCCACGGAATCGGCGACCATGTCGATGGCTTCGGTGAGCGTGGTCCGCAGCGTCTCGGTGACGTGCCACTCGGCAGACTTGGCGACCAGGCACACCGTCGATGTCGACGCGTCAAGAAGGTGCCGCAGCACCGGGTCATGGTCGGCCGCGGTATTGGCCTTGCGGGTGGAGCCGAAGGCCACCAAGGTGGCGGTGTGCAGGACCAGCTCGCCGGCCGCGGCCCGCCGGAAGAACTCTTCGTCCTTGGGGTTGGCCCCCGGCCAGCCGCCCTCGATGAACTGCACCCCGAGGTGGTCGAGCTGCTCAGCTACCCGGAGCTTGTCGTCGACGGTGAGCGACAACCCCTCCTGCTGGCTGCCATCGCGCAGGGTTGTGTCGTAGATGTCGACCGATTCGGGCAGCTCCCTCGCGGTGACCGCGACCTGGGCGTGGCCGGCGGCGTCACCCGACATGCTCGACCCAGTCTTTGTGGCGATCCACCTTCCCCCGCACCGCCGCCTCGAACATCTCCTGGATCTTGCGGGTCATAGGTCCGGGCTCGCCGTCGGGCCCCACCAGCCTGTCGTCGACCGAACGGATCGGCACCACCTCGGCCGCCGTCCCGGAAAGAAACGCCTCGTCGGCGGTGTACAGGTCCGAGCGCAGGATGTGGCCGACCTCGGTCTCGTAGCCCAGGTCGTGGGCGATCGCCATCACCGAGTTCTGGGTGATTCCCGCCAGGGCGCCGGCCGAGGTGGGCGGGGTGACGATGCGGCCGCCTTTGATGATGAAGATATTCTCCCCGGTGCACTCGCTGACGTACCCCTGCGGTGACAGCAGGATCGCCTCGTCGTATCCCGCCTTCAGCGCCTCGACCTTGGCCATCGACGAGTTGATGTACATCCCGCAGCCCTTGGCCGCCGGCGGCATGGCGTTGGGGTCGTGGCGCTGCCAGGAGCTGATCTTCATCCGCACACCGTGCTTGATGCCGTCGGCGCCCAGGTAGGTGCCCCAGGGCCACACCGCGATCGACACATTGACCGGGCACGGCAGCGGGTTCAGACCCATCTCGCCATAGCCCAAGTAGACGATGGGCCGGATGTAGCACTCGGGTAGCCCGTTGACTCGCACCGTGTCCTTCACCGCCTCGATGAGCTGATCGGGGGTGAAGGGGACGTCGATCATGAAGATCTTGGCCGAGTTGAACAGCCGCAGGATGTGGTCGGTGAGCCGGAATACCGCCGGTCCCTCGTCGGTCGCGTAGGCGCGGATGCCCTCGAACACACCGCAGCCGTAGTGCAGGGTGTGGGTGAGTATGTGGATCTTGGCGTCGTCCCAGTCGACGAGGTCCCCGTCCATCCACACCTTCTCGGACTTGGTAATCGGCATCTCCTACACCCTTTCCGCGATCGCGTCGCCAACCTGCGACGTCGAGGGTCCATCTTCAGTGTGGCCTGGCTGGCGGTGCTCGGTGACCGCCTTGGTGATCCGTGCCGCGGCGCCCGTTTCGCCGAGGTAGTCGAGCATCATCGCGGCCGAAATGATGGCCGCGATCGGGTTGGCCCGCCCGGTGCCCGCGATGTCGGGGGCCGAGCCGTGGACGGGTTCGAACAGCGACGGCCCCGTTCCTGCCGGGTTGAGATTGGCCGACGCCGCCCGGCCGATGCCTCCGGAGACGGCACCCGCCAGGTCGGTGAGGATGTCGCCGAATAAATTGTCGGTGACGATCGTGTCGTACCGCCCAGGTGACTCCACCAGGTGGATGCAGGCGGCGTCAACGTGGTGGTATCCGGTCTCCACGCCGGGATACTCCCCCGCCACCTCGTCGAACGTTCGCTGCCACAGATCGCCGGCAAAGGTGAGCACGTTGGTCTTGTGCACCAGGGTCAGGTGATGCCGGTCCCGGCTGCGGGCCAGATCGAAGGCGAAGCGGACGCAGCGCTCCACGCCGAAACGGGTGTTGACCGAGCCCTGGGTAGCCACCTCGTGGCGAGTACCGCGTCGCAGGACCCCGCCTTCGCCGAGATAGCTCCCCTCGGTGTTCTCCCGGACCACCGCCACGTCGATGCCCGGCGCCACAAACGGCCGCAGGTTGACGTAGAGGTCGAGCTGGAAACGCAGTTTGAGCAGCAAGCCCCGTTCCAGCACGCCGGGGGGCACCTCGGGGCTGCCCACCGCGCCGAGCAGGATGGCGTCGAAACCCCGGAGCTCCTCGAGGACCGGATCGGGGAGAACCTCGCCCGTCGCCAGGTACCGCCGGGCGCCGAGGTCGTAGTCGACGGTGTCGAGTTGGGCGCCCGCGGCGCGGCACACCTTCAGGGCCTCGGCGATCACTTCGGGGCCGATCCCATCACCACCGAGCACGGCGATGCGGTAACTGGTCAACGGTTCTGCTGCCTCCTGGAAACGAAAAACGACCGCCCACCAAGTGGACGGTCGAGGGCGCACGCCGGGGGATCCGGGTGCGCTAGTCGATGATTACGATGTCGTCGAGTCGGGACACGGCCCTACCAGTGTCGTCTATCTTCCGAACCGCGTCAACCACGGCCCCCGGTAGGGTGTCGGCGTATGGCTCCGACCCAGTTGACCCGCGACACCTTCGATCGCTTGCGCGACGAACTCGAAGATCTGCGGACGCGCGGGCGGGTCGAGATCGCTCGGGCGATCGAGGCGGCCCGCATGCTCGGCGACCTGTCGGAGAACGGCGACTACCACGCTGCCAAGGACTCCCAGGGAAAGATGGAGGCGCGGATCCGCCAGCTCGAGGCCACCCTGGAATCGGCCCAGATCGTGGACGCCGCCGCGGCCCAGTCGTCGACCGTGACGACCGGCGTCGTCGTCTCCTTGCGCTACGACGGCGACGACGACGTGGAGCGCTTCCTGATCGGCTCCATCGAGGAGCGCCGCGAAGGCGTCGCCATCATCTCCCCCAACTCTCCCCTGGGCCAGGCCCTGATGGGCCACGGGCCCGGCGACAAGGTGAGCTACGAGGCGCCGAGCGGTTCCCTCGCCGTGGTGATTGTCGCTGTCGGCGACTAGCTCCGGCGCTCGAGGCGCAGCAGTGGTCGCTCCGATCGCGGCATAGTTGTGGCTGCACAGAGCTGCAGTCCGCACGCACAAAGGAGCACCCGCTGTCTGAGTCCAGCAACATCGAGACCGTCCGAGCAGCATTTGCCCGCCTGGACGCCGTCATGGAGTCACACGAAACGCTGTACGGCAGCGACTGGGTCGGCCATTTTCCCGGTATGCCCCCGCTCGACGCCGAGGGGCACCGCCAGTACACGGTGGTGATGATGCAGGCCTTTCCCGACCTGGACCGCTCCGTTGACGACGTGTTCGCATCGGGCGACCGGGTGGCGGCGCGCTGGTCGGCCACCGGCCGCCATAGTGGCGAGTTCATGGGCATTGCGCCCACCGGCAAGGTCGTCACCAGTTCCGGTATCACCGTGTTCCGATTGACCGACGGCCGCATCGTCGAGGAATGGGGCGAATCGGACCTGCTCGGCCTGATGACCCAGCTCGGTGCCATCGGATCGGCGTAACCTCCGGCGGGCTGCTTGCAATCGGCCCGGGCATGACCGATGCTCATGACCCTGCAACGAATGGAAGGAGGGTCCATGGCCTTGCATCCCAATGTCGCTCGTGCCACCCGTGCCGAGGAAGTCCGTGAACGGGGCACGTTCGAGCCCGAAGACATGGCGGTCCTCGAGGACTACCTCGACGAGAACGTCGTCTGGCACGGTCGCGACAACTGGCCCGACACTGTGGGCCGCGACAACGTCATCGGCCAGATGAAGGGCTTCAAGGCCGCCACCGGCGGCACACTCAAGCTGCACATGGGCGACATCTACGCCGATGCCAAGCACGCCGTGGTCATCTGCCGGCTGACCGCCGAGCGCAACGGCAAGAGCATGGACGTGACCGAGGTCAACCTGTTCCACTTCAACGATGCCGGCAAGGTCACCGAGTTCTGGGGCATCGCCCTCGACGGCGGCGCCGCCCAGGACGCCTTCTGGTCCGAGTAGGCGTCGGCCGCCGGATCAGCTCCCGGGCCGCGTCCGGCTCG
This sequence comes from uncultured Actinomycetota bacterium, assembly GCA_963851105.1. GTDB lineage: Bacteria > Actinomycetota > Acidimicrobiia > Acidimicrobiales > Palsa-688 > DATARN01. The sequence goes on from CAWKNP010000004.1 coordinate 25,975, forward strand.
GGAGCGACTGGCCCTGCTCCTGCCAGCGGGCCATGGTCCACAGCAGGTCGGAGAGCCGGTTGAGGTAGGGCAGGACCTGCGAGTCGGTCCCCGCCACTCCGAACGCGCCCGCGGCCTCCCCGGCGCCCGCGGCCAGCGCCAGGCGCTCGGCCCGGCGGACCACGGTGCGGGCCACGTCCAATGCCGCCGATGCGCGGTCGTGGCCGGGCAACACGAACTCCGTGATCGGCTCGAAACGCCCGGTCAGGTCATCGATCAGCTCCTCGAGGCGCGTCACCATGGCCGCGCTCACGAGGGTCTGGCCGGCCACCAGCTTGGCCCGGTTGGCGGCGGCGGTCGCCAGTTCCCCCATCAGCACGTAGAGGTCACGCTCCAATGCGACGACGAGCGCATCGAGCTCCGAGCCCCGTTCCGCCTCCGCCCGCACCATCCCGAGCGCCGCCTGGGCCTCGTCGACGGCGCCGTTGGCCTCGATGGCGGGCGAGTCCTTGGCGACGCGCCCGCCGTAGAGGAGGCCGGTCGTGCCGTCGTCGCCCTTGCGGGTGTAGATCTTCAAGCGGGCGCCGGCACCAGCGTCGCCGTCAGCGCGATGGGGACCGCGGCCAGCGCCTTGGACACCGGGCAGCCGGCCTTGGTGGCTTCCGCCGCCGCCTGGAAGTCCTCCTCGCTGATCCCGGGCACCACCGCCCGGCACGACAGCTCGATCGCGGTGATGCCGAAGCCCCCTTCCACCGCCTCGATGCGGACCCGGGCGGTGGTGTCGACGCTTGCCGCCACGTGGCCCCCTTCGGCCAGGCCATGAGCCAGCGCCATCGAGAAGCAGCCGGCGTGGGCCGCGCCCAACAGCTCCTCAGGATTGGTGCCGCCACCGTTTTCGAAGCGTGACGAGAACGAGTACCCGCCGTTCACGGCCCCGCTCTCGGTGTCCATCGTCCCTTTTCCCCCGACCAAGGGGCCTTCCCAGCGTGCATGGGCGCTACGAACAGGCATGGTGATGCTCCTCTCGACCGTTGAGGGCACGTTACCGTCGGCGCTCCCCCATCAGCCGGTGACCGTCAGGGTTGCCTGGGCCTTGGTGCCATGGTTGCCGACGGCTTTCACCGTGTAGGCCCCGGGCGGGTCGCCGGCGAGGGGGACGTAGGTCGACGCCACCATGCCCTGCGGGTCGGCGACATGGCTCGGCCCGATGAACGGGGTGCGGCCGGGGATGTCGACCTCGAAGGTCATGGCTTCCCCCGGGCGAAATCCGGCCGCGGCCAAAGCGAACGGGATGCCCGCCTTACCGGCGGGTGGCGTGATGGTGAGGGTCCCGGTACGGGCCTTCACCCCGCTGCCGCCGGAGAAATGACGGGTTATCCGGGTGCAGGCCGGGGCGAGGCACATCAGGCAAAGAAGCGTGACCGAGATGAAGGATCGGGTTCGCCGGGGCACGAGGCATCGTAGCGAGGGACCCCGCCTCCCCGCTCGGGGCCCCGAAACCATCACGGCGAGCGGTTTCTCCCCCGATAGCCTGATGCGATGACCAGGTACCTGGAGGCCCTCCGAGAGCGGGTGGTCATCTTCGACGGGGCCACCGGGACCAACATCCAGCTACGCCAGCTCGGCCCCGACGACTTCGGGGGCGCGGTCATGGAAGGCTGCAATGAGGTGTTGTGCGACACCCGACCCGACGTCATCGCCGACCTGCACCGGTCGTTTTTCGACGTCGGCGTCGACGTGGTCGAGACGAACAGCTTCGGGTCGCTGCCCTGGGTGCTGGCCGAGTACGGCATCGCCCACCGCACCCGGGAGCTGGCCGCCCGTTCCGCCCGTATCGCCCGGGAGGTGGCGGCCGGTTACCGCGGCGCCGGAGGCGGGCGCGACGCCTGGGTCGGGGGATCGCTCGGCCCCGGCACCAAGCTGGTTTCGCTCGGGCAGATTTCCTTCGCCGACCTGCGAGACGGCTACGCCGAGGCGGCGATGGGCCTCCTGGACGGCGGCGCCGACCTGTTCGTCGTCGAAACCTGCCAGGACCTGCTGCAGGTGAAGGCGGCGGTCATCGGGTGCCGGCGGGCCATGGCGGCGGTGGGCCGGGAGGTCCCGATCCAGGCCCAGGTCACCATCGAGCTGACAGGTCGCATGCTGATGGGCACCGAGATCGGTGCCGCCCTCACGACCCTCGACGCCGTTCGCCCCGACGTGATCGGGATCAACTGCGCGACCGGCCCCCAGGAGATGAGCGAGCACCTGCGCTACCTGGCCCAGCACGCCCGGGTGCCGCTGTCCTGCCTGCCCAACGCCGGCCTCCCGTCGGTTGTCGACGGCAAGATGCACTACGACCTGACGCCCGCGCAGCTGGCCGAGCACCACGCCCGGTTCGTCACCGAGTACGGGCTGTCGGTCGTCGGCGGATGCTGCGGGACCACTCCCGAGCACCTGGCGGCGGTCGTGGCCGCCTGCGCGAACCTGGCGCCGGGGGTGCGCTCGCCCGAGTGGGAGCCCGGATGTGCCTCGATCTACAATCACGTGCCGTTCGACCAGGAGCCGTCGTTCCTGGTGGTCGGCGAGCGGACCAACGCCAACGGCTCGAAGCGCTTCCGGGAAGCCATGCTCGCATCCGACTGGGACACCTGCGTCGCCATGGCCCGTGACCAGGAAAAAGAGGGCGCCCATGTCATCGACGTGTGCGTCGACTACACCGGTGAGGACGGCATCTCCGACATGGCCGAGGTGGTCGGCCGCTTCGCCACCCAGGCCACGGTACCGCTCATGCTCGACTCGACCGAGGCGCCGGTCATCGAGACCGGCCTGCAGCGCATCGCGGGCAAGCCCCTCCTGAACTCGGTCAACCTGGAGGACGGCTCGGCTCCCGGCACCCGCTTCGACCGCTTCTTGTCGCTCGCCCGGGAGTACGGCGCCGCGGTCGTGTGCACCTGTATCGACACCGAGGGACAGGCCCGCACCGCGGAGTGGAAGCTGCGCGCCGCCCGCTCCATCTACGACCTGGCCGTCGGCCGCTACGGCATGGACCCGACCGACTTGTTGTTCGACCCGCTGGTGCTGCCGGTGTCCACCGGGATGGAGGAGGGCCGCCGCGACGGCATCGAGACCATCGAGGGGATCCGCCTCATCAAGCGCGAGTTGCCCGGGGCGGGCACGATCGTGGGCCTGTCGAACGTGTCTTTCGGGTTGGTGCCGGCGGCGCGCCACGCCCTGAACTCGGTGTTCCTTCACGAGTGCCAGCAGGCGGGGCTCGACGCCGCCATCGTCCACGCGGCGCGCATCATGCCGCTCAACAAGATCGATCCCGAAGTCGTCGCGGTGTGCCTCGACCTGATCTACGACCGGCGGCGCCCCGCCGTCGGCGGCGAGCCCGCCTACGACCCGTTGCAGAAGCTCCTTGCCCTCTTCGACGGCGTCTCCGCGGCGGCCGTGGTCAAGGAGGACCGTTCCGGCTGGCCGGTCGAGCGCCGCCTGTCGCAACGGATCATCGACGGCGACCGCGACGGCCTCGAAGCCGACCTCGACGCCGCTTTGGCCTCGGGGGTGCCGGCGCTGGCCATCGTCAACGACACCCTCCTCGGCGGCATGAAAGTCGTCGGGGAGCTGTTCGGCTCCGGCCAGATGCAGCTGCCGTTCGTGCTGCAGTCGGCGGAGACCATGAAGGCGTCGGTCGCCCACCTCGAGCCCCACATGGAGCGCTCCGAGGAGGGCGGCAAGGGCCGCATCGTGCTGGCCACGGTCAAGGGCGACGTCCACGACATCGGCAAGAACCTGGTGGACATCATCTTCACCAACAACGGCTACGAGGTCCACAACCTCGGCACCAAGGTCCCCATCAACGACATGTTGGAAAAGGCCAAGGAGGTCGGTGCCGACGTCATCGGCATGAGCGGCCTCCTGGTCAAGAGCACCCTCATCATGCGCGACAACCTGCTCGACATGAACCAGCGGGGCGCCTCGGCGGTCCCGGTACTGCTCGGCGGCGCCGCCCTGACCCGCAACTACGTCGAGCGCGACCTGCGGGGCGTCTACGACGGCCGGCTGTTCTACGGCAAGGACGCCTTCGAGGGCCTGCACACCATGGACAAGCTGATGGCGCTCAAGCGAGGCCCCGGCGGCTTCGATTCCGACCCCGATTTCGGGCGAGCCCTGGGGGGACGGGTCCTGCCGCCGCGTTCGGGCGCCGCCCCGGACGCCAACACCGTCCCCGCCCGCTCGCCGGAGGTCGTCACCGACAACGAACTGTTCGTGCCGCCCTTCGTGGGCTCCCGGGTGGAAAAAGGGCTGCCCCTCGACGAGATCGCCAAGTACCTGAACGAGACGGCCCTTTTCCGCAATCAGTGGGGCTACCGCCCCGAGAACTCCGAAACCGACGCCGAGTTCAAGACCCGGGTGCGGGCGGTGCTGCGCGCCGAGCTGGCCGAGGCCCGCCGCAACGACGTGCTGCAGCCGGCGGTGGCCTACGGCTATCTCCCGGCCAACGCCGACGGCGACGAGCTCGTCATTTGGAAAGACGAGTCGCGGACCGGGGAGTGGCTGCGGTTCCGCTTCCCGCGCCAGCAGGTGTCACCGTGGCTGTGTATCTCCGACTTCTTCCGGCCCGTCGACTCCCCCGACGTGGACTACGCCTCGTTCTGCGTGGTCACCATGGGTTCCGCGGTGTCGGCGGCCACTGCCAAGTTGTTCGCCGAGGACCGCTACAGCGAGTACCTCCACCTGCACGGCCTCGGTGTTGAGATGGCCGAGGCGTTGGCCGAATACTGGCACCGGCGGGTCCGGGAGGAGTGGGGCTTCGCCGGCGACGACGGGCCCTCCATCGCCGGGCTGTTCCGCCAGCAGTACCGCGGCGGCCGCTACTCGTGGGGCTATCCCGCCTGTCCCGACCTCGAGGACAACGCCAAGTGCGCCGAGCTGGTCGGCGCCGAGCGCATCGGCGTCGAGGTCAGCGAGGAGTCGGCGTGGCAGTTCCACCCTGAGCAGACCACCGCCGCCATCATCTGCCACCATCCCCGAGCCAAGTACTTCATCACCACTCGGGGGTAGTCGACCCCGGCGGCGGCGGCCTAGGTCAGGGCGAAGGAGGACTCGACCGTCGAGAAGTCGGGGCTGACTCCGGCGAAGGTCAGGATGTAGATCAGGTCGTTGGCCGCGACCAGATCCTGGGTCTCGGCCACCGTCGTCTTGGCCCCGGCGGGCGTGGTGAGCGGGAGTTGCACCTTCACCTGCAGCGCCTGGTGACCGGCGAGGGGGACCGTGGCGGTGCTCGTCACGGTGGCGCCGATCTGGGAGTACTGGGTCTTCAGGGCGGCCACCGCCTGGGGCAGATCGGCATCGCTGGCGCCGAGGGCCGCCTTGACGATGACGTTCACGTTGGGAGCGAAGTCGGTGGCGCCCGACACGTCCACGCCGAAGAACTTGATGCCCTTGGCCAGCAGGTCGGCGGGCCCGCTGCCGAGCAGCGAGGACAGTTTGGGGTTGGCCTTCACAACGTCTTGGAAGACCTGGGTGGCGCCTGCACTGCTCGGGTCGATCTGGCGCCAGGCGGTGGGGACGGCGATGGTGAACTTGTCCGTGGTGTCCGCGAAGGCGCTGTAGCCGGAAGGTACGACGGTCGTCGCCGTCGTGGTGGTCGGCAGCGCCGTCGCCTTGGTTGTCGGCGACGTCGAGGACTTGCTGCCCCCGCACGAGGCGACGAGGACGGCCAGCGCGGCGACCATCGCGACGTGTGCGGCTACCCGACGACTGTTGCTGACCATGGTGACCCCTTCTTGGCTTGGCGCCGTGAGGTTAGCGGTCGGGCCCGTCTCGGCGCCTTTAGAAGCTGGGCGGGCCGATCTCGGCGTCGCCGCCGTCAAAGGGGCCGATGATCCGCATGGGTCCGGTCTCGCGTGTCGAGTCGTTGCGGAGGTCGATGACGTTGGCTCTCGACAGGCGGGGGCGGCGGGCGCCGAAGGGGGCGCCGTTCATGTGCAACTCGGCCAACTCCGACGCGGTCAGCGTCTCGCGGTCGGCGAGGGTGGCGGCGATCAGGAGCAGGCTGTGCTCGTTGTCGCGCAGGATCGTCCTCGCCGCCTGCTCGGCGCCTGCCAGCAGCGTCCGCACCTCGGTACCGCCGGCGCTACCCTCCAGATACGGCATTTTCTTGTCGGATTGCCCGCCGGCCAACTCGAAACGACCGGTCATGGCCCACTTCTCGACCATCTGGCGAGCCAGGGCGGCGGCGTGCTGGAGGTCGTCCTCGGCCCGGGTGCTGGGCTCCCCGAACGTCTGGATCTCGGCGGCCCGGCCGCCGAGAAGGACGATGAGCTGGGCCATGAGGTCCCGTTTGGTCAACGTTTCCCGTTCCTCGCCGCTCGACCACGGCGAGCGCTCGAAGGCGCCCGAGCGGGTCACGATCGAGATCTGACCGGGGGGCCGCATCCCGCGCAGGAGCAGGGTGAGCAGCGCATGGCCCGCCTCGTGGGTCGCCCGGATGTGGCGTTCGTCGTCACGGATCAGCCGCGAGCTCCCGGTGCCCGCCACCACCCGGGCCACGGCCTCCCAGATGTTCTCGGGCTCGATGAGATCCTGGCGGTTGCGGGCGGCCAAGAGGGCCGCTTCGTTGACGATGTTGGCCAACTCCGAGCCATTGAGGCCCGACGTGTCGGTGGCCACCTCGGCCCAGTTGATCATGGGCGACACCGGCCGCCGCTCGCCGTGGAGGCGCAGGATCTGTTCGCGCCCGTCGCGGTCGGGCCGTTCCACCTGGATGCGGCGATCGAAGCGACCGGGGCGCATCAGGGCCGAGTCGATGAGCTCGGGGCGGTTGGTGGCGCCGATGAGCAGCACGCCCGACGAGCCGCCGAAACCGTCGAGCTCGACCAGCAGCTGATTGAGGGTGTGGTCGAACTCCCGGCCCCCCGAGGACTGGTTGTCCCGGCTGCGCCCGATGGCGTCCAGCTCGTCGATGAACACGATCGACGGCGCCGCCCGGCGGGCCTCGTCGAACAACTGGCGTACCCGCGCCGCCCCGAGGCCGACCATCTGCTCGACAAAGCTGGCCGCGCTGACGCTGTAGAACGGCACGCCGGTCTCGCCGGCCAGGGCCTTCGCCAGCAGCGTCTTGCCACAGCCAGGAGGGCCGTACAGGAGGATGCCGCGAGGCAGTTGGGCGCCGACGGCGTGGAACCGCTCGGGATCGGTCAGGTACTCCCGGACCTCGGTGAGCTCGGCGACTGCCTCGTCGAGGCCCGCCAGATCGGTGAAGCGGGTCGCCTCGTGCTCGGCGGCCAGCGGGACGGGCCCGATCGGGGCCACACCGCCCACGACCACCCGGCTGCCGGAGCGCTTCAGCTCCTCGCCGCCCTCGGTGGTCTCGTCAGGATCGTCGTATCGAGGCCCACGCGTCGCCGGGCGAGCACCGGCGCTGCCCCGGCCGCGCGACGGCTGCGGAGGCCGGGTGCGGCGGGCGCCGTAGGTGTCGGTGCCACCGGGGCCCGGCTCCCGCAGCGCCGTAGCCAGCGGTCCTCGCACCTTGGGTCCGCGTTGGGCGGAACGAGCCTTCTTGGCCTTCTGCCTGCCGGGGGCGGTGAGGAAGATGGCCAGCGCGGCGGCGCCAACAACGGCGATAACCGAGGCATAGAGCTCGGGGCTGCTCCAGATATTCATCGTGGGGGGAAGTCCTCTGAATATGTTGGCGGTGACATGGGGTCAACGAGAAAAGCGAAAGACTACAGGATGACACCGACCGCTTCCAGTGCCCCGCCCGCCGACGCGGGAGGCGGTGCAGGTAGCATCGAGCAGACCGACTCAGGGAGATATTGATGGCCAGCCAACGGCGCGCGCCGACCAAGCGACCACCGCGACCCGCGGCCAAGAAGCCACCGCCGCCGCCCGGGGCCGAGGGCGCCGACGAGGTCGAACGCGTCACCAAGGCGGCCACGGCGGGCGCGGCGCCTGCCAAATCCGGCGCAACCTCGAAGTCCGGCGCGACCGTCATGAAGTCCGGCGGCCCCGCGACCAAGTCGGGCACGACGGCAGCCAAGCCGGGCGCGGCGACGTCCAAGTCAGGCGCCCCGACGGCCGCCAAGAGTCCGTCGGGCCCGATCCCGAAAACCAACTCGTCGGGCCCCAACTACCGACCCCCGAGCGGCGCAGCCCGCAACCGCTCGGCGGTGCCTCCGCCCCGGCGCCGGAAGCCCCGGATGACCAGGAAGACGATCGGCGCCATCGTGGCGCTGGCGCTGGTGGGCACCTTGGTCGTGTTCTTTTCCATCGCGGTCAACGGCAGCAGCACGTCGCCCACGGTGGCGAGCGCCCTGGCGGGACCCGAGCAGGTAGAAGTACCCAAGGGCCCGGCTTTGGCTGCGGTCGACGCGGCCCGTTATCCCCAGGTCATCGACGGGATCAAATGTGAGACCAGCGAGCAGCTCGTCTACCACATCCACGCCCACCTGACGATCTTCGTCAACGGCCAGGCCCGCCAGATCCCCCCCGGGATCGGGATCGCGCCTCCGCTGCAGTACAACAACACCAACGGCCCGTTCGTCAACGGCGGCTCCTGCTTCTACTGGCTGCACAGCCACGCCGCCGACGGGATCATGCACATCGAGTCGCCGACCCAGACGACCTACACGCTCGGCCAGTGGTTCGATGTGTGGGGCCAGCCGCTGAAGAACGGCCAGGTCGGCCCGGCGGTCGGGGCGCTCAAGGTGTTCGTCGACGGCAAGCCGTTCACCGGCGATCCCCGCACCATCCCGCTCGGCACCCACAGTCAGATCCAGTTGGATGTGGGCTCGCCGGCGCCGGCGCCGACGACCATCAACTTCCCCTCGGGCCTGTAGCGCGGCTGCGACCCCCGGCTCGGGACCACGCCGAGCCGGGCGCCTACGCCGAGAGGATGGCGCGCGCCACGAGGTCGGTGCCGAACGCCGTCAAGATGGCGAGATAGAGCAGGCCGGTGGCCGCCATCACCGCCGAGTAGTACCGCTCCTTGAGGGCTGCCTGGGTCACCAGGCACAGGACGAGCGTCGTGATGACGCAGGCGATCCAGAACCACCCGAGGAGCCCGCCGTAGCTGTCGCTGATCTGGCCGTCGAGGACCTGGATCATCCCCGTCGGCCACAACAGAACCGCCACCTCGAACGGCCAGATCCACGCAACGATGCGCACCAGCTCGTTGAGCAGGCCCCGGCCCAGGCCGGGTTGGACGAGATACCAGTGGCCGAGGAGCATGGCGTCGGTGACCGACCCCAGGAACGCCGCGCCCACCAGGGTCCGGGCGATGGCCAGCAGGGGCGGGCCGCCGTCGGCCAGGGCGGCCGCGATCAAGCCCACGACACCGATGGCCGGCGCCAGCAGGTCGAGCCAGGGGGGGAACTCGGCGCCGGTGCGCTCTCCTACCTTGGTCTCGCGCTCGATTCCCGTCATGGCCGCGACCCGGGCGCTGCCGCGTTCGGCCCGGTCGCGCTGGCCCGACATTCCGGCCCGTCGGCGGGCGATCGACACCACCAGGGCGGCGCCCGCGACGACGGCAACCAGCGCCGAGCAGGCGTCGCGCCAGGCATCGGGGTGCACGGCTCGGCCTGCGGCCACGGCACCAACAGCCATCACCAGGTAGACGCCGCGCAGCAGCCACCCGTACCCGATTCCTATCAATCGACGCCGGGTGGTCACCCACAGGAAGAACAGGCCGCCGACGGCCCATTGGAGAACGACGGTGGAGGCGTCGAGGCGAATCATGTCCCTCCCACCAAACCAAACCGGCGGCGGGAGAGCGAATCACCCCCAGCCTGAGGGGGCCGGGAGCGCGCTACGAGATTCGCCGCAGGCGACTGGCACCGATGTCGACTGGTTGCGCCAGCCCCCGGCGGCGCAAGACGATCCGCTCCAGGCGCCCGAACACCAGGGCGTCCATGAGCAGGCCGACGAGGAGGATGACGACCATGGCGGCCATCAATCCGACGTAGTCGTTCTGGCTCGAGGCATTTTCCAGGGTGCCGCCGAGCGACGGCCGATGGGCGATGGTCACGATCAGCTCACCGGCCATCAGCGACCGCCAGGCGAACGCCCACCCCTGCTTCATGCCCGCCACGAAGCCGGGCAGGGCGGCGGGCAGGACCACGTGGCGGTACTTGGCGTAGCCCCGGGCGCCGAGGACCCGACCGGCTCGTAGCAACAGCGGGGGAACGTTGTCGATCCCCGACACCACGCCGTTGGCGATCGAGGGAATCGCCCCGATCAGCAGAACGAACAGGATGGCCCGCTCGCTGAGCTGGAACAGCACGACGGCCAGCGGCAGCCAGGCGACCGACGGCATGGTCTGGAAGCCGGTGATCAGCGAACCGAGAGCGGCGCGCAGGATCCGGCTCTGAGCGATGGCCACGCCGAGGAGGGCCCCGATGACGAGGGCCATGAGGTAGCCGGTCACGGCCCGGCGCAGGGTCACGCTGGTGGCCTTTACCAGGTGCCCGCTCACCGGGTTGCCACCGAAGAGGTTGTGCGCCAGCCGCCGCAGCACCGTTCCCGGACCCGGCAAGAGATAGCTGGGCTTCCATCCACTCCACACCACCACCTGCCAGATGGCGAGGGCGAGGGCGATGGCGGCCAGCTTGGGCCACAGGTTCTGCCACACCGAGCCCAGGCGCGACGGGGCGGCGGGCAGCTCGATCTCCAGCTCGTCGAGGCCCGCCAGCTCGCCCGAGAGCTGCTCGGCTGCGGCGCCCGGCCCCGCTCCCGCGCCGGCGGCGCCCGCCGCCACGCCCGCGTCGCCAGGTCCGGCCAAGTCGAGGGCCGGGGTTGGCTCAGTGACGGCCATGCCGTGCGACTTCCTCCCGCAACAGGTCGATGATGGCGGCCGACACCGCCGCCACCTCGGGCGACTCGATGCGGCGGGGCCGGGTGGCGGTGACCGGAAACTCGGCCACGACGCGACCGGGCCGGCTGCTCAGGAGCACCACACGATCGCCGAGGCGCACCGCTTCGCGGACGTTGTGGGTGACGAACAGCACGGTCATGCCCGTCTCCCGCCACAACCGCTCCAACTCGTCGTGCAGGAGGTCCCGGGTAATGGCGTCGAGGGCGCCGAACGGCTCGTCCATCAGCAGCACCCTGGCGTTTTGGGCCAGGGCCCGGGCCAGGGCGACGCGCTGGCGCATGCCACCGCTCAGCTCGTGGGGCCGCTTGTCGGCGAAGGCGCTCAGGTGCACCAGTTCCAACAACTCGGCGACGCGGGCGCGGCGGGCGGCCTTGCCGACCTTCTGCAGTTGCATGGCCAGCTCGATGTTGCGAGCCACGGTGAGCCACGGGAACAGCGCGGCCTCCTGGAACATCAGCGCGACCTGGCCGCCGGGGCGCTCTACGGTGCCGTTGGAGACCCCGTCGAGGCCGGCCACGAGATTGAGCAGGGTGCTCTTACCGCACCCCGACGCCCCTACCAGGCACACGAACTCACCCTGGGTGACCCGCAGCGACACCCGGTCGAGAGCGGCGACAGCGGCGCCGGCGTGGCCGTAGACCTTGGAGACGCCCTCGAGGACGATGGCGGCGGGCGCGGCCGGGCCGGAGCCGGGATCCGCCACCGCGGCGACGACTTCCGATGCGACCTGGTCGGTGATGGTCATGTGCTCGCTACCTCCTGCTGGCCTTTGCTCTTCAGGACCTGGTTGAGCAAGGTGAGATCAAAGATGCCGTCAAGTTTCGGGCTGGTCAGCAGGCCGGCGGCGAGGGCGTTGGCGGCCTCGGTCTGCAGCGACGCGGCCAGGGGATCGGCGGTGAAGGTGATGTTGGCGAAGGCCGACGACAGCACCGCGGGCGGCAGCGCCGAGCCGAGCGTCGTCAGTTGCTGGTTGGCGGCGGTGGCGGCGCCGCTCGCATCCGACTTGATGGAGGCGATCGTGTCGACCACACCGGCCAGGAAACGCTTCACCGTGGCCGGGTGGGCCTGGAGGAAGTCGGTACGGACAACGATGTCGGTGGTGACGAACTTCCCGCCCGGCCAGAGCGTCTTTTCATCGACCAGCAGGTGGCCGCCGGCCGCCACCAATTGGCTGAGGAACGGTTCCGGTACCCAGGCGCCGTCGATGCTGCCCGCCTTGAACGTGGTCACCGTCTGGCTGTTGGACTGGGGCTTGATGCTGACGTCGCCGCCGCCCTGCAGATCGGTCTTGAATCCCTGGGACTTCAGGTAGGCCCGCAGCGCCACGTCCTGGGTGTTGCCCAACTGCGGGGTGGCGATCGTCTTGCCCTTCAGATCGGCAGGGCTGGTGATGGCGGCCTTGGTGATGAGCCCGGCGCCGCCCGATGCGGCCCCCGCGATGATCTTCACTGCCCCGTTCGACTGGGAGAAGGCCGAGATCGACGGGCTGGGGCCGATGAACGCGATGTCGATCGCCTTGCTCAGCAACGCCTGTGTCTCGGCGGGGCCGGCGTTGAAGGTCTGGCTGGTGTCGAGCTTGTCGGGGGCCAGGTCCCGGGCGAAGGTCCCGTTCTGCACGCCCACCAGGGCGACGCCGTGGGTGATGTTGGGGAAATAGCCCAACTTCACCGTGACCGGCGCCACCGAAGGCGGCGCCGTCTTGGCCGCGCTCGAGGAACCGCACCCCGCGGCCACCACAACGCCGACGACAAGAGCTGTCGCCAGTCTGTATCGACCCTTTCCGAGTATTCCGCTCTTTCCTACCGAATGGATCGACATAAATGGCGAGCGTATCGGTCACCTTTCCTGCCGTCAAGGTCGGGGATTTTCGGGTAGCGCGATTTCCGTCGTGTACACGACGGAAATCGCGCTACCCCCCCAGAACGGCCGCCGTCAGAGGAGTCCGAGGACCGCCGCGCCGTCGACATTGACGGCGGTACTCGACAAGAAATTGCAGGGCTGCGAGCACAGGAAGGCCACGATGCGGCCGAAATCGGCGGGATCACCCATGTGGGCGGCGTCGCCGCCCAGCTGCTTCATCCGGTCGGTGGCGTGATGACCGGGGCAGGCCAGGTTGAGGGTGATGCCATCGGGAAACAAATCCTGGGCCGCGGTCTTGGCCCACGCCCACAGGCCGGTGCGGGCCAGGTTGGACAACGCCAGGCCAGGGATCGGTTGTTTCACCGAAAAGGACGTGATCAGGCAGATGCGGCCCCATCCCGCCCGTCGCATCCAGGGTACGGACTCCCTGACCAGCCGGACCGATGTCGTCAGGTTGGCGTTGACGGCAGCCGCGATCTGGTCGTCGGTGACGTCGAGGGCACGACCGGGCGGCGGCCCGCCGGCATTGGCGACCAGGATGTCCAAGCCGCCGAAATGATCGGCGGCGGCCGCCACCAGGCGGGCGGGCTGGTCGGGTGCGGTGACGTCGGCCGCGATGGCCACCACGTCGGCTCCAAGCGCCAAGATCTCGGCCTCGGTGGCTCGCAACGCCTCCTCGCCGCGGGCGCAGATCACCACCCGGGCTCCTTCGCCCGCCAGCGCCAGGGCGCTGGCCTTGCCGAGGCCCTTCGATGCCGCGGTGACCAGCGCCACCTTCCCCGCGATTCCGAGATCCACGCGGCTACACCTCCACGATGGCCAAGCGATGGTCGACGGTGTTCAGCGAAAGCGGACCGCCCTCGGAGGCCACGACGATGTCCTCGATGCGGGCGCCGAAACGACCGGGCAGGTAGATGCCGGGCTCGACGGAGAAGGCGTGTCCGGCCACCAGGGGCTGGGTGTTGCCACTCACGATGTACGGGTCCTCATGCTCCTCGAGGCCGATGCCGTGGCCCGTGCGGTGGATGAAGTACCGCCCGTAACCGGCCTCGGCGATGATGCCCCGGGCCGCGCCGTCGACCTGCTCGCAAAGGATGCCCACGCCCGCGGCCGCGACGGCCGCCGCCTGGGCTTGCTCCAGCACGTTGTACAACTCGACGAACTCCACGGGCGGGTCACCGGTGAAGACAGTGCGGGTGATGTCGGAGCAATACCCGTCCATGGTGCCCCCGAAGTCGCAGACGACGGCTTCGCAAGGTCCGATGATGCGCAGGCCGGCGTCGTGATGGGGGCTGGCCGAATTGGGCCCACTGCCCACGATGGCGAAGTTGACTTTTTGGTGGCCTTCGGCGATCAGCCGGCGCCCGATCTCGTCGGACACGTCGGCTTCGCAGCGCCCGATGAGACCGATCTCGCCGCTCACCAGATCGGCGGCGACGCGATCGGCGGCCGCCGAGGCCGCGATCAGGGCCGCGACTTCACTGGTGTCCTTCACCGCCCGCAACGGCCCGGTGACCGATGACGCCTGGCGCCAGGTGGCGGCGGGGAGCCGGGACTGCAGGGCGAGGAGGAATGTCGCCCACGCCCGGTCGGAGATGGCCAGGTGGCGGCGGGCGCCGACCAGCCGGGCGACGATCTCGATGGGGTCGGACACCTCGTCCCAAGGCAGCACCGAGAACACGTCGGGGTCCTCGGGCACCCGCGGCGCCTCGAGTCGGGCGATGACCAGCGTGGCTTCGGCGTCGGCGGGCAGGACCAGCATCGTCAACCGCTCCAGCGGCATGGCGGTGTAGCCGGTTAGCCAGGGCAGGTCGGCGCCGAGCGAGAGCAACAGGCAGTCCACCCCGGCGGCGTCCATGGCGTGGCGGACCCGCTCCAGCCGGGCGCGCCGCAGCGCGGTCACGAGAACGACCCCGCGACCGTGACGCTCACGGCCTCCGCCGCCTGGCGGGCATGGAAGCTGCTGCGGGTCAGGGGCGATGACTCCACGTGGGCGATGCCCAAGGCTTCGCCGACCTCCTTGAGGTGGGCGAACTCCTCGGGGGCCCACCAACGCACCACCGGGAGATGGGCCTCCGTCGGACGGAGGTACTGGCCGATGGTGACGATGTCGCAGCCCACGCCCCGCAGGTCGGCAAGCGTGCCGGTCACCTCTGCCATTGTCTCGCCCATGCCGACGATGAGCCCCGACTTGGTGGTCAGTCCCGCGGCCCGGGCCCGGGCCAGCAGCGCCAGGCTGCGGGCGTACGACGCTGACGGGCGCACGGCCCGCTGCAGGCGGGCGACGGTCTCGATGTTGTGGTTGAGGATTTCGGGGCGGGCCGCGAAGACGGTATGGAGGGCGGTGGGGTCCCCCTTGCAGTCCGGGATGAGAACCTCGACGGCGGTTCCCGGGCACCGCTGGTGGATGGCGGCCACCGTGGCCGCGAAGGCGGCGGCGCCCCCGTCGGCGAGGTCGTCGCGGGCGACGGCGGTGACGACGGCGTGGGCCAGTCCCATGCGGGCCACCGCCTCGGCCACCCGGTCGGGTTCGGAGTCATCGAGGGGCGACGGCTTGCGGGTGTCGACGAGGCAGAAGCCGCAGGCCCGGGTGCAGCGGTCCCCGTTGATCATGAACGTGGCGGTGCCGTCCGCCCAGCACTGGAAGATGTTGGGGCACCCCGCTTCTTCGCACACCGTGACCAGGTCGAGCGAGCGCATGGTGCGCTTGAGCTGGCGGTACTCGGGGCCCATCTCCGCCTTGGCTCGCAGCCACACCGGCTTGCGCTCGCCGAGGGGCATTGCCTGCGCGGGGTCGACTCCCGCCGCCGCCAACCGCCCGGTCAGGCGAGGCGCCACGGGGGATACGGCACCTCGGGAAAAGGGCGACAGGTCATCCGGTCGGACCCGCCAGGCCACATCCTGGCGCTCGACGGGAAGGGCATCCGGCCCGCCCTGCTGCGACCACCGCTGGGACACCGCGTCGACGACCTGACGCATCGTGACGTGGAGGCCCTCGGCGGCGAGGGACGTGACGGCCTTGTCGGCGATGCCGCAGGGGACGATATGGCCGAAGTAGGTCAGGTCGGGGTCGACGTTGAGGGCGAAGCCGTGCATCGACCGGCCGCGGGAGATGCGCACCCCGATCGCGCAGATCTTGCGGTCGCCGATCCAGACGCCCGGCGCCCCGAGCAGCCGGCCGGCGCCCGCCAGGCCCAGGTCGCCGAGGACGTCGATGACCAGTTGCTCGAGGCGCCGCACGTAGTCAGGCGTCGAGTGCGATCCGGTGGGGACCGAGACGATGGGATAGCCGGTGAGCTGGCCGGGACCGTGATAGGTGACGTCGCCCCCCCGGTCGGCCTTGGCCAGGTCGGCACCCACCGCAGACGGGTCGACAAGAAGGTGTTCGGGGCGGGCCCGCACCCCCATGGTGAACACATGGTCGTGTTCCAGCAGCAGCAACCACTCGTCGCCGCTCGGGGCGCGGAACAGGGCCCGCTGCAGTGCCAGGGCGTCGCGGTAGGGGACCCGGCCCAGCCAGCGGATCCGGCGGGTCACAGCTCGCTCGACCAGTCCCGGGTTTCGAGGTTTTCCTTGACGGCCTGCATGAACGCCGCCGCGTAGGCGCCGTCGATGGCCCGGTGGTCGAACGAGAGCACCAGGTTGCCTACGGGGTGGATGGCGATGGAGTCGCTGCCGTCGGGCAGCTCCACGACCACCGGTATTTTCCGGATCCCGTCGGTGGCGATGATGGCCACCTGGGGCTGGTTGATCACCGGGATGGTGAAAAGGGTGCCGAAGGGGCCGGCGTTGGTGAGCGTGAAGGTGCCGCCGCTGATGTCGTCCATGGTGAGCCGCTTGGTGCGGGCCCGCTCGGCCAGGCTGGCGATCTCCCGGGCCAGGGCCCGAAGGCGCTTGTCACCGGCGTTGTGGATGACGGGGACCAGGAGACCCTCGAAGTTCACGTTGACGGCGATGCCGAGGCTGATCTTGTTGTGGACGATCAGGGCATCGTCGCCGACGGAGCTGTTCACGTGGGGCCACTCCGCGATGGCATCGACAACCGCCCGGGCAAGAAAGGGGAGATAGTTCAGCCGGACGCCTTCGTGCTGCTGGAACCGCTCCCTTTCCGCCGTCCGCACCCGCTCGACGGCGGAGTAGTCGATCTCCATGGCCACGATGGTGTGCGCCGAGGTGTGCAGTGAGCGGACCATGTGCTCCGCGGTGCGGCGGCGGATGTTGGTGAACGGGACGATCGTGTCGTCCTCACCTGCCACGGCTTCGGCGGCCGCCGCCGGCGTTGCCGGGGCGGGGGCCGCCCTGGGTGGAGAGGTGGGCCCGGTAGCCGCGCCGCCGGCACCGGCGCCAGCTGGGGACGTCCGGTCGATCCTCGGTGCCGAGTCGGGCGCGGTAGCCGCGCCGCCGGCGCCGGCTGGGGACCCCTGGTCGATCCTGAGTCCCGAGTCGGGAGCGGTAGCCGCGCCGCCGGCTGGGGACCCCCGGAGGTCGATCAGGGCCAGCACGTCGTCGCGCGTGATGCGGCCGCCCGCCCCGGTGCCGGAGATCTGGCCGGGGTCGAGTCCGTGCTCGGCGATGAGTCGGCGCACGACCGGGGAGAGGACCTTGCTGGCCCCGCTGCCGCTGCCGGGGCCGCTGGGCGGCCGCTCGCTGGCCGGGCGAGTACCGCGGGCGCCGCCCGGCGATCCGGTGGCAGGGTGCGGCCCGCCCCCCTCCGCCGCCTGTCCCGGTGGCGCAGCCGACGGAGCAGGTGTCGCCGGGCTAGCAGCCTCAGGTACCCCCGGGGCTCCGGGGGGCGCAGCCTCAGGTACCCCCGGGGCTCCGGGGGTCTCAGCCTCAGGTGCCGCCGGGGCTCCGGAGGCTGTGGCCTCAGGTGCCGCCGGCGTCTCGGTCTCGGCCGGTGCCGCACCGCCGTCGCCATCGCCGCTGCTAGTGGCCTCGACGTCGTCGGCCGCGGGAACGGCGGGCTCAGCCGGGGCCCCTGTCGCCTCCGAGGAGATGACGGCCAGCTTGGTTCCCACGTCCACGGTCTCGCCCTCGGCCACCAGGATCTCCGCCATGAACCCGGTCACCGGCGACGGCACCTCCGAGTCGACCTTGTCGGTCGAGACCTCGAAGAGCACATCGTCCTCGGCCACGGCGTCGCCGACGCGCTTGAGCCACTTGGTGATCGTGCCCTCGGTAACGGTCTCGCCGAGCTGGGGCATGGTGATGTCAGCCAACGTGCAGTCCTCTTCCGGTCAATGCGAGGACGGTTTCCCCGAAGGTTTCCGACAAGGTCGGGTGAGGCTGGATGAAGTGGGCCACCTCATCGACGGTGGCTTCCCAGTTGACGGCCAGGTAGCCCTGACCCAGCTGCTCGGTGACCCAGGGGCCAACCATGTGCACGCCGAGGATCCGACCGGCGCGACCGTCGCCCCGTTTTTCCGCGATCACCTTCACCAGACCTTCGGACTCGCCCACGATCAGCGCGCGCCCGTTGCCGCCGTAAGGGTCCTTCTTGGTCATGACGTCGTATCCCGCCTCGCGGGCCGCCGCCTCCGAGTAGCCGGCGAACGCGACCTCGGGGTGGCAGTAGATGCACCACGGGACCCGGGAGTAGTCGACCGGGACGACATCGTCGCCCAGGATCTGGTCGATCACGAGGACCCCCTCGGCAAAGCCGACGTGAGCCAGGGCGGGCGTGGCGACGAGATCGCCGACCGCGAAGACTCCCGGTTCCCCCGTGGCCATGTACTCGTCGACGATGACGTAGCCCCGCTCGTCGACCTCGACGCCGGTGCCCTGCAGGCCGAGGGTGGCCGACAGGGGCCGGCGGCCGACCGACATCACCACCGCGTCGACGGCGAGCTCCTCGCCCTCGCCGAAAAGGACCGTCGTGGCCGACCCCGACTCGTCGGGCTTGTGGCCGTGCACGGCGACCCCGGTGCGCACCCCGATGCCCCGCTTCTTGAACGAGCGGGCCACGACCTCGACGACGTCGGCGTCGCACCCCGGGAGCAGCTTGGGGAGAGCCTCGAGGATGGTGACCTTGCTCCCGAGGTCCGACAGCATGGAGGCGAACTCGCAGCCGATGGCGCCGCCGCCGATGACGACCACCGACTCGGGCAACCGCTCGAGGGCGAGGACCTCGTCGGAGGTCATGACCACCGTGCCGTCGACGTCGAAACCCGGGAGCGTGCGGGGCACCGAGCCCGACGCCAGGATGACGTGCTCGCCCACCAGTTCGACGCTGTCACCGTCGCCGGACACCGTGACGACCCGGCCAGGCCCCAAGGTCCCGGTGCCTGCGAAGGTGGTGATGGCCCGTTTCTTCATGAGCCCCTGGAGACCCTTCCAGAGCCGGTTGACGACCATCTGCTTGCGGGCCTGCGACTGGGCGAAGTCGAGCACAGGCCGCTCGCCGTCGGCGCCGGTGGTGATGCCGAACCCCTTGGCGCCGAGCACGGTTCGGTACACCGAGGCCGTCTCGAGGAACTCCTTGGCCGGTATGCAGCCGCGGTGGAGGCAGGTGCCGCCGACCTTGTCCTTCTCCACCACCGCAATTTTCATCCCCGCCAGGGCACCGTGAAGCGCGGCGGCATAGCCACCCGGTCCGCCTCCGACAATCACCACATCGAAGTGCTGCGCCACGCTTGGAGACTAGTGAGCGGCGACGGTTATCTGGATTGCGAAGGCGATCAGGATGGCGAGGCCCGTCACCAGCGCCGCGATGATCAACCGGCGGGTGCTCATATCCGGCAGAACCTAGCGGCGAATGGCGCTGCGCCTACAATGGACTCGACGCAGGGGAGCTCGGCGAAACCGGGCTGAGAGGCTGGTGTGCAAGCGACCAGCGACCCTCCTGGAGAACCGGTCCGGTAACGCGGACCAGGGAGCGCGATGACCACCACTGACCCACTCATTATCGCCGGACGACGGTTCGGCTCCCGCCTGTTCCTTGGTACCGGGAAGTTCCCGTCGAACGCCGCCTTGCAGGAGACCATCGTGGCGTGCGGCACCGAGATGGTCACCGTGGCGCTGCGCAGGATCGACCCGAGCGCGACCTCTGACATCCTCGACGCGCTGCCCGCCGAAGGCGTCCTGCTGCTCACCAACACCAGCGGCGCCGTCGATGCCGACGAAGCGATCCGTTTGGCCCGTTTGGCGCGCGCTGCGGGGCTGCCCGACTGGATCAAGCTCGAGATCACCCCCGATCCCCGCTACCTCCTCCCCGACCCGGTCGACACCCTTGTCGCCGCCGAGCGGTTGGTGGCGGAGGGGTTCACGGTCCTTCCCTACTGCTCGGCCGACCCCGTGCTGTGCAAGCGGTTGGAAGAGGTCGGCTGCGCCACCGTGATGCCGCTCGGTTCCTGGATCGGCTCCAACCAGGGCCTGCGGACCCAGGCGGCGCTCGAGATCATCATCGAGCAAGCCCGGGTCCCGGTGGTCGTCGACGCCGGCATCGGCGCCCCGAGCCACGCCTCGCTCGCCATGGAGCTCGGCGCCGCCGCGGTACTGGTCAACACCGCCATCGGCACGGCGCGCGATCCGGTGACGATGGGCCGGGCCTTCGCCATGGCGGTCGTCGCGGGCCGGTCAGCTTTCCTGGCGGGCCTGCCGCCGCCCGGCCAGGTCGCCGCGGCCTCGTCGCCGCTCACCGGCTTCCTCACGTGACCGCACCCAGCGCCGACGGCGGCGCGGTGGCGGTGGTGCTCGACAGCCGGCCGCAGGCCGTCCCGCCCAATACCGCGGCCGCCGACGTGGCGGCCACCGATGTCGCCGGCCTGCGGAGCCTCGTCGCGGCTGCGGGGGCGGCGGAGGTGGGGCGCGCCCTGGCCCAGGGGCCCGCCGGCGGTCTCGCCGGTTTCGCCGCCCTCCTCTCCGGCGCGGCCGGCGAACGACTAGAGGATCTCGCCGGGGCGGCCCACGCCACGACGGTTCGGCGCTTCGGACGCACCGTGCGGCTCTACGCCCCGCTGTACCTGTCCAACGAGTGCGTCTCGGTGTGCACCTACTGCGGCTTCTCGGCCGGCAACGAAATCAGCCGCCGCACCCTGTCGGTGGCCGAGGTCCGGGCCGAGGGGGAAGCGCTGCGGGCCCAGGGGTTCCGCCACCTCTTGCTCGTCGCCGGCGAGCACGCCCGCATCGTGAGCAAGGACTACCTCGTCGGTTGCGTCGAGATCCTGGCGCCGATCGTCCCCGAGCTCAGCGTCGAGGTCCAGGTGTGGGACACGGCGACCTACCGTCGCCTGGTGGCGGCCGGCTGCGACGGGCTCACGGTGTTCCAGGAGACCTATGACCCCGCCACCTACGCCGGCGTGCACCTCAAGGGCAAGAAACGGAACTACGCCTGGCGACTGGCGGCCCCCGACCGCGGCGGCGAGGCCGGCATGCGCCGCCTCGGGATCGGCGCGCTCCTCGGCCTGCATTCCGACTGGAGGGCCGAGGCCATTGCCCTGGCCGCCCACGCACGCGCCCTGATGCAGCGGTGGTGGCGGTGCGAGGTTTCGATCGCCCTGCCCCGCCTGCGCCCCGCCGCCGGCGGCTTCCAAGCCCCCGGCGCCATGTCTGACCGGGACTTCGTGCAATTGCTCTGCGCCCTGCGGGTAGTGCTGCCCGACGTCGGCATCAACCTGTCGACCCGGGAGACACCGGCGCTGCGCGACGCGCTCGTCCCGCTCGGCGTCACGACCATGTCGGCGGGCTCGCACACCGAACCGGGCGGTTACGCCGAGAGCAGTGACGCCGAGCCCCAGTTCGAGGTCGCGGATGCCCGCACACCGGCGGAAGTCGCCCGTGTTCTGCGCGCCGCCGGCTACGACCCGATCTGGAAGGACTGGCAACGGGCCTGAGTCCCACTGGCTAGGTCCTTCCGGCCCGCATTGAGGCGCCCGCCGCCTATCGGTGCGCTACCCGGCTCAGGGGACGACGAGCAGGGGAGGAATGAGACTGAGGTCGCGCGCTCGCAGCGTGCGGGGCTCGGCATCGCCCAGGTGCCAGGTGGAGATCAATGTCGATTGGGAGGTCGGGCCCCCGATGTACAACCAAAACAGCCGGGTGCCATCCGAGGTCCACGCCAGCGACTGCAGGGGAAAGGGGGTGTTCGTCGGCACCGCGGTGGCCTCACCGGTCGTCAGATCGAGCAGGAGGGTCGGCGGCACACCGGCGTGGGGGTCGATGACGTTTGAGGCCACGGCAAGCGTGCGGCCATCAGGGCTGAACGCCGCCGAAGAGAAGACCGGTGTCGATACCGGGGCAGCGGCAAAGGTGTGCGTGAGCACATCCCGGCAGGTGGTGACGTCGGTGACATGGACGACGGCCGACGGGTCGGACCAGGCCAGGAGGTTGCCCCGGGTGGCAAGTTCACTGGAGGTTTCGCCGGGGGGCCCGAACTGGCAGGCGACCCGTTTGGCCGCCACATCCCACACCAGCAACGTCCCGGCGGATTGGCCCGCGATGTTCACCGGGTTCTCGATCAACGCCCCCGCGGTGGCGGCAATCGGGTCACCCGAGGAAGGAAGGGGTCCCTTGAGGACCCGCCCCGTCCCGTCGACCTCGGTTGCGGTGAACGCCGTGTCGTCGACCAGCCACAGCGCGCTCGGATCGTCGGCAGCAAAGGACCAAGCGGCCTGCCCGAGGAGCCGCGGTGGCCCCGATCCGTCCGGTGCCACCGCCCACGCGTCTCCGTTTGCGCCATAGGCCAGGTAGCCCTGCCGCATGACGAGAGTCCCGCTCGAGTCGCCCCGGCCTGCGAACGTCGTCAGCCGGCTGGCATCGACGTCGAGGCGGGCGATGGCATCCGCCGACCGCAGCACCAGGACCGCTCCCGTGGGCTGGTCGAGCCAGTGCCTCAACCTCACCTGGGCCGCCGCCTCGGCGCCGTACGGCCGGGAGAGGCCCATGGGGGCCAGCACCCGTTGCTTCCAATGGGCCCGGGCGGCGGCCAGGTCATGATCGATCCGCAGGCCATCAGTGGCGGTCCGGTCGTCGGCGTTCGGAGGTTGCGACTGGGAACTCGGGTGGTCGTAGTACTCCGCCACGGCGGCCAAGAGCGCCGCCCGGTGCGCCAAAGCGGCGGCGAGATCGGCGCGGATGACGACATTGCGGTGATCGACGAGCACGGCGCCATGGACATCGCCTCGGATGGCATCGAGGCGGCGGCGCTCCTCCCGGTACAGAGCCGCCAGGGCGCCGTTGACGAACGCCACCTCGGACTCTGTGTCGGAGTAGAGGAAGTACATCTTCAGCCGCTGCTCGGCGGCGCTGCGCTCGACATCGTCGGCGATGGTTCGGGACCACTGACGACCGAGCGACGTCAGTTCGCGGGCGGCAAGATGCTGGCGGAGCGGGACCCCGACCGCCGCCGCGACCACGACCGCCGCCACGACCGCCACCGGCCAGCGCCGGCGGGGTCCGCTTCCCGTCGTGGCCCCCACGGCCGGATCCGCGACCTCCTCGCCACCCTCACCCAGGGGAAGCAGGACCTCGAGCTCACCGCCGCGAACCCCCACGAGCCGAGTGTAAGAGCGGGCGGCGGCGCCGGATCGGCAGGCAGGTACGATCTACCCAATCGTTCAACATTGCTGCAACACGTCGGAAACAACTAGCTGCTGTGCTGTCACCAGTGGGTGACATCCTCGACGGTTATGTGCTCGGCGACGCCTGGGACGAGATGTTCGACCAGGAGGGGGCGCCACGCGAGCACTGCCAGGGACTCTTCGGGGTCCTCCAAACTCTTTCCCCGGCCGACTTCGAGTCGCGCTGCAGGGCCCGTGACCAGGCGTTCCGTGATCAAGGGATCACGTTTTCGCTTTCCGGCGAGGAGCGCCCGTTCCCTCTCGATCTCGTGCCGCGGGTCATTCCGGCCGATGAATGGGCGGTCATCGAGACAGGCGTGCGGCAGCGCGTCAGGGCGCTCGAGGCCTTCCTCGGCGACGTGTACGGCGCCGGCGAGGTCCTGAACGACGGGGTGATCTCCCGGCGGCTGGTCGCCAGCGCCACCCACTTCCACCGGGAGGCGGCCGGTTTCGAGCCGCCGAACAAGGTACGGGTCCACGTGGCCGGGATCGACCTGGTACGGAACCAGGCGGGGCACTTCGTCGTACTCGAGGACAACGTCCGCACCCCGTCGGGCATCTCCTACGTCATCGAGAACCGCCGGGCCATGACCCACGTGTTCCCCGAGCTGTTCGTCAGCCACCGTGTCCGGCCCGTCGTCGGATATCCCGCCATGCTCCTGGAGGCGTTACGGGCCTCGGCGCCAGGATCGGCCTCCGAACCGGTGGTCGTCCTCCTGACCCCGGGTGTCTACAATTCGGCCTACTTCGAGCACTCTTTCCTCGCCCGTCAGATGGGTATCGAACTGGTCGAAGGCCGGGACCTGGTGTGCGTCGACAACGTGCTGTACATGCGCACCACCGAAGGCGAGCGCCGTGTCGACGTCGTCTACCGCCGCGTCGACGACGACTTCCTCGACCCGCTGCAGTTCCGGCCCGACTCGATGCTCGGCTGCCCTGGCCTGCTCAACGCGGCCCGGGCGGGCAACGTCACCATCGCCAACGCGGTCGGAAACGGCCTGGCCGACGACAAAGCCATCTACCCCTACGTACCCGACCTCATCCGGTACTACCTGAACGAGGCGGCGGTGCTGTCCAACGTCCCCACCTACCGGCTGGAGGACCCCGACGTCATGGCCGACGTCCTCGCCCGGCTCGACCAACTGGTGCTGAAGCCGGTCGACGGCTCCGGTGGCCGGGGCCTCGTCATCGGTCCCCAGGCATCGGACGCCGTCCTGGCGACCCTGGCCCCGGTGATCCAGGCGAATCCCCGGGGCTGGATCGCCCAGGAGGTCGTCCTGCTGTCGACCAGCCCGACTCAGTGCTCGGAGGGGATGGCACCGCGCCACATCGACCTGCGGCCTTTCGCCGTCAACACCGGCGACGATGTGTGGGTGGTACCGGGAGGACTGACGCGCGTCGCGCTGCCCGAAGGCAGCTTCGTCGTCAATTCCAGCCAGGGCGGGGGGTCCAAGGACACGTGGGTGCTGACCGACGCCGAGGCCCGCCAGGAAGTGGTGCGGACGGCTACCGCCCCGTTCCTGCCCGGCGCCCACGGCACCACGCCGCCGCCCGACGAGGGACCGACCGCCCACCACGCCCAGCAGCAACAGCAGCAGCAGCAGCAGCAGCAACCGCGGGCCGGTAGCGATCCGTGCTGACGCGAATCGCGGAGTCGCTGTACTGGTTCGGACGGTACGTGGAGCGCGCTGAGGACACGGCGCGCATCTTGGATGTCCACTACCACCTGCTGCTCGAGGATCCCGACGTCGACGAGGAGGCGGCCTGCCGGGCCCTCCTCGAGGTCATGGGTGTCGCGGCCCAGCCCGAGGGCGTCTCGCTCGACGCCGAAGGTGTCACCCGGCTCCTGGCCTATGACCCGACCTATGGCGGTTCGATCGTCGGTGCCATCAGCGCGGCCTGGGAGAACGCCCGGGGCGCCCGCGAGGCGGTGTCCGCCGAGACGTGGCGGTGTGTGAACGCCACCTACAACGCCTTGCCCGACGCCCGCGAGATGGCAGAGGGGTACAGCCCGCACACCTTCTTCGACTGGATCAAGGAGCGCTCGGCCATCCTCGTCGGACTGGCCGAATCCACCATGAGCCGCGACGACGGGTGGCGTTTCTTGGTGCTCGGCCGCAGCATTGAACGCGTCGACATGACGACGCGCCTGCTGTCGGCCCGCCACCGCGAGGGCTGGGGCACGGCGGGCTGGATCACGACCCTGCGGTGCTGTTCCGCCCATGAGGCCTACCTGCGGACCTACCAGCAGGCGGTGGACGCGTCCCTGGCTGCCGAGTTCCTGCTGCTCGACCGGCTCTTCCCCCGCTCCCTGTTCCACGCGTTGAGCACCGCCGAGCAGTGCCTGGCCCAGCTCGACCCCCGATCGGGCCGCACCGGGCTCGACGACGAGGCCCGGCGGACACTTGGCAGGGCCCGGACCGGCTTGGAGTTCGGGGGCCGCGACGAGCTGCTGGCCCACCTGCCCGAGCGGTTGACTGAGATCCAAACGTTGTGCGCGCTAGCGGGGCGGGCGGTCGCCAGCCGCTACTTCGGGCAGACGCAGCAGGTCGCCTGGAGCCGGCCATGAGCTGGCGCCTGCGCGTCAATCACATGACCCGCTACCGCTACCCGGGCACGGTGCGGACGTCGTACAACGAGGCCCGTATGACGCCGCTCAGCACGCCGGCGCAGACGACGATCGACGCCCGGATGGACATCCGGCCGACGGCGCGGGCGTTCCGGTACTGGGACTACTGGGGGACATTGGTCCACGCCTTCGACGTCCACCAGCCCCACGACGAGCTGACCGTCACCGCCACCGCCGTCGTCGAGACCTCGGCATGGACGCCGTGCACCGACGTGGTCTCCTGGGCCGCGCTCGGCGGGGAGGACCTGCAGGACCTCTGGTGCGAGCTGCTCTGGCCTTCTCGCTACGTGCCCGACGACCCCGCGCTGGCCGAGGTGGCCGATGGGCTGCGGTCGGCGGCCGACCCGCTGGCGGCGGCGATGGCGGCCAACACCCTGGTCCATGACCGGATGGAGTACCTCCCCGGCTCGACGACGGTCGCCACCTCCGGCCCCGAGGCGTTCGGCGCCGGCCACGGGGTGTGCCAGGACTTCACCCACATCCTGCTCGGAATCCTCCGAGGCATGAATATCCCGGCGCGCTACGCCTCGGGCTACCTGCACCCCGACCTCGAGTCGGGAATGGGCGAGTCCCACGCCGGGCAGAGTCACGCCTGGGTCGAGGCGTGGGTCGGGGACTGGGTGTCACTCGACCCGACCGACGGCGGGTTCGCCGGCCCCCAGCACGTCCTGGTGGCCCGCGGCCGCGACTACGCCGACGTCACGCCGCTCAAAGGTCTCTTCATCGGGCCCCGGGCTGACCACCTGGAAGTAAAGGTGGAACTGACCCGGATCGCCTAGCGGAGGCCGATCGCCAGCCCGACGCCGCCCGCGGTGAGGCTGGCAGCCAGGTTGACCAGGGTG
Organism: uncultured Actinomycetota bacterium; assembly: GCA_963851105.1. Classification (GTDB taxonomy): domain Bacteria; phylum Actinomycetota; class Acidimicrobiia; order Acidimicrobiales; family Palsa-688; genus DATARN01. The sequence continues at coordinate 52,699 of CAWKNP010000004.1, forward strand.
AAGGTGATGGCCGCCTTGGTCGACCTCTCCTCGGACAGACGCACCGTCTCCCATGACGCCGTGCTCCACGTCGTCAGGCCACCGCAGAAACCTGTGCCGACGATGGCGCGGGTGGTGGCGGCGCCCGCGTGGTGGAGGGCGACGCCCGCGACCACCCCGAGAATGACCGAACCGACCACGTTGACGGTGAGCGTGCCGAACGGGAAGGCCAGCGCGGTGCGATCCTGCACCGCCGCGTCGATCAGGTAACGGCCCACGGCACCGAGGGCCCCGGCCAACCCCACCGCTACCCAGAGGGCCACGCGAACCTCCGGGTCACGGCGACGCCGAGGGCGGTCGCCGTGACCCCGACCACCACGGTGGCCACGATGTACCCCACCGAGGTAAGGAGGCGGCCGCCTCTCACGAGCAGGTCGGCCTCCACCGCGAACGTCGACATGGTCGTCCACGCCCCGAGCAGCCCGACGCCCAGGAACGGGCGCAGGTAGCGCGATGGCCGTGTCCCGAGAATCGTAAGCAGGATGCCGAGGAGGAATCCTCCCGTGACGTTGATGGTGAATGTCGTCCAGGGGAAGTGCCCGGCGGCGGTCGGCCACGCCAGGCCGAGCTCGTAGCGTGCCAGGGCGCCAAGGAACCCTCCGGTCGCGATGGCGGTCAGCACATCGCCGTGGCGGGACCGGTGGTAGCTCAGCGCGGCGGCATGCGCAGGGCGCCGTCGAGGCGGACCACCTCGCCGTTCAGATAGCTGTTCTCGATGATGTGGGCGGCCAGCTCGGCAAAATCCGCCGGCCGCCCCAGCCGCTTCGGGAACGGGACCTGGTCGCCCAAGGCCCGGCGGGCGTCATCGGGCAGCAGCCGCAACATGGGCGTGTCCATCATCCCGGGAGCGATGGCACATACCCGGATGCCGAGCGACGACAGATCCCGGGCGGCAGGAAGGGTCATGCTCACCACGCCCCCCTTGGACGCGGCGTAGGCCAGCTGGCCGATCTGGCCGTCGAAGGCGGCGACCGACGCCGTGTTTACGATGACGCCGCGCTCGCCTTCGGCCAGGGGGTCGTTGCGGGCCATGGCCGCGGCGGCGTGGACCATGGTGTTGAAGGTGCCCGTGAGGTTGATGGCGATGACGCGGACGAAGCGGTCGTACTCGTGGGGGGTCCCATTGCGAGCGATGGTGCGCGCCGCGTCACCGATGCCGGCGCAGTTGACCGCGATCCGCAGCGGCACGTCGTCGGCGGCGGCCGCCACCGCGGCCCGCGCCTGGTCGGGATCGGTCACGTCGCAGCGCACGAACCGCACCTGAGGCCCGAGCTCCGCGGCCAGAGCCCGGCCCCGCTCCTCGTCGAGGTCGCAGATGGCCACGGCCGCTCCGGCCGCGGACAACCGCCGCACGGTGGCTTCCCCCAACCCGGATGCGCCGCCGGTCACCAACGCGCCGGAGCCCTCGATCCGCATGGGCGCCGACCCTACCGGCTGACGTGGCGGGAAGAACGACCGGACCTGGCTGGTTGGCTACGTCATGATGGAGCTGCGGTTCTTGTACGTGGGCTCTTCCAACACCGAACGCGACGTCGCCACCTGGCTGGCACTGCCCGGAGCCCGCCTGCGCTGGCGGTTCCAGAACTTCGGCGCCGACGTGGCCGCGGTGGACCTGGGCGGGCGGCCACTCGTGCTCATCGCCGACCACCGCCCGGCGGGCACGGTGCTGCCGATCTATGCCGTTGCCGACCTGGATGCGGCGGGCGAGGAGTTGCGCGCAGGGGGCTGGACGCTCGAGATGGGCCCCGTGGAGTCGCCCGAGGGCCCCGCGACGGTGTGGAACGACGCCAGCGGCGCCGCCATCGCCCTGATGCGAATTGACCGGCCCGACATGCTGGACTCGGTCTACACGGGCCCCTAGCGCGACGCCTACCAGCTGACTTCGGTTACCGCCCCGCCGTCGACGTGCGCGACCTTCTCGACCGGCGCCAGGAGGGTGTAATCCCCGGCCGGCAGCGACGGGAATACCCCCGCGAAGACGACGCCGCCGCTCGGGAGGTGCCGGGCCCGCACCACGGTGTGGGTCCGGGCGCCGGTACCGACCGGGCAGATATGGATCTCGACCATGTCGAGATCGGCAGTGGTGTTGACGACCAGCGCACCGATGTCGCCGCCGATATCGACCACCACACCCTCGGAGGGGCGGGAGTCGCCGGGGGACGGCTCCCCCTTTTCCCCGACTGACGGCATCACCGCGATCACTTGGAGGGGACGTCGTAACCGCTGTACGGCACGCCCAGGTACGGGAAGTGAGAGATGTAATTGTCGAACGTGAGACCGTCGGTGACCACGCTGGCGGCGCCGTCGGGGGTGTAGCTCGGGTCGACCAAGGGAATGGTCGCGCCCGCGATGGCCCGCAGCTCGATGGTGAACACGTCGTCGAAGACGCGCCGACCGTTGGGGAACCCGGCCAGGTCGCCCCCGAGGACGCCGAGGACGTTCGGAGTGGTGGCCGGCGGGATGGAGGTGTTGAGGCGCAGCATGTCGGCCACCGCAGCGCCGGTGAAGGTGGTGTAGGTGGGGGAGACGACGCCCGGCGGGATGCCCGTCATAAGGATGGCCTGGAGGTCGGCGCGGGGCTTGGTGTAGGCCGCCAGATGGGGGAACACGCCGGGGTAAAGGATGTTCAGCAGGCCGGCCAGCTCGGGATGCAGGGTGCCGTCGATGAACTCCGAGTCATCCGACGGCGGCTGGGTGTTCCAGTAGTCCTTGCGGGCCATGGGCACCAGTACCTCGTTGACCAGGGGGTTGCCCAGCCGGGAGACCTGCTTGAACGGCCCGGTGTTGAACGTCTTGACGATGCTGCCGCTCGGCTCGTCGAAGATCTTGACCTGCTGGCGGCTGGCACTGGCCCAGATACCGATGACCGGCGAACCGGCGACCAGGTCGCTCTTCGGCACCTTGAGCGCCATGGTGTGAACGTTGACCAGTCGGGTGGCGTTGACGCCGTTGCGGGCGGGCAGGTTGCCAAATGCGTGCAGGTTCTCGAAGGGGCGCAGATCGCCGAGGTCGAACACCGCGCCCAGGTCGACGTAGAAGCCCTCGGCCCGCTGGCCCGCGAACACGGTGCGGCCGCCGGCGATGGAATGAACCGCCTGCTGCGCCAGGGCGCCGTAGTGGGGAGTCGACAGCGGGCCGATGTTGCACGGCGGGCAGGTGAGCCCAGTGGCGAGGACCGTCGTGGTGCCCCTGGCGTCGGTGCGGCTGACGCTGTAGGTCTGGGGCCGGTTCCAAGTGGTGTCGGTGATCGAGTTGATGGGACCGGTGTTGTACAGGAAGGTGTTGTTGTTGCGGATCGTGGTGGTGAACCGGAAGCTGTAGATGACCTCGGCGACGTTGTCACCGTCGTTGTCGATGTTGATCTGGTACAGCACGTCGTCGCCGAACTCGTAGAAGTTGGGACCGCCGGCGGGCGCCTCGAGGGGGATGTAGTTGGCGATGAGCGTCACGGTGCCGGGATCGTCGGGGCTCACAAAGGCGTAGAGATCGGTGCTGTCGGCGACGGGATCCTTGGAGATTTCGGGCGCTTCACGATGGGAAGACATGGTTCACCTCTCGGTTAGTTGGCTGATTTGCGTCAGCGGGCGGGGTTAAGCGGGTGGGGGGTAAGCCGGTGGCGGTGAGCGGAATCAGCGGGTGGCTCGAAAAAGGGCGCGGGCCAGGGTCGGATCGTTGACCACGACCTGGCGCTCACCGACAAAGAGATGCATCTCGCCGCTACCGAGGTCCCGGACGTGGGCGACCAGGGCTTCGGACATCTGAAATTCGCCGGGGATCTCGGCTCCGGTCGCCGCCGCCTCCGATGCCGGCGGGCTCGTCGCCACCTCTGTCAAGAGGGGCATCGATGTCGCCACCCCCGCCATGGCTACCGCCATGGAACCGCGCTTCAGGAACATGCGTCGACTAAAACCAATCATGAGCTGACCTCCGGTTGCCCCGTTCGGAGCCAAATGCTCGACGCCTGGTATTCGGCGCTGCTCCCGGGCTCGGATCAAAACTTTTCAGCCTGGCAGGAGCCAAACGGCCCGCATCACCTGGAAAAGTGGTTGCCAGAGGAGGAGGAACGTGCCCGACTGGCCGGTGTCGGCGAAGCAAACCTTGCCTGCCGTCTTGCCGCCCGGGGCGATCTGGCCGCCCGGCAGGGTCCCGGTGAGGGCGAAGGTCTCGATGATCCCGTTGGGCTGCTGCAGGCGCCATTCGGCCGGTCCCGCGTCCTTGGCGGTCGGCGAGTCATTGGTGACGGTGACCGGCGAGCACACGGTCGGCCCGAAGATGCTGGAGGTGTGGGTGAGGGTGCCGGCCGTGAGGGTCTCGCCTCCCAGGACGACGGGAGCGCCGACGCCGGCGGCCACATGATCCTGGGTCAGCATGCCGGGAAACGAGGGACCGTGGTATCCGGCGGGGCGACCGGCCTTCGGCGTGAGCGCGTTGACGCTGTCGGTAGCCTTGCCGACGCCGACCGCCAGGACGATCGCGACCGTGACCGCGGCCACGACCGCCACCATCAGGGTCACGATCAGGGCTTTGACCCAGGCGCTGGTGGTGGCCCTTCGGGGCGCGGGGCCGGCGGATACCGCCCCCAGCCCCGGGGCCAGGGGCGTCGCGCAGTTGGAGCAGTAGCGGGCCCCCGCCGGGGAGGTGGTGCCGCAGGCCGGGCAGGTGACGAGGGCGGGGTCAGCCACGCCGGGACCTGGGCGGTGCCGGACGGCCGGTTGCAGGGCGCGCCGGCCGGGGGCCGTAGCGGGGCACGACGACGTCGGCGGGCCCGAGGACCGGGGGAACGCCGGTACCCGAAGCTGGCGTCTGGGAGACGGCGGCGGCCACCGCCAGCCGGTCGACAAGGTCGTTCATGACGTCGTTGCTGTGGCCTTTGACCCACCGGAAGCGGATGCGGCCGGGCTCCGCCCGGTACGTGTTGATGAGCGGTTCCCACAGGTCGCGATTGGCGACGGGCTTCTTTGCCGAGTTGAGCCAGCCGCGCGCCAGCCAGCCCGCCCACCATTGGTCTCGGAAGCAGTTGACGACATAGGTCGAGTCGCTGACGACCTCGACGGCACCGGTGATGCCCGTGACCGCCTCGAGGGCGGCGCGGATCTCCATACGTTGGTTGGTCGTGTACTCCTCCGGGCCGCTCTCGTAGCGGCCTTGGGGCACCGCCCAGGCCCAGCCGCCGGGACCCGGGTTGCCGAGGCAGGCACCGTCGGTGAACACCGTGGTCAAATCTTCGGTCATGTGGTCGGCGATCGGCCGGCGCTCGGGGCCGTCGTCCGGTGGGTCCTCGGGTCGGCGGTCGAGGCGGTGGTCGGGCGGGTGGTCGGGTCGGGCACGCCGCCAGCATGCCCCAGCGTGGGCGTCGCGGGCATGCAGTCCCCCCGGGCCCACGGCCCTACGTGCGAGTCAGGTGCCGGAGTTGCCGTTGTTGTCAGCGGCGGTCGGTGCCGGTTCCCCTTCGGCCTCATCGTCGCCAGGTGTGAGCACGACGGTTTCCTCGTCGATGACCACCAGTTCCCCTTCGTCGTTGGCGACCGAGAACGTTTCGTCCCTGATGACCGTCCCATCGGGCAGGTCTATCTCAACCAATTCGTCGGTTGCCACGACGTGCCCCTGCCCGTCCACCTCGGCAATGAGGTCGTCGACGACGATCGTGCCGTCCTCCTCGACCTCGGCGGTGACGATCTCCACCGATTGGAGATCGGGTTCTTGGGCCCCCCCGTCCGCCACATCGTCCTGCGGCGTGTCTGATGTGTCGCTCACCCGGTGCCTCCTATCGCCGTCGTTGCCCCTCGGAGGCGAAGTCTGACACACCCGATGTCAGCGCAGGCGGCCGCCGGCGAACCCGCCGCCGGCCGCGTGGGCATGTCAGAGGCGAGTGCGGCGGCCCCGGCCGCGGTAGTAGTAGCCCCCACCACCGAAAAGCAGGATCAAGACGATGATGATGAGCAGGATGGTGATCATGGTCTGAGTGTCCCCGGAGGGGTTGTCAGCCAAACCAGTGGGCGGAGGCATTGCACAACCAGGGCAGCTTGGACAAAAAAGTCGGCATGCCAGTCGCCCGCAGTTGCGCCATGATGACCGCATGCCAGGCTCCATCCGGGCAAGATGTCCCGATGCTCGCGGCGGTCATATTCGATTTGGACGGGACCCTGGTCGACAGCGAACAGCGTGGTCACCGGGTGGCGTTCAATGCCGCCTTCGAGGCCTTCGACCTTCCCGACCGGTGGAGTGAGGCGACCTACCGGGTATTGCTCTCCACGACCGGCGGCGAGCGGCGGCTCCTGCGCTGGCTGACGAGCCCGGAATCGAGCTTCGCCGGCAAGCCCGAGGCGCAGTGCCGGGAGATGGCGAAGGCGCTGCACCGCTGGAAGACCGATCGGGTAGAGGCCATGGCCGCCGCCGGCGAGATCCCGGCCCGACCCGGGGTGACCGAGTGGCTGGACGAGCTCGCCGCCCGCGGTGTGCGCCTGGCGGTGGCCACGACCGGCGCCCGGCAGTGGGCCCTTCCGTTGATCGACACGGTCTTCGGCCGGGACCGCTTCGAGGTCGTGGTCACCGGCGACCAGGTGACGCATCGAAAGCCCGACCCTGAGGCGTACTGCCTGACTCTGGAGCGGCTCGGGCTGGACGCCAGCGCCGTGGTGGCGGTCGAGGACTCCGGCCCCGGGTGGGAGTCGGCCCGGGCGGCCGGTGTGGCCTGCGTGGTGGTGACCAACGCCGAGACGGACCCGGCGTCGGTCGCCGGCGCCGACTTGCTCCTCGACGCCTTCGTCCCCGACCCTTACGGGATCCTTTCGGGAATGCTCGCCGGTGCTGCGGAGGCTGCGGTACGCGGCAAACTAGAGACGTGATTTTCGACGGCTTCTCCCATCAGCTCCCCGACACCGATCCGGAGGAGACAGCGGAGTGGGTTGACTCGTTCGACGCGGTATTGGACGCCCACGGCAAGTCGCGAGCCCGTTTCTTGCTGATGAAGCTGCTGGAGCGGGCCCGCTCGCAACAAGTCGGGTTCCCGGCCACGGTGTCGACGCCGTACGTCAACACCATCCCCCCGGACCAGGAGCCGTGGTTTCCCGGCGACGAGGATGTGGAGCGCCGGATCCGGGCATTCATCCGGTGGAACGCGGCAGTCATGGTGGTGCGGGCCAACCACCGCGCCGAAGGTATCGGCGGCCACCTCGCGACCTTCGCCTCCAGCGCCTCGCTCTACGAGGTCGGGTTCAACCATTTCTTCCGCGGCAAGGACAACGGCCAGTCCGGCGACCAGATCTTCTTCCAGGGTCACGCGGCCCCCGGGATCTACGCACGCGCCTTCCTCGAGGGGCGCCTCACCGAGGGACAGCTCGACAACTTCCGCACCGAGGTGACCGGTGCCGCCAGCGGGATGGGCGGCCTGAGCTCCTACCCCCATCCCCGGCTGATGCCGGAGTTCTGGGAGTTCCCGACGGTGTCGATGGGCCTCGGACCGCTCAACGCCATCTACCAGGCCCACTTCAACCGCTACCTCCTCAACCGGCGCATCGCCGACACGTCGGCATCGCGGGTCTGGTGCTTCGTCGGCGACGGCGAGTGCGACGAACCCGAGACCCTCGGCGCGCTGTCGCTCGCGGCCCGGGAGAACCTCGACAACCTCACCTTCGTGATCAACTGCAACCTGCAGCGCCTCGATGGCCCAGTGCGGGGCAACGGCAAGATCATCCAGGAGTTGGAGGCGGTCTTCCGCGGCGCCGGCTGGAACGTCATCAAGGTCATCTGGGGTTCCAAGTGGGACGAGCTGCTGGCCCGCGACGTCGACGGCGCCCTCCTCAACCGGATGAACACCAGCGTGGATGGCGAGTACCAGCAGTACGCCATCCAGGACGGGGCCTACACCCGGGAGCACTTCTTCGGTCCGGACCCCCGCCTGCGAAAGATCGTCGAGCACCTCTCCGACGACGAGCTGCGCACCCTGCCGCGCGGCGGCCACGACTACCACAAGCTGTACGCCGCCTATAAGGCAGCCACCGAGACGACGGGCCAGCCCACCGTCATTCTGGCCAAGACGATCAAGGGCTGGACGCTCGGCCCCGAGATCGAAGGGCGAAACGCCACCCACCAGATCAAGAAGATGACCAAACAGCAGCTGGTCGTCATGCGCGACCGCCTCCATCTCGAGCCGGAGATCCCCGACTCGGCGCTGAACGCCGACGTGGCCCCGTTCTTCCGGCCGCAGCCGGGAAGCGTCGAATTCGACTACATGATGGAGCGGCGCCAGGCCCTGGGCGGTTCCCTCCCCCGGCGGACGGGTAACCGGGCCAAGTCACTGGAGCCACCTGCCGACAAAGTGTTCGACGAGTTCAAGGCAGGCTCGGGTACCCGGGCCGTCTCCACGACCGTCGCCTTCGCGGGCCTGCTGCGCAACCTGCTGCGGGACCGCAGCATCGGCCGGCGCATCGTCCCGATCATCCCCGACGAGGCCCGCACCTTCGGCCTCGACGCCATGTTCAAAGAGATGAAGATCTACGCGCCGGGCGGCCAGCTGTACGACCCTGTGGACTCGCAGTTGATGCTTTCCTACAGCGAGGCCAAGGACGGCCAGATCCTGGAGGAGGGCATCACCGAGGCGGGTTCGATGGCCGACTTCACCGCCGCCGGTACCGCCTACGCCACCCACGCGACGCCAATGATCCCGTTCTTCATGTTTTATTCGATGTTCGGGTTCCAGCGTGTCGGCGACCTGATCTGGGCGTTCGGCGACATCCGGGGGCGGGGTTTCCTCATGGGCGCCACCGCGGGCCGCACGACGCTGACCGGAGAGGGCCTCCAGCACGACGACGGGCATTCGCTGGTCCTGGCGTCGACGGTGCCCAACCTCAAGGCCTACGACCCGGCGTTCGCCTACGAGACCGCCGCCATCATCAAGGCCGGTATCGCCCGGATGTACACCGCCCCGGTGCCCGAAGACGTGTTCTATTACATCACCCTGTACAACGAGAACTTCGTGATGCCGGCGGCTCCGGACCTCGCGGACCTCGATCAGCAAATCATGCGGGGCATCTACCGCTTCTCGCCGGGCCCGGACGGGCCCCGGCGCAAGGCGACGATCCTGTTCAGTGGGACGGGCAGCCAGGCGGCGATCGAGGCGCAGCGGCTGCTGACCGCCGATCACGACGTCTCGGCGGAGCTGTGGTCCGTCACGTCGTACAAGGAGTTGCGGGAGAACGCCCTCGCCATCGAGCGCCACAACCGGCTCCACCCGCACCAGCGGGCGCAAACGCCGTACATCACCGACGTCCTGGCCGGCGCCGACGGGCCCGTGGTTGCGGTCACCGACTTCATGAAGTCCGTGCCCGACCAGGTCGCACGCTGGATCCCGGCGCATTTCACGCCCCTCGGCACCGACGGCTTCGGGCGAAGCGACACCCGCGCTGCGCTGCGCCGGCATTTCGAGACCGACGCCGCCCATGTGGTCGTCGCGGTCCTCGACGGGCTGCGGGCCACCGGTGACGGCAAGCCCGAAGAAGTCGCCGATGCCATCAGCCACTACGGCATCAATGCCGATGCACCAGACCCCCTGGTGGCCTAGCGCTTCACGACTCCCACTTAACGCCTGGCGCCTGGCATGATGCCCCCATGGCCGCCGTCAAGCTTACGCTGTCCGGTGACGCTGAGGCCGATGCGCTGCTCAGCACCGACGCCTTCGCCCTCCTAATCGGAATGGTCCTCGACCAGCAGATCCCTCTCGAGTGGGCCTTCGGCGGCCCGTACCGGTTGAAGCAACGCCTCGGGGGCCACCTCGACGCCGCCGAGGTGGCGGCCATGGATCCCGAAGCGCTGGGCAAGGCGTTCGCCGAGCGACCCGCCCTGCATCGCTTCCCGGGCTCCAACGCCAAGCGGGTCCACGTGCTGGCCGAGATCATCGTCAACGAGTACGACGGCCACGCGGAGCGAGTGTGGAACACCGCTGAGACGGGCGCCGAGCTCTACCGGCGTGTGAAGGCCCTGCCTGGTTTCGGCGAGATGAAGGCCAAGATCTTCGTGGCCCTGCTCGGCAAGCAACTCGGCATCCGTCCGCCCGGTTGGGAGGACGCGGCGGGCCCCTTCGGCCAACCGGGCACCTTGATGTCGGTGGCAGATATCACCGGTCCCGAGACCCTGGCTGAGGTCCGCGATTACAAGCGGGCTAAGAAGGCGGCGGCAAAGGCCGCCAACGAAGCCGCCGCTGCAGCCGCGACCGAGTCCTGACGCATCGATTCAGGGGCTCGGGGGCGGCCGAGCGGGCGGCCCGGACCGTAGCCTGCCGCTTGTGCAGGTGATCGTGAACGGGACACCCACCGAGGTGAGCCCCGGGGCTTCCCTCGTTGACCTCCTCGGTGTCATAGGACTCGGGGAAAAATGGGTCGTCGCCGAACGAAACGGGGTGGCGGTGGCACGGGGGGCCATGGCTACGACGGTCCTGGCCGATGGCGACCGGATCGAACTGGTCCGCGCCGTGGCCGGTGGCTGAGCCCTCGGCCGGCGCCGTGACGGCCGGGCCATCGTCAGTGGCTGAGCCCTCGGCCGGCGCCGTGACGGCCGGGCCATCGTCAGTGGCTGAGCCCGGCGCCGGCGCCGCGGCCGGGCCGGGAGCAGCCGGCGCCCTCACCGGCCGCAGGCTGTATCTGTGCACCGGCGACCGGCCGGATCTGGCGGGGTTCCTGGCAGCCTGCATCCGCGGAGGGGTCGACATCGTCCAGTTCCGAGACAAGGAGCTTGACGCCCTCCCCCTCCTCCGGCGGGCCGAGGTCGCCATCGCCGTCTGCCGCGACCACGGCGTGCCATTCATCCTGAACGACCGCCCCGACCTTGCCCTGGCGTGCGGCGCCGACGGCGTCCATGTCGGCCAGGACGACGCCCCGCCGTGGCTGGCCCGCCAGATCCTCGGGCCGGCCGCCATCGTCGGGCGCTCGACCCACGCCCCCGCCGAGCTGGAAGCGGCCGCCGAAGAGCCTGTCGATTACCTGTCAACAGGGCCGGTGAACCCGACCCCCACCAAGCCCGGCCGCCCCGGAACCGGCCTCGGCTACCTGAGCTTCGCCGCCGCCCACGCCAACGTTCCGTGGTTCGTGACTGGCGGCGTCACCCCAGAAACGGTCGGCGCCATGCTCGCCGCCGGGGCCCGGCGGTTCGTGGTGGTGCGGTATCTCACAGAGGCCCGAAGCCCGGAAGCCAACGCCCGGCGCCTCGCCAATGCCATAGACGACCTTTCGCCCGCGGGTTGATGGCGCATTGTGTCGCCGGTCTGGCGAAGGGGTATACATGCGCCACGCAAACTGACCGCAGGACACTCACCGTTTTCGCCCTTGTTGCCGCGATGGCGGTCATGCCCCTCATGGCGGCCTGCTCCTCCAACAAGAAGGCGGAACAGGACATCACTATCACCGCCTGCCGGGCCGACGCGGGCGGTGGCCGGCCGACCGCCGATGGCACGATCGTCAACCACAGCTCCAAGGCCAGCACCTATGTCGTGGACGTGAAGTTCTACGACTCGGCGAACAATCAGGTGAGCGAGGGCGGTGCCACCGTCGGCAAGGTGTTGCCCGCCGCCACATCGATCTTCCATGCCGTGGGGCTTTCCGGCGCCAAAGGCCCGCTGACCTGCAAGCTGGGCAACGTCGCCCGCACGGTCGCCCCGTAACTACCCGCTGGCCGGGTCGGATGGCCCGGCGATCGATTGTTCCGTGAACACTTCCGGCCGCCCCGCCAGCCCATAGCGTTCACGCTTCGGCCGCAGACCCGCCAACCCCCGACCGGACACCCCATCCGTGAACACTTCCGGCCGCCCCGCCAGCCCATAGCGTTCAACGCTTCGGCGGCACGCCCGCCAATCCCCGGCCAGACACCCCATCCGTGAACACTCCCGGCCGCCCCACCAGCCCATAGCGTTCACCCCTCGGCCGCACGCCCGCCAACCCCGGCCGGAGACCCCATCCGTGAACACTTCCGGCCGCCCCGCCAGCCCATAGCGTTCACCCCTCGCCCGCAGACCCGCCAACCCCCAACCGGACACCCCATCCGTGAACACTTCCGGCCGCCCCGCCAGCCCATAGCGTTCACCCCTCGCCCGCACGCCCGCCAACTCCCGACCGGACACCCCATCCGTGAACACTTCCGGCCGCCCCGCCAGCCCATAGAGTTCACCCCTCGGCCGCACGCCCGCCAACCCCCGGCCAGACACCCCATCCGTGAACACTTCCGGCCGCCCCGCCAGCCCATAGCGTTCACCCCTCGGCCGCACGCCCGCCAACCCCCGGCCAGACACCCCATCCGTGAACACTTCCGGCCGCCCCGCCAGCCCATACTGTTCACTCTTCTAGCGCGCGGTGACGGCGGCACCACGCCGGCGCCGGCCGGCCGGCCGGCGGGCCGGCGCCTAGACCAGTTGGCGGTCGAGCCACCCGAGGAGGATGGCGATGGCCCGGGGATCGTGTCGTAAATTGTGACTGGCAGCTGCCAGGATCCGCAGCTCGACTTCGCCCTCGGCGGCGTCGGCGAGGGCCCGGGCATCGAGCATGGGAACGGCATCGTCGTTGGCGCCATGGACGATGAGTATTGGCCGGGGCGGGATCTTGGCGATCAGCGCCAGCGGCTTGATCTCTCTGAGCTCGCGGGCCCAGGAATCGAAATCCACCGGGAACCTGGTGCTGCGGATCACGCCCGTCGCCCGGGCCTGGGCGAGGAACTTCTTCGGGTCTGCCCCCCACTCGCTGAAATCGGCTTGTGCGGCGAGGGCGGCGACCCCCCGCACGCGCTCGTCCTCCCCGGCCGCGCAGATACCGAGCGCGCCGCCGGCCGAGAAGCCGCAGAGCCACACTCCCTCCACCGCCTCGTCGTTGACGAGATAGTCGACGGCGGCGCGCAGGTCGGCCAACCACCCGCCCAGCGAGAACTCGCCGCCCGACTCGCCCGTCCCCCGGAAGTTGAAGCTAAGGGCGACCCACTCGGCGTCGTGGGCCAATCGGTCGGCCAGCTCCGGGAAGGTCTTGCCGACCACGGCCGAGTTCTGCGGCCCCTCGGGAAACCCGTGGCTGATCACCAGCCCGTAACGACCGGCTCCCGCCGAGGTGGACGGCCGGGCCAGGTGCCCGGCCAGTTTGATCCCCTCGGAGAGGATCGTTACCGCCTCGCCGACAGCCTCAACCACGGCTGGCTACGCAGGCGCGATGCGGCTTGTACCCCCGGTTGCGGGCTTCGGGCAGCACGTCGGGGCCGAAGGCGGCGAACTGGCCCGATGCCAGCAACTCGTCGAGGTGGCACTCAGCGACAGCATGGTCGAGGTCGTGCACCCGCTGGGTGCGCTTGTCACCCAGCCAGCGGTGCTGTCGGAAGGGAGTGGGGCGGGCTGTCACCAGGGCCGTAACGCTACCTCGGCACCACCACCCCACCGCGGCGCCACCGCCCCGCCGCAGCACCACCACCACGCCGCGGCACCACCACCGCACCGCGGCCACCCCGGGCGCGTCGAGAGGGCGCCACGCGGGCGCCCTCTCGGACAGATTCACTGGAAAGGCAGGAGTCTCCAGTTGTACTACCGGCGGGACCAATCTCCGGTGGGAGCCTCCCGGGTAACTGGCTGGAATTCACCAGGTGGGGTCCAGCGGCCGCCCTAGGGGCCAGCCACCTCCAGGGTCCCAAAACTTTGATCACTACTCAGTTGGACCACCTCCTTTCTCTGGTACTCCAGATCGTATCGAAAGAAGCCGCGGAATGCAGATCAAATCCCGGCGTCATTCCCCGGGATCCGCTTCCGGCCCGATGGCGCCGATCACCTCGAGGTAGGTCATCTGGGCGTCGAGGACGGCATGCACCTGGGCGGCGGTGAAGATGGTCCCGCTCTGCTCCGCCTTGGCCATCACCCAGTCGACGGTTTCCGCCCCGCCCACCACGACCTGGGTGTCGGGATGGGGCGTCGACCCGTTGCCCGACGAACCCTTGGTGCGGAAGTACTCCAGGTTCCAGTCGATGATGCTGCGCACGTCGGTGTAGCTCAAGACGGCGCTGACCTCGAACGGCAGGTGCTCGGACACCCAGGCGACCGCCTCGTCGATGTCGAACAGCGGGCGCGGCGGCACGGCGTCCAATCGTCGTGCTTCGCGGCCGATGACGACGAGGGCGATGGCGACGACGACAACCAGCCCGATGAGGCCATACATGACGCTCACAGGCGCCTCACGCTACCGGGGGGTCCGGGTCTATCCGGGGACGAGGGGCGAGAAGTAGCCGATCAGATCCCGATCCGCTGCGCCAGCAGCTCCCGGTGATAGGCCGGGTCGCCGAGGATGAGCTCGGAGCTCTTGGCGCGCTTGAAGTACAGGTGCGCCGGGTGGTCCCAGGTGAAGCCGATACCGCCGTGGATCTGGATATTCTCCGCAGCCGCCTGGAAATACGCCTCGCTGCAGTACGCCTTGGCCAGCGACGCCATGACCGGGAGCTCGTCGTTGTCCTCCGCTGCCGCCCAGGCGGCGTAGTAGGCGGCCGACTTGGCGGACTCCACGGCCAGCAGCATGTCGGCGCACTTGTGCTTGATGGCCTGGAAACTCCCGATCGGCCGCCCGAACTGCACCCGCACCTTGGCGTACTCGACGCTCATCTCGAGCACCCGCTGGGCGCCGCCCACCTGCTCGGCAGCCAAACCGATGGCGGCCAGGTCCAAGGTCCGGGCCACGATCGGCCACCCCTCGCCCGCAACGCCCACCAGGCGCGCCGGCACCGCCGAGAACGTCAAGCGGGCCTGCTTGCGGGTCTGGTCCATGGTGGGCATCGCGGCGCGCTGCAAGCCCTGAGCCGCGCCGTCCACTGCGAACAGACTGATGCCCGCCTCGCCGCGCCCCACAACCAGCAGAACATCGGCGATGTACCCGTCGATCACGAAGGTCTTGTGCCCGTCGAGGCGCCACCCGTCACCCGACGGCGTGGCCGCCAAAGCAATCCCTGAGGCATCCCAGCGTCCCGAGTCCTCGGTGAGGGCCAGGGTCGCCAGGATCTCGCCCGAGGCGATCCCGGGCAGGTACGCCTTCTTGGCCTCTTCGTCGCCCGACGCCGACAAGGCGGCGCCGGCCAGGACCACCGATGAGAAGAACGGCGCGCACAGCAACGCCCGGCCCATCTCCTCGAGGACGACGACCAGTTCCACGAACGAGAACCCCGCGCCTCCGTACTCCTCGGCGATGGCCATCGCCTGGAGGCCCTGCTCCGCCATCTGGGCCCACACCGCCGCGTCGTAGCCGGCCTCGGTCTCCATCAGTCGCCTCACCTCGGACTCGGGTGACTTGTCGGCCAGGAAGCGGCGCACAGAGCGGCGCAGTTCCTCTTGCTCGTCACTGAAGGCGAGATTCATCGACGGCTACCTTTGCCTTCCGGAGGGTGGTAGTAAGGCTACCAATGGCAAATTCGCTGCACTACCAGGACAGTCAGGCCGAGATCCACAAGGTCGTCGTCGGCCCCATGGACAACAACGTCTACGTGCTGCGCTGCAAGCAGACCGGCGATGCCGTCCTCCTCGATGCGGCCAACGAACACGAGCGGCTGCTCGAGCTGTGCCGGGACCTCGGGGTGCGCAAGGTGCTGGAAACCCATGGTCACTGGGACCACATCCAAGCCGTCCCCGCAGTGCGCGACGCCGGCTACGAGGTCGGTGTGACCGCGGCCGACTCCCAGATGCTGCCCTCGTACGACTTCGTGCTCGACGACGAGGTAGTCATCGATGTCGGCCGCCTCCGCCTGCACACCATCCTCACGCCGGGCCACACCCCGGGATCGATGTGCTTCCGCCTCGAAGGGTCACCGGTGCTATTCAGCGGCGACACGCTCTTCCCGGGCGGCCCCGGGGCCACCACGTTCCCGGGCGGCGACTTCCCGACGATCATCCGCTCGCTCGAGGACCGTCTTTTCGCACCGCTGGCAGCGGACACCATCGTGATGCCGGGCCACGGCAACGACACCTCGATCGGAACCGAGCGGCCCCACCTCCAGGAATGGATCGATCGGGGTTGGTAGGACCGGGGAAAAGGGGTCGAGAGGGCCCCGCGGGGCCGTAACGGCGAGTTCTCTGCCCGACGGCACCGGCATGCGCCGGGCCGAGCGGCCGAACCCACCAGCGGATCGTGACCTGGCAGGACGACACTGGCGACCACATCGCACTTGCGGTAGCTCGGAGGATCATCGGCCCGTGCCGCGGCGGCGCGATACGCTGCCGTCGGCGCTCGGGGGAGAACTCTTTTGGCCATTGATCAGTCGGGATTGGGTGTTGCGTCTGGGGACCGGTCAACGGTTTTGCTGACCGAGTTGCAGGCCGTCTGCCAGCGCATTCTGGCTGACGAGGGATCTGAAGGGGCACCCACGCTGATCGCCACCGCCAATGGTTCGGCGGTGGCCAGCTCGCTGGAGGCGTTGCGGCGCCAGTGTGTCGACAACAACTCCGATGTCGCCGCCCTCAAGCGGTCGGTGGATGCCCTCCGGGGCGTGGTGGCGGGCGACAGCGCCGCCAACGGCAAGATGCTGGTCGAGTTGCGGCGCACGGTCGACGCCATGACCGAGGTGGTCGCCCGGGAGAGCGACCAGGTTTCGAGCCTGGTTGGCGCGGTGGAGTCCCTGCGTGTCGGCCTGGCCGGCTCGAGCGCCGGCAACCGTCAGCAGATGGCGGAGCTGCGAGGGTCTCTCGACTCCCTCGAGGCGTCGGTCGGCACCGTCGGCAGCCAGGTCGAGGCCACGACCGCCAAGCTGACCAAGCACGTCGACGCCACCCTCCTGGCGATCCGGGCCCAGGTGGAAACCGCCCTCAAGCAGATGGGTAAGCAGGTCGAGGTCGCCTTGGCCGGGATGGCCGGGCAGGTGGAAACGGCGTTCACGACCATGGCCCGCCAGATCCAGGAGGCATTCAACGCCTTCGGCTCCCAGGTCGCACTGCAGCTCGGCCGCCAGAGTGAGGCCTTCGACACCCTGCTCGAGGAGCTCCTCCCCCAGCGGACCCGCCAACGCATAGAAGAACTGGAGACGCTGCTCACCGAGGGGCTCCCCAGGTTCAGCGAGGAGATCCAGGCGGGCGTGCAACAGACCCTGCTCGAGGTGAGCCGGACCTTCCGGTTGGCCGAGCGTGAGCACGGCAACCGGATGTCCGAGCTTCACCGGGATTTCAACGCCACCGCCCGCCGGCTGGAGGCTGCCATGCAACCCCGCCGCCGGGACGAACCCATCATCGGGCGGGATTAGCCCCCGGCCATGCCGATCAGCGCCACGATGACCCCGGCGGCCATCACGGCGGCCGACGCCGCGTAGCACGTCGCCCACCACCAGGTCTTGGTCGCCCGGCCGTCGGCGGCGCGCACCGAGCGGACCTCGATGACCGGTCCCGGGTTGCGGTGGTACCAGCCCGACGCGATGACGTGCTGGCCGAGGTAGGCCTGGACCTTGGTCAGCCCGAACCAGGCGCGGGCAAAGGGGATGGGCTGGCGCCACAGCAGTGGGACGAAACCGGACTCGTCCTGCACCACCAGATCGGGCGACAGGAGATACCCGGGCGTGCCCCGCCCGATGATCCAACCTCGCACCTCGACGGGCAGGCCGGCCAGGGGGCTGGCCTCGAGGCGCTCGAGCAGCGATGTGATCTCGGCGACGGGTTGCGCTTCGTGGGTCGGGTACCGCAGCAGTTGTTTGACCAGCAGGCCGCCGCCGGCAACCGCCAGCGCCACGCCGATGGCGACGAGGCTGTGGGTGAAGACCCCGAAGCCCACCATGGCGGCGACGATGACCCAGGGCCCGACGGCCACCGCCAGCTCCTTGGCGAAGCGGGCCCGCAACGACATCCGGGTCGCCTCGTCGACGTCGGCAGTGGCTCGCAGCACGCTCCAGTACCGGGGGGCGCCGGGCAGGCCCGAGCGCTCTAGGGCCGCGATGCGGTGCGACACCAACGGATGCGACGCCAGCTTCTCGAGGGTCGTGCCCCAGGGGTTGACCGTCTCCCAGCGCATGGCGGCGATGGCCCGCTGCGGGTCGATGCCCTGGCCGAACGCCACCGCCATGGCGTCGGCGGCGCGCGGCTCGAAGATGCCCATGGCCCGCATGGAGCGGATGCGGTGGTAGTTGCGCTCCCGCTTGGCCGCCTCGGCCTTGCCCTGCTTACCGGCCGCCACCAACTCCGCCGCCTCGGCCTGCTCCTGGGCCCTGACCTGGCCCATGCCGTAGGCCACCTTGACCAGTGCCGACGCCAACGCGTCACCATTGCCGGTGCATTCGCACGACCAATGGTCGGCGCCGTACTCACGGGCCCGGGACAGCGCCAGCAGCATGAAGTTGGAGATGACGTAGGCGACGTAGGCGGTGATGGCCACCACCTGACCCTTGTCACGAGCCCGGCGGGTCACCAGATAGGTCATGTACAACAACATGGGGATAACGGCCGCGACGGTCATGATCACGAAGTCCCAGTGCTTGATGTGCCCGACCTCGTGAGTCACCACCGCGTCGACCTCGTCGCCGTCGAGGCGTTCGAGGAGGCCCCGGGTCACCCACATCCGGGCGTCGGAGGGTGAATGGCCGAAGGTGAAGGCGTTGGGCATCCCGTCGTCGACGATGCCGAGCTTGGGCAGCGGGGTGCCGGCGTCGCGCGCCCGCCGGGCGACCGCTTCACCGAGGGGGTGATCGGTCAGATAGCGCGTCCCGTCGTGGGGGATGACGGCGGCAGGGACCAGGTGCTCGATGATCCAGGGATTGATGGCGTACTGCACACCGATCACGGCGATGGCGAACAAGGCGGGGAACCACAGCGGCGCGTGAGCGAACACCACCGCCGCTTCCCCTACCGCCAGCGCCAGGGCCAGCAGCCCGACGATCGAAGGCAACGAGCGCCGAATGACGAAGCCCATGATTGTTGACCTCCTCCGGCTTCCCAATGCAGGGCCGGTTCAACATCCATGGTACGGCGGCCCTGTCACCGCTATGCCGCCAGGCCCCCCTTTTTCCCGGCCTAGGAGCCCGTCAATGGATGGCGGGGGGCATCGACCAGCTCGAGGTGATCGGGAAGGCCCGTCACCTCGACCTTGTCGCCCTCGACGGTCACCGACACCCGGGCACCGGCCAGCGGGATGCGGTTGACCTGCAGGCGCCCGATCTGCTCGGGCAGGGCGGGGTGGAGCCAGACCTTGCCCCGGGGCACCCACGGGTCGAGGCGCAGCATGGTGCGCAGCATGAGAAGGGGCGACGCTGCGGCCCACGCCTGGGGCGAGCACGAGGTGGGGTAGGCCACCACGGTCGGCATCTCGATGCGGTCGAGGCCACTGAACAGCTCGGGGAGACGGCCGCCCTGCACGACGGCGGCGTCGAGCATCCCCATGATGACCCGCTGGGCTTCGCGCACGAACCCGTAGCGCATCAGGCCCGCCGCGCAGAGGGCGTTGTCGTGGGGCCAGACCGAGCCGCAGTGGTAGCTGATGGGGTTGTAGCCCCGCATGGAGGAGGCGAGGGTGCGGATCCCCCACCCGGTGAACATGTCGTGGGAGATGAGGCGCTTGGCCACGATCGAGGCTTTGTCGGCATCGAGGATGCCGGTCCACAGGCAGTGACCCATGTTGGAGGCCAATGCGTCGATGGGCTTTTTGTCCCGGTCGAGGCCCATGGCCAACCAGCCCTTGTCGTCCAGCCAGAAATCACGGTTGAAGTTGGTCTTGAGGGTGGCCGCCTTCCGGCGGAGGTCGCCGGCCAGCTGCTGGTCCCCCTGCTCGCCGGCGAAGTAGGCCCGCGCCAGGTACGCGCCGTAGACATAGCCCTGGACCTCGCACAGCGCTATCGGCGCCTGGGCGATACCTCCGTCGGCGAAGCGGATACCGGTGCCGGAGTCCTTCCAGCCCTGGTTCTGCAAGCCCCGGTCCGAAGTGCGGAGGTATTCCACATAGCCATCGCCGTCGCAGTCGCCGTAGTTCTCGATCCACTCGATGGCCCGATCAGCGTGGGGGAGCAGGTGGTCGACCGCCTCTTTTGCCAGGCCCCAGCGGCGCAGCTCGCCGAGCAGCATGACGAACAGCGGGGTCGCGTCGGCGGTGCCGTAGTACACCTTCCCGCCGCCCAGCGACAGGGAGGGGGCGTCGCCGAAGCGCATCTCGTGGAGGATGCGGCCGGGCTCCTCCTCGGTCTTCGGATCGACCTTGTCGCCTTGGAATCGGGCCAGTGTCTGCAGGACCCCGAGGGCCAGATCGGGGTCGACCAGCAGCGCCATCCACGAGGTGATGAGCGAGTCGCGACCGAACAGGGTCATGAACCACGGCGCGCCGGCGGCCACGACGGTGCGCTCGGGGAAATCGGGATCGAAGATCCGCAGCGCCCCGAGGTCCTCGGCGCTTTTGGCCACGACCATCCGCAGCCCTTCGTGGTCGGTGTCGAGGTTGGGCACGCTGCGCCGCCATTGGGCCATGCGCTCGGCCGGCTTGGCCCGCTCGATGGGCTGGCCGCACAGCCAGCGGGGTTCGATGGCCTCGGCTTCGATGCTGCAGGTGAACTGCTGGCACAGGGCCCACTCGCCCCGGGGGGGAATGATGACCTCGAACGCAGCCAGGCCGGCGTCGAGGGCGGCGGGCGTCGAGAACGAGATGTGCAGGCCCCGCCCATGCGAGCCCCGCCGATGCCGGAAAGTGATGCCCCCGTCGGCGTGCTCGGAGGTGTAGTCCTCGCCCAGGGGCAGGACGGCTCGGCCCTCTTTGACCTCGAAGAGGTTGGCGAAGTCGGCGGCGTAGGCCAGTTCCACCGCGCAGTAGGAAGGCTCGTCGCCGAAGTTGCGGATGACCAGGTCCTCGCGCATACCGCGCCCCACGTAGCGGGACCGGGAGATGAGGATGCTGGAGTCGGCCTGGCCGGCCCGGGGCCGGATCCGCCCGACGAAGCGAGCCGAGAACGGCTCGGTTGGCGACATGGCCAGGGGCTCGGGCGGGTGGCCGTTCACCCGCAACTGCAGGCGGGAGAGGAACCGCGTGTCGCGGAAGAACAATCCTTCCGCGGTGCCCGGGTTCATGTCGCCGTTGGCCGAGGAGATGGCGAAGGCCGACCCCTCCACCAGTGTCACCGTCGTTCCGGGATTGCCGATGGCCACGGCCTCGCCGGCAAACGTCCAGGGGTCGGCCACCTCGTCGAGGCTAGCGGCGAGAATCCGCCCGCAAACACGCCCGACCTATTTCCCCTACCGCCGTAGTGGTAATAGGATTGGTGTGTGAGTCCGCCTGCCCTTTTCGAAGTTCAAGACCTCCATGTGTGCGTGGGAGACACCGAGATCCTGCGTGGTGTCAACCTCGTTGTCGGCGCAGGAGAGATCCACGCCCTGATGGGGCCCAACGGCTCCGGCAAGTCGACCCTCGCCAACGCCCTCCTCGGCAACCCGGACTACCACGTCACCAGTGGCCGGATCCTGTTCAAGGGCGAGGACATCACGGACTGGCAGACCGACGTGCGGGGGAAGGCGGGCATCTTTCTCGCCTTCCAGTACCCCGAGGAGATCCCCGGCGTTCCCATGATCCAGTTCCTGCGTCAAGCGCTGTCGGCCCGCAAGGGCATCGACCTTTCTGTGCTCGAGCTGCGGCTGTCGATCATGGAGTGGATGAAGAAGCTCGACATGGACCCGTCTTTCGGTGACCGCTACCTCAACGAGGGGTTCTCGGGCGGCGAGAAGAAGCGCAACGAGATCCTGCAGATGGCGATCCTCGAGCCCGACATGGCGATCCTCGACGAGACGGACTCCGGCCTCGACATCGATGCCCTGCACGCCGTGGCCCGCGGGGTCCAGCAGGTGCGTGCCGCCCGGCCCACGCTCGGCGCCCTGGTGATCACCCACTATCAGCGGATCCTCGACGAACTGACCCCCGATGTCGTACACCTGTTGATCGATGGGCGGGTTGCCGCCAGCGGCGGCCCGGAGCTGGCCCGCCGCCTTGAGGAGGAGGGCTACGAGGCATGGCGCTAGATGTCGAGCTGATCAAGAAGGACTTCGCCATCCTCGACCAGAAGGTCCACGGCTACCGCCTGGTCTATCTCGACTCTGCGTCTTCTTCCCAGAAGCCGGCCGCCGTTCTCGACGCCATGCAACGGCTGTACGAGACGACCTACGCCAACGTGCACCGCGGCGTCTACGCCATCGCCGAGGAGTCCACTCGCCTGTACGAGGAGGCCCGGTCCAAAGTCGTCTCGTTCATCGGGGCCGGTTCCGGCCGCGAGGTGATCTTCGCCAAGAACGTCACCGAGGCCATCAACCTGGTGGCCTATACGTGGGGCCGGCGCAACCTGCAGGCGGGCGACGCCGTGCTGCTGACCGAGATGGAGCATCACGCCAACCTGGTCCCCTGGCTGCAGTTGAAGGCCGAACGGGGCATCGAGTTGCGGTACCTGCCCGTCGACGGCGACGGCCTGTTGGTCCTCGACGACCTGCCGGCGTTGCTCGACGGGGTCAAGCTGGTCGGCCTGGCGCTGGTTTCCAACGTGCTCGGGACGCTGAACCCGGTGCGGTTGATCGCCGACGCGGCCCACGCCGCGGGCGCCGTGGTCCTGGTGGATGGGGCGCAGTACACGCCTCACTTCGCCACCTCGGTGGCCGAGCTCGGCTGCGACTTCTACGGCTTCACCGGCCACAAGATGCTCGGGCCAACCGGGATCGGCTGCCTTTGGGCCCGGGAGGCGCTGCTCGAGGAGATGCCGATCTTCCTCGGCGGCGGGGAGATGATCCGCGATGTGCGCCTCGACGGGTTCACGGCCAACGAGCTGCCGTGGAAGTTCGAGGCGGGCACGCCACCCATCGCCGAGGCTGTCGGTTTGGGTGCCGCCATCGACTACCTCACCGCCGTGGGCATGGCCGACATCCGGGGCCACGAGATCGCCTTGACGACCTACGCCCTCGAGACCTTGCAAGAACGGCACGGGGCCGACATCAAGATCTTCGGGCCCACCGACCCTGCCATCCGCGGTGGCGTGCTCAGCTTCGCCTTCAAGGACATCCACCCCCACGACATCTCCCAGGTGCTCGACGAGGTGGGGGTCTGCGTGCGGGCCGGCCATCACTGCGCCAAGCCGTTGATGCGCCGCATGGGGGTGGGGGCCACGGCTCGGGCGTCGCTGTACCTGTACAACGACGAGGCCGACGTCGATGCCCTGTCGGCGGCCCTCGTCAGCGCTGACAAGCTGTTCTCGTAGTCCTTAGTCCTAAGGTGGTTTGAAGAAGCTATGCCGGGCCTAGAAGACCTCTACCGCGAGATCATTCTCGACCATTACCGCAGCCCCCGGAACCGGGGAGAGCTGCCGACGCCGCCCGCGGTCCGGGTCGAAGGTTTCAACCCCTTGTGCGGCGACGAAATCGTGGTGTTCCTCGACGTGGTCGATGACCGGGTGGTGGACCTGCGCATCGGCGGCCAGGGTTGCTCGATCAGCCAGTCGTCGGCGTCGATGATGTCGGCGGCGGTCAAGGGCAAGACGGTGGCCGAGGCCCGGGCGACCATCCGGGCCTTCAAGGCCCTGATGTCGATCCACGAGCAACGCCTCGACGGCGCCGACAGCTCCCCTGACGGGCCGCCCGAGCCGGAGGTCAAGCTGGGCGACCTCGAGGCCCTGCAGGGGGTCGTGAAGTTTCCGGTGCGCATCAAGTGCGCCACGTTGTCGTGGAACACCCTGGCCCAGGGCCTCGACGAGGTGGCCGCGGCGGGCACCGCGCCGGGCGGGGCCTAGGGGCACCTACTGACCGTAGCGGTCAGCTGTCTTCACCCTCTGGCGTCGGGTCCTGCAAAGAGCTGGGTCCCTGGGCCCGGACATTTTCGACGTGCTCGAACGCCGTCCGTAGATCGGCGATCCATGCCGCCTCGTTGCGCCCGACCAGGCGGACGCACCACGCCAGGGCGTCGCTTCGGCTGCGGGCCACGCCGGCATCGATGAGCGTGTCGAGCACGGCGCGCTCGGGCATGCGCAGCCGGGTCATGACCGGGGCACTGGCGGTGGTGAAGTTCTGGGCGGTGTCGCCACAGACCGCACCCCAGGACACCCGGCGGCGAAAACGGTGCTGGGCGTCTTCGGCGATGCGCATCCTTTGCTCCCGGGTGTCCTCCCGGTGGCGCTCGATGCGCGCCGCTTCTGCGATGGCCTTGGTCTCGCCGCCGGCGTCGCCGTCGACATCGGCGATATCGGGGCTCTTGAGGGTCCCGACGACCAGGATCTCGTCGTTGTCGAAGGTGACCTCGGGAGCCTTGGTGAACCAGCCGTCGGGGATCTGACCGGCGAACCAGCCGTGAAGCTTGGCGCGCTGTTCGGCGGTGGTACGTGCGGTGGAGGATTCGGAGTTCGTTGCCATGCATTACATGATTACACACGTTCAGGGACTACGGCGAGCGGGTTAGGGTAATTTCGAGCTCGATGACGCGAGAGTCCTGGCTCAGCTGGGCCGATGTGAAGTCCCGCATGGTGCTCGGCTCGTTCGCGGCCAACTTCGCCGGGGCCTGCTTCATCTTCGGGTACCTCGAGTTCATCGCCCCGTTCCCGCCCCGCTGGCGCACCGAAACAGTTGTCGACGCCTTGCTGGCGCTCGCCCTGCTCATCGTTACCGCCCTGGTCCAGCATCAGCTCATCCGGCGGCGCTTCCGCCACGCCACCGCCTGGATGGCCGAAGGCCGGCCGCCGACGCCGGCCGAGCAACAGGCGACACTGACGCTGCCGTGGCGTGCCACCGAGTTCTCGGTCCTGGCGTGGGCCGGGGGGGCGGTGGCGTTCGCGGCCTGGGCCTGGATCCTGCATTCCTCTGCCCTGTTCACCATCCAGGTACTGGTCACCATCGGCCTCGGGGGACTGGTCAGCATCGCGCTCGCCTACTTCCTGATCGAGCGGGCGGTGGCCCCGCTCATCCCCCTCACCCTCGAATGCCAGGCGCCCCCTCGCCAGGCTGCCCTCGGGATCCGGCTCCGCCTCATCCTGGCCTGGGCGCTCGGCTCGGCGATACCACTGCTCGGCCTCGCCCTCCTGCCCCTCGACGCCAAGGCTTCAGCCGCCACCGCCTCGCGCACCCCGAGTATTTCCGGCGCGGTCATAGCGGTGTCCCTGGCCGGCGTGGTCGCCGGCCTCGTCATCACCTTCGCCGTCGCCCGCTCGGTGGCCGATCCCCTCGACCACGTTCGGGAGGGCCTGCGCCGCGTCGAGGAGGGCGACCTCGACGTCGTCGTCAACGTCGAGGACGGCGGCGAGATCGGGCTGCTGCAGTCGGGCTTCAACCAGATGGTCAGCGGGCTGCGGGAACGGGCCCAACTCCAGGATCTCTTCGGGCGCCACGTCGGCGTCGAGGTGGCCCAGCGGGCCCTCGCGGAGGGGAGCGGCTTGGGCGGCGAGCAGCACGCTGTCAGCGCCCTTTTCGTCGACCTGATCGGTTCCACGGCGCTTGCCGAGGTGCTGCCGCCAGGCGAGGTGGTGGCCACCTTGAACGTCTTTTTCGACACCGTTGTCCGCGTCGTCAGCGAGGAAGGGGGCTGGGTCAACAAGTTCGAAGGCGATGGCGCCCTCTGCGTGTTCGGCGCCCCCGGCTTCCAGCCCGACCACTCCGCCCGGGCGCTGCGGGCGGCGCGGAAGCTGGATCGCGCCATCCGGGCACTGGCCCAGGACCATCACGGCATTTCCGCCGGCATCGGCGTCTCGTCGGGGGTGGTCGTGGCGGGCAATGTCGGGACCGAGCAGCGGTACGAATACACCGTCATCGGGCGGGCCGTCAACGAGGCCTCCCGGCTCACCGAGATCGCCAAGGGCCGCCCCGGCCGGGTCCTGGCCACGGGCACGGCAGTGGCCCAGGCAGGACCCGAGTCCCCGTCCTGGGCCACCCTCGGCACCATCGCCATCCGCGGCAGCTCTCACCCGGTCGCCATCTACGAGCCAACCGCCACCATGGCGGCGGTAATCGAGACGCCCGCCAGCGAGGACAGCTGATCCGCGGCGCAGTGAGTGGCGGGCCCGAAAACCCCCGGGGCTCAGCTCACGAGCTCGTCGATCTCGGCCAGAAGCTCGGGGGTCAACTCGGGGATAACGTCCAGAGCACCCATGTTCTCGTGGACCTGGGTGGCCGTACTGGCGCCGGTGATCACTGTCGACACGTGAGGGTTGACGGCGCACCAGGCGATGGCGAGCTGGGCCAGAGAGCACCCGAGCCGGTCGGACACCACCGCCAGGCGGCGCACCTTGGCATTGCGCTCGGGGTTGGTCACCATCTCGCGCAGCCACTCGTAGCCCGCCAGGGAGGCCCGACTGTCCGGGGGGACGCCGTCGATGTACTTCCCGGTGAGCAGGCCCGACGCCAGCGGGCTCCAGGTCGTGAGGCCGAGGCCGATCTCGGCGTAGAGGCGGGCGTACTCCCAGTCCACCTTGTCCCGTTCGAACAGGTTGTACTGGGGCTGCTCCATCACCGGCTTGCGGAGGTGGTGGCGCTCCGCGATCTCCCAGGCGGCGCGGATCTCGTCGGCGGCCCATTCCGAGGTTCCCCAGTAGCGGGCCTTGCCCGCGGCCACGATGTCGTGCATGGCCCAGACCGTCTCCTCGATGGGGGTCTCGGGGTCGGGGCGGTGGCAGAACACGAGATCCACGAAGTCGAGGCCCATCCGCTGCAGGGAGCCGTCGATGGCGTGGAGCAGGTACTTGCGGTTGAGGGTGTTCTCCATGTTCGGGCCCTTGGTGAGGCCCCAGTAGAGCTTGGTGGAGATGACGTACGTCTCCCGCGGCCAGCCGAGCTCGGCGATGGCCTTTCCCATGATGCGCTCCGACTCACCGCCCGCGTAGGCCTCGGCGTTGTCGAAGAAGTTGACGCCCGCGGCGCGTGCTGCCGCCAGGCATTCCTTCGCCCGCTCGATGTCGAGCTGGCTGCCGAACGACACCCACGACCCGAACGACAGCACACTCACCTGCAGGCCGGAGCGGCCCAGGCGGCGATAGGACATCTCGGTCATGAACAGACCCTCCTATTCCGGAAGCGTCAGCTGGTTGCGGTGGTCGCCGAACATCTCCGCCGGCACCTTGCCCGACCAGCGCTCGGTGTAGGTCCAGTCGGGCTGCTTGCGGCGGTGGCGCTCGTCCCAGACCGCCTCGTCGCCCGAGATGTCCTCCAGCTCGGCGATGAGTACCGGCTCGACGGCCTCGGCGCCGCCGCCGACGTGGGCCGCCAGCTCGGGGCCGAACTGGGCGATGATGCTACCGACCACGTACTGGTGCTGGGTGCCGAGCGAGCACCGGGCGTTGTCGCCCACCCTGGCCGCCAGGACCTGGATGCGGTCGTAGTCGGCCCGGCTGGCGTTCGAGGCGCACAGGGTCTCCAGGAGATCCGACAGCGCGATGCCGTCGAGCTTGCAGGGGGTGCACTGGCCGCAGGACTCCACGGCCAGGAAACGGGACACCCCGGCCGCCACCGCAGTCATGTCCCGCGAGTCGTCGACCACGATGTACCCGGCCGATCCGAGGCCGCTGCCGGCGGCCGCCATGTCCTCATAGGTGAGCGGGGTGTCGAGCTTGTCGGCGGTGAGCACGCTGCTCGACACGCCGACGAGGATCGCCTTGATCTGGTGGCCGGGCCGGGGACCGCCGGTGATGGCCTCGATGGCCGCCCGCAGCGGTGTCCCCATGATCACCTCGCCGACCCCCTCGCGCTGCACGTCGCCGGTAATGGTGCACACGATCGTTCCCGGGGACTTCTCCGTCCCCTCGGTGCGGAACCACTTGGCCCCCCGGGCGATGATCCGAGGCACGTTGGCCATGGTCTCGACATTGTCGACCAGCGCCGGCGGCGCCCCGGTCTCGCCAGTGGGGTCGGCCATCTCGACATGGGCCGACAGGCCGCTGTGGGTGTCGGCGTCGGCGTCGGTCTCGACCACCTCGACCTCGCCGCGGCGGTACGGCGGCGCCATCCGGGGAAAGGGATAGCGGCCCTCCATGGTCTCGAGCAGCGCCGTCTCCTCCCCGTAGAGGTACTCATTGGGTCCCTGGAAGATCCGCAGCGTCAGGCCCTCGGTCCAACCCGCGGCCACCACCTCGTCGATCGCCGACTGGACGCGGCCGATCACGTGGCCCCAGGACTTCTTGAGCCCGAAGATGATCTCGGTGGCGCCCACCACCCGGGCCGCGATCAGGGCTCCCTCGATCACCTCGTAGGGGCTGCGCTCCAAGATGGTGCGGTCCTTGAAGGTCCCCGGCTCCCCCTCGGCGCCATTGACGACCACGGTGGTCGCCAGGTCGTCGGACGCGTATTCCCGCACGGTCCGCCACTTGCGCCCCGTCGGGAAGCCGGCGCCCCCACGGCCCCGCAGACCGGAGGCCTCGAGCTCCATGACGACCGACTCGGGATCACGGTCCCGGGCCGCTTCGAGGCCCCCTCCCCCGCCGCGCGCCAGGTACTCGTCGAGGGTGGCGATCGGCTTGGGATACAAGACGCGGTGCACAAGAGTCATGGCAGCATTTTGGTCGCTGCGCTGTTGTGCCACGAATGCGCCACCATGGAGGGGTGGCTTCTGCGTGCATCCATGGCTTCGCGCCGGGCACCTGCCTGATCTGCCAGACCCTCGACGCGACACCGGAGGCGGCACCCCCGAAGCACACCACCGCCGCCCCCCAGGCGTCGGTTGCCCTGAACCCGGCGCCTGCGCCGCGACCGTCTCGCCTACGAACAGGGCCCCGGGTGGTGCCCAAGGAGGCACCTCGCACCAGCGTGTCGGCGGTGTTCAAGCTGACCATGCTGGCGGTGGCGGTGATCGCGGTGATCGTGGTGGCGTGGACCGTCCTGCACATCGTGTTCGCCGTGCTCCACATCCTGGAGCTGATCGGTGTCGCGATCCTGTGCGGCTACCTGGGATGGGTCGCCGGGGTCCACCACGGCCACCGCAGCGCCCGCCGCCAGTAACCGGCCTCGGGGCCGCCCCAGGCGCCGGGGATTGATCTAGGCCAGCGGATCGCCGAAGGGATCGCCGAGCGAGATCTGGGTCGGCACGGTGGCGTGGCCGTTGCCCGCGAAGACCATGTCGTCGCCATAGGCGGCGTACCCGGTCGTTTCCAGCTCCTCGGCCAGCTCGGGGCCCCCGCTGGCCACGATGCGGCCCTTGGCCAGGACGTGGATCCGGTCGGGGTGCAGCTCGTGTAGCAACCGGTTGTAGTGCGTGATGGCCAAGACGCCGAGGCCGTTCTCGGCCGTGGCGGCCTCGATGCGGCGCGCCACCGCCCGCAACGCGTCGACGTCGAGACCCGAGTCGATCTCGTCGAGCACCGCGAACAACGGCCCGAGCACGCTCATCTGCAGCGTCTCGTTGCGCTTGCGCTCGCCGCCCGACAGGTCCACGTTGAGGGGCCGGTCGAGGAACTTCCGGTCCAGGCCGACCCGGTCGGCCTCAATCGCCAGCAGGTCCGCCACCAGCGACGGCGACCGGCCATGGGAGACGAACGCCGCGCTCAGAGCGTCGACGAGGCTGACGCCGGGCACCTCGATCGGGTATTGCATGGCGAGGAACAACCCGGCCCGAGCCCGCTTCCACGCCGGCAGGGCGAGCAGGTCCTGGCCGTCGAGGGTGACCGTGCCCCCCGTGACCTCGTAACCGGGGCGTCCGGCGATCACGTGCGACAAGGTGCTCTTGCCCGACCCGTTGGGGCCCATGACGACATGGACCTCTCCGCTGTTCACCTCGAGATCGATACCCCGCAAGATCTCGCGGCTGCCGACATTGGCGCTCAGCGCCTCGATGCGTAACACATGGCCGATCATCGGATCACTACTGACACGTCGTCGCCTTCCCTCCGCACGTCGTACACCGGCACCGGCCGGGTGGCCGGCAAGGACTGCGGTTTGCCGTCGACCAGGGAGAACGTGCTGCCGTGCTTCCAGCACTCGATCTCCCGCTCGGCGGGGTACACCTCACCGTCGGCCAGCGAGAAGTCGGCGTGGCTGCACTGGTCGCCGATGGCGTAGAAGTCGTCGCCGATGCGCACCAGGCAGATCTTGTGGCTGCCGACCACGAAACGGCGAGCCGTTCCCGGTTCGATCTCGCTCAGCGAGCACAGCCGGGTTACCTCCATCGGCGTCACGTCGGTCACGAACGCGAAGCCTCGGCGGCCGCCAGGCGCACAGCTAATGCCGATCGCAGCCAGGGCAGCAGGGCGGGCACGGGTACCCGCTCGAGGACGTCGTCGAGGAAGCCGGACACGATCAGGCGATCGGCCACGTCCGGCGGAACCGCCCGGCTCTCCAGGTAGAACCGTTGCTCCTCGTCGATCGGCCCGACCGCCGACGCGTGGCTGCAACGAACGTCGTTCTCCTCGATCTCGAGGGTGGGAACGGAGTCGGCGTGGGCTCCGGAGTCGAGCACCAGGTTGCGGTTGGTCTGGTAGGCGTTGGTGCCCGCCGCCCCCTTCTCGACGCGGATGACACCGCGGTAGACCGAATGCGAGCTGTTGGCCACCGCCCCCTTGAACAGCAGGTCCGAGGTGGTGTGCTTGCCCTTGTGCGACTGGAGGGTGGCGAAATCGTGCATCTGGTGGCCGTCACCGAAGAACACCGCCATCAGCCGGCTGGTCCCGCCGGTCTCGGCCAGCAGCGACTCGTTGCGGACCCGGGCGTACTCGCCGCCGAGGGACACGTTGTACGAGGTGAACTCGGCGTCGCGCCCGAGGCGGCTGGCCTGGGTGGCCACCTGCCAGACCCGGGGTCCGAGCACCTGAACGGTCACGTACTTGAGCCGGGCGCCATCGGCAAGATCGACCTCGGTGACGGGCACCACGAGAGCGGCGACATCGTCGGAAACCAGGATCTCGATGATGGTGGCGTCGGCGCCCACCTCCATATTGACCAACGTTCGCGGGAAAAGGGCTGCGCCGTCCCCATCCACCGGGTTGACCACCACGATGGGATCGGGCAGCACCCGACCTTTTTCCACCCGCAGGCTCAGCAAATGCACGTAGGCCGCGTTGAGAGCCACCAGGGAATCGGGCTCGCCCGCGATCTCGCCGAAACCCGAGGGCTCGGCGCCCGAGCCGACGAGGCCCTCGGCGACAGGGCCGATGGGGCGGCCGGCCACGAACAGCGCCGAGCGGGCCCCGATGGCGTCGATGATGGGCTGGGCGGCGGCGGGCACGGCCGCGTCGCTCGGCGCCGCGGGCTCGAAGGTGTCGAGGTCCAACTGCGAGATGCGGCTGTAGCGCCAGACTTCTTCGGCCTCGGTCGGCAACGGCATTGCCTGATAGCGCGCCAGAGCGCCGGTCCGGGCCTTTTTGAGCCAAGCCGGGCCGGCCAGTGCGGCCGCCCCCTCGGCGGTGAAGGTACTCAGCAGAACTCCTCGTTCCGTACTAGGGCCGGCGGCGGAAAGAGCGCCCGAGGCGCTTCCACCACGCCGGGCCGTCGGCCAACTCGCGTCGTTTCTCTTCCTCGGCCACGATCTCCGGCCCCGCGGCATTGACAATGTCCTCGGCCTGGTCGAGCAGGCGGGAACTGCTCGGGTCGAAGCCTTCCGGCTCCTCCTCGAGTGCCGGCTCGATCAGGGTGCCATGGGTCCAACCGGCATCGGCCAGCCGACGCTCGTAACGAGGGCAGTTGTCGGGGCAGCGCCAAGGCGCATCCGGGGCGAGATCGAGCACGCAGAACCGGGCCACTTCCCCATTGGAATAGGTCCTGCTCTGGAAGTGCTTGCACTCCTCCCGCATGGGCATGGCTACATCCTGCCACCGTGGCGGCGACTGGCGGTTGCCCCGGCAACATCAGCCGATGCTGCCCTCCATCTGCAGTTCGATCAGCCGGCTCCACTCCACGGCGTACTCCATGGGCAGGGTCCGCGTCACCGGCTCGATGAAGCCGTTTACGATCATGCTCATGGCCTGCTGCTCGGAAAGGCCCCGGCTCATCAGGTAGAAGAGCTGGTCGTCGCCGACCTTCGACACCGTGGCCTCGTGGCCCACCTGGGCGTCCTTCTCCCCGAACTCGATGTATGGGTAGGTGTCGCTACGGCTGGTGTCGTCGAGCAGGAGGGCGTCGCAGCGTACGAAGCTCTTCGACTTGGTTGCGCCCGGTTCGAACTTGACCAGGCCACGGTACGAGGTCCGGCCGGCGTCTTTGGAGATCGACTTGGAGATGATCGTCGAGGTGGTCTCCGGGGCGGCGTGGATCATCTTGGCCCCGGCGTCTTGGTGCTGGCCCCGGCCGGCATAGGCCACTGAAAGGACCTCGCCGGAAGCCTTCGGGCCCATGAGGTAGACGGCGGGATATTTCATGGTGAGCCGGCTGCCGATGTTGCCGTCGATCCACTCCATGTGGGCCTCGGCGTCGCAACGAGCCCTCTTGGTGACCAGGTTGAAGACGTTGTTGGACCAGTTCTGGATCGTCGTGTAGGTGACCCGGCTGCTTGGCTTGCAGATGATCTCGACGACCGCCGAGTGCAGGGAGTCGCTGGTGTAGACCGGCGCCGAGCAGCCCTCGATGTAGTGCACCTGGGAACCCTCGTCGGCGATGATCAGGGTGCGCTCGAACTGGCCCATGTTTTCCGAGTTGATCCGGAAGTAGGCCTGCAGCGGCTGGTCGACCTTGACCCCCGGGGGCACGTAGATGAACGAGCCACCGCTCCACACCGCGGAGTTGAGGGCCGCGAACTTGTTGTCGTTCAGCGGGATGACGGTGCCGAAATACTGCTTGACCAACTCGGGGTATTCCCGCAGGGCGGTGTCCATGTCGCAGAAGATGACACCGAGTCGCTCCAGGTCTTCGCGGTTGCGGTGGTAGACGACCTCGGACTCGTACTGCGCGGTCACGCCCGCCAGGTACTTGCGCTCGGCCTCGGGGATTCCCAGCTTCTCGTAGGTGTCCTTGACCGAATCAGGCAGCTGGTCCCACGCCGAGACCTGCTTGTCGATCGGCTTGACGTAGTAGAAGATGTCCTTGAAGAAGATCTCCGACATGTCGCCGCCCCAGGTCGGCATGGGCCGGTTCTCGAAATGCTTGAGACCCTTGAGGCGCCGGTCCGTCATCCACTGCGGCTCGCCCTTCATCCACGACATCTCGCGGACGATGTCCGACGAGATACCACGCTTGGGCTTGAAGACGTAGTAGTCCTCGACGTCACTCCAGCCGAGCTTGTACCGACCAAGGTCCAGTTCGGTGGTGGCCATTCGGCAATCACTCTCCCAACAAACATCGCGGAGGAATTTCTCCTACGCAGATAGTAACAACTCCTGGCCAGGATTCAATCCCCGAGACGGGGGGCCGGGCTCAGGTCGGGAGCTGACGGTGGCGCCGGGTCGACGC
The DNA here is from genome assembly GCA_963851105.1 of uncultured Actinomycetota bacterium. Taxonomy (GTDB): domain Bacteria; phylum Actinomycetota; class Acidimicrobiia; order Acidimicrobiales; family Palsa-688; genus DATARN01. The sequence continues at coordinate 85,988 of CAWKNP010000004.1, forward strand.
GACGAGAACAACGCCCGCCCCCGTCGCCAGCATCGCCGTCAGGGCAATCATGAACGCCGGCAGGACCCAGGGATGCGTCGTCCCGGGAACCGCGATCCTGACATGGGCGACGAGGACGGCGCGGCCACCGGCCACGTTGGCCGGGCCGGCGGCCTGGAGGTCGTGCTTGCCGGGCGGGGCGTCGGCGGGTAGCACCACGGTGGCGGTGAAGTGGCCCTTGCCGTCGGCGGTGACCGTACCGACGACGACCCTCGGTGATTGGAAGGTGATGGTGACCGTCGCCCCCGGGGCGAAGCCACTCCCCGACACCGTCACGCTCTGGCCGCCGTGCACCGAAGAGGAGGTGACAGTGATGTGCGGCCTAAGTGGTGGCGGGACCGTCGTCGGGTGTTGTGCCGGGGGCGCCGACGTGACGTGGCCGGTCGTGGGCGGCGATGTCGAGGTGGGACCGACGGTGGTGCTGGCGGCCGGGGCGGTGGTGGGGGGACTAGTCGGGATGGGGAGCACGGTGGTGAAGGTCCAGGTGTCGTTGACCGCCCCGGAGTTGGCTGCCCCGAGGTTGGCTGCCCCCGGCTGGCCGCCGAACAGCACCAGGTGCTGCGGCGCCGGCGCCGCAGCCATCGAGGCGCCAAGGCGCGCCGACGGGCTGAGGATGGGCGCCAGGGCCAGGGGTAGGGAGGTTGACCAGGTGGACCCGTTCCACAGCCAGGTGTCACCGAGAACCGAAGTCGCGCCCCGCCCGCCGAACAGGAGTGCCGTCTGGGTGCCGTCGTCGAAGCCGAAGGCCGCATCGTCGCGCGCCGGCGGCGACGTGGCAGGGCTCATCGCGGTCCAGTTGCTGCCGTCAAAAGTCCAGGTGTCGGCTTGGTTGGCGGGGCTGGCGGAGCCCGCGGTGCCGCCCGTGGTGCCGCCGAAGAGGACGATGAGGCCGCGGGCAGCATCGAAGGTCATGGCGGCGCCGCTGCGGGCCGCGGGGGCGGCTGTCGGGAGGTTCAGGGCCCAGCCGGTGCCGTTCCACGACCAGGTGTCACTCAGGAACGAACCGGGGGCGGACAGCCCCCCGAACAGAACGTCGGTCCCGGTGACGGCGTCGGCCGCCATCGACGCGCCGTAGCGGGCGGGGGGCATGGTGGCCGGCGCCAGGGCGTTCCAGGTGTCACCGCTCCAGGCCCAGGTGGCGCCGCTCGTGGTGCCGTCGCTGGCCAAGCCGCCGAAGAGCACGAGGCGGTGGCCAATGTTGTCGTATGCCATGGCTGCCGACTCGAGGGCGGGCGGGCTGGCCGGGGGGCTCTGCTGGCTCCATGTCGATCCGTTCCACGTCCACGTATCGGCCAGCACGGTGGTCCCCGACCGGCCCCCGAACACAACGGTGGTGTTGGTCGCGGGATCGAAGGCCATGGCGGCGTGGATCCGGGCTTGCGGCGACGCCGCCGGCACCAGGTGGCTCCAGGTGAGCAGCGAGGTCGAGTCGGCAGCGCCAACCGGCGCGACACCGAGCGCCAGCGTCAGCACGGGCGCGATCACCAACGACACGACGAGGGCAGTCACGGCTGTCCTCCGCCCACTTGTCGTCAATCGAAATCGCACGTGGTGCCGCCGGTCATCGAAGCCTATGGGTGGGGTTAGACCGTACCTGATCAGCGATGTTGCGAGCCGGGCACCCCGGCAAGTAATTGGGCGGCGTCGGCCGCGGTGCGCACTATCACCGGTTCCGCGCCGAACAATTCCCGCGCCATGGCCACCGCCGCCGCCATGACCTCGGGGCGGTCCCCGTCGCCCACGAACACCGCCACCCGCCCCGCCGCGGCAAACGTCGCCTTCGCGGCGCCGGGGCGCGCCGCCGGTCGTGGTGCGCTCCCGGTAGGGGGATGACAAGCGGGCTGGACAACGGCGCACAGCACGACGTGGACGCCCCCGGTGCTCAGGGTGGCAGCCAGCTCCGGTTGGGTGCAGACCGCGACCGGGTTCACCCCGAAAGTGGTACCACGGTCTGCGGTCTCCAGTTGGTCGAGCGCCGTGCCAGGCTCGTTGCCATGCGCCCCCCGCCGCTCGCCTCCCGCCGCCCGCACGTCCTCGTCGCCCACGGCGACGTACGGGAGGACGACTGGTACTGGCTGCGCGACGCCGAGGACCCCGACGTCGTCGCCTACCTGCGGGCCGAGAACGCCTACACCGACGAGGCACTGGCGCCCGTGGCCGAGTTCCGCCAATCCCTGTTCGAGGAGATCAAGAGTCGCATCAAGGAGACCGACGTGGGGGCGCCGGCCCGCAAGGGTCGGTGGTGGTACTACGGGCGCACGGTGGAAGGCCTCCAGTACCCGATCCACTGCCGCCGCGCCGACCCCGAGCGCCGGCTGGGCGCCATCGAGGTGCTGGCCCTGGCCGAGGCGGGGGCCGCGGGCGAGGAAGTCCTACTCGACGAGAACGAGCTGGCGGGAGATTCCGACTACTTCGCCCTCGGGGTGTTCGACCTCAGCCCCTCCGACCGCTACCTGGCCTACGCCGTCGACCTCACCGGCGGTGAGCGCTACGCCATGCGGGTGCGGGACCTGGAGTCCGGCATCGATCTGGCCGACGACATCGCCGACGTCTACTACTCGACGGCGTGGAGCGCCGACAGCGCGACGCTGTTCTATACCCGGCCCGACGCCACCCTGCGGCCGTGGCAGATCTGGCGGCACCAGTTGGGTCAGCCGGCGGGCGACGACCAGATGGTGTTCCAGGAGGACGACGAGCGGTTCTTCGTGGGCGTCGGCGGGACCAGGAGCGACCGCTTCATCGTGATCTCGTCCAGCAGCAAGATCACCTCGGAGAACCGGGTGATCGACGCCGCCGAGCCCCTGGCCGCGCCCCGGGTCGTCGAGCCCCGGCGCCAGGGTGTGGAGTACCACCTCGATCACGCCGTCCTGCCTGGGGAGGGCGACACCTTCCTCATCTTGACCAACGACGATGGCGCCGAGAACTTCGCCCTCATGAAGGCACCCGCCGCCGCCCCCGGCCGGGACAACTGGCAGGTCATGATCCCCCACCGCCCCGAGGTCCGGCTGCAGGACGTCGACGCGTTCGCGGGCCACATCACCGTGTGGGAGCGGGAGCAGGCGCTTGAGCGCATCCGGGTGATCCACCTGGCGGGCGGGGCCGAGCATGTGATCGAGCAGCCGGAGCCGGTGTACAGCCTGGGCGGCGGCGCCAACCTCGAATGGGACACCGCCACCCTGCGGTTCAGCTACACCTCCCTCGTCACCCCGCCGTCGAGCGTGCAGTACGACGTGGCCACCCGCTCGCGCGTTGTCGTGAAGCGCCAGACGGTCCTCGGCGGCTACGAGCCGCAGCGGTTCCGTACCGAGCGGTTGTGGGCCACGGCCCCCGACGGAACCCAGGTCCCGATCTCGCTGGTGAGCCGCGACGACGTGGCCCTCGACGGCTCCAACCCCTGCCTGCTCTACGGGTACGGGGCCTACGAGATCTCCATCGATCCCACCTTCTCGTCGTCGCGCCTCGGCCTACTCGAGCGGGGTTTCGTTTTTGCCATCGCCCACGTCCGCGGTGGCGGCGAGCTCGGCCGGCGGTGGTACGAGGAGGGGAAGCTGCGAGCGAAGTGCAACACCTTCTCCGACTTCATCGCCTGCGCCGAACACCTGATCGCCGCGGGGTACACGGGGCCGGACCGCCTGATCATCCGCGGCGGGAGCGCGGGCGGCCTTCTCATGGGGGCGGTGACCAACATGCGCCCCGAACTGTGGCGGGCGGTGGTGGCCGAGGTGCCGTTCGTCGACGTCCTGACGACCATGCTCGACCCCAGCCTGCCCTTGACCGCCACCGAATGGGAGGAATGGGGCAACCCCATCGAGGACCCCGACACCTACACGACCATGAAGTCGTACTCGCCCTACGACAATCTCGAGCCCCGGGACTACCCAGCCATGTACGTCAGCGCCGGCCTCAACGATCCCCGGGTCGGGTTCTGGGAGCCGGCCAAGTGGGTCGCCAAGCAAAGGTTCCTGCGCACCGACGACAACCCGTTGCTGCTGAAGACCGAGATGGACGCGGGCCACGGCGGGCCGTCGGGACGCTACGACGCCTGGAAGGACGAAGCCCAGGTACAAGCCTTCGTCCTGTCTTCGGTCGGCCTGGCCCCGCCCATCGGACGCGAGTCCGATGCGGCTAGCGGAGGTCGATGACGCCGGGGACGGTGGTCTGCTCCTCGGCGACGGTGGCGGCTTGGCGGGCCGAGGCGATGACCGCGGTGATCTCGTCGCCGACCAACTCGTCGCGATCCAGCAGGGCGTCGCGCAGCGCTTCGACGGTGGCCAGATTGTCGGCCAGCAAGTTACGGACGTTGGAACGGGCGTCGTCGAGAATCTTCTCTACCGCTTCGCGTCCGGAATCGCTGGAGAGAACCTTGGCGACGATGTTGGCGCCCCCGGGACCGGATGCCGCGTCGAGCGAAACCAGGGAGCCGGCCATGCCGAGCGAGCCGACCATCTGGGCGGCGGCTGCGGTGGCCATCTGGAGGTCGCCGGCGACGCCGGTACTGGTCTCGCCGAAGAACAACTCCTCGGCGACCAGGCCGCCGAAGGCGATCTGGATGAGGGCCATGATCTCGGTCCTCGTCTGGGTCCATCTCTCCTCGGTGTCGGAGTGGGCCAGCAGGCCGAGGGCGTCCTTGCGCTTGATGACCGACAGCACCTCCAGCTTGCGGCTGGCACCGACGAGGTAGGCGACGGTGGCGTGGCCCGATTCGTGGGTCGCGATGGTGCGGCGTTCCGCTTCGGTGTACGCCACCGGCTGGGCCAGGCCGATCTCCTCGGTCATCTTGGCCTGCTGGATGTCCTGCCAATTGAGCTGCTCGGCGCCCCGTCGCAGGGCCCAGACCAGCGCCTCGTCGAAGAGGTGCTCGATCATGACCGGCGAATAACCGAGGGTCATGGCGGCCAGGGTGTCGCGGCGGACGTCGTCGTCGAGGACCGGCTCGTGGGCCTTCTTCTCCAGGTAGTAGTCGATGATGTCGCGACGCCCGGCCCGCGACGGGAGATCGAAGAAGATCGCCCGGTCGAAGCGCCCGGGGCGCAACAGTGCCGGGTCGAGGTCCGACGCCCGGTTGGTCGCCCCGATGACCAGGATGTTGGCGGGGATGGGGCGGGGCTTGCGGATCCGGCGGGCGGGCGGGAGGAAGCGGTTGACGAAATCGATGATCCCGCCGACGAAGCGCATGCTGGAAGGAGGCTGGCTGAACGACTGCAACTGGATCAGCAGTTCGTTGACGACGCCCGAGATCCCCTCGCGGTGGCCCGACGAGCCCATGCCGCTGCGGGCCGCGCCAATGGCGTCGATCTCCTCGATGAACCCGATGGCGCCCCCCTCACGGCGGGCCGCGGCGCGCAGCGCCTTGAAGTACGAGCGGATCTTCCGATTGGTTTGGCCGTAGTACATCGACTGGAACGCCGACGAGGAGACGAAGAGGAACGGGACGCCGGCCTCTTTGGCCATGGCCTTGGCCAGATAGGTCTTGCCGGTCCCCGGGGGCCCCTCGAAGAGGATGGCCCGGCGGGGGGTGCCGCCCATCTTGTCCTTGAACGTCTTGTAGGCGAGGAAAAGGTTGAGGGTCTTGACGACCTCCTCGACCACCACGGTGGCGCCGCGAACATCGTCGAAGGAGACATCGATCTCATCGGGCCGGAACAGGACGTGGGGCGAGCGGCCGGCGCCGGCCATCGGGATGATGATCACGCCGCCCAGCAGCAGGACCATCAACAGCGCCGGGGTGTAGTTGGCCATGCTCGGGGGAAGGTGCGGGAACCCGAATCCGATGGGGTGACCGGAGAGGTCTCTCAGGGCGACGAAGGCGGTGATGAGGCCGAGAAAGATGACGATGCGCCGGAGGCGGCGCTGTCGGGCCCGCTCGCGGGCCACCACCACGTCGACGGTGGCGGAGCGCAGAACCTGGGCCTGGCCGAGTGATGAGAGTTCCATAACCAATGGTTACGCAGGCGTTTTGCCTGGTCAAGGCGCGCGAGGCCTTTATCCTCAGGATTCCTATGTTCTTTCTGGTGGCGCCGGTCGCCGTCATCCTCTTTGTGGTCTTTGCCCTGGCGCTGGTGTGGCGGGCGGTCCGCCAGCGCCACTCCCAGTGGCGCCGGGCCCGCCACGGCACCGGCCCCCTTTCCCGCCTTCCGCTGCTCCCGGCGTCGCTGCTGAAGGGCGCCGACCGCACCTGGGTGGTGTTCACAACCCCGGACTGCGAGCCGTGCATTGCCATCGCGGCCCGCCTCCGGGCGACGCGGCCCTCTGCCCAGATCACCGAGATCGATGTCCGCCACGAGCCTCGGCTGGCCGAGGCCTACCGGGTCGACGCACTGCCTGCCGTCCTGCTGGCCAACCGGTACGGCCAGGTCGAGGCCCGGCTGATCGGGCTGGCGGCCATCGAGGCCGCCCTGCGGGCAAGCGCGTAGGGGCTGGCGGCCGAGGCCCGCGGGGGCTGGCGGTTAGAGGCGGAGGCCGGCGTAGGGCTGGCGGCCCGGTGGTAGGTCGCCCCGGCGGGGGTTGGCCCGATCCCGGGCCGAGAGAATGGGCTCGGTGACGCCCCAGTCGGCGCCTATCTCGGGGTCGTCCCACGCCACGCCCAGCTCGTCGTCGGGGTTGTAGTAGCTGTCGACCATGTAGGTGATCATCATGTCGGTGAGGGCCGCGAAACCGTGGCCTACCCCCGGCGGGATGAACACGCCCCGGCTGTCGGCCTCGCCGATCTCGATGACCTGGGTGGCGCCGTCGGTAGGGGATCCTTGGCGCAGGTCGTGGAGGACTACCCGGGCGGTGCCTTTCGGAACCAACCAGTAGTCGGCCTGATGAAGGTGATAGTGGAGGCCGACCACGGTGCCCGCCGCCTTGTCGGAGCGGTTGCCCTGCACCATCTCCCGCCCGAGTGGGAACCAAGATCGCCGGTAGGTCTCGATGAAGCGACCCCGCTCGTCGCCGTGGATGGCGGGGGTCACGACGTACACGCCCGCGATGACCTCACTCTCGGTGACCTCGGCCACCGGCGTCAGGCCTCGAAGCGGCCGTAGCCGCCCCGGTACGACAGCAAGGGTCGTCCCCGGGACGCCGCCTGCAGATCTACGACCCGGCCGACGATGATGTAGTGGTCCCCGGCATCGTGGCGCGCTTCGATGCGGCAGTCTATCCAGGCCAAGATGCCCTGCAGGATGGGCGAACCGGTCTCGGCCCCCCGCCATCCGAGGCCCTTGAACTTGTCGGCGCCCGAAGTTGCGAACACCCGGCTGATCTCCTCCTGCTCCTCGGACAAGACGTTGGCGCAGAAGGCGCCGGAGCGCTCGATGCGCTGCCAGCTGCTCGACCGCTTGGCCGGGCACACCGCGACGAGCAGGGGGTCGAGCGACAGGCTGACGAACGACTGGCAGGTGAGCCCGGCCGCGACGCCGTCGTGGACGCCCGTGACCACCACGATGCCCGTGGCGAAGTGGCCGAGCACGGCCCGGAAATGGGCGGTGTCGATGGTGGCGCTGCCCGCCGCCGCGATGTCGGCGGCCGGATCCTCCAGTTCGCCCGTACTGTTCCCGGAGTCGGCCATTTCGCACCGGAACCCTACTGGCGACCGCTGCGGGGCGTGCCGGCCGGCAACTACTGTCCGCCCAGTGCCGCAGAGCGTGGGTCCTGCGGTTGACGGTGGCGACGTGGGCTCCTGGGCCGGCCTGGAAATGCGGGAGGCGTGCAACGAGACACGCCCGACAGGCGAGCACAACCCGCCACAGAATCCCCTCCAAACGTGATGCGCCGGGTCTTGGCGACATTCGCCATTCTCATCGTCGCGGTGGCCGTGGGCCTCGGTATCAGTGTCGCCCTCCACCACCGCCCGAGCGGCGCAAGCGGCGGTGACGGGGCCACGGTCGGTGGCGCCGGTGCGCCCACGACGGCGCCGCCCGTTGACATCGTCCCCGCCGCCGGCCAGACCTTTGTCACCGGTTCGGTCACGTCGCTCACCGCCGACAACGCCGTCGGGCCCGCCCTGCAGCCACCGTTCACCATCACGATCCCGTCGCGGGGGCAGGGCAGCGCCGACATCACCGGCGTCTCGGTGGCGGGCAAGAGCGTCGAGATCTACTGGTATGGGGGCCAGCCGCTCCCGGTGAGCGGGACCGGCCAGCTCGCCATCGACGGCGGCGCGCTCACCGTCGACGCGTCGGGCCTTACGTGGGTACTCGACGGCGCCCCTCGTTCGCTGACGAGCGGCCACTTCGGCCTGGGGGCTCCCGTGGCAGTGGGAACCGGAGGCCTGGCCGAGCCCCACCAGAGCATCGCGTTCGACGCCGGGGCCACCAGCACGGTACAAACGACGGGGAAGGCCCAGGTCCACCTGGCGCCAACCGCGGTCCACCTCCGCGGTCCCGGATCGGTCACGATCCATGGTGAGTTCCAGCTACAGACCAGCACCGGGACCCGTCATGCCACGGCCGTCAAGTTCGGGCCCGGAAGCTACGAGGTCGACCTCAGCCCGATCGCGGGGGGCGACACCATCCGCGCCACCTTGCAGGGGCCCGCGACCGCCGCCGCCCCCAACTAGTGGGGTTTGACGCCCCGGCGCAGCGACAAACCGAGCCCGGCGGCGACGACGAGCGGCAGGAGCCACCACACGCCTCGATGCCCATTGTGGGCCAGGGCGGCGGTGGCGCCCAGCGCCAGGGCTACCCCGACGGCAATCGTCCAGTCGTCGCCGACGATGAAGTCGTACCAGAACCGCAGGAACGCCCTCATGACGAGACCGCTTCGGCCGAGCTGGGGGAGTTGATGTCGAGGTGGCGGCGCAGCACGGCGACGAGCATCACGGCGTAGCCGGCGACGAAGGCGAGGATGCCCAAGATGGCGAGGTCCTTCCCAGGCCACTGCACGCCCGCCCCCTCGGCGCCCCAGAAAATGCCGAAGGTCGTGAGCATCACGCCTACGACGAACTTCATGGTGTTTTCCGGCACCCGGCTGAGCGGGGCGTGCACCAGGGTCCCGACGATCAGCACCGTGACCAGGGCAGCCACCGCCGAAAGAGCCGCCAGCGCGACGTTGTGCTGGTTGCTGCCGAAGGTGACCACGATGAACGCCACTTCCAGGCCCTCGAGGAACACGCCCTTGAACGCCACCGTGAACGAGTACCAGTCGAGGCCGGCGTGCTCGGTGTGGGAGGCGGCACGGGCGGCCGCGAGCCCCTCCTGGTAGAGCTCTTCCTCGTTGCGCAGGGCCTTGGCCCCGCCGGCGCGGAGGATGGCCTTGCGCAGCCACTGGAGGCCGAAGATAAGGAGGAGGCCGCCGACGACGACCCGCAAGGCGTTGATCGGCACGGCGGTGAGGGCGGGGCCGAGAGCCGCGATGACCGCGGCCAGGGCGACGGTGGCCGCGGCGACGCCCACCAGCGTGGAGCGCCACCCCCGGGTCACGCCGACCGCCAGGACGATGGTCAGCGCCTCCACCATCTCCACCGAGCACGCCAGGAAGCCGGCAAGGAAGAGGAAGACGTTACGCATGGCGGGACCCAGCGTATTCGCCCGCCCGCCGACCGGCGCCCCTGCCAGGACCGCGCTGCCTTCAGTACCGCGCTGCCGTCACTAGCGCGGCTTTCAGACGGCGCTGCGGTTCAGGGAAGCTTCAGTTCCTGGCCCACCTCGACGGCCAGGCCATCGGCCACAAGAGACGCCACCACCCGGGCCGTGCGATCGGGATCCCCGGGCCAGCCCGCCACTACCGCCAGCGCCGGCCACGGGATCGGCGCCTCCCCGAGGGCCCGGACCAGCCGCCCCCGGCCTTGACGGTCCGATCCGGCAAAGGCTGACTGGCGTCGGGACGCGCCCGCCGACCCCACTGCGGGGTCAGGCGCCACCCAGCCCGACGCCGCCCAGGCGCAATGCCCCGAAACAAGTGGGCACCGGGCACACGACGGTCGACCGGCGACGCAGTGTCGGGCGCCCACATCGAGCATCGCCTGGTTCCACCGCCACCCCGAACCGGAAGGGACCAGCGAGTCGGCCAGCACCTGGGCCTCCCGGGACGAGCGCAGCACCCGCCCCGCCACCGCCCGGGCCAGGACCCGGGCCACGTTGGTGTCGACCACGCCGACGTCGGCCTCGAAGGCGAAGGCCAGCACCGCCCGGGCGGTATAGGGCCCGACACCGCGCAGCGCCTGCAACGATGGCAACGACGCCGGCACCCGCCCCTCGTATCGCGAGACCAAGTCCACCGCGGCGCGGTGCAGGCTGACGGCTCGGCGGTTGTACCCCAGCCCCACCCACATGGCGATCACCTCCCCCACGGGGGCAGCTGCGCACGCCGCCACCGTGGGGAAGCGGGCGAGGAAGGCCTGCCAGCGGGGGACTACGCGGGCCACCTGGGTCTGCTGCAACATGATCTCGCTCACGAGCACCGCCCACGGATCACGGGTCTGCCGCCACGGCAGGTCACGCCAGCCATTCCCGTCCCCGGAACCGTCGCCCGCAGACCAGCGCAGGACCGCCGACTGCAATGGCGTCAAGGCGACGGGGGCCACACGTCCTCACCGTAGGGGCGTCGGCGCGGCGGCAATGACGCCCGCGTCCACACCATCACCTTGCGGCGGAAGTAGCAAACCTCTTCGCCCCGCTGGTTGAAACCCTTGGTCTCCACGGTCACCACCCCGCGATCGGGCTTCGAAGACGACAGCTTCTTGGCGAGCACCCGGGTCTCGGCGTAGATCGTGTCGCCGTGGAAGGTGGGCCGCTGGTGGGTGAGCGACTCCACCTCCAGGTTGGCGATGGCGGCGCCACTCACGTCGGGCACGCTCATGCCGAGGACGAGGCTGTACACCAGGTTGCCGACGACCACGTTCTGGTGCTGCACCGTCTCGTGCTCCGCGAACCACTCGTCGAGGTGCAGCGGATGATGGTTCATGGTGATCAGGCAGAACAGGTGGTCGTCGTAGGAGGTGATGGTCTTGCCCGGCCAGTGGCGGTAGACGTCGCCGATGTCGAAGTCCTCGAAGGCCCGCCCGAAAGGCCGCTCGTGGGTCGTCACGGGGCCACCGCGGGGCCGCCTTGCCCCGCCCGCACCAGCGCGGCCACCTCGGCGAGGGAACGGACATGCTCGTGGTCGCCGGGAGCGCCCCGGCAATCGCCGTAAGGATCGAGGTGCAGGGGACGCAGGCCCGCCGCCCGCGCCCCGACGACATCGGCGAAGATCGTGTCGCCAACGTGGACCACGCCCTCCTCCGCAACCCCGAGATCCCCGAGAGCCGACAGGGCGAACGCGAATATCCGGGGATCGGGCTTCTCGTAGCCCACGACGGTCGAGTCGATCACGACCGCCATCTTCACTCCGTGGCCGGCTCCTACCTGGCACACCCGGGCGGCCACCAGCTGTTCCGCGACGGTGCCGTCGGCATTGGAAACCACCCCCAGAGGGATGCCCGTTTCGGCCAGGAGCCGCAAGCCCTCCAGGGCCCCGGGCACGATCCGATGCCACCCCCGGACCTCCCGCCAGGCCCGCTCCAGCGCCTCGACCGCCTCGGCCACGTGCTCCGCCGGCACCCCGACGCAGCGGGCCACCGCGGCGTCGTACTGCCGCCAGTCGAGTGACCCCTCGGTGAGAAATTCTCCGTCGAGGGCCGCCACGCCCGCGTAATGGGCCCGGTCCAACGCCGCGGTCGAGGCGTCCACGCCGACGCTCTCCAACGCCGAGCGCATCATCGAGTGGTCAGGGCTCGTGATCACCCCGCCCACGTCGAGCAGGACCGCGGAAATCGCCGCGGCGACCACCTGCTCACTCCTGGGCTCACTCCTCGCTGCCGACATCACCGCCAAGGTAGGCCGCCCGGACCGCCTGGTTGTCGAGCAGGTCGGCGGCAGGACCGGACATGACGACCTTGCCGACCTCGAGCACGTAGGCCCTACTGGCCCGCTGCAACGCCTGGGCGGCGTTCTGCTCGACCAGCAGCACGGTCGTCCCCTGCTCGTTGATCCTGGTGATGATGGAGAAGATCTGGGCCACCAGCTTGGGCGCCAGGCCCATCGACGGCTCGTCGAGCAGCAGGACCTTGGGCTTGGACATGAGCGCCCGGCCGATCGCCAGCATCTGCTGCTCGCCCCCCGACAGCGTCCCCGCCAGCTGTGCGGCGCGTTCTCGCAGGATCGGGAAAAGGACGAGTATCGCCTCCAGCTCGTCCGCCAGGCCGACTCTGGATTTCCCCCGGCGGGCGTACGCCCCCATGTCCAGGTTCTCCCGGACCGTCATGCCGGGGAAGATCCCCCGTCCTTCCGGTGCCTGGGAGATGCCCAGCTCGACCCGGCGGTGGGGCGCGATGCCCCGCAGATCCTGGCCCTCGAACCGGATGTGACCATTGGTCAGGGGCCGGACCCCGGAGATGGTCTTGAGGGTGGTCGTCTTGCCCGCCCCGTTGGCGCCGATCAGCGTGACGATCTCGCCGGAGTTGACGTTGAAGGAAATGCCCTTCAGGGCCTCGACCTTGCCGTAGTGGACCTGGACGTTGTCGAGCTCGAGGAGCGGCACGCCGCCCTTGACATCAGGCATCGGCGACCACGCCGAGGTAGGCGTTGATGACCCGCTCGTTGGCCTGGATCTCGGCGGGGAGGCCTTCGGCGATCTTGCGGCCGAAGTCGAGTACCGAGATCCGGTCGCAGATGTTCATCACCAGGCCCATGTCGTGTTCGATCAGCAAGATGGTGTACCCACTGTCGCGCACGGTGCGGATCAGGTCCGACAAGGCCCGCTTCTCCCTAGGGTTGAATCCGGCCGCCGGTTCGTCAAGCAGCAGGAGCTTGGGCTCGGTGGCCAGCGCCCGGGCGATCTCGACGCGCCGCTGATCGCCGTAGGGCAGATTGCGGGCCATCTCCTCGGCCCGGTGCGGTATGCCGACCAGCTCCAGGAGCTCGCGCGCCCGTATCCGCCCCTCGCGTTCCTCGCTGCGGTGGCGGGGTAGGCGGAGCATGGCACTCGGCACCGACGTGCGGTGATGGGCGTCGGCGCCCACCATGACGTTCTCGAGGGCCGTCATGTCGGGGAACAGGCGGATGTTCTGAAACGTCCTGGCCACCCCCAACTTGGTCACCTGGTAGCGCTTCTTCCCGAGGAGAGACTTTCCGGCGAAGACGATGTCGCCCGACGTCGGCTGGAACACGCCGGTGACCACGTTGAACACCGTGGTCTTTCCCGCCCCGTTGGGCCCGATCAGGCCCGCGATCTCGCCCCTGTCGACGTGGAGGTCGACCTCGGACAGGGCGGTCACCCCACCGAACTGCATGGTGACGGTGCGCAGTTCCAACAGCGCGGCGACCGGTTCAGGCGGCACTTTCACCGTCCGACGGGGTCGTAGTGAGCTCGAGGCTCGTGGTGCCTCCCACGACCCCCAATCCCCCGCCCGGCTCGGGTTCCAGCAACTCCTTGGCCCGGCGCCGTGACGGCAGGAGGCCCTGGGGCCGGAAGATCATCATGATGACGAGGGCTGCGCCGAAGATCATGACGCGGTAGTTGTGGAACTGCCGGAAGCGCTCGGGCAGGTAGGCGACGACCACCGCCCCCAGGATGACGCCGGGGATGTTGCCCGATCCTCCGAGCACCACCGCCGCCAGGAACAGGATCGACAGCTGGAACACGAAGTTGTCCGGCGAGATGGAGATGACCTTGCTGGCGTACATGACGCCGGCCGAGCCGCCGATGCCGGCGCCGATGGCAAACGCCCACAGCTTGAACTTGAACGTCGGGACGCCCATGAGCTCGGCGGCGTCCTCGTCCTCCCGGATCGCGGTCCACGCCCGACCGACCCGGCTGCGCTTGAGGTTGCTGACGATGACCACCACCACCACGATGACCACCAGCAGCAGGTAGTAGTAGGGCTTGGGGTCGAGGATCCCGAACTGCAGGTGGTAGCCGAAGAGGGTGACGTTGGGGGGATGGGGGATGTCGTTGATCCCCCGGGGGCCGCCGATCGAGTCGGTGTTCTGGGCGACCAGGTGGACGATCTCACCAAATCCGAGGGTCACGATGGCCAGGTAGTCACCCCGCAGCCGCAGCGTGGGACCCCCGAGGATGACGCCCGCCAGCATCGACATGGCGATTCCGATCGGCAGGATGAGGAAGAACGGCAGGTGGGCCTTGGTGCCGAGCAGCGCCATCGTGTAGCCGCCGACGGCGAAGAAGGCGACGTACCCGAGGTCGAGGAGCCCGGCCTCGCCCACGACCACGTTGAGCCCGAGGGCGACGAGTACGTAGATGCCGATCGGGTAGAACAGCGCGGTCGGGAAGTCGCTGTCAGGGGTGTTCAGGATCGGGATCTTCAGGTGGGGCAGGACAATGAGGAAAACCAGCAGCCCGATGGTGACCGCCCAGCGCACGGCGCGCGGCAGGCGGTCCCACCGCTCGGCCACCGGCGCCGCGATCTCGAAGCGGGCCATCAGGCGCGTGCCCGCATGAGGGCCTCACCAAGGAGGCCTGTGGGCCGGAACATGAGCACGACCACGAGGGCCACGAAGGCGACCACGTTGAGCCACTGGGCGCCGAAGACCGAGGCCCCGTAGATCTCGATGAGCCCGAGGGCGAAGCCGCCGAGGAGGGCGCCGCGGAGATTGCCGATGCCGCCGAGCACGGCGGCGGTAAAGGCCTTGATGCCGAGTATGAAGCCCACGATGTTGTTGGTCTGCTGGATCTTGACCATGTAGAGAAGGCCCGCGGCGCCGGCCATGAGGCCGCCCAGGAGGAACGTCAGCGATACCACCCGGTCGATGTTGACCCCCATCAGGGTGGCGGTCTCGGCGTCCTGGGCGACGGCACGGATGCCTCGTCCGAGCCGGCTGGTGGCCACGAAACGGTCGAGGGCGATCATCATGATGATGGCGCCCACGACCACGACGACCTTGTCGACGCTGATGATGGCGCCCTGGAAGATTGTCGCGATCTTGGCGGGCTTGATGAGATTGTGGATGAAGTGGTCGTTACGGCCCAGCATCTTGAACCGCCAATGACCGATGGCGAACAGCTTCTGCTGCCCGAAGAGCTCCTGGAGAAAAAGGGAGGCGCCAATGGCGGAGATAAGTGCGGCCAGGCGGCTGGCGCCGCGTTTTCGCAGCGGCCGGTAGGCCAGCCTCTCCAGGATCACCGCCGTGCCCCCGCTGAAGGCCATGGCGAAGACCAGGAGCACGAGGAAGGTCGCGACCAGCGAAAGCCCGGTGCGCGTCGGGTCCGAAGGCCCGAGACCGACGACGGTCGCCCCGATCAGGGAACCGACCGTTCCCAACATGAACACTTCGGAATGGGCGAAGTTGATCAGCCGGAGGACGCCGTACACCAGTGTGTAGCCCAGTGCCACCAGGGCATAGATGGCGCCCGTCGTGATCCCGTCGACCGTCGACGGCCAGAACTGCTTGTACAGGTTGGAAACATGGATGGCGGCCATCATGGGCGGATGATCCTCAGATAGGCAGGGGGCGGGGATGCCTTGGCATCCCCGCCCCAGCAGTAATCCAAAGTTTCGGCTCGGGCTACGCCGGACCGACGAGGGTGATCTTCCCGTTGACCACCTTGTGGACGAGGATCACGGGGGTTCCGTTGAGCTCGCCGTTGGCGGCGTAGGAGTACGTCTTCAACAGTCCCTTGTAGGACTGGGTGCTGATGTAGGTGTTGATGTCGGCGCGGCTGTACTTGCCAGCCGAGATGGCCGCCAGGATGTGGTTGGCGGCGTCGTAGGCCTCGCCCGAGTACAGGGCGGGGTCGGTGTTGAACTTGGCCTTGTAGGCGGTGACGAAGGCCTGATCCTCGGGCGCCGTCAGGGCATAGGCCGCCGGTGCCGTCAGGTAGGCCCCCTCGGCGCCGGTCGGGGTTGCCCCGTCGACGAAGCCGATGTCGAGCGATCCGTCACCGGCGATGAAGGCCGCGTTCACGCCGCCGTTCTTGAGCTGCAGGGCCAGGGGACCAGCTTCCTGGTAGTAACCGCCGTACATGACGGCGTCGACCCCGGCCGCCTTGATGGCATTGACCGTGGACGGGTAGTTGTGGCTCTTGTCGATGGAACCCGGCGAGGTGACGTTCACCCCGGCGGTTGTCAACTGCTGGCGCACGATGTCGGCCAGGCCTTTGCCGTACTCGGAGGCGTCGTCGACGACGGCGACCTTCTTGACGTTGAGCTTGCCGGTCAGGTATCGGGCGATGGCCGGGCCCTGGGCGCTGTCATTGGCCACGGCCCGGTGGAAGATCTTCCAGCCGTTGTCGGCCAGCGTCGGGTTGGTCGCCGAGGCGGTGATGATCGGAAGGCCGCCGGCGTTGAAGATCGGGTCGGCCTGCTTGGACTCGCCCGAGAAAGCGGGACCGACGAGGGCCACCACGCTGGCGTTACCGACCGCGTTCTGGGCCAGACCCGGTGCCTGGGCGGGATCGCCCTGGCTGTCGAAGGGCTTGTAGCTGACCTTGCAACTCGGGTGGGCAGTGTTGAACTGATCGATCGCCAGCTGCTCTCCGTTGGCTTCGTTGATACCGAGCTGCGGCGAGTTGTTGCCGGTCAACGCCCCGAAGAACCCGAGCGTGATGCCCGAGGGGCATCCTCCTTTGGCGGTGGTGTTGGTCGTGGACGACTTGCTCGATCCACAAGCCGCACCGACCAAGGCCAACGCGGCAAACAACATCACCGGTGCGAGCCTGCGGCTCCGATGCCCCATGTTTCCTCCCCTGACTGTCGTAGCCGGTGCCCCGGCGACCGGGCAAGCATAATGAGCGGCGCGGGTGCGCGCGTTCTGCCCCCCGACCCGCTCCCCGTGATCGAACTCGACCTCCGCAACGACGTCTACCGCCGGCCCCTCGCCACCGCCCTCGACCGCCTCGGGCTGCGCGAGGGTTGGCGCTGCGTGGACGTCGGCGCCGGCGGCGGCGACGTCACCGTCGCCCTGGCGAGGATCGTGGGGCGCGACGGCCGCGTCTACGCGGTCGACAGCGACCCGGCGGCGCGCGACGTGGTGGCCGCGGCGGCCGCCGACGCCGCCCAGGCCCAGGTGATCGCCCTCACCCAGGCGGGCGAGGACCTCGTCCTGCCGGAGTTGGTGGACCTGGCCTTCTGCCGGTTCGTGCTGCTCCATGTCCACGAACCGGTGGCGGTATTGCAGCGGATGCGGGAATCGGTGCGTCCCGGTGGCTGGGTGGTGGCGCAGGAGCCCATCACGTCGGCGGGCCGCATTGACGGGAAACCCTTTTCCTACCCCGACGCCCGCCATCCCGATGTCGGCGCCGTGCTGCCCAAACTCGTCCGCGACGCGGGGCTCGAGCTCGTCGACGCCTGGGCCGAGGCGCCCGCCGGGGTCGGAGCGGGTCCCGTCAGCGACTATCTGGAGGCGCTGACCGGCGTCGACCCGGGCGACAGCGCCATCGTCCTGCCGCCGCTGGTGACCGTGGTCGCCCGCCGCAGCGCCTAGTGGCGCCGATAGCCTCACCTCATGGCCGTCGCAGCCGACCTTGACGCCCTGAAGGCGGCGGTGGCCGCCGCCGACGACATCATCGCCCGGACGGCCGCACACCTCGCCGGCGCCGGAGGAGTCGACGGCAATCAGGTCGTCGCCTACGACCTCGCGCATGGCGCCGCGGGCGTGGCCGTGGCGCGCGCCGCCATCGGCTACGGGGCTCTAGGCGACACCGAAGCCGACCTGGCCGCGGCTTTCGTCGCCGACGCCGTCTTCGAGCTATTGAGCAGGCTGCTCGGGCGGGAGGAGGCATGGGGCCTGGCCCCGGAGGCCGCAACCGCGTTCGCGGACAGCATCCTCCCGGTGGTTCGGGCCTACCGCGATCCGACCTTCCTCGCCGCGCTGGCGACCGTCGAAGGGCCCCGGCACCTGGCCGGCGACTTCGAGATGGTGCAGGACGCCTTCCGGCGCTTCGCCGATGAACGCATCCGCCCGGTCGCCGACGAGATCCATCGCAGCAACGGGGACATTCCCGAAAGCGTCATCGCGGGGCTGGCCGAAATGGGGGGCTTCGGACTGTCGGTCCCCGAGGAGTACGGCGGCTTCGCCTCGGGCGGCGAGAGCGACTTCCTCGGAATGGTCATTGCCACCGAAGAGCTGGCCCGGGCGTCGCTGGGCGCCGGCGGCTCGCTCATGACCCGCCCCGAGATCCTGACCCGGGCGTTGGTGAAGGGCGGCACTGAAGCCCAGAAGCAGACCTGGTTGCCCCGGATCGCGTCCGCCGAGCAGATGGTGGCGGTGGCGGTGACCGAACCCGACTTCGGATCCGACGTGGCCGGACTGAAGGTCACGGCCACGGCGCTCGATGGCGGTTGGGTCGTCAACGGCGTGAAGACGTGGTGCACATTCGCGGCCCGCGCCGACATCTTGATGCTGCTGGCCCGCACCGACGGCGACCGCAGCCAAGCCCATCGGGGTCTCTCGCTGTTCATCGTGACCAAGCCCCGCAGCGACGGGCGGGGCTTCGTCATCGAGCAGCGGGAGCTCGAGGGACCGGGTGACGGGCGCCTCGAGGGGCGACCCATCGACACGATCGGGTACCGGGGCATGCACTCCTACGAGCTGGCCTTCGACAACTGGTGGGTGCCCGCCGACTGCCTGATCGGCGGCCCCGCCGGTCTCGGACGCGGCTTTTACCTCCAGATGGAGGGATTCGACGCCGGCCGGCTGCAGACCGCGGCCCGGGCCATCGGGGTCATGCAGGCGGCGTACGAGGCAGCTCGCGACTACGCCGCCAACCGGGTGGTCTTCGGCCATCTGATCGTCGAGTATCAGCTCACCCGGGCCAAGTTGGGCCGCATGGCGGCCCTCATCCAGGCCACCCGCCAGCACATGTACGACGTGGCCCGCCTGATGGCGACGGGCGCCGGGGCAGTCGAGGCCTCCATGCTCAAGGCCTACGTCTGCCGGGCCGCGGAGTGGGTCACCCGGGAGGCCATGCAGATCCACGGGGGAATGGGCTACGCCGAGGAGTTCCCGGTGTCGCGGTACTTCGTCGACGCCCGGGTGCTGTCGATTTTCGAGGGCGCCGACGAGACATTGGCCCTCAAAGTGGTCGCCCGCCGGTTGACCGAGGTAGCAGCCGGGCAGAGCTAGTGTGTCCCGCGCCCACCGGACCTACGTTGGAGCGGGGCCCGCTCAGGAGGGAGTAAGCGATGCTCGACCCGAGGCACACCTTCCTGATCGAGTTTTGCGTCCCCTGAAACTACATTCCCCGCGCCGTCGGTCTGACGGACGAGCTCCTCAACAACTGGGCTCCGATCATCAAGACTCTTGAACTACTGCCGTCGTCAAAGGGCCGCTTCGAAGTATCCTTGGATGGCGAGTTGATTTTCTCGAAGGCTCAGCATGGTCGTCATGCCAACCCCGGAGAAATTGTGGGTTTGGTAACCGGCCGCATCGGGCCACCCGTATTCCAAACGGACTGACCGGACGGTTTGCCACCGCCGTTTGGCCCCCGGCAAGACGGGTAAAGAGCGGCTTCACCGCCACCAGGGCGTCCCGTGGCGCGACATGGGGAATAGCCGGCGGCAGGAACTGGTTTTCGTGATCTCAGTTCCAATACTGCCAACCACGGACAACATCCACGCGAGGAGCATGCGACGACCGAGTCTCAGTTGAAAGCGGACGCCCGGACCAAACCGGCGGGCGCCGCCTCGGATGACGAAATGAGCCCCATCGACGACGAGTTGACGGGCGACGGTCCCGAGGACATCGACGACCTCGAAGATCTCGAGGGCATAGACGACGATGACGACATCGCCCTCGACAACGATGTCGACGATGTTGACGTCGACGACGTCGACGATGTCGACGATGTCGACGACGACGATGTCGAGGTCGCTCTGGACGAGGTCGCCGACGTCATTGCCGTCCCCGGCGTCGCCGGTGTCGCGGTCAGTTCGCTGGCCGTCAAGGCCCGGCCGGCCGACGCGGCCGATGGCGCCGCCGAGGCGGAAAGCGACGACGACGAGCTCCAGGCTGAGGAGATCGAGGCCAGCCTCGACGTCATCTTGGCCGAGCGCGTCCGCGGTGAGGTCAGCGACATCGACGAGCCCAACGAGGACGAGGACGACGAGGACGACGACGCGCCCAACCAGCTGGCCACCGTCATCCCGGTCCGACGACCCGAGGAGTTCCTCTGCCAGTCGTGCTTCTTGTTGAAGCCGCCGGCGCAGCTGGCCGACGCCGACCATCAGCTGTGCCGGGACTGCGCCTGATGGGCTTCGGCTGACCCGGGCCTAACCCCCGGGGGAGCTTCGTTGCAAGCCGGCGCGTTCCCCCTGCGCCACCACGGTGGCCGCCACCTTGCGCGACGCCTCGTCGATCATCTCGTCGCCGAACATGACGGCACCGCGGCGGTCGCCCTCGGTTGCCTCGCGGTAGGCGTCGACGATGCCCCAGGCGCGGTCGAACTGCGCCTGGCTGGGAGCGAACATCTCGTTCAGGATGGGCACCTGGCTCGGGTGGATCGCCCACTTGCCGTCGAAACCGAGGATCTGGGTACGCCGGCTGTACTCAGCGAAGCCATCGAGGTCCTGGACCTTGACGTAGGGCCCGTCGATGACCTGCAGCCCGTTGGCTCGGCCCGCCATGAGGATCTTCATGAACACGTAGTGGAAGTAGTCGCCGGGATAGTCGGGGATTGCGAGCCCGCCCGCCAGCGACGGCATCCCCATCGAAGCCGAGAAGTCGACGGGTCCCAGGATCACGGTCTCCAGGCGGGGGGAGGCGGCACAGATCTCCTCGACGTTGATCAGGCCGCGGGCGGTCTCGATCTGGGCCTCGATACCGATGTGGCCCCGGGGCAGGCCGGCGCGGATCTCGACCTGGTTGAGCAGCAGGTCGAGGGCGACGACCTGCGCCGCCGAGGAGACCTTGGGCAACATGACCTCGTCGAGGCGCTCGCCGGCGTCGCCGACCACCTCGAGCACGTCGAAGACCGTCCATTTGGTGTCCCAGCTGTTGATGCGGACACAGAGGACCTTGTCGCCCCAGTCGTGGTTCCTGATGGCGTCGACCGCCTTGGCCCGGGCGCCCTCCTTTTCCAACGGCGCCACCGCGTCCTCGAGGTCGAGGAACACCATGTCGGCGGCCAGCCCCGGCGCCTTGGCCATCATCTTCTCGCTGGAGGCGGGGACCGAAAGGCAGGACCGCCGAGGGAGTTGCCGGGTTCGTTGCGACATAGGCCCTATGTTACCGAGCGGTAATCTTTCAGGCGGCGGCGCCGAGGTCGGCCGGCGTCAGCTGCTCGGAGATGAGGCGGGCGAAGCGGGCGGGGTCGCCGCCCACGAACCGCCGGCACAGGTCGACGCCGCTGATGTAGCAGTAGATGTAGGCGCGCCAGGTGGGATCGGTCAGGAACTGCACCGCCTTGGTGGCCCGGGGCCGCGACAAGAGCGACCAGCGGGCCAGGTAGTCGACGACCGTGTCGACATCGGCGCCCTCGTCGTGCAGCAGCAGGGCAGCGTTGCCCCTGACCTGTCCGAGCGACTCGCCGGCGGCGGACAGCTGGGCAACCAGGTCAGCGTCGTACGCGATCCCGAGGGGCGCCAGGTGCTCGGCGACGAACGGCTCCGGCCGGCGACCGGCGACAACCTCGAGGCCGAGGTCGGCGAGGCCTTCGGCCAGCAGGCACTGCGGCGTGCCCACCAGGAAGATGGTCTCTTCCAGATGGCGCCGGCGGCGGACGAGGCCCACCTCCTTGCGGCAGTGCTCGGTGTGGTGGCCCGGGTAGGCCTCGTGGGCGACCAGGTGGCCGAGGCTGGTGGACAGGACGGGGAGGTCGACGTTGATGACGACCCGGCTGCGCAGGTTCCCCAGGTAGTAGTTGAACCCGGCCCACGGCTGGTTGGTCACCAGGTCGAAGTCCACCCGCTCGTCGTCGGGCAGCCCGAACAGCGCCTTGGTCCGGGCCCTGAGGTCCTCGGCCAGCGAGTCCACGGCGGGCCGGAGCTTGTCGGCGGGAACCGCCTGGGCCTCCCGCCAGGTCACGTAGCGCTCGGCCAGCGGCCCCGACCCGGGCAGCACCTCGTCGAGGCGGCGGTGGGCGGCGGCAAAGGTGTCCTCGGGGACCATCTCGGGCCGCACCCCATAGCACGCCTCGACCTCGTCGGCGTATCCGATCGCCTGGCCGGCCAACTTGGCGGCCGTCGTTCGCAGACCCTTGACCTGGGCGACCAGGAATTGCCGGCGCGCCGCGTCGAGGGCGGTGTCAGCGACCAGATCCGCGAGCAGGCGGCGGCTCCGGGCCTCGAGCTCGATGGGTGGCCGGATCGGCTCCGCGGCCACCCGCGCCGCCAGCTCGGGCGGCCCGTAGTAGGCGTCGACCATCCCGTCGATGTGGCGCCCGAGCGCGAGGCCCAGCTCGAGGTAGTCGTCGATCAGGTCAGGCACGGAAAAAGGGGGGCCGGTCTCAACCGAGCGTCGAGCGAAGGAACTCGACCGCTCGCTGCCAGGCCAGAGCCGAGGCGTCGGGGTCGTGCACCTCGGGGCGGGTGTCGTTGAAGAAGGCATGGGTCGTGCCCGGGTACAGGAACAGCTCGACGGGGACACCCCGGCCGGCCAGCTCCCTTTCCAGCTTCTCGACCGCCTGAGGCCCCGCCATGTCGTCGTTCTCGGCGTAGTGGCCCTGGACCGCGGCCGTCATCTGGGACCAGTCCGGTTCGGTCGCGGGCCACGAGATCAGGCCGTAGAAGGGCACGACGGCCTTGACGACATCAGGCCGCTGTGTCCCGAGCAGCAACGCCAGGGCGCCGCCCATGCAGAAGCCGATGACGCCCACGCCTCCGCTGGTTCGGGCGGCCACGTAGTCCACGGCACCGCTCATGTCCTTGGCCGCCTGTTCCAAGTTGAGGCTCATCAGCAGCTTGCCGGCCTCGTCGGGCTCAGAGTTGCCCACCGACTTCCCGTGATAGAGGTCGGGCACCAGGGCCACGAAACCCTCCCCCGCCAAGCGGTCGGCTACGTCCTTGATGTGGTCGACCAGGCCCCACCACTCCTGGATCACCACCAGGCCCGGTCCGGTCCGGCCGGCAGGCGTGGCCAGGTAGCCATGAGCGGTCGAACCGTTGCTGGCAAACTCGACGATCTCCCCCATGACGTCGACGCTACCCCCGGCGGCGACCTGGGTTCAGGCGAGGGCGGCGCGGA
The DNA here is from genome assembly GCA_963851105.1 of uncultured Actinomycetota bacterium. Taxonomy (GTDB): domain Bacteria; phylum Actinomycetota; class Acidimicrobiia; order Acidimicrobiales; family Palsa-688; genus DATARN01. The sequence goes on from CAWKNP010000004.1 coordinate 109,123, forward strand.
AGAGCTCGGGAGCCGCGGGGCAGGTTGCCGCGGCGAGGCCCGCTTCGGGAAGTTGCCGGCCCCCGGGCCCAATGACCTCGGTGAGCAAGGAAGCGGGGACGAGTTCGACGGGGCGGTCCCAGGGCTCGGCGGGGCCGGCGTCGAGCCGCCGCAGCAGCGCGTCCCACAGCGGCCCCGGCAAGACCCGGCCTTCACCGGCCACGGCCCACACCGGCAGGCCCCGGTGGGCCGCCACCGCCGCCGCGCTGTGCGACCCGGCCGCCGCCAGGATCCCACTCGGGCCCGCGGCCGTGGCCTCCACCACCACCAGATCGGACACCACGACGGCCGCGGCCACCCCGGCGTCGGCGACCACCGCGGCGGCGGTACCGGCGTCGTCCAGCCGCCGGGCGAGGATCGACCCGTCCCCCATGGCGTCGGTGACCAGCACCTCGAGGTCACCGCGGCGGCGCAGGGCGTAGCCCGCGATGTCGGGCCAGCCGATGACGGTGACGGTGACGTCGTCGGGTAGCGCGACGGCGAGCAGGGCCGCCGTCGGGTCCTCGTCCATCACGGCGGCGGCGACGTGGGCGGCGGCCACAGGATCGGACGCTGTCAACACCCTCGCCGCCAGCCACCAGACCGGGCCGACGGTCAGATGGCGCTCGATCAGCCGGCGGCAGGTCGGCACGAGCGCTGCCGGCTCCAGCCGCATGACCCCCGCCAGGGCGTCGGCGGTCTCTCGGACCAGCATGGCGGGATCGGCTCCCGACGCCCGAGCGACGTAGCGCAGGTGCTCGATGGGGTGCACTACGGAGCGCTCAGCCCGCCCGCACGTGGCCCGGTGTGAACACCATCAGGTACAAGATGAGCAGGAAGATGACGTCGAAGCCGGCCCAGCCGAGACGGATGCGCTGCTCCAACTGTTCCAGCTGGCTGACCTCGGAGGTGCGGCCCGTCGTGACGGCGGTAGTCACCGACTCCAGCAGGGACTTGTACTGGCGCTCGGCACGGTGGATGAGGCCGTGCAGCAACCCGATCTCGATGATGTACAGCAGCATCGCGAGCGAGAGCCAGGACTGGCTGAACTCCCAGTAGCTCTTGCTCGTGCCCGCGACGGCCAGCCCGAACACGAACACCGCGTAGATGAGGTATTCCGCCAGCCGGGTGATGTAGCCGTTGCCTTCAAGCATCTCGAGTTCGGCGGCACCGCCGCGCTGGCGGGCCCGGTTGCGGTACAAGCCGTTGAACGCGACTGCGCCGAAGCCGAGGATCGCGGTCAGGATGTGCAGGAGCAAAAAGAGCCGGTAAAGCCCGCCGTCCAAGCCAACGCCCATGCCGCGACCGTACTGCCCGGCCGAGCGCCGGGGCTAGTCGCAAGGCGTCATTTCGTGAGCAGGGAGGGTGCTGCGGTACGTTTCAGACGCCGTGGCCCGTGACCCTTCGCCCGAACTCGTCCTGACCCCGATACAAGGCAAGTCCCGCACCGTCAAGCAGCTGCTCACGACCTTTCACCTGTTGCTCGTCGCCATCGATCCGTTCACCAACCAGAGCGCCTGGATCCTGGAGACGGCGGGGCGAATCCTGCAAACATTCGAGCAGGCTGACTGCCGCATCGGGTGGCTGGTGACGGCGACCGCCGACGAGTGCCGGCAGTTCCTTGGCCCGTGGGCCAACGAGATGATGACTTTCGCCGACCCCGACCGCATCGCGGTCAAGGAGTTCGGCCTGGAGCGGCTCCCTGCCCTGGTCCACCTAGGAATGGAGGGCAAGGTCGAGGCCGCCGCCGAAGGCTGGCACCCCGCCGAGTGGAAGGCGGTTACCGACCACCTGGCCAAGGTGCTCAGTTGGAAAGGGCCCAACTTCCCCACCTCGAAAGACCCCGGCCCCTTCGAGGGCTCCCCCGCCCTCGGCTGAGTCGAGGCGGACCTCCTACTTGAGGATCCCGCCCTTGGTCATGGCGACCGGGTCGAGGACCCGGCGGACTTCGTCCTCGCTCATGAGTCCCCGCTCGATGACCACCGTGGCGAGGTCCTTGCCCTCGGCGGCGGCCGTCTTGACGACCTGGGCCGCCTCCTCGTAGCCGATGTAGGGGTTGAGGGCGGTGGCGATGGCAGGCGAGGACATGGCGTAGAGGCGGCTGCGTTCCACATCGGCCTCGATCCCCATGATGCAGGTGTCGGCGAACAGCCGGCTGACCGTGCTGAGGAGGCGGATCGACTCGAGCAGGTTGCGACCGATCACCGGGAGCATGATGTTGAGCTCGAAATTGCCGGCCGCACCACCGAAGGCCACGGCGGCGTCGTTGCCGATCACCTGGGCCACGACCTGGCACACCGCCTCGGGAATGACGGGATTGACCTTGCCGGGCATGATCGACGATCCCGGCTGCAGGTCGGGGATGTGGATCTCCGCCAGGCCGGCTCGCGGGCCGCTGCCCATCCACCGCAGGTCGTTGGCGCACTTGTAGAGGGAGACGGCAATGGTGCGCAGGACCCCCGATGCCTCGACGAGGGCATCGCGCCCGCCCTGGGCCTCGAAATGGTCCCGCGCCTCGGTCAACGGCAATTCCAGGTCGGCCGCCAGGCGCTTGATCACGTTGCGGGCGAATCCCCGCGGCGCGTTGAGGCCGGTGCCGACCGCGGTGCCCCCGAGGGGCAGCTCACCAACGCGGGGGAGGGCGGCGCGGAGACGCTCGACACCATGTTCGACCGCGCTGGCGTAGCCGCCGAACTCCTGACCCAAGGTGACCGGCGTGGCGTCCATGAGATGGGTCCGGCCCGCCTTGACGACCGATTTCCATTGCCGGCTCTTCTTCCGCAGCGCCTTGGCCAGGTGCTCCAGGGCGGGGATCAGCTGGTGGACGATGCCCTCGACGGCAGCCAGGTGGATGGCGGAGGGGAACATGTCGTTGGACGACTGCGAGGCGTTGACGTCGTCATTGGGATGGACGGGCGCCTCCAGCCACTCGGTGGCCAGTGTCGCCAACACTTCGTTCATGTTCATGTTGGTCGACGTTCCCGAGCCCGTCTGGAAGACGTCGACGGGAAACTCGCCGTCCCACTGACCCGCGGCCACCTCGGCGGCGGCACCGTTGATGGCCTCGGCCACCCCGGCGTCGATGGCTTTGAGCCGGGCATTCTCCAGCGCCGCGGCCCCCTTGAGCAACGCCAGCGCCCGTAGGAGCGAGCGGTCGACGGTCATACCGGAGACCGGGAAGTTGGTCACTGCCCGCTGCGTCTGAGCTCCCCATTTCGCCTCCGCCGGCACCCGCACCTCGCCCAAAGTGTCGTGCTCCAGACGGAATTCGCTCATAACCCGGACCGTAGTCGTCCTCGTCGTTCCGTAGGCTGGCGACCCATGGCGAAGGATTTCGAGGAAATCGACGACAAGCTGGCGGCGTGGCTTCGCCGCCAGCCCATGTTCTTCGTCGCGACCGCGCCCACCGATCTCGCCAGCCACATCAACATTTCACCCAAGGGCCTGGACGGGACATTCGCCATCCTCGACCGCCATCGGGTTGCCTACCTCGATCTCACCGGCTCGGGGATCGAGACCGTGGCCCACCTTCGGGACAACGGGCGCATCGTGATCATGTTCTGCGCCTTCACCGGTCCACCGCGGATCGTGCGGCTCCACGGCACGGGCTCGGTCGTGACCGCCGACGACTCGACGGCTTTCCCGGCGGCGGTGGCGCCGTTCCCGGCGCCGCTGCCGGCGGGCGCCCGATCGGTCATCGAGGTGGCAGTCACCCGGATCAGCGACTCCTGCGGGTTCGGCGTGCCCTTGATGGAGCTCGTGGGTCAGCGGCCCACGCTGCCGGAATGGGCGGCTCACAAGGGGCCCGACGGCATCGCGCAGTACCAGGCGACTCGCAACGCGACGAGCGTGGACGGCCTCCCCGGCCTGGTCGCCCGCTAGCGCGGTGGGACGGAGAACTCCCTTTTTCCCTGGTCTTTCAGGCGGGAATGGCGTCGAGCAGGCGAGCCACGAAGTCGCGGGCGCCTCCCTCGAGATCATTGCGTTTGATGGCCATTCCGCCGAGTACCTTGCCGCCGCGCGCCGTGACGATGTCGGTCAGTTTCTGCAGGGTGTTGCCCTGGTCGATGGCATAGGTGATGTACACCAGGCAGCGTTTGCCGCCAAGGGCCGGGAGATGGCGGAGGCGCCCGGCGCGCCCCGGCCGCTGGCCGACGACGATCATGCCGTCGGTCCACGTGCCGATGATCACCAGGTCGGCCACCTCGAGGGCTTGGTAGTCGATGTTGGTTGTCGGGCTCACCGACGCCGCGACGCCCGCCTTGGCCAGTTCCTGGCTGATGAAGTGGGCGGTCTTGCGGGTGTTCCCGGTGAGGCTCTCGTAGATGATGGCGGCGTTCATCGCCTGGTCAGCGTAGGCGGGCCGGCGGGCGGGGTGGGGCGTTGCCGCAACCCCTGAGCGCCGACGAGGCCCGGCGCATGGGGTTGCGGGCCCAGGGCCTCCTCGGCCGGGGTCCCAGGCACCCCGCCGACGTGCTTCGCCAGGTCGCCGCCGTGCAGCTCGACACCATTTCCGTGCTGGCCCGCTCGCACGAGCTGGTCTGCTACGCACGGGCGGGGGCGGTCGGCCGGGCGGCGGTGGAGGCGGCCTGCTGGGGCCGCGACCGGTCCGGGCGGCCCGTCGCCTTCGAGTACTGGGCCCATGCCGCATGCGTGCTGCCGATCGACCTGTGGCCGTTGTTCGCGTTCCGGCGCCGCAAGCTCGCCCGCCACCCGCGCTGGGGTGGCTACGTCGACCACAACCCTGCTGTCGCCGAGGTGCTCCGGCGGTTGGAAGCCGAGGGTCCGCTCACCTCGTCGGAGCTGGGCGGTGCCAAGAACGGGGGCCCGTGGTGGGACTGGTCGCCCGTCAAGGTGGCCGTCGAGCGGCTACTCGACCTGGGGGAGGTGATCTGCACGACCCGACGGGGGTGGCGGCGGGTGTACGACCTGACGGCCCGGGCGCTTCCCGACCAGGTGGCCGCCGCAGTCGAACCCTCGGACGAGAAGTGCTGGGAGGCGCTGGTGGCCATCGCCGGCCGGTCCATCGGCGTGGGAACGGTGGCCGACCTGGCCGAGTACTTCCGCCTTCCGGTGGCGGCGGTGGCCGCGGCTGCGCCCGGCAGCGGCCTGGTCCCGGTGACCGTGGCGCGATGGGCGTCGTCGGGTGCAGCAGTCGCCGCATGGGCCGACCCGGCCGCCCTCGAGGCCCTCGGGACGCGCGGGCGGCACCGCACGACGCTGCTGTCCCCATTCGACTCGATGGTCTGGGACCGACCCCGAACCACCCGGCTGTTCGGCTTCGCCCATCGCATTGAGGCCTACACGCCGTCGGCGCAGCGGGTCCACGGGTACTACGTCATGCCCGTGCTGGCCGGGGGCCGCATCATCGGCCGGATCGACCCGAAACGGGTTGGCAAGACGCTCGTCGTTCGCCAGGTCAGCCTTCGCCTGCCGGTGCGCGACCGCGATGTGGCGGCCGTGGCCCAGGCGCTGCAGGAAGCCGCGATCTGGGTGGGCTGCTCCACGGTTGTCGTCGAGCGCAGTGATCCCGCGGCGTTGGGACCCGCGCTGGGCGCCGCGCTGGCGGCCGGGGTCCCCGTTTCGGCTTAGGAGGCCTTGGCCAGCGCCCGTAGCTGGTCGATGCTGCGCACCAGCATGCGCTGGACATGGGCCTGGCTGAGGCCCATCCGCTGGGCGATCTGCTGCTGGGTGAGCCCGTCGAGGTAGCGAAGCTGCACCATCTGGCCCTCGCGCTCGGGGAGACGGTTGAGCAGCCAGCGCACCGACATTCGCTCGTCGACGGCCGTCATGCCGTTGTCCTGCGAGGGGAGGCAGGCGGACAGGGGGCGATCCCCGGGAGTCAAAGGCGTGTCGAGCGACGCCGGGTGGCGGCAATCACCGGCTCCCATCGCCTCTTCGACCTCGCCGGCGGACGCGTCGATGCGATCACCGATCTCGGCGGTGGTGGGCAGCCGGCCCAAGTCCTGGGTGAGCTCGGACACCGCCGCCTGGCTCTTCAGGTACAGGTTCTGGACCCGTCGCGGTGGCCGGATGGCCCACGACCGGTCCCGGAGGTAGTGCTTCAACTCGCCGACGATGGTGCTGGTGGCAAAGGCCGAAAATGGAACGCCCCGCTGCGGGTCGAAGCGGTCCTTGGCCCGTACCAGGCCGAGGAGTGCGACCTGCTTCAGGTCTTCGAAGGACTCCGCCCAGTTGGCTCGACCGCTGTAGCGACGGGCGAGCGACACGGCGAGGCCATAGTGGGTCTGCAGATAGTCGTCAGGATCGAGGGGGCGGGAGTCGGCGGTGTCCACGGAACAGATTCGACCATCGGCCCCTGAGGAAACGATGAGTGCGGTCTAGGAACTCGCTGAGAGATCCAGGCTGAGCTGTTCGGTGGCCGGCGGGCCCGGCTCGACCGCAGGGGTATGTTCCCGGAGGCGGAAGGCCTCGTGGCCCATCGGCCGGGACCCCCCGTGGCGCCCTCGCGCCTGTTCGACCAGGCCGTGGACCCGCGCCGCCAGGTCTTTTTGCTCGGCCTTGGGCAGGTAGGCCCGCTGGTAGCGGCGCTCGTACTCGGCGACCAGGTGAGGGTGGGTCCGGGCCAGCTGCGCCATGAAGTAGTCCCGGACGCCGGGGCGCAGGTGCAGGGCCACCGAGGAGATGGAGACGGCGCCCGCGTCGACGCATGCCCCCACGACCGCCTCCAGCTGGTCCTCGCCATCGGAAATCCCCGGGAGGATGGGCGCGATCAGCACACCGCACGGCACCCCGGCGTCGTTGAGTCGCCGCACGGCGTGCATGCGCTGCCGGGGATGGGGTGTGCCCGGCTCGGTGAGCCGCCAGACTTCCTCGTCGAGGGTGCCGATGGACAGGCTGGCCCGGACGTCGGTCCGTTGGGCCGCCGCCGCCAGCAGCTTGAGATCGCGCAGGATGAGCGTCGACTTGGTCAGGATGGAAAAGGGGTTGGCCGCCTCCCCGAGCACTTTGACGATGCCCTGCGTCAGGTGGTACTTGCCCTCGCAGCGCTGGTAGGGATCGGTGTTGGTCCCCATGGCGATGGCGTGACCCGCCCAGCGACGGCCCGCCAACTCGGCTCGCAGCTGCTCAACGGCATTGATCTTGACCACGATCCGACGCTCGAAGTCCTCGCCCCCGTCGAGGCCCAGGTACTCGTGCGTCGGCCGGGCAAAACAGTACGTGCAGGCGTGGCTGCAACCCCGGTAGGCGTTGATCGTGTAGCGGAAAGGCATGCGGGAGGCGGCGGGGACCTCGTTGAGGATCGTGCGCGCCTTGACATGGAGGAATTCCATGCCTTGGAACTCCCCGGTGCCGACATGGCGATCGACCAGCTCGTCGCCGTCGAAGAGGGCTTCCTGGCCGCCGGAATCGTCCTCGTCCGCCAACCGCCATCTCAACTTGCCGTCGCTCGGCGACATGACGCCACTATACCGAACGTACGTTTGGTTGTGGGCGCCAGGACTACCAGTACTCGGGCCGGGGGGCTACTCGGAGGTCCCGGTCTTCTCGTCGTGGCCGGCGCGGACGACCTCCGCCTTGCTAAGGGCGATAACGCCCAGGGTCATGACGACCAGCCCGGCGAGCTCGAGGGTGGTGACCAGCGGTCCCGACCGGACTCCCTCGCCGAATAGGAAGGCTCCGATGATGATGCTCACCACCGGGTCGACCACGGTGAGCACGGGAAGCGAGGCGTCAAGGTCGCCGGCCTGAAAGGCGCTCTGGGCGATGAGCATGCCGAGGACGCCGGCGCCCACCAGCACGTACACCTCCCAACTCTCGAACAACTCGGCGATGCCGCCGTCGAGCAGGTGGGCCGCGGCCTTGGTCAACGCCGCGGTGACGCCGTAATTGACGGCCGCGGCGGCCGCCAAGAAGGCGGCCCGCCGCCGGCTGCTGTTGGTCCGCGACGCCAGCACCAGGCCCACGATCACCACCGCGCTGATGGCGAAAAGGATCAGCCAGTCCTGATTGGCCACCTCGGCGTGGCCCTGGCCCGGGGAGGCCGTGATGAGGAATGCGCTGAGGCCGACCACCACCCCCGCGGCGCCCCACCAATCCCGCGTCGTCATGCGGCTGCCCGCCAACCAGGCGCCGATGGGCAAGGCGAAGAGGAGGCCGCAGACGAGTAGTGGTTGCACCAAGACGAGCGAGCCGTGGCCCAGCGCGATGAACTGCAGGGCGTAGGCCAGGCCATCGAACCCGACCCCGAGCAGCCACATCCGGTTGCGCAGCAGGCGGCCCAAAAGGCTCAGTTTCATGGCCACGCTCTGGGGCTGGGCGATGGCGGCGCGGTGCTGCAGGACCGACGCCGCGGCATAGAGCAGCGACGAGCCGAGAGCGCAGATGACCGCCAGGAGCACCGTCAGACGGTACCGGCCCTTGAGCGGTCCCGGGGGTGGGGTGCCGGGGTCTCCGCGGGCCCATCCCCTAGCCTCGGCCCGGTGACGCGCCTGATCCGGCCGCTCACCGTGGTCGTCGGCGTCCTGATCGCCATCACCGCGGGGGCATTCGTTCTCATTCGCTCGTCGGGCGGAAGCGCGACCCCCGCCGCCGCCAGCGCCGCCGCCCCCAACAAGGACTCAGCCACGGCGGCGGCGCCGGCCGGGAGCACCACCTCCTCAGGTCTCCCGGCCCCCGCGGCCACGACAACTACAACCGCGCTCACCACGACAACCCTTTCCCCGCGGGTGACGCTCACCACGACCTTGGATGCGGCTCTCGCGGGCACTAACTCTTGCCTGGCGGTGCAGGACGGCTCCGGGCGAACGCTCTACCAGCACCAGCCCGACACCGCCCTGATCCCGGCGTCCACCCAGAAGTTGCTCGTCGCGGCCGCCGCCCTCACGACCCTCGGGCCCAACTTCCGCTTCACGACCCGTGTCGTGGCGCCCGCGCCAGCTGTCAACGGCAAGGTGGCCGCCCTCTGGCTCGTCGGCGACGGTGATCCCCTCCTGGCGGCGCCGGAGTTCATCGCGTCGACCGCCGGGCGGGTCCGCGTGGCGGGATACCCGTGGACGCCGTTAACGAGCCTGGCCGACTCGCTGGCGGCAACGGGGATCAAGTTGGTGGCCACCGGCATACGGGGCGACGACAGCCACCAGGACCGGTTGCGCTTCCTCCCGGTGTGGCCGGCGCTGTACCAGACCCAGGAACAGGTCGGACTGCTCTCCGCGCTGAGCGTCAACGAAGGCATCCAGTACACGCCGCCCAAGTCGACGCTGGCCCAGGATCCGCCCAACTATGCGGCCGCCGAGCTGGCCCGCCTGTTACAGCTTCGTCATGTCGCGGTTGGCTCGGAGCCGGACCAGACGGCCCCCGCCGGTGCCGTCGTCGTGGCCTCGGTGTCCTCGGCGCCGCTCAGCGAGATCGTGGGGGCCATGCTCCGGGCCAGCGACAACTGGATTGCCGAGTTGCTGGTACGGGCCATCGACCGGGCGTCGGGGGGCACCGGCACGACGGCGGGCGGGATCGCGATCGTGCTGCGGCAGGCAGCCGGGGCGGGGATACCCCTGGCCGGTGTCCACATGGATGACGGCTCCGGGCTCTCGCGCACCGACCGGGCCACCTGCTCAGCGTTACTCGCCGCCCTCGACCTCGGCCTGCAACCTGCTTACGCGCCGCTCCTGAGCGGCCTGGCCGTCGCCGGCCAGACCGGGACGCTGGCAACGCGGTACCGCGGCACCGCCGTGGCTGGGAAGCTCCAGGCCAAGACGGGCTCGCTCGACAACGCGGGCGGCATGGTGGGCGTGATGTCGATGAACGCGATCAGCCGCTTCGCCTTCTTGGACAACGACACCCAGCCCGAAGCCGCCCTCCTCGCCCGCGAGGATGCCGTCGTGGCCGCGCTGGCCGCGTATCCCGGGGGTCGCTGACGGCGGGCATGCCACACTGTCTCGGTCCGGGCGCGTGGTGAAATGGCAGACACAGCGGGCTTAAACCCTGCGGCCTAAGGGCATGAGGGTTCGAATCCCTCCGCGCCCACCCGGTTGGCCCTGCCGGACTCGTGGATCAGGCGAGCCGGCTCACGGGAGCCCGCGGGACCCGGTCGCTACCCGGCCACCGGGACGACCCGCGCCGGGCGCGGCGCCAGGCCGAGGAAGCGGAGCACAGCGGCAGCATCGCTCTGCAGGGCGTCGATGTCGTCGGCCGCGATGGCCTCCAGCGGGCGGAGTTCGATCTGGCCCCCCGGCAGCGCCCAAGTGGCGACGGCCCTGCCGGCGACCATTGCGAAGGGCCGGAAGATGCCGTTGGTGGTCACGATGCCCCGGTGGCGGCCCACGATCGCGGCCCGGGAGTCCCAGCCCAACAGGACCGGGTCGAACGCCCCCAGCAACCGCGGGGGCGGCAGCTCGGCAGCCGGTCCGCTCCCAGCCAACTTGACCAGCCCACCGTCGACCGCGACCACCTCGTCTCCGACGCCGGCGAGGCCGAGTCGCGCTTCGCCGAGGGGCAGGCCCGCCCACTTGGCCAGGTCCCGGGCATCGGCGGGGCCGTGGCCGGCCAGATAGCGGCGGGCCAATCGGGCCAGCGCCTCGCCGCGGTCGATCGCCTTCACAGATCCAGGTGGCGCACCGAGCCAGGCGGGCACCGACACGTACGCGGTCTCGCTACCCACTACCGGGCCCCGCACGATGTGGCCCTGGATCGACGCCGCCAAAAGCACATGAACAAGGGCCTGGCCCTTGTTGGGGACTCCTGCCCCGTCAAGCCGGGCCCGCAGTTGAGCCCGGGTCTGGGGACCTTCGGATGCCACTGCCGCGGTCACGGTGGCGACGCCGAGCTCGGCCTGGCGGGACGACACCCCTTCTTGGCGGAGACGGCGGGCATTGCCCGCGACCAGTTGCGGGGTCGTGAGCGGATGGAGCCACCAGTAGTCCTCGGGGGTGACCAGGTGCAGCGTGCCGCGGTTGAGCCAGGTGATCAGCAACCGCCGCGAGGTGAGGGCGGCATCGACGTCGGTCGCCGTCACCCCGGTCGTCCGGCTGCGGATGGCGAGCCGCATGCCCCGGGCATCCTGGGCCTGCACCGCCAGAAGGCGGGTGACAACCTCCACCGCTGTCGCGGCGGGAGGACCGCTGAGGCCCTGCGAGGTCAGCCGGGCCGCGGTGACCTCGGCCTTTGGGGCGTCATGGGGCGCGGCCCGCTTCACCATCGTCAGCCCACCCTAAGGGGCGCCGTGCGTGGCGACGACCACCAGCGGGTAAAGGCAGAAGATGGCCGAAGGCAACAACAAAAAGGGCGAAGTGAAAGAAGTCCTGGGCGCGGTGACCGGTGACCGCCGGGTGGAGGCGGAGGGACGTGTCGAGCAGAAGGTGGCCGATCCCGACACCGGGACCGAGGCGGTGACCGAAGACAAGGTCGCCCAGGAAGAGCGCGACGTCAAGAAGGACCACCACGACGTGGCCGCCGCCGGCGGAAGTCGCGAAGCGCCGCTAGGTACCTGACAACGCGGCTAGGTACCTGACAGCGCGGCGCGCTGCGGGCCGACGACGTAGCGGGGATCACGAGCTGACGCCTTCCCCGCCTCGAAGACCGCGAATCGGGTGAGGGCGGCGCCGGTGGCGACGAGTGCACCTCCGGCGACCGCCAGCGGACGGCGCCGGCCGAACAAGCCGACCACGACGGCCCCCGCGGCGCCGCACACTTTGGACGCCCGGAACAACCGCCCCGCCGTTCCCTGGTGGAACACCTCGGCAACATCTCCCAGCCGGCGCTCAATTAGTTGCTCGACCGCCAGTTCCGCCGCGACCGCGCCCACCGCCAAGCGGCGCGCCCCGACCGCATCGGCCACCGGGTTCAGGATCGAGGCGACCGCACCCGCGCTGGCGGCGGCGCCCGACGCGAAGAGGAATGGCAGCTCGCGGCGGGCGCCCTTCCACGCCGGCACCGCCGTGTCGGCCAGCAGGACGGCGGTATAGGTGGCCACGCCGGTGCCGAGGGCGCCGGCGGCGATGTCGCCGGCCACCCCGAGCGCGGGAATCACGCCGCCGAGGGCGGCCGCGCCCGCCGCCGGGCCGTAGGCCGTGAGGAGCCAGGTCCCAACGCTCATCGGCGAGGTCAGTTTTGCCACCCGCAGCATGTTGTAGAACCGGCCGGGCCGCCCGAGGTCCTTGACGAGCAAACCACCGCTGGCGCCGAGCGCCACCAGTGCCGTGAGGCGGGCCCGCTGCGCCAGTGTGCGGCCGCCGGCCAGACGGGCGGCCGCGGCGAGCAGCGAACTGGCCCCCGCCAGCCCCCCGCAGAAGAAGTAGGCGGGGATGGGCCATTTCCACACCGGTTCCTTGAGGACCGCCCTCCCGTAATAGCTGCGGGTCTCCGGGGGCACGGCGGCCGAGGCGGTCACCGCCGGCCTCCGAACACCGCGCCCACGACGCCGGCGGTGAGCGCCAGCGCGGCCGCGGCCGCGGCCTTCCACATCGCCGGCAGGTGCCGGGTGCTCGACTCCGGCACCGGCGGCAGCCCGTAGACCTCGGGGTCGTCGAGCAGCAGGAAAAAGGCACCGAAGCCCCCGACGCCATCGGACGGGTCGGCGCCGTACAGCCGGGCTTCGGCGACACCGGCCGCCTTCAGCACCCCCACCCGCTCGGCAGCATGGGCGCGCAGCTCGTCCAACGGGCCGAACTGGATCGACTGGGTCGGGCACGCCTGGGCACAAGCCGGGTGGAGCCCGCCTTTCAACCGGTCGTAGCAGAGGGTGCACTTCCACACCCGGCCGTCGCCCTTGCGCTGGTCGATCACACCGAAGGGGCAGGCGGGGACGCAGTAGCCACAGCCGTTGCACACGTCCTGCTGGACAACGACGGTGCCGAACTCGGTCCGCATGAGCGCCCCGGTGGGGCACACTTCGAGGCAGGCCGCCGAGGTGCAGTGCTTGCAGACGTCGGAGCTCATCAGCCACCGCATCCCGCCGGGGCCCGTCACCTCGTTCCCCGGCGTCACTTCGGTCCCCGGCGATGCGCCCCCGGCGCTCGGTCGGGGGGCCCGTCCCTGCTCGATGAACGCCACGTGCCGCCAGGTGTTGGCGTCGAGGCGCCCGGTGTTGTCGTACGACTGGGCCAGGAAGTTGAAACCGTCCTCGGGCACGCCGTTCCACTGCTTGCACGCCACCTCGCAGGCTTTGCACCCGATGCAGATCGACGTGTCGGTGAAGAACCCCATGCGCGGCGGGTGGTCCTGCCAACCGGCGGCGCCCGCGGGATCGGGATCGGGTCGTATGGCCGTCATGACGCATCCCCGTGACGCCCATTGCCGGCCGCCTCCGCCCGGTGGCGGTAGCTTTCGACCAGCTCGAGAAGTGCCGGCCCTCGAGGTCGTCGGCCCGGGCGGATGTCGCAGGTCGCGACCTTCGATTCCGGGATGTGCACGTTGCCGTCGAGGACGGCGGGGAGGATGTCGTTGGCGGCATCGCCTGTGACCAGGCCGCGGGAGCCCCAGTGGTACGGCAGCCCGACCTGGTGGCACATCCGGCCCTGCACGCGAAGCGGCGCCATCCGCGCCGTGACCAGGACGCGGGCTTCGATCGCCGTGCGGGCGGTCACGATGGTCGCCCAACCGGCATGCTCGAGGTTGCGTTCGCTCGCCAGCTCCGGGCTGACCTCGCAGAACATGGCGGGCTGCAACTCGCTCAGGAGGTGCAGGAATCGGCTCATCCCCCCCGCGGTGTGATGCTCAGTGAGCCGGTAGGTGGTGACGGGATACGGGTACACCTCGGAGCCTGGTTCAAGCCCGCTCGGGTGGTAGTCGTTGTACTTGCGGCGGTACTGCACCCGGGCGGGATTGGCCTGCTGGCGGTAGAGGGCGTTGGCGAAGGGCGACTCGTGGGGCTCGTAGTGCGCCGGCAGGGGGCCGTCGACCAACCCCCCCGGGGCGTACAGCCAGCCGAGGCCGTCGGCCTGCATGATGAACGGGTGGTCGCCTGCGATGGCCGCCTCCGCCGAGGCGCCCTCGGGCGGCCGGTAGTCAGGCGGCTTGTCGACCTCGAAATCGGGGACGTCGTATCCCGTCCACTCGCGCTTGTCCTCGTCCCACCACACGTACCGCTTGCGATCCGACCAGGGCCTGCCCTCGGGGTCGGCCGAGGCCCGGTTGTACAGGGTGCGGCGGTTGGCCGGCCACGCCCAGCCCCATTCGGGAGCCACCCAGTGCTGGTCATGGCCAGGCTTGCGGCGAGCCGCCTGGTTGACCTCGTCGGCATAGACCCCGCAGTAGATCCAGCAGCCGCTCGTCGTGGAGCCGTCGGCCTTCAGCGCCTTGAACGAGGCCAAGGCGCGGCCCTCGCCATCGGTGCCGTTCACCTCACGCAGCACCGCGTCCGCGGAGGGGTCGGCCTGCTCGCCGGACGTGGGGTAATCCCAGGTCAGGTCGAGAATGGGCCGATCCCGGGAATCGGTCGAATCGGCTAACTTGGACCGAATGATGCGCCCCAAGTGGAAATAGAACCACAGATCGGACCGGGCGTCGCCGGGCGGTTCCACCGCTTTGTGATGCCACTGGAGGAGTCGCTGGGTGTTCGTGAAACTCCCGTCTTTCTCAGTGTGTGCTGCGGCCGGGAAAAAGAAGATTTCCGTCCCGATGTCCGCGGTGCGCAGCTCGCCGTTTTCGACCTCGGGCGAGTCGTACCAGAAGGACGCCGACTCGATCTCGGAGAAATCCCGGACCACGAGCCATTCGAGCGAGGCCATGGCAAAGCGATGCAGCCGGGAGTTGGCCGAGCCGACTGCCGGGTTCTCGCCGACCACGAAAAAGCCCTTGACCTCACCGTCGAGCATGCCCATCACACTGTGGTAGATCGAGTGGTCGCCGGTGAGGCGCGGTAGATAGCCGTAGCAGTAGTCGTTGTCGCTCGTGGCGGCATCGCCCCACCACGACTTCAGCAGGCTCACGGTGAAGGCGTCGGAATGGCCCCACCAGCCGGTCTTCGACGATGTGTTCTCGATGAACGTGGTCAGGTCCGTGTCGCCCACCTTCGGCATGGGGATGTACCCCGGCAGCAGGTCGTACAGCGTCGGAATGTCCGTGGACCCCTGGATGCTGGCGTGGCCGCGCGCCGCCAGGATGCCGCCCCCGGGACGGCCGATGTTGCCGAGCAGCAGCTGGATGATGGACGCCGTGCGGATGTACTGAACCCCGACGCTGTGCTGGGTCCAGCCGACGGCATAGACAAACGCGGAGGTTCGCTCCCGGCCGGAGTTGGCGCACAGCGCTTCGGCCACCTTGAGAAACAGCGACGGGGGGACCCCGCAGACCTGTTCGACCAGCTCGGGCGTGTAGCGCCGGAAATGTCGCTTCAGGATCTGGAAGATGCAGCGAGGATCCTGCAGCGTGGGATCGGCGCGCGCCGAAGTGGGGTCGCCGATGGGCGCGCCGTGGCTGCCGTGCTGATGGCCGGAACTGGCGCCCGTTTCACGATTGCCGGCCGACGCCGCCACATCGATCCCGTCGTACTGCCAGCTGCTGACGTCGTAGGCCCCTTTTTCCGGGTCCCATCCCGAGAAGAGCCCGTCGAGATCCTCGGTGTCGCGGAAATCCTCGCTCACGATCGTCGACGCGTTGGTGTAGTTGACGACGTAGTCGCGGAACTCCCGCTCGTTGGCGAGGATGTAGTTGACGATGCCGCCCAGAAAGGCGATGTCGGTACCCGTCCGCAGCGGGACGAACAGATCGGCGAGTGCGCTGGTGCGGGTGAACCGGGGGTCCACGTGGATGATCGTGGCGCCGCGCGCCTTGGCTTCCATGACCCACTGAAAACCGACGGGGTGGCATTCGGCCATGTTGGAGCCCTGGATCACAATGCAGTCGGCATTCTGCAGGTCCTGCTGGAAGTTGGTGGCGCCGCCCCGACCGAATGATGTCCCCAGACCGGGGACGGTGGACGAGTGTCAGATCCGGGCCTGATTCTCGATCTGGATGGCCCCGAGGGCGGTGTACAGCTTCTTCATGAGGTAGTTCTCCTCGTTGTCGAGGGTCGCTCCTCCCAAGCTGGCGATACCCATGGTCCGCCGCAGCGGCCGGCCCTGCTCGTCGGCGTCCTGCCACGTCTCGGCACGGGTGGCGATCACTCTGTCGGCCACCATGTCCATGGCCCGGTCCAGGGAGATGTCCTGCCACGTCTCGGCGTGGGGAGCCCGGTACTTCACCCGCTGTTCCCGGTAGGACCCCGAGACCAACTCGAAGCTGGCGGAGCCCTTGGGGCACAGCCGGCCCCTCGAAATCGGGCTGGCGGGATCGCCCTCGATCTGGGTGATCCGGCCTTTCGAGACGAAGACCTGCTGGCCGCATCCCACGGCGCAGTACGGGCACACGCTGGCGACGACCGAATCGGCCTCCTCGGTACGGGGGCGCAGCCCCTGGCTGTGCGGTGACTCCGTGGCCTCGCCGAGGCCGAGGTGGTCGGCTCCGGTCAGCTGGCGCAGCACCGGCCAGTTGCCGAGGCGCAGTCCCCCCCCGGGGCGGCCGGAGCGGCTGTCGGGCGACCGTTCCTGGCTCATTTCTTCCGTCTCCCTCTCTCGCAGGGCGCCGAGCTACCAACGTACGCGGCCCATGGCGAATGTGCCGCGACCGGTTCATACCCGCATTGCCCGCTTCGACCGATCCTGCTAGGAATCAGGGCGGTTGAACCCCCAGCCATCCGCCGGTGCTGCATGCGGCGGCGGCAAGACTTGGCGCGGAGGTGTCGCCCGTGAATGAGTTCATTATCGTGGGGCAGCGTGACGGCGACGCTGCGGATGTTGTCGTAAGCGGCGAACTGGACATGTACACCGCGCCCCAGCTCCGGGAACGACTGGTCACCCTGACGTCGGAGGGAGCCCGGTACGTCACCGTGGACCTTGCCGAGGTGAACTTCGTCGACTCGACCGCGCTGGGCGTCCTGGTCGGCGGCCTCAAGCGGCTCCGCCAGTTCGACGGCGACCTGTTGCTCCGATCACCCCAGCCGGGGACCTACAAAGTCCTGGAGATGACAGGACTGACCCGGATCTTCACCATCACGCGAGATGGGACTCGGCCCTCCGGGGCGTGACCTCTCCGGCATCATCGGCGGCTCCAAAGTGCTGTGAAACAACAGCATTACGTCGTTTCGCAGCAGTTTGGCGCTGCGCCGGTGCTTCAGAGCGACCGTCAGCGGATCCCGGTGTCGCAGGACACGGTGACACTGGCCCCGTGCGCCGGAGTCACGATGACAGATGACGGAGTGGCGGTGCAGCCCCGCCCGATCGCCGAGCTGCCCGGGAGCGTGGTGGCGTGGACCGCGTAAGTGCCCGGGGCCACGGTGATGGCGAACTGGCCATTGGCGCCGGCGTCGCCCTGGGCCGCCACTGACCCGTCGGCGCGGACCAGCTCGATGTGGGCGGGCCCCGGCCGGGGGGCGCAGGCGGGATCCGGCGGGATCTTCTCCACCGGGCAGGTCGGGCTGAAGGCCACGCTACCCCGCACCGACGACCCCGGCGGCGGGGTGGTCGACACGGTGGTCGTCGGCCGGGGCACGCTGGTCGTGACCGGGGCTGACGTGGGCGGGCTCGACGGGGGATGGGTCGCGGTGACGGCGACGCCGGTCCCCGTAACCCCGGTCCCGGTAACCCCGGTGCCCGGTAGCCCCGGTGCCCGTAGCCCCGGTACCCCCGGTGCCCCCGGTGACTCCAACGGCCCCGGTGGTCCCGGTGTTTCCGGCTGGTCCCGGGGTCGGGGACCCGCCGCCGACGGTCGTGCTGGCCCCGGCGCCCGACGCCGCCACCAGGCGCGACGAGGAATGCCCAGGTCGCCCGAGACCGACGGCGAGCGCGCCCACGAGAACGATGGCGACGCCGCCGGCGGCCAGTGCCGCCTTCTGCCGCTGCCGGCGCGCCACTCGCCTCACGACCTCGCTGCGGACGGCGCCGGGCGGCTTCGCCCAGGAGAAGTCGTCGCCGCCTGCCCGCAGCGCGCCCCGGAGCCGGTCGTCGAACGGATCGCTCATGCCTGCCACTCCTCGGCCGCCGCGGCGCCGAGAGCCGGGGCTCCGCCGAGGGGTGGGGCTCCGCCGAAAGGCGGGGCTTCGCCGAGAGCCGGGGCTTCGCCGAGGGCCACGGCCAACGACGCCTTGGCCTTGGCCATCTGCGATTTCACGGTGCCCGGGGCACATCCCATGAGCTCAGCCACTTTCGCCTCCGGTAAGTCGAGGTAATACGCCAGCACGATGGTCATCCGCTGGCGGGGCGGGAGGGCGCGGATCGCGTCGAGGACGACGACCACCGTGTCCTGGCGGTCACTGTCCCACGCCGGCCCGCGGCCGGGTTGACCCCCCGCGGCGGCATTGCCTCGCTGCTCCACGTCACGGTGGCGCCACCGCGACCGGCACAGGTTGACGACGCTGCGGGTGAGATAGTGCTCCGCCCGCTCGGGTTCGCGAAGGCGCAGCCATCCCGACAACGTCCGCAGGAATGCCTCCTGGACGATGTCTTCCGCCAGTGTGGCGTCACCGAGCAGGAGGCTGGCCAGCCGGCACAAGCGGAGGTAGTGCTGGTCGAACAAGCGAGCCACACGTTCGTCGGCCCCGACATCGGCTCGGGTCACAGCCAGGAGTCTCGCGTCCACCAGCACATCTCTACTGACGCCGCAGCCGCGGGATTGGTTGTCCCGCCGATCGTGACAGCTTCGGCCGGTAGGATCCTCCGGTGGCCGGGAGTCGCTCGATCGGTGAGGCCGGCGTCTCCCGGGCTCTCGTCCCGCTGCCGCGCACCGTTCCCGCCCCCGAACCGGTCTCCGAGCCCCGCCTCGGCGATGTCGACGAATGGGGCCGGTCGGAAAGGGTCCGGGCCATAGCCCGTAGCCTGTACAACCCGATCTACCGGCACTGGTTCCGGGCCGAATGGGACGGATTGGAGAAGATCCCGACGCGCGGTGGCGCGCTGCTGGTGGCCAACCACGCCGGCGCCATCCCGAGCGACGCCCCGGTCATCATGCACGGCGTCGAGACCGAGTTGGGCCGCCCGGTCTACGGCCTGGCCGACTACATGTTCAAGGCGATCCCGGTCGTCGGCACGTTGTGGGCCCGCGCCGGCGGGGTGCCGGCGCACCCCGACAACGCCTACCGCCTCCTCCGCCAGGACGGCCAGCTGGTCCTCGTCTTCCCCGAGGGCACCAAGGGGACGGGAAAGCTCTACCAGGACAAGTACCAGCTGCGGCGCTTCGGCCGGGGCGGCTTCGTCGAGATCGCCATGCGCGCCGGGGTGCCGATCATCCCGATCGCAGTGGTCGGCGCCGAGGAGTCGATGCCCATCTTGTGGAAATCGGCGGCGCTCGCCAAGGCCACCGGGTTGCCCTATTTCCCGGTGACCGCCAACATGGTCGCCCTCGGACCGCTCCTCGGGCCGTTCGTGTACTTCCCGGCCAAGTTCAAGCTGAAGGTGCTCGACCCCGTGGTACTCGACGTGCCGCCCGACCAGGAGCGGTACTCCCGCAGCAGGATCATGGACACCGCCGAGGCCATACGCCACAGCCTGCAGGAGGCGCTGCTCGCCATGCTGGCCGAGCGGTCCAGCGTCTGGTTCGGTTGAGCGTGGGACGGCGGGTCCTCGTCACCGGGCTCGGGTCCTTCTGGGGCGGCCGCGTCGCCCAGGCGCTGGAACACGACCCCTCGGTCGAACTGATCGTCGGCCTCGACACCACCGAGCCGACCGTCCAGCTGGAGCGCACCGAGTTCGTCCGGGCCGACCAGAGCTATTCCATCCTCTCGCGGATCGTGCAGGCCACCCAGGTCGACACCATCCTGCACACCTTCTTGGTGGTGGACTCCACCCGTATGAGCGGGCGGGCCCTGCACGAGATCAACGTGATCGGGACCATGAACCTGCTGGCCGCGGCGGGGGCGCCGGAAAGCTCGGTTCGGCACCTGGTCGTCAAATCTTCGACGCTGGTGTACGGGGCGTCACACCGGGACCCGAACTGGTTCCGCGAGGACATGACCCGGAACCACTCCGCCGGGACCCGCGTGGAGCGGTCGCTGCTCGAAGTCGAGAGCTACCTTCGGGACTTCGCGGACGACAGCCCGAATGTGACCGTCGCCATGCTGCGCTGCGGCAACGTGCTCGGCACCGACATCGTCACGCCGATCTCCCAGGCACTGTCGCTGCCCGTCGTGCCGAGCATCTTCGGCTTCGATCCGCTGATGCAGTTCGTCGAGGAGGACGACGTCGTGCGTTCCCTCGAGTTCGCCATGCGGGAGAACCTGTCGGGGGTCTACAACGTCGCCGGCGACGGGCGACTGCCGTGGAGCGAGGTGGCGTCCATGGTCGGCCGCCCGCAGTGGCCGCTGCCGCCGGTGTTGACCGCGCTGAGCGCCGCCCCGCTGACCCGCCTCGGTGTCGTCCATCTCCCCGACGAAATCCTGGACCTCCTGCGCTACGGCCGGGGGGTCGACAACCGCCGGCTGAAGCAGGCCGGATTCGAGTACCGCTACACCTCGGTGGGCGCCGTCGAGAGCTTCGTGAAGGGCCATCGACTGCGCAAGGTCGTGGGCAAAGTGCGACCGGAGTACAAGTACGAGCGTGACGTGGAGGCGTTCTTCCGCCACTCCCCGGCGGTGGTACGCCCCGATCAGCGCTAAAGCCTCCGGCTCAGCTCAACCAGGTCGCGGTGTACTCCTCGCGCTTTTGCCACCAGTCCTCCGAGGTGATGGCATAGCGGACGTGGTCCTCCCACACACCGTTGATCTCCAGGTAGCGGAAGGCGATGCCCTCTTCGCGAAGGCCGAGCTTCTCGGCGACTCGGCGGCTCGGGTGGTTGCGAGGGATGATGGCCACCTGGACGCGATGCAGAGCCAGCTCCTCGAAGGCGAAGCGGAACACGAGCACCGCCGCCTCGGGAACGTAGCTGTTACCGGCCATCGCCTGGTCGATCCAGTACCCCACGTAGGCGTTTTGGAACGGGCCGCGCTGGATCGACGAGATGTTGATCTCCCCCGCGAACCGGCCGGAGACGAAGATGCCGAACCCGTAGCCCGTTCCTAGTTGCCGCTCCCGGTCGCGGGCGCCGCAGCGGGCGGCGAAGACCCGGCGATCGTCGGCCGCGTCGGGCTGGCCGATGATGGGCCGGGGCTCCCACCGGACCAACCAGTCCCGTGACCGGATCCGGACCTCCCGCCACTGCTCGAAGTCGCCCGAGGTGAGCGGGCGCAGGGACAACCGCCGGCCCACCAACTCCAGCGACGACGGGCGCACCGCCCCCCAACTCATCGATCCAGGATCTCAGATAGGGCGGCGAGAAGAAGGGCCACGTTGGCTCGGCGGGCGGTATGGCCCATACAACCGATTCGCCACACCCGGCCGGCAAAGGCACCGACACCGCCGCCGATCTCGATGTCGTAACGATCCAAAAGGGAGCGGCGAACCTTGCCTTCGTCGACACCTTCGGGCACCCACACGGTGGTCAGCTCGGGAAGGCGGTGGCCCTCGGCGGCGAACAGTTGCAGGCCCATCGACTCAAGGCCCTCATGGAGGAGCCGGCCGCATTCGGCGTGGCGATGCTTGACCTCGTCGAGCCCCTCGTCGAGGAGGGCGCCAAGGCCCGCGTGCAGCGACATGATCATGGCAACGGGAGCCGTGTGGTGGTATTTGCGGGCGCCCTGGGTGGCGGCGTAGTCGGCGATCATGCCGAGGTCGAGGTACCAGCTCTGGGGCTTGGCGACCCGCCGCTGCCGGGCCCGGTCGTTCATGGTGAACGGCGCCAGGCCGGGGGCCACCCCGAGGCATTTCTGGGTGCCCGCATAGGCGACATCCACCCCCCACCCGTCGATCTCGACCGCGATCCCGCCGAGCGACGTGACGCAGTCGGCCAGCACCAGGGCGTCGCCGGCGGCCGCCACCGCTGCCGCGATGGCGGCGATGTCGTTGCGCACACCGGTGGAGGTCTCGGCGTGCACCGCCGCCACCAGCTTGGGATTCGGGTGGGCATCCACGAGATGTTCGGCGACAAGAGGTTGGCCCCATGGTTCGTCGACGCGCACGACCTCAGCTCGGCAGCGCGCGGCAACGTCGCACATGCGCTCGCCGAACAACCCGTTGACGCCGATCACGACGGTGTCGCCGGGGCCCAGCAGGTTGACGAATGCGGCTTCCATCCCCGCCGACCCCGTGCCCGACAACGGCAGGGTCAGGTCGTTGGCGGTCCCCCATACCTGGCGGAGGCGATCGCAGGTCTCGTCCAGCAACTCGAGAAAAACGGGATCGAGATGGCCGAGCATCGGCCGCACGAAGGCCTCGGTGGCCTCCGGGTAGGGGTTGGAAGGGCCAGGGCCCATCAGGATGCGCTGGTGGTGCGGCACTACCAAGGCATGCTATCGACGGCTCGCAGCGACGTCGGTGTCGACCGCGGGCCCCGCAGGCCCTCGGACCCGCCCCACCCCTTTTCCCCGGCCTAGCGGAGGAGACTCCGGGCCAGGCCGTCCAAGATGTCCTCCTCCGAGACCAGGCATTCGCCGAAGCCGTAGCGGCGCATGATGGCGACGAGGATGATGCAGCCGGCGACGATCACGTCGGCGCGGGCCGCCTCCAGGCCGGGGTTGAAGACCCGGTCGGCCCGCCTCTCCATGGCCAGGGTGCGGAACACGTCCTCGGTGGCATCGCGGCTCAGGACGAAATGGTGGATCTTGTCGCGGTCGTACTCCGCCAGCCCGATCTCAACCGCCGCGATGGTCGTGACGGTGCCCGCCAGGCCGACCAGCCTGACCGCCTCCTCAAGGCCCGGGATGCTTCGCCGAACGTCGTCGAGGTAGTCCTCGACGACCGAAAATGCCTGGGCCAACTCCTCGGCCTGCGGGGGATCGTGACGCAAGAAGCGTTCGGTGAGGCGCACGCATCCGATGTCGACCGACATGGCGCCGGTCGGGACCAAGGGGTCACCGTCGGGGTCAGGCCCCACCGCGAACTCGGTGGAGCCACCCCCGATGTCGACCACCAGGAATGGGCCGTCGGCGGGATCGAGTGACGCGGTGGCGCCGGCAAACGACAGGGCCGCCTCCTCCTCGCCGCTCAGCAACTCGGGACGAACGCCGACCACCTCCTCCGCCGCCCGGAAGAAGTCCTCCCGGTTGGTGGCGTCGCGCGCCGCCGACGTGGCGGTGATGCGGACACCGGTGACGCCCAGATCGTCCATGACCTGGCGGTATTCCCGCAGGACGGCGACCGTCCGGGCGATGGCGGCGGGGTCCAGGAGATGGGTGCGGTCGACGCCGTGGCCCAGCCGGGTGATATGCATCCGCCGGTCGATGGTCGTCCCGTCGGCCGCGGCAACGAGGAGCCGGGTCGAGTTGGTGCCGCAGTCGATGGCCGCGACCGGCGCCGCAACCATCAAACAACAGGCGCGGTGCGCCGCGCTTCGGCCGCAATCCAGCGCCCGACGGGGTCGTCGCCTCCGGCCAGGAACCAGGCGTAGTGGGCGTGGAGGCATTTCACGCCCCGCCGGGTGCCCCCGACGCCTCCCGAAGGGCGCGGCCCGGTCCAGTGGGCGGGTATGGCGGCGTCGCGCTCGGCCGCGTACGCCGCATGGGCGCTCGCCACCTCGGCGGGGTCGAGGTCCGCCTCGGCGCGGCGGACGCCGCCCGCGGCTTCGAGGCGGTCCACCATCAGGCGCTCGGCCGCCCCCACCAGCCAGAATCGCGTCGGCATCGGCGTGCCGTCGTACAGCAGTGGGAAGTTGCGGATGACCACTGGCGACAAGGTGGCGTCACGCACCACCACCTCGTAGTGCCCGCGAGGCACCCGCCCGAGGAGCCGGGTGACGGTTTCGGTGTCCCCGTGCACGGGGGCAACATACCGCCCCGCCCCGGGAGCAAAGCAACCGCCGCCCCGGCGGCGGGAATGATGGCGCAACCACCGGGCCCGCAGGCTCCGAAGAGGCCCGCCTCAGGTGACCGGCCGGGGGCGCCAGCGGGGGCTACGACCATTCTGAGCACCATCTGAGGGCATATATCGCGCCAAATGGTGCTCAGAATCCCGAACGCGCCTCTAGGAGTCGCCCGGCGGCCTCCACGAGGCGCCCGGGCCAATCCCTGTGCCCCACCCGTCTGCAGCGACGACGGTTTCCCCGGCGACGTTGCCCGACTCCGAGGGTGCTAGTTGCCGCCCGGTTGCAACGTCACGGTGAGCGGCTGGAAGCTCGTACCGTTCACGTCGACGCCCGCTGCCTTGAGGGCGGTGAGGGCCTTGTTGACGTAGTCGTTGGTGTAGGCGGCAGGATCGGGCGCCTTGGTGATGACCGTGGCGCCGTCGGCGTTCTTGGTGCCCATGGCGATCTGCACGGTGCGGTTCCAGTCGGCGGGATCGATGTACCCGGCGCCCTTGGGCGAGGGCCAGACGAGCTTGTTGATCTCGTTGGTCTGCCACAGCTGATGGCTGTTGCCGAGCTTCGAGCCCTTGGCCACCACGATGTCACGGCACTTGGTGGCGTTGTCCCGGCAGTACGCCCAGCCCTGGATCGAGCCCTCGATGAACTTCACCGTGGTGTCCTGGAACGTGGCGTCCTTGAGCTTGTCGGTTTGGGCCCAGATGGCGTCTTGCAGCATGGCCGTGCCCACGGTGTTCCAGTTGATGGCGTTGAAGTCACTGGGCTGGTAGAGCTTGCCCGTCGCCGGGTTGGTGGCCTCCAGCACCTGGGCGTACTCGTTGTAGATCATGGCCTGAGCGGCGTCGATGTCGCCGCTCAGCAGGGCCTTCATGTCGAACTGCTGCTGGACCAGCTTGACGTCGGAACCGGGGTTGAGGCCGGCCTTGGTCATACCCGCGAACAGCTCGAACTCGTTGCCGAAGCCCCAGTTGCCGACCTTCTTGTTCTTGAGGTCCGCGGGCGTGGTGATGTTCTTGTCCTTGAACGAGACCTGCAGCGTCCCCGACCGCTGGAAGATCTGGGCCACGTCGGTGATGTTGGCGCCCTGCTCGCGTGATGCCAGCGCCTTGGGCACCCAGGCGATGGCGTAGTCCGCTCCGCCCTGGGCCAGCACGGTCTGGGGCACGATGTCGACGCCGCCCTCGATGATCTGCACATCGAGGCCGTACTTCTTGTAGAAGCCCTGGTCAACGGCGGCGAAGTAGCCCGCGAACTGGGCCTGGGTGAACCACTGAAGCTGCAGCTTCACGGTCTTGAGCGGCCCCACCGCGGCGGTGGTCCCGGTGCCCGCGGCGGTCGTGTTGGTGGTCGAGGACTTGCCGCTCGAACAGGCCCCGGCGATCAGCACCAAGGTCAGCGCCACCGCGGCTGCGGACGAACTGCGCCTTCTTTTCATGTTGCTCCCCTCTTGGATGTTCGACGAAACAGGATCAGCGGGTGCGCCGAACGGCCTGCCAGGGAACAGCGGCACGCTCGGTCACGATGGAAACGACGTAGAAGGTCAAACCCAGCAGGCACGAGGCGGCAACGAACGCCCACGCCCGACCGTAGGCCGAATTGGCCGCGGCCGACACGATGTGGCTCCCGAGGCCGTCCTGGAGCCCCCCGAAGTACTCCGCCACCACCGCCGTGATGACGCTGAGCGACGACGCGATCTTGAGGCCGGTGAAGAAGAACGGCGCCGCGTTGGGGATGCGGACCTTGCGCAGGATCGTGCTCTCGGACGCTGCGTAGGAGCGCATGAGCTCCTCCTTGGTGGCGTCGACCTGGGTGAGGCCGCGGAAGGTGTTCATGAAGATCGGGAAGAACACGATGATCGTGACCATCAGGCGGCGGGGAATGGCACTGGTCGTCGAGAACATGTTGTTGAAGATCGGCACGAGGGCGATGATCGGCACGGCGTTGACGGCCACCGCCACCGGTGTGGTCAGCTCTCCCAGGAAACGGAAGCGGCTGGCCACGGCCCCCGCTCCCGCCCCGAGGGCAGTGCCCGCCACCAGCCCGATCAGCGCGTTGGTGCCGGTCACCCGGGCGGCGTGGACGATGCCGCCCCGGTTGACGGCGATCTGGTGCCAGATGGCCGACGGGGCGGGCAGGAGGTAGGGCTTGACGTGGCGCACCTGCACGAACAGCTGCCATCCGAGGAGGAGCCCGATGCCGACCAGCAGCGGGGGCAAGACCGACCGCAGCCGGCTCACGCCGATCCCCGCAGGGCTTCGCGCACCTCGGTGATCTTCTTGAAGAACTCCGGAGTCTCCCGGGTGTCCTCGACCCGGTCTCCCAGCCCCACCTCGACGACGGTGACCACCCGCCCGGGACGGGGCGACATCACCACCACCCGGTCGGAGAGGAACACGGCCTCGGCGATGGAGTGCGTCACGAACACCGCGGTGGTTCTCGTGGCCTCGCAGATGCGGTTGAGCTCAGCCTGCATGTGCTCGCGGGTCATCTCGTCGAGTGCCCCAAACGGTTCGTCCATGAGCAGCAGTGGTGGGTCGAACGCCAGCGCCCGGGCGATGGCGACCCGCTGCTGCATGCCCCCCGACAGCTCCCACGGGTGGTGGTCGGCGAAGTCCTCCAGCTTGACGAGGGTGAGCATCTCCGCGGCGCGGGCCTGGCGCCGAGCCCGGTCCCATCCCCGCAGCTCAAGGGGCAACTCGATGTTCTTCGTCACCGTGCGCCACTCGAACAGTCCCGCCTGCTGGAAGGCCATACCGTAGTCCTGGTCCAACCGGGCCTGGCGGGCCGTCTTGCCGTTGACGGCCAGCTGGCCGGCGGTGGGATCGATCAGGTTGGCGATCAGCCGTAGCAGCGTGCTCTTGCCACAGCCCGATGGACCGATAAGCGAGACGAACTCGCCCCGCTCGATCACCAGCGAGATGTCGACCACGGCCTCGACCTTCCCGGGCCGGCCCGGGTTGAAGGTCTTGGCGACCTTGACAAGCTCGACGGCCGGCGCGCCGGTCACGACGTCACCGGGGGACGGTGGCGCATCATGACGACATCGATGATCCCGACGACGCCGGCCACCACCAGGCCCAGCGCCCCGGCGCCGATCATGGCGGTGTACACCTTGGCGGGATCCGAGGTCGCCTCACGGGAATACTCGATGATGAGGCGCCCGATACCGCCCTTGGTTCCGGTCGAGATCTCGGCCACCACCGCTCCGACGACCGACGATGCCGCCGCCAACTTGAGGGCGGGCACCAGATACGGGACAGCTGCGGGCAATCGAAGCTTCAGCAGCGTCTGGCGCCATGACGCAGCATAGGAGTCCATCAGCTCGACTGCTTCGCTGGCGGGGGCCTGCAGGCCCCGCAGTCCGCCGACAGCAACCGGGAAAAAGGCGAGGTAGGCGGCGATCACGGCGACCGACATCCAGAGCTTCCAGTGGACCCCGAAAAGGGTGAGGTTGCCCCCCCACCCCACCACCAGGGGCGCCAGCGCGACCAGCGGAACGGTCTGCGACAGGACCACGTAGGGCAGGAGCCCCCGTTCGGCGACGCGGAAGCGTTGCATCACGATGGCCAGCGCCAGGCCGACGGTCACCCCTACGACGAAACCGGCCATGGCCACCCGGAAGGTGAACCAGGCGCCGGCGGCCACGGTGGCGCCGATACGCCGGCTCGTCCCCCGCCGCTCCGGCTGGCCGAAGCGCCGAACGATGTCCCAGATATGGGGCATGGAGCCGTTGTCGCTTCGGGCCGGGAGCCGCCAGCCGAACACTTTGCCGCCCGCCGCCTGCCCAAACCATTTGTAACCCTCCCACAGCGCGCACAGCAGGAGGAGAGCCACGACGAATAGCAGCAGCCGGCGGACCCGGAGCCGGGCCGCGACGTTGCGCTCCCGCCCCGCCGGCCGGACGACGACGGGGACCCCTGGGGGAAGGAGCGGCGTCTCCTCCTTCATCAGGGTCGGCGCGTGTCGGGTTTGGGGCGACGGCAACTACGACTTGGCCGCGACATGGGCGCCAACGGTGGGGACGATGTGGTCGCCATAGGCCCGCAACGTCTCCTCTTTCCCATCATGTTGCAGGTAGATGGCGAACTGGTCACACCCCAGCGCCTGCAGCTCCTGCAGGCGCGACAGGTGGTGCTCCACCGGGCCCAGGATGCAGAACCGGTCGACAATCGAATCGGGCACGAACTGGGTGTGGGCATTTCCCGCCCGGCCGTGTTCGTTGTAGTCGTAGTCCTGGCGGCCCTTGATGTAATCGGTGAGGGCGGTCGGGACGGCTCCGCTGGAGCCGTAGCGGGCCACCAGGTCAGCCACGTGGTTGCCGACCATGCCGCCGAACCACCGGCACTGGTCCCGCATGTGCGCCAGGTCAGACGAGGGACCGACGTAGGCGGGGGCGGCCACGCACATCGTGATCGATGCCGGGTCGCGTCCGACGCGCGCCGCCGCCTCGCGCACGGTGGCGATCGTCCACGCCGCCACCGCGGGATCGGCCAGCTGAAGGATGAAACCGTCGCCCACCTCGCCCGCCAGGCGCAGCGCCTTGGGGCCGTATCCGGCCACCCAGATCGGAAGGCGGCTCTGGGTACCCCAGGGGAAGCGCAGGGTGGCGCCCTTGTACTCCGCCGATCGCCCGTTGGCCAGCTCCCGGATCACCCCGATCGCCTCGCGGAGCGTGGCGAGGGTGGTCGGGCTGCCGTTGGTGACCCGCACCGCCGAGTCGCCCCGCCCGATACCGCACACCGTGCGGTTGCCGAACATCTCGTTCAGGGTTGCGAACAGCGAGGCGGTCACCGTCCAGTCCCGGGTGGCGGGATTGGTGACCATGGGCCCGACCATCACTTTGCGGGTGGCCGCCAGGATCTGGCTGTAGATGACGAAGGGCTCCTCCCAGAGCAGGTGGGAGTCGAACGTCCATACGTGGGTGCATCCGCAGAGCTCGGCTTGGCGGGCCAGCTCGATGACCTGGGCGGCGGGCGGGTTGGTTTGCAGGACAACGCCGATATCCATGTGACGTCAGTCGTTGCGGGGAAAGCCCAGGTCGACCCGGGACGTGGCCGGGTCGGGCCAGCGGGAGGTCACGACCTTGGAGTGGGTGTAAAACCGGACCCCCTCCGGGCCGTACATGGTCGTGTCGCCGAACAGCGACGCCTTCCAACCGCCGAAGCTGTAGTACCCCACCGGAACGGGAATGGGGACGTTGATACCGACCATCCCCGCCTGGCACTCGAACTGGAAGCGCCGCGCTGCTCCGCCGTCGCGGGTGAAGATGGCGGCGCCGTTGCCGTAGGGGTTGGCGTTGACGAGGCTCACCGCCTCTTCGTAGGTGGCGACGCGAATCACGCCGAGCACCGGACCGAAGATCTCGTCCCGGTAGACGTCCATGTCAGTGGTGACGTCGTCGAGCAGCGTCGCGCCGAGGAAGAACCCGTCGGAGGGCAGCGACGCCGACCGCCCGTCCACGACGACGGTGGCCCCCGCCGACTCACCCCGGTCGATGTACGACGCCACCCGATCGCGGTGGGCCTCGGTGATGAGCGGACCCATCTCGCTGTCGGCGTCGCTCCCCGGGCCCACCCGTACCTTGGGCAGCCGGGCCTTGATGGCCTCGACCAGCGGATCGCCACTCTCGCCCACCGCCACCAGCACGGACACTGCCATGCACCGCTCTCCCGACGACCCGTACCCAGCCGATACCGCGGCATCGGCCGCCGCCTCGATGTCGGCGTCGGGCAGGACGATCATGTGGTTTTTGGCGCCGCCCAGCGCCTGGACCCTTTTCCCGTTCGCCGTGGCGGTCGAATAGATGTGGCGGGCGATCGGCGTCGAGCCAACGAAAGACACCGCGGCCACATCAGGATGCGAAAGGATCCGCTCGACCGCTTCGGCGTCGCCCTGCACCACGTTGAACAGGCCGTCTGGCAATCCCGCGGCCTTCAACAGTTCCGCCAGCAGCAGGGAGGCCGAGGGGTCCTTCTCACTCGGCTTCAACACGAACGCGTTCCCGCACGCCAGGGCATTGGCGAACATCCACACCGGCACCATCACAGGGAAGTTGAACGGCGTGATCCCCGCCACGACGCCGAGCGGCTGGCGGATCGAGTACACGTCGACGCCGCTTGAGACCTGCTCGCTGTACTCGCCCTTGAGCAGCTGGGGGACACCGCAGGCGTACTCGATGTTCTCAAGCGCCCGGGCCACTTCGCCCAAGGCGTCGGCGGTGACCTTGCCATGTTCAGCGGTCACAAGCGCCGCAAGCTCCTTGCGGTTGGCGTCGACCAGCTCCC
This sequence comes from uncultured Actinomycetota bacterium, assembly GCA_963851105.1. GTDB lineage: Bacteria > Actinomycetota > Acidimicrobiia > Acidimicrobiales > Palsa-688 > DATARN01. Next base: position 139,242 of record CAWKNP010000004.1, read on the forward strand.
GGAAACGGAACAGGACCTCGGCGCGGCGCGACAGCGACGTCTGCCGCCACGCCGGAAAGGCTGCCGTGGCGGCGGCGACGGCGGCGTCGACATCGCCCGCCGACGCCAGTTCCACTGAAGCCTGCTGTTCGCCGGTGGCGGGATTCCACACCGGTCCGACCCGGATGTCGGGGCCCGCGCCAGGAGTGATGCGGCCTCCGATCCAATGCGATATACCTGCCATCCCCCCGGCCCTCTCCTTCTATGGGTGTCGTTCTATGGGTGCAACTCGGCGTAGGCGCGCCGGCGTAGTTCGTCCTGGAGGGCGGCCCACTGCTCGTTGAGTTCGCCCAGCCGAACGCGGGCGCCTTGCTCCCCGGCATCCACCAAGGCTTGGCATTGCCGAAACTCGGCGAGCAGGACGGCGCCGACAGGGTCCCGCTCGGTGCGCAGCATGTCGGCCGAGCGATCGATCGACAGGACCAGGAGCTCGTCGGACAGGGCCTGGAACTCCTGTCCGTCGGGGGCCTTCACTTTGGGCGGGCCTTTGCGGGCCAGCTTTTCCATCTTGGGCCGGTCGCGGGCCGCCTGCGCCGCCTGGATCTTGGCGGTGTAGGCCTGGGCGGCTTTGGCGTAGGCCATGAGCTGCCTTTCGAGTAGCGAGAGCTCGGCGCGCACCTCGTCGAAGCGGTCCGCGTCCCACTGCGGGCTCGAAGGCCCTTCGGCCAGCTTGGCCTCAATCTGGCGTCGTGTCTGCTCCTCGTCGTTCATCATTAGGTGAGGTACTGCGACAGGCCGCGCTTTTGGAACTTTCCGTGACCCTTGCGGCCTGTGTACTTGTCGCCGTCGACGATGACCTGGCCCCGCGAGATGACGGTGTTGGCTTTGCCGGTGACGGTCATTCCCTCCCAGGCCGAGTAGTCGATGTTCATGTGGTGGGTGGCGACACTCAGCGTGTGCTGGGCCGCCGGGTCATAGATCACGATGTCGGCGTCGCTGCCCGGCGCAATTGTGCCCTTGCGGGGGTACAGCCCGAACATCCTGGCGGGGGTCACCGAGCACGTCTCGACCCACCGCTCCAACGACAGCCGGCCCGCCACCACCCCCTGGTGGAGGAGGTCCATGCGGTGCTCGACCGAGCCCATGCCGTTGGGGATCTTGGTGAAGTTGCCGAGGCCTATCTCTTTCTGCTCCTTGAAGCAGAAGGGGCAATGGTCCGTGGAGACGCAAGCCAGCTCGTTGGTCCGCAGGCCCTTCCACAGGTCGGCCTGGTGATGGGCACCGCCGGTGCGCACCGGGGGCGAGCACACCCACTTCGCACCCTCAAAACCGGGCTTCGCCAGCGTCTCCTCGAGCGTCAGGTAGAGGTACTGCGGGCACGTCTCGGCGAAGACGTTGGCCCCGGAGTGGCGGGCCGCGGCCACCGCCTCGAGCGCCTCGGAGGCGGACATGTGGACGATGTAGAGGGGGACGTTGCCCGCCACGCCGGCCAGCACGCAGGCCCGGTGGGTCGCCTCGCCCTCGAGGACCGACGGTCGGCTGAGGCCGTGGTACAGCGGATCGGTCTCGCCCCGGCTCACGCACTGGGCGGCCAGGACGTCGATGGCGATGCCGTTTTCCGCATGCATCATGATCGTGGCACCGATATCCGCTGCTTTTTGCATGGCGCGAAGGATCTGGCCGTCGTCGGAGTAGAAGACCCCGGGGTAGGCCATGAACAGCTTGAAACTGGTCACGCCCTCGTGGGCGACGAGCTCGTCCATAGCCTTGAGGGCGTCGTCGTCGACGCCGCCAATGATCTGGTGGAAGCCGTAGTCGATGGCGCAGTTCCCCTCGGCCTTGGCATGCCACTGGGCCAGGATGTCCTGGACCCGCTCGCCGGTGTGGTGCGTGGCGAAGTCGATGATGGTGGTCGTTCCGCCCCACGCCGCGGCACGGGTGCCGGTTTCGAAGGTGTCGACCGAGAACGTCCCCCCGAACGGCATCTCCATGTGGGTATGGACATCGATGCCGCCCGGGATGACGTACTTCCCGGTGGCGTCGATCTCGCGGTCGGCCACGATCGCCTGAGACTGGGGCGCGCCGGGAGCGTAGAGGGCGGCGATGGTCTCGCCGTCGACCAGCACGTCCATCGGAGCCGCCCCGGTAGAGGAGACGACGGTGCCGTTGCGGATAAGGATTGTCATGCGCCGACCTCCTCGATTGCCGCCTCGACGATGTCCAGCCCCTCCGAGGCCTCGGCCGCGGTCAGTGACATCGGCGGCGCCATGCGCAACACGTTGCCGTACAACCCCCCTTTTCCCACCAGCAGGCCACGGCGCCGGCACGATTCCATCAACGCGGTGGCCGCCTCCGGCCACGGGGTCAGCGTCCCGTCGGGGTGACACGTCTCCACCGCGATCATGAGGCCCCGGCCCCGGACCTCGGCGATGTAGGGGTAGCGCTCGGTCAGCGGGCGCAGGCGTTCGAAGAACAGGTGGCCCATCTTCTGGGCGTTGCCCTGCAGGTCATGGGCGAGGAGGTAGTCGAGGTTGGCGAGCGCGCCCGCGGTGGCCAGCGGATTGCCGCCGAAGGTGGAGATGGAGTTGGCGGTCACGCTGTCCATGATCTTGGCGGGGGCAACGACGCCGCCGAGGGCGAGACCGTTGCCGACCCCCTTGGCGAAGGTGATGATGTCGGGCACCAGCCCGTGGGCCTGATAGCCCCAGAAGTGCTCGCCGGTGCGGCCCCATCCGGTCTGGACCTCGTCGGAGATGAACGGGATCCCGAAAGTGTCGAGGACCTCCTTCATGGCGCCGAGCATCCCGTCGGGCGGCACGATGAAGCCGCCCACGCCCTGGATGGGCTCGGCGATCATGCAGGCCACGTCTCCGGAGGTGCACATGTCGATGACGTCGCGGAGGTCCTGGACGCAGGCCTTGATGTAGGCGTCGTCGTCCAGGTGCCGGTACGGCGAGCGCAGCCGGTAGCCGCCGTGCACGAAGTTCACCTTGAGCCCCGAAACCGACGTCGGCGACCAGAAGCGATTGCCGGTGATGGCGATGGCACTGAACGAGCGCCCGTGATAGCTGTTGCGTAGCGCCAGCACCTGGTTGGACTGGCGGTGGCAGGTGGCGAGCAGGAGGGCGGCGTCGTTGGCCTCCGAGCCCGACGGGGTGAAGAAGACCTTGGCGTCGGCGATCCCCGACAGGCCCGCGATCTTCTCGGCCAGCTCAACCATCGGCCGGGAGAGGTACAGCGTCGAGGTGTGGAGCAGCTTGCCGGCCTGCTCGCGTATGGCGTCGACCACCTCAGGCACGGCGTGGCCGCTGATCGTGGTCAGGATCCCGCCGAAGAAGTCGAGGTACCGATTGCCGGCGGCGTCCCAGACGTGGCGGCCCTCGCCGCGGACCAGCTCGATCGGGTCCTGGTAGTAGAGGGCCACCCACTTCGGGGAGACCCGCTGGTGGCGGGCGTGGAGATCGTCAGCCATCGAGTTCATGGCTACGGCCTGGTGAGGTCGCCGTAGAGGTCGGGGCGACGGTCCCGGTAGAACGCCCAACGGGCCCGAACCTCCTCGAGCAGATCGAGATTGAGATCACGCACGACGAGCTCGGCGCCGTGATCGTCGGCGGGATCGCCGACGAACTTGCCCTCGGGGTCCACGAAGTACGAGGTCCCGTAGAAGTCGTCGTCGCCGAGGTCCTCGATCCCGACCCGGTTGATGGCGCCGATGAAGTATTCGTTGGCGACCGCCGACGCCGGCTGTTCGAGCTTCCACAGGTAGGCGGAAAGGCCCCGGCTGGTGGCCGACGGGTTGAACACCATCTCGGCGCCGTTGAGGCCGAGGGCCCGCCACCCTTCGGGGAAGTGGCGGTCGTAGCAGATGTAGATGCCGACCTTGCCGACCGCAGTGTCGAAGACGGGATAGCCGAGATTGCCGGGCCGGAAGTAGAACTTCTCCCAGAAACCCTTGACCTGGGGCAGGTGGGTCTTGCGGTACTTGCCGAGGTAGCGACCGTCGGCGTCGACGATGGCCGCGGTGTTGTACAACACACCCGACTGCTCGCGCTCGTACATCGGCAGGATCATGACCATGTCGAGCTCGGCGGCCAAGGCCTGGAAACGCTCGGTCGTCGGGCCGGGAATCGACTCGGCGTAGGAGAAGTAGGTGGCGTCCTGCACCTGGCAGAAGTAGGGGCCGTAGAACAGCTCCTGGAAGCAGATCACCTGGGCGCCCTGGCCCGCCGCCTCGTGGGCGTACTCCTCGTGGGCCTTGATCATCGTCTCTTTGTCGCCCGTCCAGTTGGTCTGGACCAGCGCGGCGCGGATGGAGTTGGCCATCTGTTCCTCCCCTCGTAGCCCTCTTCGGTCCCATGCTACGGGTTCGATTCCGAGCAGGCGGCGGGCGAGCGAGCCCGCGGCGGGCGACGGGCGAGCCTCGGGCGAGTCGTGGGATCCCCGGAGATTCCGAGCGACCGCCCAGGGTTCTCTGAGGAACTGCGCCCACGATGAGACCATGAGCGGAACTCTCTCCTGGTACCTGGCCCGGCGTCGGGCCTCACGGCGTGGGCGGTCCTGGCGTGGGCGGGGCTCGCGGGCTCGGCTCTCTGGCGGCGTGCTCATGACCTCCCAGGTCGTCGCGCCCCTCGCTTTGCGCCGCTGGTTGGCGACCCTGGCCGTCGCCGGCGCGGTAGCTGCCCTGACCGGGGCACGGGTGGCGTGTGCCGGGGCGACCGCCTCCGAGGCCCCAACCGCGTACCGTCTCGGGCGATGAACCAAACCCGCCAACCCCGCGTCCTCGTCGTCGACGACGAGGAGCACATCACCGAACTGGTGGGCATGGGCCTTGGGTACAACGGCTTCGAAGTCGAGCGGGTCGGTACTGGGCGCGCCGCACTCGAAGCCGTCGAACGCCGCAAACCCGATCTCATCGTGCTCGACGTCATGCTGCCCGACCTCGACGGCATGGAAGTGGCTCGCCGGCTCCGCCAGAGCGAGGGCGCGGGCACCCGCATCCCGGTGATCTTCCTCACCGCCCGGGACACCACTGCCGACAAGGTCAAGGGCCTGCGCCTGGGCAGCGACGACTACGTGACCAAGCCGTTCAGCATCGAGGAGCTGATCGAACGGGTGAAGGCGGTGCTGCGCCGGGCGGGCGGCCCGGGCCCCAACCAGAGCCGGCTCAGCTACGCCGACCTCGAACTCGACGAGGAGACCCGCGATGTCTGGCGGGCCGGCCGCCTCATCGAGCTGACGCCGACCGAGTTCAAGCTGCTCCACTACCTCCTGGCCAACGCCCGCCGGGTCCTCACTCCCGACCAGATCCTCGAGCACGTCTGGGACTACACCTTCGCGGGCAACTCCAGCGTCCTTCAGACCTACATCAGCTACCTGCGTCACAAGGTGGACGAGTTCGACCCGCCGCTGATCCACACCGTGCGGGGCGTCGGCTACACGCTGCGCCTGCCGCCCGAATCTGAGGGAACTCCCAGACTCCCCTGAGTCCGGTCAGAGCGGGGGCCCCGAGAGTGGGGTTCATGGCACTACCCACGCTCACCCGAGACATCCCCCGGCGTCTCGCCGACGATTTGCCCCCTCCTTTTTCACCTCCGAAGCGAGCGGGAAAAAGAGTGACGGGTTCCCGGATCATCGTGGTGGCCATCGGGATCCTCGCCGCCGGGCTCTACACGTGGGGGCTGTCGCGCACCGGGATGGGCAACTCCTATTACGCCGCCGCCGTGAAGAGCGGGGCAACGAGCTGGAAAGCCTTCTTCTTCGGGTCGATCGACCCCGGGTCGTTCATCACTGTCGACAAACCCCCCGCCGCGCTGTGGGTGATGAGCCTCTCCGCTCGGATCTTCGGGTTCAGCTCGTGGAGCATGCTGCTGCCCGAAGCGGCGGCCGGCGTCGGGTCGGTGCTGATCCTGCACCGACTGGTCCGGCAGTGGGCCGGGGAGCTCTCGGCCCATCTGGCGGCGCTGGCGCTGGCCGTGACGCCCGTCGCGGTCGTCATGTTCCGCTACAACAACCCCGACGCCTTCCTGACCCTGCTGTGCCTCGGCGCCGCCTGGGCGCTGTGGTCGGCCCTGTCGACCGGCCGCACCCGCGCTTTGCTGCTGAGCGGGGCGCTGCTCGGCGTGGCCTTCGACACCAAAATGCTGCAGGCCTTCCTGGTGCTGCCGGCCATGGCGCTGGTGTACCTGGTCGCCGGGCCGCCCCGGATCGGTCGGCGGGTTCTCCAGTTGCTGGCGGCGGGCTTGGCAATGCTGCTGGCTGGCGGTTGGTGGGTGCTGGCCGTGGTGCTGTGGCCCACCGCCAGCCGGCCTTACATCGGCAGCACGACCGACAACTCCATCCTCAGCCTCATCTTCGGCTACAACGGCCTGTCGCGCATCTTCGGGTCAGGTACGGGCGGGGGCCCTGGTGGCGGGGGTGGCGGTGCCGCCTTTGGGGGCACCCCCGGTTCGTTGCGGCTGTTCAACACCGCCAACGGCGCCCAGATCGCGTGGCTCATCCCCCTGGCGCTGGTGGGTTTGGCGGCCGGGCTGTGGCTCACCCGGCGAGGCCCTCGGACCGACCGGGGCCGGGCAGGCTGGATTCTCTGGGGCGGCTGGGCGATGGTGTGCGCAGCGGTGTTCAGCCTGTCCAAAGGGATCTTCCACCCGTATTACTCCGTTCAGCTGGCACCGGCCATCGCCGCCCTCGCCGGCGCCGGCGGGGTCGCCCTGTGGCATCTCGGGCAACGGCACCGCCGTGCGGGTTGGATCCTGCCGGCGACGATCCTCGCCACCGCCGCCGTCGCCGTTTCGATCCTGGCCCGCACGCCGAGCTACCACCCCTGGCTGCGCACCGCCATCGCCATTGGTGCCGTGCTGGCGGCGGCCGGCCTCCTGGGCGCCATCTACGTGCGTCGGTGGCGGATCCTGACCGTGGCCGCGGTCGTGGCCGCGGTGTCGCTGCTGGCCGCGCCCGCCGCCTTCGCGCTGTCGACGGCCGCCGCTTCGAACAGCGGGCCGACGCCTGTGGCCGGGCCCGCGGGCGGCGGTGGCTTCGGCGGCCCCGGCGCTCCCGGCGGGCTCGGCGCTCCCGGCAGGCTCGGCGCTCCCGGCAGGCTCGGCGCTCCCGGCGGCTCCGGCGCTCCCGGCGGCTCCGGCACTCCCGGCGGCTCCAGCGGCCAGGGCGCCGGTGCTGCCGCATCCCCCGGGCTTATCTCCTACTTGGAAGCGCATCGCGGGGGTGCCGAATACCTGGTCGCGGCCTTCGGGTCGCAAGCGTCGGCGCCCATCATCGTCGCCAGCGGCCAAGCGGTGATCACCATCGGCGGGTTCAATGGCGGCGATCCCGCCCCCACCCTCGCCCAGTTCGAGCAACTGGTCGCGGCCGGCAAGGTCCACTACGTCCTCATGTCCGGTGGCGCCGGCGGCATCGGCGGGGGCGGCTTCGGCGGTCCCGGTGGCGGGTCGGGCGGCGGCAGCTCGGCTATCAGCCAGTGGGTCACCACCCACGGGACCTTGGTCCCGGCCAGCGAATATGGCAGGACAGCCAGCTCCGGGACCCTCTACCTGGTCTCGGCGTGAGCACCCTGGCCCTCACACCATTACAGACCACCCCTCGCCCCCTGGTCACAAACCCCGCCCCACACACCAACTACTGACCACCCCCCCGCCAACTTCACCCGCCCCCTGGTCACAAACCCCGCCCCACCCACCGACTACCGCCCACCCCCCCGCCATCTTCACCGGCCCCCTGGTCACAAACCCTGCCCCACACACCGACTACCGCCCACCCCCCCGCCATCGTCACCGGCCCCCTGGTCACAAACCCTGCCCAACACACCTACTACCGCCCACCCCCCCGCCATCGCCACCGGCCCCCTGGTCACAAACCCCGCCTCACACACCGACTACCGCCCACCCCCCCGCCATCTTCACCGGCCCCCTGGTCACAACCTGCGCGGCGATTGCTGACCACCCCCTGGCGCGTTGCGATTGTTCTTAGGGTTGCCTAACGTTCGCGGCGTGCGGGAGGGAGAGAAGGAACGTCCGCTTCTGGTGCTCGGGGCCCTTGCCGGTTGCCTCGTTCTGGCCGGTTGCGGAAAGGCGACGAGCCCCCGCCCCGGCAGCGCCGCTCCCACCAAGAGCCAGATCGCCGAAGCGACAAGACTGATCGACCCTTTGAAGACCGGCAAGACCACCACCGCCGAGAATCAATGCGTCGCCCGAGTCGTCGTGCAGAACCCCAATCTCGACATACTCGCCAACGACATGGCCCAGGTCACCAACAAGGACCTGCGGGAGGCGGTGATGACCTCCTACCTCGGGTGCGCCTACAACTTCGTGCTCGACACCTACATGCGTTTCGCGCCGGCGGGGCTCTCCAGCGCCGAGGCGGCCTGCATCAGGACGAAGTTCAGCGAGCTCCCCGTCAGTCGCCTGGCCGAGGTGATGGTGAAGGACCCCGACGCCGAGTACACCGGTCCGCTGGTCATCCAGGCCTGCACCACGGGTTCGACGAGCAATCCGTTGACGACCGGCAGCATCCCGACGATGAACGGCGGCTCATGACGATCGTCGCGACAGGAGTCGTCAAGTCGTATCGCACCAGGTCGGAAACCATCCTCGCCCTGCGGGGGATCGATCTCACCATCGCCACCGGCGAAATGCTGGCCGTGGTCGGTCCCTCGGGATCGGGAAAGACGACCATGCTGAACTGCCTCTCCGGTCTCGACCACGTCGATGCCGGACAGGTCATCGTCGACGGCGTTGATCTGGCCGCGCTTGGCGATGGTGAGCGTCGCGACTACCGGGCGGCGGCGATGGGGTTCCTCTTCCAGGGGTCGGCACTCCTGGCCGCCCTGACGGCCGAGGAGAACGTCGAGCTCCCCTTGCTCATCGGGCGCGGGGGGCGCGGGAGCGGCCGCGGGCGCCAGCACCTGCGGCTCCACGACGCCCGGGCGACGGCACGAGCCATGCTCGAACGCCTCGGCGTCGGCGACCGGGGTCACCACCGTCCCGAGCAGCTCTCCGGTGGGGAGCGCCAGCGCGTGGCACTGGCCCGGGCAGTGGTCACACGGCCCGCGATCCTGTGGGCGGACGAGCCCACCGTCAATCTGGACAGCGAGACGTCGGCCGGCGTCATGGCCGTGATCGGCGAGCTGCACCGCGACGGCTTGACCGTCGTCGTCGTGACCCACGACCCGACAGTTGCGGCTGCGGCCGACCGTAAGGTCGAAGTGCGCGACGGACTCCTCGATGGAGGCCCGGGCGCCGAGCACACCTCGGGCCGGACGCGCTGAACACCGCCGTCGTTGCCCGCCTGGCCGGGCGGAACGTCGTGCGCCGGCGCCGTCAGGGACGATTCGTGATCGTCGGAACTCTCATTGGCACGGCGATCATTGCGTCCTCGCTGGCCCTGGGAACAACGGTACGGGCGTCCTTGCGCCATGTCGCGGTGACCGAGCTCGGTCCCGTGGACGAGCTGGTCATCTCACGCCCCGAGGCCGGGGGCGCTGTCCGCGACGCGGTGAGCGCCGCCAACCTCGACCTGGCAGGAACCCTGCCGCTCGTCGCGCTGCCCGCGACGGTGGTGACCAAGGCGTTCGTGGCGCGGGTGGCGCCCGTCCAGATCCTGGAGACGGACTTCGCCCACGCCGCCAGTTTCGGACCGGCGACGGGAATCACCGGCCCCACCCCTGGGGCCGGTGAGGTCGTCGTGAGCGAGGCGCTGGCCCGGCAGGTCTCGCTCTCTCCCGGCGACCGGATGTCTGTCTACGCGGGCACGACGGTGTTCACGGTGCGCGTCGTGCGGATCCTCCCCACCATCGGTGTGGTCGGCCTGCCCCGCCTGGGCGGAGACGACGCGACTACGGCGCTCGACGCGTTCGTGTCGCCGGGGACGATCGAGTCGCTGCCGGCCGCGGCAGCCGCCCTGGCGGTCATCCCGAGCACAACAGGCCCCAGCGCTGCGGGCGGCGCCGTCACCGGCGCGCTGCGGCGAGCGGTGGCGGGGATTCCCGCCACCGTGGTGCCGATCAAGGCGCAGGTGCTGGCCGCGGCGGCGGAGGGGGCTCGTCGTTTCGACCGGTTCCTGGAGATTTTCGCCGGGCTGGGCGTGATGTCGGGCCTGCTCCTGGTGGCCTTAGCCGTGACGATCCTGGTCGACGAACGGCGACGGGAGCTGGTGATCCTCGAGGCGCTCGGCGTTCGTCGCCGGGATATCGCCGCCAGCATGGTGACGGAAACTGCTGTTTACGGCGCGACCGGCGCCGCCCTCGGTTGCGCCGCCGGCGTGGCGGTGAGCCGGCTGCTCGTGCCATTGGCACGAGGACTGTTCGGAGGTGGCGTCGGCGCGCCGGTTGACCTGATCTGGTCGGCGCCCGCGACCGTGGCGATCGACGCCTTCGCCCTCGGCGCGGTCGGATCCCTCCTGGCCGTGACCACTTCGGTGGCGCTAACCCGGCGACGACCGGCCTCACGACGGTCGTCCCAAGCGCCGTGGACCGCACCACTTCTCATAGGGGCCGTGGCCGCGACAGCGGGCGCCGCGGTGCTCTCGGCGGGGTTCGTTCGCCATCCGGCGCCCACGCTGGTCGTCGGCGACGGCACGGTCCTTGCTGGCTTCAGCGTCCTTGCCCTCGTGGTCGTACAAGGCCCAGTGGTGCAACAGGTGAGGTCCGTCGCGCACGCTCGGAGCGTCGCCATCTGGCTTGGCCTCGCCACAGCAGCTGCGATCCGAGCGCGAACCGTTCTGGTGGTGGCATCGACCAGCTTCGCCGTGTTCGGGATCGCCTTGGCGGCGTCGGTGGCCGGCGGATACCGGGCCGATCAGGCGCATCTCAGTCGGACTCTCGGTGGGACCAGCGCGCTCGAGGTATCCTCCGCCGCGGCCAGCCCGGTGCCCCCCGCCGACGTCGCCGGCCTTCCCGGAGTACTCGCGGTAGCAGTCACCTCATCGGTCCCAGCCACCGCCGTCATCACCACCGGCGTCACCGCCGCCGCGGCCCCATCGGCCGCGGGCCACTCGGTCGATCTGGTCGGATTCGGCGCCGACTTCGTCGGCCATGGGTCACCCCCCCTGCAGCAACGGTCCCGGGCGTTCGCGTCCGACCACGACGCCTTCTTGGCTGTGGCCCACGATTCGTCGATGGTCATCGTCGGCGCCGATTTCGGGACCGGACTGGAGACGGCCACCCGACTGCGCCCCCCTCGGGTGGGCCAGCAATTGGTCGTCGGCGACCCCGACACCGGCCACAGCCGTTCGCTGACCATTGCCGGGGTGGCTCAGTCGGCCCGCTGGGCGGGCGTCGACCACGTCTACGCCGCCACCGCCGTCGGCGCCGACCTCACCCGGACCGCTTCGGGCAACCTGCTTTTCGTGAGCATCGACGAGGCCACCAACCCCGATGTCGTCGCCGCCGTCGTCAATGGCACCCACGTGGTCAACGGCGCCCGGGCGGAATCGTTCCGGAGCCTGGCCGCCGCCCGGGTCGCGGCCGAGCAGGCGCTGCTGCGGTTGGCCGAGGCCACGGTGGCGTTGGGCCTCGCCGCCGGTGCGCTCACGGTGCTCAACACCCTCAGCCGGGCCGTGGCCGCCCGGGGCCGGGAAATCGGGGTCCTGCGGACGATGGCGATGTCCCGGGGCGCCATCCACCGGACGTTCGCGGTCGAGGCGGTGTGGCTGGCTCTGCTCGGTGCCATCGGCGGCGCCGGGTGCGGGATCCTCATGGCGTGGCTACTGGGCCATTCCGGCGCCTTCGCGGCGGGCGCGGCACCGGTACTGGCCGGGCCCACTTTGGTGGCTGTTGTGGTGGTGGCTATCGCCGTCTCGCTCCTGGCTTCGTGGGCTCCGGCCCGTCGCGCCTCTCGCCTTGACCCGGCGGTCACCATGCGAACGAACGGCGGCTGAGGCGGCCCCGGCTGGACCCAGGGCCCAAGCGCTCTGTCACCTGGGCGGTCGCCACGACCGGCTGGCCGTGACCAGATCCCGGCGGAGTTCCGGCTGCGATAATTGAAGGCATGTTGTTAGCCGAAGAGTTGGCCCTCATGGCAATGAAGCCCGCGACAGGACGCCACGCTCTCGGCGTCCGCTCGCAGCTCAACGCGTGCCTCGCCGGCCTGCTCATCGCCGACCTGGTCCTGGCCGGCGCCGCCGAGATCGACGGTGCCCGCCAAGAGGTGCGGCTCACGGGAAAATCCCCGGACTCGGACCTATTGGTGGCGGTGGCGGCGGTGATCGTCGACAAGGGCCCCAAGGTCAAATCGGTGCTCTCCGCCATGGACCGGGGCCTCCGCCAGCACGGCAGTCCGGGCACCTGGAATGCCGCCACTGCGATCGTCACCCGCGGCGAGGCGGGGGCTCCCGAGCGCGACGAGATCGTGACCCGCCTGCGCCATGCCGCGGCCATCGACGGTCCAACCGATCGCGCCACCGCGCTGTTGCTGGCAATGACGGGGCCCGCCAACCTGCTCGAGATCGTGGCGCCCGACCGGGGTCCCCTTCGCAAGCACGCCCGGGACCGAATCGACCATGGCCTCGACGGCACTTCGTTCGAGTGCCTGCCCGTCGTTGTTCGCAAGCTCATCCAGGAGGCACAAGCAGCCGCCAGTGCGGTCTCGGGCTAATCGGGCTGGTGAGCGAAGTCAGGCTGGCGGGACACCGCTAACGTCGGGCGCGAACTGACAAGGGGGCCGGTCGATGGCGGCAGGCGAGTGGTATTGGTGTCTCGACCACAAGGCGGCGGAGCCCGCCGACAGCAGCTGCCCCCCGGGGCAGCGCCTCGGCCCGTATCCGTCGAAGGAGGCCGCCGAGCACTGGAAGGAAAAGGTCGAACAGCGCAACGCGGCTTGGGACGCCGACGAGGAGGACTGGTAGTTCACCACCGCCGCGACACCCGAAGGTGACGGCACCCTCGCCCACCGTGACCACGGCATCGGCGATGGTCTGCACCGTCGACCATCTGGCCACCGCCGCGGGCGTCGCCATGTTGCGAGCCGGCGGCAGCGCCGCCGACGCCGCCGTCTCGGCCAGCGCCGTCCTGGCGGTCACGACCCAGCACATGTGCGGGATGGGCGGCGACTTGCTGGCGGTGATCGCGCCGCCCGCCGGACCGCCGGTCGTCCTGAACGCATCGGGGCGGGCCGGCTCGGGCGCCGACGCCAACCGGCTGCGGGCGGAAGGCCACGTCGCCATGGTGTTTCGCCACGACATCCGCAGCGTGCCCATCCCCGGATGCGTCGACGGGTGGGCCGCCCTCCACTCCCGTTTCGGGCGCCTCCCCTGGGCCGAGGTACTGGCGCCGGCCCGGCGCTACGCCGACGGCGGCTTCCTGGCGTCGCCCACGCTGGCCACGGCAACGGCTGCCATTTCGCAGCATCCGGCGGCCGGCGACTACCGAACGGCGGGAGTCCTGCGACCAGGCGACGTGGTCCGCCGCCCCGGTATCGGCCGGGCCCTGGCGGCGGTGGCGGCCGAAGGCCGCCACGGTTTCTACGGCGGCGAGTTCGGAGCCGGCCTACTGGCCCTTGGCGCCGGCGAGTACCAGACCGAGGACCTGGCCCGCAGCCAGGCCGACTGGGTCGAGCCCGTGGCGGCCGAGGCGTGGGGACACCGGGTGTGGACGGCGCCGCCCAACTCCCAGGGCTACCTGACGCCTGCCGCGGCCTGGATCGCAGCCGGCCTTGCCCTGCCCGAGGATCCTGACGACCCCCGCTGGCCCCACCTCCTCGTCGAGGCGTCCCGCCAGGCCGCCGCCGACCGCCTCGACGTGCTGCACGAGCAGGCCGATGGCGACCAGCTGCTGGCACCCGAACGGCTGGGGCCTCGCCGAAGCGCGATCGACATCGACCACGCCGCGCCGCTGGGCGGCTCCTACGCGGCGGGCGGCACGATCGCGTTGTGCTGCGTCGACGGGACGCGCCTCGGCATCAGCCTCCTTCAGTCCAACGCCGCCGGTTTCGGCTCGCACCTGGCAGAGCCCGCCACCGGCATCTTCCTGCAGAACCGGGGCGTGGGATTCAACCTGATACCCGGTCACCCGGCGGAATACGGTCCCGGCCGGCGGCCGCCCCACACGCTCTGCCCGACCCTTGTCACCGGCCCCGACGGCGCCCTCGCCGGCGTCCTCGGGACGATGGGCGGAGACAGCCAGCCCCAGATTCTCCTCCAGCTCCTGGCCCGGTGGTTGGTAACTCGCCAGCCCCCAGGAGACGCGGTAGGCGCGGGGCGCTGGATACTTTCGTCGACCGATGGCGGCACCGGGTTCGACACCTGGGCCCGTGGCGGCGAAGTCCGGGTGCTCCTCGAAGGCCACGCGCCGGGCGGGTGGGACGCGGGCCTGGTGTCCCGCGGCCACGACGTCATCCGGGTGGGGCCGAACGCCCCCGGCTTCGGCCACGCCCACCTCATAACGGTCACCGACGGGCAGCTGGCCGGCGCCACCGACCCCCGCCCACGATTCGGGGCGGCGGCCGGCTTCTGATTTCAGGCGGCCGCCCCGGCGACGCGGTAGATCGTGCCCGATGCCCAGTCGCCGACGTACAGCGCCCCGTCGGGACCCATGGTGACGGCAACCGGTTTGGCGGCGCCGGTCAGGAATGGCGCGGCGACGGCGGTCACAGTCGACCCGGCGTTGTCGAGGCGAACCCGTTGCACCTTGCCGTCGCTCCACTCGGCCACCAGGGCGGAGTTGGCCACCGCTGGCCCCAACTGGCCGGTGACGATGGCGACGTCGCTGACCGCGGCGTGCTTGTCGAGCACTGCCAGGGGTGAGGGGACTCCCGCGCAATCCGCCCCTCCCTGCCCGAAGCAGGCGGGAAAGCGCCAGTCCTGTCCCGGTTTCACGACCGCCAGCCAGTCGCCCGGGGTCCGGGCGCCGAGGTCGTCGCGCTGGTTCATGGTGACAAACAGCGTCGCCGTCGCCGGGTAATAGGCGAGGCCGACCGCTGCCCGGATCCCGCGCGCCACGACCTGGAGATCGGTGCCGTCAGGAAGGAACGACACGACCGATGCCGACCAGGGCGACGCGGGCGAGCAATGGTCGCACGGAGCGGAGATCCCCATCACCAGGTGGCCGTCGGGCGAGACCGCGATGGTGTTGCTCTCGCCGACGCCGGCCGGCAGCGTCAGGACCCGGCGGTTGCTGGCGAAACGGGTGCCGTCGAAGCCGGTGTAGGCGTCGACGTGCCCCGTCGAGGTGACGTACAGCGAGCCCTGGTACCAGACCAGACCGAGCGGGGTGTGCAGGCCGCCGACCACCAGTTCCGGCGGGCTCGCCGCCCCCGCCACCAGATAGAGGCCGTCGGCGCCGGTGTCGGAATAGTCGGCGGTGGCAAACCACAGCCGGCCCTGGGCGTCGAAGGCGAAGGCGGCCACTTTGGCCACGCCGGGGCTGTAGACCGTCGCCGTCAACCCCGCGGGCCCTGCCAAGCCGGCGCCGATGGGCACAAGGCCGCCACCCGCGGCGTCCTGCGATCGGGCGCCACCGGCGGCGTTCTTCGTTGGGCCCGCGCCGGCGCCCCCGCAGGCCACTGCTGCCAGCAGCCCCACCGAGGCGGCCCCACGGCGCCATCGGATCCCCCGCCCCTTTTTCCCGGCCTCATTGCGCCACCGGAGCACCCACCACCTGGTCAGCGCTCCCACTCGCCACCCGGTCACAGGGCCCCGGCGGACCCGCTGGTAGGGCCCGCCGGGATTCCTGTGCACGGACTGGCTAGACGCCACTCCCGCTCGTCGAGGACGTGCTGCTACCGCTCCCGCCCATGTTCGGACAATTGCCGTTCATGGGTGCCTTGGACGACTGTGACGGCGTCGTCGTCGGGGTCGGGGGCGACGCCGCGCTGGCCACGCTGGCCGCACCCAGGCTGATGCCGATGGTTCCGGCAACAGCCCCCGCGGCCAGGATGATTCGCTTCGGTGTCATCTGTGCTCCTCGATGTGGGCCACGGTGGTCCACGACCTGACTTCACCACCCGAATCTTGCCGCCCGCTGAGAGAAAGCTCAGATTTCCCTCACAATCACCCGTCGTTGCTCAGAGCCGCGTTCGGAGGAAACTCGCAGGTCCGCCCAAGGCCCTGCTGAGGCAGCCAGCCGACGATGGGGGGCATGACCACGACCGGCGCCGACCTGCTCGTCATCGACCGCGGCACCAGCGGTGACACCGCCGACGTGGAGATCGTCATCCCCGTTTGCGACGAGGAACAGGACCTGGCGGCGTCGGTGCACCACCTCCATCGCTATCTGAGCGAGCACTTCCCGCTCACGTGGATCGTCACCATCGCCGACAACGCCAGCCAGGACCGCACGTGGGGTGTCGCCTGCCGCCTGTCCGGTGAGCTGCCCGGGGTACGGGCCGTTCACCTGGAGGAAAAGGGGCGGGGCAGGGCCCTGCGGGCGACCTGGATGGCCAGCCGGGCCCGGGTCGTCGCCTACATGGACGTCGACCTCTCCACCGACCTCGATGCGTTGCTGCCCTTGGTCGCCCCCCTCCTGTCGGGCCACTCCGACATCGCCATCGGCACCCGGCTGGCCCCCGGTGCCCGCGTCGCCCGGGGCGCCAAACGGGAGATCATCTCTCGCGGTTACAACATGATCCTGAAAGCCGTGCTCGGCAACGCCTTCTCTGACGCCCAGTGCGGGTTCAAGGCGTTGCGGGCCGACGTCGCTCGTGCGTTGGTGCCGCTGGTCGACGACCAGAGCTGGTTCTTCGACACCGAGCTCCTGGTGCTGGCGGAACACAACGGCCTGCGCATCCACGAGGTCCCCGTCGACTGGATCGACGATCCCGACTCCCGCGTCGACGTCGCCACCACCGTCCGGGAGGATCTCTGGGGGATTTTGCGGATGCTGCGGCGATTCGCGGCGGGAGAGGGATCCCTCCCGCCGGGCGCCGTGGTCCGAGAGCACGAGGGCCCGGTCGTGGAGCCCGCGCTGGCGGGCCAGCTCATCGCCTTCGCGGGTGTCGGCGTGGCCACGACGGCGCTATTCGCCATCCTGTTTCTGTTGTTGACCGGTCCCGGCGCCATGGGTCCCGTCGCCGCCGACGTCCTCGCGCTCGCTCTGGCGGCGGGCGCCAACACCGCCGCCAACCGGCGCGTCACCTTCGCCCGGCGGGGCCGCCAGGGCCGGCGGCGGCACTACTGGGCGGCGCTGGCGGTGGCCGCGCTCCCCCTGGTGTTCGGCCTCGCCGCCCTGGCCGCGGCCGGCGGCGCCGGCGTGTCGTCGGTGGCCGCCGACCTGGCGCTGCTCACGGCGGTCAACGGCATCGCGGCGGTGGGACGCTTCCTGCTCCTGCGCCGCTGGGTCTTCCGATGACCCTCCGCAAGCTGCTGCGCTACGTGACCGTGTCCGCCATCGCCACCAGCGTCAGCCTCACCATCCTCGGCTTCCTGGTGGCGACGGGGGCCACATCGTCGGGCTGGGCCAACGCCATCGCCACTGGGGTCGGCACCATCCCCTCGTTCGAGCTCAATCGCCGATGGGTTTGGGGAAAAAGGGGGCACCGGTCCCTGTGGGCGGAGGTGGGCCCGTATTGCGCGGTGGCGCTCTCCGGCCTCGTTCTGTCGACGCTCGCCGTGACCACGGCGTCAGGCTGGGCGGCTGCCGCCGGCTGGGGTGTCGCCGGCCGTACGTTGGCGTCCGAAGCCGCCAACGTGGCCACCTTCGGGGCGCTGTGGGTGCTGCAGTTCGCCATCTCCGACCGGGTCCTGTTCCGCGCTCGGCCGGCGGCGGTGTCGGTGCCGGCGCCGTGAAGCGCGGCCGGGTTCCCGGTTGCGCCAGGATTTGTCGGCCATGACGTTGCGCCTTCGCCTCGTTCTCGCCCTTGTCGCCCTGGTTGCCACCGGGTTGGTCGTGTTCGGGTTCGTGACCTACGGCCTGTACTCGCGCTCGCAATACCGCCACCTCGACGACCAGATCAAGGCCGCCCAGCCGCAACTGGAGCGCCGCCTCGAGGGCGAGCCGGACTCGGCGCCCGCGGTCGACCTGCCGGCGGGGACCTTCGCTCAGCTGTTCGACCAGGCGGGCAACCCGATCAACAGCGCCCTCTCCAACGGCGCCGCCACCCCCAGGCTGCCGTCGCCGCTCCCGATCCCCTCGGTGCCCCCCAAGCTGTTCACCACCTCGGCGGCGGAGGGATCCCACGGCTTCCGGGTAATGGTCGCCCGGGTGACGACGCCGTCCCCCGGCGGCGGGCGGGGCGGTCCCTTCGGCGGCGACGGGGGTGGGACCAACGGCAACGTCATCGTGATCGCGGCGCCCCTGTCCGATGTCACCAACTCCCTGCACCGCCTGGTGCTCGACGAGGGCGGCGGCGCCATCATCCTTCTGCTGCTGCTTTCCAGCGGGTCGTGGCTGATCCTGCGCCGGGGCTTGCGGCCCCTCGAGCGCATGTCCGCCTCCGCCCGTTCGATCACCGCCGGCGACCTCTCGCAACGCGTCAGCCCGTCGGGCGGCGCCAGCGAGGTCGGCCAACTCGGGCTGGCTCTCAACACCATGCTCCACGACATCGAGACGGCCTTCCAGGAACGGGAGGCAACCGAGATGCGCCTGCGCCAGTTCCTGGCCGACGCCTCCCACGAGCTGCGGACCCCGCTCACGTCCATCCAGGGCTTCGCGGAGTTGTTCCGGGTCAGCGGGGACAACGCCCGCGTCGACCTCCCAACCATCCTGCGCCGCATAGAGGAGGAATCGGCCCGCATGAAGGTGCTGGTGGAAGACCTTCTCTTGCTCGCCCGCCTGGACCAGCCCCGGGCTGCAGAACAGTCCCCGGTCGATCTCGCCGTCCTGGCCGCCGACGCCTGCAGTGATGCCGTGGCCGCGGCGCCCGACCGTCCGGTCACCCTCGACGCCCCCGAACCGGTCGTGGTCGCGGGCGACGAGGCCCACCTCCGCCAGGCCATTGCCAACCTGGTGACCAACGCCGTCCACCACACCCCCGCCGGCACCGCGATCGAGGTTTTCGCAGGGCTACTCGAGGGGCGGGCGGTGGTGACGGTTCGCGACCACGGCCGCGGCCTCGACCCCGAAGGGCTGGCCCACGCCTTCGACCGGTTCTGGCGGGCCGACTGGGCTCGGGCGGGCAGCGGTGTCGGCCTGGGACTGGCCATCGTCGCCAGCATCGCCCACGAGCACGGGGGCACCGCAACCGCCAGCAACGCCCCTGACGGTGGCGCGGTGTTCACCATGAGCCTCCCCGTCGGCGCCGCCGCCCCGTCAACCGGCGCCCACAATCCCCCCGGCGACATCGCAGCGGGCTCCCAGACACCTCTGACAGACCGCTGGCCACGTGTCAGTGCGGCGGGCGGCGATGGTGTCGTTCCCGGTCCTTCCGCCGTACGGCGCCGGCTACGAGATGACCAGGGTCACGTCGAATAACCGGGCGTACATCGGGCAGGCGGAGCCCGCCGCGCAGTACGCCGTCCCGACCGCGCGGAGCTTGACGGTCCCCGCGCTCGTCGCGGTCCACAGCACCAACTGCCCGTGAGGCGGCGGCGGGGGCGCCGGGTCGCCGCGCAGCAGACCGGTCGGGTCCTCCGTGACCGGGCCCCACTGCGTTTCCTGGTCGGACAGCGTCAGCTGCACCGACTGACCGCGGGCCACCGCGAAGGTGCCGGTGGCATCGGCCGATGTCAACTGGATGACGCCGTGATCGGGTGGGCGGGTGATGGGCGCGGCTGGTTTGGTCGTCGGCGAGGGCCGCAGCGAGGTGACGGTGGCGCCCTTGACGATGGTCGTGGTGGCCGGCGCCGAGGCGACCGGCGGGACGATCGACGAGGGCGAGGGCGCGGTGGAGGCGGTAGCCGTTGTCGTCGTCGTGGTGCCGCCGGCGCCCGTGCGCAGCGACTGGCGGGCGCCGCTGCCGCAGCCGGCCAGCAGCACCGCCACCACCGCCGACGTCGCCGTTGCGACTATCGCCCGAATCCCCTTTTGGTGCGTCACAGTCGTTCGACGTGGCCCACGGGCGTTGCGGTTCCCGGCCCGGCCCGTCTGGTGCCGAATTCGCACTCGATCACCGTACCGCTGCCGCGCCGTGGCCTACCTTTTTCCCATGGAGTGGCGCCAGATCGTGGAGTTCCTGAAAGGGGCGCCCATCGCCCATCTCGCCACCGCGTCTCCCGACGGCGAGCCCCATGTTTCGGTGGTTTCGCCGGCGGTGGAAGGCGACGGGCTGTGGCTGGCGACGACATCGACGTCGCGCAAGGCGCGGAACCTGCGCGCCAACCCCCGGGTCGCCCTCGTCTGGCAGCCGCGGGCCGAGATCTATCTGTCCGGCGGCGCCACGATCGTGACCGACGGGGCTGTCAAGGCCCGGCTGTGGGAATCGGGCCTATTCCCGTTCGACCTGGCCGCTTTCTGGACCACGCCGGCCAACCCCGCCCTGATCTTCGTCCGCGTCGAGCCGGTCACCGCCATGGTGATGAGCGTGGGCCCCGAAGGGCTGATGCAGCAGCGATGGCGCCGCTCGCGGTAGCCGCTTCTTCAGCCGCGGTGCCCCGCAGCGAGTTGCATCGATCAAGTTTGGGTCCGTCGCTCAAAGAGCCCGGGACGGCCTTGGTGAGTGCCGCCGGAGTGCCCCCCTCTGCCGAAGTACCGGATTGCCCGACTGGCCGACTGGCCGAGTGGCCGAACCTGGGGGCTTTTTCGATACCTGTGGGACTTACGGTCGCTATACGACATTCAAGCCCACAGGAAACAAAAAAGCCCGCAGGTTCGTCAGTTCCAGAACTGGAGGTCATGCCAAAGCCGGGACATCAGGCCCGGTTTCGCATTCTTGGGCGGCGCCGCCTGCGTAGGGGCGGCCTTGGGGGCCGGCGTCACGAGGAACGCTTTTTCGCCCGGCTTTGCCAGGCCGTATTGCTCCCGGGCGATGCGTTCGATCTCGGCGTCGGTTTGCAGCTTGTCGGCCGAGGCGGCCAGCTTGGCGTTCTCGGACTGGAACACCTTGAGGCGGGTCTGGGCTGCGGCCAAGCTGTGGCGCTGCGCCAGGTAGGTGCGGCTGGGCAGAACGAAGAGGAACAGGAGTGCGGCCAGCGCGATCGAGCCCACGATCAGGCCGAGCAGACGGGGCGCCCTCACGGCCGCCTCATGGGGTGAGCGGCCCGACGCCGGCCAGCGCCGCCCGGCCCCAGTAGGTTGCCGCCTCGCCCAGTTCGGCTTCGATGCGCAGCAACTGGTTGTACTTGGCCACCCTGTCGCTGCGGGCGAGAGCACCCGTCTTGATCTGGCCGCAATTGGTGGCCACCGCCAAGTCGGCGATCGTCGTGTCCTCGGTCTCGCCCGAGCGGTGCGACATGACCGAGCGGTAGCCGAATCGATTGGCCAGGCCGACCGTGTCGAGGGTCTCGCTCAACGACCCGATCTGGTTGACCTTGACGAGGATGGCGTTGGCCACGCCGGCGTCGATACCCCGAGCCAGGCGGGTGGAGTTGGTGACGAAGACGTCGTCGCCCACCAACTGGATGCGGCCGCCCAGCGCGTCGGTCAGCGTCTTCCAGCCGTCCCAGTCGTCCTCCGCCATGCCATCCTCGATGGACACGATGGGGTAGCGGTCCGCCAGATCGACGAGATACGCAACGAGCTCATCGGAGCCCAGCGAGCGGTCCTCGCCGGCCAGGCGGTAGACGCCGTCGGCGTAGAACTCCGTCGATGCCACGTCGAGGGCCAGCGCCACCTCCTCGCCCGGCTGGCGTCCCGCCCGCTCGATGGCCTCGAGCAGCACCGCCAGGGCGCTCTCGTTGGACGGGAGGTTGGGGGCGAAGCCACCCTCGTCGCCGATTGCGGTGGCGAGGCCACGTTCCTGGAGCACCTTCTTCAAACTGTGGTAGGTCTCGACACCCCAGCGAAGCCCCTCGGAGAACGACGCCGCGCCGACGGGGACAATCATGAACTCCTGCAGGTCGACATTGTTGTCCGCGTGTGCGCCGCCGTTGACGACGTTCATCATCGGCATCGGCAGCACGTGGGCGCCGGCGCCCCCCACATAGCGGTAGAGCGGGAGACCGAGCTCGTCGGCCTCGGCGCGGGCGGCGGCCAGGGAGACGCCGAGAATGGCGTTGGCTCCAAGGCGGGACTTGTTGTCGGTGCCGTCGAGGTCGATCAGCGCAAGGTCGAGCCCACGCTGGTCCAGTGCGTCCCATCCCGTCACCAGGTCGGCGATCTCCCCGTTGACGTTGGCCACCGCCTCCAGAACGCCCTTACCGAGGTAACGGGCCCCGCCGTCGCGCAGTTCGGTGGCCTCGAAGGCGCCGGTCGACGCCCCGGAGGGGACGGCGGCTCGGCCGAACGCGCCCGTTTCGAGAGTGATGTCGACTTCAAGGGTGGGGTTGCCGCGCGAGTCCAGGATCTCCCGGCCACGCACCGCCTCGATCGCACTCACGCGCTGATGTGACTCCTGTTGCTGAAGTGACTTGTGTTGACGAAGGTACTTGACGGTCGGCTGCGTGGGTGACACCCCCCTCGGCGGGAGTCAGCGCAGCGGTGCGGTGGGCTGCTTGACCTCGTCCCAAAGGGCGTCGAGGCCGGCCAGGTCGAGCGAGCGCAGTTCGAGACCCCGGGCGGCGGCCAATCGCTCGACGGCCATGAAGCGGTCGCGGAACTTGACCGTGGCGGCCCGCAGCGCCGCTTCGGGATCGATTTCCAGGTGGCGGGCGACGTTCACGACCGAGAAGAGAACATCGCCGAGCTCGTCAGCCATCGCGGCGGCGACACCCGCACCCGCCCCGGCGACACGCTCACCCGCCGCGGCGACACGGCTACCCGCACCCGCCCCGGCGACACCCGTCTCCGCACCCGCACCCCCGGGCCCGACCGTACCGGCACCAGCGGCGGCCGCCGCGACAGCCGCCTCCAGCTCAGCCAGCTCCTCGGCGATCTTGGGCCAGGCGCCGTCCACCCCGTCCCAGTCGAATCCGACCGATGCCGCCTTACGTTGCGCCTTGTGGGCGGACAGCAGCGACGGGAGATGACCCGGGATCCCGTCCATGACGCTTTCCCGACCTTTTTCCGCCTGCTTGATCTCCTCCCAGTTGCGCATGACCTGGCCTGCGGTGCGGGCCTCGACATCACCGAAAACGTGGGGGTGGCGGTGGATCAGCTTGTTGCGGATGCCGTGCGCTACGTCAGCCAGGTCGAACAAACCCTCCTCGGAGGCGAGGGTGGCGTGGAACACGACCTGGAACAATAGGTCGCCGAGCTCCTCCTCCAAGTGGTCGGCGCCCTCGAAGTCGGGGCCCAGGCCGTCGATCGCCTCGAGCACCTCATAGGTCTCCTCGAGCAGGTGCCGGGTCAGGCTCTGGTGGGTCTGCTCCCGGTCCCAGGGGCAGCGGAGGCGCAGCGTGTGGACCAGCTCGTCGAAGCGGACCAGCTCCGCGGCCACCGGCGATGCCAGGGTCGGGATCCAAAGCGACGTCAGGTGATCGGGAACCACCGAGCGGTCGAGGTCATCCCACGCCACCGTGAACACCGCCTCGTCGGCCAACCCGAGGCGTTGCAGCACCGTGACCGGGGGCCCGTCGCTGACCGCCAGCTTGATGTCGGAGAGGATCGCCTTGCTGTCGCATTGGCCCACCAGCAGCGGTCCGCGTTCGCCTGCGGCCTCGGTCGCGAAGCGCTGGCCGTCGACCAGGCGGGCGCCAACGGCCAACGGGTCGACACCGAGGCGGGCCCAGGCCAGGTCGAGGAACGACATCGCGGGCAGGACGGTGACGTCGACTCGCGAGTCGACCACCAGCAGCTCGACGGTCCGCTCCCCCACCAGCGGCGACCCCGGTACCGCGTAGAGGATTTCGCCGTGCTCCTGGGCCGCCTCGATGAGGGCGCCCACGATGGAGGGGTACACCTCGTCGAGGCGCACCGCCCGGTCGTAGACCCAGTCGAAGGAGCGGCCATCGGAGACCGCGGGCGCCGTCGGGTGCCGGGACGTGCGCACGAAGCGCACCGGGATACGTTCGATGGCGGCGACGCTCTCCGCGGTCAGCAGGCCGGGAGCGCCGGGGCCCAGGCCGATGACGACGATACGGGCGAGCAACGCCGCGTCAACCCCCGGCGGGGGTCGAACCAGGAGAACCGCCGGCGGTCACGGCGGCGGTGGTGGCCGGTGTCAACTTGGGCGCGACCGGGGGGACGACACCGAGGATCTGGCCCCTGGCGCTGGCATTCTTGTCGAACGAGCCGAACTCCGGATTGACCTTCACCGATGCCTTGGCCACCAGCGTGTTGAGATCCTGGCCCGCCACCCGCTGGCGGATGTCGGAGGTGACGCTGGCGTCGAGGGGCCCGATGGCCCGGCTGGTCACCTCGATCAGGTGGTAGCCGAACTGGGTCTTGACGGGATCGCTGATCTGGTTGACCGGCAGCTTCACCACCGCCTGAGCGAACTCGGTGACGAGCTGCTGCAGGTCGGCGGAGGTGAGGCAGCCGTCGGCCGCCGAGCCTTGCAGGGCGCCGCCTTGGGCCGCGCTGCCACCCGTCGTGCCCTGGTTGTCCTGGGAGTACTGCTTGGCGGCTGCCGCGAAGTCGCCGCCCGCGTCGAGCTGGGCCTTGATCTTGCGGGCGTCGGTCAGGCTGGCGTTGTAGTCGAGCTGCCCGCTGGCATCTTTGTCGGCGATCAGGATGTGGCGGACGCACGCCTCGGTGGCATAGTCGCTCAGATGGGCCTGGTAGTAGGCGTTCAGGGCGTCGGGGGTCAGGCTGGTGGTCATCGAAGTCACGAAGGCGTCGGCCTGGGCCTGCTGGGTCGCCAGTACGGTCTGGTACCGGACGGGAAATTTCGACGAACACCCCGGTGGGGAAGGCCGAGGCCACCACCGACTTGGCCGCGTTCACCTTGTCGGGGCCCGGGACGGCCTTGTTGGCGACCAATTTCTGGCGGATGATCTCGAAGCGGACCTGCTGGTCGAGCAGGGCGGCGACGAACGTCTTGTTGTAGGTCCCCGCGCTGCTACCCGCCACCGGTCCCGAGCCGCCCTGGGTGTCGATCAGCTTCACATAGTCGCCGTTGGCCGAGATGTCCGCCAGCTCGTCGTTGACACGGTTCTGGCTGATCACCGAACCGTTGACGATCGCGGCATAACCGACCTTCGACGTACACGACGCGAGGGTCCCGACCACAAGCGCGGCGGACAGCCACCCGACGAACACTGCGCCCCGGGCGCCGCCGCCTCGGCGGGGTATCAGGTTTCTCACACTGAGCTTTCGCGCACTGTTCACGGTGCCGGCGATGCTACTGACACCGCTCGGCCCGCCACACCCTCGCCCCCCTCCGCGGGCACGAGCGCCAGCAGCAGATCGGTCACGAACTGGGCGGGATCACCGCCGCGGGGCACGGGCACCACGATCTGGCCGATGTCTTCTTTGTAGATCGCCCGGGGCCATCGCCGCTGGAGGCGGATGCGCTGGCTCGTCTTCAACGCCAGCGGGGCGATGCGTGCCGTGCCGCCCGAGCCACCACCGAGGGCGCCGGAGCCGAGCCCCGCCCGCACGACGGTCACTTCCCGCACGCCAGTGCGGGCGGCTTCGGCCCGGAGGTAGCCGATGCGCAGCAGCGACGAGGCGGCGTCGGGCAGCGGGCCGTAGCGGTCCAGCCATTCGGCCCGGATGTCGTCGACCTCGGCGCGGGACACGACGGTGGCCAGGCGCCGGTAGGCCTCGAGCCGCAGATCCTCCCGGGTGACGTAGTCGGCGGGCAGGTGGGCGTCGACCGGCACGTCGAGTTTGATCTCCGCCGGTTCCCGGAGGGGCTCGCCCTTGAGCTCGGCCACCGCCTCGCTCACCATCTGGACGTAGAGGTCGTAGCCGACGGCCGCGATGTGGCCCGACTGGTCGGCGCCGAGAAGGTTGCCGGCGCCGCGGATCTCGAGGTCCCGCATGGCGATCTTGAAGCCCGATCCGAGCTCGGTGTGCTCCCCGATGGTCCGCAGCCGCTCGTAGGCCTCTTCGGACAGGGCCACATCGGGCGGGTGCATGAGATAGGCGTAGGCCCGTTGCCCGGCCCGGCCGACACGGCCCCGAAGCTGGTGCAGCTGCCCGAGGCCCAGCCTGTCGGCCCGGTCGACGATCAAGGTGTTGACCGTGGGCATGTCGATGCCCGACTCGATGATGGTCGTGCACACTAAGACGTCGGAGCGGCCCTCCCAGAACTCGTAGACCACCTTCTCCAAGTTGGACTCGTCCATCTGTCCGTGGGCCACCACGACCCGGGCCTCGGGCACCAGGCCCCGGATCTCGGCGGCCACCTTTTCGATGTCCATGACGCGGTTGTGGACGAAGAACACCTGGCCCTCGCGCAGCAATTCCCGCCGGATCGCCTCGGCCACCGCCCGGTCGTCGTACTCGCCCACGTAGGTCAAAATCGGCTGGCGCTCGGCGGGCGGGGTATTGAGCAAGGTGAGGTCGCGGATGCCGGTCAGGGACATCTCGAGCGTCCGGGGGATCGGCGTGGCGGTGAGAGTGAGCACGTCCACGTCGGTCCGCAGCTTCTTCATGGCCTCTTTGTGGCTGACCCCGAAGCGCTGCTCCTCGTCGACGACGAGCAGGCCAAGGTCCTTGAAGACCACGCCGTTGGCCAGCAGCTTGTGGGTCCCGATGACGACGTCGACGGTGCCGTCGGCCAGCCCGGCGATGACCTTGGCCGACTGGGCGGGCGTGAGGAAGCGCGAAAGCATCTCGACGCGCACGGGATAGCCCGCGAAGCGGTCCGAGAAGGTCTGGAAGTGCTGCGATGCCAGCAGGGTCGTGGGCACCAGGATCGCGACCTGCTTGCCGTCCTGCACCGCCTTGAAGGCGGCCCGGATGGCCACTTCGGTCTTGCCGAAGCCGACGTCGCCGCACAGCAGGCGGTCCATCGGGATGGGTGCCTCCATGTCGACCTTGACCTCGGCGATGGCCTTGCTCTGATCCGGCGTCTCGGTGAACGGGAACGAGGCCTCCATCTCGGTCTGCCACGGTGTGTCGGGTCCGAAGGCATGACCCGGGGCGTGCAGGCGCTTCTGGTAGAGGACGACCAGTTCCTGGGCAATCTGGCGGGCCGCAGCCCGGACCCGGGACTTGGAGCGCTGCCAGTCGGCGCCGCCCAGCCGATTGACCGGCGGCGCGTCGCCGCCGGTGTAGGGGCGCAGGAGGTCGATCTGATCGGAGGGCACGTACAGCTTGTCGCCGCCGCGGTATTCGAGAAGCAGGTAGTCCCGTTCCACGCCGCCGATGGCGCGAGTGACCATGCCGGTGAAGCGGCCCACCCCGTGCTGGTAATGCACGACGTGGGCGCCGGCCTTCATGTCGTCGAAGAAGGTCTCCGTGGCCCGCGCCCGGCGGGCCCGCACCGGGCGATGCGCCCGGCGGCGGCCCGTGAGGTCGCTCTCCGCCAGCACCGCCAGCTTGAGGGCGGGATAGACGAAGCCCCGCTCCAACGGCGCCACGATGACCCGCAGCCCCGGGCGCCCCAGATCGGCGGCCGTCGCCTCGGCAGGCGACAGCATCGGCGCCGTGACCCCCGCCTCGCGCAGCAACGAAGCCATCCGCGCCCCCGATCCGGCGCCCTCGGCACAGACCACGACCGAGTAACCCTCGCCGGTAAGCGAGGCCAGGCGGCGCACCAGGCCATCGGTGTCGCCCATGAACGGGTCCCAACCGCTGGCGCGGATCACCGCGGTGTCGGGGCCCTCGGCGACGGCCGTCACGGTGGCGAAAGGGGCGTCGGTGTGCGCCAGCAACCGGTCGAAAGGCAGGTGGAGCTGGGGGAACACCTCGCCCGCGGCGCCCCACGTCGACGCCAGCGAGGAGGCCAGGGCCTGTTCCTCGTCCAGCAGCTCGGCGGCGCGGTCGCGCATCCGCCGGGCCTCGACCAGCAGGATCTGGGCGTCGCGGCCCACCAGGTCGAACAGCACGTGCTCGGTGTCGGTGAGCCACGGCAGCCATGACTCCATGCCGTCGAAGATGAGCCCCTCGGCCAGGCGCTCCCACCGGTCCCGGCCCCAAGGCTGCTCGCCGACGAGGCGCAGCGCCCGGGCCGCCACCACCGGCGAGGGCAGCAGCTCCCGGCACCCGAAGATCTCGACGCGGTCGATGTCGCTCGTGGAGCGTTGGTCGGCGACGGAGAATTCGGTGAGGCGATCGACCTCGTCGCCCCAGAGGTCGATACGCACCGGGGTGTCGGCGGTCGAGGGGAACACGTCGACGATCGAGCCCCGCACCGCGAACTCGCCCCGGTGCTCGACCTGGTACTCCCTCCGGTAGCCGGCGCCGGCCAGTGCCGCGATCAGCTGCGCCTGGTCGATCTGGTCGCCCCGCCCCACCAGGATCGGGGCGATGTCCTCGACGCCGGGGCCGAGGCGCTGCAGGAGGGCCCGTACCGGCGCCACCAGGACCTTGGGCATACGCTGCGGGTCCTGCAGCCGCCAGATGGTGCGCAGGCGCCGGCCCATGGTCTCGACGCTGGGGCTGACCCGCTCGAATGGCAGGGTCTCCCAGGCGGGGAAGAAGTCGACCTCGTCGGCGCCGAGGAACGCCCGCAGGTCATGGGCCAGGCGCTCGGCCTCCGAGGCGGTGGGCACCGCCACGACGGTGGGGTGGCGGTCGCTCTGGCGGGCCAGGGCCGCGATGGTGAACGCCCGCACCGGTTCGGGGACGCCGACGACCATTGCCCTCGACCAACCCAGGTCCGCCAGGCTGTCATCGCGCCGAATCATGCTCAGCAAGGAACTCAGCGCCACTTCACCAGTCACTTTCAACCATTGAACCGGTTTTGGGCGGGAACGACACCCTCGGCGAGGACCATCTCGACGGCGTCGGCGGCCAGTTCGACGGCCAGTTCCAGGTCGTTGCGCTCTGCCTTGGCGGGCGGGCCGAGAACGTGGCCGATCCCCTGCTGGCGGCCGGGGGGCTTGCCGATCCCCACCCGGATCCGGGTGAACGCATCGCTGTGGAGGTGGGCCTTGATCGACTTGAGCCCGTTGTGGCCGGCCAACCCGCCCCCGGACTTCACCTGGATGCGCCCGACCGGGAGGTCGAGCTCGTCGTGGACCACGACCAGGCGAGTCAGGTCGTCCTCGACGCCGAAGCGCCGGACTAAAGGGGCGACTGCCAACCCGGAGTCGTTCATGTACGTCTGGGGAAAGGCCAGCGCCAGCAAGCGGCCCGCGACCCTCACTTCTCCCACGAGGGCGCGCTGGCCCCGCGACACCTTCAGTCTCGAACCATGGCGATCGGCCAGGCGCGCCACCACGTCGGCGCCGATGTTGTGTCGGGTCCGGGCGTACTCGGCGCCGGGATTGCCGAGGCCGACGGCGAGCAGGTCGGCGGCGGTCCCCGTGCGGGGTCGGAGCAGGCTCAGCCCCCGCTGGCGGTGCCGGTGGCCTCGGGTGCGGCCACGCCTTCGGCGGCCTCCTCACCCTCAGTCGGCTCGGCGGCCTCTTCGACGTCGCCGCGGGCCGCGATGACAACGGCGTCGTCGGGATCGAGGTCGGTGGTGACACCGGTCGGCAACGAGATGTCGCCGACTCGGATGGTGTCGCCGATGTCCATCTCGCTGATGTCCACCTCGACGTGCGAGGGGATGTTGGCGGGGGTGGCGTGCACGGTCAGGCTTGTCAGCGGCTGCTCGATCAGGCCGTCGTTGTTGGCGACCTTGCGGGCCTCGCCGACGAGGTTGATAGGAACCTCGGCGGAAACGATCTCGTCGCGGCGGACGATGAGGAAGTCCACGTGGATCACCGTGCTGCGCACCGGGTCCCGCTGGATCTCCCGCGCCAGGGTCAGATGGGTCTCACTGCCGACCTGCAGGGCCAGCAGGGCATTGAGCCCGGCTCCGGTCGTGAGCGCGGCCCGCAGGGCCCGGCCCTCGACGGAGATCGGCAGCGGGTCGAGGCCGTGGCCGTAGATCACACCGGGGACGCGTCCCGCGGCCCGCATGCGGCCCGCGGCCCGAGACCCGATAGGCCGGGGGGCTTCGGCGACGACGGTTATCTCGGCCATGGAAACGCGCTCCTACGACGACGGGCACTGCGGGGGACGGGCAAAAGGTTACCCCACCACGGCTGGGCGCCCCGCGACTAGGTCTGGTTTTCCCCGCCGAAAATCTGCGACACCGATCCGTCCTCGAAGACCGCGTCGATGGCGTCGGCGAACATGGGCGCCACCGAGCACACCTCGATCTTGTCGATCTGCTTCTCCGACGGCAGCGGCAGCGTGTCGGTCACGACCACCCGCGTGATCTGGGAGTTCTTCAGCCGGTCGACAGCAGGGTCGGACAACACGGCGTGCGTCGCCATGGCCCACACCTCCGTCGCCCCCTTGTCGATGAGGATGTCGGCGGCCGCGCAGATCGTGCCCGCGGTGTCGATCATGTCGTCGATCAGCACGCACATCTTGCCCTTGACGTGACCCATGACGTCGAGCGCCTGGACCTGGTTGACGGCGTCCTTCGGCCGCCGCTTGTAGACGCTGGCCACGTCGACGTTGGCCGACAGGTGGCGCGCCGCCTGCTCCGCCACCTTGGTGCGTCCGGTGTCGGGGGCGACCATGACGAAGTCGTTGGAGGCGTGCTGGCGCAGGTAGGAGGTGAGGACCGGGACGGCGGTGAGGTGGTCGACGGGGCCGTCGAAGAAGCCCTGGATCTGGCCCGAGTGCAGGTCGACCGACATGATGCGGTCGGCGCCCGATGTCGCGAAGAAATCCGAGACCATGCGGGCACTGATCGGCTCGCGGCCCTTGGACTTTCGGTCCTGGCGGGAGTAGCCGTAGTACGGGCACACCGCGGTGATGCGCTTGGCCGACGCCCGCTTGGCGGCGTCGATCATGAGCCAATGCTCCATGAGCGAGTCGTTGACCGACCGTCCCGGGGTCCGGCAGTGCGACTGGATGATGAACACGTCGGCGCCGCGCACCGACTCCTCGAAACGCGGTCGGATCTCGCCGTTGGCGAAGTCCACCAGATTGGCCTCCGACAACTCGACGCCGAGGTGGCCGGCGATGTCCTGCGCCAGCTGCGGGTGCGACCGGCCGAACAACAGGTACAGCCGTCTTTTCGGTACGACCTCTATCACGAAGTCCCTACTTCCTCGTCATCGCTGCGCCCGATGAAATATGCGCCGGTGACCCGCCCCGGCGCCACCCGACCGCCCGGCATGATGGTCGCAAAGGGACCAACCACCGCGTCGGCACCGATCTCCGCCGATCGGGCGACCGAGTTGGCAACCGTCGCCCGCTCCCCGACCACACAATCGACCAGATGGCTGTTGGGCCCGATCTCGCAGCCGGTGGCGATCGTCGTGTTCCCCTGCAGCAACGTGCCAGGGAACAAGGTGACGTCGCGCGCCAGGCTGACTGACGTGTCGACATAGGTGCGTTCGGGGTCGAGCATGGTGACACCCCGGCGCATCCAGCGCTCGTTGATGCGGTCCCGCAACTCGGCTTCGGCCACCGCCAGCTGCGCCCGGTCGTTGACGCCCGCGGTTTCCATGGAATCGTCCACCAGCAAGCTGGTGACGGGATAACCGGCATCGTGCAGCACCGCGATGATGTCGGTCAAGTAGTACTCGCCTTGGGAGTTGTCCGGGCTCAGGCGGCGGAGGGCGGGCGCCAGCACGTTGCGCCGGAAGGTGTAGATCCCGGTGTTGACCTCGCGGATCTCGCGCTCGGTGTCGGTGCAGTCGCCCTGTTCGACGATCCGCGACACTCGGCCGTCCTTGCCCCGGACGATGCGGCCGTAACCGGTGGGATCGGTGAGCTCGGCGGTGAGTACGGTCGCCGCGGCGTGGGCCTGGCGATGCGACCGCACCAACGCGGCCAGCGTCGGGGGCCGCAGCAGGGGCGTATCGCCGGGGAGGACGACGATGTCGCCGCCGTCGTCGTCGTCATCGTCGGGGAACGCAGTGAGAGCGACGGCGACCGCGTCGCCCGTCCCTCGCTGGACGTGCTGCTCCACGAATTCGACCAGCAGTGGGGCGACGGTGTGCTCGAGCAGGGTCTTGGTGACCCGCTCTGCCCCATGGCCGACAACGACGACCGCCCGCTGCAACTCGAGCTCGGCCAGGGCGTCGAGGACGTGAAGGACCATCGGTCGCCCGCACAAGCGGTGAAGGGGCTTCGGGCGCGCCGAGCGCATCCTCGTTCCTTCGCCGGCGGCCAGCACCACCGCCGAAAGGGGCCGCTCACTCACTCGCCACTGCCGCTGCCCGTGGTCCTCACCATCCCCTTTCTACCAAGCCCCCGACCTGTCGACGCGCGGGGAACCCGATGATCTAGCCTAAGGCAGAGGAAAGCTCAGTCCGGGGACGTGGGCAGACAGACTCGGGCCAACATGAAGGGGTTGGGGTGGCTCAGGCTGAGCAGCTGCGTGCCAATCAGGCGGATGGACTGGCGCGCCACTGGCGGGGCGCCAACGGGCCGGCGCCGCCGGTATGGGCCGTCGCCCTGTCGCCGCGCGACGTGAGCGTGCTGCGCCTGCTGGCCGACGGCCGCAGCACCGCGGACATCGCCGAGGACCTGGCCTACTCGGAGAGCACCATCAAGAACATCATCCACGACCTGGTGCAGCAGCTCGGGGCGCGCAACCGGGCCCACGCCGTCGCCATGGCCATCCGCGCCGGGGTCATCTGACCGCTACTGGTTGATCGCCACGTACTTCACCTCGAGGTACTCGTGGATCCCCTCGTGGCCGCCCTCCCGGCCATAGCCGGAGTGTTTGACCCCGCCGAACGGTGCGGCGGCATTGGAGACCAATCCCTGATTGAGCCCCACCATTCCCGTCTCGAGGGCCTCGGCCACGCCGATCGCCCGGTCGAGGTCACGGGTGAACAGGTAGGCGACCAGTCCGAACTCGGTGTCGTTGGCCTGGGCGATGGCCTCGGCGTCGGAGTCGAAAATGACGATCGGCGCCACCGGACCAAAGATCTCCTCCCTGAGGAGCCGGGAATCGGGACCTACGTCGGTAAGAACAGTGGCGGGGAAAAAGTAGCCAGGGCGATCGAGTGTCTCGCCGCCGACCAGGCAGCGAGCCCCCTTGGCGAGCGCGTCGTCAACCAGTTCGGCCACCTTCGCCAGTTGGCGGCGGTCGATGAGGGGACCGAGCTGGCTGGCGGGGTCGTAGCCGGCGCCCACCGTGACGGCGGCGAAACGGGCCACCAGCCGGTCGGTGAACTCGGCGGCGACCGACCGGTGCACGTAGAAGCGGTTGGCGGCGGTACAGGCTTCGCCGCCATTGCGCAGCTTGGCAATCACCGCGCCCGCGACGGCAGCTTCGATGTCGGCGTCGCCGAACACCAGGAATGGTGCGTTGCCGCCGAGCTCCATCGAAAGTCGCAGTAACTGCTCGGAGGCCTTCGCGGCCAGCGCCTGGCCGACCTCGGTCGAGCCGGTGAAGGACAGCTTCCGCAACCGGGCGTCGCTCATCAGGGGGCCGGTGGCTTCGCTCGCGTGGGAGGTGGTGATGACATTGAGCACGCCCGGCGGCAGGCCCGCCTCGGCCAGCAACTCGGCCAGGGCCAACGACGACAGCGGCGTCAGCTGGGCGGGCTTCAGCACCATGGTGCAACCGGCCGCCACCGCAGGGCCGATCTTCCTCGTCCCCATCGCCATGGGAAAGTTCCAGGGGGTGATCAGCAGGCACGGACCGACCGGCTGGTGCAGCACCACCACCCGCCCGTTTCCTGCGGGATTGCGGGTCCACCGGCCATCGATGCGCACCGCCTCCTCGGCGAACCACCGGAAGAACTCGGCGGCATAGGCGATCTCGCCGGCCGACTCGGCGAGCGGCTTGCCCATCTCGAGCGACATGAGCAACGCCAGGTCGTCGCTTCGCTCGGTCAACAGTTCGAACGCCCGGCGCAGGATCTCGCTGCGGGCCCGCGGTGCGCTGGCGGCCCACTCGGGCCCCGCTGCGACCGCGGCATCGAGGGCGGCACGGGCGTCGTCGGCGGTGGCGTCGGCCACCTCGGCGATGGTCTCCGCCGTCGCCGGGTCCTCGACGGCCAGCGTGGCCCCCGATGACGAGGGGCGCCACGTCCCGCCGATGAACAGTTCCTTGGGTACCGCCGACAGCACCTTGCGCTGCCGTTCGTCCCTGCTGGGCGTCTCCATAGGAACCAGATTCGCGCGAGCGGGAGAGTTAGTACCCTGACGTCATACATGAGTGACAATCCGAGCCCTGGCACGGTCGTCCGCTGGGCCCGGGGAGCCGACCAGGTCCCGCTGGTGGCGGCCATCGTGGGCGGCGTCCTGGCCGCCCTTACCTGGGCCAGCGGCTGGCACGGGGCCGATTTCCCCGCTGCCCTGCATCGCATCGACCTGTTCCGGGCGGTCGGCTTCACCCCCTGGGACTCCCAATGGTTCGGGGGCCACTACACCCTCGGCTACAGCGTGCTGCTGGCCCCCTTGGCGGTCCTGCTCGGAGTGGGCGGAATGGTGGCCATCTGTGCCGCCGTCGCCGCCTGGGCCTTCGCCCGCCTCCTTCGGGCCCATTTCGGCTCCCAGAGCTGGCTCGGCGCGGTGTGGTTCGCGGTGGGCCTGGCCGCCCCCATCGCCATCGGCCAGCTGGCCTTCGTGCTCGGCGCCGCCCTGGCCCTGGTGGCGATCCTTGCGTTCGCGGCCCGGCGCCGGGTGCTGGCCGGCGTCCTCGGGGCGCTGTGCCCCTTGGCCAGTCCGGTGGCCGCCGCCCTGCTGCTGCTCGCCCTCGGGGCGTGGGCCTTCACGACACGGGGACCGAGCCGGCGCGCCGTCATCGGCTTCGGCGCGGTCATTGCGCTGCCCATCGGCGTCTTGGAATTGCTGTTCCCCCAAGGCGGCCGGATGCCGTTCGCGGCGACCACGCTCCTCGGTGTCCTGGTGGTCAGCGTCCTCGGCCTGTGGCTGCTACCGGCCACCGAGCGGACCCTGCGTATCGGTGCCGGCCTCTATGGCCTGGCGGGCCTGGCACTGTTCCTGGTGCCCCAGCCCATGGGGGCCAACCTGGGCCGGCTCGGCACCGCGATCGGCGGGCCGTTGGCCGCGACCATCCTTTGGCCCCGGCGCCGGCTCCTCCTCGGCGCCGTCGCCATCCCGCTGCTGCTGTGGCAATGGATCCCCGCCGTCGGCAGCGTCGTCAAGGACCACCCCGACCCGTCCAAGAACAAGGCATTCTTCGCGCCCCTGGTCGCCTACCTCCACGCCGACGCAACCCCGCTGGCGCGGGTGGAGATCCCCCCCACCCAGGACCACTGGGAGTCGCTCTGGGGCGCCGCCGACCTCCAACTGGCCAGGGGCTGGGAGCGCCAGTTCGACATCGCAGAAAACGGCATCTTCTACGGACCCGAACCGCTGACAGCCGCCAGCTATGACAACTGGCTGCTGAGCAACGGTGTCAGTTGGGTGGCCCTGCCGACGGTCAACCTGGACTACTCGGCGCTGCAGGAAGCGGCGCTGGTGAAGTCGGGTCTGCCGTACCTGGTTGCCGCCTGGCATGACGCCAACTGGCAGGTGTGGCGCGTGGTCGGCTCGCCCGGCCTCATCGCAGGGCCGGCGAAGCTGGTGGCCATCGGGCCGAACAGCTTCACCGTCGATGCCGCGGGCGCCGGTTCGATCAGCATCCGCGTCCGCTTCACCCGGTTCTGGACACCCACCATCGGCCGGGCGTGCATTACCGCTTCGCCGGAGGGCTGGACGCAGCTCGCGGTCGCCGGGCCAGGCCGTGTCGAAGTGGCGTCCAAACTGATCGGCGGCGGCAACGGCTGCAACCCCGACGGGTCAGCCGCGCCCATTTCTCCGTAACCCTGGTACCTGCGCTGGCGGGGGAGGACTCGAACCTCCAACCCCCGGATCCAAAGTCCGGTGTTCTGCCAATTGAACTACCCGCCACGGGTAGGTACCCCAGCGTCGCACACCGGCGCGCTTCGTGTCACAGGGTTGGCCGGGCTGCCTGGGACCCGCTATCGTGCCCCTCGGCCATGGGTTCCCTGATCAAGAAGCGCCGCAAGCGGATGCGCAAGAAGAAGCACAAGAAAATGCTGAAGGCAACCCGCTGGCAACGCCGAGCGGGCAAGTAGCGGCTTCTCAGCCCTGCTCGAGTTGCGCCCCGCGACCGCGGGCGAGGCGGCCCCAGGCCATCACATCGAGTTCCTCGGCCCTCGCCGTGGGCTCGATACCGGCGGCGGCGAAGGCCCCAGAGGAGACCAGGCCCTGCAGCGATCGCCGCAGCATCTTGCGCCGTTGCCCGAAGCCGGCCCGGACGAGCTCGAACAGGTCGCCGGGGGCCACGATCGCAGGGTCCACCGCCGGCTGGTCCCGCCGCACGATCTGCACCAGGACCGACTCCACCGCCGGTTTGGGCACGAACACGTTGGCGGGGACCCGGCCGACCACCTTGGCGGTCGCCCAATACGCCACTTTGACCGAAACCGCCCCGTAGGCGCCTGACCCTGGCGCGGCCGCCAGGCGTTCGCCCACCTCGCGCTGGACCATCACCAGCATCGTGGCGATGGCGGGGACCTGGTCGAGCAGGTCGGCCACCAGCGGCGTGGCGATGTTGTACGGCAGGTTGGCGACGAGGGTCCAACTTCTCGGGACGGTCCCGAGCACCGCGTCCCAGTCGAGGTGGAGGGCGTCGGCCTCGATGACCTCGGCGCCCGAGGCGGCCACGTTCTCACGCAAGATGGGCACCAGGTGGCGGTCGACCTCGACCGCGGTCACCGCGGCGCCGGTTTCCGCCAGCGCCAGAGTGAGGGAGCCGAGGCCGGCGCCGATCTCTATGACCCTGTCGCCCTCACCGACGCCGGCCAGGCGGGCGATGCGGCGGACGGTGTTGGGATCGGCGACGAAGTTCTGCCCGAGCGCGCGCCGGGGGTGCAATCCGTGTTCAGCCAGCAGGTCCAGGGTCTGGCGGTGGGTGAGGGTCATGCCGGAGATCGAGCATGGCAGACGTCATCGGCGCGGGCTCGGCCGGCCCGTCCCCAGCTCGGGCCGGCCCAGCCGGAGCCGCCCGCTACCAGCTAACGGCGACGGTGACTAGACCCCTCGACACCGAGCCCAGAGCGGCGAAGTTGGACCGGGCCAAGTCGACGACCCGCCCGGACACGAACGGACCGCGGGAAACGACTTTGCACGTGACCGATACCCCCAACGAATTGGTCACGGTAATCAACGTGCCCATGGGTGCGTCGTTGTTGGCGCAGGTGCCGGCGGCGATGTCCAGCCAACTGGCCACTCCCTGGGTGGCGCGCCCCGCCGGCGCCGGGCGGGCCACCACGGCGGGGGCCGAACGGGCGGCAGGCGCGACGGCGGGCGCCGTCGGGGCCTTCGCGGTCGCCGCGGGCCCGCCAGTCGGCCCCGCTACGGCGCCGGCGGCGGCCGGCGTCGCCCCAGCCGCGGTGGCGGCGGGTGCCGGCGAGGTGGCCGCCGGGACCGAAGCCCCGGCGGGACTCTGCGCGCTCGCGGCCAGGACACCGGAAGCGACGTCATGGGACTGCGAGGCGGCGGAGAAGGCGGCGTTGGCCATCAGGAGCGAGGCCAGTCCCTCCGCGCTGCCCCCGTCGGAGGAGTCACTCGGGTCGGCGGTCGAGCGGGCCGGACCGACCAGGCGCCGGCTCCCCCCGTCGTTGCCCGTGACCAGGGATAGAGCGGGTACAACGGCAAAGCTGCTGCACAGGCCGAGGATCATGAACCCCCGTAGCCGTTTGCCTTCGCGGATTACCGTTCGCAGGGTCTCACCCTTTCGTCGCGGAAAGGCAGGGATGAGTAACAGCCTTCTTCTGTACGTCCCCCTGTCCGAGCGGGCGAACCTTACGCGAACCTGATCAAATCGTGCAAAATCCGTCTATCTGCCGTTAACCGGACAGTTGGAAGATACGCTCCGAATTCACCCAGGTGGCCTCTTCTACTTCCGCCACCGGGCAGGCCCTGGCGACCGCCACCGCGGCACCGACGATGGGCACCAGCGCGGGCGAATTGGGCTTGCCCCGATGGGGAACCGGAGCCAGGAACGGCGAGTCCGTCTCGACGAGCAGGCGGTCGAGGGGGCACAGGGCGGCCGCGGCGCGGACGTCGGGGGCGCCGGGAAAGGTGACGATCCCGCTGAAGGACAGGGCGGCGCCCAGGGCCAGCGCCTGCTCGGCTTCCGCGGGCCCGCCGGTGAAGCAATGGAACACGGTACGGGTGGGGACACCGGCGGCGCGCAGTACCGACCAGGTGTCGTCCCACGCCTCACGGGTGTGGATCACCAGCGCCAGGTCGTACTCGTGGGCCAGGGCGATCTGGGCGGCAAAAGCCTCACGCTGCACCGGGCGGGGCGAATAGTCGTAGTGGTAATCGAGTCCGCATTCGCCGACCGCCACGACCTCGGGACCTCGGCTCGCCAGCAGGGCCTCGATTGTCTCGACACCCTTGCTGGCGTCATGGGGATGCAACCCGATCGTCGCCCACACGCCGTCATGGGCGGCCGCCACCGCCATGGCCGCCGCCGACCAGGAGGCGTCGGTACCCACGACCACCATCCGGGTCACGCCGGCCTCCCGTGCCGGGCCGATGGCGTCGGCGCCCACATGGCAGTGGCTGTCAGTCCACAATGTTCTCAGACACCCGCGTGGTCAGTCACCGGTCAGCCGGCTGACTGCGCCTTGATACGGGGGAACAGCGGTTGGCCTTTCTCGACCGGTAGACCGCCGGGATAGCCACCCCACAGCGCCGCCTGGGGCAAGCGTTGTTCGGCGAGCGGGCCGATCGATTGGGAAAGTCCAATCCGTCGCCAGATCTCCTCTGCGGACGCCGGCATGGCCGGCGACGCCAGCAGGGCGAGGATGCGCAGCGCCTCCAGGGCGTCGCCCATGACGATGTCGAGCTCGGGGCCGGGTGTCATCTTCCAAGGTTGCGCCGCCTCGAGCGCGGCGTTGGTCTCGCGGACCAATCGCCACGTGGCTTCGAGGGCATCGCTCGGCGCCACCCGGTGCCAGGCCGCGGTGGCCGCCGCCACCGCCGCGGCCGCCACCGCCGCCAGCGCCGAGTCGTCACCGGGGGCGGGACCGACGCCCGCGCACTGCTTGGCGACGACGGTGGCGACGCGGGAGAGCAGGTTGCCCAGGTTGTTGGCCAGATCCGCGTTGTAGCGGGCGACCATAGCCTTCGTAGGAGAACTCGCCGTCGGGGCCGAACTGCTGGTCGCGGAGGAAGTGGTAGCGGGTACCGTCGACGCCGAAGTCGGCAACGAGATCCGCGGGCGCGATCTGGTTGAACGACGTCTTGGACATCTTCTCGCCGCCCACCAGCAGGAACCCGTGGACGTGCACGTGGGCCGGGGGTGCCTCGCCGGCGGCCATCAGCATTGCGGGCCAGTACACGCAGTGGAAGCGCAGGATGTCCTTGCCGATCAGGTGGTGGACGGCCGGCCACCAGGTGTCGAAGCGCTCACGGTTGGAGCCATATCCCACGGCCGTGGCGTAATTGATCAGCGCGTCGTACCAGACGTAGAACACGTGGCTGGGATCCCAGGGGACGGGCACGCCCCAGTTGATCGACGTACGCGAGATCGAGATGTCCTGGAGGCCCTGGCGGATGAGCCCGATGGCTTCGTTGCGCTTCGACTCCGGCGCCACCATGTCGGGATGGCTGGCATACCAGTCGAGCAGCCGCCCCTCGAACGCCGACAGCTTGAAGAAGTAATTCTCCTCTTTGAACAGCTCGACCGGCCGCCGGTGGATCGGGCAAAGGCTGCCGGGCAGGAGATCCTCCGCGGTGTAGTACGCCTCGCAGGAGACGCAATACAGCCCTTCATAGGTGCCGAGCTCGATCCATCCATTGTCGTACGCGGCCTGCAGCATCTTCTGCGTCGCTTCGTAGTGCCGGGGCTCGGTCGTGCGGATGAAATCGTCGTAGGAGACGTCGAGCAGCCGCCACGCCTCTTTGAACCGCTCGCTGGTGCGATCCGCCTGCTCGATGGGGGTCAGCCCGTTGCTTTCCGCCGCGCGTTGCACCTTGAGCCCGTGCTCATCGGTCCCGGTGAGGAAGAAGACCTCGTCACCGATCAAGCGGTGCCAGCGGGCCAGGGCATCGGCGGTGATCGTCGTATAGGCGTGGCCGATGTGGGGCACGTCGTTGACGTAGTAGATCGGGGTGGTGACGTAGAAATTGGCCACAGCGAGCGCAGCCTACCTAGGGGTCTCCGGCTGCCCGGCGGCGTTTCGCAGCCCCACCGCCACGTCGTAGACCCGGCGCCGGGGCAGGCCGAGGTCGGCGGTCACCGCCGCCACCGCCGACTTGCGATCGGCGCCCGCCGCCAGGTGCTCGCCGAGGGCGGTGGCGATGGCGCCATCGTCGATCGCCGCGGCCACCGCCACGGGCGCCGGCCCCACCACGATCACGTACTCCCCCCGGGGCTCGACGGTGGCCAGCCATGTCGCGGCCGCCGCCAGCGTCCCCCGCCACACCTCCTCGTGGAGCTTCGTCAACTCCCGAGCGATGGCGACCGGGCGCTCGGGGCCGCAGGCTGTGAGGAGGTCGCCGATCGTGGCGCGCACCCGGTGCGGGGACTCGAACAGCACGACGGTGCGCGCCTCACCGGCAATCGCGGACAACCGGCTCCCCTTTTCCCGACCCTTTCTGGGCAGGAAGCCTTCGAAGACGAACCGGTCGGTGGCGAGACCGGACAGCACCAGGGCGGCGAGGACGGCCGAGGGGCCGGGTACGACCTCGACGGCGACACCGGCCTTGGCGGCCGCCGCCACCAGCCGGGCGCCGGGATCGGAGATGGCGGGCATGCCGGCATCGGTGACGACGGCCACGACCGATCCAGCCGCCGCCAGGGCGATGAGGCCGGCCGCCGACGCCTCCTCGTTGTGGGCGTGGAGGGTGACGAGGCGCCGCCCGGAGATCCCGGCATGGGTCAGCAGCTTGCGGCTGACCCGAGTGTCCTCGCAGGCGATGACGTCGGCGCCGGCCAAGGCGCTGATGGCCCGGGGCGACAGGTCGCCGAGGTTGCCGATCGGCGTGCCCACCACCACGATTCGGCCCGGGGCCGGAGGTGCGGCGGGTTCACTTCCCGTTGTCACGGCCGCTGATCTCGAGCTCGTCGCCCACCGCCAGGCGCCACCGCTCGAAGGTGCCGCCGGGGGCCACCACCAGCATCTTCGTCCCGAGCCGGGGGCGGGCAACGCGAAACGGCGGCAGGCGGACCGTTTCGGTCACCGCCATGCGGCCGTCGGACCCGTCCTCGCAGAAGGCCACGTCGACGGCGTAGGCCAGCCCGACGGTGTGCAGGACGATGGGCGGGGCCAGCAGCAGGGCGCCGAGGGGTGGCGGCCGGTGCCACAGGCCGCGGAAGCGGTC
Organism: uncultured Actinomycetota bacterium; assembly: GCA_963851105.1. Lineage (GTDB taxonomy): Bacteria > Actinomycetota > Acidimicrobiia > Acidimicrobiales > Palsa-688 > DATARN01. The sequence continues at coordinate 180,472 of CAWKNP010000004.1, forward strand.
GGGCACGGACGTGGCCTCGTCAACTGTCGCCAGCACATCGCCGTCGCGGACCAGCCAGGTCATAGTCGGTCGCTCATCGTCGGGCGGTCAGACGTTGAAGCGGATCTCGAGCGTGTCGCCGTCGCGCACTTCATAGTCCTTGCCTTCGACACGCATCCGGCCGGCCTCCTTGGCCGCTGCCCACGAGCCGAGGGTGAGAAGTTCGTCCCACCGGATGACCTCGGCGCGGATGAAGCCGCGCTGTAGGTCGGAATGGATGACGCCAGCACATTCGGGCGCCTTGGCGCCGGCCCGGAAGGTCCACGCCCGGCTCTCCTTGTCGCCGGTCGTGAGGAACGTTCGCCGGCCGAGCAGGTGGTAGGCGGCCTGCGCCACCCGGGGCAGGGCGCCCTCGCCGAGACCCAGCCCGTCGAGCATCTCGGCTCGCTCCCCGGGCTCAAGTTGGGCCATCTCGGCCTCGAGCTTCACGCTGACGCCGAGGACGTCGCCGGCACCGGCCAGCTCGTCGACGACACCTTTGAGGGCGGCGTCGTCGCCGATCTGATCCTCGCCCAGGTTGACCACGGCCAGGATGGGCTTGCTGGTCAGCAGGAAGAATGGGCGTAGATCCGCTCGTATCGCCTCGGGGAGCTGCGAGCGGTAGATCGGGGTGCCCGACTGCAGGGCGCCGAGAGCGGCCTCCAGGGCCACCACGCCCGCCGACAACGATTTGTCGGCCTTGGCCGCCCGGCGGCGCTTGTCGATCTGGCCCTCGACGGTCGCCAGGTCGGCCAGCACCAGCTCCAGCTCGAGCACCTGCAGGTCCTCGAGGGGGTCGTTGTCACCGACCACGTTCTCGTCGGCGAAGGCCCGCAGCACCAGGCAGATGGCGTCGACCTCGCGGATACCGGCCAGGAAGCGGTTGCCCAGGCCCTCGCCGCTGGCGGCCCCTGCGACCAGTCCCGCGATGTCGACGAATTCCACCGTGGCGGGGACCACCTTCTTGCTCTTGCTCATCTCGGCCAGGGCCACAAGGCGGTGATCGGCAACCTGGGCGATGCCGATGGCGGTCTCGGTCGTGGAGAACGGATGGGCCGCGACCGGGGCCGTCCCGCCCGTCAGCGCATTGAACAGGCTCGACTTGCCGGCATTGGGGAGGCCCACCAGGCCGAGTCGTTCCACCCCGCCGAGGGTAGTTCCGATGCCGGACCAACTAGGTTGCGTGCCATGTCGAAGCGTACGAAGAAGGCCAAGGTCCGGGCCCATCGCAAAAAGGCCAACCACGGCCGCAAGCCCAACCGGGGCCGTTAGCCCTGCGAGCTGGGGGCCGTCAGCCCTGTGACCTGGGGGCCGTCAGGCCCGCCAGCCTGCCTTTTTGCTCCGCAGCACGGCGTCGAGCGCCGCTGGTCGATCGGTCATGATCCCGTCAACGCCGAGGTCTATGAGGCGCGCCATGTCGTCGGGATCGTCGATCGTCCAGACGTGGACCGCGAGTCCCCGCTCGTGGGCGACCGCGACGAAACGCTCGTCGATCACGACGACCTCGTCGTAGGTCGCGGGCACCTGCAGGGCCACGTGGCGGGTGGGCGGCGGTGTAACACCGTCTTGGACGGCCTGCCAGAACTGGGCGGTGGCGCTGACTCCATACGAAGTGGCGAACTCGGGCGCTACCCGGGAGAAGGCGTCGGTAGCGGCGTCGGAGAACGACGCCACGATCACGTCATCGCGGCGATCGAATTCCCGGAGCAGCTCGGCAACGAGGTCCTCGTAGGGCTCCACGTCGGGCGCCGTCTGCTTGATGTCCAGGTTGAGAAAGACTCCTCCGAACGACGTGAGGACTTCCCGGAGGGTCGCGATCCGCAGCGACGTCTCGAACATGGCGCGGCCCCGGTAGACGTAGTCGTACTCCTCCCGGTCATGGGCCACCACCTCGCCGGGCACCCACCAGTACGCATTGTCGAGCTCCGCCAGGTCCTCGAGGGTCATCGCCGCGATGGCCCCGTGGCCGTCGGTCGTGCGGTCGACGGTGGCATCGTGGCACACGACCAGTTGGCGGTCGGCGGTGGCATGGACGTCGAGCTCCAGGGCGTCAGCGCCGGCGCCCACCGCCTGCTGCATGGCGGACATGGTGCTCGACGGCGCCTCGCGCGCCCCGCCCTGGTGGGCGTAGTTCAGGACTCTGCGCTCAAGCCAGGGATTGGGTGCGGCCACCGGCTAAAGGGTGAAGCCGGCGTTGGCCGCCAGTTGGCGCAGCGAGGCCTGGGGCCGGGCGCCCAGGTGCCCGAGGACCTCGGCCGCGGCCAAGCTGCCGAGGCGGCCGCACTCGCCGAGGTCGTAGTCGTTGGCCAGGCCGTAGAGGAACCCGGCGGCGTAAAGGTCGCCCGCGCCGGTGGTGTCGACCAGGGTGTCGGCGGGCTCGGCGGGCACTTCGATCACCTTGCCCCGATGGGCAATGAGCGACCCCAGAGGCCCGCGGGTCACCGCCACGATGTCGCAGCGGTGGGACAGTTCGGCCAGCGCGTGGTCGAGATCGGCGCCGGTCATTGCGGTGACCTCTTCGGTGTTGCCGAAGAGGATGTCCACGTCGTCGAGCAGGGCGCCGAGTGCCGCCGCCTTGAGGTCGACCCAGTAGGGGTCCGAGAGGGACAGGGCGAACCGGCCGCCTTGCAGGTGGCACGCAGCCGACGCCTTGCTCACCGTCCACTCGGTCTCGGGCAGGCCGCACAGATAGCCCTCGACGTAGACGATCTTCGCCTCGATGCAGGCATTGGCATCGATGTCGTCGGGGCTCAGGAAGCCGCCGGCGCCCAGATAGGTCGCCATGGTGCGCTGGGCGTCGCCGTGGACCATGACCATGCACAGGCCGGTGGAGGGGCCGCTCGATGCCGGCGCGACGTCAAAGCTCACACCGGCGGCGCGGATGTCATGGGTGAAGACCTTGCCCAACTGGTCGTCGCGCACCTTGCCCATGAACGCCACCGAGGCGCCCAGGGCGGCGATGCCGACCGCGGTGTTGGCCGCCGATCCTCCCGAGCTCTCGACCGCAGGGCCGATGACCCCGTAGAGCTCTTTGGCCCGTTCCTCGTCGATCAGCGTCATGGTCCCCTTCTCCATGCCATATGCCGACGGCAGCTCGTCCGGGGACAGGGCGAGCACGTCCACGATGGCGTGGCCGAGAGTCACGACGTCGAAGGGTCTATCCATGGAGGACGACGGTAGTCGCAGCACCGGTAACGTTGAAAAGGCCCCCTAGCTGACCGGAGGAAGCGCGTGCCCGACCTGGCGCCCTATCGACTCCCGCGCACCATTGTCCCGGAGCGCTATGACCTGACCCTGACCCCCGATCTCGCGGCCGCGAACTTCGCCGGCGAGGCCCGAGTACAGGTCAATGTGACCGAGCCGATCGACGAGGTGGTGTTGAACGCGGTCGAGCTCGACATCCTGACTGCCGAGTTCATCAGCTCCGAAGGTGAACGCCTCACTGCCACCGTCACCTACGACGAGGTCGAGGAGCGGGTCACCGCCGCTCTCTCGGGCACCGCCGCGCCCGGGCAGTGGGAGCTCGACATGACCTTCACCGGGATCCTGAACGACAAGCTCCACGGCTTCTACCGCAGTACCTTCCGTGACGCCGCCGGAGTCGAGCAGGTCATTGCCACCACCCAGTTCGAGGCGACCGACGCCCGGCGGGCCTTCCCCTGCTGGGACGAACCCGACTTCAAAGCGACCTACGCCGTCACCCTGATCGTCGACGACGACCTGACCGCCATCTCCAACGGCGCCGTGCTCGAGGACAAGGATCTCGGCAACGGCAAGCGCCAGGTGACCTTCGCCGAGACGATGCCCATGTCGACCTATCTGGTGGCGTTCGTGGTCGGGCCGTTCGAGCTGACGCCGGCCACGACGGTTGACGGCGTCCCGATCCGTATTGCCGCCATTGCGGGAAAGGGGCATCTCACCGATTTCGGCCTCGAAGCCGCGTCCCACGCCCTGCGGTTCCTGGCCGCCTACTTCGCCATCACGTATCCCTCCGACAAGCTCGACCACGTCGCCATCCCCGACTTCGCGTTCGGGGCCATGGAGAACCTGGGCTGCGTCACCTACCGGGAGACGGCGCTGCTCGTCGACCCGGCCGCCGCCTCCCGCCTGGAACTGGACCGCGTCGCCCAGGTCATTGCCCACGAGACGGCCCACATGTGGTTCGGCGACCTGGTGACCATGAAATGGTGGAACGGCATCTGGCTCAACGAGGCCTTCGCCACCTTCATGGAGCTGTTGACCGTCGACGCCTTCCGGCCCGACTGGGAGGTCTGGACGACCTTCGGCATCAGCCGTAGCGCGGCCATGGCCGTCGACGGATTGGCCAGCACCCGGCCGGTGGAGTTCGCAGTCGGCCGGCCCGAAGAGGCCGAGGCCATGTTCGACATCCTCACCTACCAAAAGGGCGCCGCGGTGCTGCGGATGCTCGAGCAGTATCTCGGGGCGGAACCGTTCCGCCAGGGCATCTCCCGCTACTTGACCGAACATTCGTACGGCAACACCGAGACCACCGACCTCTGGGACGCCATCGAGGCTGCGTCGGGGGAACCGGCCCGGGCGGTCATGGACTCCTGGATCTACCAGGGCGGCTACCCGTTGGTGTCGGTCGGCCTCTCGGCCGACGGCCAGTCCCTCACCCTCAGCCAGAACCGCTTCCTCTACCGGGGCGACGACAGCGATGAGCTCTGGCAGGTGCCGATCAACCTGCGGCTGTCTTCGGGGGGTGTGGTGAAGACGGCGCGGGTCCTGCTGTCGGGCAAGTCGGCCCTGGTGCCCCTGCCGGGCCCCCTCGACTGGGTCGTCGTCAACGCCGGCGCCTGGGGCTTCTACCGGGTCCGCTATGAGGAATCACTCCTGGCGGCTCTGCGGTCGGTCATGCATTCGCAGCTTTCGTCGTTGGAGCGACTGACCGTCGTCAGCGACACGTGGGCCGCCACCTTTGCCGGGCGGGAGCCGCTGGCCGATTTCCTGGCGCTGGTGGCCTCGCTGTCGGCCGAGCGCGATCCCGATGTCTGGGGAGCCGCCCTCGGTCCCCTCGGTCTCCTCGACCGCATCATTTCCGACGTCAACCGGCCACTGTTGCAGGCGTTCGTGCGGTCGGTCATCCAGCCCGTGGTCGCCGACCTCGGCTGGGAGCCGGTGCCCGATGAGCCCGAGCGCTGCGGCACCTTGCGGGCCCGGTTGCTGGCCGCCCTCGGGACCGTCGGCGCCGATCCCGACGTCCGGGCCACGGCGGCGTTGCGCTTCTCGCAATTCCTGGACGACCCGAGTTCCCTGCCGCCCGACCTCGTCACCGCCGTGCTCGCCATCGTCTCCTACAGCGGGGGCGAATCGGAGTACGACCTACTGCTCCAGCGGTTCCGTGACGCCGCCACGCCGCAGGACGAAATCCGTTTCCTGTACGCCCTGGCGGCGCCCGAGCGGCCCGACCTGCTGCGACGGACCCTTGACCTGGCCCTGAGCAGCGAAGTGCGGTCCCAAGACGCCCCCTATCTCATCGGGTCGATCCTCGGATCGCGGACCGGGGGCGCCCTCGCGTGGCCGTTCATCGGGGAGCACTGGGACACCATCCGGGCCCGTTTCCCCGACAACAGCATCCCCCGCATGCTCGACGCCATCTCGGCCGTGGTCGATCCCGCACTGGCCCATGGCATCCACGCCTTCCTCGTCGAGCACCCGGTACCGCAGGAGAAGCTGGTGGCCCAGTCGTTGGAGAAGCTGGACAACAGCGTGGCGTTTGCCACTCGGGTCGCCCCCGACCTGCCCGCCGCGCTGGCTCCGTTGGCGGCCACCTGAGTGGTACGCCGGCCGCGGCCGGCGTGATCTCGGTCTTCGCGGTCGAGGACACCGCCGTCCAGATCGTGTGGCGAGCGCTGCCGGCGCCTACGGTCCACTTCGAGATCGGCGACCAGAGCGTTGAGGTCACGGCGCCCCCGCCCGCCATGTTGCGGCGCCGGGGGCGGCGACCGGTTCCCCTTCGAGTGCCGGCTGGCGCCATGGGCGGCCCGGGAGCGTTCACCTTCGACGGGCTGACGCCGGGGACCGCCTATCACCTGACCCTGAGCGCGCCAGGTGTGCCCCGCCACCTGATCGAGCAGGTCACCACCCTGCCGGCGCCGCCAGGCCGGCGCCTCGACGCCTTCGCCACGATCAACGACCTTCATCTCGGCGAGCCGGGGTTCGGGCCCCGGCACGACATCGAAGACGCCTGGCCCCTGGCGCCGGGCAAGGCGCCCTACACCTGGCGCTGCTTCACCAGTGCCGTCGAGGAGGCGATCCATTGGGGTGCCCGGGCGGTAGTCGTCAAGGGGGACATGACCTCCGACGGCGCCCCCGCCGAGTTCCATGAGATCGGGACGTTGCTGAGCGGCGTGCGGGTGCCGGTCATGGCCACCTTCGGCAATCACGAATTCCACGACCTGGAAACCGATGGTCGGCCCATCCTCGACCAGTACGGGATCCACGTTCCCCGCGAGCCGTGGGCCGTCGACCGTCCCGGGATCCGCTTGGTCTTCGCCCTCACCGCCCGTCCCGGCGAGCGCTCCGGGGAGGTCGACGACCGCCAGCGGGCGCGCCTGGTGTCGCTGGTGGCCGAGGCGCCGGGGCCTGCTTTCGTCGTGCTCCACCACCAGTTTCAGCGCTGGACGTGGCCGACGGTCTACCCGCCGGGCATCGCCGGCCCACAGTCGCGGGCTCTGCTCGACGAGCTGGCCGAGGCCAACCCGGCGACGTTCATCGCCAGCGGCCACACCCACCGGCACCGGCGCCACCAACACGGCGCCCTGGAAAGTGTGGAGGTCGGGTCGACCAAGGACTACCCGGGCACCTGGACCGGCTACGCCATCCACGAGGGCGGGATCCGCCAGGTGGTCCGCCGCACCGAGGCACCTGGTGTCATCGCCTGGACAGAGGCCACGGCCCGGGCCATCGGGGGGATCTGGGGGCGGTGGTCACCAGGCCGGCGCGACGACCGGTGCTTCACCCATCCCTGGCCCCGACCACGAGCACAGCGTCAGACTTCCATTCCCTGACACCTCCATGGCCCGCCGGAAGAGTGGTCAGGTACCGGTTGGACGGACGCCCAGGGCCTCGATGCGGGCCTGGACCTTGGCCAGGCGCTGCGTCGCCAGGCCGTGCAGGAGCTCCGCCTGCTCGTAGAGGTCGGCGGCCTCTTCGATTCCGATCTGGCCCGACGCCAACTGGTCGGTCAGCGCCTCCAGTGCCGCCACCAGCTGCTCGAAGGTCATGACTTCCGGATCGCCGCCGCCGCCGGGCCCACCGCCGCCGGTGCCAGCGGGAGCCTCAGGCACTGACCACCCGCTCGACCTGCGCCGCCAGGCGCCCGGATGCCACCCGGATATCGATCATCTCGCCAGGCACCACCTGGTCGGCCCGCCGCACGACCCGGCCCTGGGCGTCACGCACGACGGCAAAGCCCCGCTCCAGGACCCGCAGAGGAGCGAGCGCCTGCAGGTGGCGGCGATCGGCCTCCAACCGGCCTTCCGCCCGGGCCACCCGTTCGTGGACCCGCCGGCGCCATTCGATGGCATTGAGTCGGGCCTGGCCCTCGGCCACCCGGCGCCGGGGATGCAACAGATCGAGCCGGGCGCCGATGCGGTCGAGCCGGGCGTCAACCAGTCCGGCCGCTTGACGGACCGCCCGACCGGTGTCGATGACCGCCAGCCGCCGGTTGGCCACTTCGACTTGGCGCTGGAACCCCGCCGCCGCCGCCGCCCGCAGGGACGCCAGCTCGGCCAGGAGCGCCTGGCGGTCCGGCACGACGGCCGCCGCCGCGGCCAGCGGAGTGGCGCAGCGGAGGTCGGCCACGTCGTCACACAGCGGCCGGTCCCCCTCGTGGCCGATGGCCGAGACGACCGGCACCGGCGAGCGGCAGATCGCCCGGCACAGCTCCTCGTCGCTGAAGGGCAGGAGGTGGGCGGCGTCACCACCGCCGCGCGCCAAGACCACGACATCCACGCCCCGCTCGGCGATCAGCCCGACCAGGGCCGCGGTGATCCCCATCGCCGCCCCGGGCCCGGTGAGCGTCGTCTCGACCACCCGCAGGGGGTAGCCGGGGAATCGGGTGGCGACCACCGATTCGATGTCCTTGCGTACCGCCGCGTCAGCCCCGCAGATCACGCCGATCATCCGCGGTAGCCGGGGAATGGGCCGCCGGGGCCGCGCCAGCAGCCCGTCGGATTCCAGGCGCCGGCGGGCCTCGGCCACCATCGCCGCCACCGCGCCGTCGCCCACCGGCGTCACGGCCTCGGCGATGATCTGAAGCTCGCCCCGCTCGCTGACCCAGTTGACGGCGCCCACGACGCACACCCGTTCGCCCGCCACTGCCCGGCATCGGGTGGCCCGCGACTGGGGGCAGGTCACGGTCATCTGCGCGGCCCGGTCACGAAGGGTGAAGTAGATCCGCCCCCCACCGGTGCGCGTGGGCCGGTACACCTCACCTTCGACCGCCAGGCGCCCGAGCGGGCCGAGCGACCGGGCGATCTCGCCTGCCAGGCGGACCAGGGTCACCGGCCGCGGCGCGGCGGGCCCCGTCGGGAAAAGCGGGAGCGTCATGCCGCGGCGAGGCTATCGCCCGGATGCGAAACCCGGGCCGCCTTCGCCCGAGCGGGTCTGGAGCGGCACCCCGGCCGCCCTCCCCGAGCGGGTCTGGAGCGGCCCCCGGCCGCCTTGCCCGAGCAGGCCCGGATGCTCACCCGGGCCCCCTCGCCCGAGCGAGTATTTCCGTGAACAGTTCGGGCTGCTCGGCAGGCCGGATCTGTTCACGGTTCCGTCACGGTTCCCGCCAAACGCCGGCTCTCGGCGGTTCCGTGAACAGTTCGGGCTACTGGGCAAGCCAACACTGTTCAAGGTTCGGGCGGCCCGACAGACGAGCGGGCCCTGGAGCGTCGCTCAGGCCGCATCGCCGGAGCGAGCATTTCCGTGAACAGTTCGGGCTGTCCCGCGGGCCGGATCTGTTCACGGTTCCCGCCAAACGCCGGCTCTCGGCGATTCCGTCAACAGTTCGGGCTACTGGGCAAGCCAACACTGTTCAAGGTTCGGGCCGGGCCAACAGACCGGCCCGGCCAACAGTCCGGCCCGGCCCGGCGCCCGACAATCCGCCCCGGCCCGGCGCCCGACAATCCGCCCCGGCCCGGCGCCGACCGTCCGGCCTCTCACCGGCCCCTGGCCCCCGGCCCGGCCAGGAGAACAGGCGGCTCAGCTCGCGCCGACGCCGGCGCCCGCCGACTCGAGGTTGCGGTCCCGGCGCTCGGCCACCCGCTTGCTGACCCGCTCGATGCGCTTCATGTGGCGGATGGTCCGCTCCCGGGCCTGCTCGGCCTCGGCCGAGAGGCCGGTCAACGACTCGAGGCCCCAGTTGCGCAGGATGACCGGAGCCAGGATCTGCTCGTAGTGGATGTTGAAGTCGTAGATCCCTGCCGCGGCCACCGCCGCCGCGTGACGGTTGAACTCGGGGATGCCGGCGCCCGGCATCTGGAAGGTCTTGACCTGGGTCTCGAACGCCATGACCATGCGCGACGGGTCGACCTCGATCATGGCCGAGGCCAGATCCCGGTAGAACAGGAAGTGGAAGTTCTCGTCGTACGCGACCTTGGCCATGACGTCCTGGCCCGGCCCGTCCAACAACCGACCGGTGTTGCGGTGCGAGATCCGCGTGGCCAGCTCTTGCAGGGTGACGTAGACGACGCCCTCGCAGGTGTTGAGGAGCTTGCCCTCGGGGGCGTAGCCGAGCGACACCTGGGCCATGCGGGCCCGTTCCAACACGACGGGGTCAATGGCCCGGGTAACGGTCATCCAGTCCCGGATGACGATCGAGTGCCGGTGCTCCTCGGCAGTCCAGCGCCGGTTCCACGCCCCCCACACCGAGTCCTCGCCGAACAGCCAGCTGATGGCGTGGAAGTAATACGGGAGGTTGTCCTCGGTGAGCAGGTTCAGGTACAGGGCGCTGCGTACCGCGTCGGGCAGCGCGTACTCCTCGGGATCCCACGCCTCGCCGGCCTGGAAGTCGCGACCCCGGCTCCACGGTACGAGCTCGTGGGGGAACCACTCCTTGGTCTTGGCCAGATGACGCTCGAAGAGGGCCTCGGCTGCCGACGCCGTAGCGTCGAGAAGCGTCCGATCGTCCGACAACGTCTTTTCGTCGTGCCGTTGCATGGCACCAGCCTACCGACCCGTCGGTAGGCGATCCACAAGGACCCAACCAGGGCCCCAGGCCCGGGGAACCCACGTGGTACACTGACATGCGGCGGCGTGGCGGGGCGGGCCATGTTGTGATACTCGCTGTTTCCCAGGAGACCCTTGAACCCAACGTTTGACACCTTGGGCGTCTCGCCGGACCTCGTCCGAGCCCTCGCCCCCATCACCACCCCATTCCCGATCCAAGCCCTCACCATCCCTGACGCCCTGGCGGGCCGGGACATCTGCGGCAAGGCCAAGACGGGCTCCGGCAAGACCCTCGCCTTCGGGCTGCCGATGCTGCAGCGCCTGGCCGAGACCAGCGCGACCACGGCCGCCGCCCGGCCCCGTGGCCTGGTCATGGTGCCGACCCGCGAGCTGGCACGCCAGGTGGCCGACGTCCTGCGCCCCCTGGGCGAGCAACTCGGCCTCAAGCTGGCGACCATCTACGGCGGTACCGGGATGGACACCCAGATCAAGTCCATCCGCCGCCCCGTTGACGTGGTCGTCGCCACCCCGGGACGCCTCATCGACCTTCAGCAGCGCGGCGAGCTCCACTTCGACGCCGTGGAGATCCTGGTGCTCGACGAGGCTGACCGCATGGCCGACATGGGATTCCTGCCCCCCGTCGAATGGGTCCTGCGCCGCCTGCCCGACACCCACCAGACGATGCTCTTCTCGGCCACCCTCGACGGCGAGGTCGACTATCTCGTCAGCCACTACCTGACCGAGCCGGTGCGCCACGATGTGGTCGAGGCCACCGGGACCATCGACGGTATGGAGCACCGCTTCCTCGCCGTGCATCAGCTCGACAAGGTCAAGGTGGCCGCGGCCATCGCCCAGGCCAGTACCCGGACGCTCCTGTTCACCCGGACCAAGCGCGGCGCCGACCAGCTGACGCGCAACCTGCAGCGCGAAGGGGTCAAGGCCGACGCCATCCACGGCGACCTCCCGCAGCGGCTGCGGGAACGGGCGCTGGCCGACTTCGCCAGCGGCAAGCTCCCCGTCCTGGTCGCCACTGATGTCGCGGCCCGGGGCATCCATGTCGAGGGCATCGACGTCGTCATCCACTACGACCCGCCCGAGGACAACAAGGCGTACCTCCATCGTTCCGGCCGGACCGCCCGGGCCGGCGAAGAGGGCCTCGTCGTGACCCTCGTGCTGTGGAATCAGCGCCTTGAAGTCGAGCGCCTCCAGAAGCGCACCGGTATCAAGCAACCGGTCGTCGAGGTGTTCTCCAACGATGTCCGGCTGCTTGACCTGCGCGGCCTTGGCTCCCCCGCCCCGGACGCGGCAGACGCCGCTGACGCTATAGACACCGCAGACGCGGGCGCTGCGCTGGCCCACGTGGCTCAGGCCTAGCTCAGGCCCGGCCCGGCACTCGGCCTCACGCCGCTAAGCCGAAAAAGCCCAAAGAAGCGATGCGCCTGGTCCGCGACGGCCTGCTCGATGCGGTCGCGGTCGTCTTGGTCCTCAGCACCCTGCTTTCGGCCATGCGCTCGACCATGCTGCCCCGAGGGGTGAAGTCCCTGATCGCGGGAACGGTGTTCAGTGCCACCCGCGTCATCTTCCGCCTTCGGACGGGACGATCGCCTTCCTACGAACGTCGTGACCGCGTCATGGCGATGTACGGCCCCGTCGCCCTCCTCACCCTGCTGTCCACCTGGTACCTCCTGCTGCTGTTCGGCTTCACCGCCTTCTATCTGGGCGTCGGGGTATCCGGCGTGACCACCGCGCTCAAAATGTCCGGCTCCGCCCTGTTCACCCTCGGAACGACATCGGACGGGCGCCTCGCCCCGAGCATCCTCACCTACGCCGAAGCCGGCCTCGGCCTGTTGATCCTCACCCTCCTGATCACCTACCTGCCGACCATGTACAGCGTCTTCAGCCAGCGCGAGGCGACAGTGGCGCAGTTGCAGGTGCGGGCGGGCACCCCACCCACGGCGTGGACCCTGCTGATTCGTTACTCGCGCATCGAGATGAGCAGTCGCCTGAGCGAACTGTGGCAACAGTGGGAAAGCTGGTTCGCGGCCCTGGAGGAGTCGCACACCTCGTTTCCCGTGCTTCCCTATTTCCGCTCCCCCCAGCCCGACCAGTCTTGGGTGACGGCGGCGGGCACGGTGCTCGACGCCGCCTCGTTGTGGGCATCGAGCGTCGAGCACCCGAACGACCCCGACGCCCAGCTGTGCATCCGGGCCGGCTTCGTCGCCCTCGGGCGGCTGGCCGACTTCTTCAACATCCCCCACACGCCCGACCCGAGCCCTGACGACCCGATCACCATCGGCCGGGCCGAATACGACGAGGCGTGCCGCAAGCTGGCCGACGCCGGCATGACGCTCACGGAGGACCGGGAGGCGGCGTGGCAGAGCTTCCGGGGATGGCGGGTCAACTACGACACGGTGATATTGAACCTGGCCCGCATGGTCGAGGCGCCCCTGGCGCCGTGGACGAGCGACCGTTCGCCGCTGGCCCGCCACCAGCAGTGGACGCTGCGCCACTCGATCACCCTGCGGCGATCCACCGACTCTCGACGGTGGCGCCGTCGAGGACGTCCATCCTGAGCACGGCACCGGTGCCGGGACGATCGGGTACCGCGATGGTCCCGTCGGGGTCCACCACCACCGCCTCGGTGATGTCCTCCCGGTAGAAGCGGTCCGATCCCGACAGGTCGCCCGGGAGGGAGAAGTTCGGCAGGGCGGCGAGGGCGACGTTGGCGGTGCGTCCGAGCCCCGTTTCGAGCAGGCCGCCGCACCACACGGGAATCCCGCGGGCCGCGCACAGGTCGTGGATCCGGACGGCCTCGAGGTAGCCGCCCACCCGAGCGGCTTTGATGTTGACCACGCCACAAGCGCCGAGAGCGAGGGCGGTGGCCGCCGCTCCCGCCGAGGCGATGGACTCGTCGAGGCAGACGGGAGTCGTCATTTTTCCCGCCCATGCCGCATGACCGACGAGATCGTCGGCGCCGAGCGGCTGCTCGAAGCACAGCAGGCCGGCGGAGTCCACGGCCGCCAGGCGCTCGGCGTCGGAGAGTCGGTAGCTGCCGTTGGCGTCGACCTGCAAGGCGACCTGGGGAAAATGGGCCCGCACCGCCAGCACTGGTTCCACATCCCAGCCGGGATGGACCTTGAGCTTGACCCGGCGGTAGCCGGCGGCGACGAAGCGGCCGACCTCGTCGAGCAGGGCGGGGAGGCTGCCGGTGAGGCCGATGGCGACGCCCGCCGTCACCCGGGTGCGGGTGGCGCCGAGGCGGGAGGCCAGGGAGATGCCCGCGGCTCGCAACTCGGCGTCGAGGACCGCCGTCTCGATCGCGGCGCGCGCCATCTGGTTGCCCGGCACGGCGGCGAGCGGCAGGGCGGCGGCATCCATGGGCCGGCCGGCCACCAGCGGGACGAGGTGGTGGCGCAGCAGATCCCACGCCCCGTCGACCCATTCCGGGCTGTAGCTCGGCGCCGGGAAGGCGGAGCACTCGCCCCACCCTTCGCTGTGACCGCCGACGGCGCGGACCACGATGAGGTCGCGCTCGGTGAGGGTGCCGCCCGGCCACCGCCACGGCGCGACAAGTGGCAGGCGCAGGCGGCGGAGCTCGACGCCGGCAAGGATGTCAGCCGCGGTCGCACTCCTCCCGCTCGATGGCGGTCAACTGGTCGAGGCGGGCCTGGTGGCGTCCGCCTTCGAAGTCAGTCGCCAGCCACTCGTCGACGATCACCAGGGCCAGCTGGGTCGCCAGGATGCGGGCCCCGAGGGCGAGAACGTTGGCGTTGTTGTGCTGGCGGGACAGGCGGGCGGTGAACTCGTCGTGGCAGAGGGCGGCCCGTGCCCCGTGCACCTTGTTGGCCGCGATCTGCTCACCTTGGCCGCTGCCGCCGATCACGATGCCGGCGTCGGCGTCGCCCTTGACGACGGCGCGGGCCGCGGCGGCGCAGAAGGCGGGGTAGTCGACCGGCGCGGTCGAATCGGTCCCGCAGTCGATCGGCGAATGGCCGGCGTCGTTCAGGTGGGCGATGACGGCCGTTTTCAGGTCGAAACCGGCATGGTCGGAAGCAACGGCAATCCTCATGGGCAGCGGCTCCTAGCGCTTGACGGCGAGTGTCACGCCGTCGCGGATGGGCAACATGGCGACGACGACGCGCCGGTCGGCCACCGCCATGTCGTTGAAGCGGCGTATGGCGACGGCGTTGTCGTCCATGGCCGAGGGGTCGAGCACCCGGCCGCCCTGGAAGACATTGTCGACCACGATGGCGCCCCCGGCCCGCATGCGGGGAACGATCTCGTCCCAGTAGGTCTGGTAGCCCTGCTTGTCGGCGTCGATGAACGCCAGGTCGAAGATGGGCTCGGCAGGCAGATCGCGCAGTGTGGCGGCGGCGGGGCCGAGGCGCAGCTCGATGGTGTCGGCCAGGCCCGCCTCGGCCCAGTAGCGCCGGGCGATGCTCGTCCACTCGGCGCTCACGTCGCAACACAGCAGGTGGCCGTCGGAGGACAGGCCGCGGGCGATGCAGATGGCCGAATACCCCGTGAAAGTGCCCACCTCCACCGCGCTGCGGGCGCCGACCAGGCGGGTGATCACCGTCAGGAAAGCGCCCTCGTCGGTCGAGATCTGCATCCCGGCGATGTCGCCCAGCGCCGCCGTCTCGGCGATCAGCCGCTCGACGAGGTCGTCGGGCGGGTTGCTGTGGGCGACGAGATAGGCGGAGGCCACGGCGGTGAAATCAGGATCAGCCATGCGCCCGTTTCTAGCGTGTCAGGCTGGTGGGGTGCCTATGCCGACCGCCGCCCAAGCCCTTGCGCCGCTCGTCCACGCCATGCTGGGCGATTCGTTGCCAATCGAGGTCCGATTCTGGGACGGCAGCCGCGTCGGTGCGACCGACGGCCCGGCGACGATCGTGCTGCGCTCCCCGCGGGCGCTTCGCCGTATCCTGTGGTCGCCGAACGAGGTGGGTTTCGCCCGCGCCTTCGTGACCGGCGAGGCCGACATCGAAGGCGATCTCATGGCGGCCATCCGGGCGGTGTTCGTGGCCGCCCCCGACGACCTGTTGATCGGGACCCGGACCGTCGTGCAGACCCTGGGCGGCGCCGCTCGCCTCGGTGTGCTCGGGCCGCCGCTGCCGCCGCCGGCCGAGGAGGCGCGGCTGCGCGGCGGCATCCACTCCCGCCAGCGCGACGCCGCCGCCATCGCCCATCACTACGACGTCGGCAACGACTTCTACCGCCTCGTGCTGGGCGAGTCCATGACCTACAGCTGCGCCCGGTTCACCTCGCCCGACGCCTCGTTGGAGGATGCCCAGGCAGCCAAGTACGACCTGATCTGCCGCAAACTCGGGCTGCGCGAAGGCATGCGGCTGCTCGACGTCGGTTGCGGCTGGGGCGGCATGGCGATGCACGCCGCGTCGCGCTATCAGGTGGCTGCGGTCGGTATCACGCTGTCGGAACAGCAATTCGACCTGGCCCGCAAGCGGGTGGCCGAGGCCGGGCTGTCCGACTGGGTCGAGATCCGCCTGCAGGACTACCGAGACGTGGGCGGCAATGGCGAGCGTTTCGACGCCATCAGCTCCATCGGCATGTTCGAGCACGTCGGCAAGGAGCAGATGGCGGCGTACTTCTCCGTCCTGTCCGGCGTGCTTGAGCCCGGCGGCCGGTTGCTCAACCACGCCATCTCGACGCCGAACGGGGTGACGTTCGACCGGCGCAGCTTCACGGCGCGCTACGTGTTCCCCGACGGCGAGTTGGAGGACGTGGCCGATGTCGTGGCGGCCATGGAAGCGGTCGACCTCGAAGTCCGCGACGTCGAGTCGCTGCGGGAGCACTACGCCCTCACGCTGCGCCAGTGGGTCGTAAACCTGGACCGGCACTGGGACGAGGCGGTGGCGCTGGTGGGCGAGGTCCGGGCCCGGATCTGGCGGCTCTACATGGCGGCCGCGGTCGTGGGCTTCGAGCTCAACGAGACCGCCATCCACCAGGTCCTCGGGGTGAAGACCAGGGCCGACGGGACGAGCGGCATGCCCCTGACCCGGTCGGCGATGATCTGACCTCCCGCGATCGCGCTACCCGCCCACCAGATCGGTCAGGGCGCGCACCGCCAGCGCGGCGACGGCATGGCCGTCGGCCTCGGGATCGCGCAGCACCGCCGCCAGGCGCTTGAAGCGGGCCGCGGCGGCGGCCACGGGCGGCGTGGCCAGCCATTCGGCCACGGTCCCGTCGCCGCCGGTGGCCGCCAGGACGGCGCGCCGGCGCAGGTCCGAGATGTCGTCCTGGAGGCGCCGGACCTGCCAGCGCGCCCAGCGGCTCGTGACGGCCAGGCGGTCGAGGGCGCCCCGAAAGGCTCCCAGTCCCAGGGCGTCGTCGATCGCCTGCATCATGGCCAGGACCTCGGGGGGCGCCATCGCACGCTGGCGGGCCACGACGCCGATATCGGCGGTGCGGGCCAGGGTCGGAAGGCGGGCGAACGCCACGGCCGCCGTGGGAGCGATGCCCATCTCCATCAGGGAGGCGGGATTTCCCGCCCCGGGGCCCTCGATCACCTCCAGGGCCGCCACGACTTCGCGGTCGGCCGCGATCGGTGCCGTGACCGCGACCAGGTAGTGCCGGGCCAGGCGATCGACGGCGGCCGCCACCAGGGAGTGCAGGACCCCTTCGGCATCGGCGGACACCGTGGCCGCGACCGCCTCGACCTCCTCCCATCTCCGGTCGGCGGCGAGGACATGGCGGGCGGCCCAGTACGCCCGGCCGATGTCGCCGAGGGCCACCCCGAACTCCTCGGCTGTCTCGTGGGCCCAGGTCACGCCCATGCGGTCGACGATCTCACTGGCCACCCTCGTCCCCACCAGCTGCGGGTACAACCGGTGAGAAGCGATGAGCTCCCCGAAGCGCGCCGCCACCAGCGCCGGGAAATAGCCGGCCACGGCGTCGTAGGTGGCCGGATCGGACACGAGCGGCGATTGCTCGAGGGCCTGGGCCAGGTCGAACTTGGCCAGGGCGAGGAGGACCGCCGCCTCCGGGCGGGTCAGGCCCGCCCCGGCGGCCCGGCGCACCGCCATCTCCTCCCCCGACGGCAGCTGCTCCACCGTGCGGTCCAAACGCCCGGCCCCCTCGAGGCGGGTCATCAGAGCTTCGTAGGCGTCGAGGTCGGCGGCGCTGCTCGGCACGGCCCGGGTGACGGCCAGCGCCGTCAACCCGACATCGTGCAGCACCGCCTGGGCGACGTCGTCCTGGACCGCGTGGAGGACCGGGTCGCGCTCGGAGGCGGCGATCGCACCCCGCTCGATGGCCAGGGCCAGGAGGATCTTGAGGTTGACCTCGTAGTCGGAGGTGGCGACGCCGGCGGCGTTGTCGATGAAGTCGGCGTTGATCTTGCCGCCCCGCCGGGAGTAGACGATGCGGGCCCGCTGGGTGAAACCCAGGTTGCCCCCTTCGACCACGACCCGGGCCCGGACCTGGTCGGCGTCGACGCGCACGGCGTCGTTGGCGCGGTCGCCGACGTCGGCATGGGTTTCCCCGGCCGCCTTGACGAAGGTCCCGATGCCCCCGAGCCAGAGCATGTCGGCCGAGGCCGTCAAGATGGCGGAGACCAGCTCGGGCGGGGTCAGCACCTCGGCGCTCACCCCGAGTACCTGGCGGGCCTCGCTCGAAAGCGCAACCTGCTTCGTCGCTCGTGACCACACCCCGCCACCGGGTGACAACACCGCTCGGTCGTAGTCCTGCCAACTCGATCCCGGGCGTGGCGAACAGTCGGGCTCGCTCGGCGAAGGATCGGGCGGGGTCGGGATCGGGGTCGACGAAAATGTGGCGGTGGTCGAAGGCCGCGATCAGCCGGATCGTCCGGCTGCGCAGCATCCCGTTGCCGAACACGTCGCCCGACATGTCGCCCACGCCGATCACCCGGACCTCTTCGGCTTCGGGGTCGATGGCCAGCTGGCGGAAATGCTGCCGGGCCACCACCCACGCGCCGCGGGCGGTGATGCCCATGGCCTTGTGGTCGTAGCCGCGGCTCCCCCCTGACGCGAAGGCGTCGCCCAGCCAGAAGCCATGGCGGATGCTGATGTCGTTGGCCAGGTCGGAAAACGTCGCTGTTCCCCGGTCGGCGGCCACGACCAGGTAGGTGTCCTCGCCGTCGGCGGGGTACACCCCGGCGGGCGTCTGCACCGCGCCTGCGACCACGTTGTCGGTGATGGCGAGCAACCCGCTCACGAACAGGCGGTAGCACTCGCGAACTTCGGCGGCCATGTCGACGTCCTCACTGTCGAGGCGCCCCAGCCGCTTGCAGACGTAGCCCCCCTTGGCCCCGGTCGGAACGATCCCCGCGTTCTTCAGCACCTGGGCCCGCACCAGGCCCAGGACCTCGGTGCGGAGATCGTCGTGGCGGTCGCTCCACCGGATGCCGCCGCGGGCGATGCGGCCGCCCCGGAGATGGAGGCCCTCGACACGCGGTGAATAGACGAAGGCCTCGACAAAGGGGCGGGGCGGCGGCAGCTCCGGTGTCCGGGCACAGGCGAACTTCATGGTGAGCGTGGGCAGGCGACCACCGTCGCCACTGCGGGCATAGTGGCTCGTGCGCAAGGTGGCGTCGATGAGACCGAGGTACGCCCGCAGGACCTGGTCCTGCTCCAACCGCTCGACCGCCGCCAGGCTGTGCCCGACTGCCTCGCGGGCGACCGCGACCCGGATATCCGCCGCCCCACCGGCGGCCGTCGCCCCCGCCTGTCCCGCCGGCCGGTCGAAGCGGGCCGCGTAGTAGCGCAGCAGCGCCACCGCCACCTCCGGGAACTGGACCAGCGGGTCGTCGAGTTGGCGGTCGGTCCACGGCGAGCCGACCTGTCGGCGGTAGCGCCGGTACGCCCGCAACACCACCACGTCCGACCAGTCGACGCCGGCGCGCACGACCAGGCGGTTGAGGGAGTCGACCTCGGTGTCGCCCCGCCAGGCCGCCTGGATGGCCGCCAGCAGCCGGGTCCCGTCGAGTGCGGGATCGAACGGCCACCGGCCCCTGGACCGCAGCCCGAAGTCGTCCAGATGCCACGGGTGGCCCCCGTCGCGTGCCGCGATGTGGTGGGGTACGGCCTCGACGACGGTCAGTCCGAAACTCTCGAGCACCGGGAGGATGCTGGACAGCTCCATGGCACGGCGGCCGTACAACCGCAGCCGGAACATCCCGGCGCCGGGATCAGGGTCGGGATGCACGGTCATACGGACCTCGGCGGGGCCGGCGCCGGCCACACCGGCGCCGGCGCCGGCGCCGGCGCCGAGGGCATCGAGCTCCACTACGTCGGCGGCCGCGGCCGCCGGCGAGGTGCGCTCCACGTAGCCGCTCGGGATGCGGGCCGCAAAGGACTCAGCCGCCGTGGCCGCGGCCTCCGAACCCTCGGGGCGCAAGCACGCCTCGAGCGCGGCACGCAGCCCCTCGACCCACCAACCAGGCGCCTCTGTCACCGAAAGTTCAGCTTCGCGCACCACCAGTACCGGAGACAGGTACGGGAGAATGCAATCCGTAGTCCGGGTCGGCTTCGTAGGTTCATGCGAACCACTCCCGGGAACGTATTCCCCCGACCAATCCCGACACCCAATGGAGGAGTAATGGCGCCCTACTTCCGCCTTCAACTCTGGCTTGCCCCTGTCCGCAACCTGGTGTGGGTTGCCGCTCAATGCGGACACCGCTGAGCGATGCCCGCCCCGACCAGACAGCTGGAGCTGGACCACGCCTGTGCTTTGATCGCCGCCTCCGGTTTCGGGCCCCCAGGACCCCCTACCGGCAACCGATCGCCGCGCACGATTGGCGTGGAGTTGGAAAGTTTCGTTGTTCCCGCCGTCGCTCCCGAGCGGTTGCCGGCGGTGGATTTGCCGGCCCGGAGCCGCCTGACGTTCGAGCCAGGTGGCCAGGTCGAGTTGAGCTCCCCGCCCGAGAGGTCCGTCGCCTCGGCGTGTGATTCCCTGAGCGAGGACCTGGCGGCACTGGAAAAGGCGTTCTCCTCACACGGTGTCGGCCTCCTCCAAAGCGGCATGCGGGCCGATCCACCGCCCCGGCTGGTCGACGCGCCCCGCTATCGGGCCATGGAGAGCTACTTCGCCCCGTCGTGGGCCGAGGCGGGCAAAGCCATGATGTGCGCCACCGCGTCGGTGCAGGTCAACCTGGGCCTCGGCGCTGGCGGCCGGGCGGGGCGGCGCTGGCTGGCGGCCAACGTGCTCGGCCCTGTCTTGGCGGCCGCCTTCTCCTCCTCCCCAGGTCCGAACGGCGGCGGATGCCGGCGGATGGCCGTCTGGCTCGAGCTCGACCCGAGCCGCACCGCACCCGTCGCCGACGCCGGCCGCCCGAGCGAGGATCCCGGTGCCGCCTGGGCCCGCTACGCCCTCGCCGCCAACGTGATGCTCATCCGGACCCCCGACGAGCACCACGCCCTGGTTGGTGCGCCGCTCACCGCCGGCCAGTGGATCGAGCACGGCCACGAGCTCGGCTGGCCGACCGCCGACGACATCGCCTATCACCTGACGACCCTGTTCCCCCCGGTTCGGCCCCGCGGCTGGCTCGAGTTGCGGATGATCGACGCCCTGCCCGACCCCTGGTGGCGCGTCCCGGTGGCGGCCGCCGCCGTCCTGCTCGACGACGACGAGGCGGTCGCGGCCTGCGAGGCCGTCGCCGACCGGTGGTGGGAGGCGGCCACCACCGGATTAGGCGATCCCGCTCTCGCCGCCGCGGCGGCGGTATGCGCCCGCCGGACCCTGGCGGGGCTGGGCCACGTCGGTGCCGACGTCGCCACCGCCGTCATGGCCGAGCAGTGGGCCGCCACCGTGAAGAAGGGATGTGAACCCCCATGGCTGTAAACGGCACCCTCGACGTCAAGGAGCGGGCGGCCGCCGAGCTCGAGGCGGTGCGCCGCCGCTCGCTCGACCTGCTGGCCCCCCTCGACGAGAGCGACCTGCTGCGCCAGCACTCACCGCTCATGTCGCCCCTCGTCTGGGACCTGGCCCACGTCGGCAACTACGAGGATCTCTGGCTCGTGCGCGCCGCCGGCCGCCGGCCGAGCGTCGATCCGAGCCTCGACGACATCTACGACGCGTTCCGCCATGGTCGCGCCGACCGGCCGGCGCTGCCGCTACTCGGCCCCGCCGCCGCCCGCCGGTACATCCACGAGGTGCGGGGCCGGGCCCTCGACATTGTCCAGGCGCTCGACTTCGACGGCGACGTCCCCTTGCTGGCCGGCGGGTTCGTCGTCGGCCTGGTGGTGCAGCACGAGCACCAGCACGACGAGACCATGCTCGCCACCCTGCAGCTGATGGACAGCCCCGGTTACCGGCCGGTGGCCCCGCCGCCGCCGCAAGCCGCTGCCGGCCGGTCCGCCGCCCGCCGGGAGGTGCACGTCGCCGCCGGCCGCTTCGAGATGGGGACCGACGACGAGGCGTGGGCCTACGACAACGAACGGCCACGGCACAGCGTCGAGGTCCCCGCGTTCTGGATCGATCGCTGGCCGGTGACCAACGCCGAATATCAGGCGTTCATGGCCGATGGCGGCTACCGCCGGCCCGAGCTGTGGGACCCCGAGGGCTGGGTCTTCGCATCGCGGGAGAGCCTCGAGGCACCCAAGTTCTGGTCCCCCGGTGGGTCACGCAACCGCTTCGGCTGGACCGAGGCCATCGCGCCCGACGAGCCGGTCCAACACGTGTCGTGGTACGAGGCCGATGCCTACGCCCGCTGGGCCGGCAAGCGCCTGCCGACCGAGCAGGAGTGGGAGAAGGCGGCGCGTTGGGCGCCCGACTCCGCCGGTCCCCGCACCTTCCCGTGGGGCGAGGCCCCGCCCGGGCCGGAGCGGACCAACCTGGGCGGCCGCCACTTCCGGCCCGCCGCGGCCGGCGCCTACCCCGAAGGGGCTGCCGCCTGCGGGGCCGAGCAGCTCCTGGGCGATGTCTGGGAATGGACCGCTTCGGACTTCGTGGCCTACCCCGGTTTCTCCAGCTTCCCGTACCCCGAGTACTCCGAGGTGTTCTTCGGTCCCCACTTCAAGGTGTTGCGAGGCGGATCCTGGGCCACCCATCCGAGTGCCATCCGGACCACCTTCCGCAACTGGGACTACCCCATCCGCCGCCAGATCTTCGCCGGGTTCCGCTGCGCCCGCGACGCCTGATGGCGGCCGCCCTGGCGGAGCCAAAGTGCTGCGAAACGACGGTAGTACGTCGTTTTGCAGCAGGAGACGGTCGCTAGGAACCGCCATGTGCCGCCACCTGGCGTACCTCGGGCCACCCATCGCCCTGGCGTCGCTTCTCTACGACGCTCCTCACTCCCTCAACCGCCAGAGCTGGGCGCCGCGCCAGCAGCGGTTCGGGACGATCAACGCCGACGGTTACGGCGTCGGTTGGTACGCACCCGAGGTGCGGCCCGAGCCCGCCCGTTTCCGGCGGGCGGGACCGATGTGGGCCGACCGTTCGCTGGAGTCCCTCGCCCGCCTCGTTCGGTCAGGGGCGTTCCTCGCCGCGGTGCGCTCGGCCACGCCGCCCGCGCCCAGCGAGGAGACCGGCGCCGCGCCCTTCACGGCCGGCCCCTGGCTGTTCTCCCTCAATGGCGTCGTCGGCGGCGACCTCGTCGCCATGCGCGCCCAGGTGTCGCCCAGCCGCCAAAACGCCATCTCCGGCGCCAGCGACGCCGAGATCCTCTTCGCCCTTTTCCTCGACCACCTTGGGGAAAACCCGAACGTGGGTGCCGGGACGGTGCTGGGCCACCTGGCCACCTTTTTCCCCGGCCGTCTCAACATGTTGGTGACCGATGGCGTCACCATCTGGGCCACCGCGCAGGGCGACAGCCTTTCCTGGCGGCCCACCGACGGCCCCGAACCCAGCGTGGTCGTCGCCTCCGAGCCGTTCGACGACGACCCCGGCTGGATGGCGGTACCCGATGGATCGCTGCTCACGACCACCGCCCGCGGCGGCGTCGTCGTTCCCCTCACCCCGACCCGAAAGGGAAACCCGAACCCGTGAAACCCGTCATCGACGTCCTCCTGAGCCCTGATGACCTCACCCAGGCGTTGCAAGACGATGTCCGCCGGGGCCTCGCGGCGCCCACCGGGAAGCGCACCCTGCCGCCCAAGTGGTTCTACGACGAACGGGGATCGCAGCTGTTCGACGAGATCACCCGGCTGGAGGAGTACTACCCGACCCGCTGCGAGCGCGCCATCCTCGAATCGCACGCGGGGGCGGTGATGGCGGGCGCGAACCCCGTCTCCACCCTCATCGAGCTCGGTTCGGGGACGTCGGACAAGACACGGCTGCTACTCGATGCCGGCACGGCCTCCGGGAGGCTCGCAACGTTCGTGCCGTTCGACGTGAGCGAGGCGACGCTGCGGGCCGCGGCCGTCTCACTGGCCGAGCGCTACCGGGCGGCGGGCCTCGGGGTCCACGCCGTGGTCGGCGACTTCGAGCACCATCTGGCGGCGGTGGCGGCCATCGGCGAGCCCGGCGAACGGGTGGTCGCGTTCCTCGGCGGCACAATCGGGAACTTCGAACCCCGGGGCCGGGCTTTGTTTCTCGGGGAACTGGCGGCGGCGCTGGCCCCGGGCGACCGCCTCCTCCTCGGCACCGACCTCGTCAAGGACCGGCAACGCCTGATCCTGGCCTACGACGATCCCGCGGGCGTCACCGCCGAGTTCAACCGCAATGTCCTGTCGGTCATCAACCGCCAACTCGGGGCCGACTTCGACGTGGACTGCTTCGAGCACGTCGCGGTGTGGGACGAACGCGAGGAATGGATCGAGATGCGGCTGCGGGCTCGCAGCGAGCAGACGGTGACCGTCTCGGACCTCGCCCTCAAGGTGATGTTCGCGGCCGGCGAAGAGATGCGCACCGAGATCAGCGCCAAATTCCGGCCCTTGCAAGTCGAACAGGAGCTGGCGGGGGCGGGCTTCGAACTGGCCGAATGGTGGACCGATCCCGCCGGAGATTTCGGGCTGTCGCTCAGCCGCCGATGCTCGTAGGAGTGCACTTGCGACAGATTGCCCAAATCCCTATAGGTATCTCACACCATCTGATGCATCTACTACCTAAGACATGGTTAAGAATGCGGAGAGAACGCCGGCTTAGCTTGCGCGCGCTACAGTTTGCGAGCAGGATCTAGCCGTTGGCACAGAAGGTGTGCGCCAGCAATCATTTCAAGCCGAGTCGGGAAGGACTGGGGGACTTACGTGCGAACAATCGGACGCCTAGCAACGAGGTTGACACTCTGTTTGGGGTTCCTCGTCTGCCTGACTGTGGTGGGCGCCTCGGGTGCCGGCGCCCAGACATGCCCAGGTTCGGGCAGTGGGAGCGGTAGCGGTTCTGGTGGCGGCTGCGTTACCACGACGACGGCTCCTGTCGTCAGTGGCGCCACCACGACCACGACCAGCCAGCTGGCCCTCACCGGTGAGCAGGCCGCGATTCCGCTGGCCGCCGCGGCGGGACTCATCGTGGTTGTTCTCGCAGCTCGCCAGCTGCGGCGCCGTACCAATAACTGAGCATCACTGAGCACGCTTGATTGAAGGTGGCACCCGAGAGGGTGCCACCTTCTCGCGCGTGGTACTTCGGCCCCGTCGTCGGTAGTGTCGCCAGCCGACCGCGACCGAAAGGACCTGGTGGAGGAAGATCCGCACGCTCGCTCACGACGCAGCCCTACGGGCGTCGCGGACGACGAGTCTCCTGCCGGAACCGGGGGAACTCCTCGCTGGGTGCTCTTTGCGCTGGCCGGGCTGATCCTGCTCGTCGGTGCCGGCGGGCTCCTGGCCCGCGACGTGATCCGCATCCGCCGCGACCTGGCCTCCGGTCAGGACCAGCTCACCCACCTCCAGCTGACCCAGCTCGACTCGCGGGCGTCGATCGAAGCCAACCTCGGACGGGCCCACCGCAGCCTCGATGCCGGCGCCGACCTGACCCGCGACAGCATCTGGCTCAAGATGCTGGCCCCGGTCCCCAAGTTGGGCCCCCAGATCCAGGCGGCCCGGGTCCTGTCCCGTTCCGCCGCCCAGGTGGGCGACATCGCCTACACCGCCGCCATCAAGGCCCGGACCCAGCTCGACGCTCCCCGCTCGGGCCCCGCCGACCGCCTCCACCTGATCGACATCCTCGGCCAGGACCTGGCCACGGTACAGACGCAACTGGGCGGGGTCTCGACCCGCACCAGCGGCAAGCTCACCCACTCGCTCGCCCGGGCCCGCGACAAGCTGGTGACCAAGCTCGGCGAGGCGAACAAGCAGCTCGGCGACGGGCGGTCGCTCGCCACCACCCTGCGCACCATGCTGGCCGGGCCCCGGACCTATCTGGTGCTGGCCGGCAACAACGCCGAGATGCGCTCAGGCGGGATCACCACGGCCGCCGGGCTGATCCACTTCGAGGGCGGCGATCTGACGACTGGCCCGTTCGTCAGCTCCTTTGACCTGTTCCTCCCCGACGCCAAGCGCGTCGCCGTGCCCCCGGAGATCGATCACCTCTACGGCTGGATGTCGCCGGGACAGGAGTGGCGCACCACCGACACGTCACCCAACTGGCCGGCGGTGGCCGAGGTGTACTCCCGGATGTCGGCCAACTCACCGTTCGGCAAGGTCGACGGCGTCTTGTTCGTCGATGTCGTGACCCTCAAGTCGGTGCTCAGCGTCATCGGGCCGGTCACCGTCAACGGCTTCAAGTACACCGCCGACAATGTCCTCGGCCAGGTGCTGTACGCCAACTACCTGCTGTTCCCGACCGCCGACCAAACCAACGCCCGCCGCGACGTCCAGAGCAATGTGGCCCGGGCCGCCTTCTCGGCGCTGCGGGGCGGTTCCTACTCCGTGCCCCAGCTGGCCCACGAGCTGCAGCTCGATGCCAAAGGCCGCCACTTGCTGGCCTGGTCGAGCAATGCCGCCGAGGAGGCGATGTGGACCAAGTTGGGCGCCGACGGTGCGATCGGGCCCGACGACATGCTGGTGAGCGTCCAGAACGTGAGCGCCAGCAAGCTCGACCTGTTCATCCAGCCGATCGTCACCATCGCCACGCAGCGCTTCTCCGACCACCAGGTGGTCGACATGTACGTCACGGTGACCAATCCCCGCCGGGGGACGACCAGCGCGTACATCGAGGGCGGGACGCCGTGCTGCTCGTTCCCCGGCGACCAGCGGATCTACCTGCTGTTCTACCTACCGGCGTCGGCCTACAACCTGACCAGCACCAAACCGCCGTTCACCACCGCCGGCCGCGACGGCGGCATGACCGTCGTCGGGATGATCTACATCGTCCCCTACAGCGAGACGGCGACGATCCACATCTCGTTTCTCCTGCCGCCCAACCAGGACACCGTGACCCTCATCCCGTCGTCGCGGGTGAAGCCGGTGCAGTACGTCGTCAACGGCGCCCACGTCGACGACTCGGTCCCCAAGAAGCTGCCGATCTGACCTCAGAGGCGGAATGTTCTCCCCGCCACGCCGGCCTCGTGGTCGAGGAGCCAGCGCTTGGTGGCGAGGCCCCAGCGGAAGCCGCCCAGGCCGGCATCGCTTCGCAACGCCCGGTGGCAGGGGACGAAAAGCGCGGCCGCGTTGGTCCCGCACGCCCGGCCCGCGGCCCGCACCGCGGCCGGTCGGCCGGCGAGGGCCGCCAGTTCCTGGTAGCTGACCGCTTCGCCGGCAGTGACGTGGCGCAGCGCCCGCCAGGCGGCCTCGGTGAAGGCGCCGGAGCGCTGATCCACCGCCACGGCGTCGATGGCCGCGACATCGCCGGCAAAGTAGCCGGTGACGGCGCGGGTGAACGGTCCCAGTTCCGGGCGGACGTCCCATTCGGTGGGGCGGCGGGCAGGCGCCAGCGGCGCCAGTAGCAGCGCCGGGTCAGCGGTCCAGCCGCTGGCGACGACGGAGTTGGCTCGCACCATCACCGTGAAGGGGCCGCAGGGGGTGCCAACGGTCGCCAGTGCGGTCATCGTGCCGCCCACAGGTACTGCAGCGCGTAGCCTCGCCACGGTCGCCACCGTTCGCCGATGCGGGCGGCATCGGCGGGCGACGACGCCTGCCCGAGCGCGGCCAGGCCCCGGCGCACCCCAAGGTCGCCCGGCACGAAGGCATCGGGGTCCCCGAGCCCGCGGAGGGCGACGTAGGCGGCCGTCCAGGGCCCGATACCGGGCAGCGCCAGGAGCTGGCGGGCCACGTCCTGGCGGTCGGCGCCGGGGTCTATGACGATCCGGCCCGCGGAAAGGGCGCCCGCCAAGCCGACCAGCGCCTTCGCCCGTGCCAGGGGCATGGCCAGATCGGCGGGATCGAGCTCCGCTATCACCGCAGGGGCGGGGAAAAGGCGGTTCGGTCCCGTCGGCCGGCCATCGGCAGAAGGTGCCGACGGCGGCCCGGGCAGGTCCTCACCCCAGGCCGCGGTCAACGTCGAGGCCATCTGTCGGGCGGCGGCAACCGAAACCTGCTGACCGAGCACCGCCCGCAGCGCGATCTCGGCCCCGTCCACGGCACCCGGTATCCGCCGGCCCGGGACCGCGGTTACCAGTGGGGCCAGCAAGGGATCGGCGCCCAGGTGCTCGCCGACCGCCACCGGATCGGCATCGAGGTCGAGGAGGCGCCGGGCACGAGCCACCGCGGTGCCAAGATCCCGCAGGTCGGTCATCGTCAACCGGCAGCGCACATGGCCGGGACCCTCCGCCAGCGCCATGGTGGCGGCGCCGTGGGGCAGGCTCAGGGTACGGCGGTACTCGTCGCCGTCCCATTCCTCCACCCCGGCGACGGCGCGCCGTCCGAGGAAGGCCAAGACGCCGGGACCGTAGAACGGCGCCCGGTACGGCAGGCGCAGGCTGATCTCGCCTCTCGCGCCCGGTGGCCGGGCGGATCCTCCCGACCCCGGCGCCGCCCCCACCGGCGGGCGCCGGCCTTCGGGGCGGCGCGTGCGGCGAAGGGCCGTCGGGGCCAGCGCGAAGACGGTGCGGATGGTGTCGTTGAACTGGCGGACCGAGCTGAACCCGGCCGCGAAGGCAATGTCGCTGCAGGGCAGGTCGGTGGTCTCGAGCAGCAGGCGGGCGGTCTGGGCCCGCTGCGACCGGGCCAGGGCGATGGGGCCAACCCCGAGCTCCGCGACCAGCTGGCGGTGCAGGTGGCGTTCGCTGTAGTTGAGGCTGCGGGCCAGGCCCGCGACCCCCTCGCGGTCGACGACCCCATCAGCGATCAGGCGCATGGCCCGCCCCACCACATCGGCGCGCACGTTCCACTGCGGCGAGCCCGGTGTGGCGTCGGGCCGGCAGCGCCGGCAGGCGCGGAAGCCGGCCGCCTGGCAGGCGGCGGCACTGGGGTAGAACGCCACGTTGGGACGCTTCGGCGTGACCGCCGGGCAGCTCGGGCGGCAGTAGATACCGGTGGTCGAGACCCCGATGTAGAACCACCCGTCGAAGCGCCTGTCCCGGCTCTGCACCGCCCGGTAGCAACGTTCGAAGTCTTCGATCACCGTGCCATACTGGCACCGCCGCGGTAGCTGGACTGGCGGGAATCGGACGGAGAGGGTTCGTCGGTTGCAGGTAACAACGGAGTCACATACTTGACTCGGCAACCGCCTAGACCTTAGGCTACCCCCCCATTGTGAACACGTGCACGAGGATTTTTCGTCGGCACGCGTGGCGGCTGGCAGCCGCGCTCGTTAGCGCCGGCCTGGTCGCGGCGTCGGCTGTTCCGCCCGCCTCGGCGGATGCGGTGAGTGACAAGCGGGCGCAGGCGCAGGCGCTTTCCAACCAGATCGATGCTCTGGGCCGCAAGGAAGCCGCGCTCGGCGAGCAGTACAACGCCGCCGTGCTGGCCGCCCAGTCGACCCAGACCAAGGTCGACCAACAACAGGCGGCGGTCAACGCCGCCCAGGCGAACGCCGCCAAGGCGCGTGGCGCCCTGCAGGCCGATGCCCTCAACGCCTACGTCCACGGCGGCAGCCTGGTATCGCTGGCCAGCCGCAATGGTGGCGCCGCGCAAGCCGACGGCGGGGTGCTCGCGGGCGAATATGTCTCGACACTGGCGTCGACGCAGGCCGACAACCTCGACGCCTTCCACAACGCCGCTGCCAACGCCCAGATCGCCGCCACCCAGTTGAAGGCCCTGCACAAGCAGCAAGCGGCGGCCGCGGCCAACACCGACAGCGCCCGCAGCGCGGCCACCGCTGCCCAACGCCAGGTGGAGGCGTCGCTCGGGCAGGTCAAGGGCGAGTTGACGACATTGGTGGCCCAGGCCGAAGCCGCCAAACAGGCGGCCGCCGCCCAAGCCGCGCAAGCCATGCTCACCCGAGTGCAGGCCATTGTCAGCACCGGTGGCGGCGGTGGCGCCAGCCGCGCTGTGGCCAGCATCAGCGCCAATATCGCCTTCGCGCCGGTACCCGTCGGCGTCGGCGCGGCGGCGGCAGTAGCCGCCGCCAAGAGCCGCCTCGGCCTTCCCTACGTATGGGGCGCGGCGGGACCGGGAGCATTCGATTGCTCGGGCCTCATCATGTGGGCCTGGGCCCATGGGGGCGTCTCGCTTCCCCACTTCAGCGGGGCGCAATATTCCAACACGACGCACATCTCGATGGCGCAGCTGCAACCGGGAGACCTCGTCTTCCCCGCCGACACCGGCGCTCACGTCGCCATGTACGTCGGCGGCGGCATGATCATCGAAGCTCCCCACACCGGCGATGTCGTGCACATCGTCCCCATGTACTCCTGGTTCGTCCTCGCCAGCCGGCCCTGAGCCGAGGAAACTCCAAAGGTGAAGAAGCTGGCCGACTACGGCCGCGACGACCACCCCGCCGACGACCCCGAGCGGGCGCAACTGGCCTGGGCGGTGGCCGCCCTCGACGACTGCGAACCCTGCGGCGACCTCCGAATCGAGCTGACCGTCGAGGAGGCGGGCCGGCCCGGCGCGGGCATGGTCGGCCACTTCTCCCCCGCCTCGGCCCGGCGCCTGCGCGCCGCCCTGGCGACCGCCCTGAAAGACATCGGCGAGCCCACCTGACGGCACGGCAGCGGGAACCGGCGGGCTGCCGTCTAGCCGTCCGGGCGGGCCGAGCGGGCCCCCGCCGCCGGCACCAGCGACATCAGGTCGGCCAGGATCGGCCGGGCGTCGTCAGGCACAGAAACATGCAGCCAGCGCCGGCCCCCGGCGAGTTCGATGCGGAATCCGAAGAACGGGCAACAGGCCTGCTCGCGCTCGGCCAGGTCGACCACGCGCAGGAGGACGTCGTCGCCGGGCCGCAGCCCCAGCCGGGCCGAGGTGGCGGCGCAGTCCACGTCAACTCCGTCGATGTCGGCCGCCAGCGCCTGCCGCCACTCCTCGATCCGGTCCCGGGCGTCGTCGGCAGTCAGCGAGCAGGCGATGGGGATGCGCACCTTCGCCATCATGGCCCCATGGTGGCCGCGGCTTCGAGCACGGCGGCGAGGGAACGGTCGATGTCGGCTTCCGTGGTGGACCAGTTGGACACCGAGATGCGCATGAGCCGCCGGCCCTGCCACACCGTGGCACCCATCCAGCAGGTTCCGCCTCGTTGCACCGCCTCGATGACGCGGTCGGTGGTGGCGTCATCGCCGAAGTGGACCAGGACCTGATTGAGGACCACGTCGTTGACGACTTCGACCCCGTCGGCGGCATCCAGACCGGCCGCGAACCTCCGGGCCAACCGGCAGCACCGTTCGACAAGCTCCGCGACCCCGACGCGGCCGAGTTGCTGGAGCGCCGCCCACACCGCGAATCCCCGGGCCCGACGGGACGATTCGGGCACGTAGTCCGACGGCGCCCGTACCGACCCGCTGCCGTGGCCGACGAGGTAGGCGGCGGTCATCGACATGGCGGCGCGGTGGGCTTCGGGATGGGCGCAGAAGACGAAGCCCGAGTCGTAGGGGACGTTGAGCCATTTGTGGCCGTCGCAGGCCCACGAGTCGGCCCGCTCGACACCCGCGACCAAGTGCCGCGTCGCCTCGCTGGCCCCGGCCCACAGCCCGAAGGCCCCGTCGACATGGACCCACGCCCCATGACGGCGGGCCACCTCGCAGCCCGCCGCGAGGTCGTCGCAGGCGCCGGTGTTGACGTTGCCCGCCTGAAGGCAGACGATCGTGGGCCCGGGCGGCCCGCTTTCGGCGATGGCGCCGAGGCGGGCGACATCGATGGCGCCGTTGCCGGCCGGCGGGACCGGCTCGACGATGGCGGCACCGAAGCCGAGCAGGCGCAGCGAGCGATCGATCGTCGCATGGCGCTCGGCGCCCGCGATCACGCGAACGGCTGGCGCCCCGATCAGGCCGTCGCGCTCGACATCCCATCCGACCTGGGCCAGGACGTGATGACGGGCCGCGGCCAGAGCGACGGTGTTGGCTCCTTGGCCGCCGGTGACGAAGCCGAAAGACGCCCCGGCCGGCAGGCCGAGGATCTCCTTCAACCAACCGCCCGCGACCTCCTCGATCACTGCTGCCGCCGGGGCGGTGACGGCATTGAACGCCGGCTGGTCCCAGCCCGTCGCCAGCAGGTCGGCGCAGGTCGCGGCCGACACCGATCCCCCGATGACAAAGCCGAAATACCGGGGCCCGGCCGTGGCGACCAGGCCCGGTTCGGCGCCGTACAGGAGCAGTTCGAGGACCTGGCCGGCGGGGGTCGGGCCTTCGGGCAGCGGGCCCCCGAGCAGGTCCCACAGCTCGTCGGGCCCGAGCGACGGTGAAACGGGGCGATCCGGCAGCGACTCGTGATAGTCGGCGATCACCTCGGCGGTGCGCATGAGCGCGGCCCGTGCTTCGTTCATGCATCCATCATGGCCGCCGAGCCTCCATCACGCCCGAGCCGGGCTCCCCGAGCCGTCACGGCGATGGTGGCGTCAGAAGATCGGAACGTCAGCCGATCGGGGCTTACGAGATCGTGGCGGCATGGTCCGGAACGTAGTGATACCGATCCCGCGGCGGCCGCTGGTAGTTGCCCGGCTTGGGCCGGGGTGTCCATTTCGGCTTGGCGATCTTGCGGGCCTCGTAGGGAACGACGGACAGGAGGTGGGCCAGGCAGTTGAGGCGCGCCGCCGCCTTGTCGTCGGCCTCCACGTCCCACCACGGGGAGTCCGCAGTGTCGCAGTGGGCGAACATCTCGTCCTTGGCCCGGGAGTACTCGACCCACCGGTTGCGCCCCTCGAGGTCCATGTCGCTCAGCTTCCAGCGCTTGAGGGGGTCGTTGAGCCGGTCCTTGAAGCGCTTCTCCTGCTGCTCGTCGGACACCGAGAACCAGTACTTCACCAGGATGATCCCGTCGTCGATGAGCATGCGCTCGAAGACCGGGCACTGCTGGAAAAAGCGGTGAACGTCGTCCTCGGTGCAGAAGCCCATGACCCGTTCGACGCCGGAGCGGTTGTACCAACTCCGGTCGAACAATACGATCTCGCCCCCCGCCGGGAGATGCTCGACATAGCGCTGGAAGTACCACTGGGTGCGCTCCCGCTCGGTGGGCGCGGGCAAGGCGGCGACCCGGCACCAACGGGGGTTGAGGTACTCGGTGATGCGCTTGATGATGCCGCCTTTGCCGGCCGCGTCGCGGCCTTCGAACACGATCACCAGACGGCGGCGTTCCTGGCGGATCCACTCCTGCATCTTGACGAGCTCGGTCTGGAGCCGGAGTAGTTCGCGGTCGTAGGCGACGTTGGTCATGATCGTATTCTTTCTCGCGTTTTCGGGGCGGGGTGTGCTTCTCACAGCTGGCGATCGACGTGGCGACCGGTTCGCGCCAGCTGGCGCCCTGCGGGCGAGACCCTGTGGCGTCGCCGCAGACGCGAGGTAATTTGCGCTCCTGATTCGTTTTTAGAAGCTTTGGTGGTGGTTTTGACCACAACTGCGGGGTAGGGTTACCGCTGGTGGCAACCTTCACGGTCGGCCAGGCGGCCGACCTCCTTGGAGTCAGTCCTGACACCGTTCGGCGCTGGATCGACAGTGGACAGATCCCAGCAGAGCGAAAAACGAACGGACGACGCCTGGTAGACGGTGCGGAACTCGCCCGCTTCTCGGCACAACGGGCGGCGGTCACCTCGGTGGCACTACCTGTGGCTGAGTCGGCCCGAAATCATTTTCCTGGTCTCGTCACCAAGGTCACCAGAGATACGGTCATGGCCCAGGTCGAGATCCAGGCCGGGCCTTTCCGCGTGGTGTCGCTCATGAGCCGGGAGGCCGCCGATGAACTCAAGCTCGTTCCCGGTGTGCTCGCTGTGGCGTCGGTGAAGTCCACCAACGTCGTCGTGGAAATTCCTCAATCCTGAAAGAGGCCTCTCGATGCCCGCCGGCCCCCTGCGCATGTTCGTCCCGATCATGGCCGTATCGACGTTGCTGATCACCTCGTGCTCGTCGACCAAGACTGCGACGTCAACCACAACCACCGCCTCGCCCGGCGGAACCACCACAACCGCCGCGCCGATCACGGGATCGCTCAACGTATTCGCGGCCGCCTCGTTGACCGGTGCCTTCAACACCGCCAAAACCACCCTCACGAGTGCCAACCCCGGCCTGTCGCTCACCTACAATTTCGCCGGTTCCAACACGCTGGTCTCCCAGATCACCCAAGGCGCTCCCGCCGACGTCTTCGCATCTGCGGACTCCAAGAACATGCAGAAGCTGGTAGACGCGGGCCTTGTCACCACACCCGTCACCTTCGCCCGCAACAAGCTCGAGATCGCGGTTGCGGCCGGAAACCCCAAGGGCATCAGCGGCCTCGCCGACCTGGCCGAGGCCGGCGTAACCGTGGTCCTGGAGGCGGCCGGCGTGCCCGCCGGTGACTACACCCGCCAGATCCTGACCGCCCAGAAGATCACCGTGATCCCGAAATCGTTGGAAACCGATGTCAAGTCCGCCTTGGCCAAGGTCATGTCGGGTGAGGCGGACGCAACCGTGGTCTACGTGACCGATGTGACCGCAGGCGGGTCTTCGGTGGCGGGCGTGACCGTCCCGGACAACCTGCAACCGGCGATTGTTTACCCGATAGCGGTCGTCAAGGGCAGCAAGAACGCCGCCGCCGCCCAGGCGTTTGTGACTTCTGCGGTGTCCGGCACGGTGCAGAAGGCCCTGGAGGCGGCCGGTTTTCTCCCGCCGCAATAGACCTCCCCGGGAGCCAGATTCCTCCCGCCGTCATCGCCGATCCCGGGTGCGGGTGCTCGACCTGGCCCCCGTCGTGCTCGCGGCCGGGGCGCTGGCCCTCGTCGTCCTCCCCCTGGCTGGCCTGCTGCAACGGGCGCCGTGGTCGTCGCTCGGATCAGATCTCCGGGCCCATGACGCCTTTGTCGCCCTGCGGCTGTCGTTGGAAACCTCGCTCGGCGCCGTCTGCCTCTCCATCGTCTTGGGTATCCCCTTGGCCTGGATCCTGGCCCGCCGCCAGTTCCCAGGCCGGTCGCTGGTTCGGGGGCTGGTCACCTTGCCGATGGTCCTGCCCCCCGTCGTCGGCGGGATCGCCCTGCTCTACGCCTTCGGGCGGCGGGGCTACGCCGGCCGCGTCCTGTACGACCTGACCGGCTGGCGGCTGGTGTTCAACACCAGCGGGGCGATCGTGGCCGAGGCCTTCGTGTCCATGCCGTTCCTGATCGTGACCGCCGAGGCCGCCTTCCGCAGCATGGACCGCCGGGCGGAGGAGGCCGCCGCCACCTTGGGGGCGAGCCCCGCCTACCGCTTCCGGCGCGTCACACTTCCCGCGGTGGCACCCGCTCTGGCGGCCGGTGCCGCCTTGACCTGGGCCCGCGCCCTCGGCGAGTTCGGCGCCACCATCACCTTCGCGGGGAATTTCCCCGGCACGACCCAGACCACCCCCCTGCTCGTCTACCTCGACATCGAATCCGGCCACGAAGGCACCGCCCTCGCCCTCTCATTGGTCCTGCTCGCCGTCTCCCTCGCCGTGCTGATAGGCCTCCGCGACCGGTGGCTCGGCAACCCGTGACCCTGTCCGCCACCATTGATCTGACCCTGGGGACCCTGCACCTGGATGTGGCCCTCGAAGTCGACGGCGCGGCGGCCGTCGCCATCGTCGGGCCCAACGGCGCGGGCAAGACGACCCTCCTGCGCGCCCTGGCGGGATTGGTCGCGCTCGACGCCGGCCGGGTCACCATCGACGGGATGGTCGTCGACGAGCCAGCCGCCAATATCCGCTCCCGCCCCGAGCAGCGCCGCCTCGGCGTCGTCTTCCAGGAGCACGTCCTCTTCGCCCACCTCACCGCCCTCGAGAACGTCGCCTTCGGGCTACGGGCCCGCGGTACCCCCCGGGCCGCGGCCCGCGCCCAAGCGGCCGCATGGCTCGAACGCGTCGGGCTGCCCGATATAGCCGGGATGCACCCCAAAGCCCTCTCCGGCGGCCAGGCACAACGCGTCGCCCTGGCTCGGGCGCTGGCCACCGAACCGGCGGTGCTTCTCCTCGACGAGCCCTTGGCCGCGGTCGACGCATCCGCCCGCGCCGAGCTGCGCCACTTCCTGCGCCAGGAACTGGCCCGCTACCCCGGTGCCCGGATCATCGTGACCCACGACCCCATCGAGGCCGCCGCCCTCGCCGACCGCCTCATCGTGCTCGAGGACGGGCAGATCACCCAGCAGGGACCCCTGGCCGACGTCACCGCCCGGCCCCGCTCCCCGTGGGTCGCCACCATGGTCGGCCTCAACCTCCTTCATGGCACCGCCACCGGCACCAGCGTCCGCCTCGCCACCGGCACCCTGGTCGCCACCGCCACCACCATGGACGGACCCGCCTTCGTCGCCTTCCGCCCCAACGCCGTCACCCTCCACCGCCATCCACCCGAAGGCAGCGCCCGAAACGTGTGGCCCGGCGAGGCCGACGGGCTCTACCCCTCGGGCGACCGGGCCCGCATCCGCGTCACCGGGCCCGTGCCCCTCGTCGCCGAAGTCACCGCCGGCGCAGTCTCGGCCCTCGATCTCGCCGCCGGCGGTCCGATCTGGGCCACCGTCAAAGCCACCGACATCGACGTCTACCCGGCTTGACTCCTACGCCATCGAGGTCAGAACGATCCGGAGCGCCTCCTTGTCATTCACCGGGCCAATCGGTAACGGGAAGTCCGAGGGTGATGGGATCGAGGCCGCCTCGCACCAGGTCCGGGTAGGAGCCGACTCGGGCCACGTGGCCGTGATCGAGAACGACGAGGGTGTCTGCGGCACGGATGGTGGATACCCGATGAGCAATGACCAGGGTGGTCCGCCCCGATCGCAGCCGGCTCATGGCGGCTCGTAACGCGAGCTCGGATTGGGAGTCGAGGTTGGACACCGGCTCGTCCATCACCAGGATCGGCGGATTTTGGACCAACGCCCGGGCGATGGCGATGCGCTGGCGTTGGCCGCCTGAGAGCTGGGCTCCGCGCTCTCCTAGGAAGCTTTCATAACCGTCGGGTAGGGCGGCGATGAACTCGTCGGCCAAGGCGGCAGTAGCGGCCGCTTCGATTTCTGTGTCGGTGGCGTCGGGGCGACCGATGCGGAGGTTGTCGCGGATCGACGCATTGAACAGGTAGACGTCCTGGGAGACGAAAGCCACCATTTCCCGCAGCCCGTCCTGGGGAAGACGTCGTATGTCGACCCCGCCGATGGTAATCGTGCCCGCGTCGACGTCGGCGAAGCGCAACAGCAGGCTCGCACAGGTTGATTTGCCCGCGCCGGAGTGGCCGATGAGGGCCACGGTATGTCCGGCGGGCACTTCGAACGACACATTCTCGACTGCCGGCGGCAGGTCCGGTTGGTAGCCGAAGGTGACCTGTCGAAAGCTGACCGCCGGTTGGAGAGGCCCGGACAGTTCTTCGCTCAACGCCTGGTCGACCACCGCTGGGGCGGTTTCGAGCAGTACCAGGAGCCGTTCGGCGGCGGCGGCTACCACCGCCAGGCCGCTGGCGGCGCGGGTCAGTCGGGTCAGGGGCCCAAACGCCACGGCCGCGAGGACGACGGCGACGGCCAGCAGCGGCCGAGACAGTGTCTTGTCTGCCGCGAGGGCGACGGCGACGGCAAGTACGGCCAGGGTGCCCGCGGTGGCAAGGGCGTCGGCGACGGCGCGTTGGGTACCTGCTTGAGATGCCCCCGCCATTTCGGCTCGTTGCGAGCTGTCGGCGCGGCGATCGAGCTCGGCGAGCATCTGTGCCTGTTGGCCGAACGCCAGCACTTCTCTGAGTCCCTGGACCGCGTCCACGACTTCCGCGTTCAGATCCGCCACCTCGGCGCGCAGCTGCCGCCCCTGGTCCTCGAAGCGCCGGTCCAGCCACCATGGAGCCAGGGCGGCGAGCACCAGGAACGGGGCCAGGACGACAGCGAGCAGCCAGTTGACCACGGCCAGGGCGGCGAGGGCCATGGCCGGCACGACGACGGCGACGAGGAACGGGCCGAACGTGTCGGCGAAGAAGCGTTGGAGGACGTCGACATCGGAGATGACCGCAGAGGCCAGGTCACCGGAACGCCGGGCCTGCAGTTGGCTCGGCGACAGGGCCACGAACTTGGCGTACACCTGGTCGCGCAATTCCACCTGCATCCGGAACGCAACGCTGTTCAAGACTGCCGACTCCAGCCACGGGGTTCGCACCTGGGGCAGGACGAGGGCGGCGACCAGGAGGAGCAAACCGTAGATCTGGTTGTAGTTGGCGCCGGTCACGGCACGGCCCATGAGATAGGCCGCGGCGCCCGCGCTGGCGATAAAGAGGGCGTCATGGATGATTCCGCTGACGATGGCGTAGCGCAGTTCCTTGCGATGGGGGCGCAGCAGGGCGAGCAGTGGCCGTAGTCGTTGCCGCATCCCAGGAGCGATGTCAGGCGCGGATTCGACGGTGGCGGCAGTCATTTGAACTCCTGCGCCTGGACGAGACGGCTGTAGGCGCCGTTGGCGGCGAGGAGCGCGGCGTGCGGTCCGGCTTCGACTACCCGACCGTTTTCGAGGACCACGACTCGGTCGGCGCCTTCGATGGTCGACAGGCGGTGAGCGATAACAAGCGTGGTGCGCCCGGCGGTCAGCCGTTCGAGGGCGTGGCGGATCAACGCTTCGCTCTCGCCGTCGACACTTGAGGTTGGCTCGTCGAGCACCAGGATCGGCCGGTCGGCCAGCAGCGCCCGGGCAATTGCGATGCGTTGACGTTCCCCACCGGAGAGTCGCATCCCGCGCTCGGCCACGATGGTGTCATAGCCGTCGGGGAGTTCCCGGATGAAGCCGTGGGCGTGAGCGGCGCGCGTCGCCGCCTCGACGTCGGCGTCGGAGGCTCCAGGCCGGCCGAACAACAGATTGTCACGGATGCTGCGGTTGAAAAGGTAGGTGTCTTGGAACGTGACCGCGATCAGCTCCCGGAGCTGGGCCACGGCGAGCCCGGCTATGTCGTGGCCACCGACACGTATCACCCCGCTCTGGGGATCGAAGAATCGCAGGAGCAGCGATACGACCGTTGTCTTGCCGGCGCCGGAACGCCCGACCAGAGCGACGGTTTCGCCCGCCTCGACGTTCAAGGTCAATCCATCGAGGGCCGGGCGGTTCTCACGGCGATAGGCGAAGGTGACGCAGTCGAACTCGAGCGACGGCACAAGTTCAGCCCGGTCGATTGCCACCGGAGAGGCGACCTCGACAACTTCTGCCTCGGCGTCGAGCAGGTCAAGAATCCCCGAAGAGGCGGCCACGGCCACGTAGGCGTCTTGCAGGGCGGCGCTCAGCTCCGACAGAGGGCCGAAACACTCGCGGGCCAGAAGAAGGATCGTCAACCCGGCGCTCAGACCTATACCACCCTGCGTGACCCGCAGGGCGGCGAGCGCCACCGCACCCGCGGTCCCCGCCCCCATCCCGAGCGCCACGAAACCGATGTGCATGCTGGCAAGGGAGTTGAGACCGATAGCGTCCTCGGACAGATCTTTCGACTGTTCGAGAAGCTGTTCGCCCCAGCGGTGCTGGGCGTTGAATGCCCTGAGCGTCGTCATCCCCTGGATAGCGTCGAGGTAACCGGCAGAAAGCCGCCCGAATCCGGTCCAGAAGTTGCGGCTGGTCTCACCGAACGCCTGCTCAGTGACGATCGGGGCGAGAGGAACCAATAGCGCGCACGCCAGTACCGCGAGTCCGGTAATCGGATCCAAGACGACGATCGCGACTACCACCGCGACGACTGTCGCGGTCGCGGTGGCCAGCAGGGGAATGAATCTCCCAAAATAGTTGCCAAGCGCATCCACGCCGTCCAGGACCGTCGATTGCACCGTGCCGGTACGGTTCCGCAGCAGGTACGCCGGGCCCAGCTCTGCCAGCTTGGTGTACATCTGGCTCCGGAGTCCTTTGCGTAAAGCGGCCGCGGTCGCGGTGGCCTTGGCCACTTGGACGCGAACAAGCACGATCCGAGCGATCGCTACGGCCGCCAAGACCACAAGCAGGGCCGCCGACGGCTGGTAGCGGCCCCGGAACGCCGCCACCAGGATGTGGGCGATGATCAGCGCCTGGGCGACGTTGGTCGTCGTCACCGCCATTCCAATGGCGGTGATGACGGCGATCTGGGTCCCGACGGCGTCGGCCAAGTGCAGCAAGCGCCAGCGGATCAGTCCCAACGGGTCGGAACTTCCCCGGCATTCGACAGTTCGCGGTCACGCATTGTGTTCCGAAGCCACCGCGCTCTTGATCGGGTCGCCATCAGTGGCGCCATACTTCTCCTCGAAGCGGCCCAACTTGAAGATCAGCATGGAGACGATCCAAACCACGACGAACGTGGAAACGATTCCGTAGCCGAGGTACTGAAAGTTGAGGCGGGCAACGAAGTCCCAGAATCCGCCGGTGAAGCCCGCGTGGTCCGCCAGGACCTGCAGGTATTCGATGGTGCCGACTCCGAGGGCGACGAACACCCCGAGGCCGACGGTGGCCATGTTGTAGTACACCTTGCGCAACGGGTTGGTGAATGCCCACGAATACGCCCTGGTCATGACGATCCCGTTCGTGGTGTCCATGAATGTCATGCCGCCCGCGAACAGCAGCGGCAAGCAAACGATGGCCATGAACGGCAGATGCTTACCGCCCGCCCCCTGCACCGTGCCGGTGGCGGCGGCGGCGGTAAGGCCGATCAGCGCAACCTGGGAGGCGGTGTCGAAGCCGAGCCCGAACAACAGGCCCACCGGGTACATCTGCCAGCTGTCGCTCACGAAC
This sequence comes from uncultured Actinomycetota bacterium, assembly GCA_963851105.1. Taxonomy (GTDB): domain Bacteria; phylum Actinomycetota; class Acidimicrobiia; order Acidimicrobiales; family Palsa-688; genus DATARN01. The sequence goes on from CAWKNP010000004.1 coordinate 220,719, forward strand.
TTGCGCCACCGGCTCCCAAGGATGCGGTTCAAGAAACCCCGTTGCGACATCAGGTCGTCGAGTTCCTGCACCGAATATTTGCCGGTCTTGGTCTTTTTCCAGACCTCGATGATGCCCCGCAGGATGAGGAAGTCAAGGACTCCGATCAGTATCAGGAAGGTGCCTGAGACCGTTGCGCCGATCGTGCCACCCAGTTTCTGCAAACCGGGGATGTGCTTCTGCACGCTCTCGGCGGCCAAAGCGATAGCCAGCGAGAGCGCCAAGACGATGGTCGAGTGGCCGAGAGAGAAGAAAAAACCGACCCCGAGGGGGTGCTTGCCCCGTTGCATCAGGTACCGGGTCGTGTCGTCGACCGCCGAGATGTGGTCGGCATCGAATGCGTGACGCAGTCCGAAGACGAACGCCGCGCTGCCCGCGGCGGCATACAGCGGCCCGAAGCGGTCGTGGTAGTAGAGGTAGGCGCCCCAAGCCACGATGTTGAGCGTCGCCACTGCCGCGTAGATCCCGAAAAGACGGGGCAGCTCAGACCGGGAGAACGGGAACCACCGGGCAATCCGGGGGCCCGGATCGTACGGCTTGAAGATCAGCTGGCCTGCCGTGGAGTTATCCCCGGGCGGAGAATCCACCATCGTGTCAGCCATCTATCCCTCCCCAAACCTCGGTCCTGGTGGTAGGACGCGAACGCTGGTCCGTCACCGCTTGTAGCCTGCTGATTGCAACACTGTAGCGATGGTCCCTGCGAAGCCACAAGGCCCGAGGTGCCCGGCGGACAAAATGGAGGCGGGACCCCGATCATCGCTCGACACGCAAGTTCGTGGCAATAGACTGAGGTAGTGGCGTCAGCCGACAGCGTCGAAGCAATCATCGACAGGATCCGGGCTCGGGGCGGGCGGGCCACCGATACCCGGCGGGCCACGATCGCGGTGCTGCTCAATACCGGGCAGTCGCACCTGAGTGCCGAAGACATTGTGAGCCAGGTCAAGCTGCAGTATCCCGAGGTGGCCGAATCGACCATCTATCGCAACCTCTCCACCTTGGAGGAGCTCGGCGTCGTTGAGCACGTCCACCTTGGCCATGGCCCCTCGACCTATCACCTCACCGAAGACGGGCACCAACATCTGTTGTGTGAGCGCTGCGGCAAGGTGATCGAGGTTCCTGACGAGACATTCGCCGCCTTGACGGAACAACTTGCCGTGACCTACGGATTCCGGATCCATCCCCGCCATTTCGCAATCATGGGCTTGTGTCGCCGATGCCACGGGCGACGCGGCAGCCCGGCCCGCGACGCATCTATTGCGTCCTCCTAGTACCAGTGTGCGGTGGCCTTGGGATCCCCCCGAGTCCCTCCCGCGGATCTACCGGCCGGCGGACCTGCTGGGTCGGGTAGCGATCCGGTCGGTACTTTCCATCGTCGCGGCGTTCGCTGACCCGCCCCTTGAGCTTGTGTTCGGGGTGGATGGACCCTGACCATCCGGCTGCGGCATGCTGGGTTGGTGGTGCGACCGGCACGACCCGATCCGTCGTCGCCCGTCGACGTCGGTCCGGCGGCCATCTTCGTCGTGGCCCTGGTCGGTGCCTGGCTCAGCCACAACCTGGAGTATCTGCGGGTGTGGGGTATCCACCGTTGGGCGGGCGCCGCCCTCTCCTCGCTGCACATGTACATGGTCCCGGCGGGTGCCGGACTGCTCGTCGCCGCCATCGGCGCGGTGCGCTCGACCATCCGTCTGGCGCGCCGCCTCGAGCGCCGCCTGGCGGATTTGCGCGGATATACCTCCCCTCGGTCCACGACGGCCGACTGGGCCGTCGGCGCTCGAACCTCCTGGTCGTTCAGCGTCAGCACACTTGTCGTGGTGGTGTGGCTTCTCCAGGTCGGCCTCTACCTGGCGCAGGAGAACGTAGAAGCGTCACTCGGTCACCTGCCCGCGCCCGGTTGGGGTGCTCTCACCGGAGTGCACGCCCTGGCCCCGCTCGTGCACCTGGCCGTCACCTTGACATTGGTCACCGGTCTCAGCCTGCTGCGCCGGCCAGTGACCGCACTGGCGGCCGCGTTGCGGGCCGTCGAGACGTGGTTGCGGTCGTGCCGTTCGCTGGCCGCGGTGGCCCCACCGGCACCGGGCAAGTCGTGGACACCGGTGCAGCGTTGGGGCTGCAACCGCTGGTGTCGCCCCCCTCCGTTGGCGGTCGGTTCCTGACCTGAACCAGACCCCGGCCCGGTACGAGAGCCGGTCCGACCGCGCCATTCGGCGCGCCACGACCAAGGAGAAAACTTGATGTTGTCACGCAGTCTGCTGCGCGGCGGCGCCGCCTTCGCGGCCGCCTCCGTCCTGTCCCTCTTCCTCGCCACGGCGGCGTTCGCGCATGAACAGCGCACCGTCGGCGCGTACAAGTTCACGGTCGGCTGGCAGCACGAGCCGACCTACACCGGAACCCTCAACGCGGTGCAGCTGTTCGTCCACGACGCCACAGGCACCCCGATCGACGACATTGGCAGCCCGCCGACCTTGCAGGTCACGGTCAGCACCGGCTCGCCGGCCAAGACCAGCGACCCGCTCGAGTTGAAGGCCTCGTTCGATGCCGACACCGGGTTGGGCACGCACGGCGAGTTCGACGCCGCCATCATCCCGACTGCGCCTGGTACGTACACGTTCCACTTCACCGGCACCCTCAACGGCCAGAAGATCGACGAGAAGTTCACCTCCTCGGATACGACCTTCGACAACGTCGTGGACCCGAACGCGGTGGAATTCCCCTCGCAGACGCCGACGGGGAATGCTCTGGCGACCAGCATCTCAAGGCTGGCGCCGCGGGTCGACAACGCGGTCGCCGTCGGCAAATCGGCTCACGACAAGGCGGGATCGGCCGCCACGTTGGCCCTCGTGGCTCTGGTTCTCGGCGCTGTGCTGGGCGGGGCCGGCATCGCCCTGGGGCTGACCGCCAGGCGTCACAACGCCTGAGCGCGGGCGGCTCCCGTGGGGCCGCTTGTTCGTGGCCGCGATAGTGGCTTTCGGGGCGGCGGTCATGGCCGCCGCCCCGGCGGGCGCCCATGCCCTGGCGGTGAGTTCCGACCCGCCCGCCGGGTCGACGGTGGCACACGCCCCGGCGGTGGTGACCGTCACCTTCGGCGAGCAGCCCGATCCCGCGCTGTCGTCGCTGCGGGTCCTCGACTCCGCAGGTGTGGATCACACCCGCGGCAAGTCCGGACCCGTGCCGGGCGATGCGTCGTCGCTGCGGGTGGCCGTCGGGCCGCTCGCCCAAGGCGTTTACACCGTGGCCTGGCGGACCGTGTCCAAAATCGACGGCCACCTGGCCGCGGGCACGTTTGCGTTCGGGGTTGGGGTGTCGCCTACCGGGGCGGCGGCGTCGGCCGGCTTTTCGGCGCACGCGCCGAGCCCGTCGCCGGCCGCCGTAGCGGGCCGCTGGTCGCTCTACACCGGCCTCATGGTCCTGGTCGGCGCAGCGGTGTTCGCGCTGGTGTGCGGTCGAGAGCCCCCCCGCCGCGTGCTGCTGGTCCTCGGGGGCGGGTGGCTGCTGGCGATTGCCGGCCCGGTCGTCGTCGCCGTTGACGCCTGGCAAAAAACGAGCGTGCCCACCTCCGCGCTGCTCTCGTCATCGATCGGCAATGAGTTCATCGGCCGAATCGAACCGGTGATCGCGGCGGGTTTGTTTCTTGCCGCTGCTTGCCTCCCGCGCTTCGCCGCGACCAAGAAGACGCTCATCGCACTGGTCGGGGCGTCCGGTCTGGCTGCCATGTGGGGTGACGTCACCGCCAGTCACGCAGCTGCGGCCCACAGTTGGCGCTACGCCCGCATGGCGATCCAGTGGGCCCATTTCGCCGCTGCCGGGATCTGGGTCGGGGGCCTCGTCACCCTTGTGACCGCCCTCCCCACCTTGGCGCCGGGCGATCGGCTGCGGGCCGCGAAACGGTTCTCGGCCATCGCGCTGGGTTGCGTGGTGGTCGTGGCGGCCAGCGGCGCACAGCGCGCCTACGACGAGGTCGGCAACCTTCACAGCCTTGTCCACGCCGCGTTCGGCCAATACGTCCTCGTCAAGATCGGCCTGTTCGCGCTGCTGGTGGTGCTTGGAGGCCTCAACCGGTCCCGGTCCCTGCCCGCTCTGCCCCGCACGATCGCCCCGTTGCGGACAACAGTCCGACTCGAACTGCTTGTGGTTGCCGCCGTCCTGGTCGCCACCGGCATTCTGCAAGGGCTTAGCCCCCCGAGCAACACCGCCAAGGCCCCCGCGGTGAAGCCGATCGTACTGACCTCCGCCGATTTCGCCACCACCGTAAAGGTCAAACTGGAGATCAGTCCCGGTACCGCCGGGTTCAACCGTTTCACCACGACGGCCACGGACTACGACACGGGCCGCCCGATCGACGGTGCCGTCATGCTGACCTTCGCCCTGCGAACCCACCCCGAACTAGGCCAGGCGAGCCTCAAACTGGCACCGCAGCCCACGGCAGGAAGCTACGCCGCTTCTTCGGCCAACTTGTCCCTCGACGGCGCTTGGACCGTGACTGCCGTCATCGCCGCGCCTGCCGGCACCGTCGAGGTGCCTTTCACCGTCACCACTCGCCAAGCCCGCCAGAACATCACGGTCTCGCACACCGGCGGCGGCCTGCCCGACGTCTTCACCTTGCACCTGACGGGCGGTCGGTCAGTGCAGAGTTACCTCGACCCGGGCCACCCCGGCACGCTCAACGAGTTCCACGCCACCTTCGTCGGGCCCGACGGCCAGGAGCTCTCCATGACCGCCCTCACCATCACTGCCACCCCTGGCGGCGGATTGTCCGTCCGCAGGCTCGACACCGTCGGGCACTTCGTGGCCGACCTCAACAACGCCCACAAAGGCCCCTACCGCTTTGCGGTGACCGGGACCACCGAGACCGGGGAGATCCTCACCGGAACTTTCCAGATCTCGGTCACATGAAAGGATTCCTTCCATGAAGTTCCGAGCCGCCATCGCCATCCTCGTGCTGCTGGTCATGCCGGTCTCGGCCGGCTGCGGGTCGTCCAAGCCGGCGTCGCGGCCCACCACCACCGCCAAACTGGTCATCTTGAGCCCGGAACCGAACCAGGTGACGGGGCCCAACCTCACTTTGCAGTTCGACGTTGTCGGCGGGACGGTTCTCCCGCCCGCGCAGGTGACCGGCCCGCTGCGAGGCGACCAAGGCCACATCCATGTGTCGGTGGACGGCAAGCTCGTCCAGATGGCCTACTCGACCCACGCCGATCTGAACGGCCTGACCCCGGGACCGCACGCGGTGTCGGCCGCCTGGGTCGCGACCGACCATCTGCCTTTCGCCAACCGGGTGGTGGCCGACGTTCTGTTCACCGTTCAGGGGTGACCGCGTCCAACACCTTCAAGATCGGCGCGGTCGTGGCCGTCTACCTGAGCACCGTCGTGGCCACCATGGTCGTTTCGGGTCACCACGTCCTACCGCTGTTCGAAGGGGTGGGGCCGCCGCCGGCCTACCAATGGGTCACGCCCCCACCAGCATTCGCGTCCGCGAATGTGAAGCCCCGTTCCGCCTCATTCGACTTTGACCTCACGGGGCCCGCGGGGCCGGCGGCCGCGAACTCTCCCGACGGCCAGTTTGCCGTGAACCTCCCTCCGGCCCCGTTCGCTCCTCACGCACCCGACTCCAAGGTGCATGCCACCATCACACCTCTCGACCCGGCCACCCTTGGCCCGTTGCCCGCCCAGCTCGTTCCCGACGGCAACGCCTACCGGATCGACTTCCGCTATCAGCCGTCAGCCACCGCCATCACCACCCTGGCCTACCCCGGCAACATCATCATGACCGCCCCCTACCAGGCCCAGTCTCTCCTTTACTCCCCCGACGGCCGATCGTGGACCGCGCTCGTTCCCCAGCACCTTGCCGACCCGACGATGATCGGCGCAACCTTCACAGCCGCGGGCGACTACCTCGTCGGGACGACCGCCTCCGCCACCAAGTCCGTGCAACCTGCAGGCTCACGCGGCGCCGGCACCGGCCTGATCGCCACCGCCGTACTCGTCGCAGCACTCATCCTCGGATTGATCGCGCTCACCGCCGCCAGACGCCGCCAGCGACGATGAACCGATCGGGCGGCTTCGGCAAAACGTCGGTACGCCGCAGTCCGATGGTCCTCGGCCCGAGATATCCGACCACTACCAAACCGCTCAGTGAACGGGCGCCCTGCTGACGGCGAAACCCCATTTGTTGGCTCTGGCGTGCAGGGTCGATCGACTTGGATGCGAGGTGTTCTGGCTAGGACTTCGAAGTCGCTGTCCGAGTACACGACCGGGATCGAAGCTCCGACAGCGGTCGCTGCGATGAGGCAGTCAATCAGGTTTTTCGGACTGTCTCACCACGGCGCCAGGCGGTCCGATAGAGCGCGGCGGCTTCCTAGTAGTCGGTTGGCCCGCCCGCAAGATTGTCGCCCGTGCAAGCCCGCTACGAAGACCTCGCAGGTGCTGCTCGTCGCACAGCCCACACCGAATACACGGCCAGGTCCCGAACGGGCTCGCCGACCAGTTCCTTGGCCGCCGCCGCCTGGCCGGGCGTAGGTCCGGGCGATGGCGCCTTGGCCGCCTCGGCGAGGACCCCCAACCGAATTGCGGGCACAGGTGGCGATGTAGTCGGCACCGAAGGCGTCGACATCGTGCACTCACCAGCTCCGTCAGCCACCATGAGAGCGCGCATCTGATACGCGCGGCACCGTCGCCCACCAGTGCACTTCGCCCTTGGAACCTTACCGATTGGGGCGAACGTGCCGAACTGGGACGGGCGCGAGTATCAATGGGATGGGGTTCCTCCACGTCCAGGATCGCCAGATACCGGATGGTGCTCAGCGACAGCTCAGACTTGATCGATCTGTTCGTCGATTGTGCGAACCTTTCCGCTTCCGTCGCCATCGTATCGCGTCGCGTCGCATCCGTTCGTACCTCAGTAAGTGGGTGTACGCGCTACGGATCGCGCTCACAACGATTACAACCCTAGGAGGCGTCAAGTTGTTCTGCCACAATTCCCCTCGGAAATCCCCGCCTCCCACCGAGTGCCAAAGTCGCAAACGACGCAAACACAAGAATCACCGTGAAAACGAGTACCGCAAGTATCAACGGGCTGAGTTGTCCCGCGCTTTGAACTTTCGCAGCAAACTTCGCCTGACCAGCAAGGGTAGCGAGAGCGTAATGAGTGGGGTTGATAAGTCGCGGATGTCTGTGCCGCAACCACTCGATTATAGTAATGGGGATTGCGGCAAGGGTGAATAGCACAGGCGGGATGGCTGTGGCCTTGGTCAAATTCCCGGCCTGAATGCGTCCCAAGACGCGCCGTCGCCATGATCTGTCTCGCATCCAGTTGAGGGCACGTGGGGTAAGGTTCTTGTCCGACCTCTTGCGGATAACAGCGCCAACCACGGTTCCAGCAAGCGATGGACTTGCGCCCTGATGGAGAATTTCGAAGACTCCGCCATCACCTTGGTCCAAGAAAGCATAGTCGATGAGAACCGCTCCAGCGTCGATACGACAATCTAGGGCCGTCTGAGGACGGCTTCGAAACGCTACCCGGGACTGAAGAGGCGAATCTCCCGGGGCAAAAACAATACGTAGCGGATCCGAGTCGACCATGTCGATTCGCCGGAGCGCATCACCGTTCGCATTCCAAAGGGCGACGTAGGTCCGACTTATCGAAGTGATGGGATGACCATTGAGTTCAAGATCAAGGCTCCCGTGCCCAAGATTGTCCAGCGGATTGACAAGCACGTCGAAATCAAGAGCATATTGAAGAAGAGGACGTCGGCGACTTCGTCGGGCCACAAACCAGGTAACAGACATTCCGACCAGCCCGAGCACGACTCCGAAAATCACGGATACCATGTCTCGGCGATCCTAGCTTGATTGCAACCCAGCTGAGAGTCCACACCAAGGTGTGAGTGCACTCGGTCGACAATCCACCGGTTCTCGGCTCGTAGCAGCGGTCGGCTGTTGGCCATCTTCGGCGGAGCGTCCGTAAAAATCGACCATGTTCTCCGAAGTGTGTAATCCAGTGACCGCCCGGTAACGCCCCGTCTCGGGTTCCCGTATGTCCGTTCGAGTTCCGGTCCTGATCGGATGTCCGGATGGCCTGCCCGTTTGCGACAGCCGGCCAGGTCGGGGCGCGTCTACGGAGCTATTGCAGCCGGTGGGTATCGTGAAGCGGGATGCCGCGGATCTCTGCGTTCTACGGGATCGTGATCGCGATGTACTTCGACGACCATCCGCCACCACACTTCCATGCCCGCTTTGGTGAGTTCGAAGCGCAGATAGCGATCGGCACGGCGGAGGTGCTGCATGGCTCGCTGCCTCGGCGGGCGCTGGGCCTGGTCAAAGAGTGGGTTGAGCTGCATCGCAGCGAGCTGGAGGCGGACTGGGAGCGAGCCCGACTTGATCAGCCCCTGGCTAACATTGAGCCACTGCCATGAGCGCCTCCTACGACATAGTCGACGTCGAGTACCTGGGCGGCTACCGGCTGCGTCTGGCCTTCGCAGATGGAACTGTCGGTGTCGTCGACCTGGCATCGAAGTTCGATGGTCCGGTCGGTCCGATGTTCGAGCCTCTCCGTGACCCGCTGGAGTTCGCACGGGTCCGGGTCGACCCTGAACTTGGGACCATCACATGGCCCAACGGCGCCGATCTTGCGCCCGACGTGCTGCACGCCACAGCGGTCGCGGTGGGCTGACCGCGCTCGTCGCCTGCCCTTCGGTTCAGGTGGGAGTCGCGGGACGGCCGCTGGTTCGGGTCTAGGAGGCGCCCGCGATGAACGCGGTCACGATGTAGCTGGCGTGACGGTCCAGGTTGTGGCGGGCCCGGTCGTAGCGGGTTGTGGTCCGGGGGTCGGAATGGCGGGCGGCGATCTGAACGTCTCGCAGGGGTACGCCAGCGTCGAGGGCGGCGGTGATGAACGAGTGCCGCAGCGAATGTGGAGAGATCGCCTTGGTGATCCCGGCCTTCTTGGCCAACCGGCGCACGATCCTGGTGGCGGCATGACGATTCAATCGCAGCCCCGACTGGGCGAGCAGCAGCGGCCCGGTCGTACGATCACCGGCGGCCATGTCGACCGCCCGTGCGACTCGGGGTGGCAGCGGAATGAGGGCCAGCTTCGATCCCTTGCCCAGCACAGTGACGGTCCGATGGCCGCGCTCGATGGCGAGGTCTTCGATGTCGATCCCGCACGCCTCGGAGACGCGTAGGCCGAGGAGCCCGAGGAGACAGGCCACGGCGTTGTCCATGACGCTGCCCGCGGCACCCTGGGCGATGAAGGCGCCGAGCTCCATGCGGTCAAGCCCGAGAGTGGTCGACCCGGTGTCGATCTTCGGGCGGCGGACGAACTCGGCCGGCGAGTGCTCGACCAGGCCGTCGATCACCGCGAAGCGGTAGAAGCCGGCCACGGTCGACAGCCGCCGGGCCACCGTCGACGCGGCCCGCCCGTGTGCCTCCATGTCCCGGGCCCACAGCTCGAGATGGCCCCGGCGGGCGGCGAACGGTGGTAGGTGATTCTGATGGCACCAGGCGAACCATTGCCGCAGATCGCAGGCGTAGCTCACCCGGGTCGGACCGGAGTATCGGGCCAGGAACCCGGCGACTGCGAGCTTGGTCTCATCGAACAGCGGGGGGACAACGGTGACAACGGTGGAACCGGCCATGACAAGGACCTCCTCAGATCGGGAAGCCCTATCTCGCCACTACCATCTGCTCTCCATCAAATTTAGCCGATCCCCTTCATCGCCCGTGGTCCGCACCTGCGCCGCGGCTGGGCGGTCCAGTAGCGCCAGCTATGCGCTAGCGCCCAGACTTGATTTTGGTCCCGAATGCGCGGACAGCGCCAAGGAGTGCAACCCCGTTGTCGCCATCAATTCTGGTACGGTGAGGAGGTCCCGGAGGGACGCCTGGGTGACAGGACGACCGCTTGTCGTTTGGGCGGCACAGGCTTGACGCCTCCTCCCGTCTGACTGAGGAGAGAGCGTTCATGTTCCTACCTGTGACGGCTAATCGCCTCAGGCATTCGAGATGACTGACGCCCGGCAAGATGCAGGGTCGTGGCTCGCTTCGGACGGGAAGTGGTATCCAGCCGATAGTGCGCCCAGCTATCAGGCTCCGTTGAGCCAAGATCGGGCAGCAACAGTCACTCGGGCTCCAGCAGTAGATACCCCAGCTCAAGACGACGGAGGACTACTGATAGCTGGCGACGGCATCAATGCCCCTCTCTTCGAGTTCACGGCATCCCGTTTCGCTGGAGGTCGAATGATCAGTCCGAACGTTGTCCGAATCTGGCCCGACCGCGTTGAGGAATATGAACATCACGCGGTGAGACGAAAGAACACGAAGGCAATCAACTTCGCGCAGGTCGCCCAGGTCGCACTTAATCGCGGCCTCAAGTGGACAAACATCACGGTCGAGAGCGCCGGAGGTCACACCATAAGACTTTTCGGGCTACCGAAGGACAAGGCCGATCATGTCAAGGCCCTGCTCGACGAGAAAGTGCACAATGCCAAGGTCGGGATTCATCAACCCGCCGTGTCCACGGCGCAACTCATGCTCGACCTCCCCGACCAACTGCGGAAACTAGCCGTGCTACGAGATCAGGGAATTCTGTCCGAAGACGAGTTCGCCGTCCAGAAGGCAAGACTTCTCTCGTAACTCCGTCAACGGCGGAGACCCCGAACGCCTGGTCTGGGGCGACAGTCCCAGTCGGGATCGCTGCCCACGAAGCAAAGCTAACGAACCGCGACCCCAGGTCATAGGGGCTCTACGCGATGGTTTCTGCGAGTTGCCGAGGTCGCTTGACCGACTTCATGGCGTCTCGTCACGAGATTCGGTTCAGAAAGTGGACGGAATCCTTCGCAGGAGTCCAGATGGATATGAGGTCAGTGGTGAGTGATAAGGACCGTGAACCCCGCATTCTAGGCACAAGAACACTGTCGCTATAAGTATCGACAGCAGGGTTCCTCGGTTCGTCTCCACACGGACGGTTTCCTGTAGTTGAGCCAGGACGGCTGAGGCTTCTTGAGAACTAAGATTGGCCAGGCGCCGTTTGACGTCCGTATCCCGTTCCAATTCGGCCATGACTCGTTTCCCTGTTTCCACTTCGACCTTGACTTGCTGGATTACGACAAGAGCTTCGGCGAGAGCTGCAGATGGCCTTTCGATCTTGAGTGTGCGGCTCGTCGAATCACGAAACCTTCGGCGGGAATCCCAAGTCACAAGAGCCGCCACTCCGATGCCGAGCAGCAGTGCTCCGAGCAATACCGCCGGCAGGAGCCACCAGGTATCGAAAGATTGTGTCGTTGTCGTGTTCCCGTTGATCACCTTGGGTACGAGTAGAGGACGGTCGTGAGACCCGAGAATGAATGCGGACATCATCGTCGCAACGCCCAGAAATATCGCTAACCCGCCGGCCCACCAGTGGGTAATAACCCAGTCGACCGCCTGCTGCGATGTGCCTCGCTGCTTGGCTGCCACGGCACGTCGACCAAGTTTCCCCATAGCTCGGCTGGCGGTCGGCGACCCTCCCGACAAGTCACATCTGATCGGCAGACCATCCGGGATCGCCCCGTCGAGGTCGTTGCTGCCGTGTGTCGGATTCGGCGGATCCGCAAGATGCCGACGAGGTCTTACCGGTCGTCGACGATGTACGTGATGGCGATCTTGTTGGCCACGTGATGCTCGAAGAGGCTTAGACCAGCGAGGAGACGTGTGCGGTCCCGCCCCGGCCCGGTGGTAACCCAGCCGATGAGGGTATCGTCGATGGCACTTCGTTCGTCAGGTATGAGTCGTTCGAGATCGTCCCAGCTGTCTTCGCCGAGGACGATCGCGCATGTCACGCCGTGTGGTGTCGGCGCCTGTCCCAATAGGCTTGCAGCGAGGCGGCGTCTCGCAACAGGGGGACTGTCCCCTCGTCGATGACGTCGTTCAACGCGTTGACCGCTGCCATGACGGCCGGTTCGCCGGCCTCTGCGATCCAACTGTCGACCGATGGCGTACCTGTGGTTCAAGGTGTTCGGCTACACGGCGATCGTACAGCCGGACGGACTGGGCCGACGGGCTGTGCCAGCGCTAGCGCTCACTGGACGGGTCCCACCCGGGCATGCGTCGTTGCCTGAGCCGTGGTCTCGGTCGTCGACCGGCTCCGCCTGTCAGGAGGCGCCAGCAATGAACGCAGTGACGATGTTGCTGGCGTGGCGGTCGAGGGTGTGGCGTGCCCGGTCGTAGCGGGTGGTCGTCCTGGGGTCTGAGTGGCGGGCGGCAATCTGCACATCACGCAACGGCACCCCTGCGTCCAAGGCGGCGGTGATGAATGAGTGGCGCAACGAATGCGGTGAGATCGCCTTGGGTGATCCCCGCCTTGCTGGCGCGTCGCCTCACGATCCTGGTGGCGGCGTGGCGATTCAGTCGCAGTCCCGATTGGGCCAGCAGCAGTGGCCCCGACGATCGTTCGCCGGCGGCCATGTCCACGGCCCGGGCGACCCGGGGCGGCAGGGGATGATGGCCAGCTTGGATCCCTTCCCAAGACGGTGACGATGCGGTGGGCCCGCTCGATGGCGAGGTGCTCGATGTCAATCCCGCACGCCTCCGACACGCGCGGGCCAAGCAGGCCCAACAGGCATGCCAGGGCATGATCGATGGCGCTGCCGGCTGCACCTTGGGCGATGAACGCGCCGAGCTCCATGCGATCCAGGCCAAGAGTGGTCGATTCGGTGTCGATCTTGGGTCGGCGGACGAACTCCGCTGGGGAGTGCTCAATGATGCCATCGATGACGGCGAAGCGGTAGAACCCCGCGACGGTCGACAGGCGGCGGGCGACGGTGGAAGCGGCCCGTCCGCGTGCTTCCTGTCCCGTGCCCACAGTTCGAGATGACCGCGCCGGGCGGCGAATGGCGGCAGCGAGTGGTTGGCGCACCATGTGAACCATTGCCGAGATCGCAGGCGTAACTGACCCTTGTCGGACCGGAGTAGCGGGCCAGGAACCCGCCGATGGCGAGCTTGGCTTCATCAAACAGGGGCGGGACAACGGTGACGACAGCCGTGTTGGCCATGACAGAAACCTCCTCGATCGGGAAGCCCCTCTTTCGCCAAAGCCAGCGCCGGTCCGCTCACCGTCCTCCACCCATCGGCAAGAGCATCCGACACCGCCAAGACCGGACGCAGCGCCGGTGAGACGCGACGGTCATGAGGGGGTTTGAGCTACCGGGCGTACCCAGAAACCTGACCCCCATCCGACGCACCTCCGGATCATTGATCGTGTCGTGTCCGGTCGTGTCGACGCCGTGATGAGTCTCGAGGTCAATTCCATCCGAGGCCGTGATGCGGCGACCCGGGCCACTGCCCGCACGGTCATGAGGGACGCGGGTGAGCTCGGCTCCGGGTCCGCCGCCCTGTTCGCCCACCATGCCCTGCTCGTGCTCGACCTCGGGATGGGTGCATATCGCGACGCACTCGATCACGCCGTCGCGACGATGACCGGCCGTGTCGGCTGCGGGCACCAGGTTCTGGCGGACGTGGTCGAAGCCGCGGTCCGAGGAGGCGATCCGGAACTTGCGCGGGTGACCGTCGACTGCCTCGCCGATCGGGCTTCGGCGAGCGGCACCGCGTGGGCGATGGGACTTCTCGCTCGGTGCCGCGCGCTGCTGGCCGGCGATGACTGCGAGCCGATGTACACCGAGGCGATCGCGCTCCTCGGATCCACCCGCATGGCCGTAGAACTGGCACGCGCACACCTGCTCTACGGTGAATGGCTCCGGCGCCAGAAGCGCAAGATCGATGCCAGGGACCAGTTGCGTACCGCTCACGACATGTTCGTCGGGATGGGTGCTGAGGCATTCGCCGAACGGGCGCGCCACGAACTGCTCGCGACGGGCGAACACGTGCGGAAGCGCAGCGTTGAAACCTCCCGTGAGCTGACCTCCCAGGAGGATCACGTTGCCCGTCTGGCTGCCGCTGGCGATACCAACGCGGAGATTGCTGCGAGGTTGTTCATCGGTTCCAGCACGGTCGAATACCACCTGCGCAAGGTGTTCCGGAAGCTCTCTGTCACCTCGCTACTCAAGGCGGCTTTCGACAACGTCGACGTGGAATCGTCGCGCCGCTGACCTCGGCGCTGTGAAAAAGTGACGGGCTGCGTCCCAACGCGTGTCACTCGAAGAGGTCCTCGCCCCGGGCGCCCGATGAACCATCTGGGCACGAATGCGTACGAGTACCTTGAGGATTCGGGCTGTCCGACAACGACGGAAGTGAGCGCAAACCAATTGGCGTCGGAACGCAGAAGAGTGACCCTAATACGCAATCGCGATGGGGCAGCCAGTCCCGGAACGCCGGGTCATGCCAGCCCGTCGGGGAACGGCCGACCAGCTCGGCTGAAGCGTTCGAAGCAGGTCAGTAACCCGACGAGAACCGCCGAAATCGGCGACCTCGAGCGCGGTTCGACAAAATGGAATTGGCCACAGTTGTTGCCGTCATCGGCGCGCCGCGTGCGGCCGTCATCACCCGAGGCGATCCAGGTCGCGTGTGGCGTAGCGGAGGTGGTGGAAGTGTTCCTCGAAGACGACTCCGATGCAGTCGTGCACGGCGCTCGCGCCGTTCTCGAGAACCGCCACCTCGACCTTCAGTGCTGCCGGCTCGATGTCTTCGAGGTGGTCGCCTAGTTGTCCCCACCGGTCCCGCCATGCTGCCGCAGCATTCTCGAATGTCGGGTCGGCGAAGTGGTCGATCCCCGGCCAGCCGAAGTCGGCGGACCCAGAGTTCGGGAGGCCCATCGGGTGAAAGGCGCCGCCGAGGATCGGCACGGTGAACCACTTGTCGATGGCAAAGACGAGGTGGCGAACGGTCTCGACGAACGACCACTCCCCCTCGATCGATGCGTGGCACCGCTCCTCGGGGAGACTCCGGACCCGCTCGATCGCGCTGCCCCATGCGGTGAGGAAGGCTTGCCACCCCTGTCGCATGTTGTCGGGCTCAGTTGGGTGAAGCTGCGAACGTAGGGCGAACCAATCGTCGTGCTCGTTGACGTAGGCGGTTACATCCACTCCGTTGATGACGAGTCGATCGATCTCTGCATCGATGACGACGTCGGCCAGCCGGGCGTGCGAGATCCGCGCCCCCATCAGGTCGACATCCCGGAACGTCGCACGCTGCAAGTCGACGCCCCAGAACACGGCATCGCTCAGGTCCTGGAATTCGAAGTGCTCGACCATGCGCCCATCATGGCCTCCCGCGTCGAGATATGTCAGTCCTAGCGCCCAGATCACCGGTTGGATGCCGATCCCAGTGCGAGTCAGGGAGACCAGTGGGCGATCGGATCTCCTACATACTCTGGGGCGGGCGTGCGCTTCCACCGCTGGCTAACTCGGATCCATGAACGGGATCGTTGTCGAGGTAGACGTCTCGGTCCGGCGAGGCCTCGACGCTGTGGTCCTCGACGAGGAGTTGCAAATCGTTGACGTTCGGGCGCAGCTGGACCCCGGCAGTCTCTGCAACCTCCTGAAGGGGTGGCGGCCTGAAACTATTCCGATTGACTCGCCTCCACGCAGAGGTCGGGTACCCGGTGCCACTTCCCGGGTCTGCGAGCGACGGCTGCGCTATCTAGGGTCAACATCTTCTTGACGCCCTCGGATCCCATGCTCTTTGCCAAACCGTTTCTATGAGTGGATTCACGTCAGGGAGAGAGCATTCAAGGCGGCTGCCAAAGCGGGCTACGCGGTCCACGACAATGCAGCTATGGCGCCGGAACAAGCCGATGGGCGAACCTACGCCGCATCGGACCGAGCAGGAACATCCCGGCCTCTACGACGGCCGCCAGAGCTGGCAACTCGGCGATTGACGCCAGGTGATCGGCGCGGATCGTGGCGATCAGCGGCGCAGCCCCCTTGCGTGTCGCTAGCGCGGCCGCGAAACGCTTCCGCTCGAATGGGTCTTCGCACAACGTGAAGAGCTCTTCGAGTTGGTCGACGACGAGCGCACCGCCGTTCGGGACAGTGGCCAGCATGTCCGCCGAGTGGAGTCCGGGGATGATGACAGTCACCGATCGTCCTCGGATCCGCAAGCGTTGGGCGACGCCCGCTCGGGCCAGAGAGGACTTTCCGGACCCCGACGCACCGACGATGACCACTGCGCATGGATGCGTGGCCATCAGGAACGGCACGATCCGAGTCTTCTTCCTCACCGGGTTAGGCCTCCGCCACGCGCAGTCAGGTCCGCAACGTCGCGGTGCTCCAGATCGGCGCCGGGGGCGGCGGCCCGGACGACTTCTCGGCCGGCATCCTGGCTACCGGCTCTGCCAGTGTCCAGGTCGCGGACAGCACCATGACCAAAAAATGTGGGGGGGTTTGAATCGGACGGCATCTTGGTGAAAAGATCACCAGGAGCGTACCTACAGGGCAACCGGTCAATCAAAACTCGTGGAACGGTCTCATTTTCAACGAATCATCCCATGGCCGGATACTCCGTAACACCACCGATGGAAATCTCAATACCGGCATGGGCGTCCAGCGCTCGGGCACGTCTCAACGTTGAGGAATACGTGACAGGTATGTCTCGCAGGAGTATTAACAGTCCCTTCCCAATAGTTATCGGCACGACTAATATTATCTTCTGCCGTTGTGGACACCGCCTATCTCGATGTCCGAACCAACCCGATCTGATCTGCAATCCAGGTTACGGCATCTTCCGGTGTCTGGCAGTGCTCGATGCAGCTTTTGTCAGGACCGGAAATGTGCCAACCATCAACACTCGCGACTGGGACGCAGCGCTTACACGCTAATCCCAATTCGGAGAGCGTCCCCCAGTTACCTCCGACTGATACAACCGCTTCGCTCGAGCCGATGACGAGGGCATTACGAGCCTCGCCTAACCCGGTTGGCACCCTTATCCTCACCCAGCGGTTAGCGCCCCTTTCGTCATTGCGTGGAAGGAAGCCGAGCGTGAGGGCGCCGGACTTTTGGGCCCCTCTGCTTGCAGCCTCCATGATTCCCCGAAGTCCACCTGTCACTACAATCAGCCCTTCGTAGCCGGCCAGAAGTTGGCCAACCTTTACTGCGGCTACGTACTCAGCGCTTCCCCTCGCTGCGTCGCCGGGCCCAATTACTGCCACCCTGCGGATCCTCGAACGTTTCACAAGTAGTGAGTTCCAATCCAGAGTGCGAGAGCCGCCCAGGCTACCGCAAACAGAATTGGCGCTCCGAGGGAGATAGTGCTGGGCTTCGCCCAGTACCACACCTTTCCCTTCGGCCAGTGGCCGCTGACGACAAGTTTAAAAGCCTCCGCACCCGCCGGCTCCCCTTTAGGCTTCCACGGATAGGCCGCAAGCTTCTCCCGCCATCGTTCAATCCAACTGTAGGACGATTTCAGAACGGTCCACCAGAGCGCGGCAACTAAGACACCGAAGACGCATACGCCAAGTAGAACCTTGGCGTTGAGGCTTCCTCCACTGTTAGAGGCAGGCTTGAGATTGCCCGAACTTTGCGTTGCGAACGCCAGAAGTCCGCCATTCACGACCAGGTAGAAACTTGCGCGAACCCAAAAGAGGCGTAGATCGTTCTCATAGTGACCGAACAGGAGCTGATACGACCGCCATGCCAGCTCCTTGTCGCTGGGCTCAGATTCAACCGCAGGGGGTTCGTGGACCACTGGTCACCTCAGTCACGAAGTCGGTGGGCTGTTCGCTTCAGCAGGCGCAGCCTACTTGGAGCCCTTGGCTAAGCGGCTGACCTTTGGCGGGAACGCCGCTTTTGAGTGCTCAACCACGCTCCTCGGCAGCTGGCCGAGAGGCGTATTCTTCTTCAGGTCGAGAGGGACCCCGGGAGGATTTCTAGCGATGGCCGCAGTCGGAGCCGGAGCAGGCGCCGCAAGTTCGCCGCTATCTGCCGCAACCCGTGGAGGTAAGAGCCGCGCGGCATATACACGTGGTTTGCCAATTGTAGCCTGATCGGCCCAAAGACAGAAAAGTCGACGTGGGGAGATGGCACGACGACACCGATGCAGGACGACCCGGCAAGGAGCGAGCGACTGGCCCGTACCACCGCTTTGCGACATCTCAGACCTCGTAGGACTCTGCATTCTCGGGTCCGGATGGATGGTTGAGCGTCCGGTAACGCCCCTTACGAATGCTCGGCTGCCTCTTGGTCGGCCGAGCTTCTGCGGCGACCGAAGATCCAGTACACGAACGAGTTGCCAGGGTTCAACACGATGAATACCCGCCACGCTTTCTTGCGGCCTCGAACCTCGCTATCACTTCGGCGGGCCAAGTCACGCCATGCGAAGGTCGCAGAGATCACCGAGGTCGCAGCGAGCCCTCCTAGCACCACCTTGTTCGGCTTACGTTTCATGGTCTAGGTATACAGGGTGAGCACGTCGTGACGTAGACGTGATGTGCCCGCCGTCCGGTATCGCACCATCAAGGTGTACTGGCGGACTGTTCCGTACATCGCCGCGGCATGGTCGCGGTGGCGGCGACCACGAGTGTCTCCATTCCAACTACTGCGGCGAGGCGGACATCCCGGTCAACAAGTGAGGGCTCGTCAGACAGTGGCAGCCTCGGCAACGACCGGCCGCTCACCATCGTGAGGGCGAGGAGCGGCGCGATCAGGGCCCGGTCATCGCCCGTGGGTTTAGTTAATGGTGCGAAAGCCAACGACGACGGTACCGAAGCGAGGGACGGCGGGGGCGGCGGTACGTCGGGATACCATTCCCCGGTGGACTGGCCGGCGCTCCCGTACCATGACTGGCGGGCCACGTGCGACACGTTGCACGCCCACACTCAGGTCCTGGGAAAGCTGGCGGTCGCGCTGGCACCGCCAGAGCCCCAACTGCAGCACGCCGCACTGCGCTTGACCGCCCGCGGCTGGGAGACGGCGCCGCTTCCCGCTCCCGACGGTTCGGGTGCCATCGTCGTCGCTTTGGACCTTCACCGTCACCAAGTCGTGGTGGAGCACAGTGACGGTCGGGCGACGCACGTCCCGCTCATTCCCGATCGGCCTGTGGGGGAGGTGACGCGGGAGGTCCTCACCACCGTCGCCGCCCTGGTCGGCCCGACTCACATCGACCCGAGACCCCAGGAGGTTCCGTGGACGGTGCCGCTCGACGAGGACAACGACCACGCCACCTACAACCCGGCGCACGTTGAGGCCTACTTCGCGGCGGCGACGCGCGCCGGGTTGGTCCTGGCCGCGATACGAGCCCCCTACCGCGGCCGCACGACTCCGGTGAACGCCTGGTGGGGCTCCTTCGACTTGGCGGTGAGCCTGTTCTCGGGACGGCCCGCCGACCCCCCGTCGCGGGACTTCATCATGCGCAACTCAGCCACCGCCGAACAGATCGAGGTCGGGTGGTGGCCGGGCGATGCCCGCTACCCGCGTGCAGCGTTCTTCGCCTACGCGTTCCCTCCTCGAGAGGGGCTCGACAGCGGCGTCTTGTCACCGGCCGCAGCGCACTGGGATGCCGCTCTCGGTGAGTACATCCTTGACTGGGACGCCGTGCG
This sequence comes from uncultured Actinomycetota bacterium, assembly GCA_963851105.1. Classification (GTDB taxonomy): domain Bacteria; phylum Actinomycetota; class Acidimicrobiia; order Acidimicrobiales; family Palsa-688; genus DATARN01. Next base: position 240,211 of record CAWKNP010000004.1, read on the forward strand.
TGTCGCACCCAACCCAGCGCAGACGGCGCTCGAGTTCGGCCGATCGTTCATACGCCATGCCTGCACGCTGTGCGACTGGGATCCGGCGCTCGCGGCCAGCGCGGAAGGCGATGTCCCGCCGGTCGTATGACCCGGCGTGCGCCCCGCCGGTGCCCGATGCCGCAAGATTTACAGGACTATGTGAGTGGAGGTGACCGGACTTGAACCGGCGACTTCTACGTTGCGAACGTAGCGCTCTACCGAGCTGAGCTACACCCCCGGGAGGTCCGAGGTTACCTCAGCGCCCCCGCTCCTCGACCCCTTCTGAGTCGAGGCGACCGGCAAGGGCGGCTCGTAGCCGGGCCTGCAGGATGGTGGTGGTGAGGTCGCTGCGGGTCCGCTCAAGCACGGCGCGCAAAGCGTCGGCCGATCGCCGTAGCCCCGAGGTCACCGCGTCGGGGTAGTCGATCGTGACCAGAAGGTCGTAAACGTCCTCCATGTCACCGAGGAGCCGCTCCGCCACCTCCAGTTGACCGTCGCGGAGGCGATCGAGGAGGTGGCGGCGCAGCTCCGACGCCGCCTCCGCCAACCCGTTGAGCCACGCCGGGATCCCGACACCGACCTCGGCGGGGCCGAGAAGCGCCCGGTTGCCGACGAGCGCCGAGGTCAGCACAGCCTCGGCGTACTCCTTCTCGGCGTCGTGCACGAAGCCCGCGAAACCGATCGCCGGATGGGGGGCCACTGCCACCTGGGCCTCCCGAAGCGCGGTTTCGGCATCGGCGACGAGCGCCGCCGCCCGGGCGGGTTCCAGCCGGTGCACGGCCCGGATTGAACTTCCACACGCCCGGATCGTTCGGCGACACGCCGCCAGCGCCACCTCGCGAGCGCCGTTGACGGCGTCGAGATCGGCGCGCATCGTCACCGCCAATGCGGCCAACTCCTGGCGCCGGCCGGCTCCGCCATTCTCCGTGGCGGTCGCGACCAAGGAAAGGACTTAGTTGGCTGCCCGGCGGGCCAGGTCGGCGAGACCCACCGCCACCGGCGACGCATCGTAACGAGCCGGAATCGGCCGGGCCGTGGGCAGGAAGGTCAACTTCATCTCCCGCTCGGCGGCGACATTGCGCATGCGCACCAGCAACGCCACGTAGGCGACGAACATCACGTCGACGACCAGGTTGACCATCCACATGATGCCGAGCGCGGGAATCATGGCCAGCAACGCGGAACCCACGATGGCCACCACGAGGCCCATCAGGACGTCACGGCGCCGCTTCTGCGATTGGCGCCGGTTGCGGGCGGCGGGCACTCGGCCCTGCGGAGCGAACGCCGGCCGGTAGGGACCGATGGCGCCGGAGGCATGGGAACGAGGCAGGTGCATGCGGTTGGCCGGCACCACGGTGAGGGGCGCGGCTCGTTCCAGCACCGACAGGTGCCGCCGGAAGCTCCCGATGGAATCTCCCAGCTTTCCCTCCGTCTTCGCCCGCACCAGTGGTACGGCGATGACGACTACCCAAATGCCAGCGAGGACAAGCAGTACCACAGTGGTCAACGCTCCTCGGCCTACCCTTCCGTATCAAAGACGGTAGTTCCGTGGGCCAAAACAACGGTGGATGGTTCAGGCCCACGAACTCGCCTGCTTGGATTCGCAAGGACCCTAGCCGCTCCCTGCGTTCGGTGCCAAGGGGGCAAACGGGAGATTGCCTACGAAAGTCGGCCTAAAGCTCGAGCGGGCGCTCCCCGAGCACCGCGTCGATGGCGGCCAGTTCGGCATCTCCCGCGGCCAGACCCCCGCCGTCACTGAAGCTGTTGGCCATGGGACTACCAGACGAGGGATTGCCATGCGTCCCGTCGCCGCGGCGCCACACGCCGGACTTCCCGCCAATTTTCTCCCACAGGGCGAGCTCGCCGATGACCATCGAGCGATCAGCCGACTTGCACATGTCGTAGATGGTGAGCCCGGCCACCGCGCAAGCCGTCAGGGCTTCCATCTCGACACCGGTGCGGTCCACGGTTTCGACGCTCGACTCGACCTCGACGCTGTCGTCGCCGATGGTGAAGTTGATCATGACGGACCCGACCAGAAGGGGGTGGCACAACGGGATGAGATCCGAGGTCCGCTTGGCCGCCTGGATACCGGCGATGCGGGCGGCACCGAGCACGTCCCCCTTGGCCATGGCGTTGCTGGCGACCTTGGAGGTCGTCTCGGGCAACATGAACACCTTGCAGCGGGCCACCGCCCGGCGATGGGTCGATTCCTTGGGGGTTACGTCCACCATTCGGGCCCGACCCAGAGGATCGAGATGCGTCAGACCGTGGTCAGCCATGGCGTGAGTCTACGGCAGGCCGGGAAAAGGTCCGGCGCCGGTTCACGTCATGCGCAGCGCGCCTGCCAGCACAGGCGAACGCCGGGCCGGGGGAGGACATCGTCGGTCAACTGCGCACACGGCACCAGCGATTCCTGGCAAACCGCACCCTGGCGCACCGTCAAACGCTCGACCATCCCGGTCGCGCTGTGCGCGAACACAGCCCGCAGCTCTGCTCGACCTGACCGCACGCACTCAAGGGCCCGCTCCGAGATGGGGGCGCACAACCAGGTGGAGGCGGTGGTATGGGCCAGCAGGTAACGAGCGCCGTTTTCGTCGTGAGTGGAGAAGACATCCCCGGGCATCAGTGCCTCGTCGATCACCATCGGGGTCCGCCAGTCGCGAAATACTCTGTCGAGAACTGCACTCATGGCCGTTTTCTCCTACCTGCACCGGACGCCGCTGTCCGGGCTCCTACATCAATTTATCGGCAGTACGGAGAAATCCTTGACGAGCCAGCACGGTTGTGCTAGCCGCCAATTTGGCTCATGGAGCGTGCGGGTCGGATGAAGGTGACCTGGTTGATCGAATGGCCTGCCCACTTGGACCCGACGTTGGCCGTGATGGCCGCCGCCAGGGCGTCGTCGTCGCCGCCCGCCCGGAGGAGCGAACGCAGGTCGGTCTCTTCGATGGCGAACAGGCAGTTGCGCAGCTGGCCCTCGGCGGTGAGGCGGATGCGATCGCAGGCTGCGCAGAACGGTTCACTCACGCTCGCGATGACGCCGACCTCGCCCGCTCCGTCGCGATAACGGTAGCGAGCCGCCGGTTGACTCCCCCGGGCTGCGACCGGCTCGACGGGATACACGGCGTCGATGGCGGCGACGATCTCGGCGCCCGGGACCACCCGATTGGCCGACCACTCGTCGGAGGCGTCGAGCGGCATGAACTCGATGAAACGAACGGTGACTCCGTGCTGGCGGCCGTAGGTCGCGAAGTCGACGATCTCGTCGTCGTTGATGCCCCTCATGAGCACGCAGTTCAGCTTCACCGGCTCGAAGCCGGCCGCGACGGCGGCGGTGACACCGGCGAGCACCGACTCCAGGGCGTCGCGCTTGGTGATCGCGAGGAACCGTTCCCGCTTGAGCGAATCGCAGCTGATGTTGAGGCGCCGCAGTCCCGCGGCGCGCAGATCCGCCGCCATGAGCGACAGGCTGGCGCCGTTGGTCGTCATCGCCAGATCCACGCCCGGGCCGTCGACCAACCCGCCCACTCTCAGGGCGCTCAGCATTGCTACCAGTTTCGGGAGATGGGCCCGCACCGTCGGCTCCCCGCCGGTCAGGCGGATGCTGTCGACGCCGAACCGCTCGACGCAGATCCGGGCCACCCGCGTGATCTCCTCGAAGGTGAGGATCTCCGAACGGGGCGTCCAGACCATGCCGTCCTCCGGCATGCAGTACTGGCACCGGAAGTTGCACCGGTCGGTGACCGAGATGCGCAGGTCGCGCACGGTGCGCCCGTACGTGTCGACCAGGACTTCGCTCACCCGGGTCAGGGTACTGCGATCATCGCGAATGCGAGGAGCGCTAGCCAAGCAGGAGCACCTCGACATCGCCACCCACAGGGACTCCCTCGCCGTCGGGAACCAGGGCCAAAGCGTTGGCGCCCGCCATGGCCCGCAACATGTGGGATTCCTGGCCGCCCGCCGAGCGCACATGGAAGCGACCGTCGTCGCCGGGCGTCGCCACGACTCTGTCGAGGTGAAGCTTGCCGTCGCGGCGACGGGTGATGGCGGTGTCGGCCACCCCGACCACCTTCAGGCGGTAGCGGTCGGCGCCGCTGAAGCCCATCATCTGGCGCAGCCCGGGTCGGGCGAATAGCTCGAAACTGACCATGGCCGACACCGGGTTGCCCGGTAGCCCGAACACCGGCGTGGTACCGACGACGCCGAAAGCCAACGGCTTGGCGGGCCGGATGGCGACCTGCATCCAGGCCATGTCACCGATCTCGTCGAGGACCTTCTTCACGTAGTCGAACTCGCCCATGCTCACGCCGCCGCTGGTGATCAGGGCGTCGCACGTCGCCACCGCCTGAGCAATGGCCGCCCGGATCACATCGGTGTCGTCGCGGGCCACGCCGAGGTCGACGGCATCGAATCCCGACTGGCGGCACAAGCTGAGCAAGGTCAGGCGGTTCGTGTCGCGGATCTGTCCCGGCTGCAGCGGGGCAGAACCCTGCACGAGTTCGTCACCGGTCGACAGAACGCCCACCCGGGCCCGGCGGAAGACCCCCACTTTTTCCCAGCCCAAGGACGCCAGGACGCCGAGGTGGCCCGGGGTCAGCTCCGTCCCGGCAGGAAAGACCTCCTGACCGGCGGCGATGTCGTCGCCCGGATGACGCAGATGCTGGCCCGCCACGGCCGGCTGGTGCACGCTCACGTGGTCGCCCTCGCCGGTGGTGATCTCGACGATGGCGATGGCGTCGGCGCCCGCGGGCAGGGGGGCCCCCGTCATGATCCGAATCGCCTCGCTGGGACCCACGGGGCGGTCGGCGGCTTTGCCCGCGGCCAGGGTGGCGACGACCAGCAGGCGTGCCGGGTGGTCACCGGTGGCCGCGGCAGTGTCGGCCGCCCGCACGGCATAGCCGTCCATGGCGGTGTTGGCGAACGGGGGGACGTTGCAGTCGGACACGACAGGGGCCGCGGTCACGCACCCGAGCGCCTCGGCGAGGGGTACATCGACGGCGGGGAGTGGGCGGCAGGCCACCAGCACCCGCGACCGGGCCTCCTCGAGTGGTGTCACCGCAGCCCTTCGCGGCGGACGATGTCGGCGAGGAAGGCCCGGAAGCCGGGGCCGAGGTCCTCGCGTTCCAGGGCCAACTCGACGGTCGCCCGGAGGTAGTCGAGCTTGTTGCCCACGTCGAAGCGGCCCTCGGTGAACGTCCATCCGTACACCGTTTGCTCGGCCAGCAGCATCTTGATGGCATCGGTGAGCTGGATCTCGCCGCCTTTCCCCGGCTTCACCTCGTCGAGAGCGTCGAAGATGTCGGGAGTGAAGACGTAGCGGCCCATCACAGCCAGGTTGGACGGTGCGGTGTCGACGGGGGGCTTCTCGACGACGTCGAGGACACGCACCAGGCGGTCGCCGAGCGGTTCAGGCGTGGCGCAGCCGTAAAAGCAGATCTCCTGCCGGTTGACCTCCTTCAACGCCAAGACGGAGCCCCGATGATCGTCGAAGACCCTCAGCATGCTGTCGAGGACACCGGCGCGCTCGTGCATGATGTCGTCGCCCAGCATGACCACGAAAGGTTGGTCACCGACGTGTTCGCGGGCCACGCCGACGGCGTGGCCGAGGCCCTTCGGCTCTCCCTGGCGCACGTAGTGGATGTCCGCCATCTCCGCGATGGCCCGCATCTCCTTCAGCTCGTCGACCTTGCCCGCGGCCTGCAGGTAGTACTCCAACTCGAACGAGCGGTCGAAATGGTCCTCGAGGCTGCGCTTGCCCCTGCCGGTGATGATGAGGATGTCGGTGATGCCGCAGCGCACTGCCTCCTCGACCACGTACTGGATGGCCGGTTTGTCGACGACGGCCAGCATCTCCTTGGGCTGCGCCTTGGTGGCCGGGAGGAACCGGGTGCCGAGCCCCGCGGCCGGAATGACAGCCTTGCGTACGGTCGAGGGCACCCTCGAAGTATTACCCTTCGCCAGCAGTTCGCATCCGGAGGACCCATGGCCGACACCGCCTCAAGAGCAATCTGCCCGGCGGGGGACCGATCGCTTGCGTTGGGTGCGCCAGCCGAGGCAGCGTGGCGCAGCGCCAGCAATGCTAGAAGGAGTGGGCATCGCGTAGACTTGGCACTCACGGCAGCAGAGTGCTAACCAGCGGAAAGCTGCCTGGAGGGGAAGACGGGTTCTATGCCCACGTATGAATACGCATGCCGATCGTGCGGCCGGCACATCGATGTGCAGCAGTCCTTCACCGACGACGCGCTGACGACCTGCCCGACGTGCGGCGGTCAGTTGCGCAAGGTATTCGGCAACATCGCCATCTCTTTCAAGGGCACGGGCTTCTACAGCACGGACAACCGGTCGCTCGGCAAGTCGGGTACCCCCTCCAAGGGTGACGGCGAGGCCGCGGCCTCCTCCGACGGCGGCGACGGCGGAGGCAAGGGGGACTCGAAGTCCCCCTCCGAGGCGGGCTCGTCGTCTTCGGGCGAGAGTTCGTCCGACGCCTCGAAGGCGACTGCGAAATCGTCGGAGTCGAAGTCGGGGTCGGGGTCGAAGTCGGATTCCGGGTCGGGGTCGGGGTCGGGGTCGGGGTCGGGGTTGAAGTCGGATTCCGGGTCAGGGTCGGGGTCGGGGTCGGGCACCAAGGCGACACCCAAGTCGGGCGACAAGAGCCCCGCTGCTACGTCCTAGGCGGCCTGGTGGCCTCCGCGCCCAGGTCCGGGGGTCGGATTTTCTACGCTTCCATGTCGAACCTGCGGGCTTTTCTGTTTCCTGTGGGCTTCAGTGTCGTCAGGCGACATTAAAGCCCACAGGTTCGGTCGCTAGGCGTAGATCAGGGAGTGGATGATGAAGAACACCCCCGCCACCAGGCAGTAGATGGCGAAGGGGGTGAGGGTCTTGGTCCGGAAGTACCGGGTGAGGAACCGCACCGAGAAGTACGACGCGATCCCCGCGACCACGCTGCCGGCCAGCACCTGGCCGCGGATGCCGTTGCCGAGGGGACCGGTCAGGTCGGGGAGCTTGTAGAGCCCGGCCAGAAGGATGATCGGTGTGGCCAGCAGGAACGAGAACTTGACCGCGTCCTCGTGATCGAGGCCCCGGATCAACCCCGCGACCATCGTCACACCCGATCGGCTGATCCCGGCCAGCAGCGCCAGGCTCTGGGCGACGCCGATGACGCCGGCCTCTTTGTAGTCGAGGGTGTCGAGTCGCCGTGACCCGTCGTCGGTGAGGCCTTCGCGCGCCGCCAGGGCCTTCACTTCCGAGCCCAGGCGGACCCGTTCCCCGCCCAGCAGGATCAGGCCGTTGACCGTAAGGAAGATGGCCGCCGCGAGGGGCTTGGTGAACAGCAACCTCAGCTTGTGCTCCAACGCCAGGCCCAAGATGCCCGTCGGGATGGTGGCGATGACGATGAGCCAGGCCAACCGTTCCTCCGACGTCTCGACCTTACGGTTGACGAGGGTGCGGAAGAAGGCCCGGATCAGAGCCACCCAGTCCTTGCGGTAGTAGATCAGCAAGGCGACCGCCGAGGCGCAGTGCAACCCGACGATGAAGGCCAGATAGAACGACTCACCCTGGGTCTGGCCCTTCACCAGCTGGTGCCACCCGAACAGCGAGGGGACGAGGACCGAGTGGCCCAGGCTCGAGATCGGGAACAGCTCGGTTACACCCTGCACCAGCCCGATAACGATCGCTTGGAAGAAGCTGAGCTTTTGGGCTACGGCGAGCAACAAGGTCGGAGTCGCTTTCCTGACGGCGCCGGCGGGCGGCGGGCGGGGCGGGGGCGGCGGAGAGGTCCGGCGGAGCCGAAGTTAGCCGACCCCGGGTAGCCCTCCGGGCGCGGCCGGTGGCGCCCGCCGCCCACGGCCGCCGGTCGAAGTTGCGCTATTCGGCGAGGAGGAAGCTCTCCGTGGTCGTGGCGACCCCGACGGGGCATGTCACGCCGGTGCCGCCGAGGCCGCAGTAGCCGCCCGGGTTCTTGGCCAGGTACTGCTGGTGATAGTCCTCGGCGTAGTAGAACGGGCCCGCCTCGGCGATCTCGGTGGTGATGGCGGGGTACCCGGCGGCGGTCAGGACGGGCTGGAAGGCGTCGCGTGACGCCAGCGCGGCGTCGCGCTGCGCCGGGGTGGTCCAGTAGATGGCGGAGCGGTACTGGGTGCCGGCGTCATTTCCTTGGCGCATCCCCTGCGTCGGATCGTGGCTCTCCCAGAACAGCTTCAACAGAGCCGCGTAGCTCGTCACGGTGGGGTCGAAGGCGACCAGTACCGCTTCGGTGTGGCCGGTGCGCCCGCTGCACACCTCCATGTAGGTCGGGTTGGGGGTGAAGCCGCCGGCGTAGCCGACCGCAGTCGAGAAGACGCCGGGCGCCTCCCAGAACTTGCGCTCGGCGCCCCAGAAGCAGCCCAGCGCGAACACCGCCTGCTCCATGCCTTCGGGGAAGGGGGGCCGCAGCGGGTTGTGGTTGACATAGTGGGCGGCGGGCACCGGGATCGCCTCGCTGCGCCCCGGCAGGGCCCGATCGGCGGCCACCATCTCGGACTTGTGACTGAAAATCCCCATGGCACCCAGGGTACGCCGGGGGGTTTGGTTATCGCCGCCGAGACCCCAGGCGGCGTGACGGTTAGACGCCGCTCATGCTGACATCGCCGATCGCCAGCGTGAGGCCGGCCGCCGACGACGGCAGCCGCTCCAGGTCGTTGCCGATGGCGACGACGTCGAGCAGCATCCGTTGGATCGTCGAGGCGATGGTGAACTCCCGCACTGGCTCGGCGATCTCACCACCGCGGAACAGCATCCCCTCGGCGCCCACCGAGAAGTCGCCGCTCACCGGGTTGACCCCGGAATGCACTCCCGAGATCGACTGGACGATCAGCCCGTCTCCCACGGTGGCCAGGATCTCGGCGGGCGACTGCGTCCCCGGTACCACCGCCACCGCCCGGGCGCCGACCCCGGGGCCGCTCTTGAAGCCGGCGCGCACCGCAGAGCCCGTCGAAGCCCGCCCGGCCCGCCGGGCGGCGTAGGTGTTGTACAGGAATCCTTGGAGGACGCCGCCGTCGATGAGCAGGTTGCGCCGGCACGCCAGGCCCTCGGCGTCGATCCGCGCCGCCCCGTACGCTTCGGGGTCGGTCGGGTCGTCGACCAGCGTCAGCGACGGTACCGAGACCGCCTCGCCCACCCGCTGGGCGAACAGGGAGCGGCCCTTCAGGACCGCCTCGCCGTCGAGGGTCCCCGCCAGGATGGCGAGGAGGGTGGCCGTGATCCGGGGCTCGAGCACCACGGTGACGCGTGCCGAGGCCGGCTTGCGGGCCCCGAGTAGCCGGGTGGCGCGGTCGACGGCGTCGCGGGCGGCGTCGACCAGCGACACGTCGGCGGGCGACCGGCCCACCGAGTAACCGGCGCCGGTCTGGGTCTCGGAGCCCTCGCCGGCGATGGCGTAGGCCGACACGTAGCAGGTGGTCCGCCGGGACGCACCCGAGATCCCGGTTGAGGTGGCCACGGCCGACTCGCTGGCCGAGTCACCCCAGTACGACGACTCCACCTGACGGATGCGAGGGTCGCCGGCTCGCACCAGGCGCTCCAGTTCGAGGGCCGCGTCGATCTTCTGGTCCGTCGGGTATGAAGCCAGCTCGTCGCGCCAGAGGTCCAGTTCGACAGGGGTCACGCCGTCAGGGCTCGCCAGGCCCAGGTACTCGTCGGGCGTGCCGAAGCCGGCGTTGTCCCGCGCCTCCTCAAGGGTTTCGGCCACCACGTCGTCGTCCAGCGAGCCCGCGTAGGCGAAGCCCTGGCGGGACCCGGCTACGACCCGGATCCCGACGCCGGCCGACTCCGCCACCGACAGCGATTCGACGCCGCCGCCGAACACCTTGACCTCGGTGGATTTGCCCCGGGCCACGAAGGCCTCGACCTCCTCGCCGTCGCGGGCCCATCCCGCGACGCGCGTGGCGATGGCAAGCAGCTCGGTCACGCCGCGGTACCGCCCACGGTGAGGGATCGGACCCGGAGGGTGGGCTGGCCGTCGCCCACAGGGACGCCCTGGCCGTCCTTGCCGCAGGTCCCCGGAGATCCCATGTTGAAGTCGTTGCCGACGACGTCGATGTTGCGCAACACTTCCGGCCCGCTGCCGATCAGGTTGGCGTCGCGCAGCGGGTCGGTGATCTCGCCGTCTTCGATCAGGTAGGCCTCGGTCATCCCGAACACGAAGTCGCCGGTGGCGGTGTTCACCTGGCCGCCCCCCAGCTGGGCCACGTACACCCCATGCGGTGTCTGGCGGATGATCTCCTCGGGGTCCTCGGCGCCCGCCAGCACGTAGGTATTGGTCATGCGGACCATCGGGAGGTGCTGGTAGCTCTGGCGCCGGCCGTTGCCCGAGCTGTCCCGGCCTTCCTTGCGGGCGCGCAGCCAGTCCCACATGTAGTCGGTCAGCACGCCGTCTTCGATGAGGACGTTGCGACCGGCGCGATGGCCCTCGTCGTCGATGGCGATGGCCCCCCACTGGGTGCCCATCGTGCCGTCGTCGACCAGCGTGACGAGAGGGCTGGCGACCATCTCGCCCCGGCGACCCCGGAAGACCGAGGCGTCGCGACCCACCAGGTCGGCTTCCAACCCGTGGCCGCAGGCCTCGTGGAAAAGGACTCCGCCGCCGCCGCTCTTGATCACCACCGGCACCGCGCCGCTCGGGGCGGGTCGGGCCAGGAGCTTGGTCAGGGCCCGGGAGGCCGCAAGGCGGGCCAGCTCGCCGACGTCGAAGGTGTCGAACAGCTCCCACCCGACGGTGGCGCCGATCGACTCCCGGCCGGTCTGCGAACCGGTGTCGCCCACCGCCACGCAGCTGACCGAGAACCTCGTCTTGACCTGGTCGTCGCGAGCCAGAACCCCGTCACTGTTCGCCACAAGGATGCGTCGCCGGCCGTCGGCGTACACCACGCTCACCTGTCGGATGGCGCCCCCCGCGGACCGCGCCACCTCGTCGGCGCGGCGCAGCAACTCGACCTTGCTCGCCTTGGGGACCGTTTCCGGCAGCACACTCACCGGGTTGGGCGCCGGCGCACCCACCGCCGTCAACGCCACGGTCCGCACCCCGCCCCCGCCGCCGCGCGCTGCTGCCGCCGCCGCCCCCGCCGCCGAGCGCAGGCCCGCCTCGGACAGGTCAGCGGTATGGGCGAAACCAGTCGTCTCGCCGACCACGACCCGAATGCCCGCGCCCCGCTCACGCCCCGACATCAGTTCCTCGACCCGGCCGTCGTCGAGCCGGGCCAGATTGCTGCGCCGGTCCTCGGCGAACACCTCGGCAAAATCGCCGCCCGTGCGCAGGGCTTCAGCCAACACCCGCTGCAAAACCGCCTCGTCGATCACCGTTGCTCCCTCCGGCGGGCCGATCACCACCGGCCGCCCGGTGACAGTAACAAGGCGGCTGACGCTACAAGTCGGCCAGGAACCTGGAGATCACGTCCCACCAGTCCTCGGGCCGCTCGAACTGGGGGCAGTGACCCGCCAGCCCGATGACCGCCAGGTCGGCGTCGGGGATGGCCCCGGCCAGCTCGCCGCACTGCTGCAGGAACGTCTCGTCGAACGCACCCACGATGACCAGCGTCGGGACACCCGAGAGGTCTTCCAGCTGGGCCAGGCGATCCGGCTGGCTCAGCATCTCCGCCGACAGCGCCACCCACATGTCCTCCGACGCCGCCAGCGTCTTGCGATCGCAGAATTCCCCGTAGTCGGGGCGCCGCGACAGGAGCAGGCGGTGGGCCTGGGTCTCGAGGGGTCCCGGGCCGAAGTCCTTCTGGGCCTCGATGAGCGCCGCCGTACCACCGGCGCGCACGACCTCACGGCCGAGACTCACCAGCTCGGCGTCGATCCCGTCGGGCCGCTTGTGGCTGGTACCCATCAAGATGAGCCCGCGCAGGCGCTCGGGCGACTTGATGGCGTAGAGCTGGGCGATCATTCCTCCCATGGAGTGGCCGAAAAGGACGAAAGCATCCCAGCCCAGCTGGTCGACGACGGCTGCGACGTCTTCTTCGAGGATCCGCAGGGAATAGTGCTCCTCCCCCCGCGGTTTGGCGCTGGAGCCGTGGCCCCGCTGGTCGAACGCCACCGCGTGCCATCCGGCGCCCGCGAAACGGTCCAGCCATTCGGTGAAGTCCTCCTTGGCACCACCGAAACCGTGCAGGAACATCAGATGCTTAGGCGAACCGGCCCCGGCCTCGGCCAACTCCAGCTCTACCTCTCCGGTATCGAGTTTCCGGGTCTGCACGGGTCGACCTCCTGTCAAGTCCCTGTTGGTGGCGCCGTGATGGGCCCCACCGGCACACCGAAGGTAACGAAGTCCACGTCACTGGCGATAGTTGCGCCGTCGACCCTCGTGGGTGGGGTGACCGACTTGAAGCTGAAGTCGGTCGGCACTTCGATACGGCGCAGCCGGAACTGGCTGTCGATCCATACCTCCATCTGGAACATCGTGGTCCGGCCCGACAGCACCGCCCGTACGGCATCCTGACGGGCGGCCGGGGTCGTCTCGATCGCCTGTTGCGGGTCCACGGTCAGGGTGTACCCGATGGTGGAGACGCCCTCGACCTCGCCGCCGGCGTTGGAGAGGATGTGGACCGTCCCCCGGACGAGGTCGATGTCGGCCCAGGGGTCACCGCCTTGGAGGACCTGGGGCAGGGCCGCCGCCAACGGGGCGAAGCTCGAGTCGCTCGACGCCTTGACATAGCCGTGGCCGCCCGCGATGAGCACGTCGGCGGGGACGGGGTGGCCGCGGGCTGACAGCGCCAGGTGCCCATCGCGGGACCGGAGATCGATGACCCCCTTGGCCTCGGCGGTCGGGGAGGTGATGTAGATCTGGGCGGTACCCGCCGCCAGGGACGTATCCGGCGCCCGCCCGACGATGTCCTCCGGAGCGCCGACCGGTCCGCCCGACTTATCGCCCCCGCAACTCGACAATCCCAACAGCGCGACCACCAAAGCGCCGATGCAAAACAATCGCCCTGCTGTTGAATGCATGGTGGCACTAACCTACGCAGGTCGGCCGGAGGAGGCAGATGCGAGGGCATCGCCGGGTTTGGTCCATCGTCAGGGTCCTCGCCACGATCGTCATGCTCGTGGTCCTCGTGAGCCGCGTCGACACTTCCACCCTTCTTCCTGACTGGGACTTCGACCACGTCGGCTGGTTGGTCATCGCATTGGTGATCACCCTGGCCGGCATCATCCTGGCCTCGCTGCGATGGCAGCAGGTACTCGCGGCCTTGGACTTGCGGTCGCGCATGTCCCGCCTGCTCCCGATCTATCTGGCCGGTCTGTTCATCAGCAACTTCCTGCCGACGACGATCGCGGGCGACGCGCTGCGGGTCAGCCGAGTCTCCTCCGATACCGGGGAGGCCCCGCGGTCGTTCGCGTCGGTCGTGCTGGAACGCCTGACCGGCTGGGCGGTCCTGCCCGTCCTGACGCTGGTGGCCCTGGCATTGAACCCGACGCTGCTTCACCTCCCCGGTGGTGACCGCTCGATCCGCCTGGCTATCGGTGTCTCCGTCGCCACCTTGGTGTTCCTCCTCGTGATCCTGGGAGTTGCGGGCCATCCCAACCTCGGCGGGCGGTTGGCGAGCCACACCGGCTGGCGGCGGTTCACCGGCGCCATTCATCTCGGCATCGGCCGCTTCCGCCACCAGCCGAAGGCCGCCATCGGGGTGCTGGCGGCCGGCCTCGGCTACCAGTTGGCCGTGGTCGCGGCCGCTTTCGCAGCCGGCCACTCGCTCGGCCTGCCGGTCGGGTGGACAGCGTTCATGGCCTTCATGCCCGTGGTCGCCATCGTCCAAGTCCTGCCGTTCCCGACCATTGGCGGACTCGGCCTGCGCGAGGGGGCACTGGTGCTGTTCCTCGCCCCCCTCGGAGTCAACCAGAGCCACGCGATTGCCCTCGGCCTGATGGTGTACGGGATCAACCTGACCGTGAGCCTTCTGGGCGCCCCCGCCTTCGCCGTCGGGCGGCGGGCGACGGGGCCGGTCGCTCCCGTTCCGGCGTGACAGGAGGCACCTCCGAGTCGTCGCTCCCGTCCTCCCGTCGGCAATCAAGGCTCCACTGGTGGCGGGAAGGCCTCTACATCGCGGTGTTCTACGCCGCCTACACGTTGGTGCGCGACCTGCGCGGCACCCGGCCGGTGTCGCGGGCGCAGGCGTTCACCAACGGCAAGCGCATCGTCAGTGGCGAGCGATTCTTCGGCATCTTTCAGGAACAACGCATCCAGGCATGGTTCCTTCACTGGCATTACGTCATCCGGACTCTGGACGACTTCTACGGAACGGCCCACTTCGTCATCACCCTGGGTGCCCTGGTCTACTTGTTCCGGCGCCAACCTGAGCGATACCCCCTTTGGCGCAACACGCTGGCGGTCACGACCGCGCTCGCCCTCATCGGATTCGCCTTCTTCCCCCTGATGCCCCCCCGCCTCCTCCCGGAGAGCTACCACATCGTCGACACACTGCGGACTGTGGGCGGTCTGTGGTCGTTCGACTCGGGCCCCATGAACGCGGTTTCCAACCAGTACGCCGCCATGCCGAGCCTTCACTTCGCATGGTCGCTGTGGTGCGCCCTCGCCCTGGGGCCGGCCGCCAAGAACCGCTCCCTGAAGGTCTTGGTTTGGGTCTACCCGGCCCTCACCCTCCTGTGCATCGTGGTCACGGGCAATCACTACCTGCTCGACGCCCTGGGCGGGGCTGTCACGCTGGCGCTGGGCTATGGCCTGGCCCGGCTAGTTACCACCGTCGTCGCCCGACGACGCCCACGGACCGCGGCGACCGGGCCGACCGGAGAGAGTCCGGCCGAGGGGACCGCCGCTGCCCCGCCGCCCGCCCCCGCCCCCCAGCACGCCTCCCACAAGGCGGCCACTCCCACACCCGGCGGTGGGGCCCCCGCCAAGGCTTGAACAGTCGGGACTTGTAGTCGCCTGGGCAAACCTCGCGAATCGTCGCCACCTCGCCCAACTCGCGGCCGGCGCCCGACTCGCCGCCCTCGCACGCCTCGCACGCCTCGCACGCCTCGCTCCCAGGCGACTCGGCAGGTGCCTTACGCTCTGGCCCACCATGACCGTGACCTCGGGGACCATCGCACCCGCCTTCATGGCCGAGATCGCGGCGCGTACCGCCGCCCGGATGTCGGAGTTGCTCGAGGCCGACCAGCAACGTTGGAGCGCCGTCGACGCCGACCTGACGGCGCCCCTCAAGTCGCTGCAGCGCCTCCTCTTGGCGGGAGGCAAGCGCCTGCGCCCCATCTTCTGCCACTGGGCGTTCGTTGGCCTGGGCGGCGACCCCACCGACCAGCGCCTCATCGATGCCGGCGCCGCGCTCGAGCTTCTGCACACCTTCGCACTCATCCACGACGACGTCATGGACGACTCGGCCCGGCGCCATGGCAACGAGACCATCCATACCGAGTTCGCCCGGATGCACGAGCAGGCCGGCTGGCGGGGCGAGCACCGCCGTTTCGGCGAGGGGGTCGCGATCCTCGTCGGCGACCTGGCATTCGTCTACAGCGACATGCTCCTCCGCAATGCCACCCCTGAGGCCTGGGACGTCTTCCACCAATTGCGCATCGAAGTCAACGTGGGCCAGTACCTCGACCTCATGGGTACCGCGCGCGCCGAGGCCAGCCCGGAGCTGGCCCGGCGCATCTGCCAGTACAAGTCCGCCAAGTACACCGTGGAGCGGCCCCTACATCTCGGTGTCGCCCTCGGTGCGCCCGAGCGTCTCCACCAACTGGCCCCGGCATTCAGCGCGTACGGCCTGCCCCTGGGCGAGGCTTTTCAGTTGCGCGACGACATCCTGGACACCTTTGGGGACCCCGACGTGACCGGCAAGGCGGTCGGCGACGACCTTCGCGAGGCCAAGCCCACCCTGCTCTACGCCCTGGCCCGGCAACGGGCGACGGGCTCCGACGCCGCCTTCATCGCGCAACGCTTCGGGGCGCCCGACCTCCTCGACGAAGAGATCGCGGCCCTGCAGGCCATCTTCGAGGCGACTGGCGCCCGCCGCGAGGTCGAAGTGGCCATCGAACAGCTGGTCGATGAATCGCTGCGGGCCGCCCAGTCACCGGCCTTGCCGATCACCGACGAGGCCCGGTCCGCCCTCGTGGAACTGGCCCGATTCGTGGCGGGCCGCAATTACTGATATCTGGAGGAGCGTGACCCGCGGCACATCTCCGTCACTGACCAGAGGTAGCGTGGCCTGATGCTGTTGGAGACAATCGAAGGTCCGGCGGATCTACGCCAGCTGGACAGCAACCAGCTCGCACTGCTGGCTTCAGAGATCCGGGAGTTCATCGTCCAGGCGGTGTCGGTGACCGGCGGCCATCTGGGCTCCAACCTCGGAGCCGTCGAGCTGACCCTCGCCATCCACCGGGCCTTCAACTCCCCGCGCGACATCATCCTCTGGGACACCGGCCACCAGGCCTATACCCACAAGATCGTGACCGGGCGGCGGGCGGCGTTTGCGACCCTGCGCCAAGCCGGCGGCCTGTCCGGCTACCCCTCCCGTTCTGAGTCGGCCCACGACTGGGTTGAGAACAGCCACGCCTCGACCATCCTCTCCTACGCCCACGGGCTGGCCGCGGCCATCGAACGCTCGAGCAGCCCCGACCGCACCGTGGTGGCGGTGATCGGCGACGGTTCGCTCACCGGCGGCTTGGCCTACGAAGGGCTCAACAACCTGGGCCACAGCGGCAGCCGGGTGGTCGTCGTCCTCAACGACAACGGTCGCTCCTACGCACCGACGGTTTCCCGCCTGTCGGAGAGCCTCACCCGGATCCGCCTCCATCCCGGCCTGAAATCGGTCCGCTCCAAGCTCGAGGAGGCCTTGCGGGTGCTGCCCGCCGTCGGTCCCCTCGCCTACAGCAGTCTCCAGGGCATGTACTCCGCGATCCGTGAAGTCGTCGAGCCCCCGGCATTTTTCGAGAGTCTCGGTGTCCGCTACGTCGGCCCCGTCGACGGCCACGACATCGTCGGGTTGGAGACCACGCTGCGCCAGGCCGCAGTTTCCGACGGCCCCATCGTGATCCACGTGCTCACGCACAAGGGCCGGGGCTACGCGCCGGCCGAGGACGACGACGAGAAATGCCTGCACGATGCGCAGGTCTTCGATCCTGCCGTGGGCCCGACCGACGCCGGTCTCCTCAATGGCTACACCCAGGCGTTCAACGAAGCCCTGCTCGAGATCGGCGACGAGTTTCCCCAGGTCGTCGCCCTTACCGCCGCCATGCCTGGCCCCACCGGGCTGCTCCCGTTCCAGGCCCGCTGGCCCGACCGCTTCTTCGATGTCGGCATCGCCGAGGCCCACGCCGTGACTTCCGCCGCGGGCATGGCGATGGGCGGCCTGAGGCCGATCGTGGCGATGTACTCGACCTTCTTCAGCCGCGCCTTCGACCAGGCCAATCTCGACGTCGGCCTCCACGGCCTGCCCGTCGTATTCGCCCTCGATCGGGCCGGGATCACCGGCGACGACGGCCCGAGCCACCACGGCGTGCTCGACATGGCTCTGTGCCTCAAGATCCCCGGCATGACGATCTTCGCCCCCTCCTCCGCCCAGGAGCTGGCTGTCATGCTGCGCACCGCCTTGGACCTCGACGGTCCCGCCGCCATCCGCTATCCGAAGGGGGCGGCGCGCGAGGCCGCTCCCAGCCAGGTCGGATCAGGGTTGGCGGCGCGCCAGGTCATGACCGGCGACACCGAGGTCTGCCTGCTGGCAGTTGGGAAAATGGTCGAGGCCACCGAGAACGCGGCCGCGTTGTTGGGCGTCGATCAGATCCAGCCAACGGTCTGGGATGTTCGCATCGTCCGGCCACTCGACCCGGCCATGATCGCCGACGCCGCCCGCCACCGATTGGTCGTGACGATCGAAGACGGCGTGCGCGAGGGCGGTGCGGGTGCCTACATCGCCCAGGCAATCGCCGACCTCGCCCAGAGCAACCAGCAGCCCGCGCCCCCGGTCCTCGCGCTCGGCACCCCGACGATGTACATCCCCCACGGCAAGCCAGCCGCGATTCACGCCCAGTTGGGCCTTGACGGCCCGGGGATCGCGGCCGCGACGTTGCAGGCCCGGCGCGCCGCCAATGCGCCCGCCACCATCATCGACTGACGAACCGGTCACCGACACGACACCGGCGGCAGGGCAACGATGCCCACGCCCCGCGGCCGGGGCCACCCGGGCCGTAGCCCGCGGCCATGACTCCCGGCCTCTAGGCGGCGCCGGGCGGGGGCGGCAGGGCCTCGACCAGGTCGGGTCCCTCGTGGCTCACATCGTTGACCAGCGTGCTCACCGGGTAGGCCTCGAAATCCTCTGACGGGGCCGGGACCAACAGATGGCGGAGAGACTCCAGGTCCTCGTTGGCCGGGTCCAGCCACCGATCCCACACCTCGGGCGGCAGTATCACCGGCATCCGGTCGTGGATCGTCGCCAGCTTGTCATTGGCCTCTGTCGTGATGATCACGCAGCTGCGGATGGGGTCGGCGTCGGCGTCGCCGGGCGGCCGCCAGAACTCCCACAGCCCGGCGAACGCCAGCGGGCTTCCGTCTGAGTGGCGAATGACATACGGCAGCTTGCTGCGCTTCTTGGCGCCGCCCTCCTGCACCTGCCACTCGTAGAACGCGTCGGCGGGAACGATGCAGCGCCGGCGGCCGAGGGCCCGCTTGTAGGCGCTCTTGGTGTCGATCGTTTCCGCACGGGCGTTGATCATCTTGTTGCCGACCGACGCGTCCTTGGCCCACGACGGGATCAATCCCCACCGAAAGGCCCCGAGTTGCCGCCTCTTTTTTTCCCCGGCCTCTTTTGGCCGCCGCTCGGCCACCGCGTAGACGTCTTGGGTGGGGGCCACGTTGTAGCGGATAGGGAGCTCTTCGACCTTGACATCGTCGACCGCGAAGACCTTGGCCAGATCGGCGGGCGCCGACGTCGAGGTATAGCGGCCGCACATCGTGTCGAAGCTAGTAGCAAAAACGGGCAAAACGGGTAGGGCCATGGCCATGACAACGGCAACCGACTCCGCCGAGGGCTCGCTCAACCGTCAGGTCGGGCTCCTCGGGCTCACCTTCATCTCACTCGGCTCGATCATCGGATCGGGGTGGCTGCTCGGCGCCTTGACGGCGGCCAAGGCGGCGGGACCGGCCTCGCTCGTATCGTGGCTGCTGGCGGCGGCCATCATCGTGGTGCTGGCCCTGGTCCACGCCGAATTGGGCGCCACCTATCCTGTGTCGGGAGGCACCGCTCGCTTTCCCCACCTGGTCTTCGGCCCTTTCGGCGGGTTCACGGCCGGTTGGATGGCATGGCTGGGGTCGGTCACCATCGCCCCCATCGAGGTCGAGGCGGCGCTTCAGTACCTCGGCAACAAGTGGAGCGGCCTGGTCCACGTGGTCAAAGGCACGCCGGTGCTGACCGGCACCGGCCTCGCGCTGGCCGCGGTGTTGATGCTGTCGTTCACGGTGGTCAACATCCTCGGCGTTCGCTGGCTGGCCCAGACCAACAAATGGGCGGTGTGGTGGAAGCTCACTGTGCCGTTGGTCACGATCGTCGTGCTGATGATCTCGTCGTTCCACCTGTCGAATTTCCATGCCGGCGGCTTCGCGCCCTTCGGGGTGAAGGGGATCCTCGAGGCGTTGCCGGCCGGCGTCGTCTTCGCGTTGCTCGGCTTCGAGCAGGCCATCCAGATGGGCGGGGAAGCCCGCAACCCCAGCCGTGACATACCGCGTGCGGTCGTCGGGGCCATGCTCGTCGGCACCGCCATCTACATCCTGCTCGAGGTGTGCTTCATCGGCGCCCTGGAGCCGCACAACCTGTTGCACGGGTGGGGCAACCCAATCGGCAAGGGCGGCTTCGGGCCCTACGCCCAGCTGGCGACCGGCCTCGGCCTCGGCTGGCTGGCGTTCCTGCTGTACGTCGACGCCTTCGTCTCACCCGCGGGCACGGGGCTGGTGTACGTCGGCACTTCGTCGCGGCTGTCGTATGCGATGGGGCGCAACGGATACATCCCCAAGTCGTTCGAAAAGGTCAACCGGCGCGGCGTGCCCTGGGTGAGCATCCTGAGTGCCTTCGTGGCCGGGATGATCGTGTTCCTCCCCTTCCGGGGCTGGCAGCAGCTCGTCACCTTCATCAGCTCGGCCGCCGCCATCATGTACGCGTTTGCCCCCGTCTCCCTCGCCGCCCTCCGCCGCTCCGATCCGGGTCGGGAGCGCCCTTACCGGCTTCCGGCCGCCGGTGTCCTCGCTCCCGTGGGGTTCATCTCCGCCAACCTGATCCTCTATTGGAGCGGTTGGCACACCGACGCCAAGTTGTACCTCGCCATCGTCGTGGGCCTTGTGATTTTGGCAGCGTCGCATCTCACGGGAGTCGTCGAGCGGCGCCCTTCGTTCGAGTGGCGGGCCTCGGCGTGGATCTGGCCGTGGCTCGGCGGCATGGCGGTGATCACCTGGCTGGGCCAATTCGACGGGCGCAAGGTCATCCCGTTCTGGTGGGACATGGTCATCGTGGCCGCCTTCAGCCTCGCCATCTTCCAGATGGCGGTGCACCTGGCCCTCGACGAAAAGGGGATCCGGACCTACCTGGAGGATCAGCAGGAAGAGGCGGCCACCGAGGAGGCCGAGTTGGAGCCCGAGTCCGAAGGGGCGACGGTCTAGCCGCGCTCGCGGCGTCGACGGGTTCTACGTGCAAGCGGAAGAACGCGACGCCACGGTCCGCGCCACCGGCGGGCCGATCAGCGCGCTGGGGCCTGACTCGCCGCCCGGGCGGCCGCCTTTTCCTTGGCCACGATGCGGCTGCGGGCCATCGCCGGCGGCCGGGCACCCGGTGGGGTCACGAAGTCGTCGAGCAGCTGGCGGGTGGCGGCCGCGACCTCGTTGACGGCGCGATCGAAGACCTCCTGGTTCGCCTTTGAGGGGGCCCGCTGGCCGCTGACCTTGCGGATGAACTGGAGGGCGGCGGCGTGGACTTCGTCGTCCGTGGCTGGTTCCTCGCCCCGCAGGGTGACGATGCTGCGACACATGCCGCGACGATACGTGGATCGTCGGGGGTTTAGTGGGGCCTCGGGAAATTGGCCCGGGCTTCGGTCGCCGCAGGCCGGCGCCAGCAGCCCTCGAGATGGTCGTTGACCATACCCATGGCCTGCATGAATGCGTAGACGGTCGTCGGGCCGACGAAGGTCCAGCCCCGGCGTTTCAGGTCCTTGCTGAGAGCGGTTGACTCGGGGGTGAATGGCGGAGGCGAGGAGGCAGCCAGCCGATCGGCGGGCTCCCAGCGCCACAGGTAGGCGCCGAGCGACCCGAACTCCTGGCCCAGCGCGATGGCCTGCCGGGCGTTGTTGATGGTGGAGACGATCTTGCCCCGGTGGCGAACGATGCCGGGGTTGGCCAGTAGCCGCTCTATGTCGTCATCGTTGAAGGCCGCGACCGCGGAGAGGTCGAATTGGGCGAAGGCCTGTCGGAACGCCGGGCGCTTGCGCAGGATGGTGAGCCAGCTCAACCCCGCCTGGAACCCCTCGAGGCAAAGCTTCTCGAAGAGGAACTCGTCGTTGCCGACCGGGAAACCCCATTCCTCGTCGTGGTAGTGGGCGTACTCCTCGCTGGTCCCCCACCCGC
This sequence comes from uncultured Actinomycetota bacterium, assembly GCA_963851105.1. Taxonomy (GTDB): domain Bacteria; phylum Actinomycetota; class Acidimicrobiia; order Acidimicrobiales; family Palsa-688; genus DATARN01. Next base: position 261,821 of record CAWKNP010000004.1, read on the forward strand.
AGCGGGCCTGACCGTCGGACCCGTAGGCCAGACCGGGCGCCAAATTGTCGGTCACAGCACGATCCCGATGACGGCGGCCGCGGCCACGATCAGGACCGCGACCACGTCCCGCCACCCGGGGCGCGCCGTCGAGTCCGACACTGAGGCGAAGCCTCCCCGCGCCTCGATTGCTTCCCCCAGCTCGGTCGCCCGGCGCAGCGACACCGCGATGCTCGTAAACAACAGGTCCTGGGCATCCCGCATCATCCAGCTCCAACGAGGTTCCCGCTCGAGGCGGCCGCTCGGCCGCAGCCGGCGGGCCGCTACGAGCGTGCGCACCTCGTCAATAAGCAACGGCAGGCATCGTATCGACAGCGCGATGGCGGCGGCCCACTCGTCGACGGGCAGGCGGAACCAGCGCAACGGTGTTCCCAGCCGGGCCAGGGACGGCGCCACCTCTGCCAGTGGCGTGGTCCACGTGACGACGGCCGCGCCGACCATGACCACCACTGCCAGGGCCGTGATTCGGCTCCACTCCTCGAGGCCGCCCCAGCTCACCGGGACGCCGGCGAAGTGGCCGATGGGCTTGGCCGAGGAGCTCATCGCCAGGAACGCGCCGAACGCGAACCCGATCCAGAACCAGCGGGGCAGGCGGGGCAAGGCGCCGCGGGGGATGCGGGCCACCCCCCAGGCAAGCGCGACCAGCACGGCCCCGGCCCCGATGGCGGGCCAGGTTGGGGAGAAGGCCAGCAGCAGCGCGACCACGAGGACCGAGACCAGCTTGGTGCCCGCCCACAACCGGTGCATGGCGGTGTTGCCCGCGATGGGGCGTAGCAGCGTGAGCTCCGCGGGCCGCCGTTTTCGGGTCCCCGGGTCCCGGTGCCCAGTCATCCGACGCCCTCGGTGGCGGCGCGCTGGGCGAGCGATTCGTCGGCCACGATGCGGCCCCGTTCCAGGCTGATCACGCGGTCGACCAACTGGTCGGCACCATCGGTGTCGTGCGACACCAGGATGAGGGTGATGCCCATTTCGCGGCGGAGGCCCTGGAGCACCGCGATGAGCTCGCGCCGGGCGATGTCGTCGAGGCCCGCGAACGGCTCGTCGAGGATCACGACGGCGGGCCGCCGGGCCAGCATCCCTGCCAGTGCCACCCGGCGTTGCTGGCCGCCGCTCAGCTGGTCGATGGCCCGACCGGCGAGCTCGACGGGGTCGAGCCCGACCAACCTGAGGGCGCGGTCGGCGCCGACGTCATCGACGCCGGACGCGGCCCGCACGTCGCCGCGGACCGAGCTGCGAAGCAGCTGCAACCGGGCGTGCTGGAACGACAGGGCGACGTGGCCCAACCGGCGGTCGAGCGCTTGGCCACCGAGGGTGGCCCGCCCCTCGCTCGGGACGAGCAGGCCGGCGAGGATCCACGCCAGCGTGGATTTGCCCGACCCGTTGTGCCCCACGACCATGACGGCTTCGCCCGCTCCCACAGTGAGGTCCACGCCGCTCAGCGCCCGGTGGGCCCAAGGGGAACCAGCGGTGTACACGTGACCGATGTCTGACAGCTCGAGGGTGGGCGCGCCCGCCGTGCGGGCGCCAGTCAGGGCGCCTTCGGCGGTGGACCCGGGGAAGGACCGATAGGAGGGTTCGGGGGTAGCGTCGGCGATGGGCTCTGGCACCGTCTCCGGGGGCAACTCGACGATGCGTCCGCGCTCGAGGAACACGATGCGATCGGCGCGGCGCGCCTCCTCGCGGCGGTGGGTGACGTGGACGACGGCCAAACCCTCCTCAACCGCCAGGCGGGCCAGCATGTCGGTGAGGAGCCGCCGGCCGGCGGCGTCGACCATGGCGGTCGACTCGTCGGAAATGAGGAGGCTCGGCCGGCGCGCCAGGGCGGCCGCCACGGCCAGGCGCTGGAGCTCGCCGCCGGAAAGCGTCGCCGTTTCCCGGTCGGCGAAGCCGTCGAGCCCCACGCGGCCGAGCAGGGCGGCGACATCCACCGCGTGTTCCCGCGGCAGACCCCACACCAGGTCGTCGCGCACCCGGACGCCGAGGACCTGACTCTCCGGGCGCTGGAAGATGACGGCGGTGCCGCCCGGTCGTCCCGGGGCCACGGCGCCGGGGCGGTGGACGGTGCCGGAGGTGGGCTCCCGGCCTCCCAGGATGCGCACGAGGGTGGATTTTCCCGAGCCGTTGGGTCCCACCACTGCGACGAACTGGCCGGGCTCGACCGTCAGAGAAATCTCTTCGAGGGCGGCGGTGGTCATGCCGGGATAGGTGTGGCTGACGTTGACCAGGCGAACGGGGACGGGCCCCGGGGCGGTCGTGGCGGGGCCCACAGCAGGGGCGCTGGCGGGGGCCGCCCTGGCGGGGGTGCCGGCGGGGGGGCCAGCGGGGGCCGGCGCGGTGCGGGCCGACGGGAGCTGGGTGCGCTCGAGGCGGGCGAGGGGCGGCCAGGTCAGCATCCTCCCCACCGCCGCGCCCACGACGATGCCGACCAACAGGGCGATGGGCACCCCGATGGCCCAGTCGCGGACCATCCAATGGACGATGGGGTCGCCGAGGCGGGTGATGCGCACCAGGCCGAGCTGGCGCAGATTGGCCTTGGCCCCGTCCCAGGTGTTGGTGATCTGATCGAGCGCCAGCGTGCGCAACTGGCCGAAGACGGTGAGGAGGGCCACGGCGCCGATGGCCGTGGGCGGCCAGAGCGCCGCCGTCGCCACGGCCAGCATGCGGACGAAGCCCCATTTCCGGCGCCAGGCAATACCGAGCAGCGCGCCGATCACCGCGCAACCGGCGACATTGGATGCCAGTCCCGTGCCGGCGATGAGCATCCCGACCGTCGTTCCGGCAATGGCGGCAGCCAGTACTGCCCGGGGCCGGTTGCGCGCCGCCACCGCCGCCATGGGCGCCGCGGCGGCCGCGATGAAGACCGTTGTCGCAGGCAGCAGCCAACCGATGGTGATGAGCGCGACCGAGACATCGGCCAGGACGGCGGCCTCGGCCAGCTCCTGGGGACGCAGGGGCCCACGTCCCCGCCACGACGCCCGCCGCTTTCCCACCGACCCAGCCTCTCATCCCGGGAGCACCTGCCGGGAGCACGCGCTCTGCGAGCACTGCGGCCTGAGGACCACGGCCCTCCGGACCGCGGGAGCGCCGGTAGCTTCAGGCCATGGGTGACAAGGAGATCGACCAGGCCGTGCGGCAGGTGCTGAACGGATTGGGCGCCGCCTACGAGATGGTTCCGTGCGACCCCGCGCTGGCCGACACCGACGCGTTCTGCCGGGCCTACGGCTACTCGCTGCGCGACTCGGCCAACACCATTGTCGTCGCCGGCAAGGCCCAGCCGCCCCGCTACGCCGCCTGCGTCGTGCTCGCCGACACCCGTTTGGATGTGAACCGGACCGTCAAGCAGCGCCTCGGCGTCCGCCGGGCGTCATTCGCCTCGGCCGAGGAGACCGCCGCGCTCACGGGAATGATGATTGGAGGCGTGACGGTGTTCGCCCTGCCGCCCGACCTGCCAATCTGGGTCGACGAACGCGTCATGGCCCGGGAACGGATCATCCTCGGGGGAGGCAGCCGCAGCTGGAAGGTGGTCGCTTCACCCGACGTCCTCCGCCACCTCCCGAACGTCGAGATCGTCGAATCCCTGGCAGTCGACCGGCCGCGGCCCGAGGGCAACAGTGACGCCAGCTCAGGCGACAGCGTCACTCCGCCGTCGCCGGCCGGGTGAACTGCTTGCCCAACGTGTCCTGCTGCTGCTGGTAGGAAGAGCCAATGTCGGGCCCGTACAGGGCGGTCGGCGGCTCCAACATGCGCTCGAAGGTGAGCTTGCACACCGGTTGACCATCCTCGATCATGAACGGCACATCATGGGCCCGTACCTCAAGGGCAGCTCGAGACCCGTGAAAACCGCCGCCCGGGTCGTAACCGAAACCCGGATCGAAGAACCCCGCGTAGTGGGTCCGCAACTCCCCGCTCGTCGGGTCGTACGCCGTCATCTCGGCGGCCAGCGTGGGCGGGATGGTCACCGCCTCCTTCGACAGCAGCAAATAGAAGCGCTTGGGGGACAGCACGATCCGGTTGCCCTCCTCCCGCCGCACCTGCTCCCAGTACTCCTCCCGTTCGAACGAGCCCGAGCGGGTGAGGTCGAGCAGCGCGGTGTTCTCCCGGGCGCGGTAACCGACCCACCCGCCGGCCGAGTGGCCCCGCAGGTCCAAGCTGAGGAAAAGCCCGTTGCTGACGGCCAGATCAGCATCGGCCACCGGACGCCCCTCCTCGTAGAGCAGCGGCGAGGCCTGGTGGATGGCTCGTACCTCGTCGTCGCTCACGGCGCTGCGCCCGACCGACAATCGCAGCTGGTTGAGGGTCAGGTCCTCCCGCACCCGAATGGGAAACGAGAGGGGGACCACCTCCAGATACAGCCGCCCCTGGTAGCCGGCCGCGATCTCGTCGAAGCGGTAGCTTCCGTCGGTGATGAGGCGGGTGAAGACGTCGAGGCGCCCCGTCGAACTCTTGGGGTTGGCCTTGCCCCGGAACGACGCCGGCAGGACGAGCTGCTCCTTGAGCGGGATCAGGTAGGGCCGTCCCGGCTCGAGCACCACACCATCGCGGTGAAGGTCGAGCTTCTCCAGCACGAGATCGTCGATGCGGTCCTCGACGGCGTAGCGGTCGGGTAGGAAGCTGCAGCGCATCCGGTAACCAACCTCGCCCAGGCGCAGGTCGACGCTGGCCGGCTGGATGTTGGTGGCGGGAATCGTGAACGCCGCGGCGTCGATGACGCCCTCGCTGATGGCCGCGGCCAGCCACTGGTTGGGGAGGACACCGTCGCCCGATGGCAGCGAGGGCAGCGTCGGCACCGCGGCATGGTAACCGTGGGCCGCGTCGGCGCGATCATCGAGGGGTGGACCGCTTCGACGCCGTAATCGTGGGCTCAGGGCCGAACGCGCTCGTTGCCGCCGCCCTCCTCGGCCGGGCCGGCTGGCGCGTCGTCGTGCTCGAGCGATCAGCCGTCGCGGGCGGCGCGGTGCAGAGCGCGGAACTGACCGAGCCGGGGTACATCCACGACACGTATTCGGCGTTCTACGGGATGCTGCACGCATCACCGGTCTTTCACGAACTTGAGCTCGATCGCCGGGTGTCGTGGGCCCAGTTTCCGGTGCCGGTGGCGGCGGTTGCCGGCCCCCACGAACGCGACACCGCTCGATGCCTGCTCGACGGGCGGGCGACGGCGGACGAACTGGCCCTTCGTTCACCAGCCGACGCCGATGCCTGGATCGAACTGTGCCGCTGGTGGGACAGGGTGGGCCGGGGCTTCCTCGACCTGATGCTCGGGCCGCTCGCGCTGAGCGCGCTGGCTCCGGCCACCCGCCTCGTCGTGGCCGCCGGCCTGCGAGGCCTCCCGAGCCTGGCCCGCATGCAGGTCGAACCCATGGATGCCCTGGCCCAGCACCGCTTCGCCACGCGCGCCGGGCAGGTGCTCCTGGCCGCCGGCGCCTCCCATACCGATGTCGGCGTCGACCAACCGGGCAGCGTCCCCGCCGCCCTCATCCTGGCCATGGTCGCCCAACAACTGGGTATGCCTGTCCCGGTGGGTGGCGCCGGCCAGCTGGCCGCGGCCCTGGCAGGCGCGGTCACCGACGCCGGCGGCCGCATCCATACCGGCACCGAGGTGACGCGGATCGTCCTGAAAAATGGCCGCGCCGTCGGCGTCGAAACCGCCGGCGGAGGCAGCTTCTCGGCCCGCCGGGCGGTGCTCGCCGATACCGGGCCTGCCGCCTTGTTCACCCGGCTGGTGGATGCCACCGCCCTGCCGTCGGGATTCATCGACGGGCTGCGCCAATTCCGCTATGGCACCGGGATCTTCAAGCTCGACCTGGCGCTCACCGGCCCTGTTCCCTGGGTGATGCCGGGACTGGACCACTGCGGCGTCGTCCATCTCACCGGTGATCTCGACAACATGGCCAACGCCGCATTCCAGGCCCGCCGGGGCTTCCTCCCCGCTCTGCCCCTGCTCATCGTGGGCCAGCAGAGCACCGCCGACCCAAGCCGGGCACCGGCCGGTGGCCACACCCTGTGGGTCGAGACCCACGTCCCGTCGGTGCCCCGGTCGGCGGGGTCGTGGTCGGACGAGACCCGCGACCGGTTCCGCGACGTCGTGCTCAACCGGCTCGAAGCCCATGCCCCGGGCCTCCAGTCGCTCATCGCCGGTATGGCGGTGCGCACGCCACCCGACCTGGAGCGGGAGAACCCCAACCTGGTCGGCGGCGACCTCGGTTCCGGCTCCACGGCCTTAGACCAGCAGCTGATCTTCCGGCCCGTGCCCGGGTGGTTCCGATACGCCACGCCGCTGGCGGGCCTCTACCTGTGCTCGGCGTCGGCCCATCCCGGGGGTGGGGTTCATGGCATGGTCGGCCGCAACTGCGCCCACCGGGTGCTCGCCGACGCCCGCCACCGCCGCATCTGACCCGCCCTGCCCCGCCGCCGGCACCTCCTGCTGCGAAACGACGGCATTACGTCGTTTCACAGCACTTTGGCCCCGCGAGACAGGCCCAGGCGGCACGAGCACGGGGGCGCCGGCCGTAACCTGGGCGCGCCATGGACGCAACCGTCATCGGCCAGGTGGTCTCGGTCAACGTGGGCCAGCCGCGAACCATCGAGTGGTTCGGCCGCCAGGTCCGAACCGCCATCTGGAAGGCGCCGGTCACAGGACCGGTGGCCATCACCGGAGTCAACGCTGAGGGCGACGACCAAGCCGACCGCCGGGTTCACGGTGGCTTCGACAAGGCCATCTACGCGTACGCCCAGGAAGACTACGAGTGGTGGTCGGACCAGCTCGGCCGCCCGCTCGAGCCGGGCACCTTCGGGGAGAACCTGACCACGACCGGCATCGACCTGGCGGCAGCCGTCGTCGGCGAGCAATGGAGGGTCGGCTCCGCGGTCCTCGAGGTCAGCGAGCCCCGCTTACCCTGCTTCAAGCTGGGTATCCGGATGGGCGACGCGGACTTCAAGGATCAGTTCGATGCTGCGGAGCGGTTCGGCACCTACCTGCGGATCATCGACGAGGGCGAGGTCGCGGCGGGCGCCGAGATCGCCCGCCTGAGCCGGCCCGATGGCTCCGGCAGGTTGACGATCGGGGACATGGTGCAGTTCGACCACCACCCCACCGCGGACATGCTCGGGCGCATCGCAGCGTCGGCCGAAGTCCCCGAGCGCTGGCGGTCACTCGCGCTACGGGCCATCCTCCGCCAGCAGGCCGATCAGGCCACTCAGGCCCCGTGATCCCGAGACGGCTGAGCGAGGCCGATGACACGCCGGGCACCTCGAGCCACACGCTCAGCCACTACGGCCGCGAGCGCTCCTACCGGGTCCACGTCCCGCCCGTCCTGCCCCTAGGGGCGCCGCTGGTCATCCAGTTGCACGGCGGGGGGGGCAACGGCACCGGCCTCGACCGCCTGACGCGCTTTTTCGACCTCGCCGACCGGGAGCGCTTCGCGGTGGCCTCGCCCGACGGGGTCGACCACCGCTGGCACGACGGCCGGACCCGAGCGGAACACGGGGCCCGGCCACCCCAGGAACCGGTCGACGACGTCGGGTTCCTGGCCGCCCTGATCGACTGTGTGGCGGGTTGGCTGCCCATCGACCGGCGCCGGGTGTACATCGCCGGGATTTCCAACGGGGCCATGATGGCGGCCCGCCTCGCCAACGAGATCCCCGATCGCATCGCAGCCTTCGGCCAGGTCGCGGGCACGGTGGCCGAGGACGCGCCAACGTGGTGGCACCCCGCTCGCCCGGTGCCCGTCATCCAGATCCATGGCACCGCCGACCCCATTCTCCCCTACAACGGCGGGGCGGTGAAGGCCCGGCGTCGGGGGGGCGCCGACCGCGGCCGAGTGCTCGGCGTCGAGGAGTGGGTCGCGCTGGTGGCTGCCCACAACGGCGCCACGGGACCGACCGAAGTCCGCATCGAACCGGACATCACCAAGAGAACCTGGCGCGGCCCGACGGCCCAGGGCGATGTCGAAGCGTGGCAGGTTGCCGGCGGGGGCCACACCTGGCCCGGAGGCCGCCAATACCTCCCGGTCGGGATCATCGGCACCACCACGGCCACCTTCGATGCCACCGCCGCCCTATGGCGGTTTTTCGCCAACCACTCGCTGTGACGCCAATCCCCCGTCGGAACATAGCGGTCGTCCTGGCCGCCGGCGCCGGGACCCGCTACCAATCCGCCACGCACAAGCTGCTGGCCGCCTTCCGGGGCGCCACGGTGGTGGGCTGGGCCCTCGAGCACGCCCGGACGGCGGCCCTCGACGCCACCTGGGTCGTGACCGGCGCCATCGATCTCACCCAAGCGGGGGTGGTCCCCGCCGGCGTGGAGGTACTGGTCAACGACCGCTGGGCACAGGGCCAGGCGACCTCGCTGCAGGTGGCGGTCGCCGCCGCCCGCGCCGACCCGACCATCGGTTCCTTGGTCATCGGCTTAGGAGACCAGCCCCTCGTTTCGCCCGAGGCGTGGCGGGCGGTCGCACGCTCCCGGGGGCACCCGATTGCGGCCGCCTCCTACCGCGGCCAGCGGCGCAATCCGGTCCGTATCGACCGGCCCTGTTGGAGCCTGCTACCCACCATCGGTGACGAGGGGGCCCGGATCCTGATGCGCCAACGTCCCGACCTCGTCATGGAGGTGCCTGTCGATGACCTGGACGGCGGCGACCCCGTCGACATCGACACCGTCGCCGACCTAGCCGACCACGCCGACCACGCCGACGCCGCCCGCCGCGGCGACGGCACCCGCCACGGCGACACCCCCTCCTCACTATGATCCCCGGCGGTGCAGCCCAATAGAAGGCCTGCGGCGGCAAGGCCCCCCGCCGGGCCGGACCGTTTCCTCATCGGGGTAGCCGTCGTCATCGTGGCCCTCCTGGCCGCCGGCGCCGCGGCGGTCGCCATCCACAAGGACAAGACCACCACCACCGACACCGTGACGGCGCCGCCCACGGCCGGAAACAGCGGGGCCGGTACGACCACCGTGGCCCCGCGAGCGAGCGACGACCACGACCACCCTGGTCACGCCGGCGGGATATCAGCGCCTCACCGACACCATCGACCACGTGAGCCTGGCGGTACCTCCCGGTTGGGCGGCGCCGGATGTCTCCAACACCACCCTGGCCAACGCCCTGAAGGCCTTGCGGACGAAGAACCCGACGCTGGCGCCGGTCATCGACCCGGCCATCACCGCCCTGACCAAGATCCAGATCGGTGTCTTTGCGGCTGATGTCACGACCCGATCGAGCCTGTACGCCTATGGGATCAACCTGCCCAACGTCACCAGCGCCGACCAGGTTCCTCCCGCCAACGTCGCCAAGCAGATCCAGGCGGCGGGCGGCAAGAGCGTCCGCGTTGCTCAGATCCACCTGCCGGTCGGCCCGGCGGGCCAGGTCACGGCCCAGTTCGTCGTCAACGGAGTCACGATCTCCCAGGCGCTCGACTACTTCGTGCTCCAAGGACGGCTGGTGTCGCTGATCGTAGCGACCCGCGGCACCACGGCACCGCTCACCGCACTGCGCCAGATCGAACCCACCCTGGGAGCAGCCTGATTCGGGCGGCGACGCCATGACCGAACCCCACCGCCACAAGGTCACTTCCCGCGGTGACAGCCCCGCCGAGCTGGCGGTCACCGAGTGGGCCGGCGACGGTCCGACCATCCTCTTTGTCCACGGCTATCCCGACACCTCGGCGGTGTGGCATCCGGTGGCCGCACTGCTCGCCGGTCGCTACCACGTCGTCGCCTATGACGTCCGCGGCGCGGGCGCATCTTCGGCGCCGGGTAGCACCGAGGGCTACCGGCTCGTGCACCTCGTCGCCGACCTGGCAGCGGTCGCCGACGCCGCCAGCCCCGAGCGCCCGGTCCACCTTGTCGGCCATGACTGGGGGTCGATCCAGGGGTGGGAGGCGGTCGGCAGCGACCGCCTGGCGGGACGCATCGCCTCGTTCACCTCCCTCTACGCGCCCGGCCTCGACCACGCCGCCGCCTGGGCGGCCGAGCGCTTGCGCCATCCCACCGCCCACCACGTCCGCCAGCTGCTCGGCCAGCAGGTGCGGTCGTGGTACATCCTCGCCTTCCACCTGCCCGGCATCACCCGGCTGTGGCGATCAGGGCTCGGCCGCCGTTGGCCGTCGGCTCTGCAGAGGTTGGAAAAGGTCGCTTTCGATGACACCTACCCTGCGCCCACGTTCGCCTCCGACGGCGCCCAGGGAGTGGCCCTGTACCGGGCCAATTTCTGGAACCGGCTGTCACGCCCTCACCCGCGGGCAACCGACGTCCCGGTGCAGATCATCGTTGCCACCAAGGACCATTACGTCTCGCCCGCCATGAGCGAGGGCGTCGAGCAGTGGGCCGCGCGGCTGTGGCGCCGCGAGGTCGACGGCGGGCACTGGCTTCCCCGGACCCACCCCGAGCTGGTGGCGGGATTCGTCGCCGAACTGGTCGACCACGTCGAAGGAGGTCCCGAATCGCCCCGGCTAAGCCGCGACCGGGTTTGGCGATCCTAGATAGGGTGAGTCATGGCTGGCCCGGACTCGAGTGACGGCGCCCTCGACGCGTCGCCGGTCCTCGTCGTCGACTTCGGGGCCCAGTACGCCCAGCTGATCGCCCGGCGGGTCCGCGAAGCCCAGATCTACAGCGAGATCGTGCCCCACACGCTGTCGGCCGAGGCGCTCCTGGCCCGGCGGCCGGCGGCCATCATCCTCTCCGGGGGCCCCGCCAGCGTGTACAGCGCCGGTGCGCCGACCATCGACCCGGCGGTGTTCCGCGCCGGGGTACCGGTCCTCGGGATCTGCTACGGCTTCCAGCTGATGGCGGCCGGTCTCGGCGGCGAGGTGGCCCGCACCGACCGAGCCGAGTTCGGCCGCACCGATGCCAAAGTAGACCCCGGCTCGGTGCTGTTCGGGGCTGACGACGGCGCGCAGCAGGTCTGGATGTCGCACCGCGATGCGGTCGCGGCGGCGCCCGAAGGTTTCCGCGTCACCGCGTCGAGTTCCGCCGCCACCGTGGCCGCGTTCGAGAATCCCGAGGCCCGCCTGTTCGGGGTGCAATGGCATCCCGAGGTCATCCATACCGCTCACGGCCAGGCGACCCTCGAGCGCTTCTTGCGCCTCGGGGCGGGGATCGAGCCCCGCTGGACCACCGCCAGCATCATCGATCGCACCATCAAGTCCATCAGCGACCAGGTAGGGACCCGCCATGTGCTGTGCGGCCTGTCGGGCGGCGTCGACTCGGCAGTGGCCGCAGCCCTGGTCCATCGGGCGGTCGGGGACCAGTTGACCTGTGTGTTCGTCGACCATGGGCTGCTGCGCCAGGGCGAGCGGGAGCAGGTGGTCCGCGACTACGTCCGGGCCACCGGTATCAAGCTCAAAATGGTGGACGCCAAGGACCGTTTTCTGGCCGCGCTTGGCGGGGTGGTCGACCCCGAGCAGAAGCGCAAGATCGTGGGGAGGGAGTTCATCCGGGTGTTCGAGCAGGCGGCGCGCGACGTCATCGAGGCGGAGGCGGGCAGCGGCGACATCGAATTCCTCGTGCAAGGGACGCTGTACCCCGACGTGGTCGAGTCGGGGGGCGGCACGGGCACGGCCAACATCAAGAGCCACCACAACGTGGGCGGGCTGCCATCGGACCTGAAGTTCCGACTGATCGAGCCGTTGCGAGCGCTGTTCAAAGACGAGGTGCGGACCCTCGGCGCCGAGCTGGGGCTGCCCGAGGCGATCGTGTGGCGCCAGCCTTTTCCCGGCCCGGGACTGGCCATACGGATCATGGGCGAGGTCACCGCCGAGCGCCTCGAGGTGCTTCGCCAGGCCGACGCCATCGTCCGCTTCGAGCTCAGTGCGGCGGGCCTCGACCGCAGCGTCTGGCAGTGCCCGGTCGTGCTGCTCGCCGATGTGCGCTCAGTTGGCGTCCAGGGCGACGAACGTACCTATGGTCACCCCGTCGTCCTGCGCCCGGTCTCGAGCGAGGACGCCATGACCGCCGACTGGTCCCGGCTCCCCTACGACGTGCTGGAAAAGATCTCGTCGCGCATCACCAACGAGGTGGAGTCCGTCAACCGGGTGGTGCTGGACATCACCAGCAAACCGCCGGCCACCATCGAGTGGGAGTAGTTACCCCCGGTCACGGCTGAGCGGCGCCGTCTCCTCCAGAACCCGGTCGATGACATCCTGGCGGGAATGGCGGCGGCCGTACGCTTCCCGCTGGCGGGTGGCGCCGTTGCCCCGAGCGAGGATGGCGGCGACCAGGTCGCCCACCTCGTCGCCGTCGCCGTGGACCTCCAGCCCGGTTACGACATGGTCGAGGAATTCGGCCACGACGGCCGCCGCGGGCCGACGGGCCAAGGCAGACGGCGACACCAGCGAGGCGCTGAGCCCGTAGCGCGACGCCCGCCAAATGGCGGCATCGAGTGTGGCCGCCGGCTCGCCGCGCCACGATCGCCCCGCTTGCACCTCGGCGGCCGCCGTCCACGCCAGTGCCCGCACCAGCCCGGCGAGGGCGACGGCTTCGTCGACGCTCAGGCACACGTCACCGGCGCGGAACTCCAAGGTCGGGAACTTCAGTGATGGCCGGACGTACCAGTACAGGTAGCTGGCGTCGTCGATGGCCCCAATGGCCTGGAGGTCACGGACCAAGGCATCGAATTCCGCCCGATCGGCCAGCGCCGGAGGCATGCCGCACGTCGGCCACCGCTGCCACACCTGGAGCCGGTAGCTGGCATAGCCGGTGTCCAGCCCCTGCCAGTACGGCGAGTTGGCCGAAAGGGCGAGCAGGACCGGCAACCAGGGCCGCGTCCCGCTCATGGTCGCCACGGCCAGATCGGGGTCGTCGATGCCGATGTGCACATGGCAGCCGCAGATCACCTGCTGGCGGGCGACGATCTGGTAGTCCTCGACCATGCGCCGGTAACGCTCGTTGCTCAAATCCACTTGTTGGTCTTCCCAACGACCGAACGGATGGGTGCCGACCGCGGCCACGCGGTAGCCGGCCTCCTCGGCGGCGGTCGTCAGCTCATGGCGAAGCATCGTCAGGTGTTGGCGAACCTCGGCGAGGGTGTGGCAGACCGGGGTGGCTACCTCGATCTGGCAAAGGTTGACCTCGGAGGTCACGGCGTCGCCCAACCGCGCCCGGGCGACGGGCAGCAAGCGATCGGCGCTCGGCACGAGGGCACCCGACGCGGCATCGACGACGAGGTATTCCTCCTCGACGCCCAGGGTTAAACGCTCCGTGATGGCCTCCCCTCGCCGCTACTTTGTTCCGCCCGTCGACCATTCCGCGTCCTGCGATCGTGGTCAATAGCGGCGGGCAGAAATTGCCTCCCGGTAATGAGGACGCAACACGACTTTCACACGCCGCGTGATGCGGCGACCCGCAAATGGGTATGTCTGATGACCGTGCGCAGTCCCGGCGGTTATGAACAGTTGAATCGTCATACCCGCGTGATCGTCGACGAGGCGCTGGCCCGCGGCGTGGCGGTCGAGATCGTCGACCCCGTCGTCGGTGAGCTGTGCCTGCGATGGGGTGGCCGCCAGGTCACCACCTTGGAGTCGCTGTCGGAGCTCACCACCGCCGTCGCCTTTCGCCGCTGCGACGACAAGATCCTCACCCGGCGGGTGCTCCAGAGCGCCTGCTTGCCCGTCGCCGCCGGGCAGTTGGCGGCGTTCGGTCCCGCCGACACCGAGTTCCTGGACTGTCACCGGGACATCGTCGTCAAGCCCGCCCGCGGCGAGCAGGGTCGGGGGATCACCGTCGGCGTGACAACCGTCGACGCTCTGGCACGCGCCCGGGAGGTGGCTCGCAGGCACTGGCCCGAGGTGCTGCTCGAAAAGCGCTGTCCGGGGGAGGATCTCCGGGTGATCGTGATCGACCAGAAGGTGGTGGCGGCGGCGGTTCGGCGGCCGCCCACCGTCATCGGAACCGGGTCGCGGACCTTGGCCGATCTCATCGAGGAGTTCAGTGCCACCCGGGTGGCCGCGACGGGTACCAACACCGCCGTTCCCCTCGACGACATCACCCGCGACACGCTGCGCAGCGCGGGCTTCGCGGGACCCGAGGACATCCCCCCGCCCGGGGAGGTGGTGATGGTCCGCAAGACGGCCAACGTGCATACCGGCGGCACCATCAGCGACGTGACCGACGAACTGCACCCCGAGCTGCAGAAGCTGGCCGTGGCGGCGGCGGCCGCGGTGGACCTTCCCGTCGCCGGGATCGATCTCATCGTCGAGGCGGTGGACGCCCCCAATGGCGTGATCATCGAGGTGAACGAGCAGCCCGGTCTCGCCAACCACGAGCCCCGCCCAACGGCGGCCCGATTCCTCGACCTGCTCTTTCCCGAGACCCGCGGGTAACGAACATGTGCGGGATCGCGGGCGAGATCAGAACCGACGGTGGCCGCGCCGACGTCGCCGCCGTGGTGCGGATGGCGGCCGCGTTGGCGCCCCGGGGACCAGATGGCGAAGGTGTCTGGAGCGCCAACTCGGTGGCGCTGGGCCACCGCCGCCTCGCCATCATCGACCTGTCGTCGCGGGGCAACCAGCCAATGGTCGACTCCGAGCTCGGGCTGGTGGTGGTGTTCAACGGCTGCATCTACAACCACCGGGCCCTGCGCCAAGAGCTCGAGGCGGCCGGCTACCGGTTCTTCTCGACCAGCGACACCGAAGTTCTGCTAAAGGGGTATCACCACTGGGGCGACGGCTTGGTCGACCGGCTGCTCGGGATGTTCGCGTTCTGCATCACCGAGCGCGACTCAGGGCGCACCGTGCTGGTCCGCGACCGACTCGGCATCAAGCCGTTGTACCTGAGCGAAGTGCCCGGCAGGCTGCGTTTCGCCTCCACCCTGCCGGCGCTTATCGCCGGGGGCCTGGCCGACACCTCGGTGGATCCGATCGGCCTGCACCACTACCTCACGTTTCATGCCGTTGTCGCCGAACAGCGCACCGTCCTTACCGGCGTCACCCGGCTGGCGCCGGCGACGATCCTGACCGTCGATGCCGACGGTCGCCGCCACGAGCGCCGCTACTGGGAACTGCGCTGCGAACCCGATCCCGATCGCTCCCAATGGTCCCCCGGGGACTGGGAGGACGCCGTCATGTCCGCCCTGCAACTGGCGGTGCGCCGGCGCCTCGAATCCGACGTCCCTGTCGGCGTCCTGCTCTCCGGCGGCCTCGACTCCAGCCTGATCGTGGCGCTGTTGAGCGAAGCCGGGCTGGAGGATCTGGCCACCTTCAGCATCGGGTTCGAGGCGATCGGCGACGAGGAGGGCGACGAGTTCCGGTGGTCGGACCTGATCGCATCGCGTTTCGCCACCGATCACCACCGGATGCTGGTCCCGACCGGCGAGGTGCTCGCCGCCCTGCCCGGGGTGGTGGCAGCCATGAACGAGCCCATGGTCAGCCATGACGTGGTCGCCTTCTACCTCCTCTCGCAGGAGGTGGCCCGCACGACCAAGGTGGTGCAGTCGGGGCAGGGCGCCGACGAGGTCTTTGCCGGGTACCACTGGTACCAACCGATGTACGCCGACACCTCGAGCGGTGTCGACCGGTATCAGTCGGTCTTTTGCGATCGGACCCATCAGGAGATCGCGGCGGTGGTGGGGCTCGACTACCAACTGCCCGACGACGTGAGTCGCCGGTTCATCGTCCAGCACTTCTCCCGGCCCGGCGCCCCCACTGCGGTCGATCGAGCATTGCGTATCGACACCGAGGTCATGCTTGTCGAGGACCCGGTCAAGCGGGTCGACAACATGACGATGGCGTGGGGCCTCGAAGCCCGGGTGCCGTTCCTCGACCACGAGTTGGTGGAACTGGCGGGTGCCTGCCCGGCGGAGCTCAAGGTGGCGCAGGGAGGCAAGGGGATCCTGAAGGAGGTCGCCCGGCGCGTGTTGCCGGCGGAGGTCATCGACCGCCCCAAGGGATATTTCCCCGTGCCGCCGCTCATCCAGCTCGAAGGGCCCTATGTCGACATGCTGCGCGACGCCCTGCATTCGACCGCCGCCACCGACCGCGGATTGTTCGACAAGGCGCACGTCGAGCACCTGCTGGGGGCGCCCAACGAGCTGACCACCCTGCGCTACAACAAGCTCTGGCAGCTGGGCCTGCTGGAGTTGTGGCTGCAAACCCACGGGTTGTGACGGAGCCGGGGTACCGGGGTTCGGGATCTGCCGAGGGGCCCAGCTGCTCAACGTGGCCGCGGGAGGCACGTTGATCCCCCACCTCCCGGCGGTGACCTCGGTGGCCCACCGGGTCACAGAGCGCGACCGCGAGGCGGTGCACACCGTCGAGATCGACCCCGCGAGCCTCCTGGCCCTAGTGGCACGCGGGCACCTTCGGTGAGCGCCCCGGGGCCGCTCACCTAGCCTGAGGCCGGTGGGGCCGGGCTCGCTGCACATCGGACGTGAAAACGTGCATCACGGCTGGAGCCCCGACCAGCCCCCATTTCTCACCGTTGATTCCGGCACCGAGATAACCGTCGCCACCGTCGACGCTTCCGGGGGCCAGCTGGTGCCCGGCTCCACCGCGGCGTCGGTGACGGCAATGGACCTCGATCGGGTGAACCCGATCAACGGCCCGGTCTATGTCAACGGGGCCCGGCCCGGCGACGTCCTCCAGGTCGACATCCTGGCGGTCGAGCCAGGGACGTTCGGGTGGACGGCGATCATCCCCGGTTTCGGCTTGCTGACCGATCGATTCGCCGAGCCGTGGCTGCACATCTGGGAGTTCCACCGGGGCGCCGCGGTCTTCAGCGACGGGATCCGGGTCCCGTTGCAGCCGTTCTGCGGCGTCCTCGGCGTCGCCCCGGCGGCGCCCGGCCGCCACAGCGTCATACCGCCGCGCCGGGTGGGGGGCAATCTCGACACCCGCCAGCTCGGGCCGGGCACGACGCTGTACCTCCCCATCGAGGTCGACGGGGCGCTGTTCGGCGTCGGCGACACCCACGCAGCCCAGGGTGACGGGGAAGTGTGCGGCACCGCCATCGAAGGCTCGATGACAGTGTCGCTGCGCCTGTCAGTGCGGCGCGATCTGGTGATCGATACTCCCGAGTTCGATGTCCGCACTTCGTTGGAACGGGCCGGTGCGGCCGTGGCTGGCTACCACGCCACGACCGGCATCGGGCCCGACCTCCTGGGGGCGACCCGCCAGAGCGTGTTGCGCATGATCGCCTATCTGAAGCGTCACCGCGGGCTCACGGCCGAGTCCGCGTACGCGTTGTGCTCGGTGGCGGTCGACCTGCGCATCAGCGAGGTTGTCGACGCGCCCAACTGGGTCGTTTCCGCCTTCCTCCCTCAGGATCTCTTCGCTCCCCGATAGCGGAGTACGGTGCACGTCGTGCGGCGATCGGGGCATTCGGTATGAGTGCGCGGGTGCTGTCGATGGTGCTGGCCGGCGGCGAGGGCAAGCGGCTGGCGCCGCTGACGGCCGATCGGGCCAAGCCAGCGGTGCCTTTCGGCGGCCACTACCGCCTCATCGACTTCGTGCTGTCCAACCTGGCGAACGCCGGCTACATGCGCATCGTCGTGCTGACGCAGTACAAGAGCCACAGCCTCGACCTCCACATATCACGGACCTGGCGGTTGTCGACACTCATGGGCGACTACGTGACGCCGGTTCCCGCGCAGATGCGGCGCGGGCCGCGGTGGTTTCTCGGGTCGGCCGACGCCATCTACCAGAACCTCAATCTCATCGGCGACGAGCGACCCGACTACATCTTGGTGTTCGGGGCCGACCACATCTACCGCATGGACCCCCGCCAGATGCTCGAACAGCACATCGCGACCGGCGCTTCGGTGACCGTCGCCGGGGTGCGCGTCCCACTGTCGCAGGCGAGCAGCTTCGGGGTCATCGAAGGCGACCCCGCCGGCAGCAACCGCATCGCGGCCTTCAAGGAGAAGCCGACCGATGCCGTCGGCCTCCCCGACAGTCCCGACTGCATCTACGCCTCGATGGGCAACTACATCTTCACGACCAAGGCCCTGGTCGACTCGGTCAACGCCGACGCCGCCAATCCCACCTCGAAGCACGACGTCGGCGGCGACCTCATCCCGGCCCTCGTCGCCGCCGGAGAGGCGTTCGTGTACGACTTCGGCACCAACAAGGTGCCCGGTGCGACGGAACGGGACCGGGCCTACTGGCGCGACGTCGGGACCTTGGACACGTACTACGACGCCCACATGGACCTGGTGTCGGTCCACCCCATCTTCAACCTGTACAACCGCAACTGGCCCATCTTCACTTCTGGGCCGCCGTTGCCGCCCGCCAAGTTCGTCTTCGAGGGAGTCGAGGGCTGCGGCCAGGCGCTCAATTCGGTGGTGTCGGCGGGCGCCATCATCTCCGGCGCCACGGTGCGGCGGTCGGTCATCTCCCCGGGGGTCCTCATCGAGAGCCACGCCCAGGTCGACGGGTCGGTGTTGATGGACGACGTGCGGGTCGCGCCGGGCGCGGTCGTGCGCAACGCCATCATCGACAAGAACGTGGTCGTCCCCCGGGGGGCCCGCATCGGCGTCGATCTGGACCATGACCGGGCCCGCTTCACCGTCTCCGACGGTGGGATCGTGGTCCTCGGCAAGGGCCAGATCATTCCCGATGACTGAGGCGCCCGCAGCGGGACTGCGGGTGGCGCTGTTGACGCGGGAGTTCCCGCCGGAGGTTTACGGCGGCGCCGGCGTCCACGTGGAACACCTGGCCGAAGCCCTGGCGCGGTTGGTCGATGTCTCGGTGTACTGCTTCGGAGCGCCCCGCCCATCCCCGCTGGTGGCCGCGACCTACGAGCCGTGGGCCGCGCTGGCTGGCCGGGCAGGTGCCGGCGCACTGCAGCCCATCTCGGTCGACCTCCTCATGGCGGCCGACGTCGGGGGAGCCGAGGTGGTGCACAGCCACACCTGGTACACCAACCTCGGCGGCCATCTGGCCAAGCAGATGCATGCCATCCCCCATGTCGTGACGACCCACAGCCTGGAGCCGTTGCGTCCCTGGAAGCGGGACCAGCTGGGCGCCGGCTACGAGGTCTCCAAGTTCTGTGAGCGCACCGCCCTCGAGGGCGCCGACGCCGTCATCGCGGTCTCGTCGGGCATGCGCGACGACATCCTGCGGACCTATCCGGCCATCGACCCGGATCGGGTGACGGTGATCTACAACGGGGTCGATGCGACCGAGTACGAGCCCGATCCGGGGACCGATGCCCTGGTCCGTCACGGGATCGACCCCGACCGGCCAATGGTTGTTTTCGTCGGGCGGATCACGGCGCAAAAGGGGATCCTCGAGCTCCTGGCCGCGGCTCATTCGCTCGATACCTCGGCGCAACTGGTGCTGTGCGCGGCGGCGCCCGACAACCCGGCAATCTACGAGGCGGTCCGCACCGCCGTGTCAGGTCTGCGGGCGGCAGGGCGCAGCGGGGTGGTGTGGATCGACACCGCGCTCCCCCGCGACGAGACCGTCCAGGTGCTGAGCCACGCGTCGGTCTTCGTCTGTCCGTCGCAGTACGAGCCCTTCGGGCTGGTCAACATCGAGGCCATGGCGTGCGGCGCCCCCGTCGTGGCGACCGCGACCGGGGGGATCCCCGAGATCGTGGTCGACGGCGTGACGGGGTACTTGGTCCCGCCGGGTCCCGATTTCGTCTCGGATCTGGCCGACCGGATCAACGATTTGCTGCGGGACCCGGCGAAAGGGAGACGCTTCGGCCAGGCCGGGCGCCAGCGGGTGCTCGACCACTTCACCTGGCCCGCCATCGCGGCCCAGACGGCCGACCTGTATCGGCGGGTCGTGGCCGGCTAGTCGGGGTTTGTCCTACCCCGAGAGAGCAGCACCCTTCGCCGACATGGACTGGACGGCGTCATCAATGTCGTGGCGGCGGAACCGGCGGCGGCCCCCCAAGGGTCACGGTGCACGGAATGCGGCCCTCGTTGGCCCAGCGATTGACGGTCTTGGGCGACACGTGCAGGGTCCGCGCCGGTTGCCTTCTGAACACTAACGATATATCGTTAGTGTTCAGAAGGAACAGAAGGCACAGATCAAGGAGGCAAGGATGAGTACCCATGAAGAGTTCGGTTGGTCCCGTCGCCGCCACGGTGGGCCCAAGCACGGCGCCGCGTGGTTGGCCATGAGCGGGCGTCACGAAGGCGGCGGCCGCGGCGAGCACGGCGGCATCGGTGGCGGAGAGCATGGCTTTGGCGGCGAGCACGGCTTCGGTGGTGGGCCCGGCATCGGCGGTTGGGGCGGCTGGGGCGGTCGGGGTCGTGGCGGCCGCGGAGGCCGGGCCCGCCGAGGCGACGTCCGCGCCGCGGTCTTGCTCCTCCTCAATGAGCAACCTCGCAACGGCTACCAGATCATCGGCGAGTTGGCCGAGCGGAGTCGCGGGGCGTGGAAGCCCAGTCCCGGCTCCGTCTACCCCGTCCTCCAGCAGCTCGAGGACGAGGGGCTCGTCGTCAGCGGGGCCGCCGACGTCGGCCGGGTGTACCGCATCACCGAGACGGGCACGGCCTATGTCGAAGCACATCGTGAGGAGATGGGCGTCCCCTGGGAGGACGCGGCCCGCGCCATGACGCAGCCGGTGTACGAGTTGGCACAGCAAATCCCGCAGGTCATGGGCGCCATCAAGCAGGTGATGAGCGCCGGCAGCGAACGGCAGATGATCCAAGCCAGCGCGGTGCTGGCAGAAACACGGCGCTCGCTTTACCGGATACTGGCGGAGGACGCATCGGCGCCCCCCGGCGACGAGGGCACCGACGCCCCCGCGGCCGCGTCGCCCCGCGACGATGAGGGCTGACGGCTCAGCCGAAGGCACCCAGCTGCTGGCCGAAGGCGAACCAGTTGACCTGCATCTGGCGCTGGGCATCGGCCAGGGCAACCCGGCCGGCGCACACCGCCACCTTGGCGGCATTTTCGACCTTGTCCTTGGTCTGCGAACTGGTGCCGAGCAAAGCGGTCCCCTTGGGCGCCTCGTAGGGCTCCATCCAGAGGTTGTGGGGGTCGGCCGGGCTCCCGCCGAGCTCGAGCGGGATGAAATGATCCAGCTCGTAGTGGCCGAGGCTGGCGTCGGCGAGGTGAAAGCCGTGGACCGCGTAGGAGAAACCTTGGTAGACAACGAATCCGCCGGCGCCCGCCTCGAGGATTTTGATCCGGTTGGTGTAGCTCTCGGGAGGACGGACGGTGGCCGTCCATCCCGAGACGCAGATCGTCTGGCCGATCGTCGCCTGCGACACCGCGGGGTTGGTGGCGCCCGGGGTAGAGGCGGGATCGGGCAGCACCGGCCCACCGGCCGGGGCAGAGGTGGTCGGCGCAGGGATGGTCGGCGACACCGAGGTTGGAGGTAGCGATGTCGCCGGCGCTGATGGCGCCGCGGTCGTGGGCGGCAATAGCACCGAGGTCCCGGCCGCCGACGTCACGCTCGTGGCGGCTACTGACGTCGTGATCGTGGCGCCCACGCTCCCGGGCCGGGCGGCGCCCCTGACGGCACCCGGGGAGCAGGCACCGCCAAGTGCCACCAGGAGGAGAGCCAGTGCGGGGAAACGGGCACCAGCCATACCCGGCACCCTAGGTAACCCGGTGTGACGGCAACCGACGATCCTCCCCGGACTGTGACCCACCCTTCGGCCCGCAGGCCGCTCGGCCTAGTGGAAGAACGCCATCCTGATAGCCGCGGGGAGGGGCAACGGTATATCGTGCGCCGCGCCGTACAGCAACGTGGTATCGCCCCCGGAGCTGCGGTGGATGTACCAGACGCTGGTGGACGGCCGGTAGACCGCGATGTCGGTGAGGCCATCCCCGTCGTAGTCGCCCGGTACGGGGATGTCGCCGGATGCCCCATAGAAGGCCAGCAGGTCGGTGCCGGTGGTACTGCGGTGGATCAGCCACGCCCCGTTGGACGGCCGGAACACCGAGATGTCGGCCTTGCCGTCACCGTCGTAGTCGCCCGGCACCGGAATGTCGCCGGAGGCGCCGTATGCGGCGAACGTGTCGCCTCCGGAGCTGTTGTGGATGTACCAGTAGCCACCGGACGGCCGGTAGACGGCAATGTCCACTTTGCCGTCGCCATTGTAGTCAGCCGGAACCGGGACGTCGCCGGGAATCCCGTACGTGAACGAGGTATCGCTGCCCGAGCTGAGGTGCTCGTACCAGACGCCGGTAGACGGCCGGTACACCGCGATGTCGGTCCGGCCATCGCCGTCGTAGTCGGCAGGCACCGGGATGTCGCCGGGGCTTCCGAAGACCCGGACGATGTCGCCGACCGAGCTCAGCTGCAGGTACCACGTCCCCGTCGAGGGCCGGTAGACACCGATGTCGGTCTGCCCATCACCGTCGTAGTCGCCGGGCACCGCGGTGTCACCCGCGACGCCGTAGGGCCCTGACCTGTTGCCGCCGCTGCTCAGACGCAGCCGCCAGGTGGCGTTGGGCCGGAACACACCGACATCGGTCCGGCCGTCGCGGTCGTAGTCGCCAGGCGCAAGGTGGCGAACGATCGCCGTCTCGTGGGCCGCGCCGCACGTGCCGTTAATCGGGGCGTTGTTGGCGTCGCCGCTGTAGGAGGCCACGTAGCGGTACGACCCGGGAGCCGAGGGGACAAACGCCTGGGACTGGTAGGAACCGTTTCCCGACACGGAAATGGTCGATTTGAACAGCGGCGCTTGCGAACAGCTGGCATCGTGGGCACCGTACAAATCGAAGGTCAAGACGCCGGTCGGGTTGAGGCCGCCGGACAGGGTGGCCCGGTCGGAGACCGCGCTGGCGACCACGACCGGCGGCGAAGCGGTAGTGACCAGCGCCGGCTGGACCCGCACTGTCGTAATGGAGGCGCCGAAGCTGGCCGAGGACGCACCGTCGGCGTGTGAAGCGATCACCGCCGCCATCTCAGCCGTCTGGACGCCGGAGCCCGGGTTGGCGTCGAGCGTGGGCATCTTGAGCACGGCAAATTTCAAGTTGATCTGGCAGACGGCCGTCGCGCTGGCGGGCGGGCCCAGGGTGATCGTGCTGTCGGGCGTGAGCTGGAGCTTCCCCTGGGCGGAGTCGATGACGGTGATCATGAAGGTCTTGCCTGCGCACGCGCCGCCGGGGGCGCCGAGCGCCGTGCTGATCTGGAAAACGCCGGGATCCCGGCTTCCTGCCGGGCAATCGGAGGTGGCGATAAGGACGCCGCACGACGGAACGAAGGTCACGGAGGTGACGGTCACATTGCCGGTGTTCTCCGGCGCCGTCGAGTTATTGGTGATGGTGATGTTTCCCGCCACGTTGCTCTGGCCCACCACGACGCCGGTCGGGAACGTCGGCAAAACGCTCGCCATGACGCTGGCCGAGGCATGGGGTAGGGCGACGGACAACGGGGCCGCCAGGATCACGGAGGCCACCAGTATCCGCATCAGGGAACGGTTCCCCGAGCCGTGTCTCCGCCCGCCGATCATCGTGCCTGCCGTCCCCGTCGTCGCCATTGCCCCACCCCGCACCTCGCCGTTGGCCTCGGAAGGAGGCTATGTGGCCCCTGTGGCCTCGCCCATTGTCGCCCCCCCGAGGGGATTATGCGAGAACTTCCTCCCGCCGCCGCTCGAGGAAGGCGCGCTCCGCGCCATTGGCGACCAGGGCAATGGCCTCGTCGTATGCCGCCGCGGCGTCCGAGGCCCTCCCGAGCCGGCGCAGGAGATCGGCGCGAGTGGCGTGAAACAGGTGGTACTTCTCGAGGCCGAGGCTCTCAAGGAGCGCCAGCCCAGCGGCGGGTCCGTCGACCTCGGCTACCGCCACCGCCTTGTTCAGTTCGACCACGGGCGTCGGCGCCACCGCCAGTAGTTGCGTGTAGAGCGCCACTATCTGCCGCCAATCGGTGTCGGCGGCCACAACCGCGTCGCTGTGCACCGCGTTGATGGCGGCCTGGATTTGATACGGCCCCGGCTGGTTGCGCCGCAGGCACGCCCGGACGATGGCTTGGCCTTCCATGATGAGCGATCGATCCCATCGGGAACGATCCTGATCGGCAAGCAGAACGAGTTCCCCGCGAGCATCCGACCGCGCCGGGCGCCGCGACTCGATGAGCAGCATCAGCGCCAGCAGGCCGGCCACCTCCGCCTCGTCGGGCATCAGCGCCACCAGGATGCGGCCCAGGCGGATGGCCTCGGCGCACAGATCCTCCCGCACCAGTTGTTCACTGGAGCTGGTGGTATACCCCTCGTTGAAGATCAGGTAGATCACCGCCAGCACCGCTCGCAGGCGATCGGGGAGCTCGGCGTCGCCGGGCACCCGGTAGGGAATGGCCGCGTCGCGGATCTTGCCCTTGGCCCGGACCAGCCGCTGCGCCATGGTCGCCTCGGGCACGAGGAACGCCCGGGCGATCTCCGAAGTCTGCAGCCCACCCAACAGCCGCAAGGTCAACGCCACTTGCACGTTGGGCGCCAGCGCCGGGTGGCAGCACGTGAAGATCAAACGGAGCCGGTCGTCGCTCACCGCGACGCCCGCTTCCGACTCAGGGACTTCGTCGCGGGAGTGGAGCAGCTGGGCCTGGGCGTGGCGATCGTGGCGCGACACTTCTCGGCGGAGGCGGTCGATCGCCCGGTTGCGGGCGGTGGTGATGATCCAGCCGGCCGGGCTCGGGGGTAGCCCCCGGGTCGGCCACTGCTGCACCGCCACCACAAACGCCTCCTGGACCGCCTCTTCGGCCACGTCGATGTCGCCGAAGACACGGACCAGGACAGCGACGGCCCGACCGGAGTGTGCACGAAAGACCTGCTCGATCTGCGAAGCCGCCACCACCCCGGGATCGTCTCAGGCTTGCTCTTGAAACGGGCGCACCTCGACCGGTGCCTGGCACGCCTCGCTGCCCTTGGCGGCCCAGGCGATGGCGGCGTCGAGATCGCGGGCCTTGATGATCCAGAAACCGCCGATCTGTTCTTTGGTCTCGGTGAACGGGCCGTCGGTCGTCACGACCTCGCCGTCGCGCATCCGCACGACCGTCGCGGTGCTCGCCGGGAACAGGCCGCCCGCGAAGACCCAGGCGCTGGCCACCTGGAGCTCTTTGTTGAACGCGTCGACGTCGGCGAACATCTTCTCCATGACCTCGGGCGCCGGCGGCGCCTCGTCTTCGTTGCCGTGGACGGCAAGCAGGTACTGCATCATCGGATTCCCCTTTCGTACCGGCCGGCAGGGTACCGGCCACCCATGTCAGTCGGAACTAGGCCGCTTCGCTCCGCCGGTACACCGCCAGGACCACGCCGGTGCTCGTCGCCTGCTGCTCGACCAGCTCCAGGTTGGTATGACCGCCGGCACCGAACAGCCGCATGCCGGAGCCCAGCACGACGGGGTAGATGGCCAGGCGGAACTCGTCGACCAGGCCGAGGCTCATCAGCGACTGGGCGAGCGAGGCACTGCCCGCGACCAGGATGTCACCAGGAGCATTCTCCTTCAGCTTCGTGATCTCGGTCTCAAGGTCGCCGGTGACCAGGTGGGAGTTGTTCCACTCGAGGGTGTCGAGGGTCGCGGAAACGACATACTTCGTCATGCCGTTCATCCGGTCGGCGAAACCATGCTCGTCGGTCATCGCCGGCCAAGCGGCGGCGAAACCTTCGTAGGTCTTGCGGCCGAGCAACATGGCCTCGCTGGCGAACAGCTCGGCGAACTTGAAAGCGCCGATCTGGTCGTTCCAGTAGGGGAACGTCCAACCGCCGTATTCCGTCTTCTCGGCGCCGCCCGGGTCTTCCATGACACCGTCCAGCGAAACGAACTCGGTCACCACGATCTTTGCCATCGTGTCTCCTTTGGATGGTGGCCAGCACCGTGCTGGCTCCTCACCGTCTATACGAACGCAGGACGCCGGGATCGACACGAACAGAGAAGATTCCTTTTTTCAGGTCTGTTCCTCAAGACGATGGACTTGAAGACGCGGGCGCGGCGGTGACGATGCCCTGGGCCGCGGCCCAGCGGCCGAGATCCCGCCGCTCGATCGCCGCCGCCATCAGGTCGGGAAAAAGGTCGGGCGTGCACCCGAACGCCGATACCCCCACTGCCGCCAGGTCGGCGGCCATGCTGTGGTCGTAGGCGGGCGTCCCGTCGTCGCTCAGCGCCAGCAGCGCGACGGTGGTGACCCCGGCGGTGACCAGGGCCGCCATGCGCTTGACCAGCTCGTCTCGGATCCCGCCTTCGACGAGGTCGCTCAGCAGGATGAAGATGGTGTCGCCCGGCCGGCTGACGAGCCTCTCGCAGTAGGCGACAGCCCGGTTGATGTCGGTCCCCCCGCCGAGCTGGGTGGCAAACAGCAAGTCGACGGGGTCGTCGAGCGTGGCTGTCAGGTCGACGACATTGGTGTCGAACACCACCAGTTGGGTCCGCAGCGCCCGCATCCCGGCCAGCACGGCGCCGAAAACGCTGGCGTAGACGACCGAAGCCGCCATGGAGCCGCTCTGGTCGATGCACAGCACCACCTCGCGCGCCACGCTCTGCTGGCGGCGGCCGTAGCCGATGAGCCGCTCGGGGATGATCGTGCGATACGCCGGCTGGTAGTGCCGCAGGTTGGCGTGGATGGTGGCGGCCCAGTCGATGTCGCCGGGACGGGGGCGCCGGCTGCGAGCGGCCCGGTTGAGGGCGCCGGTGACCGCCTCGCGGGTCCGCGGGGCGAGCCGGGCCTCCAGTTGGTCGATGACCGTGCGTACGACCGCCCGTGCCGTCTCCCGGCTCCGGGGCGGGATCACGCCCTTGAGAGCCACCAGCATCGCCACCAGCGACACGTCGGGTTCGACCGCCGCCAGCATCTCCGGCTCCAGCAGCAACTGCCGCAGTCCGAGGCGGTCCATGGCGTCGAGCTGCATGACCTGGACCACCGAGGCGGGGAAATAGGTCCGGATGTCCCCCAGCCAGCGGGCGACGGCGGGCGCCGATCTCCCGAGATTGGCTTCGCGCCTCGCCCCGTACAGCGCGTTCAGCGCCTGGTCGCGGCCCCGGTCCTCGCCGTCGAGCCGGATCCCGGTGCCGTCGCCGTCGCCGTCGCCGCCGAGGACGAGGCGCCACCGCTGCAGCCGCTCGCTCATTCCGACCGCCCGGTGAGTAGAAGGTGGACGAGGGGCATGACGGCGGCGGCCCGTTCGGCGTCGATCTCGACGGTCGCCTCGGCCATCGCCGCGGGGCCGTCGCGCCCCCTCAGCTTCTCGCCCAGCATCCGCCGTTCTGCCTCCTCGAACTGGGAAAAGGAGCGTCGAAGCAACGGCAACACGCTCTGGAAAGTGTCTTCGCCCACGTCCTGCAACCATTCGTCGATCACGCGCAGCAACAGCGGATCGTGCAGGAGCAGCAGGCCACTGCCGGCCACCAGGCCCTCGACCCACGCCGCGGCCCGAGCCGGTGGTGCACCGCGGGAAACGGCGACCGAGAGCCGGCGGGCCACCGCCTCGGGGGCTAGCGCACCGGCGTCGAGCAGGATCCGGCACGACCGGCCGGCGACCAGGCCGTGGAGGCCGGGCTGATCCACCAGCCGGTGGAGGGCCCCGAGCCACTCGGCGCGCAGGGCGGCATCGTCAAGGCTGCCGAGGGCTGCTGTCATGGTGTCGATGCGGCCGGTCATGCGCTGGGCGGCGGCATCGTCGAGACTGGCACAGGCGGGGCCCAGGCCCACACACGCCCGGGCAACCAGCCCCCGTACCACCGCGGCCACCGCTGAGGCGTCGGATCGCCGGACGTTGCCGTAGCGGAGCACCCGGGCCAGCGGCGGCACCGCGGCCAGGAGCTCGCCGGCGTCGGCGCTTCGGGCCGCCTGGTCGGCGAGCGCCGCCATGACGACGGCGACGGCGTCGGACAGCTCTGCCACCAGGCAGCGCTCGACCAGCCGGGTGAGGGTGGCTACCGACGCTTCGGCGGCGGCCAGTTCGCCCGCCCGGGTCGTGGCTGCCGCCTCGACCGTCGTGCCCCACACGCTGGCCTCGATCACCCGCACCGCCAGTTCGGGACTCCAACCGACCGACCACCGCTCGTGGAAGGTACCCAGATCCTGGCCTGGCTCGGCCAGGACACCCCAGGGTATGTCCAGGAGGTCGAGGCGGTGCAGGAGATGGCTGCGGGCCAGGCCCCCGTCCGTGCGCAAGTCCAGGTCGAGATGGCGCGTCGTCGCATCGGGCTTGAGCCGAAGGCGGCGCTGGAGGGCGGCGAGATCGGCGGCCAGGGGCAGCGCCGGCGTCTCGGGCGGCACCTCGCCCAAGTCCTCGCCGACGACGAGGCGGCGATGGATGAGGCCGAGCGGTAGGTCCGAGCCGCCGGCCAGCACCGACCGGAGGGCGTCGGTGCACTCCGACAGCCCGGCCAGCGGCCGTCCCCTCAGGGTGGCCAGCGCCTCGGCCAGGCGGACGGCGTCGATCACCGACGCCGGGGCAGCGTCGAGGTCCTCGGCGCGCAGTAGCCCGGCCGCCTTCGCCAGCCACCGCTCGACCGGTCGTTGGGTCGTGAGGTAAAGGTGCTCGTACCAGCCCGGCGAGGTCACGCCGGCGCCGTAGCCGCTGGCGAAAGCCAAACGGCTGCTGGTCCACGGCACCCAGGTCACCGCCACCTTGGCCCGCGGCAGCCCGGCCAACAGCTCGGCGTCGGCCTTGGCGGGGCCCCGCGTGGCGAGCGCCGGAGCGTGCCATGCCCCGCAGACGACGGCGACGCGCTCGAAACCCTCCTTGATGGCGCCGCGGATCTGCTGGCGCATCGCCGCCTCCCGCTGCGCCTCCCGGCCCGCCGGAGGCGCCTCGTCCTCGCGCAGGCTGGCCATGGCCTCGGTGATCGCCTCCCACGGGCCCTCCTCGCCGACGCGCTGCTCGACCACGTCCTCCCACCACCGCTCGGTGTCGTCGTAACCCGCGGCCTCGGCCAACCGGGCCAGCGGATCCTCATCTGGTCTCCTGCTGCGAAACGACGGAATACCGTCGTTTTGCAGCACTTGGGGATCCTCGGCGGCCAAAACGGCGGCCGCCGGCAGGTCGATCATGCGGACGGGTAGCTCGCGGGCCAAGGCGTGGCGGAGGGCAACCCATTCCGGCGACCAGCCGGCCAGGGGGTAGAAAATGGCGCGCCGGGGCTGCTTGGGGACGTAGGCCAGCAACGCCACCGGTGGCCGCATATCCGCCGATCCCGCCAGGGCGAGAACGGCCGCCGCCTCGGGCGGCCCCTCGATGAGGACGATGTCGGGCTGCCATGCCTCCAGGGAGGCGCCGAGAGCCCGGGCGGAGCCGGGACCGTGATGGCGAATACCGAAGATCCGCACGGGCGGCACGGGCGGCGTCACCCCAGGTCGCGGCAGGCCTGGTAGAGGTCGGACCAGCCTCGACGTTGCCGGGCCACCGTCTCGAGATACTCCTGCCACGCGACCCGGTCCTGGACGGGGTCCTTGACGATGGCGCCTACCAGGCTGGCGGCGATGTCGGCGGCGTGCAGCTCGCCGTCGCCGAAATGGGCGGCCAGCGTCAGCCCACTGGTGACCACCGAGATGGCCTCGGCGGTACTGAGAGTCGACGACGGCGACTTGACCTTGGTCTTGCCGTCGGTGGTGACGCCGTTGCGCAGCTCCCGGAACACGGTGACGACGCGGCGGATCTCCTCCAGCGCCGGGATCGACGGTGGCAATTCGAGGGCGCGACCAAGCTCGTCGACCCGCCGGCGCACAATTTCCACTTCGTCGTCCAGGTCGGCGGGCAAGGGCAGGACCACCGTGTTGAACCGCCGGCGCAGCGCCGAGGAGAGCTCGTTGACTCCCTTGTCGCGGTCGTTGGCGGTAGCGATGACGTTGAAGCCCCGCTTGGCCGGCACCTCGGCGTTCAGTTCGGGGATGGGCAGCGTCTTTTCCGACAGGACGGTGATGAGCGCGTCTTGGACATCGGAGGGGATCCGGGTCAGTTCCTCGATCCGTGCCAGCCGGCCCTCTTCCATGGCCCGCATGATCGGGCTCGGAACCAGCGCCGCGGGGCTCGGGCCGTCGGCGAGTAGGCGGGCGTAGTTCCACCCGTATCGGATCGCCTCTTCGGAGGTGCCCGAGGTGCCCTGCACGAGCAGGGTCGAGTCGCCCGAGATAGCCGCGGCCAGATGCTCGCTGACCCAGGTCTTGGCCGTGCCCGGCACCCCGAGGAGAAGCAGCGCCCGGTCGGTGGCGAGGGTCGCTACCGCCACCTCGACAAGGCGCCGGGGCCCCACATACTTGGGCGTGATGACCGTGCCGCTCGTGGTCGTTCCGCCAAGGAGGTAGGTGACGACGGCCCACGGCGACATGCGCCACTGCGGGGGGCGGGGACGGTCGTCATCGGTGATGAGTGCCGCCAACTCGGCCGCGTGCTCGTCCTCGGCGTGGGGCCGGATGATGTCGCTGGCAGCGGTGGCGGGGAGCGCCGGCGGGCTCATGGGACGAACATACCGAGTCGCTGTGACATCGCTCCGCCCTAAGGCGACTGGCGGCGAGACGCCAGGAGCATGCTGGCGGCGCCCAAGGCGGCGGTGACCGCCATGGCCGGTCCGATGCCCACCGCTTCCGCCAGCGCCGATTGGGCCAAGGCGAAGGGGATGATCGGGAAGATGGCGGTGACCGCCTGGGCGGCACCCGCCAGTTCCGCGTCGGCGGTAAGGGACTCCGCTTTGGCCAGCGGCCACAGCAGGGCGTGGGCGAACGTCAGCGGCACGCCGACCGCGATGCGCCCGGCCACGCCCGGTGCCAGCACCCAGGCGGCGGGCAGGACCACGAGGGCGGCGGCGGCCACCTGGAGCACCTGGCGCGCGGCGCGGGTGGCGAGCCAACGATCGAGCAGCACCAATGCAACCAGATCAACCACCTGCTCGATGACGGCCCACAACGCCACCGCCGAGGTGCTCAAACCCACGCTGTCGTGGAGCCAGATGTATTTCAGGACGAACGCCGTCTCGAAGATGTCGAAACAGAACAGGACGATCAAAGGCCGCCGGATCTGTGGGCTGGCGACCGCCGATCGGATCCCCGCCACGACAGCCGCCAGGATCGGCTCCTTCTCACCGTCGCGGGCGCGCGGCGGCGGCGGAAAGTCCGTCGCCCACGCCGCCGCCGCGTACGCTGCCGCGGCGCCGGCCACCGCCGCCAGGACGAGCCGCCAGGAGATCCCCGTCACCGCCGCGGCCGCGATCAGGCCCGGGCCGAGCAACGCGCCGGTGGTGTCGACAAACGTGGCTCGGGCATAAGCCCGCTCGGCCGCGGCCGGAAACGACTCCACCACCAGTACGTCGGCGGTTTGGCACAGCGCTCCTGATCCCAGCCCGTAGGCGGCAAAGCCGAGCAGCAGCCAGCCGTACGAGCGCGCTGACGCCATCGTCAGCATCGACACCGTCAGTACGGTCGCGCCGAGGAACAACAACCGGCGCCGGGAGTGAAAATCGATCATGGTGGCGGTGACGGGCTCGACGCCCACCGCTACCCATTCCAGGACCTGGCTCAGCAGGCCGATTTGCACGAGGCTGAGCCGGAACACCCGCCGAAACGTCGGCGTGAGCACGGTCCATGCGCCCGAGAGGACTTCATCGGTGAAACGGGCGGTGAACGCCAATGCGATGGCACGCTCGGCCACCCCTTCGCGGGGCTGTAACCGGTCGAGGCGCGCCAACCGTAAAAAGCGCGATGACAGCATATGGGGTCTCCTTGTTTGATCCACGGACACAACAGGGCCGGGAAAACAAGGAGGTCCTCGTGGTCAGTTTCAGAGGAAGCCGGTCATGGCGCCCCAGGGTAGGTCAGCGCCGCGGGGGCCGCGCCGCCTTTCGCAGCCCCGGCAACGGTAGGAACCGGACCAGGAGCGTCGCGATCCACGTCAACGGGGCGACGGACGTCGCGACAAAAGCGACCGGTATCGAAAGGGCGAAAACGGTGGCGGTGGTGGCGGCCCGCCACCTGCCTTGACGGAGGCCTTCCTCGCTGCCCGACGGCCCCATCAGGTTGCGGCGCTTGACCACGATCGTCAGCGCGGTCAGGAGCCACGCCGCCAGGGACATGGTGGCGGCGTACAGCACGACAGAGATGCGCTCGTTGCCATAGCGACCGAGGACCGCGGAGGGGAACGGGAGCGCCGCCACCACCATGAGAAAAAAGAGGTTGAGACCCATGAGCACCTCGTCCGCCCGGTCGATATGGCGGAACAACCGGTGGTGGACCAGCCACAGCAGACCGATAACAGAAAAGCTGAGGACGTAGACCCAGTACAGGTCGGACATCTTGGCGAGGTCGTGAACCAGCAAGCGGTGCACGTCGCCTTTGGCCAGTGCCGGCGGCTGGATCTGGAACGCCAGCAGGGTCATGGAGATGGCGAAGACGCCGTCGGACAACGCCAGCGTCCGCCCCAGGCCGACATCGCCCTCGCTTCGCTCGTCGTCCTCCGGCACTGGCCCGACGCTACCGGGCCGCCGCTGAGTTGACCCTTGCCACCTGCTTCCTGAAGGCATACAGTCCGCCTCCACACGGCGGCGTGGAGGGTACACAACGATATGCACGGTCACCGATCGAGATCACGGTTGGCAATTCTCGCCTTGGCGGTGGCGCTCGTGGGCTCGGTCGCGCCGCTTGGTGCCCAGGCCGCGGTCGCCGCTTCACGCGCCGTCGCGCCCCCGGAACAAACGGCCGGGACGGTACGTCGAACCGGAACGGTGAATTTGAGCCAGCTGAACCGGAATGCGGCCCGCGGCGTCCTTGGGGGGAACGAGACCGTCAATGTGGAGATCGCCAAGCCCGACACCGGCGGCGCCACCCCCGTCGTGCCCAACCCTTCCCCGACACCTGTCCTGAGCAGCAGCAGCCCCACCCTGGTCGGCACCGACGGCCTCAACCATCAGGACCAAAGATCGGCGAGCAACGGCAATCAGCAGAGCCTGGAGCCGCCCGACCAGGGCCTGTGTGTCGGCAACGGTCACGTCATCGAGACCGTCAACGTGGCATTGAAGGTATACGCCGCCGGGTCCTTGGCGACCGAGGTTCCCACGACCGCCCTCAACGCCTTTTTCGACCTTCCGCCCATGATCGACCGGCAGGCGAATCCCCCGGCCTTCGGTCCGTTCCTGAGCGACCCGAGGTGCTACTTCGACGCCCAGACCCAGCGCTTCTACTTCACGATGCTGGAAATCGGCCGGAATGCCAACAGTGGGTCATTTACGCCGCAGGCGGCCACGCTGATGGCCGTCACGCAGACCAGTGACCCGACCCAAGGTTGGGGGCTGTTCCGCATCGATGCCCTCGACAACGGGACGAACCGCACGCCCAGTCACCCCGACTGCCCCTGCTTCGGCGACCAACCGGTGATCGGTGCCGACGCCACCGGCTTCTACATCAGCACCAACGAGTACTCGATCAACCCGTTCGGGGCATCTTTCAACGGCGCCCAGCTCTATGCGATGTCGAAGCGCAAGCTGGCCAAGTCCGCAGTGGACGGGTCCATCCTGCCGTTTGTGCACTTCGCGGCGGGCAACCTCGGCCTTTCCTTCCCCCCTGTACAGGGCATCCCGGCGTCCATCGCCTCGGTCCAGCCAGCCAGTACCCCTCCCGGTGCGGCCTATGCGAACAACACGGAATATTTCCTGAGCTCCTTCGATGTGAACGTCAACAAGAGCGACCATCGGGTGGCGTTGTGGGCCATGACGAACACCTCATCGCTTGACTCGACCCCCAATCTGAGCCTCGATGCGAAGATCCTGGAGACCGAGCCGTACGCCGGTGGCCCGCCCGCGGGTACGCCGGTGAGGCAGAAGCCCGGTATCCGGCCGCTCGGTCAGTCGCTCGGGGAGCCGCTGCCCACCATCAACGCCGACGACGACCGCATGCAAGCCCCGACCTACGTGAACAACATGCTGGTGTCGGCCCTCTCGACCGGAGTCGGAGACGGACGGGTGAACAGGACCGGCATCGCCTGGTTCGTCATCGTCCCCTACACCGTGAACGGTCAGATCGCCGGGATTGTCGCCCGCCAGGGCTATATAGCGGCTCCGGACACCACGAGCTTGATGTACCCCTTCGTCGGCCTCAACCAGCACGGCCTCGGCGCCATCGCTCTCAGCCTGACCGGTCCTACCTACTACCCGAGCATGGGGTACATCGCCTTCAACCCGGCGGGGCCAACGGGCTCGGTCCACATTGCTCGGCCGGGTGTGGCGCCCGAGGACGGTTTCACCTGCTACCCCGACGCCGGCGGTCCGCCCTGTCGTTGGGGTGACTACTCATACGCCACTTCCGACGAGGCCGGTCATGTCTGGTTAGCCGGCGAGGATATTCCAGGACCTCGATCCACCTTCGCCAACTGGGGAACGTTCTTCGGGCGACTCGACGCCGCAGTCATACAGGCTGGTCCCTAGAGGGGCTGTCACCAAAGGCTTCTCCCGGACGAGTTCTTTGGTCGTAGCGGCGGCGTCGACGCCGCCTCCCGCCCTCAGCGGGCGGGGCCGCCGGCTTCGTAGAAGCTGGAAACGGGACGCCACAACTTCCACACCATCTCGTCGAACTTCGGGGCGTTCTCGTTCGGGTCGAAATGCGACTCCCACGGTTGGCCGGCGCCGGGAGTTCACGTCGGAGATCGCGGCGGCGTAGCTCTCACGCAGCTTCTGGTTCCGCATGGCGTCGATCCGGCGGCAGCGAACGAAGATCGTCAAAGGGAGCACCGCAGCACGACGACCACCACGCCGACGAGCACCAGCGCAATGATCACGAGCTCGCCCGTTCCATATCAGAGCCAAGGTAGCCGGGGGGGACGGACGGCTCTGGCGGCCCGCCTGCTCCCTCCTTTGCAAACTCCCCGTGGAGAGCGTGGCGGAAGTTCAACGTGGCGAGCAGGGCGCTGATTGCTCGCTCCCAGTACGCCCGGTTGGCCGCCTCGAGCGCAGCGCTGAGGAGCGCCACAGCGGGGGCGGCGACGGAAGGATCGAGCGACAGGGCCAGCTGCCCGAGCGACTCCCTGATGCGCAGTGCGCCCGTGAGATCCGACCCTGCCAGCGTCCGGCCGAGGGCGTCGATGACCGCGGCGCTGAGTGCCGGCGACGCCGGGCGCTCGGGCAGGAGGGCGAGTGCCGGGCCGAGCCCGTGCTCCGTGAGATGGTGGATCACAACTGCGTCGGCCTCATCAGCAGGCAGGACGGCCAGGAGGGGCCCGGTCACGCCGGCCGCGAGCAGGGCTCGGGCCCACTCCACGTCGTTCTGGCTCACGGCGGACGCGATCCATCCCGCCAGGAGAGGTATGCGGGCATCGCCGGCGGCTACCGCCAGGGTGACCAGCTGGCCGGGGGAACGCCCGAGGGCTGCCGTCCACGCGACCAGCGGGGTGCCCGCGACCAGCTGGCGGAGCCACCAGTGCTGTTGGCCCCATCCCTTCGGAGGGGCCTCGACGCCGTCACGCGCCATCGACGCGTCGACTTCGGTCGGGTAGGCGATGCGGAGACGGGGCCGCAGCCGCCCCTCGACGACGATCCTGGGCACCGCCCGCGCCGCCATCCGCCGCGTCCATGTGCTGTCCGGCAGGCGAGGCAGCAGGGTGAGCGCGAGTCGCCGGACGTCCTTGCGGCGGTCGTCCAGGGCTCGCTCCAGGAGTGGTTCGTCGCCGGGGCCGAGGTGGGCGTGGAGGCCGTCGACGATGCCGAGACGGATCGTCGCCGGCTCACGCGACCACGACAAGGTGGCCAAGCGCCGGGCTCGTTCGATGTCGACCTCGCGCAGTTCGGCCAGCGACGCCAGGCGGACGGCATCGCCGCCGTCGTGCCACCGGCGCTCCAGCTCTCCCACAGTCGCCGTGTCGCCGGTGGCCGCGGCCCAGGCCCAATCGGGATTTCGTTGCGCCAGCCACCCCCCGAGGGGCCCCGCGGCTGGCGCCACGGTCGGGCGCAACCCCGCAGGGGCGATGGTGAAGACGGTGGGCACGATGTCCGGTGGCAGGCGCATCCCGCCCCGCGCCGCCAGCGTGAGCCACTCGCCGAGGAGAGGGAGGTAGGCGGGGCGCTCCACGATGGACCGCAGGGCGGCCACCGCGCCCGGCGGCGGCAGTGGCCGCTCGTCGACCGCCGCGGGCGCCGGCGTGGCGGTGGCGGCGACAGGTGGCAGTCGCCCTACCGCCCGGTAGACCCATACTGCGGCGGCAGCATCCAAGGCATCGGCGGGAGACCCGGCCGCCACCTCGGGCCCGAGCACCACTTCGAAGCGACGGCGGTCGGTACCGACGAGGGTGGTGGCTACCAGGTCATCCCAGACATCGGTCACAGCACGACCATCTCGCCGTCGACCCACACGCCGAGGGGGCGAATCCGGTCCTCTTCCCATTCACCGAGCAGGGGCACCGGTCGGCCGCCGGAGACTGCCAGAAGTTTCCAGGCCGTCTGGTCGTCGGTGGCGAGTGGCAACTGGCGGCCGTAACGGTCGGCGACGCGCCAGGCGCCGCAGTGGCCGTCGGGCACCGCGGCGGTAAGCGAAACGGGCCAGCGGGGCAGCCACGGGTCGGCGGCGAGGACGCGGCCCCGGGCCGATGCCACCTCCGCCAGGCCGTCCCATCCCGGTGGCGCGTCGCCGGCCTCGGACTCGCCGTACCGCTGCGCCACGAGCACCCGCAATGGCGCCGAGCCGGGATAACGGACGAGCTCGGCGTCGATGACGCTGCCCGGCCAGAGCTCCCAGCTGAAGGTCGCGCCCGGCCGGGCAAAGTCGACCAGCACGCCGAGACGGCCCGAATCGAGGCCCCAGAGCCAGGAACGCTGGGCCCGGACACGCTCCTCATCGGTGACGCTGCGGGCGAGGACGTACCAGCGGTCGCGTTGTCGCCCTCCGGCGGCGAGGATCTCCTCCGCCGGCCACGGCCATCCCGCGGCGGTACGCAAGTCGGCGCGAACCGCCTCGGGTAAGGAATCAAGGTGGCGCCAGCCGGCCGCCAGGAGGTGGAGCCGCGCCATCTGGGCCAGCAACCGGTCCGGCCAGCCCTCGCCACTGCGCACCACGCCCGCCAGGTTCCGGACCCGGGCGGCTGCCCCGGGAGCCTGCGCGTCCACGAGCCGGGCGGCCATGTCGTCCCAGAAGGCGTACGGCAGGTTCGGGGCCCGGCCAAGTCCCTGGCGGACCAGGTCGTGCAGCCACCGGTCGAGCTCCTCCATCCCGGCAACGATGCGGGCAACCCGCTTGGCGGCCCGGGCGGCAGCCGCCTCAGGGTCGACGTCGGAGGCGCCCCGATCCGCCGGCGTCTCGTCGCTTAACCGCGCACCGCCCGCCCCAACGCGCTCAAGGGCGCCCGGCGGCGTCTCGTCGCTTACCCGCGTACCGCCCGCCCCAAGGCGCTCAAGGGCGCCCGGCGGCGTCTCGTCGCTTACCCGCGCACCGCCCGCCCTAAGGCGCTCGAGGGCGCCCGGCGTCGCTGTCGCCACCCGGCTGGCGAGCCAGGCGCCGACTTCCGCGGGCGGGGCGGCCGCGGCGACCACCGGGGACTCCCGGGCCCATAACAGGAGGAGGGCGATGGCGTGTTTGCAAGGATATTTTCGGCTCGGGCAGGTGCAGTGGTAGGCGGGGCCCCAGGTGTCGCACGCTACCTGGTACGGCGTCTTGCCACTCCCCCGGCACGCCCCCCACACCGCCCGGTCGTCGTGGCCCAAACCTGACCACGCGCTCGTGACCGCCAGCCGCTGACCGGCGGCGGCCGACGCGGCGTTTGGTGTCATTGCGAGGGTCTGCCCGACCGTCGGACGGCCCATAGCAGGGAGGGTACCTCGGGCTCGTCTGGTCGAAAGGGCTGCTTTGTGGGACAGAACGGGGCGGGGCGAAATCCCTTTTTTTCCCGGCCCGCCGGTAGCCCGTCGCCGGGGGGATCCGCTTCAGGAATCACCAGGTTCATAGGTCCGACCCCGCCGGTTGGTGCCCACGGAACCAATTCGGTGGCGGGGGTCAAGGGAGCGGTGCCACGCTGGCGGCCGTGACCGTTGTGGATGTGGCACTGGCCGGCTGCCGCCGGACGGATGATTCCGCACCCGGAGATCTCTTCCCCGACCCCGACGCGGGACCGCTGCGGGCCGCCCTGGCGGCGCGGGGAGCCACCTCGACCTTGGTCGCATGGGACGACCCGGCGGTCGACTGGGCGGCATTTTCCCAGGTGCTGATCAGCAGTACCTGGGACAGTGTGGACCTGCCCAAGGAGTATGTGGCGTGGGCTCGTGCCGCCTCGGCGGTGACCCGGCTCGACAATCCTGTCGCGGTCGTTGAATGGAACATCGACAAGGCCTACCTGCGGGACCTCGAGGCGGCAGGCATCGGGGTGATCCCGACCTCGTGGGTCGCACCCGACGACGACTTCTCGTCGCCTCCCCGTTCGGAGTTCGTAATCAAACCGGCGATCTCGGCGGGCGGCCGGAACACGGCCCGCTACCTGGCGGGCGACCCGGAAGCGCTGACCCACGTCCGCGCGTTGCAAGCCGGCGGGCAAACGGTGATGGTCCAGGACTACCTGCCGGCGATCGACACCGAGGGCGAGACCGACCTCATCTTTTTCGATGGGGCGTTCAGCCACGCCGTGGGCAAGGCGCCCCTTTTGCAAACCGGGCAGGGCGTGGTTGATCGGCCGTGGGAGCGCATGGCGTGGACGGGTCTCGTCACGCCGAGCACGGGACAAATGGCGGCCGCCGCGGGTGCGATGGCGGTGATCGCCCGCCGTCTCGACGGCTACCCCGTGTACGGCCGGGTGGACCTGGTCAGCGGCGCCGGGGGCGAGGCCCTGGTGCTCGAGGTCGAGCTCATCGATCCCTACCTCTCGCTGGACCTCGAAGCCGGCGGTGCCGCCAGGCTGGCGACCGCCCTATTGCGGTCCTAGACGGGAGCGTCGTCTTCCGCCGGTGACGATCTCCATGTCCCGGGCGATGGGCCCCGAAGCCGCTGCCCGGAGTGACCATGTCGTCGTCGTTGACATGCAACTGGCCGTGATGCCTGCTGGACAGTACCCAGTTGGGGCGGGCTCTTCAGGGTCCAGCCTTCGCCTCGCCCGCGAGGTGACGCTGCAGGGCCGCCAATCGGTTGTCCCAGCGTTCTCCCACGGTGGTCAGCCAGGCCGCGGCATCGCCGAGCCCGTCGCCCACCACCCGGTACCGCACATCCCGTCCCTGGCGCTCGCCCACCAGCAAACCGGCCTGGGCCAGCGTGCTCAGGTGCTTCACCACCGCTTGGCGGGTCATCGGGTAATCGCCGGCCAACTCGGTGGCGGTCAGCGGCCCCTGGCGGGATATCTGGTCGAGCAATTGCCTCCGGGTCGGGTCAGCGAGGGCGGCGAAGACCGAATCGGTGTCCGGCGCGGGCACCGGAGCCGTCAGCGGCTGATCGCCGGTACCAGCGCAGCAGAGCCGGCCAGGACCCAGCAGCGGAGGAGCCGGGTGTCCCATCGGGTCCACATGGTTGCAGCCGCCGCGACGGCGGCCCCCCTCGCCGAGTCGGAGGCCGCGGCAACATCGACGGGCTGTTCGGTGACGGTCAGGCGGGTACCCTCCTCGTCGGGTTCCAGGGTGTAGCTGACCTGCGAGGCGGTGGTCGCTCCGCCGTCCTCCTCCCACCACCGAAAGCTCAGATGGCGGCCGGGGAACACCGACTCGACGACGCCCCGTCGCCGCGTCCCGTCCTCCTCGCGGAAGCGGGCGGCTCCACCCGGTCGCAGGTCCCACTCCACCTCGGATCCGAACCACGCGGCCAAAGAATCCGGATCGGTCAGGGCGTCCCACAGTTGATCGGCGCTGGCGGGGATGACGACTTGGCGTTGGACCATCTCGGCCTCCTGGCTCACAAAACGATGCAACTACAGAGTTGCACATTTTCCGACTTCTACGGTAATGTGCAACTTAATAGTTGCATATTACTGAGGAGGACGGCAGATGAGCTACCTGGTCCCAACCGTCATTGAGCAGTCGCTTCGGGGGGAGCGGGCGTACGACATCTACTCCCGGTTATTGAAAGACCGCATCGTGATGCTCAATACCGAGATCACCGACGGCAGCGCCAGCCTGCTCAGCGCCCAGTTGCTGCACCTGGAGTCGGAGGATGCCGACCGAGACATCTGCCTCTATATCAACAGCCCCGGCGGTTCGGTGACAGCCACCTTCGCCATCTACGACACCATGCAGTACATCCAGCCCGATGTGTCGACGGTGTGCCTGGGGATGGCGGCCTCGGGCGGCGCAGTACTGCTGGCGGGGGGAACGGCGGGAAAGCGGTTCATCCTGCCCAACGCCCGTGTGCTGATCCACCAACCGCACGGCGGGGCCCAGGGCCAGTCGATCGACATCGAGAACCAGGCCAAGGAGATCGCCTTCATGCGCCGCCGGATCGAGGAGATCCTGGCATTCCACACCGGTCAGACGCTGGAGCGTGTCGCCAAGGACACCGACCGTGACTACATCCTGGGCGCCGCTGACGCCATCGAGTATGGCCTGGTCGACGAGGTGCTGACCCCACGTGTGCGAGAGCCGGCGGTCGTCGGGTACCGCACCCGCAACTAGCGGGGCGCGGGGCCAAGGGTCAGGGGGAGGGGGCTAGGACCGCGCCTTGCGCTTCTTCTGGCCCGGCTTCTCGCGCCCGCGCCCCTTTCGGTCGGGGGCTGCGATCAACGGCGGGGCCGGGTTGCCGCCGCTCGCGGCCGGCGCCGGGCGGCGGTGCAACATGACAAGCATGGCGACGGGCTCGCCGTTGGGGTCGTCGGCCTGGGCGAACTCTTCGGTGAGTTCCTGAAGGCGGCGCTGGAGGCGCTTCAGCTGTTGCGGTTTCAGCCGCATGGCCATACGGGCAGATTCGATGACGGCGCCCGGTCCCGCCTCGTCGAGCTCGAGGGCCACCGCGTCGAGGACGGCGCGGCGGACGGCGGGACCGGCTTCGGACTCCTCGACATCGAGCCGCCACGATTTGCCGGTGGCGCGATACGGCTTCTCGGTGGTACCCCGGGGACCAGGGCGGGACGGGTCCTCGGTCAGGAACCCGGTGGCCACGAGGTTGCGGACGTGGTGCAGCACAGTCCCCGGATGCAGGTCCAGACGGGTCGCCAGTTCCTTGTTCGTGAGCGCCTCGTTCAGGCACAGCCGCAGAATCCGTAACCGGACGGGACTGGCGAGGGCCCGAGCCTCGGCGATGGTGGCAGCCCGGCGCTCGGTCGGGAGGTCAGGGCCCTCAAGGTCCCGGCGCTCGGTCGGGAGGTCAGGGCCCTCAAGGTCCCAGTGCTCGGGGTCATCAGGATCGACAGCGTCGACAGGCGCCTCGGGGACCTTGGGGACCGACTCGCGAGTGGTCACGACCTCAGGGTAACCGATTGACAAACTTCAACTAGTTTGGAAAACTAAACTGATCATGAGCGAAGGAATCCCGGCGGGGAACCTCTGGCGGCACCGGGACTTCCGCC
Organism: uncultured Actinomycetota bacterium; assembly: GCA_963851105.1. Taxonomy (GTDB): domain Bacteria; phylum Actinomycetota; class Acidimicrobiia; order Acidimicrobiales; family Palsa-688; genus DATARN01. The sequence continues at coordinate 303,124 of CAWKNP010000004.1, forward strand.
TGTTGTGGGGCGGCCAGACGGTCAGTGAGTTGGGCACCCAGGTCAGCTTCCTCGCCGTCCCCCTGGTGGCCATCGACGTCCTGCACGCCAGCACCTTCGGCGTTGGCCTCCTCACCAGCCTTCAGACGCTGCCGTTCCTGCTCGTCGGACTCCCCGCCGGCGCCTGGGTCGACCGGCTGCGCCGCCGGCCCGTGCTCATCGTTGCTGATGTCGGCCGGGCGATCGCCCTCGGCAGCATCCCCGCGGCCTGGGCCCTTTCGATCCTGACGCTCACCCAGCTGTACATCGTGAGCTTGGTTAGCGGAGCCCTGACGGTGTTCTTCGACGTTGCCTACCAGTCGTACCTCCCGGTGCTGGTCGGGCCCGATCACCTGGTCGACGGCAACGCCAAGCTGGCGGCCACCGAATCCGGGGCCCGTGTTGCGGGCCCTGCGGTGGCCGGCGCCCTCGTCGGGGCGGTCGGGGCCGCCACTGCTGTCCTTGCCGACGCGCTCGAGTTTCGTCGCGTCAGTCGGTTCCCTTCTGGCCATTCGGACCCACGAAGAGGATCAACCCGCGGGTCGCGGCGACCCACGGGCGCCTCCGGCGCCTGCGCTCAGAGATCGCCGAAGGCCTGCGATTCGTCTGGGCCGAGCCGCGGATCCGCTCGGTCGCGGGCTGCACCGGCACGTCCAACCTCTTTGCCACCATGGGAATGGCCGTCGTACTCGTCTTCCTGCGCCGCCAGCTCGACCTGTCGCCAGGCCGGATCGGGATTCTGTTCGCCTTGGCCAGTGTCGGAGGGATCGTCGGGGCCGTGAGCGCGGCCCGGCTGGCCGCACACTTCGGCGTGGGCCGCACCATCTTGTGGTCCATGGTGATGGTTGGCATCGGAGAGCTGAGCTACCCGCTGGCGACACGGGCCACGGCCACAGAGGTGGTGATCTTTGCCGGGATCCTTACCAGCGCCGGCGGTGTTGCCTACAACATCACCCAGGTCAGCCTGCGCCAGGCGCTGTGCCCGCCCCGCCTGCTCGGGCGCATGAACGCCAGTGTCCGCTTCATGGTCTGGGGCACCATGCCCATTGGCGCCTTCCTCGGCGGTGTGTTGGGCGGCGCCGTCGGGCTGCGGCCGACCCTGTGGATTGCCGGCGCGGGGTGCTTCGGCGCCTTCCTGTGGATCTGGCTGTCACCGGTGCCCTCGGTCCAGACCATCCCGACCGTGGCTGAGCTCGCGGAGATCGCGGAGATCGCGGAGATCGCGGACCGAGCGGTTGGCCGGCCGCCGGAGAGCGTGCTCGACACCTGAGTCAGCTCCGGCGTTCCCAGCCTGTTCGCGTTCTGAGCACCATTTGAGGGCACCTGTCGCGCCAGATGATGCTCGGAATCCAAAGTGGCGTTGGCGGGTTGCGGCGGCCGAGGGTGTGGTCACAAAACCCCGCCGCGGGCACCAGGTTCTGACCACACCCCTGCCCACCAACGAGGGGGGTTGCCACGAACAGGCCGTCGAAGGGCCGGGTTTGTGGCAACCCCCCATCATGCTCGGGGCGATGGACTTGGGCTAGGGCCGACCTACCACTCGGTCCATTGTCCGGGCGCCGCCTGCCAGGACGAGGTGTCGGGCGGCCCGGCGAACACCGGGGCCAAGTGATCGAAGCCGACACCCAGCTCGTAGTACTTGTCCATGTCGTCGGGGTCGCTCCACAGGTCGACGCTGATGATCTCGGCCGTCGGCTCCTCATCGGGGTTGGGCGCCTTGACCCACGTGGAGTGGCTGACCAGTCCGTAGCGGCGGGACTGGTTGACCGTGGCGCCGGCGTACGCAGCAAAACCGGCCGCGGCGCCTTCCACGGAGACCACGTTGGTCCGCAGGATGCCAACGCCACCGATGGTCTTGCCTGCCGGCATGAGGAGGTGGAAGTCGCCGAAGCCGGCGAGGGAGGCCCACACTGCCGCGTTCGCGGCCGGCGAAGAGTTGCGCGGCAGCTTCGGCGACATGGGGGTTGGCGAAGAACTGACCGAGACCGGCGGGGCTGTTCCAGAGATCGATGAACAGCAGTTCACCCTTCTGGGTGTCGCTGCGGCCGACGAAGACGTTGTGGCTGAGATCGCCTAGCGATCGGGCCCCCTCGACATTCGGGGGCGCTCCCGCGGTCGAGTTATGGACCACCCTGGCGTCGTCGATGGTGGCGGCAGCGATCTGGCCGCGGACGGTCAACAGGAATGTAGCGGGGCCGGCATCGGGGGGATACGACGCTTCGTCGGACATGGCAAGCTCCTTTGAGGTGGCTGATTGCCCTAACGACGATCGACCCACGGCCCGATCGACAGCAACCGGCGCAATTTCTCGCCAGATTCCGCACGACAGTGCTGTACTCGTTCGGTGGACGACAACACCATCACTTGGGACGACTTCGCCAAGGTCGACATTCGGGTCGGTCGCATCCTCGATGTAGACGACTTTCCCGAGGCTCGCCGCCCCGCCTGGAAGTTGCGGATTGACTTCGGCCCAGAGATCGGGATCATGCGGTCCTCGGCTCAGATCACGAACTATGCCCGTGACGAGCTCGTCGATCGCCTCGTCCTTGCCGTTGTCAACTTTCCGCCCCGCCAGATCGGCCCCTTCATGTCCGAGGTGTTGACGCTGGGGACCTATCGCGACCAAACCGTCCTGCTCACTTCCCCTGACTCGGACGCGCAACCCGGCGACCGACTGGGCTGACCCATCGTCGACCAAAAGGAGAACTCTGATGAGCGCGTTCAATGATGACGAGGTGGCGTATCTCACCGGCGAGCACCGGTTGGGGCGTCTGGCTACGGTCGGCAAGGACGGGACCCCCCACGTGGCACCGGTCGGCTGGACCTACAACGCCGACCTCGACACGATCGACATCGGTGGCCGCGATTTTGAGCAGTCCAAGAAGTACCGCGATGTGCGGGGAAGCGGCCGGGCCGCCATCGTCGTCGACGACCTGGCAAGCGTCGATCCGTGGCGACCACGCGGTGTCGAGGTACGAGGCCACGCCGACGCCATCTCCGAGCCCGAGCCCCTGATCCGCATCTACCCTGATCGGGTCGTGTCGTGGGGTCTCACGCCGGCACCCTAGGGCCAAGAAGAGCTCATACAGATCGAACCCTTCGATACCCCCGACGCCGGTCGCGGGACCCAGTGAGGACGATGAGCTAGCAAGCAGTCAACGCTTCGGCGCACCTGTCAGAATCCGGGACCGATGTCTTCGCTGCTCCCTCGTCCGATCCAGTTGGTTTTGGGATCGGGCGTCGACAGCGACAGGGTCCTGGCGGCGCTGGCCAAGAGGTTCACGGTGGTCTCCGATCTGCCCATAAGTGGCGAGCGCACTTACCTCGACACTTTTGACGGGCGGCTGCGCTCCGCCGGCCTGACGCTGGGCTGGGAACGCCGGTATGGCGACCGCCACGCCAACCTGGCGCTGGCGACGGCGGACGGTCTCGTCACCCGAGTCCCCGCCGGCCGATCGGCGAACGGCCCCAGGCGCCTTTTCGCTGCCGACCTGCCTTCCGGACCGCTGCACGACGCCCTCGCGGGGGTGATCGAGATGCGGGCGCTCACGCCCCGAGCCAACGTCAAGTACCGGAAACGGGACGCGACCGTGCAGGACCGCGAGGCCAAGACGGTCGTCCGGCTGCATTTCGAGGAACCAGTGGCGATGACCGCACGCCTCCTCGTTTCGCCGGTGCTCGGCTACGGGAGTGCCTTCGTGGCAGTGACTGCTGTCCTGCGGTCGCTCTCGGGCGTGCGGACAGCCAAGCGCCCTTTGCGGGATGAGGCGATCCTGGCCGCCGGTGGCCACCCCGCGGGCGTGTCGGCCAAGATCGCAGTGAGCCTGCGACCAGAGATGCGGGCCGACGAGGCGACCTTCGCGCTGTGCCGGCGGCTGGCCGACATCGTTGAGGCCAACCTCGCAGGAACCTTCGCCGAGATCGACACCGAGTTCCTACACGACCTCCGCGTCGCAATCCGACGTAGCCGCTCGGTCCTTCGGGAGATGAAAGGCGTTTTCCCTCCCGACGAAAGCCGCCAGGCTGCGGTCGACCTGCGTTGGATCCAGGAAATCACAGGGCCGACCCGGGATCTCGATGTCCAGCTCCTCGAATGGTCGCAGACTGTCGCCGGCCTCCCGGCCCAGGCAACCGCCGATCTCCAACCGCTGCACGACCTGCTGGCGCGCCATCGCGAGGAGGCCGGCCGTACGATGCGCCGCCAACTTACGGGCCCCCGGTACGCCGAGGCCTGGACGACCTGGCGGGCCCTGCTCGACCGGGCCCCGCACCCGGCGGAGGACCCCACGCACGACCCCGGCCCTGACCCTGACCCCGACCCCGACCCCGACCACGACCCCGCCGTGGATCCCACCCGGCCTCAGGCCCACCGGCCCATCGCTGAGGTGGCCGGGGCGCGCATCGTGGCTGTCTACCGGCGCATGATTCGCATGGGCGAGGCGATCAGCGACGTCTCGCCACCGGAATCGCTGCACGACCTGCGCAAGCGGGGAAAAGAGTTCCGGTATCTCCTCGAGCTCTACGGTTCCATCTGGCCCTCGAGCACGGTGGCGCCGATGATCACCGCCATGAAGGGCCTGCAGGACGTGCTCGGTCGGTTCCAGGACGACGAAGTGCAGGCGAACTACTTGCGGTCCCTCGGTCCCGAGCTCCTGGCCACGACCGGCGACACCGACACACTCATTGCGTTGGGCCTCGTCATCGACCGCCTGGGCCGCGACCAGTCCGATGCCCGCGCCGCCTTTGCCGGGCGCTTCGCCGCCTTCGCGGCCCGCGGCAACCGAAGTCTCGTAGCGGCCACCTTTGGGGTGCGAACGTGAAGATCGTCGCCACGTACAACATCAAAGGCGGGGTCGGGAAAACGTCGGCGGCGGTCAACATCGCCGCCCTGGCCGCCGGCGACGGCTTCCGGACCCTGCTCTGGGACCTCGACCCCCAGGCCGCGGCCACCTTCCTGTTTCGGATAAGACCGAAGATTCGAGGCGGTGCCGACAAGCTCGTCCTGGGCAAGAGCGACCTTGCCGGGCTCCTGCGGGGCACCGACATCGAGGGCCTCGACCTTCTCCCCGCCGACTTCTCCTACCGCAACTTGGACCTGGCCCTTGACGATGCGAAGCGGCCGACGCGGCAACTGAACCGGTTGCTCGGACCGCTGGTCGCTGACTACGACCTCGTCATCCTCGACTGCCCCCCTTCGATCTCGCTCGTCTCGGAGAACGTCTTCCATGCCGCGGACGCCCTGCTCGTCCCGGTCATCCCGACGACGTTGTCCCTGCGCACGTTTGACCAACTGCTCGGCTTCGTTGCCGGCCTCAATCGCCCACCGCAGATCATCGCCTTCTTCTCCATGGTCGACCGGCGCAAGCGCCTGCACTGCGACATCGTCGCCGAGTCCCCGGCCCGCTATCCCGCGATTGTTTCTGCCGCCATACCGTCGGCCACCGATGTCGAGCGAATGGGCGTCCACCGCGGTCCCTTGTCCCTCTTCGCCCCCCGCAGTGCCGCCGCCAAGGCCTACACCGCCCTGTGGGCAGAAACCCGGCGCCGCGTCGGACTGTGAAGAGCACTAAGCAGTGATGTCATGACCATCACCGGTGTCCACATGCTTCTGTTCAGCACCGAGCCCGACGCTTTGCGGGCGGCACTCGCCGACGCCTTCGGGTGGCCGAGCGTCGATGCCGGCGGCGGCTGGCTGATCTTCGCCCTGCCCCCGGGCGAGGTTGCCGTCCACCCGGCCGAACGTCCCTCCCACGAGATGTCGCTGATGTGCGATGACCTCGAAAGCACGATGGCTGATCTGCGAACCAAGGGCATCGAGTTCCGCAGCGAGCGAGAAACCCAACGGTGGGGTGTCACCGCGACGATGCTGCTCCCTGGCGGCGTCGAGATGTTGCTGTACCAACCCCGCCACGAGACCGCCATCTGAGCAGAGGCGCTTAAGGCGATGGCCATTCCAGGCGACTGGCCTTCGTCATCCGCAGCCGCAGCGAGGCAGTTCACGGCGTAGCAGGCGCGGCGGTGCTGCGTAGCAGAGAGAATCCCGGGTTGGTCGCGCCCCCGGATGGCCTAGCTTCAGCTGGTGCGCCGCTACCGGGGGTTCATGGCTGACAGCGCCCGGTGGGAGCGGTTCCGGTTCCGCGACGACGACATCGTCATCTCGACGCCGTCGAAATGCGGCACGACGTGGATGCAGAACATCGTCGGCATGCTCGTTCTTGACCGGGTCGACCTCGGTGCACCTATCAGCACGCTGTCGCCGTGGCTCGACATGCTGATCCGCACTGACGAAGAGGTGTTCGGCCTGTTGGATGCGCAGCGCCACCGGCGTTGGATCAAGACCCACTGTCCGCTCGACGCCGTGCCGTCGCATCCGACCGTGACCTACATCGCGGTCGTCCGCCACCCGCTCGATGTCGCCCTCTCGGACTCAGACCACCACGCGAACCAGAACAACGATCGCGCTCGGGCGCTGCGCATCGCGGCCTCCGGCCAACCTGATCTACCGGTCCCGACCGCCTGGTCGGTCGTCCCCGACGACCCCGCCGACTACCTGCGATGGTTCATCGACAACGACCTTCCCGCCACGGGCAGCGGACCGAACGGCCTCGCCGACTTCTGCCAGCAGGTCAGCACGTTCTGGACCCGAAAGGACGAGCAGAACGTGCATCTTTTCCACTACCGCGATCTGTGGAATGACCTCGACGGCGAGATGCGACGAGTCGCCGATGCGCTCGGGATCACAATCGATGAGACGCCTTGGCCGGAGTTCGTGGCGGGAGCCACGCTCGACTCGATGCGATCACGAGCAGGAGACACAGCTCCCGATGCGAACCTCGCGATCTGGCACGACCCAGCCAGATTTTTCCGAGCCGGAGGCACCCGGGCATGGGCGCCGTTGCTTACCGACGATGACCGCGCCCACTTCCACGACCGACTGACCGACCTCGCCGGCCCCGCGGCCGCCTGGATCCTGAACGGCCGCGGACGGCCGCGGACTTACGACGCGAATTCGGGGATAGCGGATCGAACGGATTCGCTGCGGCCCTTCGGTTCCTCCCACTCCTCCTGACGTCCGAGGGCCGTGAGATCGAGGAAATAGTACGAGCCACCGGTCAACTCAAGGCCGCGGGCATATTGGGAGTAGGTATGGAACACGCGGCCGTCGACCTGGAGAAAGCAACTCCTGCCCGGCATGTCATAGGGCTGTTCGGACGTCTTCATGCTCTCCCGGCCCATTGCCGCGTACTCGTCGAGCGTCCGGAAGTTGTACTGGTCGAAGCCTCGGGAAGCGTCGATCGTGACCCCGAAGTCGTAGTTGAAGTCGGATTCGCAGGAGGAATACCACGTGAGGTCCCAACCCCGCTTGGCCTTCCACCGCTCGAGTTTTTCGAGGGGAGCGCGCGACACCATGGCATAGCTGGTCCCGCGGGTATGGAGATGCTCGAGGAAGCCTGGCGACAACTCGTCGGTGCCGGCAGTGCAGCTCGGGCAGCCGTCCTCCCACTCGGGATGGAACATGAAGTGGTAGACGATCAGCTGGGGCCGGCCCTCGAACATGTCGACGAGGCGGACCTTGCCGTTCGGGCCATCGAAGACGTAGTCCTTCTCGATCTCGACCATCGGCAGGGCACGGCGCTCAGCGTTGAGCTTGTCGCGCGCCTTGGTCAGGCCCTTCTCCTTCGCGAGCAGATCCTTGCGAGCGACGAGCCACTCGTCTCGGGTCACGATCCGGGGAAGGCTCATCGTTTGCTCCTTGCGTCATGTTTCGCCCGACGGACCGGCACCCCGGCCAACCACTGAGCTTTGACTGCCCGGCGATCTCGAACTCATCGGCGCGTTCCGGAATGTACATTCTGTGGCTCACATAATGTACACTTGTGATCGTGGATGTGGCTATCAGTGATCTGCGAGCACACCTGAGCGAGTGGCTACAACGAGCCCGCGATGGCCAAGAGGTCGTCGTCACCGATCGCGGCCTCCCGGTAGCTCGATTGCTGGGTATCGACGCAACCGACATTCTGGAACGACTGACCGCAGAAGGGGTCATCTCCCCGCCGAAACGAGCGACGCGTCCGGCAGCGTCGGGTAGTCCTCGTCCCCGTGCCCGACGGTCCGTCGCCGAGCTGGTAACCGAGCAGCGTCGCTGAGCCGGTGACCCTCGTCTATTTCGACTCCAGCGCCTTCGTGAAGCTGCTGGTCGAAGAGGAGGGAAGCGAGTTGGCGGCCGACATTTGGGACGGCTGTGACGCCGCAATATCGAGCCGCCTCGCATACCCGGAAGTGCGAGCGGCGCTGGCCTCGGCAGGACGGAACCACGACCTAGACCAAAACGACCTCGAGCTGGCCAATCGAGCCTGGGCGGAGTACTGGGCGGCGACACGACCTGTCGAGCTGACCGTCGCCGTCGAACAGCACGCCGGGCAGTTGACCCGAGATCACGCACTGCGAGGCGCCGATGCCGTTCACCTCGCGAGTGCCCTCGCAATCGGAGATCCCGAGCTGGTCGTCGCAGTCTGGGACCAAAGGCTCCACGACGGCGCCCGCGCGGTCCGCCTCCGGGTGGCACCAATGCGAACCACGGGGTAACGCTCGTTTTGGACGCCCGTCGGCGTCGAAATAACTCTGATCTGATCGCCCACAGTCTTGTGGTTGACCTTCCCTCGCCAGAGGACCATTCGTATCATCGAAGGGGATTGCTGTCCCCGCTCCACGCGGTCGACGTAGGTGGAACGGATTGCCTTCGCTGATCCCGGTGCCAGATCACCGTTCCACAAGCCCCGTCTCAGGTTGAAAGCGGCGGAGGACGATGATGGCGGCGTCATCCTCCTGTCGTTGGCCCCCGAGTAGGTCATCGACGAGCTGTTGACAGATGTCTTCGGCCCCTCCGACCCGGCCGGTGAGCGCGGTGTTCAGCGCGCTCAGGCCGTCGTCAAGGCTGCGATGTCGGCCCTCGACCAGCCCGTCGGTGTACAGGACGAGGGCTTCACCCGGCGCCAACACGGCGGTCGTCTCGGAGCGCTCGGTATGGAGCCCGGCGCCGAGGGGCGGGCCACCAGCGGTGTCGAGGAACCGGACCGTGCCCTCCTGACCGGCCACGGCCGGTGGCAGGTGACCGGCGCTGGCCATCTGGAATCGCCCCGTGGCCGGTTCCAACAAGATGCAACATACGGTGGCCAGACGGTCCTCCACGCCGTCATCGATGACGGTGAGAAGGGTATCGAGGCGGCGCAGAACGTCCATTGGGGCTGCCCCGTCCACGGCGTAGGCCTCGACGCCGGTCCGCAGCCGGCCCATGACACTGGCCGACTCCATCCCGTGACCCATGACATCGCCAATGACGACGCAAACGGTGTCGCCGCCTGGCACCGCGAACACGTCATACCAGTCACCGCCGACCTCGGCGGTGGTGTCAGCCGGCTGATAGCGCACTGCCAGCTCGTAGCCCGGAATCTTGGGAAGGTGGTCGGGCAGCAGGCTGCGCTGCAAGAGGAGCGCGGTTCGCCGTTCGTTCTCAAATGTCCGGGCGTTGACGACGGCGATCGCGGCATGGTCAGCCAAGTAGGTCGCCACTACCTGCGTGGTGTCATCGACCAGGCCAGCAGGCACCGCTGAGTAGAGGTTCAACGCACCAACCCTCATTTCACCCACGGCCAACGGCAACGACAAGGAGCTGGTGATCCCATGCTCGCGGGCCACGATGGTGAAATGAGGCCAGCGGGTTTCATCCGCGAGGGATGGCACGGCGACCGGCTTCCGCTTCGCCGACGACTCCAGGCAAGGTCCGCTCCCCGCCTCGTATTGGGCCTCGTCCAGATCCCACACGAACGGGGCGGTCGCCGCCGCAGTCCCGGCCCGACCGCCATCGAGGATCGTCACTCCGACCCCCGTCACGGTATCGATCAAATCCACCGCGAGATTCGCGACACGCCCCAAGAGGGCCTCCAAAGTCTCCTCACCAAGTACGACGTTGGACAGTTGCATCGGCGCGCTCAAAACATGTTCCGGTACCTCAAGCACAGGCGCAGTGACGGTCTGACGACGTCGATCCGGCGACGTTGAGGCCATGGTGCTCCTGAGCAGCAGACGATGGTGCAGGCAAAAGGCTCGGCTGACTGCTCAACCTGGCACAGCATACCTCCGGTCTCCTCCACCGGTCCCCAGCAGGGAACTCGATGCTCGTCGACGCGGTGATTGCCGCACCCGGCGGAAGATGCTGCTCGCACGCCGAACAACGTCGGGCTGCCGACGCGGGGTGGTCACCGGTCGAGAATGTCGAAAACCGATCGAGAATCAGCGCCTCACCGAGCCCGCGCGGACCTATGACTAGGCATGGAAAACAACAAAACCCCGCATTAGGCGGGATTTAGGATCCCAAAACGTGATTCTTGGTGGCGGGGGAAATTGGCAGAACGTGGGGCCAGCCCGTTGCGTCCGGCACAAATCCGCTAGCACACCTCTGCCTTGGCAACGTGCCTACCCGTGTGACAACCCGACGCAGGATCACCTGTCGAGAATCAGTCGAGAATAACGCGCCACATATGGTCCGGTTGCGGGCTACCACCGGCGCGGTCGTCCTGGGCCACCCGTTCACGGCAAGTCCGCCCGGCGCAATACCAACGCGTCACAGTCCACCAGGAGATCTCACTTTGGTTTCTCGAAGCCGAAATCCAGTCGCCTGTTTCAGCTCATCTGGATGAGGTCGTTGCCGACGTTGATCATGCCGTGTGCGAGCACATTGGTACCGCCCGAACGAGCAACACACCGTCCGCCCAACTGTCATGACGGCAGCCGATATCGAGCCCGTCAACCGATGGATCCGAGTGCGAGGCGGCTTGGATCGGTTGTCAGCCGGCGAGTGAGGCAGACGCGGCGCCGTTGGAAAACGGTTAGGCGCGGACTGCTTGGGTGGGTGCTGCGCCGTTGAGGTGATCCGACCGCTTGAAGCGCGCTACGCGCGTTACGCGGATGAGAAGCGATGGAAGGAATTGTCGGAGCTGTTTACGGTCGATGGGACGTTTACGCCACAGGATGCCGACGGGAAACCGCGGCCGTCCTGTCCGGAAGGCATCGAATCGCCGACAGCCTCACGGCAGTCGGCGAGGGCGACGTGACGCTGATCCACATGCTGTGTACCTCGGAGATCGAAATCCTGTCTCCGACTATCCGGCGTCACCGTCGCGGCGTTGGGGGCAGGCGCCGGCGGACGCGGCCGCGGTTGTGGGATGGCTTTCGGCTGGCTGGACTGCAGAACGGTCCGACATGGCACTTGAGCGCGCTTCGGCACCGTCGTGGTGTCTAGGTGTGGCCGGCTTCGAGTTGGTGGATCAGAGTTTTGAGTGCGGCGATCTCGTCGTGGAGGGCTTGGCGGCCGATCTTGGTGAGTTGGATCCAGGTGCGACCGCGTCGACCTTCGTAGCCCTTCTCGATGCTGATCAGCCCGGCCTTTTCGAGCACGGTGAGGTGCTGGGAGAGGTTGCCGGCGGTGAGTTCGAGGGTGTCGCGTAGGAAGCTGAATTCGACTTTTCGGGCTTCGTGGGTGATGGCCAGGATGCCGAGTCTTACGCGCTGGTGGACGACGTCATCGAGGCCGTTGACGGGGTGGTCGGTCATGGGGTCGATCGTCGTTGGGCCCGCTGCGTCATCGCGACGATGATGCCGCCGATGAGCAGGACGGCTCCGTCGGCCACGAGGTGCGGCAGGAAGGCCCATGGCGATGGGTGGCTGAAGCGGGCGCCGATGCCGACGGTGCTGGTTTGGACGATCAAGTACACGGCGCTGAGGGCGAGTACTGGCCAGCTGCGCTCGATCCAGGCGAGCAGCAGCAGGGCCAGTCCGATGGCGCCGGCGGGACTCGCGATCCGGTCGAGGAAGGTGGCAGGTTGCGCCGACCCGATGCGCAGCGTCTCGGCCAGAAACGCCGGGTGGGCGTATACCCACAACGCCCAGACCGTGGTGAGCCCGGCGAGAACGGCGCCGACGAGGACGTAGGGCTGCACTCGGGTGCCGACGCCCCGCCGGCGGGCCCGGTGAAGATAGAACCAACTGATCGCCGCGTAGGCGGCCAGGAGGGCAACCGGCCAGTACCACAGCCCCAGGGCCGAGTAGGCGATGCAGACGTGGCCCCCCGGCGATGATGTGCAGTGAATGGGGTGGGGGCCGTAGCGGTTGAACGGTATTGCGCCGAGGGTCACCGCGGCGAACACCAGCAGCGGGAACCAGGCGCCTCGCTGAGTGAGGCGGACTCGCCGGGCGAGGTCTCGGGTCGCGGACAGGAGTTGGCTGGAATCTCTCGATGGACTTGGATGGTCGGCCATACAGTTATGTTTGCATAGCAAACTTGTCTTGTCTAGAGACCAAACGGACTTTCGAGTGCGAGTCGGAGCCGACCTGTACTACCGATGGCTGGCGGCCCGCGACGCCATCACCACCGTCGCCGACGAGGATCTGGGTCCGCTGCGCATGCAGAACATCATGTTCCGACTGTTGGGCACTCCCGGCGGTATCCGCTTCAGCGGCCGCCGGCTCGGGCAGGACACCGAGGATGTGTACTCCGAGTTACTCGGCCTGGACGGCGAGAAGCTGGCCCGCCTTCGCGCCGACGGAGTCATCTGATGTACCACAGCTTTCTGTTCGCCCCCGGCCACAGCGCCAAGTTGCTGGGCAAGGTGTTCGACGCGGGTGCCGATGCCGTGATCCTCGATCTCGAGGACGCCGTCCCCCCGGGAATCCAAGGCCCTGGCGCGGCGCATAGTCGCAGAGGCGATCGTCGACCGCCCGGCATGGGTTCGGGTCAACGCCGCGGGTAGCGACGAATGCGCCGCTGACCTCGCCGCCATCGCGGACAGGGCGACGGGAATCAGGATCCCGAAGGTCGAGTCCGCTCGGGATGTCGAATGGGTCGCCTCGCGCTGTCCCGAGACGACGTCCCTCATCTGTGCTATCGAGAGCGCCCGCGGTGTGTTGGCGGCCCTCGAGATCGCGTCCGCCCCCGGCGTACGCCACCTATCCATAGGCGGGGTCGACCTGCAACGGGACCTCAACGCCGGCGACGGCATTCTCGACACTCTCTACGCGCGTTCGCACCTGGTCCTGCGCTCCCGCGCCGCCGGCCTCGACCAATCGACAGCGTCTACCCCCACCTCGACGACGAGCACGGGTTACGCCAACAGACACTCTTCGCCCGCTCGCTCGGGTACTTCGGCAAGTCGGCCATCCATCCACGGCAGCTGGCCGTGCTGCACGAGGTGTTCACACCGTCGAAGCGCGAGCTGGAGTGGGTCCATGACGTCATCACGGCCTTCGAGGCCGCGGGCGGGAGCGCCCTGCAGTTGCCGAGCGGGGAATTCGTCGACCTGCCCGTCGCCAGCGGGCCCGGCGCCTGCTGGAAGTGGCGAAAGCCTCTGGTGGTGGCTCGACACCCTTGCATCCGTAACACGGGGTGACCAGCCCGTCTCATCGACGACGGTCCTGACGCCGCGAACCACCTCCTAAACGCTCTCGGTCCGCTGAAGGCAAGCCCTTCAAGGTCGCCTGACCGACGCCCAACTCCAGCAGTTCCATGCGTATTGATGAAATCGATGTTTTCTGCTCGGGTGCATTAGTAGCTTTGTCCGAACACGGTTGCGGTGATGGCGCCTGCGTTGTCGCTCAGGCAGGAGTCCGCATCATTGATTCTCAGGGTCAATACCCCACTCGCAGCCGCCGTGAATTGACCACCAGCACCGACGACGAAGGCAGCTTGCCCACCGATGCTGCCGAGCAGCGTCCCGTAGGGAACGGAGGTGAGAACCTTGCAACCCTGATAGATACCGGCGTCGACCGACGGCGAGTACCCGACCGGACCGACAAAGGAGACGTTGCGATGATCCACCGACCAGGAGCCACCTGAGTAGGCAATCGAGAACTGGCTTCCCTTGGTGAGGTTGATGGTCGTGCTCCTCCAGCCCCCGGTCGAGGTGACGGCGATATTCGCCCCGATCGCCGGAGAGGGGGTCATCGCCACTCGTACGGTGCCTGCATTGTCGCCCAAGCAGGCATCGGCATCGTTGATCCGCAAGGCAAGCAGCCCGCTTGCGCCGGCGGTAAATGTTCCGCCGACGCCGACGACGAATGCGCTGTTTCCCGCGATGCTTCCGAGAAGGGTGCCGTAGGTCACTCCGCTGACAAACTTGCACCCTTGGTAGATGCCGGCGTCGACCGAGGGCGAGTACCCGCTCGGGCCGACACGGGGCAGATTTCTGTAGTCGACCGACCATGTGCCGCTCAGGTAGGAGATGGCGTATCTGCTTCCCGCGGTGACGCTCACCGACGTGCTTTGCCATCCGGCGGCAGAAGCGACGTCGAAATCACTGCTCGGCGTGGTCGCACAGACATAGAATGGTGAGCCAACCGGGACGTAAGCCGAGTTTCCGGAACCATTAGAGGACCTGACCCGGAAACAATTGAATGTCCCGGGCGACAGTCCCGTCCAGAGATGGCTGCTGGTGTTGGCGGCCGTGAAATGGCTCACCTGGCCGTTGTTTACTTCGAAGCCGGTCTCGTTGTTCGAGTTGTCGGTCCAGCTCACCCGGATGCTGGTGGGGTCCACAGCGATGGCCGACGGGTTCCAGGGCGGCGCAGGCGTGGCTGGCGCCGACGGGCATAGACCGGTGCTGGTGGCGCAGTTGATGCTCGAAGACCAACCGTAGAACCCGTTGGCCTGTTGCCACAGCGATACCACCCACACCTTCGTCGGGTCGGAGGGATCACGGGAGGCGGTGCTAAAATCGCCCCACCGCTCGTCGCCTCCTCCTGCGTCGGTATTGGTGGCGGCACTTTGGACGATGTTCCAGTACCCCGGTCCGGTGACGTCGGCTTCCGGCATCGAGGTGGCGGTGGTGCGGCTGACGCCGGTGTACAGGTTGCCTGCCTGGTCGTAGGCGATGGAGGCCGCGGTCGTGTCCCCGCAGGTGCTGCAATCGTCGGCGTAGGTCTGGGAGACCAGTCTCGGGGGCGACGGGTTCAGGGTCATGAGCCCAATGCAGTCGTGCCCGTCGGCGCAGGTGGTGTTCACCTCGGCACGGACGAGGCCTGCTCCGCCGAAGTTGGGATCGATCGAATAGACGGCTTCGTTCACCCGGGGATCGTTGAACTCAGTGGAAACGGTCCCCTGGGGAACAGTGGCCGCATGCGATGACGCAAAGGAATTGGTGCCGACAGTCGAGTCCACGAGCGTTACATTGTTGTTCGACGGTGTCCCCGAGATCGACAGGAGACGGATCGGGCTCCCCTTGCCGTAGCTGGTGACCCAGTACGACGACGGCGCCGCGTCCTCGGGTGCAGCCGGCTTCCAGAGGGTGTTGGCGTCGGTCACCATCTTCATGGCCGGATTTGCCTTTCCGGTTTGCACGTCGCCGAGTTGGTACACATAGAAGTTGCCGTCGGCGGCGGCATTCACGACCAGGGATCCGGAGCTGACGCCAACGGACGGCTGATCACCACCGTGGGGAACCTCATAGGTGTACCAGCCGTGCAGCGGATTGCTATCGTGGGAGACGGCAAAATGTATGTTGTTGTGACCGTTGTCCTCCCCCTCAACCTCCCAGCAGGAAACGACGAAGTGCCCGGTGGCACCGCCGTAGTAGAAGCCGCGAACGTCGACGCAGCCGTCGTACCCCGAAGTACTGGGTTGAATCCCTACGGCGGTGTTGCTGGACATGGACTGGATCTTGTTTCCAGCCTTATCATAAATGACGACCGCGTCGTTGACGGTCTCGACGAGGTAGGAGGGACCGGCGGAGACGGTCGGCTCACCGGGCGCCCAGCAGTATCCGTTGTTGGCTTCACACGCGGAAGCAGCCGGGAACTGGGAGTCGCGGGTCCGAGCCAAGGCTCGCGGCGGGTTCACTTGCGTGACCCGGCTCCGCTGGGCATCGTGATCGTCCCCTCGGCCAGGGGTGTCCTGCCCCCCACGGGTTGTCGTCGCCCCCGAGAACACCAATGCTCCGACGAGTGCTGCCGTCAGGAGTGGAAAATATGGACGCAACCGCGACTTCATCGTCAATTCCCTTCGTTGCCGGCGATTTCCGTTGCAATGGCAAGGATCGGCGGCGGTTGTCAAGCAAGAAATACGCCTGATTAGACGAAAATTGCCCCTCGCGGTGAGTGTCACATACGTCCGGATTGCGGTCAAGAGACAACTCGGCGTTTTGCATCAATCCGAGGGACCGAGACTATTACTCCTCGAGAGTCGGACCGGGGCGGCGGATGGCCCACCGGAATGCGGTGGGCGGGGGCGGCGGCACCGGCTCCGCCGACGGGTCCGACCCCATGCGGCGGTTGAGTGCGCCGATGCGGTCGAATTTTGCCAGCAGTCGTGCCGTTTGCTCGCCCGTGAGGATCAGTTCGTCGGTGCGGGCGTCTCGGGCAGGTTGGATGCCGAGCCGGTTCAGCGCGTGCCAGGCCGGGCAGACCCTCGGAGACTTGTGCCAACGCAGCCAAGAACGTCGCTAAATACCAGGTGCCCAACCGGCGCAAGGCGGCGGCGCCTACAGCCTCATCGCCACTGTGGCGGCGAGCGTCACGACCTACCCCGACAGCGGCCAACCCTCGGGAACCACCTCGACCTACGTGATCGCGGCCGTGTCGACCGTCGCCGAGGGCCCCGCCAGCCAACCGGTAACGGCAACCGCGCCCTGAGGTTGATCCACCCGTGTCAGGGGTCTCAGTCAGCCTTGGGCGTCGACGCTGCCGGAAGGCGTGATTGGGTCATCCGGAGGCGAGATCCCGGATCGGCCACCCGCTCGACACGGGTGTGCGACGGAAAAGATAGGGGAGGTTGAAAGGACTCCTCGTGCAAGGCATGGAAAACTAAAACCCCGCCTGAAGGCGGGGTTTTATCAGCCGAAAACGTGTTTCGTGGTGGCGGAGGCTGGATTTGAACCAGCGACCTTCGGGTTATGAGATTGCCTGCCCTGACTTCGTGTTGTCTGCGCTCGTGTGAGCTGGTGAGCTCCGATGCAGGTCAGCGATCATTTCGATCAGGACGCCTTGTGCGCGCGTGAGCGTCAATGCATTCTCGGAACTCCGTGGTGCACTGACAACTCCGCTGACAAGCATGTCGCCTGCGACCGCGGCTCACACGTCCTCTTAACGGCTGTCGCCCGGATGTTGTTGTGATGTCGTCGGCGTCGAGGCATAGCTACGACGTTGTCCCAGTCCCGTATTCGCTGTCGGTGACGTGGTCACCCCAGGTCGGCGGTCCCCTGCGTGACAGAGATGTGGGTCATGAAATGGTCGTTCGTCGCGCCGTGCCAGTGCTCGTCACCGTGGGGCGTGTGGTGCGTTTCGCCGGGCCGGAGCTCGACGACCTCCTCACCGTGTGCTTGTACGAGTCCGCGGCCCTCGGTGACGTACAGCGTCTGGCCACCGTCGTGGGAATGCCACGCCGTACGCGCACCGGGGGTGAAGTGCACGGCACCGATGTTCAGCTGGGAGCCGTCGCGCGGTTGAACGATCGGGTCGATCCAGACGTCGCCGGTGAACCAGTCGACGGGGCCCTTCACAGTCGGCGGCTTCGGCTCGATTCCCATGCGGGTGGCTCCTACTCTCAGAGGGACAGCTGCACACGTCCTGCCCGAATGGCGATGACACCACCGTCGATGAGCAGATCGCTGCCGGTGATGAACGCGCCGTCGGGTCCGAGCAGGAGCGCGGCGGCGTTGGCGATCTCGTCCACGGTCCCGACCCTTCCCGCGGCGGATTGCTCGATCATTGTTCGGTATCCCTGGGCGGCGGGGCCGCTCATCTCGTCGCGGGCGAGTGGCGTGAGGATTATGCCGGGGCTCATCGAGTTCAGTCGGGCGCCGCGGTCGCCCCAGCGGACCGCCTCGGCTTGGACGCGTAAGTGGTTGGCGCGCTTGGCGATGGCGTAGGCGGCTCCGGAGGTCGGGACGGCGTCGGCGGAGAGGAAGGGCAGCTGCAGCAGCTCGTCGGCCCGTGTCTGTGCGAGCGCGACATCCGTCTCCGGCGGCAGCGCGGGGATCATGTTGCCAGCCATACTCGAGATCACAAGGCCCGCGCTACTGGGCGCGATCACCGCCCCGAACTCCTCGAGGTCTCCCGCATGGGGCTCGGGATGATGGGCATGTCTGCCGCGTACGGGCGACGGCAGTGACGACGGCAAGTCGATCCGGACGATCCACCGGGCGCTCGACCTCGGCGTCACCTTCATCGACACCGCCGAGGTCTGCGGGCCTCACACCAACGAACAGCTGGTCGGTCGAGCACTCAAGGGGCGGCGAGACGAGGTCGTCATCGGCACCAAGTTCGGGTTCATGTCCAACACCGGCCGCAGTGGGCTGGACAGCAGCGCAGAGAACGTCCGCATCGCGGTCGAAGGCTCGCTCAAACGGCTCGGCACCGACTACATCGACCTGTACTACCAGCACCGCGTCGACCCCGACACGGCGATCGAGGAGACCGTCGGCGCCATGGCCAAGCTCGTGGCGCAGGGCAAGGTGCGTCATCTCGGGCTGTCCGAGGAGGGCCCGACGACCATCCGGCGAGCGAACGCTGTGCATCCGATCACTGCGTTGCAGTCGGAGTACTCGCTATGGACCCGCGACCCCGAAGACGGCGTCGTGGCGGCCGACGACGCGCGGACAGAGATCGACGACGCCTATCACGCCAAGTACGACAGCTACGGCGCCGGCGTTGTCGGCAGCGTCGTAGGCCCTGACGCACACCGCGTCACCATCCGACTCCTCGACTCGTCGGGTCCACAACCCGCAGGTCAGCCTCGCTGACGACCCCGATGTCATCGTGATGCAGGTGCTCACCCGCTGGAACGTGGCGAGCCATTAGAGCACGCCCCACTTGTCAGCGTGTTGTCATCGCTCCGCTGACAATCCGCTGACAACGCGAAGCGGCCCTCCCGATGGGAGGGCCTCTGACCAGCAATTCATGGTGGCGGGGGCACGCGGTGAACGACCGACCATCATGTTGCAGTCGCCAAGGACCCGCTGGGTGCAGCCCATGCCCAGAACATCTGCCCAACCCCGTGACAACCCTCTCGACGTTTCTCCGTCGAGAAACCATCGAGAAAGGAAACGGCTGGATCACTTATTCGTGCGGCGAACCAACCAGTGATCTGAGAAGATGTCCGATTGTTGGGCGATGCCGCCCTCGACCGTCGGTGCGGTGTCCCGCAGGTCCGTCCAGGTCGCGAAGACGGTGACCCCGTTGCTGAACACCTGGTTGTAGTCGCCGGCGTAGCAGCCCGTTTGCACCGCGGGCAAGAACTGCCAGGGCACGGTCGACAAAGCCCGCTCCCCGCTGTCGAGGAGCACCGGATCGGAGAACCCGCCGCGAGATCGGGCGCGGGTATCCGGATTCGCCGCCAAGCTCAGGTCGGCCCTATCTGTCCGAATGAGGTCGGGACCACCACCGGGGTCGACGACACGCTCATACCAGATGGCGTGCAGGCCGTAGTCGTCGGACGTCAGCGCCGGTTGAAACCGGTCAGCCATATGAGCCGTCGACAAGGGGCCGCTGATCACCTGCGGATGACTCCAGGTAACCCCGCCGTCGATGGAATAGGAGAGGCTGATGCGCGTGGCATTTTCAAATCCGCCCCCGAGGCCCGCCGGCCGGTCGCTCCACGCCACGTAGAGCACACCGTCAGGGCCGAGGGTCGGTTGGGGAATCGGTGCGTTCCGGCCATTGAGTCCGGGCGCAGTCTCGATAACCTGCTGGCCGCAATTCGGGTCGACGAGATCGCCGTTGCCGTGAATACTGGCAATCGTTGTCCGCCCCAGGATGGTCGCCGTCGGCACTCCGACCACGACCACCTCTTGGCGACCGCTGGCGACTGTTGGGTCGACGAAGGGGTCGTTGGCGCAGGCGGCGTGGTCGATGTCGTTAAAGAACACGTATAGCCGATCGCCGTCGGGCACCGGGCTGGCACCCGGCACGATGGGTTCGCACAGAGTGGACTCTGTCAGTTGCGTCGACCGCCAAGTGAGTCCGTCAGTAGAGTCAAGCAGTACGATCGGACCCTGGATAAGTCCTGGTGAATGGCCGTATTGGGTATAGGTGATGTAGAAATGCCGCCGGCCCAGTCCATCGCGCCCCACCGCGAGCAACTCCTTGTCCGTCAGGTTCAAGAAGCCGGGAGCCGCGACGACGGGGTTTGACACGAGTTGGAACGTATCGCTGTGCACAGGCATTTCATAGAAGGCCAGCTTGTAGATCGGTGGATCGACCGTGCCATCGCTGGCGATGGACGTCAGCCACACATTGCCTTCTTCGTCCACAGCCAGGCTCGGGTCGCTCTCGGGCTGCACCGTGGGTGTCGCGGGAACGCTGCCCATGTCCGTCCATGTGCTTCCGCCATCGTGCGACACCGAGTAGCCCATGCGCGATCGGGGGTTGCTGGCCGCCCCGTAGTTGTCGTTGAATGCGGTCACCACCTTCTGGTGGAACGCCACCACTGACGGCTCGCTCTGGTCGAGCTGGAAGTCATAGAAGATCCTGCTGTCGCTCCCAGTGCAGTTGACCTTGAAGTTCCCGGTCGGGCTGCGTTCCGCGCGGCACCTCTGTGGATACGGGGGCGGAGTTGGTGATGCCGCCTGGCTCTTGGCCGGCGGTCCAGGAGGGCGAACGGAAGCGGCGTAGCCCGCCACGGGCCATCTCGCGGTGGTCGCCAGTAGGAAGGCCAAGGTGACGATGATCACCGCGAACGTGGGTTTCCGGAACATCATCTGCCTCCCTCTGACCAATGTGTAGGGGACTCGGGGTTCTTAGAAGCCGTGGCGGTGCAGGATGTCGATGGCGGTCAGCAGGTCTCGGTCGGTGCCACTCGCCAGGTCGGCGGCTGTCACCGCCACCCGAACATCGGGTTGGATGCCGACGCCCATGAAGCGGCTCCCGTCGGGATTGGTGACGAGCATGCCGGTGTAGCCGAAAGCGAAGCCGCCGGGTAGCTGGGCCCCGGTGATGTTGCCGGTGGTGCCGGCGCTCTGCTGGCCGACGATGGCCAGGGGCCGGTTGAAGGCGACCAGTTCCTGCATGAAGCTCTCGGCCTGGGACACCGCGTGGGGCCCGGTGAGGAGCACGATCGGCCCGTTCCAAGCGGGCGCGGGAACCGGATCGAAGGAGAACTGCGATGTGTTGAGCGACGCCAGATCGGGGCCGTCGAAATGGTTGAATACGAACGATGGTGAGATGAACCGCTGGCGGATCAGACGCTCGCCGAGCGTGTACCAGGGGGTGCCGGGGTAGCCACGCATGTCGACGACGAGCGCTTTGGCGTTTCGTTGGTTGGCGTCGGTCAGGGCGGCGTCGACCTGGTCGGGCGGCAGCCCATTGAGGTTCAGATAGGCGATGTCGGGGGCGTTCAAATCGGCAAGCAAACCCGAAAGGCGGTCGGTGACATCAGGCGCCTGCACCTGCAGGTACACGGCGAGAGGCTGGGGATCGACTAGCACCGTCCGAATCGCCCCCTTGGGATCTGCTAGGACAAGCGTTTCGGGCCCCGTCATGCGACTGACATAGCCGGACGCGACGACGAAACGGAAGCCGCTGGTCGCGGCCGACGTGAGATGGTATTGGTCGGCGTAGATCTGTTCGATCGGCCGGCCGTCTATCGACAGGATCGTGTCACCGGCGTTCACCTCGGCCACCGCCGATCGCCGTACGACTGGCCTGCCGGCGTCGTCCTGCTCGAGGTAGAGGGCCAGAAATCCAGCCGTTGTACGCGGGCCGTAGTTGAAGACGGTCTGGTGCCCGTCATGCAGCGCCTCGCCGAAGCGGCGCAGGATGTCGCGGGCGACCACGCGATCCTGGCCGTTCCACCGATCGACCGCAGCCAGGGTCTCAATCAAGCGTGCGTCGATTTGGTCACCTTCGACGTCGAAGTATTTGTAGTAGCGGCGGGTGAGACCATGGGCGATAACCAATGCCGCTCGCTGCTGGCCCTTTCCGGTAATGATCGGGCGAATCTGGCTCGGGTCTACCGGAAGGGGCGTCGAACGGGTCGCGGGACCGGTGACCGGCGGCGGGATGGTCGCCGGCGGGGCTGCGGGGCCACCCCGGTCCGGGAAATCGGCCCGGATGACGTCGGGCCAGAGGCTCCCGGTCTGGATGGTCGTGGTGGTGTCGAACAGGGCCGTCCCTGCCGGCACCGACCAGCCGTGAACGAGGATCTGGTAGTGGCCACCGAGCGAGAGACCCGACAGGGCGACGTGCTCGTTAGGTCCCGGGCTCGCAGATACCGCGACCAGTTCGTCTGGGAAGGTGAAGACTCCGTCGCCATTCAGGTCCTCAAGGAGGTAGAGGTCGATATCGAGCCCGTTGTCGCCGTGGGTCGTCACGTCGATACGTTGGGTGGCGCTGGAGGCGACGAAGTCCCGACGGTAGCTGGCAGTACTCGGATCATTGGCGTCGTCTTGGTGGATGACCTGACCATTGCTGGTCGTGACCTCAGAAGCCAGGAGTTGGTCCAATGTCCTGGTCCGCGTGTCGAGGCCGCCGTCGCCGACCGCCGTCCAAGTCATCTCACCGGCAGCCGACTGCACGTCGCTACCGGCCAGGTAGGCACGGCGGGCCATCCGTAGGGCGCCGGCAAACTTGACTGCCTCCGGGGCCATTCGACTGTCGGTGAGCAGAGTGACAGGCAGGTCTTTCGGGCCGGTGGTCGCCAGTGCCGTCAGCGGTTGGAGCCCGATGGTCGCCGAATAGACGTTGTTACCGGGAGCGAACACCTCGTCGGTTGGACCGTCGTTGATCCGCACGAATTCAGCGGCGCCGACGACCGGCGTATGCAGGAACGGAGAGATCGCCCGGCCGAGGGCGGCATCAAGCCCGTCGACCGCCGGCAGGTCGCGCAGATCGATCACACCCGCCTCCGTTCCCGAAGGCAGTGTGATTGGACCGTTGCCCGTCCCCGGACGGACCAACGCCACCTTGCCCACCCTCGCCACCCTGGCCGCACGCAGAGTGGCGTTCGATCCTTCCAGCGCGCAGGTATCGGAAAGAGCCGAGGCGTAGCGACTGAGTGTCTTGCCCAAGGCGCCGGTTGTCAGGGAATCCGATGGCTGCAGCGCCGCCGCCAGACTGTCGTCAGCCGGGTTGAAGGCACTGTCGACTGAGAATCCCCGGACGAGATTGTGTGCCGCGGAGAATGCCACGGCGCCGGCTTCGCGGGAGTGGTCGATGCGATTAGCCGCAGGGCCAGGAGTCACGGCCGAGCACGACGTACCAGGTGTCGTCGCGGACGCGTGGCGGCGAATTGCCGACGATGGAACTTTCAAAGGGTAGATCCGTTTTCCGTTACCGACCAGTGATGCACCACGGCCAGGGCCCGAGCCAGGAGATGGTTCGAGCGGCGCCCCTGATGTCACCGGCGTCCCGGAAATCGGCTGGGCTGAAGCCTGCCCGATGAGCGAAGCCGTCAGAATCATCGACACCATGCCGATCGCCCAGAGGCAACGCTGGGGACGGGGCGTGGGAGCCCCTCTTGACATTCCCATATTGCGCCTCCTAGCCCCGGTGCGTGCAATCCCCGTCTGCTTGGAGGTGGACCATAGGTCCCCTGTTCTCGATCGAGGAGAGCGCAGGAATGCTAAACCCGAGGTACTGAGGGCGGTAACCAAAAATCCGGAAGAATGCTGAACTCGGGTGAGGCCTCCCGGGCGCCGACGGTCACATCGCCCCACCTGGGCGCGGACAGTGCTCTTGGTCGAGTGGGGCCCCTGATAGCGCGGACTCGTCCCCAAGTCTTGGAGCGCCGAGAGGAACTGGACGAGCAGTTCGGGTGGCTTAGGACCGCGGCCAAGACCATCCCCTCACGACACCATCTGGACCACGCCGCCACAGAGGCTGCGCCTACCGGCCTGCCGCAGCCGCGCCCGGCTGTGGCCGCGCGTCTCCTGGCACCCCGATCGGCGGCGCCACCTAGGGTGGGCCACCATAGCTGCTGACAACCCCCTCCAAGCCCGACCTGGTCGCGACCCGGCCGCGGAGCTGGCCATGGTGTTGAGCGCGAAAACCAGAAATCTTGGTGGCGGGGGCTGGATTTGAACCAGCGACCTTCGGGTTATGAGCCCGACGAGCTACCAGACTGCTCCACCCCGCGGCGGTATAGCCAGCGTAGCACGCGGTCCTGGAATACCGGCTGGGCGACAATGATCCTCGAACCTGCGGGCTTTGTTGATTCCTGCGGGCCTGGTGGTCGTATAGCGACCGTAAAGCCCACAGGAATCGCTCCCGCCCGCAAGTTCGCGGGCGCCGGCAGCGGCGCCGAGACGACCTCGGCGCCGAGAACGACGCCCGGGCCAGCGAAGCAACCTCGGGCCGAAGGCGCTACGCCTTAGGAGCGGTTGTCGTCGTCGCGGCGGCCGGCGGAGCCGTGGTGGCGGCAGGAACCGTGGTGGCGGTGGGGATGGTGGTCGAGGTGGCGGTCGCGGCCAAGTCGTTGGCCCGGGAGATGTCCGCCTCGGCCAGCGCCACTTCGCTCTGGTACAAGCCCAGGTTGGGCGGGGTGGCCTTCAGGGCGTTGTCGGCGTTCTGGAAGTGGGCCTTGGCGTCGGCGAGCAGTTGGGCCACGCTCCCGCCGCCGGGCACGACCGACGTGGGGGTGGTCGAAGGCGGCGTGGTCGTCGGGGTCGTGTTATTGGTCGGGTTCGGGTTGGTGTTGCTCGACGGCGGCGCCACAGTGCCGCCCGGGAGGCCGCAGAAGGGCGCCCCGAACGGCGTCGAGCACAGCGCCGAGTTGAGCGTCCCGCCGTGGTAGGCGGTCCCGTTGTAGACGACGAAGACGTCCACCAGCCGGGGGACCGGGTTGTTGTTGGCCTGCACGTACAGCGGCTGGACGTAGATGATCGACTGGTTGATGGGCACGGTGATGACGTTGCCCAACTCGACCTGGCTCCCGTTGGTGTTGAGGAGGGTGATCTCTTTCGAGATGTCGGGGTTGGCGTTGATGGCGGCGTTGATGAGGGCGGGCCCGTCAACCTGCTGTCCGGCGGGGGTCACGAACGCGTCGAGGTGGCCGTAGTTGCTCGGATCACCTTTGGCCGTCACGAAAGCGGTCAGGTTCTGCTGTTTGTCCGACGCCGACACCGGAACGAACGGCTGCAGGATCAGGAACGACTGATCGGTCTGCTGCGGCAAGGTGATCAGCTGGTAGGTGGGCTGCATGCGGGCCTGGGGATTGGGCACCAGTTGGCCGGCGGCGTTGACCGACGAACTCGACTGGGTGGTGCTCGACGGTTGCCCGGAACCGGGGTCCTGGGAGATGGTCCATGCGTTGGCCTGGCTGTAGAAGTCGTTGGCGTCGGTGAGGTGGTAGCGCCCGAACATGTTGGTCTGGATCCGGAACAGGTCCTCGGGGTAGCGCATGTGCGCCTTCAGGCCCGGATCCATCTGGCTGCCCTGTGTGAACAACTCAGGAAACGCCTTCTCATAGGTCTGGATGATGGGGTCGCTCTGGTCGACCACGTAGAACTTCATCGTGCCGTTGTAGGCGTCGACGACCACCTTCACCGAGTTGCGGACATAGTTGAACGAGGCGTTGAGCCCGCTCGACGCCGTAAGGCGATCGGTGTTGGCCTGCTGGGAGTAGGGGTAACGGGATGTCACCGTGTAGGCATCCTCGACCCACAGGATCTTGCCGTTGTACAGGACCGCATAGGGGTCGGAGTCGTACTTGAGGAACGGCGCCGCCTTGCGGACCCGGTCGGCGATGCTGCGCACGTAGAGAATGCGCGACTTCGACGTCACCAGCCCCGAGATGACCGGGTTCGGGTCACCAAAGCGCAGCGCGAAGGCGAAGCGCCGGAAGATGGACCCCATCGGAACGCCCCCGGTGCCTGCGTACTTGCTGGTCAGGTTGCGCCCGGTGACCTTGTCCTGATAATCGATCTCCGCCTGCTGGGAGTCCACGATGACGTAGTTGCTCTGCTTCTCGCCGTAGTAGACCTTGGCACCCTCGTCGGTGAGGGTCGGCGCCCCGGCGCCAGCCTGCGGCGGAATATCCGAGACCACGAAGTTCGGCGTCCCGTCGGCGGGGTTGATGCCCGTCTGATTGGCCGGCGACATCGCGGCGCCGTAACCGTGGGTATAGAGAAGGTGCTGGTTGACGAAGCCGGGCTGCACGTCGCTCGACTTGATCTCACGGACGGCAGCCAGCGTCTGGGTCAGCGTGTTGCCGAGGTTGTAGCGATCAATGTCGAGGTCGTTGAACTGGTAGTACGACCGGATCTCCTGCAGCTTGTTGAACGCACCCTTCACGAACAACGGATCGAGCAACCGCACGTTGGCAAGATCCTGCAGGTTGGTCGGGTTGTCGGTAAAGTCGGCGGCGGTCAACTGGCCGGCCCCAGTGAACGCGTGCTGGACCACGTTGTTGAGCCCGTACGCCACCCTCGTCGCCGCGATGTTGCGCTGAATGTACGGTTTCTCCCGCACGATTTCGGCAGGCTTGACTCGCAGGGCCTGGATGACCGCCGGATAGATGCCCCCGACCAGGACCCAAACCAGTCCCCACAAGCCGACCGCGATGATGGGCAGCGTCCAGCCCTTCTGGTAAATGTTGTAAATAAAGAGGCCCGCAGCGAAGATCGCGATCACTATGAGCAACGTCTTCGCCGGAAGGTCGGCGTGGACACTGGTGTACGTGGCCCCCTGCACGACGTGCTTGGTCGACAGGTCAAGCTCGAATCGCTCGAACCAGTAGCCGACAGCCTTCACCAGGGCGAGGGCGCCGAGCAAGACCGAGATGTGAGCCTTCACCTGGGGCGTCACCCGTTGCACCGGAGACTGCACCCGGATGCCGCCGTTCAAGTAATGGAACACCAGCGTCACGACCAAGGTGATCAAGATGGCGACGAACAGCCAATCGATGAAGAACTTGATGAACGGCAGCTGGAAGACGTAAAAGCCGACATCACGACCGAACTGCGGGTCTTTGATGTGGAACGAGGTGCTGTGGCGGAACAGCAACCAGTTGTTCCACTGCGACCGCGTGCCGATGCCCGCGAACAGGGCGAAAACCGCGGCCACGATGATGCGCACGGCGTTGGCGTGGGGCCCGACCGCCTCCCGGTAACGCTGAACCAGTTCGTCCTCGGGTCCCGCGGGCCGGAAGCGGGGCGCGATCCGGTCGGCGATGATCAGGTTGCCGACCATCAGGCCGAAGAACAGCAGGCAGAAGAAGATCGCCAGCAGCACCTGCACGACCAGCACACCGCGGAACACGCTGGTGAACTTGACCTCTTTGAACCACAAATAGTCGGTGTAGAAGCTCGCGATGCTGCGCAACGACGTGATCAGGACAAAGACGACGACCAGGGAGACGATGACGACTCGGCCCCGGGTCGCCCGGCGGGACCGCTTGGGGAAATCCGAGGGGGCGCGCATGCGGGACGAAGCCTACGGCATCATTGTTGGATCAGTTGATCGGGCAACCGACCTCCGGCGATCAGCTCCGTCGCGGCACCAGGAGGCACCGGCACCCGGGATGGGCGGGCGGATGACGCTGGCCCGTCGGGTACGGCTCGCCCTTCGGTTGGGGGCCGGACAAGGCGTTGTCGTCACAGTCGGAGCAGGCCCCGTCGGCGTCGTCGACCAGCCAGCGCAAGGTGGCGTTGGCAGGCGTGGCGGCATAGACGCCCTGGGTGAACGCCGCCGCCACGTGGTCCGCGGCCGCTGTTTCGACCCGCTTGGTCTTCCACTCCCGGTAGGCGGCGCCCACGGCCTCGGCCACGATGACGGGGTCGTCGCCCTCACCATCGACGAGCACGCTCTCGAGGCGCCGGCGCAGCGGGTCGATGATGGCCTCGGCCAGCCTCCCGGCCAGCGCGTCGACCCGACTGAGGTGGTCCGTGGCCCGCAGGCCGGGGATCATCGAAGCGGTGTAGCGAACGCCGGCATTCATGGCCTCGCCCAGGAATGGGCGGCTGAGGTTGTGGAAACGGGCGGCGTGCGCCTCGCGGCTCGGCAGGACCACCGCCGCCGCCTTCTGCGACACGCGGACGTTGCGGAGGCGGTCGAGGAGATCGTTCTGATCGTCCTGGAGAGCGCGCTTCAGGCGTCTCGTCAGGCCGGCTTCGATCGGCTCCAAGGCTTCGTCCCGCTTCTGTAGCAGGGTCTCGTCGTCAGGAACCGGCCGGTCGTCGGTCAGTACTTCCTTGGCGTGGGCTACTGCTTTTTCCCTGTCTGCTCTTATGCGTGCGAAAAGTGACTCGACTGTCCTCGGCTCTTGCTTGGGGGGCTCGTCTGTGTGGGCGTCGTCAACGTGCGGCGCTGGGCCGCGCCCTACGAGCGCAAGATCGCCCGGGAAACGGCGACCCTCTGCCGCACCGGCCTCGGCTCCTCTTTCGGTTCTCTCTTGCGCTGACTTCTCGGTGGGACCCTTTGGGGCTGCTACTCCCTGCACTTCGGCCGCCACCGGGCTGGAAACCGCCCCTGTCGGCACGGGGGCACCGGCCTCGACGGGCGGCGAAGATGCCGACGCCACCGAACCCGGGGCGCTAGCCACGGCCGGCCCTGCCGATGCCGGCGCCGCCGAACGCGGGGCGCTAGCCACGTCGGGCCCTGCCGATGCCGGCGCCACCGAAGGCCCGGCGCTGGTCTCAGCGGGGGGAGAGGGAGTTGGCGCCACCGCCGGCGGGGGCGCGCTGGGCTTGGCCCCAACTGCCGACAGCGGTGGGGGCGGGCTTGTCGTGGGGCGGGAAGGGGGCTGGACACTCGCCGCTGGCGAGGCCGGGGCTGGCGGGCGGGCGGTCATGGGAGGATGGGCGGATTGGCTGTCGGCTTGCCGCAGGCGCTTTTGGATGATCGGCAGCGTCGGGTTGGTTGGGGGGTCGCCTTCTTCTTGCAGGCCATCGGGCTCGTCGAGGGCGAGGGGGCGGTGGCGGACCGCGTCGGCGGCCGCCCTTGCCTCGGTCTCCGCCCTTGCCAGTTCTGCCATCGCCTCGTCCAGTGTTTCTCTGACCACCTGGTAGGCCTCGAGGAGGCGTTCCCGTCCGGCTCTCAGTTGCTCGACCTGGGCTACCGCCACGTTGCGCTTTTTCGACAGGGCGCTGAGGATCTTTTCCCTCGTGGCCTGAGCGCCCTCGATCATGGCGTTGCGCTCGGCCTCAGCCTGCGCCCGGATGGCCTTCGACTGCTGGCGGGACTGGTCGAGCAGTCGCTCCGCCTCGGCCTTGGCCGCTTCCTTGATGCGCCCGGCCACGGCCTCGGCTTCCTCGGTCCGGCGGGACAAGACCGTCTCCGCCTCGGCCAGCAACACTTCTGCCTGCGCGTGAGCGTCTTTCAGGATCCGAGACGCATTTTCCCCGGCCCGGGATTTGATATCGGCCGCCGCGTCGTGGGCGCTCTTCAGGATGTGCGCGGTCTCCTCGCCGACCGCCCCGAACAGGGTTTCCTCGTCGAACGACGGATGGGCGGCGCGGTATTCGGCGTCGCGGCGGGCATCCTCGAGCGCGGCCTGGCGCTCGTGGAGCGCCATGATCTCGGCGCCGACTTTGACGAGGAACGCCCGGACCTCGTCGGGGTCGAAACCGCGCCGGACGGGCGAGAAGTTTTGCTGCGCGATGAGGTCCGCAGACAGAGACCCCTCCACATTCACCATGGACTGAGCGTACGACGCGCGGTCGCTCGGATGAGGGACCGTCAGTGGTGGGGCTTGAGGATGTTGTTCAGGGCCTGGATGAGCGGATCCAGCAACGGGTTGAGCAGGTTTCCGAGCGGCCCCGGGAGCACAGGGACCGGCAGCTGCAGGACCGGCAGCTGCGGAGATGTCGGGGCGGTCACCGTCGGGTGCACCGGCCGGGGGTTGACAGGGGTCGTCGTGGTCGGGCCGGGCGTGGTCGGGCGGCTGCTCGGCCGGGTGGTGTTGGTGGTGGGGCCGGGCGTCGGCCCGATGGCGATCTGTGACGACGGTGTACCGGATGTGAACGGCAGCGCGGCCCGCCCGATCGCGGCCAGAACGTCGTTGAGGACACCGGTCATGTCGGTCACGCCCTGGTCATAGGCCACGAAGCCCCATCCCGCCCCCTGGGCGAAGAACACCATTTCGGAGCCCAAGCGGTCGCCGAAGTTCCCCGTGGTGCCGCGCAGGGCGATGACCTCGGCGATGAGGTAGTCGCCGGGTTTGGCCGCGGCCGCGGCGCCGATCGGCTGCTGCTGCTGGGCGCCGGCGAACGCCGCCACAAAGTCGGGGCGGCCGCTCAGGCCGGGCAGGATCTGCTGGTAAAAGGAGGCGTCCTTCCCCTCGTTGGCCGTCAACTGGGCGTTGAATCCGGTTGCCGCCGTAGCCAGTTGAGTCGACACGGCAGCCGCCGACGCCAGGTACTGGCGATCCCAGGAATCGCTGTCGGAGTACTTGAGGGGCGTCGCGGTGACCGGCAGGTGAGTATCGGGTGCCAGGACCACCTGGCGCGGGGCGGTGATATCGGCGGCGGGATTGCCGGGGATGTCGAGGAAAGCGGTCGCCTTGTAGGACTTGGCGGTGAGTGTTGCGGCAGTCGAGATGTCCAAGCTGGCGACCCCTGAGGGCACGACCAGGGTGGCCCGCTGCGCCGCGATACGCACTTCGTTTTCGTTGGCCTGTATGAGGATCGCGCCCGCCGTCAGGCGCGGTGTCTTGTCCACCGTGAGCAGAGTGCCGGTACGCAGCTGGAGGACGTCTCCCGCCGTGAGGCTCACCGCCGCCTCGCCGGCGGTGACG
The DNA here is from genome assembly GCA_963851105.1 of uncultured Actinomycetota bacterium. Taxonomy (GTDB): domain Bacteria; phylum Actinomycetota; class Acidimicrobiia; order Acidimicrobiales; family Palsa-688; genus DATARN01. The sequence goes on from CAWKNP010000004.1 coordinate 333,854, forward strand.
CGGACCTGGTCGCCGGCATGGAGGACGTCGCCGCTGTGCGCCGCCCGGGCGCTGCCGTTGGCCGGCGTGACCTGCGCCTGCCCGTTGACCGTGAGGCGGGCGATCCCGTTGCTGCTGTGGCCGCATCCGGCGAGCCCAACTGCGATGACAGCGGCCATGACGCCGGCGGGGATGGTGACGCGGCGACCGACGCCCATGGGCTTCATTTAGTTGACCGAGCTCTGCAGCCGGCGTTGGTCGATCTCAGCCAATGTGGGTTCCGGCTCGCGCTCGGGTGGCAACGGCAAAGCGATCGTGAATGTCGATCCCCGGCCCGAGAGGGAGGTACATCTGACTGTACCGCCGTGCCCCTCGACAACCCGCTGGACAAGGCTGAGACCGAGGCCGAGGCCGCCGAACTGGCGGGTGTCGGAGCTGTCCCCCTGGACGAACTCGCCGAAGGCGGTGGCCTGCTCCTCGGGAGTCATGCCCTTGCCGCGGTCCATCACCGAGATTTCGAGCACGCGGACCGATCCGGGCCCGTTGGCGCTCGGCGCCGAGGCACCGGGGCCAAGGAAGCGGGGCGGCTCCTGGGGGGGGCGGCCGAGCGCGACCCCTGCGGTGACCGTCACCTGGGCGCCGCCGAGGGAGAACTTCACGGCGTTGTCGATGAGCTCGTCGATGGCCAGCGCCAGCCACCGGCGGTCGCCGTTGATCTGGGGAATGTCGTGCGCGATCTGGCTGGCAATCGTGCTCGGCGCCGCCAGCCGCTCGCTCCAGGGAACGACGACCGACTCGACAAGCTGGTGCACGTCAAGTGGTTCGGGGCGCAGCAGGACCCGCCCGGCGCCCGAGGAGGCGAAGAACTCCAGCATCTCCACCACCCGCAGCAGTCGCTTGGCCGACACGAGGATCTCCTCGTAGCAGACCTGGGCCCGCTCGACGGGAACGGATCGCCGCATCAGGAAGTCGGCGTAGCCCATGATCCCCGTCAGTGGCGTCCGCAGCTCGTGACCGACGCGGCTGAGGAACTCGGTCTTCATCCGCTCGACCTCACGCTCGCGCCGCAGGTCGCGCAGGACGAGTACCTGGCCCACGAGTTCGTTGCCCGGTCCTCGCAGCGCACCGGCGGAGACGGCGACGGGAAACTCGGTGCCGTTCTGCTCGAGGGCGGTCGCCAACATGCCCCAGCGCGACGGGCTCGGGGTGCGAAGGCGGGGACCGAGGGAACCGCCGTCCTCGTTGACCAGGATGACGACCTCATCGACCGGCTCGCCGACCGCCTGCGCCGCGGTGACACCGGTCATCTCCTCGGCGGCCTGGTTGAAGTCAGTGATGTTGCCCCGAGCGTCGACGGCAACGAGGGCGTCGCCCATGCCCGCGACGACCGCTTCCATCCGGCTGCGGAGGCGCGTTTCGTCGTCGGCGGCCGACCTGAGGGCGCGCGTCTGCTCCTCGATGGAGTCGGCCATCGAATCGAAGGCGGCCCCAAGGACGCCGACCTCGTCGTCGCTGGTGATCCCGGACCGCTCGCCGCGCCGTCCGCTCTGAATGCTCTCCGCGACCAGGGTGAGTCGGCGAAGGCCGGCGGTGATGCGGTCGCCGATGACTACCGCCAACCCGAGAGCGATGAGCGTGCCGCCGAGGGCGATAAGGAAGAGGGTGCGGAAGAGCCGGTCGCGCGTGACAACGACCGCCGAGGTGGGGGTCGAGACAACGACGGCGCCGATGGCCGATTGCTGGTTGTCCGCCTGCTTGATCGGCTGGGCGGCAACGTACTGGCCCCCGATCACCCGGTTGACGGGCTGGCTGCTCCCCAGCACCGCCGCACCGATCGCGTTGAGGCTGCGGACCGGGGGCAACCGCCCCGCAATGGCCAGGACATTGCTCTGATCGACGATGGCCAGCGAGACTGTCTGGTCGTCGCGGTGGCGGCTGTCGAGATAGTCGTTGTCGAGGGGGCGAACGCGGAGCAGGTAGCCCACCGCGGTGGTGCCGTTGCCCTGGCTCTGGCAGAGGGGGTAGGCGGCGACCGCCATCACCTGCTTGCCGATGACGTACAGCGACCCGTTGGTGAGCTGGGTGCAAGCGGGCTGGAGGAGCGGGAGGCCGGCCAGGAACGTGGCGGGCCCGGGGTCGATCCCGACCTCGGCGATGATCCTGGCCCCCGCGGTCGGAGGGGCCGGCTGCGCGGGCGTCTGAATCGCCGCCGCCGGGGTGGGCGGGACCAGGAACTCGAGGCCGCCGACGGGATACAGGTTGTGCAGGACGCCGAGGATCTGCTGCACCTGCGCAGTCGTCAGCTGGCCCTGGGTGAAGAGGAACAGTCCGGCGAGGCGCGCCGTCGGGATCTCGTTTTGGAAGCTCGTGGTCGCCAGGTTGGCTTCGGTGTTGGCGCGGGATTGAAGCCGGTTGAGCTCCTCGCGTTCGACGGAGGAGGAGAGGACCGCGGACAGGGCGACCGACAGCACCAGCACGACGAGGAGCAGCGTCCCTGCCGCGCTGGCGGCCACCCGGGCGGCGACCGAGCGGCGGCTGGCGACGAGGAGGGCGGCGCCAATCATGATGCTGCCGGCCGCCAGCGCGGCGTCGGATGCCCGACCGGCGCCGATGGCCTCGAGGACCACCGCGATCGTGCTACCGACCAGTCCGACCCAAAGAAGTTGGCGGGCCACCCCTCGGCCGCGCCACCACAGGACCGATCCGATGCCGAGGCCGACGATACCCGCGACCCGAAGGGCGATCACGATGGCCTCGTAATCCCCGCGTAGCAGGAGCGACCCGTGCGCGAACGCAGCCACGGCGGTGGCGAGGAAACCGATCGTCAGCGCCAGGCGCTCGGGGGGGCGGCTGGTCGTCAGCTCGTTGCGCAGGACGACGAGCGCGAGGCCGGCCGCCGCAACCAGGAAGGTCACGAACTCGGCGGCGAACTGGACCTGAGCGACGGTGGAGGTCATAGACGAGGCGAGCGGAGCGTAGGTCTTAGGACGGGCACGAGCACGCTCAGGCCCTCCGATGACCGATTGATGTGCTTTTGGGGTTATTCAGTCGTTCCAATATTGGCATTTCCCGGGCGAAAACTGAGCGTCTTCATCATTGTGGACCCGAGAAAGCTGGTGTCGGAGTTTCACCGCTCTTTCTGATCTCAGCGGGGACCGCGCCGGGGAACCCGGGACCTACAACCCCCTTTTCCCCGGCTGGTTGGTTGTCCTCAGCTGGAGAGTTGTGCGGGCGCGGGGGGAAGGCCCGACAGGTCGCCGCCGAGGGACTTCAAGGTGTTCAGCGCCTCTTCGAGGGTCGTGACCTCGATCACCTTGACGTGGGAGCCGGCGTGCTGCTTCGCCACCTTGCCCTCGCCCTTGGGGACCAGGAAGGCGATGGCACCCGCCTTGCGGACGGCCACGGCCTTCTGGGCCACGCCACCGACGTCACCGACCGTCCCGTCGCCGTTGATCGTGCCTGTCACCGCAATGGTCTTGCCGCCGGTGATGTCACCGGTGCTCAGGTCGTCGATGATCTGCAGCGTGAACGAGAGACCCGCCGACGGTCCGCCGATGTTGCCCGGGTCGATTTTCACGTCGATCGGGAGGCTGGGCTGTTCCTTGGTGGTCGTGGCGATGCCGAGAAAAGCATGGGTCGTGGGTGTCGCGGCGTCGGCGGGCGCCGAACCGAGGACGACCGTCTTGTCCTCGGTGCGAGTGGGTGACGACTTCTGCAGGGTGAACACGACCTTGTCGCCGGGCTTGTGGCGGCGGATGGCGGTGACCAACTGGTCGTTCGACATGATCGGTGTGCCGTCGAACGCGACGATCACATCGCCGGGTGCGAGAAGATTGGCCGCCGGCGACTTCGCCACTACCGCGTCGACCTCCGCGCCTTGACCGTTCAGGTTCACGGTGTATCCCAGCCGGCGCAGGGCGATGATCACCGCCGTCTGGGTCGAGTTCTGCATCTCGACGGCGTTGAGCTGGTTGAGCTGGCTCGGCGGCGTGTTGCCTGTCAGGTCCTGGACTTTCAACATCTGAATGTCGGAGTTCAATTTGTCGCTGATCCAGGTAAGTGGCCTGACCGTGAGCAGGGAAACGGTGACCAGGAGGACGTGACCGGGGTGCTTGTGCGCCTTGTCGGGCGGGACGGTCACGTAGCGCTGAACCGACTGGGCGTCGCCGGGGGCGATGGCGTAATAGTTCGCTGTGTAGTGGTTTGCCACCGCATAACCAATGGCGAGAACCACAACAATGATCGCCACAGTCGGAAGGGGCCACCGGCGACGGCGATACGGTTGCTGCTCCTGCGGCTGGGGCGGCAGCCCCGGCGGCGGCGGTTCCGGCGTTTGCGACGTCTGTGGTGGCGTAGATGGCGGCGGCTGCGTGTCCGGGTCCGTGCCAAAGCCGTCCGGTACCATCGGATCGATCGTGGTCACGTTCGGGAGTCACCTTCTCATCGCGGCGGCCCGAGCACGAGCCGTGCGCAGGGGAGAGTCCGGCACAGCCTGCCATGAGCCGGGAGGGTAGAGATGGCAGTGGGTTGCCGGCATGGCTGAGGACCGAGGCGCGACGGATGCCGTGGGAACGGCGGAGGTAACGGTCAGCCCGGCGCCAGAGGATGCGGTGGTTGATCGACAGGAGCCTTCAGTTGCGGGCGAGACTCCGGTTGTGACCCCTGTTGGCGGCGCGGGGGATCGGGTCGATTCGGGAGCGGATGCGTCTCTCGCCGTGGCACCCGAGGTCCCGCCCGAGGCGGTCCAGGTACTGCCCGCGCCCCCACCGTCAGGCGTCGACACACCCGGAACGGCGCTACCAGTAACTGGATCTCCCGTAGCGGCCGACGCGGGCGCGGCCTCCGAAGCCGCCAAGGCCGAAGCCGCCAAGGCCGAAGCCGCCCAAGCCGAAGCCGCCAAGGCCGAAGCCGCCAAGGCCGAAGCCGCCGCCGCCGAAGCCGCCCAAGGCCGAAGCCGCCGCCAAGCCGAAGCCGCCCAAGCCGAAGCCGCCCAAGCCGGCCGCCCAAGCCGAAGCCGCCCAAGCCGAAGCCGCCCAAGCCGAAGCCGCCCAAGCCGAAGCCGCCCAAGCCGAAGCCGCCAAGCCGAAGCCGCCCAAGCCGAAGCCGCCCAAGCCAAAGCCGCCGCCGCTGACACTCAAGATGCCACCGAGGTTGCGGCCGTGGCCGAACCTGAGGCCCTCGTTGAGCTACCGCAAGCCCAGGCGCCAGACATATCGCCGGCCCCGCCACCGCACGCCCTGGCAACAGACATATCGCCGGTCGCGGTGTCGCTGGTCGAGGCGCCAGAAGAATCGCCCCTCGCGTCACCGCAGGCCGAGCCGCCAATCGCCGGTCCTCCTCGCGCTCCTGAGCCCGAATCGCAAGCTCAGGACGTCGAGATCGTTCCGGCAGCGTCGGTGGCCACGAAAGAGCCGCCCATCACCGGCGCCGGCGCCGAGATGTCGCCCCAGTCGCAGGCCGTCGAGCCAGCCGTTGGGCAGCCAGCGCCGACTGAGCCTGAAGCGCAGGCCGTCGCGGCCATTCTCGAGCCCGACCCAGCTGCCCAACCGCCCTCGGCGCTCGAAAGGCCTGAAGCCGATGTGACCGCTCCTTGGGCACCTGGGGAAGTGGCTCTCACAACCACGCTGTCGCCGCCGGCACAGGCACCACCATCGGCGCCACCGCAGCCGCCGCCATCAGCCGAAGCGGCGGCTGATGCGGCGACAACAGCGGAGGCCCCCACCTCTGGGCCCTCACCGCCGGCAGCACCGGCAGCACCGGCAGCACCGGCAGCACCGGCAGCACCGGCAGCACCGGCAGCACCGGCAGCACCGGCAGCACCGGCAGCACCGGCAGCACCGGCAGCACCGGCAGCGGAGACACAACCCGAGCCGGCGCCCACTCCGGCGGCCCCGCCGCCGACAGCACCCACGCCCGCTACCCACGCCGAGGCCGTGCCAACTCAGGAGGCGGCGCCCGTACCAGCGGACATGCCTCAGCCTGACCCGTCAGCGGATTCGACACCCCCGCCGGCGCCGGCCACTCCGGAACCGCCGCCACCACCGCCAATTCCCTCATCAAGCTCATCGGCCTCCGACGGCGCTAGAACCCTCGGGCCCGAGGTCGGCGAACCGGACACTGGGCTGACGCTGCCTTCTTTCCTGCGGGCCCTGCCACCGCTGCCAACACCGCCGCAGGTTCTCCCTCCGCCGCCTCCGCCACCGGCACCACCCCGTCCGACCCAATCGCCAGCTCCGGCCGCACCAGCTCCAGCCGTCGACACGCAAGCAACCAAAGCCGCGCCCGTCGTTCCACCACCTCCCCCAGTGGCGAAGGCCGACAAACAAACACCGGCGGCAACGATCCCTTCGCCGCAACCGCCGCCACCACCAGTACCGCCGCCACCACCACCGGCGACGCCGGCCGTCGTGGCTCCCCCGCCCGCCGCAACGACATCCGAACCGGCGCCCACCAAAACCCTCCCGCCCCCGGCGCCCCCGGCCCCACAGACGGCCGAGGCGCAGACGACCCCACTGGTCACGCCGTCGGGACCCGAGGCGCCTAACGCTCCGGCGATGCCGCCGGCACAACCCGCCACCCTTTCTCCTCCCCCGGCTCGGCAACCACCATCGCCCGGTCCGACTCACATCGCGCCACCCGGTGCGCCCCCCGTCCCGGCGCATTCAGCAGCAGGCTTGGGCTACCCACCCCTACCGCAGGCTCCGGCGCGCCCGCGACCGCCGACCACGGTGCCCCGGGAGCCCGTTGCCGCCGGTCGCCAGAGCGGTCCGACGCCAGGCCCCCTTACTCGGCCCGACAACGCAGTCACCCTCCCCACCTCCACCCTCCCCGGATCGCCGGCCGCCCGAGGCCGCATGGAGGCCCGCCGGCTGCGCGACCCGATCGGCGCGTGGCGTCGAATTCGATCGATGATCGAACTGCTCGTGACGACGGTCGTGCTCGGCCTGTTGCTGGCCGGCATCCTGGCGGCCGCGATCGGCGCCATCGTGCTGGCCCTTCAACATGCCCTGAATGGCTGAGAAGACCGCCGAGGTCGTCGCCCGCCGGCGCCGGATCGCTCTCGCCGGTCATCAGGGTGACGAAGCGATCGCTCGGGAGGGGCTGTCTGATCCTGACGGCGACGTGCGAGCTACCGCGCTCGGCGCCCTCCAGCGGATCGGCGTCCTGCAGGTGTCCGACGTCACCGCCGCCATGTCGGACCCGGCCTCGGTCGTGCGTCGCCGGGCCTGTGAGGTCAGTGCGATCCTTCCCATCTCTCATGTCCTCGCGAATCTCGGCGACTCCGATGCCCTGGTCGTGGAAGCGGCGTGCTTCGCAGTCGGGGAACGAAGCCAGGATTCTGAAGGACGGGCGGTACCCGACCTCGCCCGAATCGCAACTGACCATGACGACCCGCTGTGCCGGGAAGCCGCTGTCGCGGCCCTCGGCGCCATCGGTCACCCCGCCGGGCTGCCGACGATCCTGGCGGCCCTCGACGACAAGCCCGCCATCCGCCGCCGGGCGGTCATCGCACTTGCTCCCTTCGATGGCCCCGAGGTCACCGAGGCTCTCGCCAAGGCGAAAACCGACCGGGACTGGCAGGTCCGGCAGGCAGCCGAAGACCTGTCCTGAACAATCCCGGGAAACGGGATTGACCGACCGGCCACGAGTCCCTCGCCGGCTCCGCGTGGCTCAAAGACGCTGCCACAGCCATCCCTTCATGTCGGCCCGCAGGCCGTCGCGGTCGGTCAGCCGGGTCCGACGCAAACGCCTCCGGTTGCTTGTGCAAATGTCCACAGTCCAGAGATTTTCCTTAATAGGGAAAGGGATAGAAGGTTGCCTCAATTTATAACCAGGTCTTGGTGTAAATGCCGAACTTGCCTCACCGGAGCAGCCGTGGAGTCAGGATTCGAAAAAAGACCGGTTCGACCTGATAAGCAAGTCCGGGGATGCACAAAAAGAAAGGGATCGCCTTTTATCGGCCCCTCAATCACGAACCCGAGACGGCCGCAATGGTCCGTATAGGCCGTGAGTCAAAGTGCGACGAGCTCAGGCGTGGTCCGCAGCGTCGAGCCTTCACCCCCACTTACGTTCGCATGGCCCCGGGGCTGCCCTTCAACAACGCCTGGCTGAGCCGGGCCAGGTGCTCGGGTTTCCCCAACGCCACGACCACGTCGCCCGCGGCCAGTGTGCTGTCGACGTCATACCACGGCCGTAGCTCACCGTTCCTGCGTAATCCCACAACCAGCACGACCGGATGGGCGTCAGCCAGGTCTGCCAAGTTTCGCCCCACCATTGACGATGTCGGAGGCACGGCAATCTCCTGAGCGCCAAATCCCAGAAGAGGCAGGTCGTGCAGGTCGAGCACGGCAGGGGAGACCGCAGCGGCCGCCAGAGACATGCCGTAGGACTGGTAGGGCGACTCGACGATGTCGGCGCCGGCGCGTTGAATGCGTTGCAGCCAACTGGCCTCGTTGACCCGCGACACGATCCGCAGATCGGGTCGTAGCGCCCGGGCGGTCAGCACGACGATCAGGTTGATGTTGTCCTCCTCGGTGGCGGCAACCAGCGCCACTGCCCGGCCAATCCCGGCCGCCTCGAGGTCGACTTCGTTGGTCGCGTCGCCGACGAGATCGACGGCGCCCGCGGCCCGGATCATCTCGGAGTGGTCGGGATCTTTGTCCAGCACCAGGCACTGCCCGCCGTACTCCTTGAGGCCACGAACCACCGCTTGGCCGACCCGGCCGAAGCCGACGACGATGACGTGATTCTCAAGGGCATCGCGCATGCGGCGACCTCTTCGCTCATTGAGTTGGACGCCCGCTTCTCCCGAAGTGAAGAAGGCGGTCAGTACCGATGCGGCATAGAGAAAATCGGCGAAGCCGGCCACGATGACGCCCATGGTGAACACCCGCCCAGCCGAGTCGAGGTGCTTAACCTCGCCGTAGCCGACAGTACTCAGGGTGATCATGGTCATGTAGGCCCCGTCAAACCAGCCGTAGCCCTCGATGACGACGTACCCGACGGTGGCTACGCAGAAGACAGCGACGAAGGCCAGCAGCGGTCCGCTGAGGCGAGCGAAGATGATGCTGGCCAGGGACCGGTCACTCAGCCGCGTCGGAGTGTCACCCCTTGGCACCGGGTCGGCATGCTACTCACCGGGGAAACTCCGCCGGGAATCCTCGGACCGAGGCCAACGCCTCGAAAGTCGACCGGCGCTAGCCCATGGCCCCGAAGGGCCTTAGCGAGAGGCTCCCATGAACATGACCTTGAGGGATTCGAATGCTTCCAGACACCGGCCGGCGCCGAGTACCACGCACTCGAGGGGCGCCTCGACGAGGTGTACCGGGACCGCGGTGTCTTCTGCCAGGCGTCTGTCCAGACCCCGGAGCATCCCCCCGCCGCCGACCAGGTGGATCCCCTGGAGGATGAGGTCCTGAGCCAGCTCCGGGGGAGCCATGCCGAGGCACCTGACGACGGAATCGACGATCGCGCTGACCTGTTCCTCGATGGCTTCGCGTACCTCTTCGGGAGAAAGGATGACGGTTTTTGGGAGGCCGCTCATCAGGTCGCGTCCACGGACTTCGGCCTTCACCTCGTCGACGAGAGGCCAGGCGGAGCCGATGGCCATCTTGATTTCCTCCGCGGTCCGTTCACCGACGGCGATGCCGTACTCGCGGCGGACGTAGGTCTGGATTGAGGCGTCGATATCGAAACCGCCGACGCGGATGGCCTGGAGAGCCACGATGCCGCCCAGCGAGATGACCGCAGTTTCGGTGGTGCCGCCGCCGACGTCGACGATCATGTTGCCGAGCGGCTCGTGAATGGGAAGCCCCGCTCCAATGGCGGCAGCCATGGGCTGCTCGATGAGATAGGCACCGGTCGCGCCGGCACCCCGAGCTGCTTCCTCCACGGCCCGCCGTTCGACCTCGGTGATCGCCGACGGCACGCAGATGAGGACCCGAGGGCGGTTGAATCGGGACACCCCGGCGCGCTGCAGCAGGAGGCGGATCATTCGCTGGGTGATGTCAAAGTCGGTGATGGCACCCTTGCGGAGGGGCCGTACGGCAACGATGTAGCCCGGCGTGCGGCCGATCATTTGCCACGCCTCCTGGCCCATGGCCAAGACATCGTGGCTACGGGAGTTCAATGCGATGACGGTCGGTTCGTTCAGAACGATGCCGCGGCCGCGAGCGTAGACGAGGGTGTTGGCCGTACCCAGATCGATGGCGAGGTCCCTAGCCAGGCTCGTTCTCCTGGTCAGGCGACAGGGTTTCGGCCCCGTCGCTCCCCGGGATCGTGGAGCCCGGGCGAGTGCCGTGGCGTGGCGCTTCTGGTGCCAGGCGAGTCACCGCCCGTGGAGCGTCGCTTCGGGGACTGGAGCTGCGACCGGTGCCCGAGGCACCCCCGCCGCCCGGGCCGGCGCGGTCGCGCGCCGCCGCCCCTCGCGATCCGCCCCTGCCATTCCCGCCGGACCGAAGTCGGTAGGCGCCAGCGGCACCATCATCGGCGACGCCATCGTCGGTGCCCGCCAGCACGGTGGGGGGGCGTTCGGGGCGCAGCGCCTTCAGCTCGCGGCTGAACATCTCGATGCCGGATTCGAGCGATCTCGGCCGGCGGTGCCGGAGGAGGACGATCGCGCTGACGACCGTCGCCGCCACGATCGCACCAACGACGTAGAAGAGATTTGACAGGACCAGCCCAGCGATCATGAGGGCACCCTCCCCTCTTGGGTGACTGTTGCGATTTCGGAAGCGTCGGTACCCCAGTCGACTCCACCTTCCCACGTCTCGCGCTTCCATATGGGGACGGTCACCTTCAGGGTGTCGATGCACCACTTGGCTGCTGCAAATGCGCTGTCCCGGTGGGGGGTGGAGACGACCACCACAACCGAGATCTCACCGACGCCCAACGGGCCCAGGCGATGTAACAGCGCCACCCGCCCGATGTCACTCCAGCGCCGGCGGGCTTCGGCCGCAATGGCGCCCAGTCGGGCTATTCCCGCTTTTTCGTAGGCTTCGTATTCCAATTCGGTGACGCCGGATCGGCCCTCGGCGTGATCCCGGACAGTCCCGGCAAAGAGGACTTCGGCCCCGCAGCTGGGAAGGACCGACCAGAGGAGGGCAGCGGTGGCCGGCAACGGCTGATCGGTCAGCGCGATCCAGTCATCACCGTCCACTTGAACGTCCACAGCCTCACCCACACATCCAATGGTAAGGCCCGCCGGTGCCCAGTCGGGGGCCATTGCCATGGGAACCCTTGCGCCGCGCGACCGCAGCGCACGAAGTTGCCCCGGTAACCTCCGTCTCGGTGGATGCCGACGACGGAGTGGACGAGGATGGGCCCGTCTTTCCGTGGCTGCCGCCCGACGATCGTCTGTGGCGGCACCCCTCCGAAGTTGCCCGCGGACGCGTCGGGACAACCAGCGCGGTGGGCACCAAGGAAACTGACCGCCGGCTGTGGGCAGTCGCCCTCCTCGCCGGCATGGTCGGTGCCCTGCTGACCTCGGGTGCCGGCGTCGTGTCGGGCCAGTACCGGCATTCGACCACGGTGGTGAGGCCGATCGAACAGCTCGTCGACCCCGGCACCCCGTATGTCACCATCGCGGCCAACGCCAAGAGCGATATCGCCGACATGGCCGACCGGCTCCGGCCCTCGCTGGTTGAGCTCCTGGTCGACAGCAACGGCGCCAGTGGCACCGGATCGGGTGTCATCTATCGCAGTGACGGCTACATCTTGACCAATAGTCATGTCGTCGAAGGGGCCCAATCAGTGGTGGCCGTCCTCTCCGACGGCCACCGCGTCACCTGCCGCATCATCGGCAGCGACCACTCCACCGACATCGCAGTCGTGAAGCTCCAGGGCACCAAGCAACAGGTGGGCGCCGTCCTCGGATCGTCCAACCAGCTCCGGGTCGGCCAGCTGGCCATCGCCATCGGATCGCCACTCGGCCTCGCCGGGGGACCATCAGTGACCAGCGGCATCATCAGCGGCGTGGACCGCCAGGTGAGCTCCGGCGACGGCGGACCCTTCGTCGACATGATCCAGACCGACGCGGCCATCGAGCCGGGCAGTAGTGGCGGCGCCCTCGTCGATGCCAACGGCATGGTCATCGGCATCACCACCGCGGTGGCCCTGGGCGACCAGAGCCTGCAGTCGATAGGGTTCGCGACGCCTATCGAGGTGGCCCGCGACGTGGCCGACCAGCTCCTATCGAGTGGAAAAGTCACGCATGCCTGGCTTGGAATCCAGGGTTCGGATGTGGATGGCGCCACCGCCAAGGCCCTCGGCATCACCGGTGGCGCCATCGTTTCCAATGTCGATAGCCGGAGCCCGGCGTCTCAGTCCGGCATAGGCGCGTCCGACATCGTCACCGCCTTCGGGGGCCAGCCGATCAACACCATGAACGCCCTCGAGGTGTCGGTCCGCCAGCACCGGCCCGGAGACCGCATGAACCTCACCTACATCCACGACGGTGCCGTCCACGCGACCGAGATCGTCCTCCAGCAGCGGCCGGTGTCGGACTACCCCTAGGCCACCTGGCGCGAGCGCAAACCGCCAGAACGAGCGGGGAGACGGCGAGCAGCCGCGGTAGCCCCGTGACCGTGCCCCGTCGGCCGTGGCGGTGACCAGCGAACCGTGCCTTCCCTATGCCCGCCGCCGGCGCCGGGCTCTCGACGCCACCGCGACGCCGGCCGCGACCACGCCACCGGCGACCGCCAGGACGCCCCCACCGGCCGCCAGCAACGCCATCTCCTGGCGGCGGCTGGGCGGCAGATCACTCCAGTGGCTGCGGTTGTCGCTCGAGACCAACGCCTCTTCGTTGGACCGCTCCGGCGCCCAACCGGCGGCCCGCATCCGGTCGTTGGCGACGACCCACGGGTGGACCGAATAGGGACGGGCCTCTTTCGGGGTGCCGGTACGCAAAAGGCGCCAGCCGACCGAGGCCACTGTTCCCGCCAGCCGACCGGGAAGTCGCAACCGGGCGACACCGCCGACGATAGCCCGAGCCTGATCGTGGGTGATCCAGCCGTCGGGCGCCACGTTGTACACGCCGGCCAGTCGGTGCTCCCATGCGAACACGATCGCAGCCGCCAGGTCCTCGACATCGAGGAACTGCATGGGGCGGGTGGAGTCATCAGGTTGGGGTGACTTGGTCCCTGCCAGGGCCTGGTAGAGGGCGGGACCGGAGGATCCGACCGTGACGGTGGGCCGGAGGATGGCGACTTGCACCGCGGGATGGTCGTCGGCCCATTCCGCCACGATCCGCTCACCTTCGGCTTTCTCCACCGCGTAGGCAAAACCTGGGTTCGGGCGAAGGGCGGCGTCCTCGGCGAGGGGCACCTGGTTGTCCGGCCACGCCCCGTACACGGTGGCACTGGAGACATGAACCAGCCGGGTGACCTCTTCGCGGCCGGCGGCGTCGAGGATCCGGCGCAGCGCCACCAGGTTGGGGTACGGGACCCCGGGGGTGAGGGGCCGCCGCCCGCTACTGGGGACGGAGTGCGACCACGCCAGGTGCAGCACGCTGCCGGCGCCGGCCAGTGCTCCGGAAATGCGCTCATCGGGGTCCCTGACGAGATCGACCAGCCGCCGGTCAAGGCGGGGCCCGTCCACCCCCACCGGCACCGCGTCGACCGCGACGACCGCTTCGCTATAGGTCGCCAGCCGGCGCAACACTCGCTGCCCGACAAAGCCTGCTGCTCCAGTTACGACTACCGCGCTCACCGCCCTACCATGCCCCTATGAGCGAGCCTGGTCCAATGGAGGGTGGCGGACCTCTTGAGAAGGCCCTCCGCGACCTGGCGCGGATGCTGACCTCTCAAGGCCCCATCAACTGGGAATTTGCCCGTCAACTGGCGCTCATGACCGCCAACGAGGGCGAGCCCGAGACCAATCCCGACCCACTTGCCCGGGTCCGCTTGGAAGAACTCCTCCGGGTGGCGGAGTTGCATATCGAGCAAGCGACGGGCTTGCCGGCGGCGGCCAGTGGCGGCCTCCTCACGGTGCAGGCCGTGACACGATCGGACTGGGCGCTGCGGACCTTGCAGGCGTGGAAGCCGCTCCTCGAGACGCTGGCCACCGCTCTGGCCCGGTCGGTCACCGAAGCGCCGATGCCCGAGGAGATCACCAACGACCCGATGGCCCGGTTGCTCGGCAACCTGCCCCAGGCCATGGGTCCGCTCCTGTTCGGTATCCAGGTCGGGTCGATGGTCGGCAACCTGGCCACTCGGGCCATGGGCCAATACGACCTGCCGGTGCCCCGCCCGCCGGGCGACTCCCTTCTCATGGTGCCGGTCACGATCGACGGATTCGCCCAGGATTGGAGCATGGCCCCCGACGACGTCGGCCTGTGGGTGTGCCTCCACGAGATTGCCCATCACGCCGTTCTGTCCCGACCCCATGTCCGAGCCCGCCTCGACGCGCTCATGACGCAGTACGTCAATGCCTTCGAGCCTGACCCGTCGGCCCTCGAGGATCGTCTGGCCGCCTTCGACCCCACCGACCTGACATCTCTGCAGCAGACGTTCTCCGATCCCGAAGTGCTGCTCGGCGAGATGGAGACCCCAGCTCAGCGGGCCGTCATGGTTCCGCTGTCGGCGTTGCTGTCGGCGGTGACGGGCTACGTCGACCATGTCATGGATGTCGTCGGGCACCGGCTGATCGGTAGCTACGGCCCGCTGACCGAGGCCATGCGCAGGCGGCGGCTCGACGACGGGGCGGGAACCCGTTTCGTGGCCCGGCTGCTCGGCGTGTCTCTGGACAGCGCCGCCTACGAGCGTGGAGGCGCCTTTGTCACCGGCGTCTTAGAGCGCGCCGGCGAGGAAGGCCTGGCCCGGCTGTGGCACTCGGCCAAGGAGCTGCCGACACCCGCCGAGATCGCAGCCCCCGGCCTCTGGCTGGCCCGCATCGACCTGCCCGACGACTGATCCCACCGGCGCCAACAACTCGCGGTCAGTCGTCGACGACGACCACCTCGGTCGAGAGAATCGCGCCGTCGGCCAACTCGACGATCCCGGCGGTGCGATGCGGCTGCGCCCGCCGCTGCGTGGGCGATCCGGGGTTGAAGAGGCGCTGGCCGCCGACTCCCTCGATGTCGACAGGGACATGGCTGTGGCCGAACACGACCAGGGCGGCATCGGGAAACTTCCGCCGCATCCGCCCCGCCCGCCCGGTGGTCGGGCCGCTGTCGTGGATCATGGCGATCCTGACCCCGTCCAGCTCAAGGTACGCCACCACCGGGAGGCGTCCGGTGAGGGTGTGGTCGTTGTTGCCGAGGACGGCGTAGGTGGGGGCCATGGCTTCCAGTGTTTCGAGCACGCCGGCATCGACGATGTCGCCGGCGTGGAGGATGACGTCGGCGCCCTCGAGCAGTTCGACAACCCGGGCGGGAAGCCCGCGGCCGCCACCGGCGCGCAGGTGGGTGTCGGCCAGGACCACCGCGCGCAGCGTCACACCTCCGGATTCTCGGCGTCGGACGGGCGATTGGGTTGGGGCGCTAGGGGCGCGGCGCGCGGCGGCGGCCCCGCCAAGGGCGGTGGGACGGGCCGGCCGGCCTGACCGAGGGGCGGCACGTCGATAGGCGGTGGGTAGGTGCCGAGGTCCGGCGGCGGGTTCATCCACGGCATGTCCTCGTAGGCATCGCCGTCGAAGGGGACCTCTCGCTCGGCGGGGGAGATCGGGTCCGCGGCGCCCGACGGGGCTGCCGAGGCGAACGGCAGCGTGGCCCCCTCCGGCGGCGAGGTGGCGAATGGCACCGTGGCACCCGCCCGCGATCCGGCGCCGGCCTTTGCCTCCCGGGCATCCGCAGGGCGCGCCCCCGAGTTCGGCGGCCACCTGTACTTGGCGGCCGGACCCCAGGCCACCAGGTCGGAAGATGCCCGAGCCGGGCCATCCGGGTGCCGATGATGTAGACCACCGCGGCCACCACCGATGCCAGGGTGATGATCACGAAGCCGGCCGGTAGTGACATCTCGATGACGACAGGGAGCAGGCCCCCGAGCACCCACACGAGTTGGAATCCGGCCTCGAAGCGCCCGAACGCTCGGCCTTGCGACGCCGCCGGGATGTGACGCTGGACCAGGGCGTCGAACGACAGCTTGGCGGCGCCCGAGGTCAAACCGATGACGCCGGCCAGCAGCGCGGCGGCGGGGCGGCTGTGGGCGCTGTCGAAAAGAAGGGCCAGGATGCCCGCGGCCGCGACGGTCAACGCCGAGCCGGCGAGGATCAACTCCTCGCGTACACGCGACCGCAACCACGGGGCCACGGCGGCACCGACCAGGTTTCCCCCAATGCTGCCCGCCAGGACCACGCCGAACCACCAGGCGGGGGCGTGATCATTGCGGAAACCGAACGCCACCAGGAACGTCATGAATCCGACGATCAGGCGGAGCGTCCCCATGGCAAAGGCCGCCACCTGGATGGCACCGGGCGGCAACGGCTTGGCCTGGACCTCGACGCGCGCCCGGGCGGCAGGAAACTCGCCCTCGTCCACGATGACCTCGGTGCCGCCGCGCCGGTCGGCGTCCATGGCGATGCGCCGTTCCGTGACCTGGAGGCGCACGGCCGTGATGGCGCACATCGCGAAGACCACGATGTCGACGCGCAGGAGCCACGCCGCGCTGGCCAGCTTGAGGATGGCGACGCCGGGAATGGCGGCCGCGAACCCGGCGATGGCGCCGCTGACGGCCAGTTTCGAGTTGGCCTCGACAAGGTCCTGGGGCCGCTGTACCGCCGACGGGACCAGCGTGGCCTTGGCCACGGTGTACCCCTTGGAGCACACCAACGTCAGGAACGCGGCCGGGAAGAGCAGGAAGCTGTTGATATACCGGGCCATCAGCAGGCATGCCAGGGCGCGGCCGATGGCCGTGGCCACGACCATCGCCCGCCGCCCGCCCTGAGTCCGGTCGATGATCGGGCCGAGGAGCGGGGCCACGACCGCGAACGGCGCCATCGTCAACAACAAGGTGAGGGCGACGCGGCCCCGAGCGGCGTGCAGCGGCGTGCTGAAGAACAACGAGCCCGCCAGCGCCAAGGTCACGAGGGCGTCGCCGGCCAGCGACAGGACGTGGGTTACCAGCAGCCGGCTGAAGGGCGAAGCGGTAAACGCGTCCTGACCGTGGCGTTGACGGTCGCTGCTCAGGCGGAAGGCATTGCCGAGCGCGTCCGCCATCGAGGAGCCGGCGTGGGAGGCATCCACTGCGCGCCAGCCTAAAGGGTTCAGACCGCCCTCCAGGGCGGCGAAAAAGTCCCCCAAACTGGACCTTAAGGTTCAGTTGCAATCGGTCGATGACGCAGATATGTCGAATCTCTGGAAGGCGCTGCGCGACGTGTCCCGCGACGTGGACCCGACCGTAGGCTTCGAGCCCGCAGGCCAGGGTCTCCACGGCGACGATGCGGAACTTGAGATGCCACCGCAGGAGCTAGCCGGCGCCGCGCCCGCGCCCGCGAGCGACGAGTCGTCCGCTCTCGCCCGCCGCCTGACGAATCCTGCCCGGCCCCCGCAGCCCAGGGCCGGGGGCGCCAGCTACGAGAACGGGGGCGAGGGGCCGCCTGCGGTCCTCTCGAAGCTGGGCCAGGCACTCAACGCCACCGCCCGGCCTGTGCCCAACGGCTCCCCGCGGCCGGCCCAGAGCGGCTACTCCTCGCGCCCGCGCCCCAACGCAGGGGTCGGTCAGGCGGCGGCCCCCGGTCCCACCGCCGGCCGCGGCCGCCTGGCCCAGGACCCCGTCGGAGCACGCCGGCTCATCTCCTCCCTCAGCGCCGATCCCATATCCGACCCGGCCGCGGGCCTCACGTCCGATCCGGACGCCGACCTCACCTCCCGCACTCCCCCCACCTCCGGCCCGACCTCCGGTCGCAGTCGCGCCTTCGGCCCGGCCCCCACCTCCGGCGCAGCCACCACCACCGGCCCCGGACCGACCTCGGGTCCCAGTCGCGCCTCGGCGCCCGGCCCCGTCGAGGACCCGATATCCGGCGCCGCCTTCAACGCCGGCTCCCCCCGGATGACGCCGGGGCCCGGCTCCGGTCCCAGCCTCCTCGCCAGCCGCCGTGCCCTGCAAGACGCCAACTCCGGTCCCGACCGCCTGACCGAGGACCCCAGCGCCAACCCCGGCCTGGCTGCCGGGCGCCGCACGACGATGGAGCCCCCTCCCGGAACCCCCGCCGGCCCCGGCGCCCGCCCGAGCCTGGCGAGCAACGGCCGCAGCCCAGCCTCCGGCGCGGGCGCCAACATGGGATCCGCCCCGTGGTCAGCCGCGGGCACACTCGCGACCGCAGCCCCGTCGACCGGTGGCACCGGGACCCAAGGAACCCCGGGCCCCTTTTCCCAACCCTCTGGTCTCCCCAACGCCCTGCGGGCCTTCGCCCCGGGCACGCCTGACATCCAGTACGAAGTGGGGGCCATCGTCGGCACCCCGCGTTGGCATCCCGGCGACGACGACGTCATGCCAAACGACGGCCGCAAAGCGCCGCGCCAACGGCTGCGGGAGCGCTTCGGCCTGTAGCCCGGCTCCCGGGCTCCTGTAGCCCTGTAGCCCTGTCCGGCTTAGGCCTTGGATGCCTCGAACTTGTACCCGAGGCCGCGGATCGTCGTGATCCGGCGAGGAATGGACGGGTCGTCCTCGACTTTCGACCGGAGACGCTTGACGTGGACGTCGAGCGTCTTGGTGTCGCCCACGTAGTGGGGTCCCCACACCCGGTCGATGAGTGTCTCGCGGGTCAACACCCGGCCGGCGTTGGTGAGCAGCAATTCGAGGAGCTCGAACTCCTTGAGGGGTAGGGAAACAGACCGGTTGCGCACGTACACCTCGTGGCGCTCCGGGTCGAGGCGCACCTCGCCCACTTCCAGCACGTCGCTGGCCGCCGAGGTGTCCTCGAGGGCGGGCGCCCTCCGCAGGACGGCGCGCATGCGGGCGACCAGCTCGCGGAGGCGGTAGGGCTTGGTGACGTAGTCGTCGGCGCCGACCTCGAGGCCGACGACCGTGTCGATCTCGCCGCCTTTGGCCGTCACCATGATGATCGGGACCCGGCTGCGGGTCCGCAGCTCCCGGCACACGTCGATCCCCGACAGGCGCGGGAGCATAACGTCGAGGAGGACCAGGTCGGGGCGCACGGCATCGAACATCTCGACCGCCTCCACGCCGTCGCGTGCCACCCTGACCAGGAAACCCTCCCTTTTCAGCCCCACGACCAGGGCTTCGATGAAAGACTCCTCGTCTTCGACGACCAGCACGGTGGGCGGATCCGGCATCAGGGTTGCCTCGCTTGGTTGGTTGGCACGGGGGATACGGGGAAGGTGTCGCCGCTCGGCAGCCGCAACCGGAACGTGGACCCTTGTCCCTCGCGGGAGTCGATGGTGACCTCGCCGCCGTGATTGCTCGCCACGTGACGGACGATCGAGAGGCCGAGGCCGGTGCCGCCGGTGTCGCGTGAGCGGGCCCGGTCGACGCGGTAGAAGCGTTCGAAGACCCGTTCCAGGTCCCGCGACGGGATGCCGATCCCGTGGTCGGCGACCATCAGGTCGATCCAGCCGCCGGAGTTAGTGACGGTGACCTCGACCGCCGAGCCGTCCTCGGAGTACTTGATGGCGTTGTCGATGAGGTTGTGGAGGGCGGAGACCAGTTGCCGGCGGTCGCCGCGGATGACGAGGTCCCCCCGAGGCTCGGCGATCTCGAGGCGGATGCCCCGGTGCTCGGCCACGGGACGCAGGCGGTCGACCGCTTCGCCCACGACGAGGTGGACGTCCACCGCTTCCCGCCTCGGCGACTCCTCGGCCTCGATGCGCGACAGGTCGAGGAGGTCCTCGATGATGCGGCCCAGGCGCTCGGCCTCGGTCCGCATGCGATGGGAGAGACGGGCCACGACGGCGGGATCGTCCTCGCCTTCGAGCGTCTCGGCTACGAGGCTGAGGGCGCCGACAGGAGTCTTGAGCTCGTGGCTGATGTTGGCGACGAAGTCCCGGCGGATGGCCTCGAGGCGCCGGCGCTCGGAGATGTCCTCGATGATGGCGACGGCGCCGGCGCGGCGACCACCGTCCATGAGGGGCCGGGCCCGGATGGCGAGGGTGCGGCGGGGCGGCGAGAACAATTCGATGGTCTCCTCGTGGCTGCTGCCAGCCAGCGCCGCGGCCAGCAGGTCGCCGAGTGCCCGCTCGGCCAGGGCCTCACCGTGGCGGGCACCCACGAAACCGGCGGCCTGGGGGTTGCGATAGACGACGGTGCCCGTCTGGTCGGTGATCACCACCCCTTCGGGCACGTGCGCCAGCGCGGCTACGAGGCGGCGCGTGGCGGCATCGGCGGATTCCAGCGATGCGCTGGCCCGGTCGATGGCGCTTTCCAGCATCTCCAACATGGCGTCGACGCCCGGCGGCGCGGTGACAACGGCGGTGACGGTGGCACCGCCGCCCTGGCGGGGCCGCCCGCTGCCCGCGACCTGGCCTGCACCCTGGCCCCCCCGCCCGGCGCTCACTGCTCGGCCCGCAGCCTGGCCCCCCTGCCCGACGCCGCCGAAGGCAGGATGTCCCCCGCCCATGTCGCCGCCATCGCGGCTGGCCAGGTCGGCTTCGATAGCGGCCTCGAGACGACTCAGGGCGGCGGCGATACGGCGCAGGACCGCAGCGCGCATCAGGATGTCTTCACGGACAACCGCGACGCGACCACGCGGGCCGCGACCGTCAGGGCGAGGACCATGACGATCAGTGTCAGGGCGGCGCCCCACGCCCGGGCCTGGGCGCCCGCGAACGGTTGCTGGGCGTTGGCAAAGATCTGTGCTGACAGGGTCGTGTTGCTGCCCTTGAAGGCATTCCAGTTGGCGTGCAACTGGATGGTCCCGATCGTGAACAGCAGCGGCGCCGTCTCGCCTGCCGCCCGGGCGACGGCCAGCAGGCAGCCGCTGGTGATGCCCGGCAGTGCGGCGGGGATCACGACGGTGAGGACGGTCCGGGACTTGCTGGTCCCGAGGGCGTAGCTGGCCTCGCGCAGCTCACGGGGCACCAGCGACAGCATCGACTCCGTCGAGCGGATCACGATGGGCAGCATCAGGCACGCCAGGGCGAGCGAGCCACCAAAACCGGTCAGCTTGTGGGTCTTCAGCGTGAAGGCGGTGAAGATGAACAGTCCCATCACGACCGATGGCACACCCGCCATGACGTCACTCATGAAGCGGACGACGCGCGCCAGGCGGTTGCCGGCGCCGTATTCGGTGACGTAGACCGCCCCCAGGATTCCGAGGGGCACGGCAAGGACCGTGGCCCAGAACGTGATGACGATGGTTCCTACGACTGCGGGGCCCATGCCCGGTCCCTTGCGCAGGGGTGGCGGGATCGGCTTGGTCAGGAACTTGTAGTTGACGACCGAGGCGCCCTTGCGGACGACATAGACCATCAACAGCACCAACGGGACGGCGGCGACGAAGACCATCAGGATGATGAGCGCGGTGGCGGCGGCGTTGCCCAAGCGCCGGCGCGGCGAGATCGACGAGGTGGTGAGGCTGTCGGTGACGGCCACCGTCAGGCCTTCCCCATGGCCCGTTCGGTGCGGGCCACAAAGGTCCGGGCCACGACGTTGATCACGATGGTGATGACGAACAGCACCACACCGAGGCCGATGAGCGCGGCCTGGAACGTCCCCGAGGATTCACCGAAATTGTTGGCGATCACCGCCGCCATGGCGTCGCCGGGGTGGAACAGGCTCGCCGTGATCGACGGGATCGAACCGATGACCAGCGCCACCGCGATGGTCTCGCCCATGGCCCGGCCGAGGCCCAGCATGACGGCGCCGACGACACCCGAGCGGCCGTAGCCGAGGATCGAGGTCCGCATCATTTCCCACCGGGTGGCACCGAGGGCCAGCGCCGCCTCCTTCTGGGCCGAGGGGACGGTGGCGAACACCTCCCTGGTCAACGACGTGATGATCGGCGTGATCATCATGGCCACGATGAGGCCGGCGGTGAAGAAGCTCCGCCCGGCGGTGCCCCGGAAGACGCTGTCGAGGATCGGTACCCCCGCGAACACGTTGCTCACGTGGCCGTAGAAATGGCCGAGCGGCTTCACCAGCGCCAGGAGGCCCCACAGGCCAAAGACCACCGACGGGATGGCCGCCATCAGGTCGATGAGATAGACGACGGGCAGCCGCAGCCGCCGGGGCGCCACCTCGGTCAGGAACAGGGCCATGCCGAGGCTCACCGGCACCGCGACGACCAGCGCGATCAACGAGACTCCGAGGGTGCCGTAGATGAACGCCAGGCCACCGAAGTGCGGATGCGCCGCGGTCGGATTCCAATTCCGGCTGGTGACGAACCCGAGGCCCTCGGCCCGAAAGACGGGAAATGACTTGTTGGTCGTGAAGATGGCGATCAGCGCTAAGACGGCGAGGACCGTGATCCCGCACACGAGGGTGACGGCCCGGAACAAGCGGTCGGCCAGATGGGAGCGGTTGGCCGTCAGCGCCGGCTCCGGTGGTGCCGGGGCCGGCGGGATCGGGTCACCGGGGCGGATGGCGGTCGTGGTCATCGACGATGGTCTCCTGGGGCGTACCCAAGACCAGCCAACGCTACGGGACGACGATGCTGTCGAGTTGCGCCTTGGCCTTGGTCAACAGATCGCCGGCCAGTGGGGCGTAGTCGGTGGCCGTGGCGATCTTGGTCTCCCCGGTCGCCAGGATGAAGCCGAGGAAGGTCTTGAGGGCCACCCCCTGGTTGTGGTCGGTCTGGGTCTTGTAGACGACGATCCAAGTCGGCGCGGTGATCGGGTAGGCGCTCGGCGCTTGGGCGTCGGTCGGGTCGTAGGTCAAATCGGCGTTGGGCGTGGTGCCCGCGACCGCCGCCGACGCCCCGGCCAACGTGGGCGCAATGGCCTGGCCGGTGCTGTTCTTGATGGAGGCGAAGGTCAAGGTGGCGGCCTTGGCGGTGGCGTAGTCCACGTAGCCCACAGCGCCGTCGGTGGACTGGACGGTCTGGGCGACGCCCTGGTTGCCGTTGCCGGTCGCCCCGCTGAGGGTGGTCGGGAAGGTGGTCGAATTGCCGAAGGTCCAGTCGGTCGGGTCGACCTTGCCCAGGTACAGGGTGAAGTTGTGGGTCGTTCCCGATCCGTCCGAGCGGTGTACCGGGGTGATCTTGGTGGCCGGCAGGGTGACGCCACTGTTGTCGCCCACGATGGCGGGGTCGTTCCAGGTGGTGATTTTGCCCGCGAATATCTTGGCCAGGGTGGTCCCGCTGAGGACCAGGGGCTTGGAGACCGTTGACAGGTTGTACGAGACCGTGATGGGCGCCGCCACCGTCGGGAAGTACAGCACCGCAGAGGCGCCGCCGTAGGGACCGTAGTCCTTGATCGGGGCATCGGTGCCCGCGAACTGGACCAGCTTGTTCTGGAGGTCGGTCAGGCCCTTGCTGGAGCCGCCACCGGGATAGCCGATGGTGACGTTGCCGTAGGTGCTATGGAACTCCTGGATCGCTTCCTGGTCAAATGCCAGCTGGAACGTCGAGCCCGAGCCGTTCAGGGTGGTGGCCGCCAGCTTTACCGTCGTCGTGGTAGCGCCGCCGGTGGTGGTGGACGTGGTCGTCTTCGAGCTGCTGCTGCAGGCCCCGACCACCAAGGCCAAGGAGATGAGGAGAGCCAGAACTACCGACCGCGGATGCGAGGATTTGGACACAGCGACGCACCCTAGGAACCGTCGGTAACGCGGCAGCAAGATCAAGGTGAACCGGACATGAACACAAGTTGAACATCAGGCGTTTCACCTAGGAAGGGGATCGCAGCGCGCTTATATCGCGCAGAGATGGCTGACAAGACGGTGGTCGAAACCGCGGCCGAGATGACGAGCCTCAGCCGTCGCCCCGAAGTCGGCGCCGCCCGCACCGACACCACCGACGGTGACCGCGGGCAACCGGTCTTCTCGGTCAACGACCTGAGCTTCTTCTATGGCTCGAACCAGGCGCTGCGCGGCATCAATTTTGGCATCTGGCCGCGTGAGATCACCGCCATCATCGGCCCGTCGGGCTGCGGCAAGAGCACCCTGCTGCGCTGCTTCAACCGCATGAACGACCTGATCCCCGGGACCCGTATCGATGGCCAGCTCCTGTTCCGGGGCGAGGATCTGTACGGGCGGGGCGTGGATCCCATCGAGGTGCGCCGACGTATCGGGATGGTCTTCCAGAAACCCAACCCTTTTCCCAAGTCGATCTTCGACAACGTTGCGTTCGGTCCCAAGGTCAACGGCTTCCCCCGCTCGGAAATGAACGACGTCGTCGAGCAGTCCCTGCGGCGGGCCGCCCTGTGGGACGAGGTCAAGGGCAAGCTCAAGCAGAGCGCCTTGTCGCTGTCCGGTGGCCAGCAGCAGCGGCTGTGCATCGCCCGGGCCATCGCGGTGAAACCGGCGGTGATCCTGATGGACGAGCCGTGCTCGGCCCTCGACCCGATCGCCACCATCCGCATCGAGGAGCTCATGAGCGAGCTCAAGAACACCTACACGATCGTCGTCGTGACCCACAACATGCAGCAGGCGGCCCGGGTGTCGGACCGCACCGCCTTCCTCACCGCCGACGTCGACGACAAGGGGAGCCGCTGCGGCGTGCTGGTCGAGTACGACCGCACCGACAAGATCTTCACGACTCCTCGTGACAAGCGCACCGACGACTACATCACCGGTCGCTTCGGCTGATCGGCCGGGAAAAAGGGGCGGGCTGCCCTAGTGGGGCTGCCACGATTCGGGTCGGGTGGCCAGTTCGACGACCGAAGCGGGCAGCGGGCCCTCCACTAGATCGGCGAGGGTGACGTTCTCGAGGACGGCGCGGAGGCTGGCCCGCACCGCGATCCAGACCTCTGACAGGCGGGCCGCGGAACCCTCGTAACCGACCGTCTCGGGCCGCTGCCCCCGCACGTTGGCGAGAGGTCCGTCGACGGCGCGAATGATGTCGGCGAGGGTGATCTCGTTGGCCGGCCGGGCCAGCCAGTATCCCCCCTCGGCACCACGCTGGGAGAGCAGGAGGTTGGCGTGGCGGAGCTCGGAGAGGATGTTCTCGAGGAACCGGGCGGGGATTTGCTGCGCCTGGACGAGACGCTCGCTCTTCACCGGGCCTGCGCCCGCCGCGGCCAGCTCGGCCAGAGCGCGAATGGCGTAATCCGACCGGGCCGATATCTGCATGTCCCCATTCTTGTCGAGGACCTGCGTGGCCAGGCTTCAGTGGGCGCGCGGGGGCAGGTAGGTCGCCTTGTTGAAGCGCCCCTTCTTCGACTCGAGGATCCACGTCGACCCCTTGGCCTGGCGCGGCGCCGGGCCCAGGTCGAGGCGATCCTCGTCGGCCAGGGCCACCAGGATCTCGGGGATCACGTCGCCGTGGGTGCAGAGGGCGACGTGGCTGTCCTTCAAGGAACGAACCAGTTCCACGGCGGCTTGCCCGGCGCCTTCGGCCAGCTCGTCGAGCGTCTCGACTTTCAGCCCGAGCTCGTCGGCCAGGGGTTTCACGGTCTCGATGCAGCGGCGGTAGGGGCTCGACAGCACCCGGGACGGGGCCCACGGTTCCAGCTGGGTCACGAGCGACGCCGCTTGGCGGCGACCATTCGGCGACAGCGGCCGCAAGGCATCGTCGCCATCCCAGTGCTTACGACTACCCGCATGGCCGTGGCGGATGAGCAGCAGCGTCACGCCGACCAGTCTTGCTGGTCTCCGTTCGTACCTGCATCATTGCCCCGGAACCAACCGCCAGGGGTCCCCGCGTACACTGGCACAGGGATGGCGACCACAACCGGCGGCTTCACCGATTCCGACAACGTGGTCCTCCCGAGTGACCGCGCCCTGCTCCCCTCGGCGCGCCCGCGCCATGCCCGGGGCGGCCGGCGGGGACGATTCGGCGGCGGGCGTGGTGGCGGCGGGCGTGGTGGTGGCGGGCGGGGCCGGGCACCGGCGCACGCCGCGTGGCGGCCGCCACTCGGGCGCATCCGGCGGACGATCCGCGAGGTTGGCTTCAACCTCATCACCGCGGGCATCGTGGTGCTGCTGTTCGTCGCCTATCAGCTGTGGGGGACGGGCTTCGCCGAGGCCAAGTCCCAGAACAAGCTGAAGCACCAGTTCTCCGCCCCGGCGTCGGCGCCGGCGCCGGCGGGAGGCGACAATCCCGCTCTCGGGGGCGCGGGGGATCAGGTGGCGGTCGCCGGCCCGCCGCTCGGCTCGGCCATCGCCCACCTCGTCATCCCCAAGATCGGCGTCGACAAGTACGTCGTCGAGGGCATCGGTGAGAACGACCTCAAGGAAGGCCCGGGGCACTACCCCGGGACCCCGATGCCCGGGGAGCCGGGCAACGCCTCGATCGCCGGCCACCGCACCACCTACGGGGCACCGTTCTATGACCTCGAGAAATTGGCCTCGGGCGACGACATCTTCGTCACCACCAAAGCAGGCCAGTTCCACTACAGCGTCGCCCAGACCACGGTCGTCAAACCCACCGACGTGGCCGTCATCGGGCCCACCTCGGACAACCGGCTCACGCTGACCACCTGCAATCCTAAGTTTTCGGCGACGAGCCGCCTGATCGTGGTCGCCATGCTCACTGATCTCCCGAAGGCGCCGCCGAAGACCCTGCCCCCGGTCGCAGCGATCAAGTCGATCTCGCTGGGCACCGGCGACCACAGTGCCTGGCCCCCGACGCTGCTCTACGGCCTGGCGGCGGTGGCGGTGTGGATCGGTGTGCGCCTCTACGCGGCGCGGCGCCGGGACTGGCGCTGGGTGCCGTTCGTCGTGGGGATCCCCATCTGCTTCGTGCCCCTGTGGTTCCTCTTCGAAAACGCGATTCGCCTGCTACCGAACAATATTTAGGCCAAGAGAGGCTCCGCCGCCTCGACCACGGGGTCAGCGGGCTTCGGGGAGGACCTCGGGGAGCCCGTCGAGGACGGGGTAGTCGCGTTCGTAGGTCAGCATCTGGCGGGCCCGCACGAACATGATCCAGCGGGCGGCATCGACCTCCTGCGACGGCTTCAGCTCACCCGACAGTGGGGTCATGAGCCAGTAGCGCACGATCTTGGGCTTGCCGTAGCGGTCCAGGTAACGGGTGCTCGGCAGCTCGACGCCGAGCTCGCAGACGAGGCCGGTCTCTTCCCGCACCTCGCGCAGCGCGGTCTGCTCGTCGGTCTCGCCCTTCTCCGCCTTGCCCTTGGGCAGCGTCCAGTCGTCGTAGGAGGGCCGGTGGACGAGCACGATGTCCGCCTTGCCCGGCAACCATTCCGACGGTCGCCAGACGACGCCCCCCGCCGCCCGGATGGGCTCGTCGGGGCTCATCCGACCCCCCGGCCGAGGGGGTTCAGGGGATCGGGTTCGCGACGCCGCCGGGCCCGCTCGACCGCCATTTCCTGGAGGTAGTGCTGGGCGTTGAAGTTGGCGGTGACCGGCACCTTTTCCCAGGTGCTGTCGCCCCGCAGCTCCCACGCCAGGGCATCGTCAGCGAGCTCGACCGCCAGCACCTCCCGCAACCGCTGGCAGCCCTCGCTGTCGGTCACCGGTACGATCACCTCGACGCGGCGGTCCAGGTTGCGGGGCATCATGTCCGCCGATCCGATGTAGAACTGGCCGCCCGTAGGCAGGTAGCCGGCGATATCCGCTCCTCCGTTGTTCGTTCCGTTGCCCTGCGCCGCGGTCGGGATCGCGCCGGTCTCGCCGTCGGTTCCGAAGAAGTAGATGCGAGAGTGCTCGAGCCACCGGCCCACGATGCTGCGCACGGCGATGTTGTCCGACAGTCCCGGGACCCCCGGCCGCAGGCAGCAGATGCCCCGGATGATCAGGTTGATGCGGACACCAGCCTGCGAGGCAGCATAGAGGGCGTCGATGATGGCCGGATCCACCAGGTTGTTCATCTTCCAGATGAGGCGACCCTCGGCGCCCCGGGCCGCCTCGCGCTCGACGCGCTCGACGATGGCGGCGCGCAACGAGAGCGGGGCGACCAGGATCCGACGGTAATCGGTACGGCGGCTGTACCCCGTGATGAAGTTGAACAGGTCGGTCAGGTCGGCACCGATCTCGGCGTCGGTCGTCAACACACCGAGGTCTTCGTAGATCCGGGCGGTCTGCGAGTTGTAGTTGCCCGTGCCGATATGGCAGTAGCGCCGGATCCCGTCGTCCTCCTGGCGCACGACCAGCGCCGTCTTCGAGTGGGTCTTGAGGCCCATCAACCCGTAGACGACGTGGACGCCGGCCTCTTCCAGCTGCCGGGCCCAAGCGACGTTCGCCGCCTCGTCGCCGCGCGCCTTGAGCTCGACCAAGGCGGCCACCTGCGTTCCCCGCTCCGCCGCCCGGATCAGCGCCTTCACGATCGGGCTGTCGCCCGACGTGCGGTACAGGGTCTGTTTGATGGCCAGCACCCGGGGATCGCGCGACGCCTGCTTGATAAAGGTCTCCACCGAGGTGGCGAAGCTGTCGTAGGGGTGGTGCACCAGGATGTCGCCCAGGCGGATGGCCTTGAAGATGTCGATCGGCTCGTCGTCGGCCGTCGCCAAGCGAGGCGGCGTCACCGCCAGGAACGGCTCGTCCTTTAGCTCCGGGCGTTCCAGGGCGTGGACCGCCCACAGCCCCGAAAGGTCCAGGGGCCCGGTGATGATGTAGACGTCGTTCTCGGCCAGGTCGAGCTCACGGCACAGCAGCCGGCGCACCTCGTCGGTCATCGAGTCGTCGGTCTCGAGCCGCACCGCCCGGCCGAAGCGGCGGCGGCGCAACTCCATCTCGACCGCCTCCAGAAGGTCGTCGGCCTCGTCCTCCTCGAGGGTCAGGTCGGCGTTGCGGGTAACCCGGAAAGGATGGGTGCTCTCGATGTCCATCCCCGGGAACAGCGCCCCGAGGTGCGCCGCGATCACCCGGTCGAGCGACACGAAGCGTTCGCCGTCGGGCGTCACCACGAATCCCGGCAGCAGCGGCGGCACCTTGACCCGGGCAAAACGGCGCTCGCCGGTCACCGGGTCGCCCACGATCACCGCCAGGTTGAGCGAGAGGTTGGAAATGTAGGGAAAAGGGTGCCCGGGGTCCACTGCGAGCGGGGTGAGGACCGGGAAGATCCGCTCCTCGAATTCCTTCTCGATGAATGCGCGGTCCTCGTCGGTCAACGACTCCCAGCTGGAAAGGCGGATGCCCTGTTCCGCCAGCGCGGGCACCAGCTCGTCGATGAAGGCCCGGACCCGGCGGGCAACCAGACCCTCGGTCTCGACGCGGATGGCCCGCAACTGGTCGCCCGGCGACAGCCCGGCGGGATCGGTGCCGAGGAGGCCTGCCGCCAGCTGGTCCTTCAGGCCCGCCACCCGGACCTCGAAGAACTCGTCGAGCAAGCTCTGGAAGATGGCCAGGAACTTGGCCCGTTCCAGCAACGGGATCGTCGGATCCTCGGCGATGACCAGCACGCGGCTGAAGTAGTCGAGGGTCGACAGCTCGCGATTGATGTAGCGGCGCGCCAGGTCGGCGGGATCGCCGGGAGACGGGATCGTGCCCGGAGGCATCGATGCCGTAGCACCGGGGGCCCCGGCTACGGCGATACCCAAGCGTGCGGCGGAGGCGGCGGCCAGTTCCCCGGCGTCAACGGGTTCTTCGGCGTGCGTCGTCGCCATCCCAGGCACGGTAGTCCCCTTGAGGCCTGCAGGTCGCAGAGGCGGATTGGCGGATTACTCCGCGATCTCCTCTTCCGGCAGGCCGAGATCCCATTCGAGTAGCAGGTTCTCGCGTTCCGCGTCGCGCACGACGCGTTCGCGGTTGCGACGGAACTGGGGATCGTGGGGCGGCAGCAGGACGAGGCGGGCCAGCGCCCGCTGGCGGAAGTCCTCGATGAGATTGCGGTCGCCGAAGTCCGAATCGACGCGCCAGTGCGGCGCCACCGGGCCCAGGTACATGATCCGGACGCTGCCACGAGGTGGTGCGGGCTGTTCGTCGACACGTTGCGGCTCTGACATCAGGGAAACAGGTTACTTGTCAGCTCCGGCGTTCCCAGCCGGTTCGCGTTCTGAGCACCATTTGAGGGCACCTGTCGCGCCAGATGGTGCTCGGAATCCAAAATGCTGAGGAGGTCCCGGGCGCTGCGGCGGGGGCGAGGGAACCCTTCTGGGGCTGCGGGCGTCTTAGTAGGTGACGGGGAACCGGGAGGCCGATTTCATCCGTCGGAGTAACGACCGGCATACTGGTAGCGGCGTCCGGCGCGGAAGGCTCGCCGGTCGTTCGGTCTCCCCAAGTGACATTCAATCCAGATCCACCGTTTCACCCGTAAAGCATCCCAGGAAGGGGAATGAACATTCTTCGAGGCAAACCTGAATGGGCGTCCATCGTTGGCGACAGGACGCACGGAGGTGAAATGGACATGTCATGGATGCAACAGGGCAAGTGCCGGGAGCTTCCTCCCGAGACGTTCTTCCCAAGTGATGGGGTAGGCGTCGAGATCGCCCGTCGCATCTGCGCTGACTGCCCGGTGAAAGAACCCTGCCTCGAGTACGCGTTGCTCAACCGCATCGAGCATGGGGTCTGGGGCGGAGCGTCGGAGCGGGAACGCCGGCGAATCGCTCGCCGCCGCCGGGGTGCGGCGGCCGGGAGCACCGCAGCGGCAACCACGTCGTCCTGACAGCTGAGCTCCGCTGCGCATCAGCGCCGCGGAGCCGGGAACGACTAGTTGGCGCTCGGCTTGTCCGCCTCGCGGCGAGCCTTGGCTTCCCGCTCGGCGATCAGGGCGTCGAGCTCGGACTTGCTCATGGTGATCTTGTCGTCGGCGGGCGGGGTGACCGGGGTCTCGACCTTGGCCTCTTCCGCAGCCTCTCGCTGAGCCTTCTTGAACTCCTTGTTGGCCTCACCGATGCTGCGGGCGAACTTCGGAAGCCTCGGGCCCGCGAACAACAACACCACCGCCAAGATGATCACGATTATGATTTCCGGCGAAAAGATCTCAGCTGTAATCATGGTTCTCCAGCCTAGTAGTTTGGGCTTTCTTCGGGGCTGGCAGCGGGACCGGATGGGTGCTGATTCTCTATGACGGCGGTCCTTGAGTGCGTCGTCAACCTGAGCGAGGGGCGCAGGACCGATCTCGTGTCCGAATTGGCCGCGCACGGAGGCCCATTCGTCCTCGATGTCCACCGTGACGAGCACCACAACCGCAGTGTCGTGACCCTGGCGGGACCGATAGACGACCTGGCAGAGGCGGTCCGATCGCTGGCGGCGGCGATCGTCGGCGCCCTCGACATCCGCGGTCACGAGGGGGTCCACCCCCGAATAGGCGTGCTCGACGTGGTGCCCTGGGTAGCCCTGAAACCGGGCTCGGTGTCCGCCGCGACCGCGGCGCGGGATGCCTTTGCCGTCTGGGCCGGCGAGCAGCTCGATCTCCCGTGCTTCCTCTACGGGTCCGAGAGGTCTCTTCCCGAGGTCCGACGCGAGGCCTGGAAAACACTGGCGCCGGCCACCGGCCCCCCCTTTCCCCACCCCACTGCCGGCGCGACGGCCGTCGGGGCCCGCCCCGCCCTCGTCGCCTACAACCTGTGGCTGGCCGATCCCGACTTGGCGGTGGCCAGCAGAGTGGCGGCGGCCCTGCGGGGTCCCCGCGTGCGAACCCTCGGGCTGCGGGTCGGCCGGTCCGTGCAGGTCTCGTGCAACCTCATCGACCCCTGGTCGGTCGGTCCTGCCGCTGTCTTTGATGCCGTTGCCGCCCAAAGCGCCGTGGCGCGGGCGGAACTGGTCGGGCTGCTGCCCGCCCGGGTACTCGCCGCCATTCCCGAGCACCGTTGGCCCGAGTTGGGCCTCGACCGGTCACGAACGATCGAGGCCCGCCTGGAGCAGGCGGGCCTCGATGGGGGAAGCTGATGAGACCAGGACCGGCAAGCGCCACGCCAGCGCCGATGCTGGCGCGGCGCCTAGCCGGGGGTGGTCAGGATGCGGAGGCACCGTCGACCCGGTGTTCCATGGCCCGGCGCCGGCGGATCCGGCGGCGTTCCCGCTCGCTCAGACCTCCCCAGATCCCGAATTTCTCGCCATTGGCCAGGGCGTACTCAAGGCAGTCCTCCCGGACGACGCAGCCCCGGCAGACCTCTTTGGCCTCCCGGGTGGAGGCGCCCCGCTCGGGGAAGAAAAGGTCAGGATCGACACCCATGCAGTTGGCGTTGCGCTGCCACGGTTTGGGTGGCCGTTGGAGCAATTCGAACAAGCGATCCATCGGTGGCCTCCCTCTGTTGCACCGAGGTGAGTCACAGTTGTCCTGCCCTCACACCGCTGTAACTACACCAATGTGATCTTGGCTGTTTCGCGGTGCCAGCGCAAGGGGTATCCATGAATTTTCTGCCGGCACGTGCTATGGGCATCGTGGGCGGAGGAGGTCGGATGCAGATCGAAGCCGTTCTCGACGACATCACCACCCAGGAGGTCGACGCCATCGTCAATGCCGCCAACCAGAAGTTGGCGGGCGGCGGCGGGGTCGACGGCGCCATTCACCGCGCCGCGGGCGCCGCCGAACTGCACGCCGCCTGCGCGTTGCTCGGCAACTGCCCGACGGGCGACGCCAAGGCGACGCCGGGGTTCAAGCTGCCGGCCCGATGGGTCATCCATGCCGTCGGGCCCCGGTGGCGTGGCGGCGGCCACGGTGAGGCCGAACTGCTGGCCTCCTGCTACCGCCGGTCGCTGGTCGTGGCGTCGGAGCTGGGGGCGCGCAGCATCGCCTTTCCCGCCATCTCCACGGGGATCTACGGCTATCCCGCCGCCGACGCCGCCGAAGTGGCGGTCACCACGATCCGGGAGACGGCGAATTCGATGCCGCTCGGGGTGCGGGAGGTGCGGTTGGTCGCCTTCGACCAACCCACCTTCGACCGCTACCAGGAGTTGCTCGCTCGCTAGGCGGCAGACTGGAGGGGTGACGAGGGGCAGGCTCCGCATCTATCTGGGGGCGGCTCCCGGTGTGGGCAAGACCTACGCCATGCTCAACGAGGGCTGGCGGCGGAAACAGCGCGGCGCGGACGTCGTCGTTGGCTATCTGGAGGCTCATGACCGGGCCAACACGACCGCGCAGCTGCGCGATCTCGAGGTGATGCCGCGTCGCCGCAGCGTGTACCGGGATCAGGCCTTCGAGGAAATGAATGTCGACGCCATCTTGGCCCGGCGCCCCGCAGTCGCCCTGATCGACGAGCTGGCTCACACCAACGTCTCGGGAAGCCGCAATGCCAAGCGCTGGCAGGACGTTGAGGAACTGCTGGCGGCGGGCATCGAGGTCATTTCAACGGTCAACATCCAGCACCTGGAGTCGCTCAACGATGTCGTGCAGCGCATCACCGGCATCGCCCAGCGCGAGACGATCCCCGACGACGTCGTTCGCCTCGCCGACCAGGTCGAGCTGGTCGACATGGCGCCCGAGGCTCTGCGGCGGCGGATGGCCCACGGCAACATCTACCCCGCCGAGCGCGTCGACGCCGCCCTGGCCAATTACTTCCGCGTCGGCAATCTGAGCGCCCTTCGCGAGCTTGCGCTGCTATGGCTCGCCGACAAAGTCGACGAGGGGCTGCACGCCTACCGGGAACGCCACGGCATCGCCCAGCCCTGGGAGACGCGGGAACGGGTGGTCGTCGCCCTCACCGGCTCCTCCCAGGGCGAGCGGCTGATCCGGCGGGCGGCGCGCATGGCGGCCCGCAGCCGCGCCGAGCTGGTCGGGGTACACATTCTGTCGGCCGACGGCCTCGCCCGGCCGGTTCCGCTGCGGCTGAACGAGCACCGGGCTCTGGTCAGCGAACTCGGCGGGCGCTACGAGGAGATCACCGGCAGCGACGTGGCGACGGCACTGGTGGAGTTTGCCCAGGCCGAGAACGCCACCCAGCTGGTCCTCGGCGCCACCCAGCGATCACGCTGGGGCGAGGCGGTGCACGGATCGGTCATCAACAAGGTCATCCGGGCGGTGCGGGCCACGGAGGGGATCGACGTCCACATCATCTCGCAGCGGGAGAACGCCGCGGAAGCGTCCGCCGCGCCGCATCGGTTGCCCCTCCTGCCCCGGCGCCACCGCCTGGCGCCGCTGCCCCGCCGGCGGGTGCTGGGCGGTTGGGTGGCTGCGGTGGTCGGGATGCCGGTACTGGCACTGGTCATGCTGCAATGGCGCGACTCCATCGGCGTGGTGGCGGCGCTGCCGTTGCTGCTCGTTGGTGCAATCTTGGTGGCGGCCGCGGGCGGCGTACGGCCCGGGATCGCAGGCGCGGTGATCGGTTTCCTCCTCGGAGACTGGCTCTTCATTCCACCGTTTCACACCTTCTCCATCGACCGGGCCGGCGACGGCTTCGCCGGGGCCACCTTCCTCCTCGTGGCGGTAGTGGTCAGCATGTTGGTCGACCAGCTGGCTCGCCGGCGGCTGGAAACGGCGCGGGCCAAGAGCGAATCGGAGGCCCTCGCCCGGCTGGCCGGCGGCGCCATGGCGTCGGGGCCCGAGGCATTGCCGTCGCTGCTGGCCGATCTCCGGGCCACCTTCGCGCTGAGTGCCGTTGCCATCCTTACCCCGGGAGAGGACAGCGGGGCCGGGGCCGGCGGGGCCGGGGCCGGCGGGGGGACGAAATGGATAGTCCAGGCCGCTTCGGGGTTTCCGGTGCCCACGAGCCCCGAGGAGGCGCCCTTCGCCGCCGCCCTCGGCGGGGGCGCCATCTTGGTGCTGGCCGGGACCGAGCTGGCGGCCGACGACCGGCGGCTCCTCGGCGTCTTCGTCGCCCAGTTACGCCTGGTCCGGGAGCAGGCCCGGCTGCGGGCCCAGGCCGCGTCCGCGGAGCAGCTCTCCGAGACCAACGAGCTGCGTACCGCGCTGCTAGCCGCCGTCTCCCACGACCTGCGCACCCCCCTGGCGTCGATAAAGGCGGCCGCCACCAGCCTCCTGTCCGACGAGATCACCTGGTCGCCGGAGGCGGTCACCAGTTTCTGCGAAACGATCAACGACGAAGCCGACCGGCTCAACGCACTCGTCGGCAACCTGCTCGACATGAGCCGCCTGCAGACCGGAGTCCTGCACCTCGACCGGCGCCCGGTGGGCCTCGACGAGGTCGTCTACGCCGCCCTCGCCAGCCTGTCGCGAGATGCCAGCAAGGTGAGTGTCGACGTTCCCGAGACCCTGCCGCGCGTCAATGCCGACGCCGCCCTGTTGGAGCGCGCCATCGCCAATCTCATCGACAACGCCTTGACCTGGTCGCGCCCCGGCTTGACGCTGCGGGTTGAGGCCGGGCGCTGTGGTGATCGGATCGACCTGCGCGTCGTCGACCGGGGACCGGGGATCCCACCAGACCAGCGCGTGGCGGTGTTCCGGCCATTCCAGCGCCTGGGCGACGGGGGCGGCGCGTCGAAGGACGGTGTCGGCCTCGGGTTGGCGGTGGCCAAGGGATTCGTCGAGGCCATGGGCGGCGAGCTGACGCTCGAGGACACCCCCGGCGGCGGCCTCACCAGTGTGATCAGCCTGCCCCCGGCGGGGACCGGCGCGGGAACGGTCCCGCTGGCCGGCGCCGAGAAGGAGCCGGCCGCCCCATGACCGCGACCGTCCAACCAACGGGGAGCCGTGTCCTTGTCATCGACGACGAGCCCCAGATCCTGCGGGCGCTCGAGCTCAACCTGGTGGCCCGGGGCTACCACGTCGATCTGGCCATCAACGGCGAGGTGGCCCTCGAGGTGGCCGCCCGCCGGCAACCCGACCTCGTGATCCTCGACCTCGGTTTGCCCGGTATGGACGGCATCGAAGTGGTCGAGGCGCTCCGGCAGCGCAGCAACGTACCGATCCTCGTGCTCTCGGCCCGGGAGACGGAACGGGCCAAGGTCGCGGCCCTCGACGCGGGCGCCGACGACTACGTCACCAAGCCTTTCGGTATGGACGAGCTGGTGGCGCGAGTGCGGGCTGCGCTGCGGCGCGCCGCGCCCCCTGAGACCGACGCCATCATCGAGACCGACAATTTCAGCGTCGACCTGGCAGCCAAGCGCATCGTGGGCCCCGACGGTGAGATCCGCTTGACCCCGACCCAATGGCATCTTGTCGAGGTGCTGGTCCGAAACCGGGGGAAACTGGTCCCCCAGCGTCAGCTCCTCCAGGAAGTCTGGGGCCCGACATACTCCGACGAGACCCATTACCTGCGCGTCTTCCTGGCCCAGATCCGCCGACGACTCGAACCCGATCCCTCCCACCCCCGCTACTTCATCACCGAGCCCGGGATGGGCTACCGCTTCGAGGGCTGAGAGACCGACCGGGGGTTCCTCGTCTGAGGCTGGCACCGCCCGGCCCCAGCCTTGGACTACGGCCCCTTTTTCCCGCTCGGGTTACCCTCCGACGAGCAGGGCTTTGACGGTGTCCTCGGACTCCTCGGTCACCAGCACGATGACTTCGTCGTTGGCGTACAGGACGGTGTCGCCGTGGGGGACGACGACCCGGTTGTCGCGTACGACCGCCACGATGCTGGCGTCGCGGGGGACGTCGAGCTGGCTGAGGGACATGCCCTTGGCCGGCGAGTCGTCGGCCAGCGTGACCTCGACGAGGCGGGCCTCGCCGTGGGCCAGTTGAAGGATGCGCACCAGCGTCCCCACCGAGACCGCCTCCTCGACCAGGGCTGTCAACAGGTCGGGGGTGGAGACCGAAACGTCCACACCCCAGGTCTCATTGAAGAGCCACTGATTCTTCGGATGGTTGACCCGCGCCACGACCCGGGGTACCGCGAACTCCATTTTGGCCAGCAGCGACACCACCAGGTTGTCCTCGTCGTCTCCCGTCGCGGCCACGACGACGTCGGCGTCGGCCAAACCCGCCCGTTGCAGAGTGCTGACCTCGCAGGCGTCGCCCTCGAACCAGGTGATGGGCAGGCTGTGTCGCAAACGGGCGACCAGGTCGATGTCCTGCTCGATGATCAGCACGTCGTGGCCGCCGGCATGGAGGTCAGCGGCGATCGATGTGCCGACGTTGCCGGCTCCGGCGATGGCGACTTTCACGAGTGCCCACCGGCCGCGTTGGGGGTCCCCGACCCGAGGTTGTCGCCCATCAAACGAATCTCCAATTCCTCGCCGGCGCCCGAGCGCAGCGCGATCAGCAACACGTCGCCGACTTGGCCGACCAGGTCGGGAACGGCCATCTTGGCCTGACCTGCCCGGTTGACGAGCACCGGTCGGAAACGCTCCCCCTCCATCAAGCCGCCCAGCCGGCGACCCACCCACTCGTCAGGCAAGGACCGTTCGACGAAATCGACCTCGCCGCTGGCGTCGGTATATTCGGTGATCGACTTCTCCGGGAACAGCTTCCGGACCACCTGGTCGGTCGTCCAGGTCACCGTGGCCACGGTCGGTATGCCGAGCCGCTGGTAGATGAGCGCCCGACGGGGGTCATAGATCCGGGCCACCACATTGGGTATCTGGAAGGTCTCCCGGGCGATGCGGGCCGTCAAGATGTTGGAGTTGTCACCACTGGTGACAGCCGCCAATGCGCCGGCCCGGTCGACACCGGCGAGAGCCAGGTCATCACGATCGAAACCGAAGCCGACAACCCGGTCGCCGGGCCATTCCTCGCTCAGCCGCCGGAACGCCCGCTTGTTCTTGTCGATGACCGCGACGCTGTGCCCTTCCCGGGCCAGGCGTATCGCCAACTCCGAACCGACTCGGCCGCATCCGACCACTATCACGTGCATCGCCAGCAGCCTTCCACACCGCCGAGGGGTCTTCGAAACGGCGGATCAAACGCCCTCCCCGAGCCGTACACTCCGGCGGTGGCCGGACCAGTCGTGGGCGGGAGAAGCGAACCGCTGGTCGTCGGCTTCGACCTGGACATGACCCTGATCGACTCCCGGCGCAGCATCCGCGCTGCCATGACCGAGCTCGCGGCCGAGACCGGTGCGCCGATCGACGTCGAGCACATCGTGGCAACGCTCGGACCGCCGCTGGAGGTGGCCCTCGCACCGTGGTTCGACGGGCCCGACCTCGGCGCCGCCGTTCAGCGCTTCCGCGATCTGCACGGGCCGTTACTCGGGCTCACGCTGCCGATGCCCGGTGCCGTCGAAGCGGTTGCCGCCGTCGCCGCCCGGGGGGGTCGGGTGATCGTGGTGACCGCCAAGTACGAGCCCCACGCCCGGACCGCCCTGCGGACCGTCGGTATCGAGGTCGACGCCGTGGTCGGCTGGCGATTCGGTGCCGCCAAGGGGGACGCGCTGCGCCAGTACCGGGCCCAGGCCTATGTGGGCGACCACCTGGCAGATGTTGCCGCCGCCCGCGCCGGCGGTGTGATGGCGGTCAGCGTCGCCACCGGCGGCACCACAGCCGACGAGCTGCGCGCCGCCGGGGCTGATGTCATCCTCGCCGACCTCTTCGCCCTGCCGGCGTGGCTGAACGAGTGGCAGGGCGCCTTAGCTCCCGACCAAAGGATCCGGACATGACCGAACGCAACCGCCGCCTGGTGCTGGCGCAGCGCCCGACCGCCATGATCGACTCCTCGACGGTCCGCCTCGAGGAGGAGCCGGTGCCCGAGCCGGAGCCCGGCCAGGCCCTCGTCCGGGTTCGCTACCTCTCCATCGATCCCACTATTCGAACTTGGATGAACGACGCCGCCGGCTACGTCCCGCCCATCGCCATCGGTGACGTCATCCGCAGCGCGGGCATCGCCGAGGTGGTGACCAGCCACAGCGACCACTACCGCGAAGGCGACCTCGTGTTCGGCATGACCGGTTGGCAGGACTACACCATCGCGGGAAAAGGAGCGACGGATATGCAGGTCCTGCCGGCGGGAATCGATCCGCCGAGCGCCCTCAACGTCTTCGGCATCACCGGCCTGACGGCCTACTTCGGGCTGCTCGACGTGGGTCGGGTGAAGGCGGGCGACGTCGTGGTGGTTTCCGGCGCCGCCGGCGCCACCGGTTCCGTGGTCGGCCAGATCGCCCGGATTATGGGCGCGGCACGGGTGATCGGCATCGCGGGATCCGACGCCAAGTGCGACTGGGTGGTCGACGAGCTGGCCTTCGACGCGGCGGTGAACTACCGCACCGGCGACGTGAAGTCCCGCCTCGAGGAGTTGTGCCCCGACGGCATCGACCTGTATTTCGACAATGTGGGCGGGGAGTTGCTGGACATCTGCCTCGGGCAACTGGCCCTGCGGGGCCGGGTCGTGCTGTGCGGGGCAATTTCCACCTACAACAACAAGGAACGGGCGACCGGCCCGGCCAACTACCGCAACCTCATCACCCGGCGGGGCCGCATGGAGGGATTCATCATCCTGGACTATGCGGACCGCTACCCGGAGGCGCAACTCCAGCTGGCGACATGGATCGCCGAGGGCAAGATCAGCCATCGCGAGCATCTGGTCGACGGCCTCGAGCGGGCCCCCGAAGCGCTCAACCTGCTTTTCACCGGGGGCAACACCGGCAAAGTCATCGTGCGGCTCTGATCGCCTGGCTCAAGAACCTGCCGCGCAGTGGCTGCCGGATTGGGAGCAGAAATCCCTTCCGGTTTCCGGGTGAGCGGGCCCCGGCGGGCGAGACGGCGGACGAAGCAACTTTCGCACTGGGCCGCCCCTGTCAGCACCGCGCCCCCGGGGTGGATCTGCGACCGGCCGCCGCGGTCACCGTGGCGGGCGCTCGGTGACCACCGTGATCAGGCCCGGCCCCTCGAACGCGCCTTCCACGAACCAAGTGGCACCGCTGCCGGCCAGTCGTGGGCTCTGACCGGTCGCCATCCCCAGGCGGTTCCGCCACTCGGCGAGGCGGGGCTCGACCGCCAGTGCGGCCGCCTCGAGGTCGTTTCCGCCCGCGCCCGCCGGGCCGCCGAGGTCGTCCCAGGCCCGGTAAACCGCGACCGTGGACACTGACAAAGGAGGGCAGACCAGGGTGAACGTCCGTTCCTCGAAAGGCAACGGGTCGATGACCTCGCCTATGCCCCCAACGCGGGCCCGCCCGCCGACCAGGCAAAACGGTACGTCGCCCCCCAACGACAGCGCGACCGACAGATCGGAGATGCCCGCCCATCGCAGGACCGCGGCGGCGTCGGCCGATCCACCTCCGAGGCCCCCGCCCAGGGGGATGTTCTTTTGCACCCGGACCTGGGCCCGGCGCCCCACGGCCCGCAGCGCCCGCCGGATCAGGTTGGTGTCATCGGTCGCCATGGCGGCGGCAATCTCACCATCGCCAACCACATCAAGGCCGTCGCCGGCAGAGAACTCCAGCTGGTCTGCCAGGCTCACCGTAACCATCTCGGAATCGAGCAGGTGGTAGCCGTCGGCTCGGACCCCGGTGACCCGCAGGCTGAGGGTCAACTTGGCCGGCGCCCGCTGGCTGGACGTGCCCGATCCCTCCCGGTCCGCCGGGTCCACCGGGTCCACCCGGTCCGCCCGGTCCACCGGGTCCGCCCGGTCCGGCGGGTCAGCCGTCAGGGGATGGCCGTTCGCTGGGCGCACCCAACCGGCCCCGTGCCAGGATCACCTCGGCGTCGATGATCTGGTACGAGTAGCCCTGTTCGGCCAAGAAACGCTGCCGCTTGGCCGCGAACTCCTGGTCGTTGGTGTCGCGCGAGACGACCGCGTAGAAGTGGGCCTGGCGCCCGTCGGCCTTGGGGCGCAGCACCCGGCCCAACCGTTGCGCCTCCTCCTGGCGGCTCCCGAAGGTGCCGGAAATCTGGATGGCAACCGACGCCTCCGGCAGGTCGATGGAGAAGTTGGCCACCTTGGAGACCACCAGCACCGGCTCCTCCCGGCACCGGAACGCCTCGTACAGGCGCTGGCGTTCGGCCGTCGGCGTCTTGCCGGTGATGACCGGGGCACCGAGATGAGCTGCCACCTCGTCGAGCTGGTCGAGGTACTGGCCGATGACCAGGGTCGGCTCCCCCGCCGCCACCGCCTCCCGGCACAGGGCTTCGGTCACCGCCAGCTTGCTGGCGGCGGTGGCGCCCACCCGGTAGCGCTGGTCGGCATCGGCCAGGGCGTAGCCCATGCGTTCGCTGTCGGTGAGGGTGACTCGGACCTCGGTGCAGCGCGCCGGGGCGATCCAGCCCTGGGCTTCGATGTCGCGCCAGGGGGCGTCGTAACGCTTGGGCCCGATCAGGCTGAAGACGTCGCCTTCGCGACCGTCCTCGCGCACCAGCGTCGCGGTGAGGCCGAGGCGGCGCCGGCTCTGGATGTCCGCGGTCATCCGGAACACCGGCGCGGGCAGGAGATGGACCTCGTCGTACACGATCAGGCCCCAATCCTCGGCCGAAAGCACCTCGAGGTGGGGATACAGGCTCCCTCGCCGGGCCGTGAGGATCTGGTAGGTCGCCACCGTCACCGGGCGGATCTCCTTACGTTCGCCGGAGTACTCCCCCACCTCCTCCTCGGTCAGGTTGGTCCGGGCGACCAACTCTGCGCGCCACTGGCGGCCGGCGACAATGTTGGTGACGAGGATCAAGGTCCGGGCGCCGGTGGCCGCCATCGCCGCCATCCCGACCAGGGTCTTGCCCGCTCCGCAGGGAAGGACCACGACACCGCTGCCGGCCGCGCAGAACTCAGTGACGGCCTGCTCCTGGTAGGGCCGCAATGCCCAGTCGGTGGGCAACAACTCGATGTCGTACGGGGCGCCGTCGACGTAACCGGCCCGGTCCTCGGCGGGCCAGCCCAGCTTGAGCAGCGCCTGCTTCAGCCGCCCCCGCTCACCCCGGCTCACCGCGAACGTGTCCACGTCGATTCGCGGCCCGATCAGAGGGGCGACCGCTTTGGCCCGGACGACCTCTTCGAGGACGGCTCGGTCGACCGTGCGCAGCACGAGCCCGTGCCGGTCGTCCACCTCCAGGCTCAGCCGACCGTAGCGGCCCATCCGCTCGGCCACGTCGATCAGCAGCGCCTGGGGCACGGGGTAGCGCGACCAGCGCAGGAGAGCGTCGACCACCTGCTCGGCGTCGTGGCCCGCGGCGCGGGCGTTCCACAGGCCGAGGGCGCTCAGACGATAGGTGTGGACATGCTCCGGCGAGCGCTCGAGCTCCGCGAAGCGAGCGATGTCGGCCCGGCAAGCCGCGGCGTCGGGATGGTCGACCTCGAGCAGCAGGGTCTGATCGGACTGGATGATCAGGGGCCCACCGGTCACAGAAGTTCTTCCTCGGCCTCGGTCAGGACCCGGACCCAGCGGATCCGAGACAGGGCCAGTGCTTGGGGCCGGAAGCCGGGCGACGGGGCCACGATCACCTGTGACCCGTCCATCTCGAAGACGGCGGCATTCAGCTGCCCCGTCACGCCCTGCGCGCTGGTGTGTTCGATACGCACCATCCACTCTTCCTCATAGGCCCATTCCAGCAGTTCGACGATCGCCTCCCAGTCGCTCGCGATGTGCGACGGTCGTTCCGCGGGCTCGGGAACGACGAACGGCGCGCGGTGGTTGCCGCTCCCGTGGGGCTGTGGTCCCACGCCCGGCAGCGGCACGACCCGGGCGGCGACGACCGCCGGCTTGTTCGCCTCGGCGCGCAGGCGCTGCACCACGGCGCCGAGATCCTGACCGCCGCCGCCGCCGCCGCCGCCGCCGCCGCCGCGCGGTCCCGCCAGCCGCGGCCGGCGGCGGCACCGCCTGGGGGTGGCCTCCCGACGCCCGCTGCACCGGGGCCCGAACCACCATCACCGCGCCGGTGCTGTCCTCGAGGGCGGGAAGGTACCCGTTGTCCCGCAGCGCGTCGATGACGGCGGCCGCCGACGCCGAACTGCTGAGGACGGTCGGCGCCAGCAGCCGGAAGTCCAGGCGGGCAATCTTGCGCGCTGCCAGGATCTCGGCCAGCAGGGCCTCATCCTCGCTGCGCAGGTAACACGACGCCATCCCGACGCGGAGGCGGCCATGGCGGCGACCCATGTCCTCGACGAGGTACGAAAGCGGCTGGGGCACACCCCGGGTGGCGTGGGCGGTGAGGAATTCAAGGATCTCGGCTGCGCCCAAGCCGGCGTCGAATGCCCGGCGCAGCGACGGCTCCCGCAGCCGGTAAACCGTGGCCCCGCCCGCCGATTCGAGGTCCGCCATCAGCTCCAGCTGGGACCGCACGGCCGACGGAAGCTGAGCCGTGGCCACCACCGTGAAATCGGCCTGGATGACGAACTGGGCGTCGACCGGCGGGGCGGCGGCGGCCAGCAGCGCCACCGCGGCGGCGATATCGCCGCCCACGGCCAGCCGCCCAAACCCGCTCAGGGTGTCCGCGGCCACCACACCGAGCATCTCGGCTTCCTCCACGACCCAACGGGCCAGAACAGCCGCCACCGCGGGGCCGCCCGACCACACCGACGGCGCATCCCAGCAGGCCGCGGCCGCCAGCGTGGCCCCATCGGCCGCCTCGCCGGGCTCGCCTCCGGCCAGCTCCGCCAGGAGCAGCAGCCGGCGCTCCCGGGCTAAGGGCTCGGGCCAACGGCCGAGCAGTGGCGGAATCGGCTTCTGGTTGGTCCCGATGGCACCAGCCAGGCTGACGTGCACCTGGCTCGCCAGCCACGCCCTGACCAGCACGCCCCACCTCCGTGCCGCGTCCATGGCCAGCCAGTCGTCGAAGGCCGGCCGCGGCCGGGCCACGCCGCCCTCGTCATCCCAGCCTGCGAGGCCGGCCACCGCCGCCATGTCGATGATCCGGGCCGCCTCGCTCTCCGATCGCCCGATGGCCGCCGCCGCCCGGCGCACCTCCCGTACGCCGACCCCGCCCGCCTTCAAGAGCTTGGGCGGAGTCTCCTGCCATCCCTCGACGACGGCGCCGATGTCGGCGACGATGCGCAGTGCCTGCTCGGTACCTGCCCTGTCCACCGTGGCGGCGTCAACCTGGCGCCAACGTATCTTCGGCGGGTGCGCGCGGAAATGCGGGAAGGGGCGACCTCCGCGCAGCGCCAGCCCGACCTCTCCCGGCATGACGACGCTGTCCCAACCGGTCGTGGCGACCAGCCCGGTGTGCACGAGCCAACCGATCGGCGTGGTGGCCCGGAGGTAAAAGGTGCCGCTCGGGACTCCGGCAACGGGGTGACCCTCCGCCAGCCGGGCAGCCAATGCCGCGCTTCCCGGAGGACCGTCGTCCAGAACGCGGTGGAGCCGCTCCGGTTCGGTCAGAGCCTGCGTGACCGTGGCGATGGTCTCGGCCTTGGTCCGGCCGGGCGCCACGCCGAGGCGCCGGGCAATGGCGGTCAGCTCGGCGACCTGGCGGGCGGCTAGGAGCGACGACGCCGAAGGTCCGAGGTTGGCGGGGTACGCCAGTTGCGCCAGGTCGGGGTGCAGGCGAAGCCCGCCCGGCGTCGGGAAGACCAGGGCGCGGGCCGCGAGGTGGTCGACGAGGGGCTCGAGCTCGCGGGCGGTGGTCCCGCCCCCGAGAACGGCGGCCAGCTCGCCGAGCGGCGTCGGTTGCGGCAGCAGGCAGAGTGCCTCGACGGCCTGGCGGCACGCCTCGTTCAGAAGCGATGTGCACGCCGCGATGCTCGGCCACAGCCCCGCCCGCATCACAAGTGCCTCGAGGTTGCGCGGCGGTGGCGTGGCCAGGTCCGGCCGCAGCTGCAGCAAAGTGACCAGTTGCTCGTCGGACCATCGCGACACTG
Source organism: uncultured Actinomycetota bacterium (assembly GCA_963851105.1). Lineage (GTDB taxonomy): Bacteria > Actinomycetota > Acidimicrobiia > Acidimicrobiales > Palsa-688 > DATARN01. Next base: position 378,269 of record CAWKNP010000004.1, read on the forward strand.
CCGCGAGCACCGAAAATCGTTCCTCCGTCATTGCCGAAGCCGACCGGGGCACAACGCCTCCATCACTCTTGAGCCAAACGGGGAAGTCGGCGCAACGCTAACAACGCCCTGTGACGTCAACGCGGACCTTCGGCCCCGACGCCCGCCCGGCGTTACGCGGAACGGGCGCCCCGGCCCCCGGAGCCCCGTTGGGCCCGCTTCTGCTCGATGAAGTCCACCAGGACGTAGTCGCCCAATGTCTCCGGGGTGGTGAACATGGCCCGGCCCTGGTTGAGGCGGGTCAGCCGCTCGATGAACTCCTTCAGGTAGCTGGTGGCGTCGAGCATGAAGGTGTTGATCTTGATGCCCTCGCGGGTGCAGCGGGCCACCTCGGTGAGCGTCGCCTCCACCGTCTCGCGCACCGGCGGGTAGTGGAAGAAGACTTCGCCGCCGGCGATCAGGTGCGCCGTCGGCTCGCCGTCGGTGATCATGATGATCTGCTTGGTCCCGGTCTGCTTCGCCAGCATCTTGCGGCTTAGCAGGAAGCCGTGCTGCATGTTGGTCCCGTAGACGAAGTCCCACGAGACCTCAGGGAGCTGCGCGGCCTTCAGTTCCCGGGCCACCTCGCTGAAACCCACAATTCCCAGGTAGTCCCGCGGGTACTGCATCGAGATCAGCGTGTGCAGCGCCATGGCCACCTTTTTCGCGGCCAGGAAGTTGTCGCGCATGGGCATCGACAACGAAAGGTCGAGCATCAGCACCGTCGAGGTCCGAGTCAGCGTCTCGGTGCGTTCGACCTCGAAGTCGTCCGGTGACAGGCGCACCGGCGTCCCCCCACCCGAGCGGCGCACGGCGTTGCGGACCGTGCGCTCGATGTGAAGGTTGAAGGGGTCGCCGAACTCGTACGGCTTTGTCTCATGGGCCCGCTCGTGCCCGATGCCGGCGTGGTCGACCTGGTGGCGGCCGGTCCGGTCCTTGGCCAGGCGGGCGAAGAGGTCCCGCAGGGCGTTCTGCCCGATCCGCCGCATGCCACGGGGCGTCAGCTCGAGGCGTCCCTCGCGCTGCTCGATCAAACCCGCTTCTTCCAGCAGGCGGGCCAGTTCCGCCAGGCGCTCGAGGGAACGGGCCCCTTCGTCACCCAGGATGTCGCGGGCCGGCTCGATGTCGACGTCGGCCAGGGCGCCGGGACTGGTGGCGGTCGACAGCAACTGCTCCAACTGGTCCATGTCGCCCAGCCGGTTCATCACCGCCGCCGCCTCCGCCATGCCGAGGGGATCGGTTCCGCTGAAGCCGTAGCCGCCCCGGTCCCACCCGGCGTCGGGGAAGGCCTGGCGCAGGTTGGCGCCGAGGCGGTCGACCTGCCAGCGCAGGTCCATGTCGTTCAGGAGAGCCTCGGCCAAGCCCTGCAGCTGGGCCCGCTGCTCGGGGGTCATGGAGTTGAGCATGTTCTGCATTGCGGCCATCTGGCGCGCCAGTTGCTCCAGCAGCTCGTCGAGGGTCTCCGGCGACCCGGGGAAGAAGTCCCCGAACTGGTCCATGAACTGTGCGAACGGCTCCGTCGTGTCCTGGCCCCGCTGGCGCATCTCCAGCAGCTCGTTCAAGGCGTTGAACATGTCCTTCATCCGCTGCAACTGCTCGGGGGACGTATCGGCCATGGCCCCCGCCATCTGGTTGAAGTAGCTCTGCATCAACTCCTGGCGGAGCTGGTCGAGCAACTCGTCGAAGCGTTCCCGGGCCTCCGATGAGGTCCACTCGTACTCTTGGAGGGCCTGGACCTGTCCGGCCAGGTCGGGCGGCAGAAGGTCGAGCTGCATGCGGCGCTCGGCTGCCACCTCCTCGGTGATCTCCTGGCGGCGCTGGTCGCCGGACTGGCGCGCCTCGTCGCGGAGGTCCTCGATGCCGGATCGCTCCATGGCGACGACCTCACGGAGGCGCTGCGCGATGTCGTCGTACACTCCGCCGAGGTCGTAGCGCTCTAGCTCGTCGCGACGCCGGCGGCGCAGGTTCTCGAGCAGCTCCCGCATCCCGGCCACCCGCTCGCCGTTGCGGTCCTCGAAACCCTGCTGCATCATCCGGCGCAGCGCCTGGTTGAGGTCACCGTGGTACAGAAGGTCGTCGGTGATCTCCGCCAGGACATCGTCGGCGCCCAACTCGAAGCCGACCTGGCTGCCGTCCCACCGGGAGTAATCGAACTGGGCCATCGTCGCGACCTTACGTCGCTGCCGGGCTAGCGCCGGCGGCCGAGGACCCGCAGCACGTTGATGTAAACGAACACCAGCGAGATCATCAGCATGAGGGCGCCATACCACTCCCCGTCGGCAGGCAGGCGACGCTGCTCACCCACCTGGATGTAGTTGAAGTCCATGAACAAGCAGGCCACCCCGAGGGCGATGCCGAACACCCCGAAGACCACCATGCCGCCAGCGCCGGCCAGGCCGGGCACCGGCAACCCAAGGACCTGGACGGCGATGAAGGTCACGAGAAAACCGATCAGGGCCATGAACGTCATGGAGGCGAACTTGGGGGTGATCTTCACCAGGCCGGTGCGGAACACCGCCATGGCGCCGAGGAAGATCCCGCCGGTGAACAGGATCGCGAGCGGCACGATCCCGCTGCTCGTGGCGTAATAGGCGGTGATACCGCCGAGGGCCAGGCCTTCCGCCAGGGCGTACAGCGGCGCCACGATCTTGGCGGTGGCGGGCCGGAAGATCCCGACCATGCTGAGCACGAAGCCCGTGATCAGCCCGCCGAAAATCAGGGCGTTGTTGTTGGCGATGTAGCTATAGGTCCCGGTGACGAGCGCCAGGACGACCATCAGCCCGACCTTGTCGTACACCCGCGCCGCCGAGAATGTCCGGGCCTCCGGCTGGATCGGGTAGGCGTCGGTCATGCGGTCGAATGCCCGCTCCATGCGAGGGGAGCGATCCGTCATCTGCGTTGCCATCGGCGGGAACAACCTTTCTGCCTTACGGGCCCACATCGGGCGTAGGTCCAATGTAGAGCGGGTCGGGTTACTGGCGGCCTCGGTAGGTGGCCCGGCCCCGGACCGCCTCCTTGTTGAGGCGCTTTGACAGGTGGAGCCCCTCCAGCACGAACTCCGTCGCCGAAGCGAGCGCCGCCGGCGTCTCGCTGCCGGCCAGCGCCATCACCGACTTCCGCAGCACCGGCATATTGCTCAGCACCTCGATGTACGCCGCCGAGGCCACGTCGTCACCGGTGTGGACCAGCGTGCCCTCGTCAAAGGCGGTGACGACATCGCGCACCTGGTCCATGGGGCAGCGGGCCTTGAACACCGTAAGGGTCGCCTGCTTGATGAGGCGATCGACCACCTGGCCCTCGCGCCCTTCTTCCAGCGCCTCGATCTCGACCTTGCCCGCGGTCGACGAGACCAATGCCTCCAGGTCGCTGACGCGCGGCACGACATCTTTCTCACCGAGGCGCAGCGCCCGCCGGGTGGCGTTGGCAGTGAGGGTCTCGAAGTTGGCGATGCTCAGGCGCACGGACACGCCGGAGCGCTGGTTGATGTGGGGGCTCTGGCGGGCCAAATGGGTGATCGTGGCGATGATCTCGGCCATGAAGTCGGGGACCTGGACCCGCAGGCCGACCGCCAGCGGCCGCGCTTCTTGGGCGACGACCGCCAGTTCAGTGCCCACATCGCGGGGGTAATGGGTGCGGATCTGGGCGCCGAATCGGTCCTTCAACGGGGTGATGATCCGGCCCCGGTTGGTGTAGTCCTCGGGGTTGGCGGAAGCGACCAGCATGACGTCGAGCGGCAGGCGGATCTTGTAACCCCGGATCTGGACATCGCGTTCCTCGAGCACGTTGAGCAAGCCGACCTGGATGCGCTCGGCCAGGTCGGGCAGCTCGTTCATGGCGAAGATCCCCCGGTTGGTCCGGGGCACGAGGCCGTAGTGCAAGGTCAGCTCGTCGGACAGATAGCGGCCTTCGGCCACCTTTATGGGGTCGACCTCGCCGATCAGGTCGGCGATAGAGGTATCCGGCGTCGCCAGCTTCTCCCCGAAGCGGCTGTCGCGGTGGACCCAGGAGATCGGCATGGCGTCGCCCATCTCGGCCAGCAGGTCCCGGGCGTGGCGCGACACCGGGTTGTACGGGTCGTCGAGGATTTCCGAGCCCGCGACGATCGGCAGGTATTCGTCCAGCAGGCCTGTCAGGGCCCGGATCATCCGCGTCTTGGCTTGGCCCCGCTCGCCGAGGAAGATGATGTCGTGGCCGGCCAGGACGGCGTTTTCCAGCTGGGGAAGGACGGTGTCGTCGTAGCCGAGGACGCCGGCCACGATTGGTTGGCCCGCGGCGATTCGCTGGGCGGCGTTGCGCCGAACTTCCTCCTTGACCGGGACCGATACCCAGCCGGACTCACGGAGCTCGCCGAGGGTGCCTGGTGACTGCGAGTTGTCCGTCATGGGAACCACGCTACCGGGCCTTTTCGGACTCCCGGCTGGCGCCAAATGGCCCCAAAGCGCGGCACGAAGATACAGTTCGTCCGGAAAATCCAGGGGGAAATGCCATGACCTGTATCCAGGTGGCGTATTTCAGGCGCGCGACGTGATGGTCGGGCGGTGAGCGCCACCTCGATGCGAGCCCTCGACGGCGATCTCGCGGTGGACGCCGCCAGCGGCGACGCCGGCGCCTACGCCAACCTCTACCACCGCCACATCACCGCCGCCTGGCGTCTGGCCCAGGCCACCGCTCCATCAGCCGACGCCGCCGCCAAGGCCACGACCAACGCCTTCGTCCGGGTGGTTCGCCTCGTCGGCCGGGGCCGTGACGACGTCGCCGACCAGTTCCGCCACCACCTGCTGGCGGCGGTCTACCGCGACGCCCGCTCTGGCTCCGACCAGTCCCAGCCGGCCAGCCCACGAGCCGCGGGCGTGATCGGTTCGTTCGCCAAGCTGCCGGCCCGATGGCGCGCCGCGTTGTGGCTGCAGGAAGTCGAGCAGCTCCCGGCGACGCTCGTCGGGCCCATCCTCGGAGTATCCAGCGCCGCCGCCGTCCAGTTGAAAAAAAGGGCGCTCGGTGGCCTCGAGCATCGCGTGGTCCAAGGGGGCGGCAGCCTCCCGCTCCCCGACCTGGCCACCGCGCTGGCGGCGACCATGGCGCCCCTGCCCCCCGAGGTCCAGGCAAAAACCGAGGCCCGGTGGAAGCGGGCCGTGGCCCGCGACCGGCGCTCCGGGGGATGGGTCGGATCCCGAGCGACCGGCCCCCTGGCACTATGCGCCGCCGCCCTGTGCGTAGCCGGGCTGGTCGGGCTGGCGGTTGTCAGCCCGAAGGTGGTGCAGGGTCATTTCACCGCCGCGCCGGGACCCGCGGCGCCCGCGGCGGCAGCCCCCGCCGTGGTTGTCCCGGCGGCAGGCACGCCTGCTCCCGCCGTCTCGGCTTCTGGCAGCGAGGCCGCCCGGGGACCCCAGCTCATCGCGACCCAGCCGGCGCCAGTCACACCCGTCACGGTGGCGACCACCGCGCCGCCGGTCACCATCGCGGTGGTGCCCCTGACCGTGCCCACCACCCTGGCGCCGGTCACCGCCCCGCCTGTCGTCACCCCGCCCGTGGTCACCCCGCCGGTGGTCACCCCGCCGGTGGTGACCCCGCCCGCCACCACTCCCGCGCTGCAAGTTGGCCTCAACTTGGGGGTCGTCGCGGTCAACGTCGGCCTCGGCCCCAACTCGTGCACCGGCGTGAACCTCCTCGGCATCAAGGTCGGTTGCACGACATCGGGCCCCGGCCTGTCGCTCGGGGGCACCCTCCTGGGCGGCAAGTAACCCCAGGGCGTCCCGCCCTGGTCGCAAACTCCGCTCCCGAGCCACCGGTGGGACAAGGGTGGGACAAGGGGTAGCGCGATTTCCGTCGTGTACACAGCCGAAATCGCGCTACCCCTCGACGGTCCAGGGGGAGCGGAGCCCCCCGTGTCGTAGCGTGCGGGTGATGGAGCTGGGGGGCGATTGGCGGGCCATGCCTGCCGACGACGACCTGCGGCGCCTCTTCCCCGACCCCGAGCTGGACGACGGCCACTGGGCCACGATCGGCGTTCCCCACCACTGGCGCTCCTGCGAGGACTTCGCCACCTCCGACGGGCCCATCCTGTATCGGCGCCGCTTCGCGAAGTCGGCCCCGGTGCACCCCCGGCGCCGGAGCTGGCTGCAGTTCGACGGCCTCTTCTATCAGGGCGATGCCTGGTTGGACGGGTCGTACCTGGGGGACACCGAGGGCTACTTTTTCCCCCATTGCTTTGAAGTGACCGACGCCCTGGCAACCAGGTCCGAACACCTCCTGGCTCTCGAGCTCACCTGCGACCGGCCCCGTGACAAGACGGCCAAGCGCAACCTGACCGGGGTGTTCCAGGACTGGGACTGCTTCGATCAGGACTGGAACCCCGGCGGCATCTGGCGGCCCGTGCGCCTCTTCGAGACCGGCGCAGTGCGTATCGCGGGACTGCGGGTGCTGTGCATCGACGCCGGCGAGCAGCGGGCGACGGTCGAGGTCCGGGCGAGCCTCGAGGCGGCGGAGGCAGGCCCGATCTCGGTCACGACCACCATCGGGCGAACGGGAGGCCCGAGCGCGGCGCGCCTCGAGGCCGAGCATTCCCTGGCCGCGGGTCGCAACGAGGTCCGGTGGCGCCTCGCAGTCGACCAACCTGACCTCTGGTGGCCCCACGCCCTCGGCGACCAGCCGCTGTACGACGTGGCGGTCCGCGTCGGCCCCGCCGACGACGCCAGCGACACCCGCACCGTGCGGACCGGCCTGCGGCGCTTCCAGATGAAGAACTTCGTCGCCACCGTCAACGGGGAGCGCCTTTTCCTCAAGGGTGCCAATCAGGGCCCGACCAAGCGGGAGCTGGGCGAGGCCACCGCCGAGCAGCTCGAGGGCGACGTGCTCGTCGCCCGCCGGGCAGGACTCGACCTGCTGCGGGTGCACGGCCACATCACCCGGCCCGAGTTCTACGATGCCGCCGACCGCCACGGCGTACTGCTGTGGCAGGACCTGCCCCTGCAGTGGGGCTACTCGGGCGTCCGGGCGCAAGCGATCCGCCAGGCTGGCGAGGCGGTCGGCGTCCTCGGCCACCACCCGTCGCTGGCGGTGTGGTGCGGCCACAACGAGCCTCTGGCCATCACCCATCCCGCCCGTCGCCGCCAGTTCCTGGCGCGCCAACTCCTGCCCACTTGGAACAAGTCGATCCTCGACCGCTCGATCCACCGGGCACTGGAGAAAGCGGACGGCTCCCGGCCGGTCGTGGCCCATTCCGGCGTCCTGCCCCACCCGGCGTGGGGCACCGACAGCCACCTCTACTACGGCTGGTACCTGGGGGAGGAAAGGGATTTCCCGACGGTGCTGGCACGGGTACCGGTCCTGGGCCGCTTCGTTTCGGAGTTCGGCGCCCAGGCGGTGCCGACCGACGCCCCCTTTTGCCAGCCCGCGCAGTGGCCCGACCTTGACTGGCCGACCCTCGAATCCAAACACGGCCTGCAAAAAGAACGGTTCGACCGCTACGTGCCTCCGGCCGCGTTCGCCACCTTCGACGCCTGGCGCGACGCCACCCAGGAGTACCAGGCCACGGTCATCCGCTTCCACATTGAGACCCTGCGCCGCCTCAAGTACCGCCCGACCGGGGGTTTCTGCCAGTTCCTGTTGGGCGACGGCCAGCCGGCGGTCAGCTGGTCGGTGCTCGACGACCAGCGCCGGCCAAAGGCGGCGTTCGCCGCCCTCACCAAGGCTTGCGCTCCGGTCATCGTCGTCGCCGACCGTCCCGCCGCGACCTACCAGCCGGGTGAGGCCATCCACCTCGCCGTGCACGTGGTGAGCGACAGGCGGGTCCCGATCATCGACGCCCGGGTCCACGCCGCCCTCGAGTGGCCCGGGGGCTGCCGGACCTGGCAGTTCGAGGGGCCGGTGCCAGCCGACAGCTGTGCCCTGGTCGGGACGATCTCCACGCCCGCGCCCACCGTCGATGGGCCGCTACTCCTCGACCTGGTCCTAACGTGGTCAGAAGGTGAAGTACGAAATAGCTACCTCAGCCGTATAGCGCCCCGATGACAACCACCATCGAGGCTCCGCCCCTTTACAGAACTTCCATCGGCAAGAAGATGCTGATGGCGGGCAGCGGGCTGGTCATCTTGCTGTGGTTGATCGGGCACATGCTCGGCAACCTCAAGGTCTGGCTGAACCAACGGGAGTTCAACAGCTACGCGGAATTCCTCCGTCGCATGGGCGAACCGATCGTTCCCCACAGCGTGCTGCTGTGGGCCATCCGTGCCGTGCTGAGCGTGGCGTTCGTCGTCCACGTGTACCTCGCCATCGATTTGTCCTTGCAAAACCGAAGGGCCCGCCACGTCCGCTATGTCCACCCGGAGCACGTCCAGGCGGACGTGCCCGCGCTCACCATGCGCTGGGGTGGCCTGGCGCTCGGCCTGTTCGTCATCTTCCATCTGGCCAACTTCACCTGGGGCTGGATCCATCCCGGCTACCGATTCGTACGGGGGGCGGTGTACCAAAACGTGGTCGGCAACTTCGACCAGTGGTGGCTCGTCGTCCTTTACGCCGCCGCCATGGTTGCGCTCGCGCTGCACATCTACCACGGCACCTGGAGCACCTTTCAGACCTTCGGCGCCAACAGCCGGCGGTGGGACCGTCTCATCCGCCGCGGCGCCAGCACCCTGGCGGTGGTGATGTTCGTGGGCTTCATGTCGGTCCCGATCGGCGTGCTGGTGGGGGCGATCCAATGACGGTGGCCCCGCCGGTGGCACCGACGCGCTGGGCCACCGCCGACCATGCCGGCCTCGACGGCCTCGTCCCCGCGGGCGAGATCACCGGGCTGTGGGACGAGCACCGGTTCAACATGAAGCTGATCAACCCCGCCAACCGCCGCAAGCACCACGTCATCGTGGTCGGCTCCGGCCTGGCCGGAGCTTCGGCCGCCGCCAGCTTGGGTGAGTTGGGGTACCGGGTGAGCTGTTTTTGTTACCAGGACTCGCCGCGCCGGGCACATTCCATCGCCGCCCAGGGCGGGATCAACGCAGCCAAGAACTACCGCAACGACGGTGACAGCATCTACCGCCTCTTCTACGACACGGTGAAGGGGGGCGACTTTCGCTCCCGGGAGGCCAACGTCTACCGCTTGGCCCAGCTGAGCGTGGACATCATCGACCAATGCGTGGCCCAGGGGGTGCCCTTCGCCCGGGAGTACGGCGGCCTGCTCGACAACCGGTCCTTCGGCGGCGCCCAGGTCTCCCGCACGTTCTACGCCCGGGGCCAGACGGGCCAGCAGCTCCTCCTCGGCGCCTACCAGGCGCTGGCCCGCCAGATCCATCTCGGCCAGGTCACGATGTACCCCCGCACCGAGATGCTTGACCTGGTGGTCGCCGAAGGTGCCGCCCGGGGCATCGTGACCCGGGACCTGGTCACCGGCCAGGTGAGGTCCCACGCCGGCGACGCCGTGATCCTGGCGACGGGCGGCTACGGCAACGCCTTCTATCTGTCGACCAACGCCAAGGGCTGCAACGCCACCGCCATCTGGCGGGCCCACCGCCGCGGCGCCCTGCTGGCCAACCCCTGCTTCACCCAGATCCATCCCACCTGCATCCCCGTCGCCGGTGACTACCAGTCGAAACTCACGCTGATGTCGGAATCGCTGCGTAACGACGGCCGCATCTGGGTCCCCCGCAAGCCCGGCGACCCCCGCCCGCCCAACCAGATCGCCGAGGCGGAGCGGGACTACTACCTGGAGCGCAAGTACCCGAGCTTCGGCAACCTGGTCCCCCGCGACATTGCTTCGCGCAACGCCAAGGAGGTCTGCGATTCAGGGCATGGCGTGGGCCCCGGCGGTCGCGGCGTCTACCTGGACTTCGCCGACGCCATCGCCCGCCTCGGCGTCGAAGTGATTCGGGAACGCTACGGGAACCTGTTCGAGATGTACGAGCGAATCACGGGCGAGAACCCCTACCAGGTTCCGATGCGGATCTATCCCGCCATCCACTACACGATGGGCGGGTTGTGGGTGGACTACAACCTGATGAGCAACCTCCCCGGGCTGTTCGTGCTCGGCGAAGCCAACTTCTCCGACCACGGGGCCAACCGGCTCGGGGCGTCGGCGCTCATGCAGGGCCTGGCCGACGGCTACTTCGTCATCCCCGCCACCTTGCCCAACTACCTCGCCGGTGCCGCGCTGGTGCCGGTGGGAGCCGACCATCCCGCCTTTGCCGCCTCCGAGGCTGATGTCGCGGCCCGCACCAAGCGGTTGCTCGCGGTCGGCGGCAAAAGGACCGTGGACGACTTCCACCGCCAGCTCGGGCATTTGGTCTGGGAACTGTGCGGCATGTCGCGCTCGTCCGAGGGCCTGACCAAGCTGCTCGGGGAACTGCCAGCGCTGCGGGCCGAATTCTGGGCCGACGTCAACGTGGGTGGCTCCGCCGCCTCGCTCAACCAGTCGCTGGAGAAGGCGGGGCGGGTGGCCGACTTCCTGGAGCTGGCCGAGCTCATGGCCATCGACGCCCTGCATCGAGACGAATCCTGCGGGGGCCACTTCCGGGAGGAGTTCCAGACCAGCGACGGCGAGGCCCTGCGCGACGACGATCGCTTCGCCTACGTGGCGGCGTGGGAATGGACCGGGGAAAAGGGGAATCTGGAGCCCGTCACCTCCGGCGCGCTACCCACGCCCATGCTGCACAAGGAGCAGCTGGAGTTCGAACATGTGCACTTCTCGCAGAGGTCGTACAAATGAGCACCGTCACGAAGACCGAGAGGACTCCGAGGGGGTCCGAGTCCGAGACCGAGACCCTGAGCCTGACGCTGCACGTCTGGCGCCAGCCGGGACCCGACGCCCCCGGCTCCATGGTCCGCTACGAAGCCCCGGGCATCAGCACCCACATGTCGTTCCTGGAGATGCTGGATGTGGTCAATGAACGGCTCATCCGGGCGGGGGAAGATCCCATCGCCTTCGACCACGACTGCCGCGAGGGAATCTGCGGCACGTGCGGGCTGGTCATCAACGGGATCGCCCACGGACCTCAGGGCGCGACAACGACGTGCCAGCTCCACATGCGGCACTTCCGCGACGGCGACACCATCTTCATCGAGCCTTGGCGGGCGGGCCCGTTCCCGGTCATCAAGGACCTTGTCGTCGACCGCGGCGCCCTCGACCGGATCATCGAGGCGGGCGGCTTCGTCACCGCGCCGACAGGTAGCGCGGCCGAAGCCAACGCCACGCTCGTGCCCAAGGAGCACGCCGACGTGGCCTTCGACAACGCGGCCGTGCATCGGTTGCGGGGCCTGCGTGGCCGCCTGCCCCAATGCCTCGGCCATGTTGTTCACCGCCGCCAAGATCTCGCATCTGGCCGCCCTTCCCCAAGGCCAGCCAGAGCGGGAGAGGCGCACGCTGGCGATGGTGGCGACGCAGGACTCCTTGGGGTTCGGCGGCTGCACCAACATCGGCGAGTGCGCGGCTGTGTGCCCGAAGGAGATCCCGATGGAGTCGATCGCCCGCCTGAACCGAGAATTGCTCCGCGCATCGCTCAAGCGAGGCCGTTCTCGGCGCATGTGAGGTTTCTTGGCATCACCTGGTGCCATATATCGCACCAAATGGTGCTCAGAATGGCGCAACCCATTGCGACCACCCTGCAGGGGTGAGGGCCCGCATGAGGTGGGCCCGGCGGCCGTCGGGACCGACCAGCAGTAGCGGGGCCAGCGCGAGGGCACCGCCAACCGCCTCGCCGGCCGGCGCCGACCACCAGTCCTGGATCCCCCACCGGTGGTCGCGGCAACCCGGGCCGTCGAAGTCGATTGTCTCGTCGCCGACGAGGATCTCGCCGCTGACCCGGCACTGCTGCCAGTAGCCGTCCGCCAGGCGGCGGGCGGGAGTGATCGCCTCCCACTCCAGGTCGTAGCCCAGGCCGATCAGGTCGCCCCGCTCGCTGCGCAGCGCTTCGAGCGGATCGTCAAGGGCGATGGCGAACGCCTCCAGCCCAACCGACCAGTGGTCGAGAGGCGTCTCACAGTTGATCGCCGACCAGATGCCCGGGCCCCGGACCTCCAGGTCCCGGCTGCGCTCCAGTTGGAGGTCGGGGTCATTCACCATGACCAGCCGCCGGCCGGCGCCCACCAGGGCCGCCCAGTACCAGGCGGTGCCGAGATGGGGATAGCTGGTGAGGCGGACGTAGCCTCCGAGGGAGCCGTCGGCGGCCGCGAAGTCGAAGTACCACGACTCCGCCCACAGCAGTTCGGCGCCTGGGCGGTGACGGCCCTCGTTGGTCGCGTCGACGTCGGACACAACGGGCACGGTAGCCACAACCGCTCCGGCACTGGTAGACCTAAGGACGTGGCGAACTATCTCAGCGACGAGTGGTTCGAGCAGGTGGGGGCGGCCGCCGACGAAGGCGCGGCCGAGGTTGCCCAGGCGACACTTGTGCTCCAGCACACCGTCATCGGCACCGCCGCCGGCGAGGTTTGTTACCACCTCCGCCTCGCCCCCGACGCCGCGGAAATCGTGCGGGGGCCAGCCGCCCATCCCGACGTCACCTTTTCCGAGGACTACGAGACCGCGGCCGCGGTGGCCAGTGGGGCATTGAGCGCCCCGGCGGCGCTGATCGCGGGGAGGATCCGCGTCGGTGGCGACATGGCGACGCTCATCGCCCACCCCGACGTCGTGGCCATCACCGATCTCGTCCCCGCGGCGGTACGGGCGGCGACGACGTACTGATGGCCGGATCCCGCCCCAAGGCTCCCGGTTGGTACCCCGAGCCCGACATCCACCCCGGGGCCCGAAGCACCCTGCGGTACTGGAACGGGCGCCACTGGACCGACCGGCGCCGGCCCATGCCCATCCTCACGAGCCTCGACGTCGCCGGCGGACTCGGCCTGCCCGTCCGCCGCGTCCTCGAAGGGCCGGCCCGCATCGCCGAGCTTGCGGCCCCGGCGGCGGAGATTTCCGCTACCCGAGACGCCACCACCGGCTTCACCGAGGGTCCCACGACGGCCGAGCCCCGCCGGGCCGATCTTCCGCTTGGCCCGGGCAGCGGGGGGCGAACACCTCCGGAACCGCCCTCGCCCGGCGGCGGGGGCGGCGGCGACGGCGGGGGCGGTGACGACGGCGGCGACCCTGCTTCGGGTGGCGCGCCCACCACCAAGAAGCGCAAGAAGAAGTGGTGGGTCTACGGCGGTGTGGCGGTTCTCGCGGCGGTGGCCGTCGCCCTCGCGGGCCAAGCCATGCGCCCGCCATCGCCCGGCCCGCGGGTCCTGACCGACATCAACTTCGTGCGCCTCGCCAACTCCGACTGCGCCAAGACGATCCCCACTCTGCGGCCGCCCGACATCGGACCGCTGGGTACCCACATCACCGATGCCCAGGCCGCCGATCAGGTCGACAAGGCGGCGAACGGGCTCGACGACCTGGCCAACCGGTTGGGCCGCCTGCCCGCCCCCGATGTTGACCGGCCCCACATCATCGGCTGGCTGGACGGGTGGCACCAGTACGTGGCCGCGGGCCACGACTATGCCGCCGACCTGCGGCTGCACGGCTCGGCCGGCAAGCAGCCCGCCTCGCTGGCCCGGGGGGCCACCGCGGCCAAGGCGGTCGACAACTTCTCCCGGGCCAACGGCCTCAACGATTGCCTGTTCGCCTTCAATTACACGCCGGATCCCAGCCAGTTCTGATCTCTGGCTTCCCAGACTCTTACGTGGCCGCGATAGAGTTCGGTCATCGTTCTTTACCGCTCGGAGGTACCAGCGTGACCCTTGCCGAGGTGATCGACGACCACTTCCTGATTCGCTACCGGGCCCTGCTCGACGCGGAAGACAAAGCGTTCGACGAGCTTGAGCACGCGTTCGAGGACGGGGATCGAGCCCACTTCCAGCAAGACCTCACCGAATGGCGCGCCGCCATCCAGCGCAAGCTCGATTACCTGCACCGCCTCGGCGTGGTGCTCCCCCCGGCCGTCGCCATCTAGGCCTTCGCGGGCGGACCGCCCGTCTCCGCCAACGGCCGATGGTGGTCGTAGAACGCGACCATCAGGCCCATGGCTTCGCTACGAGATGAGGCCGAGCTCCCGCACCGTGTCGCGCTCGGCGGCCAGTTCGGCGATCGACAGGTCGATGCGGATGCGGGAAAACTGGTTGATTTCCAGGTCGGGCACGATGTGGTAGCTGCCCCCGGTAGTAGTGACCGGGAAGGACGACACCAGGCCCTCAGCGACGCCGTAGGACCCGTCGGACGGCACCGCCATGCTGACCCAGTCGCCCTCAGGCGTGCCCACGACCCAGTCGCGCATGTGGTCGAGCGCGGCGTTGGCGGCCGAGGCGGCGCTCGACGTTCCCCGAGCCGCGATGATGGCGGCACCCCTCTGCTGGACGGCGGGGATGAATTCCTGCAGCCACGACGGGTCACCGATGGCCTCCATCGCCGGCGTCTCGCCCACGGTGGCGTGGAAGATGTCGGGGTACTGCGTGGCCGAGTGATTTCCCCAGATGGTGAGGCGGCGGACGTCGGCGACGGGCGCGTCGACATGGGTGGCCAGCTGGCCCCGGGCCCGGTTGTGGTCGAGGCGCGTCATGGCACTGAAGTGCTCCGGGGCTAACCCGGCCGCGTGGTCGAGAGCTATCAGGCAGTTGGTATTGGCGGGGTTCCCGACCACGAGGACCTTGACATCTCCCGACGCATTTTTCCCGATCGCTTCGCCTTGAACGGTGAAGATGGCACCGTTGGCCGCCAGCAGGTCGCTGCGCTCCATGCCTTTCGTGCGGGGCCGCGACCCCACCAGGAAGGCCACGTCGGCGTCGCCGAAAGCGGTGGCCGCGTCGTCCGTCGCCACCACGCCGGCCAGGAGGCCGAGGGCGCAATCCTCGAGCTCCATGACCACGCCGTGCAGCGCGGGGAGGACCGGGGTGATCTCGAGGAGCTGCAGGATGACGGGCTGGTCGGCGCCGAACAGGTCGCCGGCGGCAGCACGGAACAGCAGGCTGTAGCCGATCTGGCCGGCGGCGCCGGTGATCGCGATGCGGACCGGAGGGCGCACGCCGCTACAGCCGGTCGATGATGGCGGCGGCGAACTCCGAGGTCTTGACCAGCGTCGCGCCCTGCATCTGGCGGGCGAAGTCGTAGGTGACGATCTTGTCGGCGATGGTCGCCTCGAGTGCGCTCACGATGTCGTCGGCGGCCGGTTGCCAGCCCAGATGCTCGAACATGAGCACGCCCGACAGCAGCACGGAGCCGGGATTGACCTTGTCCTGGCCGGCGTATTTGGGGGCGGTGCCGTGGGTCGCCTCGAAGACCCCGTGTCCGGTCACATAGTTGATGTTGGCCCCTGGAGCGATGCCGATGCCGCCGACCTGGGCGGCGAGGGCGTCGGAGAGGTAGTCGCCGTTCAGGTTGGTCGTGGCGATGACGTCGAAATCCTCGGGCCGGGTCAGGACCTGCTGCAGCGTGATGTCGGCGATCGTGTCCTTGACGAGGATCTTGCCGCCGGGATCGCCACCACAGTCGTTCCAGCCCACCGCCACGTCCGCGAACTCCTCGCGCACCAGCTCGTAGCCCCAGTTCATGAAGGCACCCTCGGTGAACTTCATGATGTTGCCCTTGTGGACCAGGGTCACCGAGGGCCGCTTGTGGGCGATGGCGTAGTTGATGGCCGCCCGGATAAGGCGCTTGCTTCCGGTCTCGGAGATCGGCTTGATGCCGATACCGGAGTCGGCCCGGATGTTCCATCCGAACTCGGCGTGGAGGAGCTCGATAAGGCGCGCCGCCTCGGGCGTACCCTCCTGCAGCTCCAAGCCGGCATAGATGTCCTCGGTGTTCTCCCGGAAGATCACCATGTCCACCAGTTCGGGGTGCTTGACCGGGCTCGGGACGCCCTGGAACCAGCGGACGGGCCGCAGGCACACGTACAGATCCAGGATCTGGCGGATGGCCACGTTGAGCGAGCGGATCCCGCCGCCGATCGGTGTCGTGAGCGGGCCCTTGATACCGATGAGGTAGTGGCGGAAGGCCTCGATGGTCTCGTCGGGCAGCCAGTTGCCCGTCTCGTCAAAGGCCTTCTGACCAGCCAGCACCTCTTTCCAGGCGATCGTCTTGCCGTATCTGCCGGCGGCGGCATCGAGCACCGCCTTGGCCGCCGGCCAGATGTCGACCCCGGTGCCGTCTCCCTCGATGAAGGGGATGATCGGCTCGTCGGGAACCACCACGACGCCCTCGTCGGTGACCGTTATCCGCTCGGCTGCCATCTGTCGAGACTACCGCCGGTCGATCGGGGCCCGAGCCTCGGGGGATGTCGGGTCCCGCTTCGCCGCCGGAGGTTTCGTGGGCTACACGGCTTCGGCGCCGAGACCCAAGTTGGCGTAGATCTGGCGGGTCGCGAGTGACCGGTTGAGGGTGTAGAAGTGCAGGCCGGGGGCCCCTTCGGCCAGCAGCTTCTCGCACAGCTCGGTGGCCGCTTCGGTCCCCGCTTGGCGGACGCCCTCGTCGCCGCCGCTTCGGCCCGCGTGCTCGAGGCGGGCGGCGAGCTCGGCCGGCACCGCCGCGCCCATCTGGGCCATGCGGGGGATCGACGCCAGCGAGGTGATGGGCATGATGCCGGCGACGATCGGCTTGTCGATCCCCCGCGCCGCCACCTGCTCGACCAGGGCGAGGTAGTCACCGATGTCGAAAAAGAACTGGGTGACCGCAAAGTCGGCGAGCGCCATTTTCGCGCACAGTCGGTCCCGGTCGGTGTCCATATCGGGCGAGCGGGGATGGCCCGCCGGGTGGGCGGCGACCCCGATGGAGAAACCGCCGATGGCGTGGGCCAGCTCGACGAGTTCGATGGCGTGGCGCAGCTCGCCCTCGATGGCGTCGGCATCGGTGGGGGGGTCGCCCCCGAGGGCCATCAGGTTCTGGACTCCGGCCTTGCGGAAGTTGACCATGATCTCGGCCAACTCGAGGCGGGTGTGGGCCACGCAGATGAGGTGGGCCATGGGATTGAGCGACGTGGTCTTGAGCATCCCGGCCACGAGGTCATGGGTGCGCTCTCGCGACGACCGCCCGCCCCGGTAGGTGACGGAGACAAACGACGGGTTGAGGGGCTGCAACTCGTACAGCGCCCGGACCAACGTCGCCTGCTCGGCGTCGCTCTTCGGGGGGAAGAACTCGAAGGAAAAGGTGCGACCGGCGGCGAGCAGATCAGCGATCTTGGCCATTGGCGCTCAAGGGTAGTGGCCGTCGTTTGCTTAGCCGAGCGCCTAATTGGCATCGCCGACCGAACTTCAGCCGGCTCGGGGTCACGCAGGCTCAGCCCCGGGCCCGGCGGCGTTCGGCGCAGGCGACGGTGTTGCGCAGGAGCAAGGCGACGGTCGTCACGCCCACTCCGCCCAGCCGAGGGGTGATCCAGCCCGCCACGTCGGCGCACCTCTCGTCGACATCGGAAAGCAGCCGCCGCCCCTCCCAGGAGATGCCGCCGCCGACAACGGCCGCGCCGGGTCGGATCACGTCGGGCGTGATCATGCCCGCTACCCCGGCGGCGCCTATCACGATGTCCGCCCGGCGGGTGTACTCCGCCCAGTCCTTGACACCAGTGTGGACCACGGTGACCGCGGCGTTGGCGTCAGGCTCCTTGAGGGCCAGCAACAAAGACAGCGGCCGCCCGAGCGTCGGGCCCCGGCCCACAATGACCACATCTCGACCCTCGACGGGGACCTCGTAGTACGCCAGGATCGCCTGAATCCCCAACGGCGTCGGAGGGCGGGGGCCGTCGGCGCCCAGGGCCAGCAGACCCAGGTTTACCGGGTGGAGGCCATCGGCGTCCTTGGTCGGGTCGACGGCCAGCATCGCCTGGTTGAAATCGAACCCTGCGGGCACCGGGTTCTGGACGATGAAGGCGTCCACCGCGGGATCGGCGTTGAAGCGCGCCACGGCCGCCAACAGGTCGCCTTGAGACCCTTCCGCCGGAATCTGCTGGTGGAGCGAGACGAGGCCGTAGCGCTCGCACATCTCGTGCTTCTTGGCAACGTAACCCGCTGACGCGGGATCGTTGCCCACGAGGATCGTGCCCAGGCCCACCGTGGTGCCGATCTCGGCCAGGGCCGCCACCCGCGCTCCCACATCGGCGTACACAGCGTCGGCCACGGGGGCCCCGGGCATCATCACCGCCGCCATCAGCGGGACGACTCAAGCGGACAGGTCGGCGAATCCCGCTTTGGCGGGAACGGGCCGATCACCGAGGGCGCCATCAGTGCTGGAACTGCCGTTCGCCGGTGAACACCATGGAGATGCCGTGCTCCTCGGCGGCGGCGATCACCTCGGAGTCGCGAATCGAGCCACCTGGCTGGATGACCGCCGCCACCCCGGCGGCTACCACGGTGTCGAGCCCGTCGCGGAACGGGAAGAAGGCGTCGCTGGCCGCCGCCCCGCCCTTGGCCCGGCCCGCGGCCCGCTGGGCCGCCAACTCTCCGGGCGTCACGCGGTTCTGCTGGCCGCCCCCGATGCCGACGGCAGTGCCGCCCGCCGCCAAGACGATGGCATTGGACTTGACGGCGGCGCACACCCGCCACGCCACCTCGAGGTCCCGCCACTGCTCCTGCGTCGGAGCGACGGTGGTCACGACTTTCCAGCCGCCGTTGGCCCGACCCCGGGCGAAGGTGTACGGCTCCTGGACCAGCCAACCACCGCTGATCTGGCGCAGATGCAGCCCGCCCGCGGACGACGCCGGCGGCGGGGCGGCCAGAATCCTCATGTTCTTCCGCTTGGCCGACAGCACCGCCAAGGCCGCCTCGTCGTATCCCGGGGCGATGAGGACATCGGCCTTGGGGTTGCTCATGACGTGCTCCGCCACCGCCTCGGTGACCGGTCCCGAGAGGGCGACGATGCCGCCGAAAGCCGACATCGAGTCGCCGTCGAAGGCCCGGTCGTAGGCGGTCACGAGGTCATCGGCCACCGACGCCCCGCACGGATTGGCGTGCTTGACGACAACCGCGGCCGCGGGCCCGAGGTCGCTCAGCTGATGGACCAGGCGCCACGCCGCGTCGGCGTCGTACAGGTTGAGGTACGACAGCGCCATCCCGCCGTGCTGCACCACGTCGTCCCACCAGCTCCGACGCCCGACCTCGCGGTAACGCGCTCCTGCTTGGTGCGGGTTCTCCCCGTAGCGCAGCGGCTGGGCCTTCTCGAGGGCGAGGTGAATTGTGGGCGGGAGGGGGTCGTGCCCGGCGCCGGGCTCCAGGGTGTCGAACCAGGTCGCGATGGCGGCGTCATAGGCCGCGGTGTGGGCAAAGGCCGCCCGCGCCAGGCCCCGTCGAGTTGCGATCGACAGCTCGCCGTCATGGCGCAGCTCGTCGACGACGCCGCCGTAGTCGCCGGGATCGACGACCACGCCGACGTGGGCGAAGTTCTTGGCCGCGGCGCGCACCATGGTCGGGCCACCGACGTCGATGAGCTCGATGGACGGGTTGGCGCCGAAGGGGTACAGGTTGCAGACCACGAGGTCGATGGGCACGATCTCGTGCTCGGCGAGCTGCGCCACGTGCTCAGGGTTGAACCGGTCGGCGAGGATGCCGCCGTGGATCTTGGGGTGCAGCGTCTTGACACGGCCCCCCAGCATTTCCGGTGCCGCCGTGATGGCCTCAACGGTCTGGTGGTCGATCCCCGCTTCCGCCAACGCCCTCGATGTCCCCCCGCTGCTGACCAACTCGTGGCCCATGGCGACCAGCGCGGCGGCCAACTCCACGACACCAGTCTTGTCGTACACCGACAGGAGCACCCTCATGGGGCCAGCTCTCCTTCTTGGTCCAGGAAACGGCGGATAGTGGCGGGATACAGCTGCCGCTCGACGGTCTTGATCCGCTCATGCAGCGTTTCGACCGTGTCGCCGGGCAAGACAGCCACTTCTTCCTGCGCCAGTATCGGGCCCTCGTCCACCTCGAGGGTGGCGATGTGCACGGTGCATCCGGTCACCGCGGTTCCCGACCCGAGAGCGTCGGCCACGGCATGCCAGCCCTTGAAGGCGGGCAAGAGGGCAGGGTGGGTGTTGAGTATCCGCCCGGGAAAGGCGTCGAGGATCGGCGCCGCCAGGACGGTGCCGAACCCCGCCATGGCGACCACGTCGACCTCGTGGCGCTTCAGGGCGTCGACCACCCGATGGGAATAGCCGACACGATCGAAGGCCGGCCCGAACGACTCGCGCGCCACGAGCTCCGCCGGGATCCCCGCGGCGCTCGCCACGTCGAGGGCCGGGCACGGCCGGTCCACGATCACGATCGCCACCGGGAGCCCGGCGGCGAGAATGGCCGCCAGGTTGGTGCCGCCACCCGACGCCAGCACCCCGAGTTTCACACGATGAACCTACCCGGTCGGACCCCGGGTTCCGGCTAGGCCTGGGCGGCGACGAGTTCCGCGGCCAGCTCGCCCGCCTCGGTCGGATTGAGGCCCACCCGCACGCCTGCGGCGGCCAGCGCGTCCATCTTGGCCTGGGCGGTGCCACTGGTGCCCGAGACGATCGCCCCGGCGTGGCCCATCTTGCGCCCGGGCGGCGCCGTGACGCCCGCGACATAGGCGACGACGGGGGTTGTCATCTCCCGGGCGATGAATTCGGCTGCCTGCTCCTCGGCCGAGCCCCCGATCTCGCCGATCATCATGACGACCTTGGTCTCGGGGTCGGCCTCGAAGGCGGCCAGGCAGTCGATGAAGGTGGTGCCCGGCACGGGATCACCGCCGATGCCGACGCAGGTCGTGACGCCGATGCCCTTCAACTTGAGCTCGTACAGCGCCTGGTAGGTGAGGGTTCCCGAGCGCGAAACGATCCCGACTGGCCCCCCGGGACGGGCGATCTCGCCGGCGGTGATCCCGATGTTGCACCTGCCGGGGCTGATGATGCCGGGGCAGTTGGGGCCGAGCAGGCGGGTGCCGGAGTGCTGGCGGCGCAGGATGTTGAATACCCGCGCCTCGTCCTGGGCGGGGATCCCCTCGGTGATGCAGACCACGAAGGCGACACCGGCTTCGGCCGCCTCCACGATGGCGCCGGCCGCGCTGGCCGGCGGCACCGAGATGAAGCTGGCGTCGGCGCCCGTCGCGGCCACGGCTTCGGCGACGGTGTCGAACACCGGTATGCCCTCGACGTCCTGGCCTCCCTTGCCAGCTCGGACCCCGCCCACGATCTTGGTCCCGTAGGCCCGGTTCCGCAGGGCGTGGAAACGACCCTGGCCCCCGGTGAGGCCCTGCACGATCACCTTGGTGTTCTCGTCGACGAAGATGCTCACGCCCGCGCCTCCCGCTCCTCGGACGCCACGGCCGGAGCGGGATCACAAGCCGCCGCCGCGGCCAGGGCCACGGCCGTCCGGGCCGCCTCCAACATCGTCGGCCGGGACTGGATCCGGTCCGACTCGACCGCCTTCAGGATCTCCCGGCCCGCCTCGGCGTTGGTGCCGTCGAGGCGGATCACCATGGGCGCCGCGATGTCCACCCGCCCGAGGGCGGTGACGATGCCGTTGGCCACCTCCTCGCCGCGGGTGATCCCGCCGAAGATGTTGATGAAGATGGCCTTGACCTTGGCGTCGGAGTTGATCACCTCGAGGGCGTTGGCCATGACCTCGGCGCTGGCGCCGCCCCCGATGTCGAGAAAGTTGGCGGGCCGTCCCCCGACCTGGTTGACGACGTCGCAGGTGCTCATGGCCAGGCCGGCGCCGTTGGCGATGATGCCGACCTCGCCGTCGAGGCCGACATACTGCAGCCCCTTTGACCGGGCCAGCCGTTCCCGGTCGTCCAGTTCGTCCAGGTCCCGGAACTGGTCCCACTCCGGGTGGCGAAATGCGGCGTTGTCGTCCAGCGTCACCTTGGCGTCGAGGGCGATTACCCGGCCGTCGGTCGTGAGGATCAGTGGGTTGATCTCGACCAGATCGGCGTCGCCCTCGACAAAACAGCGGTACAGGTTGAGCAGGATCCCGATGGCCCCATCCCGGGCGTCGAGGTCGAGACCGGCTTGTTCGACCAACGAGCGGGCCTCGGCCTCGGTGAATCCGACTGCCGGGTCGATGTGGCGCCGTTCGATCGTCTCGGGTTCCGTCGCCGCCACGTGCTCGATGTCGACGCCGCCGCGCGCCGACACCATGGCCAGGTGGGTCCGGGCGCCGCGGTCGAGGGTGAAGCTGGCGTAGTACTCCTGGGCGATGTCCGAGGCGTGCTCGAGCCAGACCCGCCGGACCCGGTGGCCCTTGATGTCCATCCCGAGGATCGCCCCGGCATAGGTGGTGACCTCGTCGGCGTCGGCGGCAAGCTTGATACCCCCCGCCTTGCCCCGGCCTCCGACCTGTACCTGTGCCTTCACGACCACCGGATAGCCGACCGTGGCGGCCACGGCTAAGGCCTCGGCCACCGTGTCGGCCGTCCCGCCGGCCGAGACGGGGATCCCGTAGCGAGCGAAATACCGCTTGCCCTGGTACTCAAACAGATCCATGGGCCGGCTCTCCGTCGAGGGTGGATTCCAGCCACTGGCAGATCGACGCCATGGTGGCTCCGGGGCCGAAGATCTCGGCGACGCCGAGCTCCTTCAACCGGACCACGTCGGCCCCGGGGATGATGCCGCCCCCGAAGACCAGCACCTGGCCGTCGTCGGGCGCCCGTCGCTGGTGTAGTGCCTCGATCACGCGGGGGAAAAGGGTCATGTGGGCCCCGGACAGTACCGACAGGCCAACGGCGTCGGCATCCTCCTCCACGGTGGTGGCCGCGATCTGCTCGGGCGTCTGGTGGAGACCGGTGTAGATCACCTCGAAGCCGTGGTCGCGCAGGGCACGAGCGATGACCTTGGCCCCGCGGTCATGGCCATCCAGTCCCGGTTTCGCCACCACGACTCGATAACGCCTGCGCACTCCCGGAATACTACGCGGGTGCCCGCGTCGCCCCCTGGCCCCCCCGACCGACCCCAGCCTCGACAGCCCCGGCGCCGGACCGCCCTGCTGGTCACCATGATCCTGGCGGTGCTCACCGCCGTTGCGCTCATCGTGTTCGTACTCCGTTTGGCCAAGCGGCCGGGAGGCAAGGTCAACCTCGGTGAGCAGGAGTTCGGCCTCGGCCGCGATGTCGTGTTCGCAGCCCGGATTGTCGACCATGGGCCGCTCATCTTCGCCCCACTGCGGGGATCGATCACCCTCTATGTCCAGCATCTGGGCCCCGACGTCGCCCACGGGTGGCTCGCCTTCGGAGCCCACCCCCCCGGCGACGCGGCCAACTGCTTCGTCATGTGGCGCCCCGTCACCCATGACTTCCTCGACCCGTGCAACCAGGCCCTCTACCCCGCCGACGGCCGGGGCCTCGAGCAGTACGCTACAAGGGTCGACCCCACGGGCGAGGTAGTCATCAACCTCCGCGACTCGTTCGGCACGGTGCCGTCCGTCGAGACCACCACGACGTCGACGGCGGCGCCCTAGTGGGCCCACCTCGAGCGCCATGACCGATATCGAACAGCCCGCGGGGCAACCGTCAGAGAAGCGCTTCCCCCGGCTCACGAAGCTCCTCACCCCTGCTGGCCGATCGCCCCGGCTGCTCCTCCTGGCGGCTGTCACCGGCCTGCTCACAGGCACGGCAGTGGCGCTGTTCGACGAGCTCACGGGAACGGTCCTGCTCGGCCGTATCCAACGGGCGCCCCTCGCCGTCCAGGCGGCGGCGCCTCTGTGCGGCCTCGTGCTGGCGGCCGCCATCCTGCGGTGGGTCGGCCGCGGCGCCTCGCCATCGACCTCCGACGAGTACATCCGCAACTTCCATTCCCGGGACCAGCGCATGTCGCTGCGGACCGCCCCTGCCAAGGTGTTGGCCGCCATCGCCACCCTCGGCCTGGGAACCCCACTCGGCTACGAGGGCCCGTCGATCTACCTGGGCGCCGCCATCGGATCGGGGTTGCAGCGCCGGCTGTCGCATTTCTTCTCGCGCCGCGACGCCAAGGTGCTCCTGGTCGCGGGAGCCGCCGCGGGGGTGGCCGCCATCTTCAGAGCTCCGGCCACCGGTGCCCTGTTCGCCCTGGAGGTCCCATATCAGGACGACCTGGCCAAGAACATGCTGCTTCCGGCCCTGGTCGGTGCCGCCACGGGCTACATCACCTTCGCCGCCATGGCGACTACGACGCCGCTGTTGCAGATCAACGGCGCCCCCGCCTTCGACCTGCGCGACCTCGGCGGCGCCCTCGTCATCGGGATCCTCGCGGGTGTTGGCGCAAGGGCGTTCGCCGTCTTGATCCGCTTCGCCAAGGGCTGGGGAGCCCGCCAGCGACCGATGGTGGCCGCCGCCGCGTCCGGGGTGGTCCTGGGCGCCCTCGTCGTGGCCGCCCGCGCCATCTCCGACGAGCCGTTGGCGATCGGACCCGGCTATCGGGCGGTCCACTGGGCCACCGACCCCACCCATGGCATCGCGGTGGTGGCTGCGCTGCTGCTGATCCGGACCCTCGCCGTGCCTGCGGCGGTGGCCGGCGGCGGCGTCGGGGGGCTGTTCATACCCCTCGTGGTGGAAGGGGCGCTGATCGGCCGGCTCTGTGGTGCCGCCTTCGGGCAACCGGGGAGCTCGCTGTTCCCCGTCATCGGCATCGCCGCCTTCTTGGGCGCCGGTTACCGGGTGCCGCTGGCCGCGGTGATGTTCGTGGCGGAATCGACCGGCCGTCCCGAGTTCGTGGTCCCCGGGCTCATCGCCGCCGTGGCGGCGCAGCTCCTCATGGGGCGGGCATCGGTCTCGGCCTACCAGCAGGCCCGCCAGGCCGGCCATCTCGAACGGCGGTTCCGCATGCCGATCTCGGAGATCGTGCAGACCGACATCGCCACCATCTCGCCGACCGCAACGGTCTCGGAGTTCTTCACCCACCTCCTGGTCGGGCCCCGGCGCAGCTCGGTGGCGGTGATCGACGGCGACCGCTACGTGGGGTGGGCGCGCCTCGAAGAGCTGCACGACATCGCCCAGGACCGGTGGGACACCACCACCGTCGCCGACGTCATGCGCCGCGACGTTGCCACCGCCTCCCCGCGGTGGACCTTCCGCCAAGCCCTGGCCGCCATGGAGGAAGCGGACGTGGACGAGCTACCCGTCGTGACCGCAGAAGGGGAGCTGCTGGGCGTTGTCGCCTCGAGCGACATCCTCCGCCTGCACGAATTGCTGGAGCAAGCGACCGAGGATCGCGGCGACCTCGGGGTATGATCACCTGATCGGGCACAGGGTGGGGGTACCCGGCAGTTGGCAGTACCAGGTCCGCAACCCCGACCATGCCGGTTCCGGCCAAGTCGGGCCAATAACCTCATGACACCTCGGTGAGCCCCCCCACTGACAGACGGTCCGCTTCCGGCGGCGTTCTCGATCCGCCGTTCGGACGCATCGACCGTCCCGCGACCCCCAACGGCCACCGGCCGGACTCCGGCGACGACTTCTGGGACGACTCCGGACCTGTCGCCCGCGTCGGCCGGGCCACGACCGATCCCGGGCCATCGGGGCGCGGACGCGGTCGGGGCGGTGCCGTGCTGCCGAAGCGCCGCTGGCCCCGCCGGATCCTGATCGGCGCCAACATCGTCGTGGCCATGATGCTCGTGGCCACCGGCACCGTCTACGGGTACTTCAACTGGCGCTTCAACCAGATCCACAAGATCTCCATCCCGAGCATCCAGGGCGGTTCCTTGGCCGCGGGCGCCCCTATGAACATCCTGGTGGTTGGCAGCGACAGCCGGGCGAACGACAAAGGCTCCGCCGACGTCAAGCAGTTCGGGAGCGCATCTCAGGTGGGCGGTCAGCGGTCGGACACGCTGATGCTCGTCCACGTCGACCCCAAATCGGGAACCGCGACGCTCATGTCGATCCCCCGGGATCTGTGGGTCCCGATCCCGGGCAAGAGCTTCAGCCAGCGCATCAACACCACCTTCGACACCGGGCCCGACCTGCTGGTCCAGACGATCAAACAGGACCTCGGGATCGGGATCGACCACTACGTCGAGGTGGATTTCCAGTCCTTCCGCGACGTCGTCAACGCCGTCGGCGGCGTCAAAGAGTACTTCCCGACCCCTGCTCGCGACGCCTACTCGCTGCTCAACATCCCCGCCGCCGGCTGCTACTCGATGACCGGTGACATGGCCCTGTCGTTCGTCCGGGCCCGCCACTACGAGTACAAGGTCAACGGGCGATGGGTGTCGGAGGCGGAAAGCGACCTGGCGCGGATCAAGCGCCAGCAGTCCTTCATCAAGAAGATGATGGCCAAGGCCCAGGGGTCGGGCCTGACCAACCCGGTCGAGTTGAACAGCATCATCGGAGGGGTCACCAAGAACCTCACGCTCGACAGCGGGTTCTCGCAGGGCTTGCTGCTCTCTCTCGGGAAGCGCTTCCGGGGCCTGTCCCCCGACAGCCTCCCGACCGCCACGCTGCCGACCACGCAGGCCAATGTGGGTGGCGCCGACGTCCTGCTCTTGCAGCAGCCCCAGGCCACCCAGGCCATCGCCGACTTCCTGAGCTCCGGCCATGCCGCCTCCACCACCACGACCGACAACACGTCGGGCACCACTTCGGGCGTTCTGCCGAGCAGCGTGCAAGTGGCTGTGCTCAACGGCACCGGGCGCCCCGGCGAGGCCACCAAGGCTGGCACCGACCTCACCAAGCAGGGATTCGTCGTCACCAGTTCCCACTCGGCCAACAACTTCAGCTACACCTCGTCGGTGATCCGTTACCGGCCGGGCAACGACGCCAAGGCCCGGCTGCTGGCCAGCGCGGTGCAGGGCAGTTCGGTGCTGCAGGAGGACTCGAGCATCCAGGGCGCCGACGTGGAGCTGATCACCGGCCAATCATTCCTTGGCATCACCAACGTGGCGGCCAACGCCACGCCAGCCACGGCAGCGAGCGGCACCTCCGGGTCGGCTACGACGACGCCCACCACCCCGCCCACGACGACCTACGAGCTCCCCGGCACTCCCAGCGGCTTCGTTCCCCCTCCCTGCTAGGGCCGAAAAGGGCGGTCCGACCGCCCGGTCAGGCCCGCTTGAGCGGGGCCATCGACAGGTTGAGCCGCTTCTGGCCGACCGAAGGGAAATGGACGGTGGCCTCGGCGCGATCCCCCACGCCGGCAACTTCGAGTACCACCCCCTCACCCCATTTGGCGTGCACGACGTCGTCATTGCGCTTGAGATCGAGTCCTTCGGCTCCACTACCTCGCACCGGCGACGTCCTGCCGCCCCGGATGGCGGACTCGACGATGCTCTCCCGGCCCCCGAAGGGCAGTCCGCTGCCCGGGCGCCGCACGGCGGTCCCCGCCGCGCTCACGAGGGTGTCGGGCACCTCACGGAGGAACCGGCTGGGTGGGTTGTACTGGGTCTGGCCCCACAGATTCCGGCACCAGGCATGGGTCAGGTAGAGGCGGTCCTTGGCCCGGGTGAAGCCGACGTACGCCAACCGCCGCTCCTCCTCGAGCTCGTCGGGGTCGCCCAGAGAGCGAAGGTGGGGGAACACACCGTCTTCCATCCCAATCACGAACACGATGGGGAACTCGAGGCCCTTGGCGGTGTGCAGGGTCATGAGCAGGACGCTGGTCTCGTCGTCGGCGATCTCATCGGAGTCGGCTTTCAAGCTGACCTGCTCGAGGAACTGGTCGATGGTGTCGGCCTCGCTGGCTGCGCTCAGCAACTCATCGATGTTGTCCAGGCGCCCTTCGGACTCGATGGTGTGCTCGGCCTCGATCTCGGCCCGGTAGCCGGTGCGCTCCAAGATGGCCTCGATCACCGCCCCCGGACGGGCTGCCTGCTCGCCGGTCGCCTCCACCCGGAGCTGGTCGAGAAGGGTCACCAGGTGCTCGATGCCCGTCAGTGCCTTGCCGGTGACGCCGGCGTTTGCCCCGTGGCGGAGGGCATCGTCGAAGGGCCGGTTGTTGGCTCGGGCCCATTTCTCCAGCCGGTCGATCGAAGTCTGGCCGATCCCGCGCTTGGGAACGTTGACGATGCGCTTGAGCGACACTTCGTCGCTCGGGTTGACGACCGCCCGCAGGTAGGCCAGAACGTCCTTGATCTCCCGGCGGTCGTAGAACTTGGTGCCGCCGAGGACCTTGTAGGAGATGTTGCGGCGGACCAGCTCTTCCTCGACGGCCCGGCTCTGGGCGTTGGTCCGGTAGAAGATTGCCACGTCGCCCCACGAGTAGCGGTCGTGGAGGCGGGAGATCTCGTCGCCGATCCACCGCCCCTCGTCGTGCTCGTCTTCGGCGTGGTACGTCGTGATCAGCTCCCCGCCGATCTGCTCGGTCCACAACGACTTGGGCTTGCGCATGGCGTTATTGGCGATCACGGCGTTGGCAGCGTCGAGGATGAGTTGCGTCGAGCGGTAGTTCTGGTCGAGCACGACGACGGTGGCGTCGGGGTAAGCCTGCTCGAACTGCAGGATGTTGCGGATGTCGGCGCCCCGCCAGCGGTATACCGACTGGTCGGTGTCGCCCACAACGCAGACGTTGCGGTGGACGGCGCCGAGCAGGAGGACCAGCTCGTTCTGGGCCCGGTTGGTGTCCTGGTACTCGTCGACCAGGATGTGGCGGAACCGCTCCTGGTAGTAGCGGCGGACCTCTTCTGACACCTGCAGCAGGTTGACCGTCACGAGGAGGAGGTCGTCGAAGTCCATGGCGCTGGCCGCCAGCAACCGGCGCTGGTACTCCCGGTAGACCTCGGCGATGCGCCGGTCGTAAATGGTCCGGGCCTGGGCAGCGTAGGTCTCGAAGTCGATGAGATCGTTCTTGGCGGCGCTGATCAGGCCGTGCACGGCGCGCGGCGGCAGCTTTTTCGGGTCCATGTTGAGGTCGCGCAGCACATAGGCGACCAGGCGGGAGGCGTCGGCCTCGTCATAGATGGTGAACGATGACTTGTACCCGAGCCGATGGGCATCGCGCCGCAGGATGCGCACGCAGGCGGCGTGGAAGGTCGACACCCACATCCGCTCGGCCACGGGCCCGACGAGGGCAGCCACCCGGTGCTTCATCTCGTCGGCGGCCTTGTTGGTGAAGGTGATGGCCAGGATCTCAAACGGAGAGACGTGCTGCTCGCGGACCAGCCAGCCAATGCGCCGGGTCAGGACCCGTGTCTTGCCGGAACCGGCGCCGGCGACGACGAGAAGGGGACCGCCGGGATGGGTGACCGCCGCCTGCTGGACCGGGTTGAGCCCCTCGAGGAGGGCGGCCCGGCGGCGAGCGGCGGCCTGGGCGGCGGCGGCCGCCGCCTCCGCCGCGGGCTCGGTGACAGTAGCGACGGCCTCCACCGGCGAGGCCGCGGTGGCCGTCGAATCACTCATAACCCCAACGTATCGGACCCATGAGACGGCGCGGCTGACCGCTCATCGGCGTGGTTGGATAGCTCCTGAGTTGGACCAGTATGGATTCATGACTGGAGCAATTACCGCAACCGCGGCCGGCGTGATCGACGTTGGCGGCGACCTGACCGTCAATCGTCTGGGCTTCGGCGCCATGCGTATCACCGGCGAGGGGGTCTGGGGGCCGCCCCACAACCTGCCCGAGGCCAAGAAGGTGCTGCGCCGCCTCGTCGACCTCGACGTCAACTTCATCGACACCGCCGACTCGTACGGTCCCGAGGTGAGCGAGCGACTGATCGGCGAGGTGCTCTACCCCTACCCCGACGACCTGGTGATCGCCACCAAGGCGGGCCTGGAGCGCCCCGGGCCGGGGGAATGGGTACCCAACGGCCGACCCAAGCACATCCGCCAGGCGTGCGAGGGCAGCCTGCGGCGGCTGCGCCTGGATTGCATCGCCCTCTACCAGTTCCACCGGCCCGACCCGAGGGTGCCGCTGGAGGAATCGATCGGCGCCTTGATCGACCTCAAGGACGAAGGCAAGATCCGCCACATCGGGATCTCGAACGTCACCGAGGATGAGCTACATCGAGCGCAGGAGCTCACCCCGATCGTCTCGATACAGAACCGCTACAACCTGATGGACCGCCGCTCCGAGGACCTCATCGACCTGTGCGACCAGGAGGACCTCGTGTTCCTGCCCTGGGGGCCGCTCGGCGACGCCGAAACGGGCCCGGTCAGCGAGATCGCAGCCCGCCACAGCGCCACCGTCCAACAGATCGTCCTGGCCTGGGAACTGGCCCGGTCGCCGCAGATGTTGCCGATCCCAGGGACGTCCTCAGTTGCCCACCTCGAACAGAACGTGGCCGCAGCCAACATAAAACTCGACCCCGAGGAGATCGAGGAGCTCAACCACCTGAAGCAGGCCTAGCCGGGCTCAAGCAGTGTCGGTTGTGGTTGCGCTGGCGGTTATCGGCCCATCCCGATGCCCTGGGCCCGCTGCAGCGACTTGCCCTCGGTCTGCAGGGCCGGCGCAACCATCACCTCGGCCTTCTGGAACTCCTTGACCGTCTCGTAGCCGCACGTGGCCATCGAGGTCCGTAGCGCCCCGAAAAGGTTCATGCGCCCGTCGTTCTCGTGAGCGGGACCGACCAGTACCTCCTGCAATGTGCCTCGCGTCTCGGCCCGGACCCGGGCGCCGCGCGGCAAGGTCGGGTGGAACGTGGCCATGCCCCAGTGGTACCCGCGGCCGGGCGCCTCGACCGCCGAGGCCAGCGGTGAGCCGATCATCACCGCGTCGGCGCCGCAGACGATGGCCTTGGCGATGTCGCCGCCGGTGCCCATGCCGCCGTCGGCGACCACGTGGACGTAGACGCCGGTCTCGTCGAGGTGCTGCGCCCGCGCCGAGCGGACATCGGCGATGGCGGTCGCTTGGGGGACGCCGATGCCGAGGACCCCACGGGAGGTGCAGGCATGGCCGGGGCCGACGCCGACGAGGACGCCCACCGCGCCGGTGCGCATCAGGTGCAGGGCCGCTTGGTAGGAGGCACAGCCCCCCACGATGACGGGGATGTCGAACTCCCGGATGAAGCGCTTCAGGTTGAGCGGTTCGACGGTCTTGGACACGTGCTCGGCGGAGACAACGGTGCCCTGGATGACAAAGAGGTCGAGCTCGGCGTCGATGAGCTGCTTGGCGTACAGCGTCGTGCGTTGCGGCGTGAGCGATGCGCAGGACACCACGCCGGCTTCTTTGATCTCACGGATCCGCTGGCCGATGAGCTCGGCCTTGATGGGTTCGCCGTAGATCTGCTGCATCCGGGCCGTCGCCTTCTCGGTGTCGAGATGGGCGATCTCCTCGAAAAGGGGTTCAGGGTCGTCGTAGCGCGTCCAAAGCCCTTCGAGGTTGAGGACCCCGACACCGCCCAACCGGCCGATCTCCATGGCGGTCGCCGGGCTGACGACGCCGTCCATGGCCGAGGCCATGAGCGGCAGCTCGAATCGGAAGGCGTCGATCTCCCAGGAGATGTCGACGTCCTCAGGGTCGCGTGTCCGGCGGCTGGGGACGATGGCGATGTCGTCAAAGCCGTATGCCCGCCGTCCTGCTTTGCCCCGCCCGATCTCGACTTCTGCCACGGCCGCTCCTCTGGCAATTGCTCCCGCGAATGAACTGCCAGCGTACGCCGGACCCGGACCCTCCAGTACGACCGCGCGCTAGGTAGAACCAGGGAGGCGCACCGCGCCTACCGCCAACAGGAGGTACAGCACCAACCCCAGGATCACCGACACCCAGCAACTGGTCTTGGCCATGCGGCTCGCCCGGGTCGCGCCCTCCACGTCACCGGCGGCGGCGCGGCGACTGGCCAGCACCGACAGCACGATTCCCACCACGCCGGCGGGGGTGAAGAAGAACACGGTGCACAGGATCGACCAGATCAGGTAGTTCGGGACCGGGGAAAAGGGGCGCGTCGTGCTGGGGGCCGACGTGGGCGGCCATGCCGGTTGCGGGCTGGTCGGGGGCCCCCAGCCCGGCGGCGCCGGGTAGGCGCCGGCGGCCGGCGGTGGTGGCGCCCAGGCCGGGGGCGCCGACGGCGGCGGATTCCAGCCGGGCGCCGACGGTGGCGGATTCCAGGAGGCGGGACCCGGGGCGGGCGGTGCCGCGGGGGGTGGGGCCCAGTCGTGCGCAGGGGGGGAGCGGGGAGCCGAACCCGGAGGCGGGGGAGCCGAACCCGGGGCCGCCGGTGGCGGCGGATTCCAGGAGGCGGGACCCGGGACGGGCGGCGCTGCGGGGGGTGGGGCCCAGTCGTGCGGAGGGGCGGAGTGGGGAGCCGAACCGGGAGGCGGGGGAGCCGAACCCGGAGGCGGGGACACGGCCGAGCCGGGCGCCGGCGGGGGCCATGACCCGAGGGTGGGACTCCCAGGGCCGGTGCCAGGAGACAATGGCGGGCTATCCGACGGGCGCTGCTCGCCGCTGTCGGCTCCTTCCGGCGAGCCGCCGGCAGCCGCCTGTTGCGGTCGCGCCGGGGTAAAGATGCGTTCGCTTTCCGGGGGCGGGGGCGCCAGCGAACCCTGGCAGCGAGAACAACGTTCTGCTTCCTCGGGGTTGATGGTCCCGCACCGGGGGCAAATCATGACGTGCCGAGGCTATCCCGATGGGTCGCCCCTCCGGGCGCGACGCGCAGCCGCGACCGGGCTCCGAGCTACGGTCGCCACATGCGCGGGTTGGGCACAGTCGTCAACGTCGCCACCGTGCTGGCGGGAAGCGTGATCGGGCTGCTGGCGGGCCATCGTCTGCCCGAACGCCTGCGGGAGATCGCCTTTCAGGGCGTCGGGCTGATCGTGCTGGTCCTCGGCATCCAGCAGGCCGGAGCCACCGAGAACCTGGCGTTTCCCCTGGCCGCGGTGGTCCTCGGAGGCGTGATCGGCGAGGCCGCCGGTATCGAGGCGCGCCTGGAGCGCCTCGGCGACCGACTCCGCCGCTTGGTGGAACACAGCGACAATCCCGACTCCACCTTCTCCGAGGGCTTCGTGAGCGCCACCCTGATCTTCTGCATCGGCCCGCTGACCATTCTCGGGTCGATTTCCGACGGCCTCGGCAACGGTGCTCAGCTCCTGTTCATCAAATCCGCCCTCGACGGCACCGTGTCGGTCGTGCTGGCCTCCACGCTCGGCATCGGCGTCGCCCTCGAGCGCGGCCAGCGTCGCCATCGTGCAGGGGGCCCTGACCCTCGCCGCGTCCAGTCTCCATGCCCTGCTCGACACCCGCATGATCGCTGAGACGACCGCCACCGGAGGCATCTTGATCATCGCCATCGGGTTGCGTCTGCTCGAGATCAAGCGCTTGCGGGTGGGCAATTTCCTTCCCGCCCTGCTCCTGGCGCCCCTGGCGGTGGCAATCTTCGCTCGGTAGCAACCCGTGCGGCCTCCGTCGCGCCGATCTTCAGCTGGGCGCGAGTATGACCTCGAGCAGGTCTCGCAGCATCCACGCCGTCGCGCCCCACACAGTGTCGCCGGGCAGCTCGAAGAAGCTGATCGAGCGCCACTCCTCGCCGGTGTCGGCGGCCTCGGGGAGGTGCCACAGCTCCTCGCGGTACACGCCCTCGGACACCAGCTCGGCCAGCGAGACGTCGAACGCCCGCTCGACCTCTGCGGGGCTCGGCGTCAGGATCGGCCGCTCGGGGAGGACACCGACGAACGGCGAGATGAGCACCAGGTTGCGCACCGTCACGAGTGGCGACAGGGGACCCAGGATCTCGATCGCGCCAGGGTCGATGCCGACCTCTTCGCTGGCCTCGCGCAAGGCGGCGGCGACCGCAGGCTCGTCGACCTCCAGGCGGCCGCCGGGAAAGGACACCTCCCCGGTGTGGGAACGGAGGTTGGACGAGCGCCGGGTCAGGATCACGTGTGCCTCGCCCGCCTCTTCGAACAGCGCGCACAGCACGGCGGCGGGTCGGGCGACGGGCTCGGAGTACCGGGCCAGCCGGGCGGGCGGGACGGCGCGCGGCGTCGTACCCAGCCAGCCTCGTTGCTCGAAGCCCCGGCGCACCCGGGCCACGCTGATCCCGCACCGTTGCCCCGCCGGCAGGGAAGCCCACGGTGGCAAGCCACCGATCCGGGCCCCAGCGGGTCGAGGGATCGGCTGGCTACCGCCGCGTCTCGGCGCCGCAGGCGCAGGCGCTGCTTCCGCCGCATCGGGACTCACCGAAACGGGTCAGACGATGGGTGTCCACGAGGCGGTGGCGGCATCGACGTCGAGGGGCTCGGCAGCATCGGGTTGATCACCCTGGGCGACCAGTGCTTCCAGCAGGTCTCGTAGCCCCCCGGTCTTCAGGTTGGCCATGACGCGACCGGGTGTCGTCTCGCCTGTCTCCCACTCCATCCATTCCGCGAGGAGTTTGCCGGGATCAGGTGCTGGTCGGTCCATACCGCCAGACTATTGGGGTGGTCGGCTATTCCGGAACACCGCTCGTGAATAAGCTCGGCATCCGGCCCGGAGATCGCCTTGCGCTGCTCACCCCGCCCCCCTTTTTCCAACTCGACCTTCCCGAGGGGGTGCGGGTGGTCACCCGGCTCGGCGGGCATTGCGACGTCGTGCTCTTCTTCACCACGGCGCGCACCGAGCTCGAGCGCCGGATCGACCGTGTCGGCGTGGTCATCGCGCCCGCGGGGGCGGCGTGGATCGCATGGCCCAAGCGGGCGTCCAAGGTTGCGACCGATATGACCGAGGATGTCGTCCGCACCGTCGCCCTGCCACTCGGCCTGGTCGACGTCAAGGTGTGCGCCATCGATGAGACCTGGAGCGGCCTCAAGTTGGTGTGGCGCAAGGAGCTGCGATCCCAGAGCCCCCGACGCGCCGGGACCCGGGCTCCTTGAAGGAGGACCCCGGGTCCCGGACAAGAAGCA
Organism: uncultured Actinomycetota bacterium; assembly: GCA_963851105.1. Lineage (GTDB taxonomy): Bacteria > Actinomycetota > Acidimicrobiia > Acidimicrobiales > Palsa-688 > DATARN01. The sequence goes on from CAWKNP010000004.1 coordinate 412,890, forward strand.
GGCGACCGCTTCTTACATACCCATGCCGCCCATGCCCCCCATACCGCCCATGCCTTCCATGCCGCCGCCGCCATCGCCCTTCTTTTCGGGCTTGTCGACGATGAGGACCTCGGTCGTGAGGAGGAGCCCGGCGATCGACGCTGCGTTCTGCAGCGCCGAGCGGGTCACCTTGGCGGGGTCGATGACCCCGACCTTGAGCAGATCCTCCATGACACCGGTAGCGGCGTTGAGGCCGATCGAGCCCGTCTCGCGCTCGACCTGCTGCACCTGGATGCCGCCTTCGAGGCCGGCATTCAGGGCGATCCACATCAGTGGCGCTTCCAGTGCCTTGGACACAATCATGGCGCCTGTCGCCTGATCGCCACTCAAGGTGGCGGCCAGGGCGAGGACGGCGGGCCGGCTGCGGATGAGGGCGGTGCCGCCCCCGGCGACCACGCCTTCTTCGATGGCCGCCCGTGTCGCCGAGAGAGCATCTTCGATGCGGTGCTTCTTCTCCTTGAGCTCGACCTCGGTGGCGGCACCGACCTTGACGACGGCGACGCCGCCCGCCAGCTTGGCCAGCCGTTCCTGCATCTTCTCGCGGTCCCAGTCGCTGTCGGTCTGCTCCATCTCCCGGCGGATCTGGGCGATGCGGGCCTTGACGTCGGCCTCGGAGCCGCCACCGTCGATGACGGTGCAGGTGTCCTTGGTGACGACGACCTTGCGGGCGCGGCCGAGCAGGTCGATAGTGGCGTTCTCCAAACGGAGCCCGACATCTTCGGAGATGACCTGGGCGCCGGTGAGAATGGCCATGTCGGCCAGCATCGCCTTGCGGCGGTCACCGAACGCCGGCGCCTTGACGGCGCAGGAGTTGAAGGTGCCGCGGATCTTGTTGACCACCAGCGTCGCAAGGGCCTCGCCCTCGACGTCCTCGGCGATGATCAGCAGCGGCCGGCTCGTCTGCATGACGCGCTCGAGCACCTTGACCAGATCGTGGACGGCGCTGATCTTGCCGTTGGCGATGAGGATGTAGCAATCCTCGAGGATGCACTCCTGGCGATCTTGGTCGGTCACGAAGTACGGCGACAGGTAGCCACGGTCGAACTGCATGCCCTCGGTGAACTCCAGCTCGAGGCCGAAGGTGTTGGATTCCTCGACGGTGACCACGCCGTCCTTGCCGACCCGGTCGATGGCGTCGGCCAGGACATCGCCGATATTGCGGTCGGCAGCCGAGTTGGCCGCCACCTGGGCGATCTCCGCCTTGTCGTCCACCTCCTTGGACTGCTCCTTGATGGAAGCCACGACCGCCTTGACAGCCAGGTCCATGCCCTTCTTGAGGGAGGTCGGGTTGGCGCCGGCGGCCACGTTGCGCAGGCCCTCACGGACCAGAGCCTGGGCCAGCACGGTGGCGGTGGTGGTGCCGTCGCCCGCGACGTCGTTGGTCTTGGTGGCGACTTCCTTCACCAGCTGGGCGCCCAGGTTCTCGAAGGGGTCTTCGACCTCGACCTCACGGGCGATGGTCACGCCGTCGTTGGTGATCGTCGGGGCGCCGAAGCTCTTGGCCAGCACTACGTTGCGGCCCTTCGGTCCCAGCGTCACCTTGACCGCGTCGGCCAGCTTGTTGACGCCGGCCTCCAGGCTGCGGCGAGCCGTCTCGTCGAACTTGAGGATCTTGGGCACTACTTGACCACCTTCGCCAGAACGTCGCGGCTCGTCAGGATGAGGAGATCCTCACCGTCGACCACGATCTCGGTGCCCCCGTACTTGGAGTACACGATGGTGTCGCCAACGGTGATGTCGAGGGGGATCAGCTCGCCGGTGTCGGCACGGCGGCCGGGGCCTACCGCCAGGACCTCGCCCTGCTGGGGCTTCTCCTTGGCGGTGTCGGGGATAACGAGACCAGAAGCCGTCTTCTCCTCGGCTTCGTTCTGTCGTACGACGATGCGATCGTCGAGGGGCTGCAGGTTCATGGGTAATGCGCCTCCGTGTGGGCCGAGCTTTAGCACTCTCAGTGGACGAGTGCTAACGATAGCGGCGTCCGGAGGAGACGGCAACCGCCGGGGCCAAAGAAGCGGCCTTCTACTTGACGAGGCGAAGGCTGATTGGGTGGCGGTAGCGCTCGGCGTGATCCGGGGTCAGCTGTAGGGCAGGGAGAGATTGGGCGACGCCGCCAGGTCGAGTGGTGTCGGGCCGTCGGCGCGCAGGCGGTACCAGGCGGTGACGCCGATCATGGCAGCGTTGTCGGTGCACATGGCCCGGCTGGGAACGAAAGCCACGATCCCGTCGTCCTCGCACACCTCGGTGATCCGACGGCGCAACACCGAGTTGGCGGCGACGCCGCCGCCGATGCAGATGCCCCGGGCGCCGATGGCGGCCGCCGCCCGGCGGGCCTTGGTGACCAGAACGTCGACCACCGCCTCCTGGAACGACGCCGCCACGTCGGCGACATCCACCGAAGGGTTTTTGCGCACGTAGTTGATGACGCTCGTCTTCAGGCCGGAAAAGGAGAAGTCGTACCCCTCGTCGCGCATGGCCCGCGGGAAGGCGATGGCCCGCTCGTCGCCGCCGACCGCAACCTGGTCGATGACGGGCCCGCCGGGATAGCCGAGGCCGAGGAACCGTGCCACCTTGTCGAAGGCCTCGCCCGCGGCGTCGTCGATAGTCTGGCCGAGCTGGCGGTAGCGGAACGGGAATCCCCCGTCAATGGCACCGGGCGGTGCGTTGCGGGAGTCGGTTGCCGCCGCCGCCGATTCCATGGCGATCAGCAGGGTGTGGCCCCCCGAGACCAGCAGCACGACCACCGGCAGCTCCAGGTCCGGCTTCTCCACGAACGCGGCGTGGAGGTGGGCTTCCATGTGGTTGACACCCACGAAGGGGACACGCCACGCCAGGGAATACGCCTTGGCCGCGCTCATCCCGACGAGGAGCGAACCGATCAGGCCCGGGCCGACGGTCGCCGCGACGGCGCCGATGTCGCCGCGCCACGGGTCGGCCGCCGCCTCCAGGAGGGACTCGGCCACGACCGGCGTCAACAGCTCGAGGTGCGCCCGACTCGCCACCTCGGGCACCACCCCGCCGAAGCGCACGTGGAGGTCGACCTGGCTGCTCACCACTGACGACAGGACCCTCCGGCCGTCCTCCACCACCGCGGCCGCGGTCTCGTCGCACGAGGTCTCGATGGCGAGGATCTTCACCGCCGGGGTTCGCCGTCGTCGATCAGTGTCGTACCACTGAGGCCCGCCTCGATGGCGGCCAGGCGCCGGCGGTACTCGTCGGATCCGATCCCGTAGGCCCACATGATGAGGGCATCCTCCCGGGACTCGGCGTAGTAGTTCTTGCGCACCCCGGCGGGCTCGAAGCCGAACTTGCGGTACAGGTCCTGAGCCGCCGCGTTGCTCATCCGCACCTCGAGGGTGAGACGGCTGGCTTCACGGGCGGCGGCCTGGCGGGCCGCGTTGAGCAGCAGGCGGGTCCCGATGCCGTGGCGGTGCCACGCGGGGTCGACTGCCACGTTGGTGATGTGGGCGTCCTCCTCGACGAGCATCACCCCGCAATAGCCGGCCACCGCGCCATTGACCCGGGCGACGTAGTAGATCCGGCTCGTCCGCAGGTTGAGCTCGCTGATGAACAGCGGCAACGACCACGGCCGCGGGTACACCTGGGACTCGATGCGCATGACCGAGCGCAGGTGGCGCCGGCGCATGGGGACCAGATGCACCACCAGGCCGGAATCCTCTGGCTCGGTCGGCCCCGGGGTGTCGATGTCGTGGACCCGTGACGCCATCGCTAGCCCGCTTCCCGCACGTCGCGCTCGGCCCAGCCGATCCTGACGTCGGCCTGGCGGAGGTACAGGGGTACCAGTTCGCTGGGGGCGACGAACTCCTCCCGCACGGCAATCGGCTGCGCCAACTCAACCAGCACCGCTGCCGACGGGTAGGCGCTGCCGCGCTCCGCCACTTCGACATGGTCGACCTCGGCCAGGCGCTCCTGGTACCGCCAGGCGCCGTCGCCGACGGCGAGGGTGTCGTCGCGGAGGGCGAGAAGCTCCGAGGCCAATTCGTCGGGAGAGGTGACCTTGTAGTCGGTGACGCGCTGCACCCCGCCGGGCACGGCGCGGTACCAGGCCCAGAAAACCTCGCTGCGGCGGGCATCGATCACCGCCGCGATGAGGCGTTCACTGCCGACGCGCCGGTGGGCATAGGCCAAGATGTCGAGGCTCGGCAAACCGATCACAGGGATGCGCAGAGCGGTGGCCAGCGCTTTGGCGGTGGCGATGCCGACCCGCAGGCCGGTGAACAGTCCCGGACCGATGTCGACCGCGACGACGCCGACAGCACCGAGATCGATCTCGGCCTGGCGGCACAGGTACTCGATGGCGGGGGCCAGAGTCTCGCAGTGGCGGCGGCCGCGGGCGAGTTGGAACGACGCCACCGGACCCTCGTGGTCACCCAGAGCGCAGCCCACCTGTGAGGTGGCGGTGTCGATACCGAGCACGATCACGCCAGCACCGCCGCCTGCAGCGCCCGCCCCCGGGCCGCCCACGGAGCCCCGACGGGAATCAGGTCGAAGATCCGCTCGTCGTCGTCGGTCCCGAAGCCGATCCGGATGTCGAGGTAGTCGGGGGGCAGGACAGGTGTCGCCACCTCGCCCCACTCGATCACCGCGACGGTGGCCTCCTCGATCAGTTCGGGGAGGGCGAGGTCGATGACCTCCTGCAGGTGCTCGAGACGGTAGAGGTCGGCGTGCAGGAGCCGGCGCCCGTCGGGCGCATCGTAGGTGCGCAGGAGCGTGAACGTAGGGCTGGTCACCGCCTCGGTGATGCCCATCGCCCGGGCCACGCCCTGGGTGAACGCAGTTTTTCCCGCTCCCAAATCCCCTCCGAGCAGGATCACGTCGCCAGGGCGCAGCAACGGTTCGACCACCGTAGCCAGCGCGTGGGTGTCGTCGACCGATCGTGACGTGACCCGGATCATCGCCCGACCCCCGACAATGCCTCCTTGGCCCGCACGAAGTCGGCGCGCATCTCAGCCAGCACCTCGCCGCCACCCCGCAGGGCGAAGGCGGGATGGTAGGTGGGGACCAGCACGGCACCGGCAGCACCCCAGGGGTACACCCGGCCCCGGGTCTGGCGGATGCCATCAGTGGTCTGGAGGAGGAGCTTGGTGGAGAAGTTGCCCAAGGTGAGTACCACCCGGGGGGCGATCAGCTCGACCTGAGCCTCCAGCCACGGGCGGCAGGCCTCGATCTCGGCCGGGAGCGGGTCGCGGTTGCCCGGCGGCCGGCACTTCACCACGTTGGCGATGTACACCGCATCGCGGGTCACGCCGATCTCATCGAGGATCAGCCGGTCGAGCAACTTGCCGGAGCGGCCCACGAACGGGCGGCCCTGCTGGTCCTCGTCGTGCCCTGGGCCCTCGCCCACGATCATCAGGTCGGCGTGGGGGTCACCTTCTCCGAACACGACCGTCGTACGGCCGCCGGCCAGGGGGCAGCGCTGGCAAACCAGCGCCTGATCCCTGACCTCCCCGAGTGTGGGCACAACGATCGATCGTACTTCGGGGCAGTTGGGAAAAAATGGGCTCTCGGTGCCGGACTTACGGCGCGATGGGGCGCGTCCGCTCGGCGAAGCCAACCAACAAATCGGCCAGTTGGTCCCGCCGCTCAAACATCACCATGTGCCCGCATCCGGGGAGGACGTGCAATTCGGCCACGGGAATGTGGTGGGCGGCATAGCGGCTGTGCCACACCGGAGTCAGGAGGTCACGATTGCCGACCACGACAAGAGTCGGGGCGGTGATCGATACGAGGAGATGGCGCACGTCCAGGCTGAGCAGGGTCGTGACCAGCTGGCCCACGACGGGCGCCGGCATGGCCGAGGTCATGGCCCGCAACAACTCCACATGGGTGGGTGAAGGGTCGGACCCGAAGGCCAGCCGGCAGTACACCGCGGCCAAATCCCCGGGTGGCCGCAAGCGCCCGGCGACGCCTGCGCTGGCCCGGACGTGGCCCCGGCCGGCAACGGGAGTCAGCACCCGAACCAGCTGCGCGGCAGCCGCCGGTACCCCGTTGCCCAGGATGGGGCTGGCCGACGTGGCGATCAGCACCAGCGACGAAATGGCGCCCGGTACCAGCTCCGGATGATCGGCGAGCAGCTGCATCAGGACCATGGCCCCCATGGAGTGACCCACGGCCACCGCGTCGCGCAGTTCCAGGGCCTCAATGACCTCCAATGTGTCCCGGGCCATGGCGGCCAAGGTGTACTCGTCGCCACCGGCGCGCGAATGGCCGTGACCGCGGATGTCGATGGCGACCACCCGGTAGCCCGCTTTGACCAGGTCGAGAAACTGGTAGTGCCACACGACCGACGTCTCGGTCACCCCATGCAGCATGAGGAACGGGCGGCCCTCGCCCCGTACGGTCACGTGGATCTCGCCGCCGTCACTGGTCGTCACCGTGCGATGGGTCGTGCCCGCGGGCTCGTCGAAGTCGTCGCCCAGGGCCGGGTCGGGCCGGCGGCGCCAGCGCCGCAGCGAGACCACCCCGGTGACGGCGCCGCCGATAATGCCCGCGGCGCCGACCGCGGCGGCGCCGAGGGCCAGGCGGGACTTGGTGACCTTCACTGGCGGTAGACCCGCCGGACACGCGACGACACGCCGCAGACCACCTCGTAGGCGATGGTGTCGACCTTCTGGGCCCATTCCCAGGCCGTGATCTCCTCGTCGCCTTGGCGGCCGATCAGCACCACTGTGTCGCCCACCGCCACGTCCGCCCCGGGACCGCAGTCGACCAGGATCTGATCCATCGTCACGGTGCCCGCGATCGGGTGGCGCCGGCCGTTGACGAGGACCTCGCCGCCGGTGGCGGCGAGGCGTCGGGTCACCCCGTCGGCATACCCGAGTGGAACGGTCGCGACAACCGACGCTTGCGCCAGCCGATAGGTGAGCCCGTACGACAGCCGCTCGCCCGCCGCCACCACTTTGACGTGGGAGACCTGGGCGGCCAGCGCCAGGGCGGGGCGCAACTGGCGGAAGGGCCCCCAGTCGACGAGCGCCGCGCTCGGGGCCAGGCCATACAGGGCGATGCCGCAGCGCACCAGGTCGAGGCGGCTTTCGGGGTGGACGACGGCGCCCGCCGAGTTGGCGGCGTGAAGGACCCGGGGCGCGATGCCGGCCGCGGCCAAGCGCCGGGCGGTCGCTTGGAACGTCGCCAGCTGGTCGCCGGTCTCGGGCGCCGCCGGCTCGTCGGCCACCGCGAAATGGGTATAGAGGCCGTCCAGCACGAGCGCCCGCTCGGACGCGACCTGTTGGGCCAGGCCGAGTGCCTCCTGCGGCGCGGCGCCCACCCGGTGCATCCCGGTGTCAACCTTCAAATGCACCCCGACGGGCGGACCGCCGGCCGCTTCGGCAGCCGCGGCGAGTGCCCGGACACCGGCGGCGGTGTACACCGTGGCGGTCAGCGCGCCCCGCACCACCTCAGCCATGGCCTCGCCGGGCGGCTCCGACAGCAGCAGGATCGGGGCGGTCACGCCGGCTGCCCGGAGGTACTGGCCCTCCTCCACCAGAGCCACGGCCAGCCACGTGGCGCCACCGGCCAGCGCGGCGGTGGCTACCTCGACAGGGCCGTGGCCGTAGCCCCAGGCCTTCACGACCGCGCACAACCGCGCCGGGGCCACCAGCGCCGCCAGGAGGCCGGCATTGGCCTCGATGGCTCCGAGATCGATCTCGGCCCACGCCGGGCGCAGGGCGTCGATGCGAGGGGCTACCGGATGAACCGTCATGGCGCCGCGCTCGAGAGCCCGACGCCGACGAGGTTGTCGGCCCACGCCGGGCGCCCGGCGTCGGGGCAAGGGGCCACCCGATGGTCGGTCATGGCGCCGCGTTCGAGAGCCAGTCGGCCACCAGTTCGGGGAGGTCGCCCGCCACCAGGCCGATGCGCCGGCCGTGGCGGGCGGCGCGGCCGTGGACATGAGCGCCGAGGGCGGCGGCCTCGGGCCCGCCCAAACCGCGGGCCAGGAATGCCCCTATGACGCCGCCCAGCACGTCGCCGGTCCCCGCCGTCGCCAACTGTGACGACCCGCTGGTCACAAAAAAGGCGTGGCCGTCAGGAGCCGCCACTATCGTCGTAGACCCCTTCAGGAGGACGACGGCGCCCGAGGCGGCGGCCACCGCCCGCACCGCGGCCAGCCGGTCGTCGCCCGGCGGCCCGCCGGTTATGCGGACGTACTCGCCTTCGTGGGGTGTGATGACGGTGGCCGCGTCCCGCCCCGCCACCGCCTCGTTCAGGTGGGCGATCGAGCCGAGGGCGTTGAGGGCGTCGGCGTCGACCACGATCGGGGCCTCCACCTGGCGCAGCAGGGCGGTGACCGAGGGCGCGACCGAAGCCCCGCGCCCGAGGCCAGGGCCGACCACGACCGCCTGGCACCGCGTGGCGGCCTCGGCGGCCGCGGTCTCCCAGCCGGTGGCGGGCAGCTCGACGCCGACCGCCTCGCCCGAAGGCAGGGAGACCAGCGGCGCGCCCGGCACCCCGAGACGGGCGTAGCCGGCTCCCGCCCGCATGGCGGCGCGGCTCACGAGGGCTGGCGCGCCCATCATCCCCGGGGAGCCGCCGACCACCAGGACCGCCGACTGCCATTTGTTCGCTTCCCGGAGACGAGCGGGCAGCCAGCGGGCGTCGCTGTCGGTGACGAGCCACGCGGTGGCGATGGCGGCCACCTCGGCGCCGAGGCCGATGTCGGCGACGACGACGGCGCCGCACAGGTCGGGGCCCGCACCGAGCAGCAGACCCGGCTTGTAGGCCTGGAACGTCACGGTCGCCACCGCCGCCATCGCGGCGCCGCCGACGGCGCCGGTCGTGCCGCTCAGGCCGGACGGGATGTCGACGGCCACTACCGGGGTGTCCCCGACCGCGGGCGGCTGGTACGTCCCCCGGAAGCCGGTCCCGTAGGCGGCGTCGATGACGAGATCAGCCGCCCGCATCGCGGCGCCGGCAGACGCCGCCGCGGCGTCGAGCACCGTGACCCGGGCTCCTCGCCCCGCCAGCACCTGGGCCGCGGCCCGCCCGTCGGCGCCGTTGTTGCCCTTGCCCGCCACCACGACAACCCGCCGGCCGTAGGCGCCACCGAGCACGTCGAGCGCCACCCGTGCGACGGCACCCCCGGCGCGGGCGATCAGTACGTCGACCGGCGTCCGAGCCGCCCGGTCGACGGCCGCCATCTCCTCGGGGGTCACCACCGCGATCGTCACGGCAGGGCCGCCACGACGGCCTCGGCAATCGACGAGGTGTGGGTCAGCGACACCAGCCAGCTGCCCACACCCTGCTCGGTGGCCAGGGCGGCGGCCGCTCCGCGGACGTGCAGCACGGGCTGCCCGCCGGCCAGGCGCACCACTTCGACGTCGGTCCACTGGAATGCCCCGATGCCGACCCCGAGGGCCTTCATGACCGCTTCTTTGGCGGCGAAGCGCGCCGCCAGGGAGGGGGCGGGGTCGGCCTGACGGGCGGCGTAGGCCTGTTCGCCGGTGGTGAACAGCCGCGCCGCCATACCGGGGCGGCGGTCGAGGACGGTGCGGAACCGTCCGATGTCGACCACGTCGATCCCGAGGCCGATCACGGGCAAGGGGATACGGTCAGCGCTGCCAGCGCCCGGCCAGCACGTACACCGGATCGGTCAGCAGCGCGAGCAGCGGCACCGATCCCAGGCGCTCGTCGTCGAAGCTGGGCTCGGTCTCGGTCACCGCGTCGGAGAGGGCGGCGTAGCGATTGCGGTACCCCGACAGCACCTGGCGGGCGCACGGCGGGTCCAGGTAGTCGTGGAGGGCGATGTGCAGCAGCGTCATCCCTGTTACCACGTTGGCCTTGGTCTCCGGGATCAGGATCAGGCTGCGGCCGTCACGGCCTCCCCGGGCCACGGTCACTTCCCGTTCGGAAGCCACGTGGTGCTTGGTACCGAGCAGGCGGGGATCATGCTCGGTGCGCGACGCGATGCCGAGTGAGACGCCGCCGCGGTCGACCACCTCGAGGGTGGCTCCGGCGGCCACGTCGCCGTCGATCCGATAGCGGGTGTAGCCCTGGACCGTGTCCACCGCCGGGTCCAGGGCAGCCAGAGCACGCAGGGCCCGGTAGGACAGGCAGTCGAGGCCGACACCGGTGGCCAGTGTCTCGGCGACGAGCGGAACCTTGAGGAGCGCGTCCTCGCTACGGGAGATCCCGACGGTCACTGTCTTGGCCTGGTGCTTGATGGCGTCGACGGGCCGGGTCAACTCGCCGGCGGCGATCGTCAGGGCGGCCATGAGGTCGGTCACGATGGCACTCGGGGTGCCGACCTTGCCGTACTCGACCTCGTAGCCCTCGATCGGCGCGACGCCGGTCGCGTAGCGCAGCAGCGACGAGACCTGGACGGCGGTAGCCGCTTCCAGGGCCCCGTTGTAAGCCCCCGACCGCAAGCCCGCGAAGAACGCCGCGCTCGCCGCTTCCAGCGCCGGGCGCACCAGGGCCAGCAGCCCGTCGGCGGCGGTGACCAGGCCGCCCAAGGGGGGTCCGAGAGCGCTCTCGATGGCGGCCTTGGCCTCACGCAACGGGCGGGCCTGGGCGTCGATCGCCAGCGCCGCCTCGTACCCGAAGAGGTGCCCGACCATGGCCGACAGCAGGAATGCCACCTCGGGTTCGGCGGCGGGAACCTCGATGGTGTGCAGGGCGGCAGCGAAGCGACCGGCCTCCCCCCGGCTGGCAACAACCACCGGGGCGGCGCGGTGGGCGCGGTAGATGGCGACCTCTTTGGCCACGTCGTCGGCCGTAGGGCCGGCCAGGCCAGTGGCGCACACGATGATCATGGGCTCCGACGACAGGTCGATGTGCTTCTTGTCCTCGGTACCGTCGCAGGCGATGGAGTTGTAGCAGAGCTCCGAAAGCTTGATGCGGATCTCGGCGGCGGCCACGCGGTTGGGCCCGTTGCCGACCACCGCCCAATGGCGCCGGTAGGGCGCAACGCTGCCCGCCGCGGCCGCGATCGCTTCACGTGTGGCCAGCACCTCCTCCATGGCGTCGGGCAGCTCCCGCAGCCCCCGCAGCAGCCGGTCGGCTCGCGCCGCCCGAGCCCCGTCCCGGCCGCCCAATTGCCGGCCCAGGTCAAGGGCCAGGAGGAACCCCGCCGCCACCTGGGCGTAGAAGGCCTTGGTCGACGCCACGCTCATCTCGACGTCGCGGCCGTCGGAGGTGTAGAGGACACCGTCGGACTTCTCGACCAGGTCGCTGTTGCGGCGGTTGACGATGGAGACCACGAACGCGCCCCGGTTGCGGACCAGGTCCACGGTCCGGTTGGTGTCGGTGGTGGTCCCGGATTGGCTGACCGCGATGACCAGCGTGTCGGCCATGTCGTCGGTCAGGGCGAAACCGGACAGCTCGGTGGCCAAGATGGCCTGCACCGTGATCAACCGTGTCGGCAGGGAATCGGCGAGCACGGTGGCCAGGCTCTGGCCGGCCACCGCCGCCGTGCCCTGCCCGATCACGCAGATCCGGGTGATCGTGCCCGCCGCCAGCCGTGCGATCAGCTCGGGCGGCAAGGCGGCCGGCCCAACCTGGGCGAAGAGCTGGCCGGACTGGTCGTCGATGGCGATCTTGCCTCGCAGCGTCTTGCGGAACGAGTGGGGCGCCTCGGTGATCTCCTTTAGGAGGAAATGGGGAAAACCGCCCCTGTCGATGTCGCGTGTCGTGATCTCGGCGGTACGGACCTCGCCCGGGGCCACGGGCAGCGGGGCGGCGTCGTACGTCAGGCGGCGTACCCCGGCCAGCGTGCCCGCTCGGCGCCGGTCGAGCACGATCACCTGGCCGGGTCCCGCAGCCGCGCCCGAGCTCGAGTCCGGCGTGGTCTCGCCGTCCATGCGCAGATACGACGACGTCTCCTGGACCAATCCGTAGGCCTCGCTGGCCACGATGAAGGCGTCTTCGGCCAGGCCTACGTTCAGGGACTGGCCGCTGCCCCGCAGCGCCAGGTGAAGCTCGTCAGCCGACCCGGCGGCGCTGAGCGCAATGGCAACCGAGCCGTCGAAGCGCGACGCGCTGCGGCAGAACGCCTCGGCCAGCGGTACGCCCTGGGCCAGGCAGCGCGATACCACGACGGGCACCACCTTGGTGTCGGTGGTGATCTCGGGCGCGATGGCCAGCCCGTCGCTGTCGCGCAGGTTGACGTAATTGTCGACGTCGCCGTTGACGGCGGCGACGACGTAAGGACCGCCTGCGCCCGTGCACTCCTCGCTGTTCAAAGGGTGGGCGTTGGCCTGGGAAATGATGCCGACGCTGGCCCATCGGGTGTGGCCGACGACGGTGACCTCGGCAGTCGGGCTGGCCAGGGCAAGGTGCAGCAGGGGGTCGGAGCTGATGGCGGCCCGCAGGGCGCGCGTGTTGTCGCCCAACTCGCCGATCTCGGCGGCCGCCTTGTACACCAGGCTCAGGTCGCCGTTGGGCGTGCGCACCGCCATCGACGTGAACAGTCGATCGGTCGCCCGGGCGCCGAGCATGGCTGCCAGCTCGGGCTGCTGCAGGTCGATGCTGTGGCCGGTGACCAGGAGGTGGATGCCGGCGGAGTCGCGCCCTCGGACCTCAAGGCGGTCAAGCGCGGAAAGGGCGACCTGCACGGACCAGAATCCGTCGAGCGCGGCGGCTGAATACTCTCGGGCGATCGCGCCCGGCGTGGCGCCGCCGGCCAGGGCCGCCACCGCCCGGGCGGTGGCAGGCCTGTCGCGGCCAAGGGCCCAGCTGACATCGCGTAGGCGCACCACGACGGCATTGACCGCCTCGAGCTGCGCGGGCGACGATCCCACCTTGCCGGTGTCGAGACGCTCCTCGAAATCGTCCAGCACGGCCGCCACCGCCGCGCCGCGATCGGCCACCTGCTCGGCCCCGCCGGCCACCGCCAGGAGGCAGGCCACGCCCGGTGGTCCCCGCAACTCGCGGTCGGCGGCCTCCAGGAGGCCCGCCACAGCTGTCATCTCCTCGGCGGGCCACGCCCGACCCCCGGAGCCGGCCACGGCGAGCTCGAGGCGCGCCAGCGCCTCGTCCAGCCGGTCGCGCAGCGGCGCAAACTGGGGGACCGGCCGAGCCGAGCGGTTCCGCAGGACGGCAATGATCCCGCACATTGCGACCCAGGGTACTGGCCGCAGCCCCGCCGGCCCGAGCGGTAGCGTGAAGAGGTGGAGCGAGACACGGCGGGCCGGTCGCGCTTTCACGACGAGCTGGCCGCGGTCGACGCCACCTTGTCGGACCTGATCCACGACGTGACGCAAGAAGTCGGCGATGCGACCGAAGCCCTGCTCGGCGACGACCGCAAGGCGGTCGTCGGGATCGAATCGCGCAAGCACCTGTCGGACCCCCTCTATGAGCAGGTGGCCAGCCAGGTCGAAGTCCTGATGGCCCGGCAGGGGCCGATGGCGAGCGACCTGCGCTATCTCCTGGCGGTGCTGCGCGCCGTCCCCGAGTTGGAGCAGTCGGCCAGCCTGGCCATCGAGATCGCCCGCCGGGGCGGCCTCGGCATCGCCGACCTGCTGACGCCGCGAGCCCGTGCCCTCGTCACCCGCAGCGGCGACATCGTGACCGCCATGTGGCAGGAGCTCACCGGGGCCTGGGACGAGCGGCGCTTGGCCGGGGAAAGCCTCGAGGCGGCCAGCAAAGAGGTCAGCGATCTGCACAACAGCCTGACCGCCGAGGTGGCGAGCAGCGCGCTCCCGGCTTCGGTGACGATGGACATGGCGCTCGTCGGGCGGTTCTACGATCGCCTCGCGGATCACGCCGTCAACATCGCCGATCGCCTCGACGGGCTGAACTCCTGGAACTCGACCCAGCCGGGCCCGGTGGCCGGCTGACCGGCACTGCCGACCCCCGCCCGCCGGTCGCCGCCACCTGTGCCGGCGTCGTGTCCGGCGTGCGAAAAGGCGAGGTCATCCAGTGGCGGGGCGTGCCCTACGCCGCGCCTCCGGTCGGACCCCTGCGCTTCCGCCCCCCGGTGTCGCCGCCCGCTTGGGAGGGGGTGCGGCAAGCGACCGCCTTCGCCCCGGCCGCGCCCCAGGCGACGTCACCGCTGCAGAACATTGTGGGCGGCCAGCCCGGCACCTGGAGCGAGGATTGCCTGTACCTCAACGTGTTCGCGCCCGCCCACCGCACAGGGCCCCTTCCGGTCATGGTGTGGATCCATGGGGGTGCCTTCATCGGCGGCTCGGGTTCGGCCCGGTGGTACGACGGCGGCCGGTTCGCGGCCGCGGGCGCTGTGGTCGTCGTCACTTTGAACTACCGCCTCGGGGCCCTCGGGTTCCTGGCCCTCGGGGATCGGTTCGAATCCTCGGGCAACCTCGGGCTGCTCGACCAGCTGGCCGCGCTGCGGTGGGTCCAGGACAACATCGCGGCCTTCGGCGGCGACGCGAGCCAAGTCACGGTCTTCGGAGAGTCGGCCGGCGCCATGAGCATCGGCACCATGCTGGCGATGCCGGCGGCCGCCGGCCTGTTTCACCGGGCGATCCTGCAGAGCGGAGCGGCGGCGGCCTACCGCAGCCGGTCGGAGGCGGAGGCGGTGACCGAGCGGACGCTGGCCGCCTTCGGGGGGACCGTCGCCGAGCTGGTGGCGGCGCCCGTCGAGCAGGTGCTGGCCGCCCAGGTGGCGGTCACCGGTGGCTCGGACTCCGGCGCCTACCTGGCCTTCCGACCGGTCGTGGACGGTCTGCACGTGCCGGAGGCGCCCGACGACGCCCTCGCCGGAGGCCGGAGCTGGGCGACCCGATCCCGTCTCCCGGTGCTCATCGGTACCAACCGCGACGAGATGACGCTGTTCGTCGCATTCGACCCCGGCGTTGCCGGCATGACCGAAGCCCAGGTCGAACGGCGGGCGGTGGCGATGGTCGGCGCCGAACGCTGGGCCCGCCTGGCGCCCGCCTACCAGGCCCCCGAGGGGGTGGACCGGTGGGTGGCGTTCACCACCGATCTGGTCTTCCGGATCCCGGCGGTGCGGGTGGCGGAGGCGCTGGCGAGGCACGGCGCGCCGGTGTGGATGTACCGCTTCGACTGCCCGAGCCCGGCCTCGGGCGCGACGCTCGGCGCGACCCATGCCATCGAAATTCCGTACGTGTGGGACCTCCTCGCCACCCCTGGTGTCGAGCTGTTCACCGGGTCCAGCGAGGGCCGCGATCAGCTGGCCCGGGCGGTGCACGCCGCCTGGTTGGCGTTCGCCATCGAAGGTGATCCCACGACGCCCCTCCTCCCCCGGTGGCCTCGCTACCAGTTGTCGGAGCGCGCCACCATGGTCCTCGACGAGCGCAGCCAGGTGGTCGCCGACCCGCACGGTGCCGAGCGCCGCCTCTGGGCCTAACACTGGCGACGCTGTTCGACCGGGCCCAGAAACCGCCGGCGGGCTCGTAGCCGACCTGACGATGCTCAGCCGATGGCTTTGGCCACGACATCGGCCAGGTGCGCCGCCGCCGCTTCGGCCTCGGCGTGGGTGGGTGCCTCGACCATCACCCGTACCAGCGCCTCGGTGCCGCTGCCCCGCAGGACGACCCGGCCCTGGGCCCCGAAACCCGCTTCCACCGCCCTGACCTCATCCCACACCCCGATCGCGTCGGCCAGGGCCGCCGGGTGGGCCACGGGGACGTTGCGCAGGACCTGGGGCAGGCGGCTCATGGCCTCGCCCGCCAGCGTGGCGAGCGGCCGCCCCTGGCGCACCACGGCGTCGAGCAGCTGCAGGCCGGTCAGCACCCCGTCGCCGGTGGTGGCCAGATCGCGGAAGATGACATGGCCGGACTGCTCGCCGCCGAGCGACCAGCCCCCCCGGTCCAGGGCTTCGAGCACCGAGCGGTCACCGACGGGCGTGGTGTGCACCGCCACGCCCCGTTCGGCCATGGCGAGGTGGAACCCGAGGTTGGTCATCACCGTCACCACCACCGTCCCCCCAGCCAGCAGGCCCCGGTCCATCCGATCGAGGGTCAGGGCGGCGATCATCTGGTCGCCGTCGATGATGGCTCCGGTGTGATCTACCGCGATCACCCGATCGGCGTCGCCGTCCAAGGCCAGCCCGGCATCGGCACCGGTCTCGACGACCGCGGCCTGCAGGGCTGCCGGGTAGGTCGACCCGCACTGTTCGTTGATGTTGACCCCGTCCGGCTGGTCGCCGATCACGGCGACCACGTCGGCGCCGGCAAGGCGCAACAGGGCGGGCCCCGTCTCACACGCCGCCCCATTGGCGCAGTCGAGTACGACCCGCAGCCCGTCGAGGCGCTGGCCCGCCAGTGCCGTGATCACCATCTGTTGATAGCGCTCCCGCCCGCCGGGGTCGGGCCGGACAGCTCCGACGGCGGCACCCGAGAGGGCGCGTGCGGGCACGGAAACCCCTTTTCCCAGCTCCTCCGTTAGGCGGGCCTCAACGGTGTCGGCCAGCTTGCGGCCTCCCGCCGCGAACAGCTTTATGCCGTTGTCGGAGAAACGGTTGTGCGAGGCCGAGATCATCGCCGCAGGCAGCCCGTCGGCCGCCGCCAGGGCTGCGACGCCTGGCGTCGGCAGCACGCCGAGGTCCACCACCGCGACTCCCTCGGCCGCCAGGCCAGCAGTGAGGGCCGCCTGGAGCAACGGCCCTGATATCCGGGTATCGCGCCCGATCAGGAAACACGGTCCCCCAAGCACCCGTGCCGCGGCCCGCCCGAGGCCCAGCACGAACTCCGGTGTCAAATCGGCGTTCGCGACGCCGCGCACACCATCGGTGCCGAACTTCGGCGTCGCGGTCAGCGCTTGGAGTACTGCGGCGCCTTGCGGGCCTTCTTGAGCCCGTACTTCTTGGATTCCTTCTCCCGGGCGTCGCGGGTGAGGAAGCCGGCCTTCTTCAGGGTGTCGCGCAGCTCCGGCTCGAGCTCGACGAGAGCCCGGGAGATCCCGAGGCGCAGTGCGCCCGCCTGGCCGGAGATGCCGCCGCCGTTCATGGTGGCATCGACGTTGTAGTCGTCGGTCTTCTCCGTCACCCGGAGGGGCTCGGTGATCAGCATGCGGTGCGTCGCCGACGGGAAGTAGTCCTCGATGGGCCGCTTGTTGACGAGGACGGCGCCGTTACCCGGACGCAAACGGACGCGGGCTACCGCCGCCTTGCGGCGACCGGTCGACTGGATCAACGGCTTGGGCACGGGAGGCTTCCTTCTCAGCGAGTGGTGGTGTTGGCGGCCGAGGTGCGATACACCGAGTGATCGACCTCGAGGGGGCGCGGCATCTGGGCGGCGTGGGGATGGGTCGGGCCGGCGTAGACCTTCAGCTTCTTGATCATCTGGCGCCCGAGCGGGCCTTTGGGCAGCATGCCCTTCACGGCTTGGCGGATCGTCTCGGCGGGGTTGGTGGCGAGCAGCTCGTCGTACCGGCGGGAGGTGAGACCTCCGGGATAGCCGCTGTGGTGATAGGAAAGCTTCTTGGCCGCCTTGTCGGCGGTCATGACGACCCGGGCGGCGTTGACGATGATCACGTGGTCGCCGGTGTCCACGTGGGGGGCAAAGATGGCCTTGTGCTTGCCCCGGAGGACCCGGGCAGTCTCGGCCGCCAGGCGTCCCAGCACGGCGCCGTCGGCATCGACGGTGTACCAGACGCGTTGGATATCAGCCGATTTTGGCGAGAACGTGCGCACATCGTTCCTTTGAAGAGGGGAAAAGGGTAGGCGTGCCACTACCGCGGCCGCCCGGCCACCGCCCAGGATACGGCGCGGGGAGCGTCCCTGCAATCAGCGCCACCCGAAGTTGATCAATTTGCCGAGAACGTCCCTGGGGTACGGTTGCTGGCAGTGCCGGAAGAGCGCATGCGCCGTTGGCAGCGGGCGACGCTGGGCGCAGGCGCGGGGCTCTTGGCCGCGCTGGTCCTGTTCGGCTGCACCGGGGACAGCCAGCCCCGCTACGGCATGCCGTCGCCGGCGACCAAGCAGAGCCACTCGACGCTGCACCTGTGGCAGGCGATGTTCGTCACCGCGGCCGTCGTCGGGGCCATCGTCTGGGGCCTGATCATCTGGTCGGTCGTCCGCTACCGCAAGCGGGGGGGTGACGACGCGCTGCCCAAGCAGACGCAGTACCACATCCCCCTGGAGATCACCTACACCATCATCCCGGTCATCATCGTGGCCGTCATCTTCTTCTTTGTCGTGCGGGTCGAGAACGTCGTCAACAGCACATCGGCGACCCCGGCGGTATCGGTGAAGGTGGAGGCGTTCCAGTGGGGCTGGCGGTTCACCTACCAGAATCCCGACGGAAGCACGATCGGCACCCCAGTTACCGGCAATCAGGACTCGATACCCACGTTGCGACTCCCGGCGTTCGAGACGGTCCGATTCACGCTGATATCCGATGACGTGGCCCATTCGTTCTACGTCCCTGACTTCCTGTTCAAGCGGGACCTGATCCCTGGCATCGTCAACACCGTGGAGCTGTACATCGACAAGGTCGGTACCTTCCCCGGCCATTGCGCCGAGTTCTGCGGCCTGCACCACGCCGACATGCACTTCCAGGTCGTAACGGTGCCTCGGGAGACCTTCGTCGTTCCCGGAGCCAACTCATGACGCTGCTGTCCGACCCTGGTTCGAAGGCGGCGCGCGACGCCAGCGCGGCGACCGCGGTGAGCGACCGCCCTTTGACCGAGATCGTCGGGGGGCCCCGGCCCAGCGGCGTCCTCGGGTGGGTGACCACGGCCGATCACAAGAAGATCGGGATCATGTACATGGTCACCGCCTTCTCCTTCTTCCTGCTGGCAGGACTCCTGGCCGAAGCCATGCGGACCCAACTTGCGGTGCCCAACAGCACCTTCACCAACGAGGCCACGTACAACCAGTGGTTCACCATGCACGGCAGCATCATGATGTTCCTCTTCGCAGGCCCCTTCGCCTTCGGCCTGGCCAACTACCTGGTGCCCCTGCAGATCGGCGCGCCGGACATGGCGTTCCCCCGGCTGAACGCCCTCTCCTACTGGCTGTACCTGGGCGGCGGCCTCATCATGGTGTCGGGCTTCTTGACTTCGCGGGGCGCCGCCAACTTCGGGTGGTTCGCCTACGCACCATTGACCGAGGCCATCCACTCGCCCGGGCCGGGGGCCGACCTGTGGATCACCGGTGTCGCCTTGACGGGGTTCTCGGGCATCCTGACCGCCGTCAATCTCATCACCACCGTTTTTTGCCTGAGGGCGCCGGGGATGGTGATGTTCCGGGTGCCCATCTTCGCGTGGAACATGCTGGTGACCAGCTTCCTCATCATCATGGCCTTCCCGGTGCTGACCGCCGCCTTGGCCCTGTTGTACGCCGACCGGCACTTCGGCGCCCATTTCTTCACTCCGCTCGGCGGAGGGTCACCGATCCTGTGGCAGCACCTGTTCTGGTTCTTCGGCCACCCCGAGGTGTACATCCTGATCCTGCCGTATTTCGGTGTGATCACCGACATCATCCCCACCTTCTCCCACAAGCCCATCTTCGGCTACAAGGGGATGGTCTTCGCCACCTTGTCCATCGCCGGGCTGTCGGTGGGCGTTTGGGCCCATCACATGTTCGCCACCGGGGCGGTGCTGCTGCCGTTCTTCTCGGCCATGTCGCTGCTGATCGCGGTGCCGACGGGCATCAAATTCTTCAACTGGATCGGCACCATGTGGAAGGGGAAGCTGACCTTCGAGGCGCCCATGCTGTTCGCCATCGGCTTCATGCTGCTATTCCTGCTCGGCGGCCTCAGCGGGGTCATGCTGGCGGCGCCGCCGGTCGACTTCCACGTGACCGACACCTACTTCGTGGTCGCCCACATGCACTACGTACTGTTCGGCGGCTCGGTGTTCGCCGTCTTCGCGGCGATCTACTACTGGTATCCCAAGTGGACCGGCAAGAAACTGCACGAGGGCTGGGCCCGGGTCAACTTCGTTTTGCTGTTCGTGGGCTTCAACCTGACGTTCTTCCCCCAGCACGAACTGGGACTGCGGGGTATGCCCCGGCGCATTGCCGTGTACCCCGCCGACCTGCACTGGAGCTTCCTGAATCTCCTGTCCACGATGGGCGCCTACCTCCTCGGCATCGCCGTCGTGCCGTTCCTGTGGAATGTGTTCCGCACGTGGCGGTGGGGCGTCCCCGCGGGCGACAACCCGTGGGGCGCGGGCACCCTTGAATGGGCGACGACCTCGCCGCCGCCGGAGCACAACTTCGACTCCTTGCCGCCTATCCGTTCCAACCGGCCGGTGTGGGACCGGGACCACCCCGATGCGCCCGCGGTCGGGCGCGGGGGCTGCGACCTCATGAGGACCGAGTTCCGCGTCGTCCTGTTCTCGTCGATCTTCGTGGGAGGCATCTCCGCCATCTACTGGTTCACCAGCTATGAGGACGCCGGTACGACCATGCTCGCCGTGGCGGCGCTGGCCTACGCCATGCTGTGCGCCTTTTTGTACCACCAGGTCCGGCGCCTGCGGTCGGGGGCGCCCCGGGCCGAGGACTCCGAGGCGCCCGTCAGCACGGGCGGCGGTTCGGTCGAGATCGGCTACTTCCCCGCCGCCAGCGTCTGGCCGCCGGCGATGGCCCTCGGGGCGGTCCTCGTCGCCCTCGGACTGGTGTTCGGGTACTGGTTCTTCGTGATCGCGGCCATCTTCTTCGTGGGCGCCATCATCGGCTATGCCGTGGAGGCGTCGGCACCTCACTGAAGGCGCCTTGACGGTGGGCGAGATCATCGGGTTCTCGGCTCTCGGCTCTCGGCTCTCGCGCTGCTGACCGCGGGAGCTGGCGGCCTCCTGCTGTGAAACGACGGGATTACGTCACTTTGCAGCAGGAGGCAGCCGCCCAATCGTCCGGGCGACCAGTGCGAGGGCCACGATGGCCGCAAGGACGTAGCAGTCGGCGGCGATGGTGTCGATGGCACCAAGGCGGTAGTTGTCCTGCGTGGCGAAATGCCACCAGGACAACGAGGCCAGGCAGAACGTGGCGGTCCAGCCGGCGGCGAGCCACCAGTCCGACGGTGCCCGGCCGCGGATGGTGCCGAGGGCCCGCTGCCAAAGGCCAACCCCAAGGGGCAGGGCCCAGACCCAATGGTGGTTCCACGAGATGGGCGACACGAGGAGGCCGGTGACCGCGGCGACCCCGATTCCGAGCAGGGGCTCGCCGCCGGCGTGCAGCCGGGCGGCGAGCGCCATGCCGGCGACCAGGGCGACCAGCGCCAGGAGGAGCCAGAGCACGTGGGCCTTGTCGGGCGAACCGGTGATACGGGCCACGGCGCCGCGGAGGGATTGGTTCCACACGTTACCGGCGCTGCCGATGCGCCGGTCGTCGAAGACCAGATGGCCCCAGTAGTGGGCGGACTCCGACGGCATGGCGACCCAGGCCAACGCAGTGGCGCCGGCGGCCGCAATGGCTGCCGTCATGGCCTCCTTGGTCCGGCGGATGACCAGCAGGTACAAGATGAAGATGCCCGGCGTCAGCTTGACGGCGGTCGCCAGGCCGATGAGGACGCCCCGAGGCAACCGGCTGATACCGCGGGTGGCGGGTGCGCCGGCGGGGTTGGCGGTAATGGCGACCAAATCGGCAAGGACAACGGCCATGAGGACCAGATTGACCTGGCCCAGCCGGAAGGTGTCACGGAACGGCTCGACCAGCGGCGTGGCGGCGGCCACGAACAGCGCCACGGTCCACTGCGACCGGTGGGGCCAGCGGGGGACAGCCAGGCGCAGCGTGGCCACCGCGGCGTAGATCACGGCGGCGCCCGACAGCAGCGACATCACGATCCGGGCGGCGACGTCCGGCACGCCGCTCAGGGGAGCGAAGGCCATGGCCGCGAACGGCGGGTAGGTGAACGGGAGCGGCAGCACCTTGGGACGGGCCGAGTAGACGTCTCGGCCGTGGAGGAAGGCGCGGGCCCCGGCCCGGTACACCGCCAGGTCGACGAGATCGAACCAGTGCAGCCACCAGGCCATGAACAGCGTGCTGGCGACGGCGGCCGCGACGGCGGCTACGAACCACCGGTTGAGCCGTCGCGACGTGAGAACAGGGGCGGTGTTCAGTCGGCGCCGGCCGCTCGGTCGACCGCCGCGCCGGCGGGTTCCGGCTGCGGGGGTCGGCGGCCGCCATCGCCGCTGCCATCGCCGTCCCCACCGCCTCCTCGGCCGCCGGAGCTGTCGTCTTCGCCGTCCACCTCGTAGCCCCCGGTGGGCGTGCGAATGATGCGACCGCCCACTGGTTGCTGGATGGGGTGGGCGTGCTGGCGGGACAGTTCTTTGAGGATCCGCCAGGTCAGCCAGCCGAACAACGGTGGCGCCACCAGCAACCCGACCTGGAAGACGTGCAGCAGCGACTGGAACGACAGCCCGAAGGTGGCGGCCAGCACGTCGGTACCGGCGGCCAGGAACAAGATGGCGTAGAACGTGATGGTCGACACACCGAACGCCGACCGCAGGGGCCGGTCCCGGGGTCGGTCCAGCAGGTTGTGGGCGTCACGGTCCTTGCTGAAGCGCTGTTCCAGGAATGGCCAGGCGTAGAGCAGCGCGAACGTAATGCCCGGCAGCAACACGCCGGGGAAGAACGGGTTGGCGATGGTGTGGTGGAACGCCCGGATCTCCAACGGTGGCATCACCCGCAAGGCGCCGTCGAGCCACCCGATGTACCAGTCCGGCTGGGAGCCGGCACTCACCGCCGCCGGTTTATAGGGCCCGTAGATCCAGATGGGGTTGATCTGGGCCAGGCCACCGAGGCCCGCCAGCACGGCGGCGGTGAAACAGAACAATGCGGTCGACTTGGCGGCGTACTGCGGCCACAGGCGGCTGCCGTGGATGGTGTCCTCGGTCTTTCCCGGGCCCGGGAAGTCGGTGTGCTTCTGGTGCCACAGGATCGCCAGGTGGGCGGTCAGGAACACCGCGATGAGCGCGGGCACGAAGAGCACGTGGATGATGAACAGCCGTTCGATGATGGCGGTGCCGGGGAACTTGCCCCCGAAGAACAGGTAGCCGAGCCACGATCCCACGAAGGGGATCGACAGGACGATCGAGTAGGCGATGCGCAGGCCGGTGCCCGACAGCAGGTCGTCGGGGAGCGAGTACCCGGTGAAGCCGTTGGCCATGGCCAGCAGCAGGAGGGTGACGCCGATGATCCAGTTGATCTCCCGGGGCCGGCGGAAGGCCCCGGTGAAGAAGATCCGGCACAGGTGGACGACGATGGCGGCCAGGAAGACCACCGCGGCCCAGTGGTGGATCTGGCGCATCACAAGTCCGGAGCGAACCTTGAAGCTGAGGTCGACGACCGAGCGGTAGGAGTCGGACATCGTCAGGCCCTGCAGGGGCTTGTACGAGCCGTGATAGACGACCTGTTTCTCGCTGGCGCTGAAGAAGAACGTCAGGTAGGACCCGGTGGCGATCAGGATCACGAAGCAGTACAGGGCGATCTCGCCGATCATGAACGACCAGTGGTCGGGAAAGATCTTGTCGAGGACGCTCTGGGTGAACCGGGACACGCCGAGGCGGTCGTCGACCCAGCCGAGGGCCCGGTCAAGGGGCTTGCGAGGGGCCTGCTCGGTCTCGGTCCCGGCCCCGTGCTCTGATCCCGACGCGGACGGCGACGGCGACGACGCGGATCGGCGGCGAAGCTTGATCACGGCCGGTTCCAGTACGCGGGACCGACCGGCTCGTCGTAGTCGTGCTGCGCCATCAAGAAGCCGTCGTCGCGCACGGCCAGCGGCAGCTGGGGCAACGACCGGGTGGCGGGACCGAAGACCGGCCGGCATTCATCGAGAACGTCGAACGTCGACTGGTGGCACGGGCACAGCAGCTGGTGGCTGGTCGAGCGGTAGAGCCCGACGGGGCAACCGGCATGGGTGCAGACCTTCGAGAAGGCGACGTAGCCCTGCACCGACCAGCCGGCGCGGCCGTTGCGGACCTTCTGGGAGGCGTCGCCCACGTTGATGAGGATGACCTGGCTGTCCGCGTCGTCGGTCGCCCCTTCGGGGAACACGGTGAGCACGCCGTCCACGGCTAGGTCGCCGACCTGTACGGGTCGCCCGTCGCTCGTTACCAAGCGGGATCCCTTTTTCCAGCTGGTATGGGCCAGAGTGTCGCCCGGGTGGGGGCCGAGGGAGTTGATGGGGAAGATCGCCGCCAGCCCGAGGGCGCCGGTCGCCAGGCCCAGCATGCGCAGGAGGAACGAGCGCCGGACGAAGGGCTCCTCACCGCGCTCGAAGGCCTCCTCGGCGCCCTCGCGGTCGGCGTCGCTCGAACGTTCGCCGTGGCGGGGGGCGGTCTGCTCATTGCCCGGAAGCAGGTCCCGGGCAAAGACCACGAAGCCCAGACCGAGTGAGCCGAGGGCCAGCATGAGCAGCAGCCCTTCCAGCTGGGGCTGGCCGCCGCCCAGGTACACGCCGGCCAGGGCGAGCGCCGACACGGTGGTGATGGTCCAGTACAGCGCGATGCGGCGCTCGGCGAATTTCTCGGCGGCCGGGCGGCCCGCGAGCCGGTAGCTGTCGGGAGCCGCGGAGGGCGCGGGCGTCTCGTTCATCCTCGGGTTCCGATCAATCGGGCGATCAACAGCAGGGCCCCCATGCCCACCACCCAGCCCACGAACCCCTCGGGGATGGGACCGAGGTGGCCGAGGCCGAGGCCGCCGCGGTCTTCGGGATGATGGAGGTACTCGACGTAGCTGGCGATGTCGTTCACCTGCTGGTCGGAGAGGGTCTGGGGCCCGAAGACGGGCATGGGCTTCGGCCCGATCCGCACCGCTTCCGCCACGTCGAGGCGGCTGGCGCTGCGCAGCGGGGGCACGATGTCGCCGTAGCCCAAGGCTCCGCCGGCGCCGGCATCGTTGTGGCACTGGGCACAGTTGAGCGAGAACAACTCGTTGCCGCTCGGCAGGTTGCCAGGCCCAACGGCCGGAATCGACGGTCCCGAGTCGAGGGAAGCGACGTAGGCGACCATGGCCGCGATCTGGTCGGGCGGGAAGGCGGGGCGGTGGCGGGCCGGCTGCTGGGTGGGGTCGTTGAGAGGCATGCGGCCGGTGCGCAAGTAGAAGTCGGCGGACGCCGCGCCGGCGTCTTTGAGGCTGGGCCCGTTGCTGGTGCCCTCGGCTTCGAAGCCATGGCAGCTCGAGCAGTGCGCCACGAACAACTGGCGGCCCGACGTGACCTGGTCGGCCGAGAAACCGCCGGTCTGGCGAGGCAGCTGTGCGCTGGCGGTGCCGCCGGCGACCGCGGCGGCGGCGTGGGCGCGCGATCCGGCGCGAAGACGCCGGTGACGAGCAGGAGGAAACATGCCGCGCCGAGCAGCAGCACGACGCGGGGCCCGAGGCCGGCGCGGTCGGTCAGCGGATGAAGAAGATCGTCGCCCATAACCCGATCCAAACCACGTCGACGAAGTGCCAGTAGTAGGAGAGCATCTCGGCCGACGGCAGGCCGGCGGCGTCGAAGCGGCGGGAGGTGGCGCGCCCCGCCATCACCATCATGGCGACCAGCCCTCCGATGACGTGCAGGCCGTGAAATCCCGTCATGAGATAAAACGCCGAGCCGTAGGCGTGCGAGGCGACGGAGAAATGCAGCCGGGCCCAGTCCCTCGCCTGGGCCAACACGAACACCGTGCCCAGCACGAAGGTGACCACCAGCCACCTCAGGTACCCCCGCCGGTCGCCGCGGGCGACGGCGCGGACACCGAGCTGCATGGTCCCGCTCGACACCACGAGGAGGAACGTGGCGGCGGTGGCGGAGGCGGCGTCGAGGTTGACGCCCGCCGGCGGCCAGACCGCGCTCGATGCCCGCAACGTGAAGTAGGCCGCGAACAGGCCGGAGAAGAACATCAGCTCCGAGGACAGCCAAACGACCGTGCCGACGGTCAACAGCTCAGGACGCCGACTCGCCTTGGCAGCCGTGAGGGCAGCGGTTGACGTCACCATCTCCCTTTCTACCCGACAGCGGGCCGGCAGGTCTCACTTCGGCGACAAAGGGGCGGTCGGTCGAGCGCCTCGGACACGCGCCGGGCCATTAGCGTTGCCCGCAGTGATGGTTGCCACGTTCTCCGCCGGCGACATGTTCAGCGGCGCCCGGCTGGAACCGGCATCGGCAGTGGTGATCGGCCTCGCCGCCTGGTGGTACCTGTCGGCGGCCCGGCGGCTGGCCGCCCGGGGGCGGCGGTGGCCCCTCAAGCGGCAGGCCCCCTTCCTGTGCGGCCTGGCGGTACTGGCACTGGCGACCCAGGGCGGCGTGGCCACCGCCGACACGACGTCGTTCACCGCTCATGTCATCCAGCACCTGCTCCTCGGGATGGTGGCGCCGGTGTTGCTGGCCCTCGGCGCCCCGATCACCCTCGCCCTTCAGAGCAGCCAGCGCGAGCTGCGCAGCCGCCTGATCCGCATCATCCACAGCCCCGCGGTGCGGGCGCTGACGCACCCGCTGACAGCCTGGACGGCGTTCGGGGGCTCGATGTTCGCCCTGTACTTCACCGGCTTGTACGCCGCGACGTTGCACGACGTCGTCGCCCACGATGCCGTCCACTTGGTCTTCGTCCTGGCCGGCTGCCTGTTCTTCTGGCCGGTCGTGAGCCTCGATCCCATCCCCCACCGCCTCCCCTATGGCGGCCGGATGCTGTACGTGCTCCTGGCGCTGCCGTTTCATACCATCATCGGAGTGGCGCTGGTGACCCAGACCAAGCTGATCGCACCGGGCCTGACCCTGACCGATCAGCAGACCGGAGCCGCCATCTTGTGGTCTGCGGGAGAGTTGCTCGGGCTGATAGCCATGATGATCGTGGCCGCCCAATGGATGACCGCCGAGGAACGCGAAGCCGTCCGCCAGGACCGGCGGCTGGCCGCGGCGGTCGAAACGGCGCCCGTGCCGTGATCTCCCTCACCGAGATCGAGCAGGCGCAGGCCCGCCTGGCGGGCGCCCTGCGGGAGACGCCGGTGCGGCGCACGGAAACGCTGAGCGCGGCCGCCGGCCGCCCGATCATCTTGAAGCCCGAACAGCGGCAGCGCACCGGATCGTTCAAGGTTCGGGGCGCCTACAACCTGATCGCGCAGCTGCCGCCGGGCAGCGAAGTCGTGGCCGCCTCGGCGGGCAACCACGCCCAGGGCGTCGCCTTCGCGGCCACGGGGGCGGGCATGAAGAGCACGATCTTCATGCCCGAAGGGGCCTCGCTGCCGAAGATCGACGCCACCCGCCACTACGGCGCCGTCGTGCGGTTGGAGGGCAAGGTGGTCGACGACTGCTTCGCCCTCGCCCGGCTGTACGCGGCCGAAACCGGCGCCTTCTACGTTCCGCCGTTCGACCACCCTGCGATCATGGCGGGCCAGGGGACCATCGGACTCGAGCTGGTCGAGGAGGCGCCCGAGGCCGAAGTCGTGGTAATCCCCGTCGGCGGCGGCGGCCTGGTGTCGGGGGTGGCCGCCGCCTTGGCGCTTCGCCACAGCGGCATGAAGGTCATCGGGGTGGAGCCCGAAGGGGCGGCGTGCGTGAGCGCGTCGCTGGCCGCGGGCCGGGTGGTCACCCTGGACCACCTCCACACCATGGCCGATGGCATTGCCGTCAAGGCCACTTCGGAGCTGGTGCTCGCCCATGTCACCCGCTACGTGGACGAGATCGTCACCGTCGACGAGGAGGAGATCGCCCGGGCAGTGCTGCTGCTGCTGGAGCGATCGAAGGCGGTGATCGAGCCGGCGGGGGCGGTGGGCCTGGCCGCCATCCTGGCGGGCAAGATCCCCGGCGACGGGCCGGCCGTCGCGGTCCTGTCGGGGGGCAACGTCGATCCGCTCCTGCTGATCAAGATGGTCGACCACGGGCTGTCGGCGGCGGGTCGTTACCTGGTCTTCCGGGCGGTACTCGACGACCGCCCGGGCGCGCTGGCGGGGCTGACCGCGACCCTGGCCGCTATGGGGCTCAACGTGTTGGCTGTCGAACACCAGCGTTCCGGCTGGACTCTCGGGATCCACGAGGTCCAGGTTCAGATGACCGTCGAGACCCGGGGTCCCGATCACCGCAGCACCGTCATAGATGCCATGAAGGGCGCCGGGTACCGCATCGAACCGGTCGGCTAAACCACGATAGATCCCACAGGTTCGGTCAGCGGGAGGGCCAGAAGCCGGCGGCCCAGGTCACGGCGGCCAGCTTCTGCTGGCCCGCCAGGCTGGGGTGGAAGTAGTCCACCGACGAGACGTCGGCAGCACCGAAGACGGTGTGGTAAACCGCATTGGCGTCGAAACGGCAGTGGCGAAAACGGGCGCAGGCTGCCTGCAGGACCGTGTTGTCGGCCCGCTCCTGGGCAACGACCGCGGCCCGGTCAGCGGCGGTGCCGGTCAACGACAGCATGGCCGGACAGATCCGGGCCAAGGTCCACGTGGCCTGCGCCAGCGGATTGGAACGCAGGGAATCCCAGAGCTGGAAAAGGTCGGGGATGGACGCCACGAACAGGTGAGCCCCGGGGTCGGCGGCGAAGAACGCAGTGAGGGCGCCGGCGAACTGGGTCTGGAACGTGGCCGTCGGCGTCATCGCAGCAACCGACGAGGTGCACAAGTCGTTGGCACCGATGAGGACGGTCACAAACTCGACCCGCTGCGGACGCGGCCAGCGCCAGCTGCGCGGCCATCGCCGCCACCTTGGCCCCCGACTCGGCGTCGTTGAAGGCGTGGACGGCCAGCTGCGGCGCACCCGAGGCAGGGGCAGGGACCGCGGCGGCGGAAGCAGCCGCGGCCGCGGCCACGATGCGGTCGTAGTGGGACCGGACCGCAGCGTCGGACCCGGTCGACCACGATTCCTCGGGAGCGTCGCGGAACAGGTGCCCGGCGTCGAGGTCAAACGCCCGGGTGACCGAGTCACCCACCGACGCCATCGACGCCGGCAGGGGCACCCGCGCCGGCGACGCCGACCGCTCGGGCACCAGGACGACTGCGACCACAGCTACCGATGCCACCAGCGCGACGGCCGCCGCGACCGCGAGCCAGGCCCACCGGGTCATCCGTAGCCCACTTCCCACAGGCAGAGGCCGTGGGGCGGGGCCAACTGCCCGGCGGCGGCGCGGTCACGTGCCCGCAGGATCTGGGCCATCTCCCCGCTGCGCCGGCGCCCGAGGCCCATGTCCACCATGGTCCCCACGAGGGCGCGGACCATCTGCTGGCAGAACGACGAGGCGTGAACTTCGAACACGAGGCGGTCGTCGCCTCCCGGAGACCACGCCGCGCCGTACAGCCGGCGGACCAGGGAGCCCCCGTTGGGCGGCCGCCGGCAGAACGACGAGAAGTCGTGCTCGCCGATCAGAGGGTCGCACGCCAGCCGCAGCAACGACACGTCAAGGGGCCGCTCGATGTGCCAGGCGATGGCGGCCGAGAAGGGATCGGGCAGCGCCCGGTTCAGGATCGTGTAGCGGTAGGTACGGCTGGTCGCCGAGCGGCGGGCGTCGAAGCCGGGCGCCACGGCCGCCGCCGACCGGATGACGATCGCCGGTCGCAGCGTCTTGTTGAGCGCCCGCGTCATCGCCACCAGGTCCACCTCGGCGCGGGCGTCGAAGGTGACCACCTGGCCCCAGGCGTGTACGCCGGCGTCGGTGCGGCCCGCGCAGACGATCTCGACGGTGTGGCGGAGGTGCCGCTCGAGGGCGGCCACCAGCGCGCCGCCGACGGTGTGGAGACCGGGCTGGACGGCAAAGCCGTGAAACCCGGCACCGAGGTAGGCGATGTCCAGGCGGACCCTTACCGTCGGGCCCTCGATGACGACGGGCGGCGCCGGTGGGGCCGGAGTCGCTTGGTCGCCGAAGAGGGTCAGCGCCCCGGACCCGGGTTTAGACGAACTCGATGCGAGCCATCGGCGCATCGTCGCCGTGGCGGGGACCCAGCTTCAGGATCCGGGTGTAGCCGCCCGGCCGATCGGCGTAGCGGGGCCCGATCTCGGCGAAGAGCTTGTGGGCCATGTCCTTGTCACGGATGAGGGCGACGACCAGGCGCTGGTTGTGGACCGCGACAGCCGGGTCGGCGGCGGCCTTCTTGGCCTTGGTGATGCACTTCTCCATGATCGGCCGCAGAGCTTTGGCCTTGGCCTCGGTCGTGACGATG
Source organism: uncultured Actinomycetota bacterium (assembly GCA_963851105.1). Classification (GTDB taxonomy): domain Bacteria; phylum Actinomycetota; class Acidimicrobiia; order Acidimicrobiales; family Palsa-688; genus DATARN01. The sequence goes on from CAWKNP010000004.1 coordinate 442,873, forward strand.
CCCTCGGCTGCGATGAGTGACGCGACCAGATTGCCGAACATCGCCTTCTGGTGGGCGGAGCTGCCGCCGAAGCGACGGCCCTTCTTGGGCCGGCCGGGCAGGGTTGCCACTTAGCTCTCCTTGTTGCGCAGCGCCAGGCCCCGCTCGTCGAGCTTCTGGAGCACCTCGTCGAGTGACTTCTGGCCGAAGTTGGTGATGGCCAGCAAATCGTCCTCGGTCTTGGTGACAAGCTCGCCGACGGTATTGATCTGGGCTCGCTTCAGGCAGTTACGGGGCCGCTCCGAGAGGTCCAGCTCCTCGATGGGCAGGTCCAGGTCGGGGGAGCCACTGCTGGCGATGCCGACGTCACCGAGCTCGAGGCCCATGGGCATGTCGCTCATGTCGGCGACCAGGCTGACCAGCGAGCGCAGGGTGTCGCCGGCAGAGGCCAACGCCTCGCGGGGCGAGACGGAACCGTCGGTCTCGATGTCGAGCACCAGCCGGTCGAAGTTGGTCGACTGCTCGACGCGTGTCGGCTCCACGGTGAATGCCACCCGGCGCACCGGGGAAAAAATGGAGTCGACGGGGATCACGCCGATCGTGGCGGAGCGCTTGTTCTTGTCGGCCGACACGTAGCCTCGGCCCCGTTCGACCGCGATGTCGACGGCCAGGCGGCCCTTGCCGTTCAGGGTGGCGATCGCCAGTTCCGGGTTCAAGATCTCGACGTCGCTGGTGGCTTGGATGTCACCGGCGGTCACGACCGCGGGTCCCCGGACGTCGAGGCGCAGCGTGACCGGGTCGTCGGTGGTCATGCGCAGCACGACGTCTTTCAGGTTGAGGACGATGTCGGTGACATCCTCCTTCACCCCCGGCAGGGTCGTGAACTCGTGCAGCGCGTCATCGAAGCGCACCTGGGTGACGGCGGCACCAGGGATCGACGAGAGCAGGGTGCGGCGCAGGGAGTTGCCCAGGGTGTAGCCGAAGCCGGGTTCCAGCGGGCCGATGGCGAATCGCTGGCGATCGGCTTCGTCCTCCCCGAGGGCTTCGACACTGGGTCGTTGGATGATGAGCATGTCTTCCTTTTCCGTTACTTCGAGTATCAGTCTTACTTCGAGTAGAGCTCGACGATGAGGGACTCGCGGACCCCGGTGTCGATTTGGTCGCGGAGGGGAACCTCGATGACCCGGACTTCGGTGTTCTCGGCGCCGGATTCCAGCCACGCCGGCACTCGCCGATCCAAGGTGTCGAGGTTGTGGCGGACGACGATGAGGCTCTTCGACTTTTCTTTCAAGGCGATCACGTCGCCCTTGCGGACGCGGTAGCTCGGGATCGTGACCCGCTTGCCGTTGACCAGGACATGGCCATGGCGGACGAGCTGGCGGGCTTGCGAGCGACTGGATCCCCAACCGGCCCGGAAGGCGATGTTGTCGAGGCGCAGCTCCAGCATGCGCAGCAGGTTCTCGCCGGTGATGCCCGCCTGGCGATTGGCTTCCTGGTACATGTTGTGGAACTGCTTCTCGAGCACGCCGTAGATCCGGCGGGCCTTCTGCTTCTCCCGGAGCTGGGTCAGGTACTCCGACCCCTGACGCATCCGATCCCGGCCGTGCTCACCGGGCGGATAGGGCCGCTTCTCGATCGGGCACTTCATCGAGTCGCACTTGGGGCCCTTCAAGTACAGCTTCATCTTCTCTCGCCGGCAGAGCCGGCAGACAGGACCTGTGTATCGCGCCATCGAGACCCCCTAGACCCGGCGCCGCTTCTTGGGGCGGCAGCCGTTATGGGGGATGGGGGTGACGTCCTTGATGCCGGCCACTTCGATACCGGCGTTCATCAGGCTGCGGATCGCGGTCTCGCGGCCGGATCCGGGGCCCTTCACGAGGACCTCGACCTTGCGCACGCCGTGCTCCATGGCCCGCCGGGCGCAGGCCTCGGCGGCCAGCTGCGCGGCGAACGGGGTCGACTTGCGGGAGCCCTTGAAGCCGACATTGCCCGCCGACGCCCACGCGAGGACATTGCCCTCAGGGTCGCTGATCGACACGACGGTGTTGTTGAACGAGCTCTTGATATGGGCGACGCCGAAGGCGACGTTCTTGCGTTCACGGCGACGGGGACGACGCCCGCCAGGCTTGGGCTTGGCCATGGGTTACTTACGTACCTTTTTCTTTCCGGCGACGGTCTTCTTGGGACCCTTACGGGTGCGGGCGTTGGTGTGGGTGCGCTGGCCCCGGACGGGGAGGCCGCGGCGATGGCGAATCCCCTGGTAGGAGCCGATCTCCATCTTCCTCTTGATGTCCTGGGCCACATCCCGGCGCAGGTCACCTTCTACCTTGAAGTTGGCATCGATGTAGTTGCGAAGGCGTGCCACTTCCTCATCGGTGAGGTCACGGACACGGGTGTCGCAGTCCATCCCGGTGGCTTCGCAGATCTGCTTCGACCGGGTGCGGCCAAGGCCGTAGATATAGGTGAGCGCGATCTCCAGCCGCTTCTCGCGGGGGATGTCGACGCCGGCGATACGTGCCATAGATCAGTCTCGCTCCATCTTTTTGGCCTCGCTAACCCTGGCGCTGCTTGTGCCGGGGATTCGTGCAGATCACCCGGACGCGGCCGTGCCGGCGGATGACCTTGCAGTGCTCACAGATTGCTTTCACTGAGGGGCGAACCTTCACGGTCCGACCTTCCTTTCTGGTAGTTGCCTGACGGAGACTGGCTACTGCTACTTGTAGCGGTAGGTGATGCGTCCGCGCTTCAGGTCGTAGGGAGTGATCTCCACCTGCACCCGGTCGCCGGGGAGGATGCGGATACGGTGCATCCTCATTTTCCCGGAACTGTGAGCCAGCACTTGGTGCCCGTTTTCCAGCTCGACTTTGAACATGGCATTCGGTAGTGGCTCGACGACGGTGCCTTCGAGCACGATGGCGTCTTCTTTCGGCTGCGGCTTGGTGGGCAGGTGTCCTCCCAAAGAGATCTGGTAGCGATACGGTCGGTCCTGGATCGAACGAAAGGGCTGCGACGAGCGCGCCAAACCGCTAGGGACCGAAGAACCAGGATAGCGCACCGGGACGTGCTAGAGGCAAGGGGCCTCGGGAGCTGCGCAAACGCTAGTCACCCCGGGTGAAAACCTCGGGACCGTTGTCGGTGATGGCGATGGTGTGCTCGGCGTGGGCGGAGAGGCTCCCGTCGGCGGTCACCACACTCCAGTGGTCGCCCAGGACCTTGGTGGCCGCCCCGCCCACGTTGACCATGGGCTCGACCGCGAACACCATCCCCGCCTTGAGCTTGGGCCCCGGAGTCCCGGGCCAGTAGTTGGGCACTGCCGGCTCCTCATGCATCTTGGTGCCGATGCCGTGGCCCACGTACTCCTTGACGACCGAATAGCCGGCCCCCTCGGCCACCGTCTGCACCGCCAGGCCGATGTCGTGGAGGCGGCCGCCTTCGACCATGGCCGCGATTCCCGCGGCCAGGGACTCGTCGGTGACGCGGATCAGCTTCTCGGCCTCGGCGGTGACCTCGCCGATGGCCATGGTGAAGGCGGCGTCGCCGTGGTAGCCGTCGACGATGGCGCCGCAGTCGATCGACAGGATGTCGCCCTCCTTCAGGCGGTAGCTGCCGGGGATGCCGTGCACGATCACATTGTTGGGCGAGGTGCAGATCACCGCCGGGAAACCGTGGTAGTTGAGGAAGTTGGACACCGCGCCCCGCTTCTCGATGACGGCGCGTGCCACCTTGTCGATGTCGGCGGTGGTTGCCCCCGGCTTGGCCGCGGCCCGGGTGGCGGCGTGCATCTCGGCCACGACCCGCCCCGCCCGGCGCATCTTGGCCAGCTCGTCTGCGTTGCGCCTCACCGGCACTGTTTCCCTCATGATGACCATGCTGCTCGCTCCTCTGCGTTGACCGGTACCTAAACCGGCCGGTGTTCGTCGATGTTGCTATGACGGGCGGCCTCGACCAGGCCCCGTTGACGCGATTCGTCGACGACGCGGACCAACCGCATCGACACCTCGTCGGGCGGCCCCATCCCATCCACCTTCGCCAGGATGCCCTGTTCGGAGTACCAAGCGATGAGCGGTGCCGTTTTCCGCTCGTACAACTCGAGCCGCCGGCGGATGGCGACTTCGGTGTCGTCTTCGCGCTGCACCACCTCACCGCCGCAGATGTCGCACACCCACTCCGTCCGGGGCGGTTTCTCGACGGAGTAGTTGGCCCCGCAGTCGGTACAGACCCGGCGGCTAGCCAGGCGCTTCAGCACCACCTCGGTGTCGACCACCAGATCGATCACCACCTCCAGGCCCCTCGGGCCCAGCAGATCGGCCAGCGCTTCGGCCTGGGCCACGGTTCGGGGGAAGCCGTCGAGGATGAACCCGCGACTCGAGGTGTCGGCGTGGGCCAGGCGCTCGGCCACCAGCCCGATCACGATGGAATCGGGGATCAGCTCACCGGCGTCGAGGTAGCCGCGGGCTTCGAGACCGAGTTCCGAGCCCGACCGTACCGCCCCCCGGAGCATGTCGCCGGTGGAGATGTGGGGCACGACGTAGTGGCGCGACAGCCGAACGCATTGTGTCCCCTTCCCGGCTCCCTGCTTGCCGAGCATGACCAGCCTCGTCCCGGGGACCACTTACTTCAGGAAGCCCTCGTAGTTCCGCATCATCAGCTGGCTGTCGATCTGCTTCATCGTCTCAAGAGCCACACCAACGGCAATCAGCAGGGTGGTACCGGCGAACGGGTACCGGTTGATGTTCCAAAAGGCCAGGAACAACGACGGCAGCAGGGCGATGAACGCGAGGAACAAGGCACCCGGCAGGGTGATCCGGTTGAGGATCCCCTGCAGGTGCTTCTCCGTCGGTAAGCCCGGTCTGATACCGGGTATGTAGCCGCCCTGTTTACGGATGATCTCGGCCTGCTGGTGCGGATCGAAGGTGATGGCGGCGTAGAAGTAGGCGAAGCCGATGATCAGCAACCCGTACAAGGCGATGTAGACCCAGTTGTCCGGTTGCACCAGGTGGTTGTTGATGAAGTTCTGGGCGGTCTTGCCCCACCCGCCCGGTGGCAGGACGTTCGACAGCAGGACCGGGAAGTACAGGACCGAGCTGGCAAAGATGATCGGGATGACGCCGCCGGTATTCACCTTCATCGGTATGTAGGTGCTCTGGCCACCGTACATACGCCGCCCCACGACCCGTTTGGCGAAGGTGACGGGTACCCGGCGTTGGCCCTGCTCGACGAAGACGATGGCCACGAGGAGCGCCAGGGTGAGCAGGATGATGATGCCGAACTTGACGTTGCCACCCTGCGCCTTGATGGCGGCGCCCCCCGATGGCATGCCGGCGACGATGTTGGTGAAAATCAGGATCGACATCCCCTGGCCGATGCCGCGCTGGGTGATGAGCTCGCCCAGCCACATGACGAACGCCGTGCCCGCGGTCATGGTGAGCACGATCAGCAAGACCCGGGGGACGGTGAAGTTGGGGATGAGGTCCAAGTTGAGGCCGGTGCCGGCGCCGAGGAAGCCGCCGCCGCCGTTGTGGAAGACGAACGCCAACCCGGTGGCCTGCATGATGGCGAGGGCGATGGTCAGGTAGCGAGCCGTCTGGGTCAGCTTCTTCTGGCCGGTGGCGCCTTCCTCCCGCCATTGCTCGAACTTGGGGACGACCACCACCAGCAGCTGGATGATGATCTCGGCGGTTATGTAGGGCATGATGCCGAGCCCGAAAACCGCGAAACGGGTGAGGGCGCCGCCCGAGAACAAGCTGAGGAAGCTGAGCACGCCGCCCTTGGACGAAGCGCTCTCCAGCGACTGGAGCGCCTTGAAGTCGATGCCTGGCAGCGGCACCCACGAGCCCAGCCGGTACAGGCAAATGATGACGATCGTGAAGATGATCTTGTTCCGGAGGTCCGGAACCTTGAACATGTTCTTCAGGTTGGAGAGCGTGCTTCTCATGAGAAGACTCCTGGCCGGGCTGTCGCCAAGCTACCGTCAACGACGAGATCTTGGGAGTCAGAACCGGGGAAAACTGCCCCGGCTGAGCTAGCGGTTGGTGAGGGCATTGCCCTTCGCGGGCGGTCGGCCATGGCCGAACGGCGGGTCGATGACGGTGACTGTTCCGCCTGCGGCCTCGATGGCGGCAATGGCGGAAGCGGAGAAACCGTGGGCCGAAACCAGCAGGGGCCGGGTCAACTCACCGCGACCGAGCACCTTGACCAGGCCGTGCTTGTGGACCAGTCCCGCGGCCCGCAAGGTGTCGGGCGATACGACGGGGTTGTCGAACTCCTCGAGCGTGTCCAGGTTGACCACCACGTATTCGACTCGGAAAGGGTTCTTGAAGCCCTTCAACTTCGGGATTCGCTGCTTCAGAGGCAGCTGGCCACCCTCGAAGCCGGGCTTGATGCTCCCCCGGGCCTTTTGGCCCTTGGTACCGCGGCCGGCGGTCTTGCCGCCCTTGCCGCCGATGCCCCGACCGACGCGGCGGCGGGCCCGGTGGGAACCGGCCGGCGGCTGCAGGTCATGAACTTTCATTGGAGTCTCCTGCTACGACGTCGTCCACGACGACGACGCTGATGAGGTGGGGGACCCGGGCGATCATGCCGTGGATCTCGGGGCGGTCGGGCAGGGTGTTGGATTGGCCGATACGGCGCAGGCCGAGGGCGCGCAGCGTGGCCCGGTGCTTCGGCTTGGTCCCGATTCCGGAACGGATCTGGGTCACGGTGAGCTCAGCCATCAGGCGACCTCAGTCGGAACGTGGGGGCCCCGCTGCGTCTCCTGGTAGGCCTTCAGCATGCCGGCGGGAGTGACCTCTTCGGGCGACTTCCCGCGGAGGCGGGCGATCTCGTCGGGGCGCTTGAGACCCTTCAGGCCCGCGATGGTGGCGTGGGCCACGTTGATCCCGTTGGACGACCCGAGGGACTTGGCCAGGATGTCGTGGATGCCCGCCATCTCAAGGATGGCACGGGCGGCGCCGCCCGCGATGACGCCGGTGCCGGGCGCGGCCGGCTTGAGCAGCACTCGTCCCGCCCCCGCTTCGCCCATGATGGGATGGGTAATGGTGCTTCCCGCCAGCGGCACCTTGAACATGTTCTTCTTGGCTTCTTCGATGCCCTTCTGGACAGCGAGGCCGGCTTCCTTGGCCTTGCCGTACCCGAGGCCCACCGTGCCGTTACCGTCGCCGATCACCATGAGGGCGGCGAAAGAGAACCGCCGGCCGCCCTTGACGACCTTGGCGACGCGATTGACCTTGATGGTGCGATCTTCGAACTGCTGCTCTGCCATTGCTCTCCCGTCCGTTACAGCTCGAGGCCGACTTGGCGCGCCGCGTCGGCGACGGCGGCAACCCGACCGTGGTACAAGAACCCGCCCCGGTCGAAGACCACCTTGGTGATCCCGGCGTCCTTGGCCCGCTCGGCGACCAGCTTGCCGACCGCGGTGGCCGCTTCAGTGTTGCCGGTCTGGCCCACCTTCGAACGAATTGCCTTCTCGGTCGAGGAAGCGGCGGCGACGGTGCGGCCCGTCGAGTCGTCGATCACCTGTGCCGAGATGTGCTTGTTGGAGCGGAACACCGCCAGGCGGGGCCGGACTGTCGTGCCGGCAACCTTCTTGCGAACCCGGTAGTGGCGCCGAGCCCGACCTACCTGCTTGTCCTTGGTTGTGACTGTCATCGCTACTTCGCTGCCTTTCCGGCCTTGCGTACGACTCGTTCACCGGCGTAGCGCACGCCTTTGCCCTTGTAGGGCTCGGGCTTGCGGATCTTGCGGATGTTGGCCGCCACCTGGCCGACCAGTTCCTTGTCGATGCCCTTGACGCTGATGCGTGTCGGGGCGGGCACCTCGAAGGTGATCCCGTCGGGGGCGTCGATGACGACCGGGTGGCTGAACCCGAGGGCCAGCTCCAGCTGGCCGGGGCCTTTGGCGATGGCCCGGTAGCCGACGCCGACGATCTCGAGGTCTTTGGTGAAGCCGTTGCTGACGCCGAGGACCATGTTGTTGATCAGGCTGCGGCTGAGCCCGTGCAGGGCCCGGTTGTTGCGCTCGTCGTCAGGTCGCTCGACCAGCAGCGTCGAGTCTTCCTTGCGGGCCGTGATGGCCCCCGGAAGGTCGCGCTGCAGGGTGCCCCGGGGACCGGTGACGGTCACATGGCGCTCGGCCACGGTCACCTCGACACCGGACGGGATGGTGATTGGGGATTTGCCAATTCGAGACATGAGTCAGCTCCTCACCACACGAAGCAGAGGATTTCGCCGCCCATGCGGCGCTTCCTCGCTTCCCGGTCGGTCATGAGGCCCTGGCTGGTCGACAGGACAGCCACGCCCAAGCCGCCGAGCACGCGCGGCAGCTTGTCGGCCGCGGTGTACACGCGCAGACCTGGTTTGGATATCCGCCGGATGCCGGAGATGGTCCGGCTGCGGTCGGACGAGTACTTCATCTTGATCTCGAGGGTCCTGCCCGGTCGGCCGACCGAGTCACGGACGGTATAGCCGTCGATGTATCCCTCACGCTGGAGGATGGCGGCCAACGATTCCTTGAGCTTCGAAGATGGCATGCGGACTTGGTCGTGCATGGCAACGTTGGCGTTGCGAATGCGCGTGAGCATGTCGGCGATGGGGTCGGTCATCGTCATTGCGAAAGATCTCCTCCCCTACCAGCTGGCCTTGGTCACGCCGGGCACTTCGCCGGCGTGGGCCAACTCGCGCAAGCAGATTCGGCACAGCCCGAACTTGCGGAACACGGCGCGGGGCCGCCCGCACCGACGGCAGCGCGTATAGGCCCGAACCTTGTACTTGGGCTTGCGTTGCTGCTTGATGATGAGTGCCTTCTTGGCCATGCTTTACAGACCCTGCCCTTCGCGTCGGAATGGGAAGCCAAAAGCGTCGAGCAACGCCCGGCCTTCAGCGTTGGTGCGGCCGGTCGTGACGATGGTGATGTCCATCCCACGGGGCTGGTCGACCTTGTCGTAATCGATCTCGGGAAAGATGAGTTGCTCGGTCACGCCGAAGGTGTAGTTGCCGCGACCGTCGAAACTGTCGGGGTTGAGCCCACGGAAGTCCCGGATGCGGGGGATGGCCAGGCTGATGAGCCGGTCGAAGAACTCCCACATCCGATCGCCCCGCAGCGTCACCTTGGCGCCGATGGAGTTGCCTTCGCGCAGCTTGAAGCCGGCGATGGACTTCTTGGCCTTGGTCACCAGCGGCTTCTGGCCGGTGATGATGGTGAGATCCTTGATGGCCCCGTCGAGCAGCGACTGCTGCTGGGTGGCCCGGCCGACGCCCATGTTGACGACGATCTTTTCCAGCCTGGGGACCATCATGATGTTGGCCAGTCCCAGGCGCTGCTGGATCTGCGTGCGCAGTTCGGAGTCGTAGCGGAGCTTCAACCGGGGCCGGATCGGGGGGCCGGCGGGCGCCGTCTTGGGAGCTGCGGCGCGCGGCGCGTTCTTGGTGGGAGTGGCCATCAGATGTCGGCCTCGCACTTCTTGCAGATCCGGATCTTCACGCCGTTGTCGTCGACGCGGTACCCGACACGGGTGGGCCCGCAGTCGCCGCAGATGAGGGCGACCGCGGACGCCGACATCGGCATGTCCTTGTCGATGATCCCGCCCTGCATGGTGGCCCGGGTCGCCTTCTGGTGCTTCTTGGCCCGGTTGACCCCATCGACGATGACCCGACCCTCCTTGGGAATGACCTTGATGATCTCCCCGGTGGCGCCGCGGTCCTTGCCCCGCAGGACGCGGACCCGGTCACCCTTGTGCAACCGCATTTTTACCGGCGTTGATGATTTGACAGCCATGGCCTAGAGCACCTCCGGTGCCAGCGAGATGATCTTCATGAACTTCTTGTCCCGCAGTTCCCGGCCCACTGGTCCGAAGATCCGGGTGCCGCGGGGAAGTTGCTGATCGTTGATGAGGACTGCTGCGTTGTCGTCGAAGCGGATGTAACTGCCGTCGGGGCGCCGCTTTTCCTTCTTTGTCCGCACGACGACACACTTGACGACGTCGCCCTTTTTGACATTGGCCCCGGGGATGGCGTCTTTGACGGTGGCCACGAAGATGTCGCCGATCGACGCGTAGCGCCGGCGGGAACCGCCGAGCACCTTGATGCACAGCACTTCCTTGGCGCCGGAGTTGTCGGCGACGCGAAGCCGGCTTTCCTGTTGGATCACTTGGCCCGCTCCAGAACCTCGATGACCCGCCAGCGCTTCAGCTTCGAGATCGGCCGCGTCTCCTGGAGCCGCACCCGGTCGCCGACACGTAGCTCGTTGGACGGATCGTCGGCGTAGAAGCGCTTGGTGCGCTGCACGGTCTTGGCGTAGCGGGGATGGCGAACCCGCTCGATGATGGCCACCACGACGGTGTTCTCCATCGAGGCGGACACGATCAAGCCCTCTTTGATCTTGCGGCGGTTGGGCCGGCCCTCGCGGTCAGCGCCGGTGTCAGCCTCGACCGTTGCCGCGGTCTGCGGTTCGGAATCGCTCATGCTTGCCTCTCCGCCTCTGCGATCTCGCGCTCGCGGAGGATTGTCATGTACCGGGCCACGTCCTTGCGGACCTGGCCGATGCGGGCGTAGTTGTCGAGCTTGCCGGTGACGTGCTGGAAACGAAGGTTGAACAGCTCCGCCTTGGCCTCGGCCAGCGAGGTCTCGACCTCGTCGACTCCCATCTCACCCAGATCACGGATCTTGGGCATCAGACGTCCACCTCCTCTTGCTGCGCCCGGATGACGAACCGGGCCTTGATCGGCAGCTTCTGGATGGCGCGTTCCATCGCAGCGCGGCCGAGCGCCTCATTGACCCCGGCCAACTCGAACAGGATGCGGCCGGGCTTCACCACCGCGACCCAGTACTCCGGATTGCCTTTTCCCGACCCCATGCGGGTCTCGGCGGGCTTCTGCGTCACCGGCTTGTCGGGGAAGATCCGGATCCAGACCTTGCCACCGCGCTTGACGTGGCGGGTCATGGCGATACGAGCGGCCTCGATCTGACGGGCGCTGATCCACCCCGGCTCGAGGGCCTGGATGCCGTAGTCACCGAAATTGACCATCGTGCCGCCGGTCGCTTTGCCGCTCAACCGGCCGCGCTGCATCTTGCGGTGCTTCACCTTCTTCGGCATCAACATTGGTACTTATCCGTCCTTCGGACTATGCATCTTTTGGAAAGTGGGGAGTCTCGTGGTGCTCGCCCCGGGTGCGGCGCTCGATCTCTTCCTCTTCGGCGAGGAGCCTCTCGAGCTCGGGGTCGACGGTGACGATGGGCCGGGAGGCCTCGGCTGCTTCTTCGCCCGGGGTGTCGCCACCGGCGGCGTCGGCTGCGGGCAGGATCGGCGTGCCGGGCTCACCGAGATCGGGCCGGCGCCGTCCACCACCCGCCGAGATGACCCGGCGGGGCTTGGCCTGGCCGGAGGTCTCGCCGACGGCCATGGCCGCCTCGCGGTTGATCTTGTCCTCCACCGAGGTCTTGTAGGGGAGGATGTCGCCCTTGTAGATCCAGACCTTGACGCCGATGCGCCCGAAGGTCGTCCGGGCCTCGCGGAAGCCGTAGTCGATGTCGGCGCGCAGGGTGTGCAGCGGGACCCGGCCTTCGCGATAGAACTCCCGCCGCGACATTTCCGAGCCGCCGAGGCGGCCGGCGCACTGGACGCGGATGCCGTGGGCGCCCGCCTTCTGCACGGTCTGCACGGCCCGCTTCATGGCCCGCCGGAAACTGACCCGGCCCTGGAGCTGGTCGGCGATGCCCTGGGCGATCAGCGCGGCGTCGAGCTCGGGCTGCTTGATCTCCTGGATGTTGAGCTGCACCTTGGGGTTCTTGGTGATCTCGGCCAGCTTCGTGCGCAGGCGGTCGGCCTCGGCGCCCCGGCGACCGATGACGATGCCCGGGCGGGCGGTGTGGACGTCGATACGCAGCCGGTCCCGGGTGCGCTCGATCTCGACGCGGCTGACGGCGGCCCGCTCCAACTCCTTCATCAGGTAGTCGCGGATCTTCCAGTCCTCGATGAGATAGTCCTGGTATTCCCGGTCGTTGAACCACCGCGACTTCCAGTCGGTGGTCACGCCAAGGCGGAACCCGTAGGGGTTGACCTTCTGACCCATCTACCTATTCACCTTCTTCTTCCGGCGCAGTGGCCGGCGCGGTCTCGGGCGGCGCCTCGGCGCCCGCGCCCGACGCCTGCTTGGGGGTCGACACGGCTGCGGTCACCTCGGTGGTTGTGTCCTCATGGTCATGGTCATGGCCGTCGTGGTCATGGCCGTCGTGGTCATGGCCGTCGTGGCCGTGACCGCTGTGGTCTGCCGCGGCCTCGCCCGCGTCGCCCGAAGGTGCGGCTTCGGTGGTCCGGCGGGTCGGGCGCACCCGGCTGCGGATGCCGCGACCCGGGCCCCCGCTGCCGCCACCAGGGGTGGAGGTGGCGGTGGCGTCTGCCTTGCGGGCGCCGGCAACGCGACGGGAACGGCGAGCGGCCTGCTCGGCTTCACGGCGAGCGTAGAGCCGGACCAAATCGGCGTCGGGCAGGCGGCTCACGATCACCGTGATGTGGCAGGTGCGCTTGCGGATGCGGGTGGCCCGCCCTCGGGCCCGGGGGCGCCAGCGTTTGATCGTGGTGCCCTCGTCGGCGAAACAGGCCGACACGTAGAGCTCCTCGGCCTCGAGCTGATCGTTGTGGCCGGCGTTGGCGATGGCCGAGTCGAGCAGCTTCTCGACCAGGATGGCGGCGTCGCGCTCACAGAAATGGAGGATGTCCTTGGCCTGGGCAACCGGCTTGTTGCGGATCAGGTTGAGGACCTCGCGCACCTTGTAGGCCGAAACCCGGGTGTGGCGGAGCACGGCACGGGTGCCCTCACGTTCGTTCGTCTTGGGACCTGGCATCAGCGGCGACCCTGGCGTTCTTGACCGGCGTGGAAGCGGAAGGTTCGCGTGGGGGAGAACTCGCCCAGCTTGTGACCGACCATGGATTCGGTGATGTAGACGGGCACGTGCTTGCGCCCATCGTGGACGGCGATGGTGTGGCCGACCATGTCGGGAATGATCGTGCTGCGCCGGGACCACGTCTTGATCACCCGCTTTTCGTTGCGGCTGTTCAAGTCGTCGACCTTCTTCAAGAGATGGTCGTCGACGAAAGGTCCCTTTTTGAGACTACGGGGCATGCGGCTTTACCTCCGGGCGCCGCGGGTGCGCCGGCGGCGGACGATGAGTTTCTGCGACGGTTTGTTGGTGTTGCGGGTGCGGCCTTCGGGCTTGCCCCACGGTGAGGTCGGGTGACGGCCACCGGAGCTCTTGCCCTCGCCACCACCCAGGGGGTGGTCGACGGGGTTCATGGCAACGCCTCGCGTTTGCGGCCGGACGCCCTTCCAGCGATTACGACCGGCCTTGCCGATGCTGATCAGTTCCGCCTCGGCGTTACCGATCTGGCCGAGCGTGGCCCGGCAGTCGATCGGGACCCGGCGCATTTCCGTGGACGGCAGGCGGAGGGTGGCGTAGTCACCCTCCTTGGCGACCAACTGGATGCTGGTGCCGGCGGCGCGGGCCATCTTGCCGCCACCGCCGGGCTTGAGCTCGACGTTGTGGATGACGGAGCCGACCGGGATGAAGCGCAGGGGAAGGGCGTTGCCGGGGCGGATGTCCGATCCCTGGCCGCTCTGCAGGACGTCCTTCACCGCGACCTTCTGAGGCGCCAGGATGTAGCGCTTCTCGCCGTCGTGGTAGTGCAACAGGGCAATGCGGGCGTTGCGGTTGGGGTCGTACTCGATCGCCGCCACCGTCGCCGGCACGCCGTCCTTGTCCCGCTTGAAGTCGATAACCCGGAAGTTGCGCTTGTGGCCGCCGCCTTGATGGCGGGCGGTCTTGCGGCCGTAGCTATTGCGGCCGCCGGTGCGGGGCTTGGGCACCACGAGCGAGCGCTCGGGGCGGTCCTTGGTTATCTCGGAGAAGTCGGAGACGGACTGGAATCGCCGTCCCGGGCTCGTCGGCTTACGTTTGCGCAGAGGCATTAGAGCGACCTCATCAACTCTCGAACAGGGGGATGCGCTGGCCTTCGGCCAGGGTCACGATCGCCCGCTTGGTGTCGGGCCGCTTCCCCATCTTGGGCTGCTTGCGGTGGCGCTTCTTCTTGCCCTTGCGGTTCAACGTGTTGACCTTGACCACTGTCACGTTGAAGATGCGCTCGACCGCTTGGCGGATCTCGATCTTGTTGGCGTCGGGACGGACCACGAAGGTGTACACGCCCGATTCCAGCAGGGCATAGGACTTCTCCGACACGACCGGCTTCAGAATGACGTCGCGGGCTTCACTCATGCTTGCTCCTCGGGGACCGGAGCGTCGGCGGCGACAGGCTCGGTGGTTGCGGGCGCGGGCTCAGCCGGGGCGGCCGCGGCCGGCTCGGGCGTGGGGACCGGGGCCGGGGCCGCGGCCGCGGCAGGCTCGGCGTCGGCAGCGGCCGGCTCGGGGGCGGACCCGGCAGGCTCGGCGTCGGCAGCGGCCGGCTCGGGGGCGGACCCGGCAGGCTCGGCGTCGGCAGCGGCCGGCGCGGGAGCCGGGGCCTCCTCAGCCGGGGCCGGGGCGGCCTTGGCGGTGACGGCGACGGGCGTGGTGTCGGTTCCTTCTGCCTCGGCGGCGTCGGCGCCTTCGCCGGGCAGCGTCTGGGAGGTGAACACGATCCAGTCGTTGCACAGCACGTCGTACGCGTTCAACTCCCCGGTGAGGATCACCTGGATCAGCGGGAGGTTGCGAAACGCCTTGTACGCGGTCTCGTCAGCCTCGCGATCCAGGACCACGAGGATCCGACCGTCGAGCTCAAGGGTCGCCATCGCCTGGCGGGCGGCTGCGGTCTTGGGCTCGGTCCACGGCCATTCCGCGACCACCATGACTCGGTCCTCGGAGGCCCGGTCTGACAGTGCAGAGCGCAGCGCCAGCTGGATCATCTTGCGGGGTGTCCGCTGCTTGTAGGAGCGGGGCTTCGGGCCGAGGGCGACACCACCGCCGGTCCAGTGCGGGGCCCGGGTGGAACCCTGGCGGGCCCGGCCGGTGCCCTTCTGGCGGAACGGCTTCTTGCCACCGCCGGAGACCTCGGCTCGGGTCTTGGTGCTCTGGGTGCCGGATCGGGCCGCCGCCAGCTGCGCGGTCACGACCTGGTGCATCACCGAGACGTTGGGCACAATCCCAAAGATGGCGTCGTCGAGGGCGATCGAGCCACTGACCGACCCGTCGACGGTCCGGATGTCAACGCGCCGCGCCATCAGCGGGCCTTCCTCTTGACGCTGCCACGGATCAGAACGACCCCGCCGCGGGGGCCGGGCACGGCACCACGCACCAGGAGCAGCTCGCGCTCGGCATCGGCTTGGACGACCTCGAGGTTGAGCGTCGTGACCTTTTCATTCCCCATCTGGCCCGCCATGCGCGTCCCCCGGAACACCCGCGCCGGTGTCGCGCAGGCGCCGATCGAACCCGGCGCCCGATGGTGCTTGTGGTTGCCGTGGCTGGCGCCTTGGCCCTTGAAGTTGTGGCGCTTCATGACACCGGCGAAACCCTTGCCCTTGCTGACCGCGGTCACGTCGACCCGATCGCCAGGCGAGAAGATGTCGACCGCGATCTGTTGGCCGACGGCGTACTGGCTTGAGTCGTCGATGCGCAGTTCCACCAGGTGACGTCCCGGGTCCACGTTGGCCTTGGCGAAGTGGCCGGCCTCGGGCTTGGACAAGGTCTTGGCCTGCCGAGCGCCGTAGGTGACCTGGACGGCGGAATAGCCGTCATTGTCCGGTGTCTTCAGCTGGACGACCCGCGCCGGGCTGACGCGGACAACGGTGACCGCGATGGCGCGGTTGTTGTCATCCCAGACCTGGGTCATGCCGACTTTTTCGCCGACGATCGCTGTGATTGGCACGGTTGTTCTTTCTCGGTCGTGGCGGGGGCCATTGCCGGCCCCACACGCGGACGCTCCGCTCGGGCAATACCCGAGCGGAGCGGCTCGTTCAGTTGTGCTGCGGGGTCTCCGCTGGGCGGACACCCGCAGACGTCGATTGGTTGACAGGTGAGTATAACTCAGCGGGCGGCTCACCGGCCCGGGGGTGGCGGCGAGGGGCGCCGGGCGCGCCGCCACTGTCTCGCGCCCCCCGACAACGCTGCCTCGGGGCAGAGCGCCCCAACGCAGCAGACTGCGCACCCATGGAAACTGCGCCTGCGCCGCCGCCCGTCCGCCTCGGCCCCCGCCTCGTGGTGCCCGTCGATGTCGAGCGCGTCGTGGCCTCCATCACCTTCGACGTGACCGCTCAGACCGCAACCGTCGAGGCGAGCGCGCACTTCGCCCTCGCCGGCCACGACGGCTTCCCCGCGCTGGACCTCCGCCAGCACATCGACGACCTGCGCCTCGACGGCAAGTCGATGACGGGAGACCCTTTTTCCCCGGCCGACCTCGGCGGCGGCGATGGCGCGGAGATGCGGGTCATCGACCGGGAGCTCGCAGGCCACGGCATCCACCGGCTGGAGTTGCAGTATCGCCTCGCCACGCCGGCGGCGGCCGGCGCCGAGCCCATCGGGTGGACCGACGACGGGGTGCGTTTCGACTTTTGGATGTCCGACCTGCACCCCGGGCGCTACCTGGAGATGTGGCTCCCCGCCAATCTCTGCCATGACCGCTTCGAACTGCAGCTCGAGATCGATGTGCAAGGCGGCGGGCCCCACACTCTGATCACCAACGGCAGCGCCGAGCAGACCGAGCACAACCGCTGGCGCGTCGAGTATCCCGCGGCCTTCACGTCCCTGTCGCCGATGCTGGTCCTGCGCCCGAGCGGGGAGATCGAGCAACGCCGGCACACCACTGCCGCCGGCGTCGAGATCGTGACCGCCAAGGTGGCCGAGTCCGACGCCGACCTCGAGGCCAATGAGGCCGACATCGCCAGCTGGCTCACCTACAACGAGGCTCGCTACGGCAGTTACGCCCACGGGAAACGGTTCACGGCCGTCCTCTGGGGCCCCGGCCGAGGCATGGAGTACGACGGCGCCACCACCGCGGCGGTAGGAGCCCTTGAGCACGAGGTCTTCCACAGCTGGTTCGGCCGAGGCATCAAGCCGGCGAGCGCCAGGGACGGCTGGATAGACGAAGCCTGGACCAGCTGGGCGACGAACAGTCGCAGGCGAGAAGCGGGAAGGTTCCATGTCGAGGAACTAACCCTGGACCAGCGCCAGGTAGAGCTGTACCCAAAGAGCCCCTGGTCGAGGCACACCCCGATCGAGTCCTACAAGGAAGGAGCCAGGCTGTTCGCCGGCATCGCCCACGACCTGGGCGGCGCACCCGAGCTACGAGGAGCCATGGCCCGCCTGTACCGGGAGAAGGCAGGATGCTTTTTGAGCACCGGCGAGCTGGAGCACCACCTCGGGGCCGGCGCGCTCTTCAGCCGGTACGTGTACGGGAACGAGGGAGGAGAATAGATGCACCGCCTGTCCACGGCGGCGGTGCATCTGCTCGTCCAACCGCTACGCGTTCTGGATCTTGATCTCGATGTCAACGCCCGCCGGCAGGTCGAGGCGCTGCAGCGAGTCCACCGTCTTGGGCGTGTGCTCCACAATGTCCAAGAGGCGCTTGTGGATGCGCATCTCGAAGTGCTCGCGGCTGTCCTTGTACTTGTGGGGCGAGCGGATCACGGTGTAGCGGTGCTTCTCGGTGGGCAGCGGGACCGGCCCCCTCACCTTGGCGTTGGTCCTGAGCACGGTCTCCACGATCTTCTTCGTCGACTGATCGATGATCTCGTGGTCGTAGGCCTTCAAGCGGATCCGGATCTTCTGGCGAGGGGCTTCAGCCATGTCGGTTGCCTACCTACTTGAGGATCTTGGTGACGCGGCCGGCACCGACGGTGCGACCACCTTCACGGATGGCGAAACGAAGTCCTTCGTCCATGGCGATGGGCTTCTGCAGCTCGACGGTCATGACCGTGTTGTCACCGGGCATGACCATCTCGGTGCCTTCCTCCAAGGTGATGGAGCCGGTGACGTCGGTGGTGCGGAAGTAGAACTGCGGGCGGTAGTTGTTGAAGAACGGCTTGTGCCGTCCGCCCTCGTTCTTCGTCAGGATGTAGACGTTGGCCTCGAAGTTGGCATGCGGGGTGATGGAGCCGGGCTTGCACAGCACCTGGCCCCGCTCGACCTCGTCTTTCTTGGTGCCTCGCAGGAGGGCGCCGATGTTGTCGCCCGCCATGCCCGAGTCGAGCAGCTTGCGGAACATCTCGACGCCGGTGCAGACGGTCTTGGCGGTGTTGCGCAAGCCCACGATCTCGACCTCGTCGCCGACCTTGACCTTGCCCTGCTCGACCTTGCCGGTGACGACGGTGCCCCGGCCCTGGATGGTGAAGACATCCTCGATCGGCATCAGGAACGGCTTCTCGATCTCGCGAACAGGCTCGGGAATGAACGAGTCCACAGCCTCCATCAGTTCGATGATGGACTTTGTCCACTCGGGGTCGCCCTCAAGGGCCTTGAGCGCCGAGACCCGGATGACGGGGGTGTCGTCGCCGGGGAACTCGTACTCGCTCAGCAGTTCCCGGACCTCGAGCTCGACAAGGTCGAGCAGCTCTTCGTCGTCCACCGCGTCGGCCTTGTTGAGAGCCACGACGATGGAGGGCACGCCGACCTGGCGGGCCAGCAGCACGTGCTCCCGGGTCTGGGGCATGGGGCCGTCGGCCGCCGATACGACCAGGATGGCGCCGTCGACCTGGGCGGCACCGGTGATCATGTTCTTGATGTAGTCGGCGTGGCCGGGCATGTCGACGTGGGCGTAGTGACGGTTGGGCGTCTGGTACTCCACGTGGGCGATGTTGATGGTGATGCCGCGGGCCTTCTCCTCCGGCGCCTTGTCGATCTGATCGAAGGCGGTGAAGGAGTTGTGGGTCGGGTCCTGCGCGGCCATGACCTTGGTGATCGCCGCGGTCAAGGTCGTCTTGCCGTGGTCGATGTGCCCCATCGTCCCGATGTTGAGGTGGGGCTTGTTGCGATCGAACTTCTGCTTGCCCATGAAAAAAACTCGCTCCTGTACTAAATGCCTTTGGGATGAGGGGCCGAGGCGGACTCGTTGATCAGCGGATTTACTCGCCGCGGACCCGGGCCACGATCTCGCGGGAGACCGACTCGGGGACTTCCTGGTAGGAATTGAACTGCATCGTGTAGGTCGCGCGCCCCTGGGTGCGCGAACGCAAATCGGTAGCGTAGCCAAACATGTCGCTCAGAGGCACCTGAGCCCGGATGACCTGGCTGTTGCCTCGCTGTTCCATGCCCTCCATGTGGCCCCGGCGGGAGTTGAGATCGCCGATGACTTCGCCCATGTAGGCGTCGGGTGTGACCACCTCGACGGACATGATGGGCTCGAGGAGGATGGGGTGCGCCGCCTTGGCGGCCTTCTTGAAGCACATCGACCCGGCGATCTTGAACGCCATCTCCGAGGAGTCGACGTCGTGGTACGAGCCGAAGGTGAGCGTGGCCCGGAGGTCGACCACCGGGTAGCCGGCCAGCACGCCGGACTGCATGGCGTTCTGGATGCCGGCGTCCACCGACGGGATGTACTCCTTGGGGATGACGCCGCCGCTGATCTTGTCGACGAACTCGTAGCCGCTGCCGGGGCCGGTGGGCTCCAGGCTGAGCACCACGTGGCCGTACTGGCCGCGGCCGCCGGTCTGGCGGATGTAGCGCTCCTCGATCTTGGTGACGGGCTTCTTTATGGTCTCCCGGTAGGCGACCTGCGGCTTGCCCACGTTGGCGTCGACCCGGAACTCCCGCAGCATGCGGTCGACCAGCACCTCGAGGTGCAGTTCGCCCATGCCGCCGATGATCGTCTGGCCCGTTTCCTCGTCGCTGTGGACTTGGAACGTCGGGTCCTCGTCGCTCAGGGATTGGAGGGCCTTGGACAGGCGGTCCTGGTCGTTCTTGGTCTTCGGCTCCACGGCCACGTGGATGACGGGCTCGGGGAATTCGAGGGCCTCGAGCACGATCGGGGCGTTGGGATCGCAGAGCGTGTCGCCGGTCGTGGTGTCCTTCATGCCCACGAAGGCCACGATGTCGCCCGCGAAGGCCGCAGTGCGGTCCTCTTCGTGGTTGGCGTGCATCTGCAGGATGCGCCCGACGCGCTCCTTGCGGTCCTTGGTCGCGTTCAGCACCGCGGAACCCTTGGCCAGCTTGCCCGAGTACACCCGGACGTAGGTCAGCTTGCCCTTGTGGGGGTCGGTGGCGATCTTGAACGCCAGGGCCGCGAACGGCTCGGAGTCGTCGGGGAGCCGCTCGAGCTCCTCGATGCCCTTCAGGTCAACGCCCTTGGTGGGGGGGATGTCGAGAGGGCTCGGCAGGAAGTCGATGACGGCATCGAGCATGGGCTGGACGCCCTTGTTCTTGAACGCCGAGCCGCACAGGACGGGGACGACCTGGTTGGCGATGGTGCCGTGGCGCAGCGCCCGGCGGAGGTCCTCGACGGTGATCTCCTCATCGCCGAGGAACTTCTCGGTGATGATGTCGTCGAAGCGCGACAGCGTGTCGATCAGCGCGGCGTGCCAGGCCTCCGCCTCGACGGCCAGGGCTTCGGGGATGGCGCGCACCGACCACGACTCGCCCTTGTCCGACTGATCGTCCCAGACCAGCGCCTTCATCCCGATCAGGTCAATGACGCCCTTGAACTCGCCCTCGGAACCAATGGGCAGCTGCACCACCGCAGTGGTGGCGTCCAGCCGGTCCCTGATCATGTCGACGGCCCGGAAGAAGTCGGCGCCGATGCGGTCCATCTTGTTGACGAAGCAGATGCGCGGCACGGCGTACTTGTCGGCCTGGCGCCAGACCGTCTCGGTCTGGGGCTCGACGCCGGCAACGGCATCAAAGACCGCGACGGCGCCGTCGAGCACCCGCAGGCTGCGCTCCACCTCTACGGTGAAGTCGACGTGGCCGGGCGTGTCGATGATGTTGATCCAGGTGTCCTTCCACTTGCAGGTGGTGGCCGCGGAGGTGATGGTGATGCCCCGCTCCTGCTCCTGGATCATCCAGTCCATGGTGGCGGCGCCCTCATGGACCTCGCCCATCTTGTAGTTCTTGCCCGTGTAGTAGAGGATCCGCTCCGTCGTCGTGGTTTTACCCGCGTCGATATGGGCCATGATCCCGATGTTGCGGGTCCTGGCTAGGGGGAACTCTCGGATAATGGGGGCAGTTTCAGCCATAGCTTTCTTCTCGATGTCGTCGAGGGCTCTCGGGCTAGGTTTGGGCCCGAGGTAGTCGGGTGGAGGTCCGCTGGCGCTTTGGGGGACCTCGGTACGTCGGTACGTCGTTACGTCGGTGGATCGTCGGGCCGCGCCCCAGCGGTTCGGGCGGCGCCTCTAGAAATTGTGCCGCACTACCAGCGGTAGTGGGCGAACGCCTTGTTTGATTCAGCCATCTTGTGCATGTCCTCACGGCGCTTGACGGCGGCGCCGGTGCCGTTGGATGCGTCGAGCAGCTCGTTGGCGAGCCGTTCGGCCATCGTCTTCTCCCGGCGCTGACGGGAGTACCCGACGATCCAGCGAATGGAAAGAGTGGTCGCCCGGCGAGGCCGGACTTCGACGGGAACCTGGTAGGTGGCACCACCGACCCGGCGGCTCTTGACCTCGAGCTGGGGCTTGGTGTTCTCCACCGCCCGCTTCAGCGTCGCCACCGGCTCGGCGCCCGACTTTTCTTTCACGATGTCGAGCGCCTGGTACACGATGCGCTCCGAGAGGCTCCGCTTGCCGCGGGAAAGGATCTTGTTGACGACCTGGGTGACCAGGACCGAGCGGTAGATCGGGTCGGGCATGAGGTCGCGGCGGGGAGCGGGTCCTTTGCGGGGCATGGGTCCTAGTCCTTCTTGGCGCCGTAGCGACTACGGGCCTGCTTGCGGTCGCGGACCCCGGAAGTGTCCAAGGTGCCACGGATGATCTTGTAGCGGACACCCGGCAGATCCTTCACCCGGCCGCCACGAACCAAGACGATCGAGTGCTCCTGCAGGTTGTGTCCGACGCCGGGGATGTAGGCGGTGACTTCGACGCCACTTGTGAGCCGGACTCGGGCGACCTTGCGCAGCGCCGAGTTGGGCTTCTTCGGGGTGGTGGTGTACACCCGGGTGCAGACTCCCCGCCGCTGGGGCGCGCCCTTCAAGGCCGGGGTCTTCGTCTTATCCGACTTGTGCTCGCGGCCCGACCGGACCAATTCCGCGATGGTGGGCAAGAAACCTCTCCTCCAGGGTGCCGGACCTTCCTGGACGCGGGACGCGCGAAGAAGAACCGACCATGCAGCCAGCAACCATTGTAGCGCGGCTGACGACAACGCCGTCCCGCCTAGCGTCCCCCGTAGCCGCCCCCGCCGGGGGTGAGCACGCAGACCGCGTCGCCGGCTCGTAATCGTACCGTCACCTTGTCGAGCAGCGGCCGGCGGGCGGACTCATCGCCCCCGGGCCACAGCCAGTTCTCCCCGAGGGCGCCGGGCGACCCGCCGGCGAGGCCCCACGGCCGGCTGGTCCGCCGCTCGGTAATGAGAGACGCCACCGCGGGTTCGAGCACCTGGATCACCCGCTCGATGCCGTCGCCCCCGGGTGCCCTTGCGGGGCCGCCGCTGCCGGTTCGCAGGCGGTAGCGCAGCACCCGGACCGGTATGGTGCGCTCCAGCGCCTCGGTGGGGGTGTCCTTGGTGTTGGTCATGGCGGTGTGGACGCCGTTCATCCCCGGCCGGGGCGGGTCCCCAGGACGCCCCCCCTGCCCACCGCCGACGGTCTCGTAGTAGACCCAGCCCGAGACGCCACTCAGGATGAGGTTGTTCATCGTCCCCTGGCCGGCGGCGCCCACCCGGCCCGGGGCGGCCGCAGCCAAGGCCATGAGGCAGACGTCGGCGATCCGCTGGGAAACCTCGACGTTGCCCGCGCCCACCGCCGACGGCGCGGTGGCGGCCACGATCGAACCTTTCGGGGCGATCACCTTCACAGGGCGCAGGGCACCACCATTAGCCGGGATCGTGGGATCGGTGGCGGACCGGATGGCGAAGGTGACGGCGCTGGCGGTCACGGCTGCGACCGCGTTGACGTTGCCTGGCTGCTGGGCGTCGGTCCCGGTGAAATCGAACGTGATGGTTTCACCCTCCTTGGTGACCCGTAGCTTGATGGTGACCGGCCGCTGCTGGTCGGGCCGGGGCCCCACCGAATCAACGACATCGGTCGCCTCCCAGGACCCGTCGGCCATCTCGGCGAGGGCGGCGCGCATGCGCCGCTCCCCGTAGGCGAGGACCTCTTCGACCGGCGCCCCCGCTTTCACGATGGCGGCCAGCCGTTGGACACCGATGGCATTGGCCCCGACTTGGGCGTCGAGATCCCCCCGGCGTTCCTCGGGGGTGCGGGAGTTGGCCAGCACGATGGCGACCACCGCCGGCCCGAGCAGCACCGGTGGGATCCGCAGTCCCTCTTGCTGGATCTCGGTCGCCTCGGGGGGGATGGACCCCGGCGTCATACCGCCCACGTCGGCGTGATGCGCCCGGTTGGCGGCCCAGCCGGCGATCCTCCCGTCCACGAAACACGGCGCGACCAGCGTGATGTCGTTGAGGTGGGTGCCCCCGGCAAAGGGGTCGTTGAGCACGACCTGGTCGCCGGCTGCGAGCGGCAGGCCGGCGGCAATGGCCGCCGCCACCGACGCCGGCATGGAGCCGAGGTGGACGGGGATGTGCTCGGCCTGAACCAGAAGCTGTCCGTCGCGGGTAAAGAGGGCTGCGGAACAGTCGGCCCGTTCCTTTATGTTCGGGGAAAAGGAGGCCCGGCGCAGGACGGCTCCCATCTCCTCGGCCACTCCGGTCAACTGTGAGATGAGGATCTGCAACCCGGCCGGGTCAAGGCGGTCCTTGCCTTGGCGGTCCTTGCCTTGGCGGTCCTTGCCTTGGCGCTGCTTGCCTTCCTCGTCTAGTCGGTCCGGGTCAGCACCCACGCGCCGCCACCTCCCACTTGTGCCGTCCAGCCCTCGGCCACCCAGATGGTGCAATCGGCCTCGGCAATAACCTTCGGCCCTTTGACGACGCCCGTGCGGCCGCCGGGATCGGGCAGGTCGGCGAGGGCCACGGGGCTCGGTGCTCTGGCTGACGCCCGCAGGGCTACCACCTCGACGGGCGCCTCGGGGCGGGAGAAGCCGTTGCGGCGTTGGTGCTCGGCGCCGAAGTCCCCGATGGCGGGGACCGACAGTTCGTGGCTTTGGCCGGCATAGCGGCAGTCGTACAAAAAGGTGACCTCGATGGATGGCCCTGCTTCCGCGGCCAGCTGGCTACGGGCCTCGGCCGCCAGCTCGCCCGCGGCTGCCTCGGCCCCCTTGTGGTCGTCGGGTCGGGGCCAACTGCGGACCAGGTCGACCTGGCGGGGCGCGGCCAGCATCCCGGCGGCCGACAGGACGCCGGCGCGCGGTGGCACGACGACCGCCGCCATCGCCATGGCATCGGCCAGCGCGCAGGCGTGCAGCGGGCCAGCCCCGCCGAAGGCGACCAACGCCAGATCCCGAGGGTCCACACCCCGCTCCACCGAAACCCGGCGCAGCGCCCGCACCATATTGGCGTCGACCACCGCGATCACGCCATCGGCGTCGACGCCGGCGGCGGCCAGGGCCTGGAGGGCGGCGCCACCATCGAGGCGACCCAGACCGGCGAACTCCCCATCCCCCGGTATGCGCCCCGCCACCACGTTGGCGTCGGTGACCGTTGCCGCGGTGCCGCCCCGGCCGTAGCAAGCGGGTCCCGGATCTGCCCCCGCGCTTTCAGGGCCCACCACCAGCGCCCCGCCGGGATCGATGCGGGCGATGGAACCGCCCCCCGCCCCGATGGTATGGATGTCAAGCGACGGCATCCGGATGGGAAGGCCCGCCACCTCCCGTTGCGCCGCCGGCTCGGGCTTGCCGTTGCGGATCAGGCACACATCGGTGCTGGTTCCGCCCATGTCGAACGTGATGGCGTCGGCGTATCCGGCGGCGACCGCCGCCACCGAGGCCGCCAGCACTCCACCGGCGGGACCCGACAGGAGTAGGGCGACGGGGCGTTGTGCTGCTTCGGCGACGGGGATGAGGCCGCCCGCCGATGTCATCACCAGGACCTCCTCGGCGGCGCCCTCTTCCGCCAGGCGCAACAGGTAGGCCCGGCACGGCGGGCGCAGATAGGCGTTGGCCACGGTCGTGACCGTCCGTTCGTACTCCCGGAACTCGGGCGACACTTCGTGGGAGGCGGTCACATCGATGCCCGCGGCCCGTAGGCGTGCCGCCACCGCCTGCTCGTGGGCGGGGTTTCGGTCGGCGTGGAGTAGGACGACGGCCGCGGAGTCGATGGCCTTGGGCCAGGTGAACTCACCCACCGGTTCGATTTCGCTTCCGTCGGCCGCCAGCCGCCCGGGCACGTCGTACCTCCGGTCCCGAGGGACGAGCGGCTCGGGGCGATCGGCGAAGGGGTCGTACAGCGACGGCCGGACCTGGCGGGCGATCTCGATGACGTCGGTATGGCCGGAGGTGGCGAACAACGCCACCCGGCCGCCGCGCCGCTCGAGCAGGGTGTTGGTCGCCACGGTCGTGCCGTGGGCCAACGTCTGGGCGCCACCCGCTTGCTCGACACCTGCCAGTACCGCGGCCGCCGGATCCTGCGGCGTCGACAGCCGCTTCAGTATTTCGCCGGTGGCGGTGACGATGTCGGTGAACGTGCCTCCCGTATCCACCCCGATCCGCCTGAGCACAGGGGTCAGGATGGTCGCTGCCGGCGATCCGGTCCAGCCGACTACCTCCGGGACAGCACCATCTCCGCGCCGCCTGCTCCGTCGCCGAGCGAATGTGTCGAACCTGTGGGCTTTTTTGGAACCTGTGGGCTTCAATGTCGTGGAGCGACAACAAAGCCCACAGGTTTACAAAAAGCCCCCAAGTTCGCGGGCGAACCCGCCGCCGCTTGCGCACGCCACGAGCCGCTACGACGGCGACGGCACTGTCGGCTCCGTGAACAAAATGGGCGCTCAAGCAAGCCACAACTGTTCACGGAACGATTCGCGGCGCGCCTAAGCAAGTGCCTGAGCCTTCCCCGGCGCCGAACACGCCCGCCAGGAAAGAAGGAGGGGCCTGGCGCAAGCCAGGCCCCTCCGTCAATTCCCAAGAGCAAACCAACTCCCAAGAGCAAACCAACGGCTACGAGACTTCGGCGCCGCCCCCGAGGAAGCCCTCGTCGAGCGCCCCGGCCGCCCGCTCGGATCCGTTGCCGATACTGGCCAGCCAGGCGGCCAGGTCCTCGGGTCCGGTGTCCTCGTCGGAGCTCCAGAACGGCATGCGCTCGGCGTCGGGCGCTTCCATCACCATCTCCCGGTAGCGCGGCATGCCGGTGCCGGCAGGGATCAGCTTGCCGATGATGATGTTCTCCTTGAGCCCGTAGAGCTGGTCCGACTTGCCCTCGATGGCCGCTTCGGTGAGCACCCGGGTGGTCTCTTGGAACGACGCCGCCGACAGCCACGAATCGGTGGCCAGCGACGCCTTGGTGATACCCATCAGCTCGGGACGGCCCTCGGCGGGACGTTTGCCTTCCTGCACGAGCCGGCGGTTGACCTCGGCATAGATCCGGGAATCGACCCGCTCGCCGGGAAGGAAGGGCGACTCGCCCTGCTCGGCCACCAGCACCCGGCGCAGCATCTGGCGCACGATCAGCTCGATGTGCTTGTCGTGGATCGACACGCCCTGGTCCCGGTACACCTGCTGGACCTCGGCCACCAGGTAGAGCTGCGTCTCCCGGATGCCCTTGATCTCGAGCAGCTGCTTGGGGTCCTTGGGCCCGTCGACCAGCGAGTCGCCAGCTTGGACCTCGACACCGTCACGGAGGCCGTCGACGAGCTTGGCCCGGGTGGACACGTTGTAGATGTCCTCGGTGCCGTCGTCGGAGACGATCGTGATCTTGCGGACGTTGTCCTCTTCGGTGATGCGCACCACGCCCGACGTGCGGGCCAGCACGGCGGCGCCTTTCGGGGTACGAGCTTCGAACAGCTCCACGACCCGGGGCAGGCCGTGGGTGATGTCCTCACCGGCGATTCCGCCGGTGTGGAAGGTACGCATGGTGAGCTGGGTACCGGGCTCACCGATCGACTGGGCGGCGATGACACCGACCGCCTCGCCGAGCTCGATGGACCGGTTGGTCGCCAGCGACCGCCCGTAACAGGCGGCGCAGATGCCGTGCTCGGCCTCGCAGGTGAGGACGGTCCGCACGTAGACCTCTTCGACCGCGGGGTCGTCGCGCAAGGTGATCATGTCGAGCGGGCTGACCGAAAGTCCCGCGGGCATAACCGTGCCGTCACTCAAGGTGACGTCACGGGCCAGCACCCGGCCGTCGAGGCGGGTCTCCAGGTAGGAGCGCACCTTCTCGTCGTCGGGCTTGACGTTCGGAACCCGCAGGCCACGCGTCGAGCCGCAGTCGTCCTCGCGGATGATGAGCTCTTGGGCCACGTCGACCAGTCGCCGTGTCAGGTAGCCGGAGTCGGCGGTCCGCAGGGCGGTGTCAGCCAGGCCCTTACGGGCGCCGTGGGTTGAGATGAAGTACTCGAGGACCGACAGGCCTTCCCGGAACGACGACAGGATGGGCCGGGGAATCATCTCACCGCGAGGGTTCGACACCAGCCCCTTCATGCCCGCGATCTGGCGCACCTGCTGCGGGTTTCCCCGGGCGCCGGAGTCCACCATCATGTCGAGCGGGTTGAAGGCGATCCGATGGAGGGTTTCCTCCATGGCCTTGCCGACCTCGGAGTTGGCCGAGGTCCAGATCTCGATCTCCTTCTGGCGACGCTCGTCGTCGGTGATGATTCCCCGCTTGAACTGGCTCTCGGCCTTCTGCGCCTCCGCCTCGAACTTGGCGATGATCTCCGCCTTGTTGGGCGGCGTCTTCACATCGTCGATCGAGATGGTGAGCCCCGACCGGGTGGCGTAGCGGAAGCAGAGGTCCTTGATCTGGTCCAGGCTGCTGGCCACTACCGACCGCGGGTACAGATCGGCCAGGACCTCCACGATCTGGCTGAGGCTGCGGTTGCGCTTGCCGATGATGTCGTTGACGAAGGGGTAGTCCTCGGGCAGGGCGGTGTTGAAGATGACCCGCCCCGGGGACGTATCGATCTCCACATAGCGCGTCGAACTGCCGTCGAAGTCGTCGCCGTCGCCGGCGCCATCGCCGGCGTCGGTGGCTACAGCACCGTCCTCGGACGAAGCCGGGGGCGCCGGCATGCGCCACTTGATCTTGGCCTGGAGCTCGATGTCGCCGGCCTCGTAGGCCTGCTCGACCTCGTAGAGGTTCCGGAACGTCCGGCCCTCACCCTTGGCCCCGTCGCGAATGACGGTCAGGTAGTAGGCGCCGAACACCATGTCCTGGGTCGGCGTCACGATCGGACGACCGGTGGCCGGGGACAGGATGTTGTTGGCCGACAGCATGAGCACCCGGGCCTCGGCCTGGGCCTCGGCCGACAACGGAAGGTGGACCGCCATCTGGTCGCCGTCGAAATCGGCGTTGAAGGCGGTGCACACCAGCGGGTGGATCTGGATGGCCTTGCCCTCGACGAGGACCGGCTCGAAGGCTTGGATACCGAGGCGGTGCAGGGTCGGGGCCCGGTTCAGGAACACCGGGTGCTCCTTGATGACCTCTTCGAGGACGTCCCAGACCTGGGCCCGGCGCCGTTCCACCATGCGCTTGGCCGACTTGATGTTCTGGGCCAGCTCCAAGTCGACGAGGCGCTTCATGACGAAGGGCTTGAACAACTCGAGGGCCATCTGCTTGGGCAGGCCGCATTGGTGCAGCTTGAGCAGGGGGCCGACCACGATGACGGAGCGGCCGGAGTAGTCGACGCGCTTGCCGAGA
>CAWKNP010000005.1:0-180966 GCA_963851105.1 uncultured Actinomycetota bacterium
GTTAGTTCTTGTACAAGGAGATTGTTGTATATCCGCCACAACTTGTCAAGTCCCGCCACTGGCACCGAAGGGCAAGTGCCCCGCCCGACTCGAGCACCGCCGGCGTCACCGCATCACCCGGGCCCTGGTCGAACAACCCGTCGTCTACCACGCCATCGTCAGGGAACGACGGTAGGGATCGCAGCAGACTCGGGTCGCGGCCAGATCAGCTCACCGGCTTCGGACAGATCCAACCGCTCTAACCAGCGCCCCGCCGGCTTTGCTCTCGCTTCCTCTTACGAGTGTCGCCGCCGAGGCCGGCGACGGTGCTTTGAATGATCCCGTCAATGAACGTGGCGTCGATCGGTTCTCGTGAGAACCAGCGGCGGTAGAAGAGCGGCCCGAGCAGGGCGGCGGTGACGGCGCTGCGGTCAATGGTTGAGGGGATCTCCCCCCGGCGGGCCGCTCGGTCGAGCGCCTTTCTCAGCGGAGCGGCGTGCCCGCGTTGG
Organism: uncultured Actinomycetota bacterium; assembly: GCA_963851105.1. Taxonomy (GTDB): domain Bacteria; phylum Actinomycetota; class Acidimicrobiia; order Acidimicrobiales; family Palsa-688; genus DATARN01. The sequence goes on from CAWKNP010000005.1 coordinate 489, forward strand.
ATCCTGCCGTGCAGGTCGGCAAACGCGGGATCGTGCTCGGCAGCATCGACGATCGAGGGCACGATCGACGACCATCGAGCGGTGCCGAGCAGCTCGGCGATGTTGGTCAGGATCGCTCGGACGTCGCCTTCGAGCGAGCCGGTACCAGATGACGCTTCCTCACCGTCGGTCATTCGCGAACAGGCGTCGATGACGAGCGCAGAACGGTTGGGCCAGTGGCGGTAGATGGTGGTCTTCGCCACCCCCGAACGTCGGGATATGTCGTCGATGGTGAGCTCGTCCAGCCCCGCCTCGGTCAGCAGGTCGAGCGTTGTCGTCAGCACACGCTCACGGGAAACGATGACCCGGGGGTCGAGGGCGTTTTCCGACGGGAGCGCCGCTCGGTCTTTGCTGGAGCCCTTCGTCGGCATCGCGAACCTCGCCTTTCGGATTGGCCCAAACAGTACGCTACGCTACGGTATCGTAGCGCTACGCCAAGTTATCACACGAGAGAGGGAGGGCGACGCCATGGACTTCGCCTCTATCCGCATGATCACCGACGATCTCGAAGCGGTGGTCCAGTTCTACGAGCAGGTCACTGGGGTCCCGGCCGTCTGGCCGGCGCCTGTCTTCGCTGAGGTACACCTACCGTCTTGCACCATCGCCTTCGGGCACACCCAGACGGCGCAGCTGTTCCACAACTCGGCTCGGCCAGCGGACAACCACACCGTCATCATCGAGTTCATCGTCGACGATGTGGACAAGGAGTTCGAGCGGCTCAAGGCTCTCGTCACCGAATGGGTGCAGGAGCCAACAACCATGCCATGGGGGAATCGCTCCATCCTGTTCCGCGACCCCGACGGCAACCTCGTGAATCTCTTTACCCCGGTCACCGAAGAAGCCATCAAGAGGTTCAGCGAGACCACGGCCGGACCCAAGCCGGTGCCCAGTAGGTGAATGCCGGCGTCGATCTGGCAACCATGGCAACTGCTGAGGCTGCCGGACGCCGAGCCGTTCGGTGACGACATCAGAGCGGTACACAATGACGCCCCAAGCTGGGGCCGAGCGCAAGCTTGGAGCGCCCGAAACGCTCAGCTGACGGTTCTCGCCCACATAGGCAACTCACGCCCGGCCCAAGCCGCACGGAAGGCGTACTTTGCTCGGCTCGGGTACCGCTCCTCGCCCGACGCGCGCGCCGACAACCCCGCCGGGTCGGTCACCGGTTCCGGGTGACCTACTGCACGCGGTGCTGTGCGCCACCCCCGCCGCCCGAAGCAGCGCTTCGATTTGTGGTCGACACGTCGTGCGTTATGAGTCCTGGTAACTACCTGTAACAGACTGTGGTGCTCGGAATGACGTCACCACCCACCTCCCGACCGCAGGTGGAAGCCCATTTTTTTGGACGGAGAGGGGTCGTAGGGCGCTGCGCTCAATCGGGACGGGGACGCCGCCTCGCCGCCACCTCTGACCTGCATGCTCTCGGCGCGCTCGGAGGGATTCGAACCCCCAACCTTCTGATCCGTAGTCAGATGCTCTAATCCGTTGAGCTACGAGCGCGTGACCTCGGCATCCTACCGGTCGAGGAGGGGGCGGCGAGAGTCCAAGGTTCGCGGTGCGACGGGCTCTCCGTGTATGGCACTCCCCGAGTCTGACCCCGCGGACGAGGCGCCGCTCGCAGGACAGGTGTGGCTCAGCGAGCCGTTCAGTGAAGACGTTGATGTGGTCCCAGTTGTTCGCAATCGCGATCGATAGAGCCGATATTCCGCGTCGCGGCCCGCTATTTGCGACGCCTATCGGTCGGCGTGGAGGACCGCCGCACCGTGAACCTGGTCGGCCCTCAGGGCATCGAGCGCTGCGGCCGCCTCGGACAGGCCGAAAGGCGTCGTGACAACCTGTATTCCGTACTGCGCTGCGAGTCGGAGGAACTCATCGCCGTCGGACCGGGTGTTGGCGGTCACGCTGCGAATCTGCCGTTCCTGGAAAAGATGCTTTTGGTAGTTCAAGACGGGAATGTCACTCAGATGGATCCCGGCTACGGCGAGCGTGCCACCCCGGTCAAGCGCCGCCATGGCCACCGGAACGAGCGATCCGACGGGTGCGAAGAGAATGGCGGCATCCAACGGCTCCGGCGGCGCGTCGAACGCCCCTTGGGCGCTGGCCACGCCAAGAGCGAGCGCCAGTTGCTGTGCCGCCCGAGACCGGGTCATGACATGGACTGTGGCTCCCTCGTGCAGTGCGATCTGGGCGGCGAGGTGGGCCGATCCGCCGAATCCGTAGAGCCCGAGCCGGCCATTGCCGCCCGGCGTCAGTCCCGTCCGCCGCAACGCCCGGAAGCCGATGATCCCGGCACACAGCAGGGGAGCCGCCTGCTCGTCGGAGAACGTCGCGGGGATGGCATAGGCGTAGGCGGCATCGACGACGGCGTACTCGGCATACCCGCCATCGGCGTCCCAGCCGGTGAAGGCCGGCGCCACGCACAGGTTTTCCCGGCCCGAGCGGCACCACCGGCACACGCCGCAGGTGTGGCGCAGCCAGGGAATGCCGACCCGTTGCCCGACCTCGAAACGCGGCCGCCCGCCGGCGGAGCCCGCCTCGCCAGCGGAGCCCGCCTCGCCGGCGCCGCCCTCGAGCCGCGATCCCATTCTCGGCTCGATCGGGGCTGAACCCGAGTCCACCACCTCATGCGAACGTCCTCCCGCCCCTTTTCCCAGGCCTACTACCTCACCGACGACCTCGTGGCCCGGGATCACCATGGGTCGGTGAACCGGCAGGTCACCATCCAGGACATGGAGGTCGGTGCGGCATACTCCGCAGGTCATAACCCGGACCAGGATCTCGCCGGGCCCAGGAGCAGGCTGGTCCCGCGAAACCGCCACCAGGCGGCCCGGCCCCGCCACAGCCCACGCCCGCACTAAATGGACGCGGGAACCGGCTCCCGCGAGTCGACCCACTCCTTGGTGCGCTGACGGGCCAGTTCGATCAGCTCCCCACTGCGGCGGAAGTCGAACGGCGAGACCCCGATGGAAGGAGGTGGTGGCACCACGTACAGCGTGCAGCGGGAAGCATTGGCCCGGACCTCGCTCAACGACGCCTGACCGAGGAGGTGGATGACCGACTGGAAGGTAACTGCCGCCGCGCTGCGAGGGCGGGATCCCGCCTCCGAGCCGACAGTCGGCAACAAGTACACCTCGTCAGCCCCCAGGTCCACCGCCTGGCTGACCGGTGTATTGGCGGCCAGACCCCCGTCAACCAGGAGGCGCCCGTTGATCTCGACGGGTGGGAACACGCCGGGAATGGCGCAGCTGGCCAGCAGGGCCTCGATGGCGTCACCTGTCGACAACACGACCGGCGTTCCCCTCTCCAGGTCCGTCGCCACCGCATGCAAGGCGATGGCGGCCTGTTCCAACTGGAAAAACGGCGCCCGGACCGACAACCAGCGAGCCAGCGGCGCCGGGCTGACGGTGTGGTCGATGCGCCCCGCCATCCCCCGCAAGATCCGAACAGGCGAAATCGGGAAGATGTCCCGCCGGCGTACCGACAGCCACACGTCGCACAAGGTCAGCGCGCCGTCAGGCCACGGGCGGCTGGCTAGCCAGGCGCTGTTGAGGGCGCCGACCGAGCTCCCGATGAGAAGGTCAGGCTCGATGCCCGCGGACGCCAGCACGTCGGCCATGCCCGCCTGGATCGCCCCGAGGCTGGCGCCACCTGCCAGGACGAACGCAGTGGTCATCGCACCCCTAAGTTACTCCCGAGGAAAGAACTGGTCCACGAGGCGTTTCGGCAGGTCATCGGTGAGCGGGGCGTCGGAGAGCAGCGACCGGTGGTGGATGATGGCGAAGCCGACCTCGGCGAGCAGCCCGGCGTCGCCCGCCGGCAACTGCCCGTCGTCGATCGCGCCCTGGATCCGGTCGAGGAGGTCCTCTTTGCGGCAGCCGATGAAACGAGCCCGGAATGTCTCGGCCAGCTCCTTGTTGCGAGCCAGTTCGCCCACCACCGCGGCCATGAGGCCGCCCTCCAACCCGCGCATCTTGTTGAGCGACTGGGTGAAAATGACCTCGAGGTCGGCCCGGATGTCGTCGGTGTGGGGCCAGTTGACGTATGCGGCCACGAGCTCGTGGATGGCGTCGACCACCAGAGCGGTCTTGCCGTCCCACCGCCGGTAGATGGCGGCCTTGCCGACGCCCGCCCGGTTAGCGACGCCCTCCATGCTCATGCGGGCGAAGCCCTCTTCCACGAGCAGTTCGAGCGCGGCTTGGCGGATGGCGGCGTCCACGTGGGGGTCACGGGGACGCCCGTGGCGAACCTCGGGCATGACAGGCGCGCTCATCGGTTCACCATCTTCCCACCGAGGAGGCCGCCGAGGCGGGCACGGCGGTCATTACGCCACCGCGGGGGCGGCTACCAGCGTGGGGATCGCCTCGTCTGCCTCGAGGACACCCTCTTCGAGGTCCTCCAGGGTCTGGACGTCGACGGCCCGGGCGGGCAGGAAGGCGAGCACGACGAGGGCACCGACCAGCGTGACCGCTGCGGCGATGAGCATGGTGGGCCGCATGGCGCCCACGAAGCTCTGGCGGGCGGCGTCCGCCAGCGACCGGCCGGCCTGGCCACCGACCTGATGAGCGGCATTCAGGGCGCCGCCGACGGAATCGCGCGACGCACGGGACACCGATGTGGTCAGCGGATGGCTGGCCACCGCCTTGACGATGCGACTGGCGTAGCCCGACGACAACACGCTGCCGAGGACGGCCACGCCGAGGGCGCCGCCGACTTGGCGTGTGGTGTCGTTGACAGCGCTACCGACACCGGCCTTCTCCTTCGGCAGCGAGCCCATGATCGATTCGGTCGCCGGGGCCATCGTCAACGAGATGCCCAGGCCGAGCATGAGCAGTGCCAGCAGCACGGCGGGATAGCTGGAGTTGACCCGCAGCAGCGAGAAAAGGACCAACCCCAAGGCGGCGAAGCCGAGGCCCCCGGCCACAACCAACTTCGACCCGACCCACCGCACGAAGGTGCTGGAAGCGGGGGCCGCGATGAACAGCACGGCCGCCAGCGGCGCGATCCGTAGCCCGGCGCCGAGCGGCGAGTAGCCCCGCACGTCCTGGAAGTACTGCGTCAGCAGGAAGAACGACCCGAACATCGAGAAGAACACCAGGGTGATAGCCGACGAGGCGGCGCTGAAGCGAGGGTTTCCGAAGATCCGCACGTCGAGCATGGGGTGCTCGGTGTGGGTTTCCCAGACTGCGAAGGCGATCAGGGCGGCGGCGGCGACGGCGTACGCGGTGAGGGTCGACGTCGAGAGCCAGCCGTGCGACGGTGCCTCGATCAGGCCCCACAGGAGCACGGTGAGACCGAGGATCGACAGCCCGGCGCCGATCGGGTCCAGCCGCGGTGCCGAGGGGTCCTTGGAGTCGATGATCAGCAGCGAACCCGCTATGAGGGCGATCAGGACGATCGGGACGTTGACGAGGAAGACCGAGCCCCACCAGAAGTGGCGCAGTAGCCAGCCGCCGGCGATGGGACCGATGGCGATGCCCATACCCGACACGCCGGCCCAGATGCCGATGGCCTTCCCCCGCTCGGCAGGATTTGTGAAGGTATTGGTAAGGATTGAGAGAGTTGCCGGCATGATCAATGCGCCGCCGACGCCCATCAGGGAGCGGGTGGCGATGAGCATCGTGGCCGAGCCGGCGAAGGCCGACAGGACCGATCCTGTGCCGAAGATCAGCAGGCCCAGGCTGAGAGCGCGCTTGCGGCTGAAGCGGTCGCCCAGGCTGCCGGCGGTCAGCAGGAGGCCGGCGAAGACGAGGGTGTACCCGTCGACGATCCACTGCAGCTGGCTGGCGGACGCGTGGACAGCGCCCACAAGGGTGGGCAGGGCCACGTTGAGGATGGTGTTGTCAACGCCGATGACGAGGAGGCTGAAGCACAGCACGGCGAGGGTCCACCAGCGGCGGCTGTAGGCCAGAGACGGAGCATCCATGTCCTGGGTCCTTTCTAACGATACGGAACGAACTCGTTTCACAATACTGCACAACGATACGATCCCGTTCCGTATTCCAATCCTTTCGTCGGGGTTCAGCGCTACGATGGGCAATGGTCCTGGGGGCGGCCCGCAGCGTCGATGACCTCACGGCCATCGTCTTTGTCGACATCGCGGTCATCGTGGCCGTCGCCCGCCTGGTCGGCAGCGCCTTCCGCCGCATTCGCCAGCCCGCGGTGGTCGGCGAGATCATCGCCGGCATCGCCCTCGGGCCCAGCCTGCTGGGCTTACTGCCCGGCCAACTGCCGACCCGCATCTTCCCGACCGATGTGCGCCCCTTCCTGGGGATCCTGGCCCAGCTGGGGCTCGTCATCTTCATGTTTATCGTTGGCCTCGAGGTCGACGTGGCCCTCATCCGGGGAAAAGAGCGGGTCGCCGGCGTCATCTCACTGTCTTCTATAGCGCTCCCGTTCGGGCTGGGCGTTCTGTTGGCCACGGTGATCCACGGGTCCCATGTGGGGTCCGCCTCGGCCGAGGCACCGCAGGCCCACCGATTCCTGCCGTTCGCCCTGTTCATCGGGGCGTCGATGTCGATCACCGCTTTTCCCGTCCTGGCGCGGATCCTTATGGAGCGGCGCATGTACCGCACCGAGATCGGGACGCTGGCCCTGGCCTGCGCGGCGGTCGACGACGTGGTGGCGTGGTCGTTGCTGGCGGTGGTGCTGGCGATCATCAAGTCCCGGGGGGCGTGGGGGGTCGGGGTGACGGTGGCGGAGTCGGTCGTCTTCGTGGCTCTGATGTTCCTGGTGGTGCGGCCCGCGCTGGCGTGGCTGGCGGCTCGGGGGTCTCGTTCTGACGGTGCGCTTTCCGCCAACCTCTTCGCGATCGTCCTCATCGGGCTGCTGCTGTCGTCGTTTGCGACCGAGCGGTTCGGGATCCACCAGATCTTCGGGGCGTTCCTCTTCGGGGTCGTGATGCCCCGGCAGGACACTGCCCAGCTTTTCCACGACATCGTGGAGCGGCTGGAGCAGGTGAGCGTGCTGCTGCTCCTGCCTATGTTTTTCATGGTCACGGGGTTCAGCGTGGATCTACGCCACCTTGGCAGCGATGCGGTAACGCAACTTCCGTTGATCCTGGTCGTGGCCATCGTGGGCAAGCTCGTCGGCGCGACGTTCGCCGCCCGGCTCCAAGGGCTGTCGCGGCACAAGGCCCGTGCTTTGGGCGTGCTCATGAATACCCGGGGCTTGACAGAGCTGATCATTCTGAATGTCGGGCGGGAGTTCGGGGTCCTCGACAACCGCCTCTTCACGATGCTGGTGGTCATGGCGGTCCTGACCACAGTGATGACGGAACCGTTGCTGCACTGGGCGTATCCCGACCGGCTGCTCCGTGAGGACATCGCCTTGGCGGAGCAGGCGGCGGTCGGGCCGCCGGATGACTACCGGGTGCTGGCGCTAGTGGGCTCCGGGTCCGGCGCGGGGGATCGGGTGGTGGTTGACGTCGCCGCTGACCTGGTGGGGGGCTCCGGTGAGTCCGGGAGGTCCCGCGAGTCCGGCGGGTCCGGCGAGTTGGTGCTGACCTTGTTGACACCGTCGGGGCGGGAGCGGCAGGTCGGTGCGGGCCTGGCCCAGGAGCTGACGCAGACAGCAGCCGCTCGTGCTCGGTTGGACGCGCTGGCGGGCCGAGCGTCGGACCGAGGGGTGTCCTCGGTGGTCATGCGGTCTCGGGTCTCGGACGATGTCGGCGCTGACCTCGTGGCCCAGACGGTGGCGGTCGCGGCCGACATCGTGGTGGTCCCCGATGGGCCGCTCGCCGGTGAGGAGTTGGCGGCGGGCGTGCTGGTGGTGGTCGTGCCGGGGCGTGGGGGCGGTGCCGGTGGTGGTGCTGGCGGCGCGGGTGGTGGTGCGCTCGGCGATGCCGGTGGTGGTGCTGGCGGTGCAGGTGGTGGTGCGCTCGGCGATGCCGGTGGTGGTGCGGGTGGTGGTGCACTGGGCGGTGCCTCGGCGGCGGTCGTGGTGCTGGTCAGCGAGGGGCCGAATGGTGCTGCGGCCGTGGAAGTGGGCGCCCGGATTGCGGTGTCCCGGCGGTGCCCGCTTCGGCTCGTCCCCGCTACCGGATCTCGCGAGCTCGTGAGGCTTGCCTTCGCCCGAGCCGAGGAACTGGGGTCAATATGGGCTGCCAGGGCAGCCCGAACCGTTCAAGGTTCGCTCGCCGGGCGCCTGGACTGCGAGGTGTCGGCCGGTCCGGCAGACGCCGCATCATTGATCGTGGCTGCGATCAACATCCGCCATCTGGCCGGGAACGCCGGCGCCTGCCCGGTGCTGTTGGTGCGCGAGCACTGACCTGTAGAGCGGAGAGGGAGGGATTTGAACCCTCGGACCCAGTTTCCCAAGTCAACTCATTAGCAGTGAGTCCGATTCGGCCGCTCTCGCACCTCTCCTTGCCCCGCGAGTGTACGCGATCGCCGACGTGCTTGCGGAGGAAGTGCCCCAGACGCAAAATCCCTGCTTGCGTGGCCTTTCTGCCGCCTCAACCTGGCTGACAACGTGAGACTCTGGACACCACGGTGAAGGCCCTGACGGGGCTGCTCCGAATGACATCGCGCCGGCACCCCAACCCTCCAATCCAGCTCTGGGTCAACACGACTCCGCTATTGGCCGCCAGGTCGCAACCCGTCCACCCAGGGCTGCAACGCGAGGCTTCTCAATCGGAGGTTTGACCCATGGCGCACACGTACCCCGACCCCTTCGTCCCGCAGACGTCTCCGGCTGGATCACGAAGACACGATCTGTCGAGAAGACGGTCGATCGAAGCACCGGCGATCGCATCAAGCGTCCGATCGACAGGTGGGACCTGAGGGACCGAGGTGACGGCATCCAATGGATCAACGTTTCCCCGAGCGGGCTGGCCCAGACCTGAAAGGATCCGTTCGAAACGACCATGGCCCGCTGGGAGAACCTGCTCGGCGCGGCCAATATACAATGCCATAATACACTTTGGGAGTGTTTAATCAATTTAACACATCGCATCGCGAGCCTCCTTACCGACGCCGCCGTTCGTCGTGATCTCGGGATTCCGAGGTTCGGGAAAGACCACTTTTTGCTAACAAGATCCTTTAGCGCTTCCCAGATGTCATTGACGTGTCCCTCGACAACTTCCTGATCGATCGAGGTCGTGGTGAAGGAATAACAGAGGGATATGATTGGAGCCGCTTCCTTCAGGTCTTGCGGGGGATCAAGAAGGACGAAACATTTCACCACCAGTCCTATGACTGGAGAAGGCGGATCGGTGCATGACGACCCCTTGTGGTCGCTGGTCGTCGTCGAGGGTTTTCGTCTCCTCCCACACGTCCGCCTGCTCCGGTGTCGCCAACCCTGCTCCCTTCCGGCTTTGGTGATCGGTTCGGGAAGGACTTCCATGGTGCACTCGCTCTCATCCACCTTACGAGCCACGATCAATCGCATGTCCCCATCAGAGGTCGTCACGCTGACCATGCCGGTGGTACTACTCCCAGGCCATCACCTGCTCCAGGGGGTAGTGAGCCCGCCCCAAATCTAGTTACACTGCTGTAAGGACCCGGGGAAGATGGTAAGGGGATCGTGCTAGACGACGTTCGCTTCAGGTGTTAGCCAACAGTGACTCATTACTATTCCCGAAGTAGACAGAAGGACAGAATGAAGTTCGGAATACTTGTAAGCACAACCTAAATCGACCTTGACGCTCTTGTAATTTCCGGCTCAACGGGTTTTTGTCCAGGCATCAGCAGCCACCTGCTATATTTGGCGGTGTCGACCGCCGAAGAGTCGGCAACCAAACGAGCCAAAAAAGGCTGCTCGCCAGAGGCATGGGCTTTGTCCTCTTCCGATCAGGTGAGAGGAAAGCAAGCCATGCCTACGAAAGCGCGGCCGTCGGGATGTACGCAAGGGCGGCAACGGGCGATCCAAGTGTTCTCGCTCGCCCTCATAGCCGTGGGGGCCGCTCTTCTGTCAGCCGTCAGTGCCGGTGCGGCCCAGGCGCCAATCAGCCTCGGCACCGCCAGCAGCTTCGCCGTTCTCGCCGGCGCCGGGATCACCAACACCGGCCCAACGACGATCAGCGGCGACGTCGGAACATTTCCCACCCCGGCCGAAACCGGTTTCGGCTCGGTCACCTTGGCGGGGACCAACCACGATAGGGACGCCGTAACGCAACAGGCCAAGACAGACCTCACAACGGCGTACAACGTCGCAGCCGGAGCCGGTCCCGCGTCGGCCGTCCCCACCGAACTCGGCGGACGGACGTTGGACGCAGGGGTCTACAACGGGCCCACGCTCGGGATCACAGGAATACTTACCCTCGACGCCCAAGGTGACCCCAACAGCGTCTTCATCTTCCAAGCCGGCAGCACAATCATCACTGCGTCGAGCAGCCGAGTGGGACTCATCAATGGCGCCCAAGCCTGCAATGTCTTCTGGCAAGTCGGCAGTTCCGCCACGCTGGGAACCCACTCGTCGTTTGTCGGCACCATTCTCGCATTGACCTCCATCACAGCTACGACCGGCGCAATAGTCGACGGACGCCTTCTCGCACGGAATGGCGCTGTCACCCTCGACAGCAACACAATCACCAACCAGGGATGCGCCACCGTCACCACCACCACCGTCCCGGTCACCAGCACCACCGTCCCGGTCACCACCACCACCGTCCCGGTCACCACCACCACCGTCCCGGTGACCACCACCACCGTCCCGGTCACCACCACGACCAGGCCGGTCACCACCACGACCAGGCCGGTCACCACCACGACCAGGCCGGTCACCTCCACGACCGTCCCGATCACCTCCACCACCGTCCCGGTTACCACCACCACCGTCCCGGTTACCACCACGACCAGACCGGTCACCACCACCACGACCAGACCGGTCACCACCACCACGATCAGGCCGGTCACCTCCACGACCGTCCCGGTCACCACCACCACGATCAGGCCGGTCACCTCCACGACCGTCCCGGTCACCACCACCATCCACGGCCCGGGCATCGCAACCACAACCACCGTCGGCTCGGGAATCGCAACCACAACCACCGTTGGCTCTGGAATCGCAACCACCACCACCGTCGGCTCTGGAATCGCAACCACCACCACCCTCGCCGGAGGAGCGACTTCTACCACTGTCGCAGCTGGCGTCGGAACCACCACCACCCAAGCAGGAGGAGCAACTGCTACCACCGTCGCCACCCTTGCTCTCACCGGAACCAATTCCACGCTGGCGATTCTTGGCGGCTTGGCGATCGCCTTTGGGTTCCTACTTCTGGCCTTGTCGAGCCGACCGAGGTATCTGCCTCACCACACCTCGGGACGAGTAATGCGATGACCCATTCAAGGACCCAAGCTCTAGTCGCCAGCCGTAGCCGTCCCGGGTTCCACGAGAAACCCGGCCGTGGGTGTTGTGAGCGCGGGACAGATCGAAGAAAGTGTCAGACAAGACTGGCTGCTCATGCATTTGCGCACGCCCCAGCGCGGCATCTACCTCCGGTGTACTTTCGATTGTCGACGTCAGATACGCCAGTAGGGGAAGCAAGGTTTCGAGACAGTGCGCCACTCGCAAACCGAGACCAAATCCCAGCTCAGCACCAACACCGTCCTGCTACCCGCGGGCACACGGCACTCGGTGCCTGAGAACTGCGTCAGATCCGACAGGGTCCGCGGCTCGAAGTCATCACGACTCAGCGAGGTACGGTGCGAACCGGGCACGGATCTCCGGTGAGATTCGGCGAGGCTTTCCCGTTTCGGCATTCAGAAAGACGCCGTGCTGCTTGGCATTGGCGGCCAACCGTTCGTCGCTGGTTATTATAAATTCCAGCGTTGCGGTCGCTGCCCGCAGTTCTCCGAGATGAAGCGAGAGGTGGACGGATTCGCCGAGCTTCAGCGGTGACACGTAGTTGATCTCAGTCCGGTAGACGACGGGCACGATGCCATCTCGCATCAGGACTTCGGTGGGGAGCCCGATTTCGGTCAGGAGCCGCAGACGCCCGATTTCCAGCCACCGGATGTACGAGATGTTGCTGACGTGGCCTGCGAAGTCAATATCGAACGTATAGATCTCGATATCGACCTCGACGGTGCTGCCCATTGGCGTGAGTCTGACAGGCCGAAAGTCGGGCCACACCCGTCCGGCCCCGCCGGCCAACCCGAAGGGCCTCGCCACCGGCCGGGCTCGGGCAGTCCGCATGCTGCGAACCGTGACCTTCGCCCACAAAGGCGCATGGGCCCCTCGAGGCGAGGGCCGCGTCGCGCCGGATCAGAGGACGGCGACCTTTTGCGGTGCCGCGTCGGTGCCCGAGGCAGGCGAGGACTTGTCGCCTACCACTGGGGCCAGGATCGCGATCAGGGCGCAGAGGACGACGACACTGCTCAGCGCGCCCGCCAATCCGATGAACTCAGCCAAGCCGCCGATGAGCGGTGGTCCGATCAGCATCCCGAGGTACCCAGATGAGGACACGACGGCCAGGTTCGGTCCGGGACGGCCGAGGTCGGAGGCGGCGGTGAACACCAGGGGGACTACGAAGGACACTCCGGCACCGAGTACGGCGAATCCGACCAGTCCGAATCCGACGCGGCCGGCGAGCAACGCCCCGCCGAAGCTGACCGCGGCCACGCCCGCCGACAACCTCACCAGGCGGGTCGGCCCCACGAGATCGGCGAGTCGATCTCCGACGAGGCGCCCCGCGGTCATGGCACAGGCGAAGATGGCGTAGGCGCCGGCCGCAAGCGCCGGAGACGCCCGGAGCGAGGAGTGCAGATAGACGGCGCTCCAGTCATTGGCCGCTCCCTCGACCAGGAACGACCCGAACGCGACGGCGGCCAACAGCGCCAAGGTCCACGACCACTGCGGCCGGCGCAGTCGCCGTGTGTCGTGCTCGACCGCCCGTGGGGCGGGCGAGGCAGTAAAGGCCTGCGCGCTCGCCACTCCGATCACCATCAGCACGGCAGCCGCGGCCAGAAAGTTCGTCCCGGCGGAAACGACGTATGCGGCCGCGATGGCGCCAAGTCCGGCCCCCGCGAGGCCGCCGACGCTGTACGCGGCGTGGAAGCCCGACATCGAGCGCCGCCCGAGCTGGACTTGGACTGCCGCCGCTTCGGTGTTCATCGCCACGTCGACCATGCCGGCCCCTGCCCCCCAGGCGGTGAGCACCGCAAACAGCTGCCAGGCAGAATCCGCCAGGACAGTGACCGGTAGCAACGCGGTGACGATCACCATGCCGAGCAGGACGATCCGTCGAGGGGCCACCGTCGCCAGAATGGCGCCGACGGCGGGCATGGCCAGAACCGAACCGACGGCAGGGCCGAGCAGGACCAGGCCGAGCGTTCCCGCCGACAGATGCAGCGAGCCCTTGATCGCCGGGATCCGTGCCGCCCACGTCCCTGCCGTCGCCCCGAGGGCGAAGAACACCGTGGTCACTGCGGTTCGGGGCGCCCAACGCGACATCGCTCGAGGTTCCGCCCGATGAGGGTCAGACACGCTGCACGGCCAAGCCGACCGCCTCCAACGCCGCGACGTGCTCCGCAGCAGCGTCGGTCACGAATCGCTCCACGACGCCGAGCCCGCACACGTGACCGAATGCCACCAGGCCGATCTTCGAGCTGTCGCCGACCACGATCGTTCGCCGCGCCGCCGCGCAGGCCGCCCGCTTGACCCGGGCATCGGCGGGCACGTGGGTCGTGACGCCTTCGCGCCCGTCGATCCCGCAGCAGCCGAGCACGAAGGTGTCAAACCGCAGACGTTCGAATGCCACCTCGGCGAGGTCACCGGTCACGACCAGCTCGCCGGGCCGTACCTCGCCGCCGGGCGCAATCAAACGCACCGCCGGGTCGTCTGCCAGTTCCAACAATGCCCGCAACCCCAGGGGCAGCACCGTCACCGGCCGGCCGTGCAGGGCCCGAGCCACCTCGAGGGCGGTCGTGCCGCTATCTACGATCACCGTTTCGCCATCGGTGCAAAGTTCGGCGACCGCACGCCCAATCCGCTGCTTGGCATCGATCGCCTCGAGGGCCCGCACCGCGTACGGGAGCTCGTCGCGCCGTAGCTGCACCCGGACGGCACCGCCGTGGACGCGTCGCACCACTCCGTCTCGCTCCAACGCGTCGAGGTCGCGACGAATCGTCATCTCCGAACACCCAAGGTCATCGGCGAGGTCGTGGACCTGGGTCTCCCCGTCCCGCTGCATGGCATCCAAGAGGGCCCGACGCCGGCTTCGCACATCCATGGTGTTAGTTCTACCACAAGATAGGGTGCAAACAAACAAACGGGCGTCGGGATTGTGGTCGTGCCGTCCGCGCCGCCTGGTCGTTCCCCGCCACGGGGTCGCCGCCGCGGTGCCGTCGGCCGAGTGCCTCAGGCCGGAAAGGTGGTTCGAGCGGCGCTGGCACAATGCTTGCGTGGATCGCCGACGTCGGACCACCCAGCCGGGTACCGGGCTGGGGCTGGGTATCGCCCTGGTCGTCGTCCTCACTGTTGTCCTGCTGCCGTTCCATTCCCATGTCAGTCGCGCCACCCCGGCGATGATCCTGGTGTTGCCGGTCGTGGTGTCGGGGTTGTTCGGCGGCCGCATTGCCGCGGTCGTGACCGCTGTCATCGCGGCGGTCGCCTTCAGCATCGGTTTCATTCCCCCGGTCGGCTCGTTGCGGGTAGCCGTCTCCGACGATGCCGTCGCCCTGGTGGTCTTCGTCCTCATCGCGATCGCCATCGGGACCTTGGTGGCCCTGGAAGGGGACCGCTGGCGCGCCGCCGAGCTTCGGACGGCGGAGATCCAGGACATGCACCTGCGGTACCAGGCGCTGGTGGCCGATCAGGATCGCCTCAGGAAAGAGAGCGATCGCCTCACCGTCATGGAGCAGATCGACGTCCAACGGTCGGCTCTGTTGCGTTCGGTCTCCCATGACCTGCGCACCCCGCTGGCATCGATCCGGGCGGTGGCATCAGACCTTCGGGACACTGCGACCTACGACGCCCCGGTCCGCGACGAGCTGCTGGGACTGGTCTGCGACGAGGCGGAGCGGCTGGACCGCATCGTGGCGAACCTCCTCAGCCTGAGCCGCATCGAGTCCGGCGCCTTCCTCCCGGATCGCCAGGCGGTGGCGGTCGACGAGCTGCTGGGTGATGTGACCAAGCGGTTGAGCCGGTTGTTCGACGGGCTGGTCCTCGACGTCGAGGTCCCACCTAACCTTCCCCTGGTGGACATCGACTACGTCCAGATTGACCAGGTTCTCGCCAACCTGCTGGAAAACGCGGCCCGCCACGCCCCGCTCGGCTCGCGTGTCCTCCTCTCGGTCGAGGCGGCCAACAACGAGGTGGCGGTCATCGTCAGCGACGAAGGTCCTGGAGTCGACCCGGGTGAAGTCGACCACATCTTCGAACCGTTCCGAACGGGCCGGCCCAGCACGACCAGCGGGGTCGGGTTGGCCATCTGCAAGGCGATCGTCGAAGCTCATGGTGGTCGGATTACCGCCACCAACAATGCCGACGGAGGCGCCCGCTTCCACCTCACCCTGCCCGTGCGAAGCGAAGGGCCGGCCCCTCATGGATAGCGCGGGAGAACTCGTCCTCGTCATCGAGGACGAACGTTCCATGGCCCGCATCCTGTCCGCCGGCCTGCAAGCCCGGGGTTACAGGGTGGATGTCGCCCGTACCGGCCAAGATGGCCTCGACCGCATCGCGGCCCTCGACCCTGCGGTCATCATCCTCGACCTCGGCTTGCCCGATGTCGACGGCGTGGACGTGTGCCGCCAGGCGCGGAGGTGGTCCACCACGCCCATTATCGTGGTGACGGCCGATGGGGCCGAGGATCGAAAGATCCTGGCCCTCGACGGCGGAGCGGACGATTATGTGACGAAGCCGTTCTCCATGCCGGAGTTGTTGGCTCGCCTGCGCGTCGCGACCCGCCACCGCCAAGTGACGGCTCCCTTCGCCGACGACGTTCTCCGCGTCGGCGACATTGAGGTCGACACCGCCGATCACAAGGTCACCGTGGCTGGCCTCGTCGTCGAGCTGACCCCGAAAGAATTCGATTTCTTGTCTTTGCTGGCCCGCTTCCAGGGAAAGGTGCTCACCCACCGCAGGATCCTCGAACATGTGTGGGGGCCCGGGACCGCAGGTCACACCGAGTACCTGCGCACCTATGCCAATCAGTTGCGCAAGAAGCTGCACGAGGATCCGCTGGCCCCCCGCCTCGTGACCGAGCCCGGCGTCGGCTACCGCCTCATCGCACGGGAGTAGCCGCAGCCGCAGGGGCGGCCTCCTGCTGCGAAACGACGTACTACCGTCGTTTCGCAGCACTTTGGGAGGCAGAAGCGGCGCCATGGAGGCCCGCCGCCGCGCTCAGCGCTTTGCTTTGGACCATCGGTTACAAGACGGTTGCGTATCGATTCGATACCGTATAAGAATTGGGGTATGCGAAGCGCCCTCCTCGACCCCGAAGTCGCCTACCGGCGGCGGTGGCTGACCTTGCTGGTCCTCTGCATCAGCCTGATCGTGATCGTCCTCGACAACACGATCTTGAACGTTGCCATCCCGACGCTGGCCCACCCGAGTGCCCAAGGCGGTCTCGGGGCCACGGCCAGCCAACTGCAGTGGACCGTCGACGCGTACACGCTGGTGTTCGCCGGGCTCCTGCTCACCGCCGGCAGCCTTGGTGACCGCTTCGGCCGGTACCGCTTCTTGGCCTTCGGCCTCGCGGTGTTCGGGATCGGCTCGGTCCTGTCGGCATTCGCGACGTCGGCGAACATGTTGATCGGTACCCGGGCGATCATGGGTGTCGGCGGTGCGTTCATCATGCCGTCGACGTTGTCGATCATCACGAACGTGTTCACCGATCCCGCGGAGCGGGGAAAGGCGATCGGCGTCTGGGCCGGCGTTTCCGCCCTGGGCCTGGGGTTGGGTCCGATCACTGGCGGCGTCCTGCTCGAACATTTCTGGTGGGGATCGATCTTCATGGTCAACGTGCCGATCGTCATCGCCGGCTTGATCCTGGGCTACCTGTTGGTCCCCGATTCCCGCGACCCGGCGCATCGCCCTCTCGATCCGTTCGGTGCCGTGTTGTCGATCCTGGCGCTGGGCGCGTTGCTGTGGTCGGTCATCGAGGGTCCCACGAGGGGCTGGACCTCGTCGACCATCGTGGCCGGTTTCGTCATCGGCGCGGCGTTGCTTGCGGTGTTCTTCGTCTGGGAGCTGAGGTCGAGATATCCGATGCTCGACATGCATTTTTTCCAGGACCCGCGGTTCAGTGCGGCCAGTGGGGCGATCACCTTGGTGTTCCTGGCGCTGTTCGGCACCCTGTTCCTGTTGACCCAGTACCTGCAGTCGGTGCTCGGCTACTCCACCGTGGAAGCCGGCGCCGTGCTTCTGCCCCAGGCGGCGGCGATCATGGTGTTCGCACCCCTGTCCACGGTGTGGGTGCGGAAGCTGGGAAATAAGGTCGTCGTGTCCGTCGGGCTGGCATTAGTCACCCTGTCGTTGGCGTTGTTCACGACATTCCAGGCCCAAAGCAGCGTGATTCACGTGATAGCCATCACGGTGCTCATGGGCGTCGGCATGGCGAACGTGATGGCGCCGTGCACCGACTCGATCATGGGGTCGCTCCCGCGGGCCAAGGCGGGGGTCGGCTCGGCGGTGAACGACACCACGCGGCAGATGGGTGGCGCCGTCGGCGTCGCCGTGTTCGGTTCGATCATGGCCAGCCATTTCACCTCGTCGATTACCTCGAGATTGGGCGGACGCGTCCCCGGGCAGCTGCTGGGGGCGGTGCGCAACAACGTCGGTCAGGCCATCGGCATCGCCCACCAGTCATCGACTCCGGCCTCGCTGGCCGGTCAGATCGCCAGCGCCGCCCGGCAAAGCTTCGTGAGCGGCCTCCATATCATCGGACTGGCGGCCGCGGCCGTAACCCTCCTTGCCGCGATCGGCGTCGTGCTGTTCCTGCCGGCGCGGGCCCGAGACCGTGAGCAGCCGGCGCCGACTTCACCGGCGCCGGCGCCCGTTGCGGTCGGCATCTCGTCGTGACCGATGCCGCCCCGGTCGAGGCTGAAGAGGCCTGCCAGCGGCAGAGAGCGGGCCGCCACCGCGACCCGTCGCTGGACGAGGCGATCCTCGCGGCCACCCTCGCCATGTTCACCGAGCAGGGATTTGCCGGGGTGAGCATTGAGGGCGTGGCGGCTCGCGCCGGCGTCGCCAAGGCCACCATCTACCGGCGTTTCCCGACCAAGGTGGCACTCCTGGTCGAGGCGATCAAGGAAGGGGCCTGCTTCACCGACTACCTGCCCGACACCGGCGACGTGCGAAGCGACCTGGTCAACATGCTCACCAAGCTGATGGACATCCTCCGCAGTGACCTCGGCCCTGTGCTGTCGGCGTTCGCAGCAGAACGCATCCGCTATCCCCTACTCGACGAGGAGTTCAAACGGTCGGTCATCGGCGCCAAGCGGGCTCACATCCGCTATCTCATTGCATCCGCGATCGAGCGTGGTGACCTCCCTGCCGATGTCGACGTCGAGATCGTCGCGGAGGCGGGGCCCGCGCTGCTCTGGCACCACGCCCTCAACGGCCTTCCCATCGCCGACGAGTTGCCCCGCCGGATCATCGACGTAGTCCTACCTCCCGCGGGTTGCCGAATTTCGTCGGGCGTGACCGCGGCGCAGGCGCCGGTAGGCCGGGGCTTACGAACCCGTGGTCATCCATCCGCCGACCAACTCGGCCGTCCGCACGATGATGTGCTCTAAGCCCGGTTGCCGCACCGCAAGGGTCAAGTTGAGTTGATGGAGGCGCCTTGCCACCATCAGTGCCGTCAGGAGCTCGGGCTCAAGCTCGGGCCATGGGCGGATTTCCTGGTAGCCGGCCCGAAAGTTGTCGGTGATCTCCTCGCCGTTGCCAAAGCGGCGCAGGGACGCCAGCGTGATGGCAAGGTCCTGGACGTCGAAGCCCCACACCAGGTCCTGGAAGTCAAAGGGCACCAGCCGGTTGTGACGGACCATCACGTTGTGCGGGGTGAGATCCCCGTGCAACAGATGGGGTTGGTGTCGTGGATGGCGCCATAAGTCATCGAGCGTGGCTTGGGCGCGCCGCACGGCGTCGTCGAACAGTGTGGCGTAGGTCCCAGCGAGCTCGAGGAGTCGGTTGGGGATCCGCCAGTAAAGGACCTGATCGGCCACCAGCACCGGTGGCGGGACGTTGGAGCCGGCGGTGACGGTGCCGGCGGCGGCGTGCTCATGCAGCCGCGCCGCCACCGATCCCAACGCGCCGGCCCGGCGCGGCGTCATGGCCTCGCTGAGCGTTCGTCCACTGATCCAGCCAAACATCATGCACAGCCGGTCCCCGGGTACTCCAAGATGGCCTTGGCGAACAACCGGGGAGGCGTTCGTGGCCGGGACCACCTCAGGCACCTCGACGACAGCGTCGTCTCGGAGGGCGGTGATCCACGCCGCTTCCACCACCTCGGTCTCGTCGGTGTGGATTCTCAATGCGGAGCCGACTCGAAGGGCAAAGCGCCGACCGTCGGAACCGTCGACTCGAAACACGGTGTTGAACGAACGGCCGGCCAGGGAGCACCGGGACCGCTCGGGTGACAGCCCGTACTGCTCCAGAGCAGCGAGCGCGAGGAGGCGTAGGCGCCCGACCTGTCCTGCCGGCGTCAGATCGTCAAAGCGCCGCACGAGTCTCCACTATGGCGCGAGTAGGTGTTCGCGGCGAGGGTGGCCGGGCTTCGACCGGCGCCACGTCCCGGCGGGGACTAGTTCCTCGGAACCAGGGCAAATGATCAGTCTGGGCCAGAGACAGGCGGCGTCGTACGACGCAAAGTGTTCAGGGCACACCCAGTCGGAAGTCCCGGCTGTCCGCTGGTGCCGGGACGGGACTCAGACGTGCGCAGGACATCGGCCCCCTGGCCACCGTCGCGATGGAGTCGCTCGCATATTCGTCCCGCCCATGGTGCGGTATGGATCGCCCTCGCTGCCATCTTGGCGCTCTTCGTGCTGCCCATGTCGTCCGCAGGGGCAGGGTCGGGGGGGATTGTGGTGGCGTGGGGGGACAACGCCCAGGCTCAGAGCACCCCCCCAACCGGGTTGAGCGGAGTGGTCGCCATCGCGGCCGGGTTCTACCACGGCCTGGCTGTCAAAGCGGACGGAACGGTCATCGGGTGGGGGCTCAACACGTCGGGCCAGATCACCATCCCGCAAGGATTGACCGGCGTGACAGCGGTGGCGGCGGGCTACGGGCACAGCCTGGCGCTCAAGTCGGATGGGACGGTCGTTGCTTGGGGGGACAATTTCTACGGTCAGGCGACGGTCCCCGAGGGGCTCAGTGGGGTCACCGCCATCGCCGCGGGCGCCCAGTACAGCCTGGCCCTCCGGTCAGACGGGACCATCGCCGCCTGGGGCGATCCCGGCTTCGGCCAGACGACGGTGCCTGACATCAGCGGGATAACCGCCATCGCCGCGGGAGGAGATCACAACCTCGCACTTTTGAAAAATGGCTCCGTCGTGGCATGGGGGGACAACAGCTCGGGCGAATCGACCGTTCCTCCGGAGTTGGGCGGCCCCGCCCAGGGAACCATCCCACCGAGCCCGGCCGTCGCCACCGCCATCGCGGCAGGCATCGGGCACAGCCTGGCCGTGGTCAACAGCGGCGTGGTGGCCTGGGGCAACAACGCGTCAGGACAGGCAACCGTGCCTCGCGGACTGACCGGTGTGCAGGCGGTGGCTGCCGGTGCCGGCTTCAGCCTGGCGCTCAAGTCCGATGGCACCGTGGTGGGCTGGGGTGGCGGCTCGCGTGGCGTGCCCGCCCGCCTGGGCGGCGTGTTCGCCATTGCCGCCAAATACGGCTACAGCGCAGCGCTCGAGAATCCTCCGGTCGTTACCGACACCACCGCGCCGGTGCTGGCGCTGCCCGGCAATATCAACGCTGTGGCCACCTCTGGCTCCGGCGCCGTCGTGACCTACAAGTACTCGGCCCGCGACATCGATGACGCGGTCGCCGCCTCCTCGTGTTTGCCCGCTTCGGGGAGCCTTTTCCGGGTGGGGAAGACCACGGTCAGGTGCTCTGCCACCGACACAAACGGCAATACTTCGAACGGCCGGTTCACGGTGACGGTAGCCCCGCCCATCCCCCCGATGACCTCAACGTCGTCGCCGCTCAGCACGACGACTACGTCGACCACGAGCACCACCCGGCCGGTGGTCTCCGGCCCGACGACGACCACTCCCCGCCGGTCGCTGGTGCCGACGAGCACCAGCACGACCACCTCTGTGGTGCCCGCTGCGCCCGTGGCCCCGCCGGGGATCGGCGGCCCAGTTGTCCCGCCGGCGCCGCCGCGGCCGCCGGCGGTGCGAACCAGCCTCATCGCCGTCGGCCCCGACCGCCATGGCCAGGGGCCCGCGGGCAGCGACCTGCACGTGTCGGGGGGCGGGTACTCCACCTGCCATACGGTCTATTTCTGGTTCGACGGCGCGCGGATCGGCTCGGCCCAGCCCGACACCCGGGGAAATGTCGCGGAAAGCGGATTGTCGGCGCCCGGCGACGCCCGGGTCGGCAGTCACCGGGTTGCCAGTTCCTGCGATGCCGCCGGCAAGAGCGTCGTGAAGGTCGCCACGTTCAAGGTGCTGGCGTCGTCGGCTCACCGCAGCGCCTTCGTGACGTCGATTCCCAATCCCGGCCAGATATCGACCAATCCCGCGGTCCTGGCCGTCAGCGTGGGGGTGGCACTGGCGATCATCCCCCTGCTGGCCTTCCCGTCGCAGTTGTTCAACTCGACGCTCCAGGAGAACTACGAAGAGGTCAGCGGCTGGTTCCGCCGCCCGGCCCGTAAGCCGGCGAAGGCCCGAAAGCCGGCGAGCCGGGCGACCCAGGCGGCGGAATTCTCGGGGTTCCTGGCGGCGGGAGCCGTGCTGTACGGCCTCCTGACGCCGGGCTTCGGCTTCAACCGCACCTCTTTGGCACTGGGTCTCGGGTTGGGCTTGGCCTTGCTGGTCATCTGTGTGGGTTTCAGTGTGCCGACGCTCAGCTACATGCGCCGCCGCTTCCATGAACGGGGCCGGCTACAGATCCTGCCCGGCACCATCGTGATCGCTGCAGTGTGTGTCGGCCTTTCCCGGCTGTTGCATTTCCAGCCCGGTGCGTTGTACGGCCTGCTGGCGGTGTTCGCCTTCGGTCGGGACCTCGATGCGAAGCGCAAGGGCCGCCTGACCGCCGTGTCGGCCATCTTCATCCTGACCGTCGCCGTCGCCGCCTGGTTCATCCGGGTGCCCGTGGCCGCGGCCGCCGGCCGCCCGGGAGCAGGCTTGGGCCTGCTCGTCGCCGATGCCGCCCTCTCCGCGGTGTTCCTGCTCGGGCTCGAGAGTCTGGTGGTCAGCCTGCTGCCACTGCGGTTCCTCGACGGCAGCAAGGTCATGGCGTGGAGCCGCCTGGCTTGGGCGGGGCTGTTCGGCTTCGGCCTGTTCGCGGTCGTGCACGTCCTGCTGCGCCCGGGCAGCGGCTACGTCGGCCACACCACCGGCGGGTCGATGCTCGTGGTGGTGGCGTTCTACGTCGCATTCGGCCTGCTGTCGGTGGGCCTGTGGGCCTACTTCCGGTTCCGTCACCACCCCGAGACCGACTTCTCGCCCCAGGAGGGAATGATGGTGGGACTGACCGAGTAACGGCCACCACCAAACTACGCGTGAAACGAATGGCCACGCCGGTGTTCGACTCGGTCATCCTGAACCTGAGGGAATCGCCAGGTGCAACCTGCAAGCCGGCGAAAGCCGAAGTCCCGCTCCTCCCTGCAGGGCGCGTAACACCGAAGGCGCGCCAAGGCGGTCCCTGCAGCGCGTCGATCTGACCGTCACACCGGTGCGGCATACTCGGCCCAGAGAGGATGATTGCGTGCTGCACCTTCACCGAGCAGAGCGGGCCGACCGCCTCGTCGAGGCACTGTGTGATGTCGTCGACTCGCCACTCGCCGATCCGCTGGTGGCCGAAGTCGTGTCGGTGCCGACACGCGGCGTCGAGCGCTGGCTGGCCCAGTGCCTGTCGACCCGCCTGGGCGCCGCGCCCCTTCGGGGCGACGGTGTGTGCGCCAACTTCGACTTTCCCTTCCCCGGACGGCTGATCGGCTCTGTCGTGGCGACCGTGGCCGGCATCGACGCTGAGACCGATCCATGGTTGCCCGAGCGATCGGTGTGGCCGCTGCTGGGTGTGGTCGATGAGTGCCTGGCCGAGCCATGGCTGGTCTCGCTGGCGGCCCACTTCGGGGCCAATGAGAGCGAGGGCGACTCGGAGTGGCGGTCGCGGCGGTTCACCACGATCCGCCACATCGCCGACCTCTTCGACCGCTATGCCATCCACCGCCCCGAGATGCTGTGCGCCTGGGCGGCGGGGGCCTGCGGAGCCGTCGGCGGCCGACAGCGGGATGGCCGGCGCAGCGGGTGGTGTACGCCCGGCGGACACCGACGGCTACGGGCGCCTCCTCCCGGTCGACACCGCCTGGCAGGCGGAGTTGTGGCGTCGCTTGCGGGTCCGAATCGCCGTCCCGAGCCCGGCCGAGCGTCTGGCACGCGCCTGTGACCGCCTCAGCGCCGGGCAAGCCCCGGTCGAGTTGCCCCACCGCCTGTCGCTGTTCGGCCTGACCCGGCTGCCGGTGAGCTACGTCCGGGTGCTTCAGGCGCTGTCGCGAGAACGCGATGTGCACCTGTTCCTCCTCCACCCGTCGCCGGTCCTCTGGGCCAGGATGGCCGAAAGCGCCGGCGACGCGCATCCGCGGGCCGTTCGACGCCAGGACGATCCCACCGCCACCCTGCCGCATCACCCGCTGCTGGCGTCATGGGGCCAAGACGCCCGGGAGATGCAGCTGCTCCTCACCGCCGGCGATGGTCATGTCCCCACGCTGCGACGACCACCGGACGGGCCAGCAGTTGACGGGGACTCTCCTGCAGCGCATCCAGGCCGACGTGCGCGCGGACCGAGCGCCCATGGGCATCCCGCTTCCCGGCGAGGCGGATCGCCGGCCCGTGCTTGCGAGCGGTGATCACAGCATTCAGGTTCACGCCTGTCATGGCCTGTCGCGCCAGGTCGAGGTCATGCGCGACGCCATTGTCCATTTACTCAGCGCCGACGCGACCCTCGAGCCCCGTGACGTGATTGTGATGTGCCCGGATATCGAGACCTTCGCGCCGCTCATTCACGCGACCTTCGGAGCGGGCGATGGCGACGACGCCGCCGAGAACACCTCGGCGCCTACCGGGGAGACGCAACCACCCGACCTTCGGGTCCGCCTTGCCGACCGATCGCTGCGCCAGACGAATTCCGTCCTCGGGGTGATCGCGGAGTTGCTCGACCTGGCGTCGGCGCGCCTCACCGCTCCCCAGGTCCTCGATCTGGCCAGCCGGGAGCCGGTGCGCCGGCGCTTCGGGCTTGATGACGAGGACTTGGCCCGCCTGGACGAATGGGTTGGCGCCACCGGCGTCCGATGGGGCTTCGACGCCGCCCACCGCGAGCCGTTCAAGCTCGGGTGGCTGGGAGCCAACACCTGGCGGGCAGGCCTCGACCGGGTCCTCCTCGGCGTCGCCATGGCGGAGGAAGGACAACGCCTGGTCGGCGGCGTCCTCCCCCTCGACGACGTCGGCAGCGGAGACATCGACCTGGCCGGCCGCTTCGCCGAGTTCATCGACCGCCTGCAAACCACCATCGCCGGATTCAACCAGCCCAAGCCGCTGGCGGCATGGGCGGATGCCCTTACTGCGGCAGCCGCTGCTCTGACAGATACGACCGATGCCGACAGCTGGCAGCGAATCCAACTTCAGGGCCTCGTCGATGACGCGGTCAACGAAGCCACCGCCGCCGGCCTGGTCAACCCGTCGCCGCTCACCCTTCCCGAGATCCGGGCCCTCTTGGGCGACCGGCTGCGGGGCCGCCCGACTCGCGCCAACTTCCGCACCGGTCATCTCACCATATGCACGCTCGTTCCCATGCGGTCCGTGCCGCATCGGGTCATCTGCCTTCTCGGTCTTGACGACGGGGTGTTTCCCCGCCACGCAGGGCGAGATGGTGACGACATCGTCGGCCGCGACCCGCACATCGGCGACCGCGACTCGCGCATCGAAGACCGTCAGCTCCTGCTCGATGCGCTCTTGGCGGCCACCGAGCACCTCGTCGTCACCTACGCCGGCCGTGACGAGCGCACCAACGCCGAGCGACCCCCGGCAGTCCCAGTTGGTGAGCTGCTCGATGTCATCGACCGCACGGTCCGCCTCGCACCGCCCGATTGGGAGACCACGACCGCGACCGGGCCCGCAGCGGGCGAGCAACCCGGGCGCGACGCCGCCACCGCCCGCACCCGGGTCGTCGTCCACCACCCCCTCCAACCGTTCGACGGGCGCAACTTCACCAGAGGAGCGCTCGTCGCCGAGCGGGTATGGAGCTTCGACCCTGTCGCCCTCGAAGGCGCACGCTCCCTGACGCGGCAGCGGTTGGTCGCGCCACCCTTTCTCGCTGGTCCGTTACCGGCTGACCGCAACGACCTGGTCGAGCTCGACCAGCTGGTGCGTTTCGTACAGCACCCCGTCAACGCCTTCTTGCGCCGCCGCCTGGGCCTCACCTTGAGCGACCGGAGCGATGATGTCGGCTCCGCCGTCCCCATCGAACTCGATGCTCTCGAACAGTGGGGCGTCGGTCAGCGCCTGCTCGACGCCCGCTTGGCGGGCTCTGACGTTCAAGCGTGTCTCGACGCCGAGCGAGCCCGGGGGATCTTGCCACCGGGGGCCCTGGCGTCGCCGGTCCTCGACAAGGTCTGGCCCATCGTGGAGAGTCTCGTTCGGGCGACCGAATCCCTTGCCGGCGGATCGGGGGATGTGGGTTCGCTCGAAGTCAATGTTCGCCTACCCGACGGCCGCTTGCTGGTGGGAACCGTGGCCGGAGTCGGGGGGAAGCTGTTGCGGAGCGTCACCTACTCCCGGGTCGGAGCCAAACACCGGCTGGCGGGGTGGGCCCGGTTCCTGGCGCTGTCGGCGGCTCATCCCGAGCGCCAGTTCGAAGCTGTGACGATCGGCCGCAGCCGTTCGGGCGCGCCGCGGGGAAGCCAGGTGACGGTCGCGCACCTCGCCGCATTCGCACCCGCCTTGGGGGCGTGCGCCGCCACTTCAAGCACCGCCGCCGCCCTCGCCGTCGCCAGCCCCGCCGCCCCGGGGGCCACCGAGGCCCGCCGAGACATCGCCCTCCGCCACCTGGTTCCCCTTGTCGAGCTCTACGACCGAGGGATGCAAGAGCCGTTGCCCTTGTACTGCCAGACCTCCGCGGCCTATGCGGAGGCTGTGGCCAAGCGCCGGCGACCGGACGCCGCCGCCCGCAAGGCGTGGGAGTCGAGCTGGGAGTACGACAAGGAGGATAAGGAGCTCAGCCACCAACTCGTGCTCGGGGGCATCCGTTCGCTCGATGCGGTGTTGGCCGCGCTACCCCACGGCGACGAGTGCGGCCCCGGCTGGGCCGTAGATGAGACGACGCGCTTCGGGCTCTTGGCCCACCGCCTGTGGGATGGCCTGTTGCAATCCGAGGAGCTGATCGACAAATGAGCGGGGAGCGGGTACCGCCGTTCGACCTGTGCGGTCCGCTTCCCACCGGCGTGACGGTCCTCGAGGCCAGCGCGGGCACGGGCAAGACGTTCACCATCGCCGCACTGGCGGCCCGCTACGTCGCGGCCGGCACGCCGCTCGACCGAATGCTGCTGGTCACCTTCACCCGCATGGCGACCGGCGAGCTGCGCGAACGGGTTCGCGAGCGCCTGCTCAGCGCCGAGGAGGGTGTGGCGCGGGCCCAGGCGGGGGTGGCACCGCTGGGAGACGAGGTTCTCCAGTTGCTCGCTCGCGGCACGCTCGAAGAGCTGGCCGCGCGGCGGCGGAATCTCGGCGAGGCGCTACGGGATTTCGACGCCGCCACCATCGCCACCACCCACGGCTTCTGCGAGCAGGTGCTGAGTGGTCTCGGCGTCGCCGGCGAGGTCGAACGGGATGCGACCTTCGTCGAGGACCTGAGCGACCTGGTCGAAGAAATCGTCGACGATTTCTATATTCGGAAATTCTTCCGCACCGACGGGACGCTCCCGTTCGACCGAGCGGAGGCGCTGCGCATTGCTCGCAAAGCCGTCGAGAACCCTTTTTCCCCGCTCGAACCGCGCGACGCGGCCGACGGGTCGACGCCGGGTATGCGCCGGCGACTCGCAGACGCGGTGCGCGTCGAAGTCGAGCGACGCAAGCGGCGAGCGGGCGTGGTCACCTATGACGATCTTCTCGTCCGCCTCCGCGACACCCTCGCCGACGGCGCCCGCGGCGCCGCCACCTGCCAGCGCCTCCGGGACCGCTACCGGGTGGCGCTGGTCGATGAATTCCAGGACACCGATCCCGTCCAGTGGGAGATCATGCGCCGGGCCTTCGGCACCGGCGACGGCACCTTGGTGCTGATCGGTGATCCCAAACAGGCGATCTACGCCTTCCGTGGTGCTGACGTTTACGCCTACCTGGACGCGGCGCGCGACGCCGGGACCAAGGCCACACTCGATGTCAACTGGCGCAGCGACAAGGGCCTGCTCGACGCCTACGACACCGTCTTCGGCGGCGCCAAACTGGGCCACGAGAGCATCCCCTACCGCCGGGTGGCGGCGGCCCCGGCCCACCAGGAGCCCCGGATGGTCGACGCACCGCACCCAGCGCACCTTCGGCTGCGGATCGTGCGGCGCGACACCGCCGGGGTTCCGCTCACCGACCAGGGCTACATGGCAGCGGCACCCGGCCGCCAGCATGTTGCCGCCGATCTGGCCGGCGACCTGGTCGCCTTGTTGACGTCGCGAGCGGCGATCATCCGCCGTGGGGTCGACGGTGCCGAGACCGCACGCGAGCAGGTACGGCCGGGACACATTGCAGTACTCGTCAGGACCAACCGTCACGCCGCGTTGGTACGCGACGCCCTCGACGCCGTCGGGATCCCGGCCGTGATCAACGGCGCCGGCAGCGTCTTCGCCACCGCCACGGCGCGGGAGTGGCTGCGGCTGTTGGAGGCGCTGGAACGGCCGACGTCGGCGACGCGGGCGGCGTCGGTTGCCCTGACGGCATTCCTCGGCTGGTCCGCCGAGCAGGTGGCGTCGGCCGACGACCGGGCCTGGGAGGCCATCCATGCCCGGCTCCACCGGTGGGCCGGCCTGCTGCGCCGGCGGGGGGTGGCGTCGCTGTTGGAAGCCATCACCCACACCGAAGGCCTGCCCGGCCGGGTGCTCGCCCGCCCCGATGGGGAACGGGACTTGACCGACATCCGCCATGCCGGCCAACTCCTCCACGCCGCGGCCACCTCCGAGCAGCTCGGCGTGACTGCCCTGGCGGGCTGGCTGCGCCAACGCATTGCCGAGGCCGACAAGGACACCGGCAACGAGGAGCGCAGCCGGCGCCTGGAGTCCGACGCCGAGGCGGTGCAGGTCCTCACGATCCACCGCAGCAAGGGCCTCGAGTTCCCCATCGTGTACTACCCCTACTTGTGGGAGCCCTCCTGGATCTCCGACGACGACCCCCCGATTTTCCATGACCCCGACGCCGGCCACCAGCGCACCATCGACGTAGGCGGGAAAAAGGGGCCGGGTTTCGCACGACATTGGAACCGCTACGTCCAGGAGCAGCGCGGCGAGGAACTACGCCTCGCCTACGTCGCCCTCACCCGGGCCCAGCACCAGGCGGTGGTGTGGTGGGCGGCGTCATGGGACAGCCGCGATTCGCCACTCGGCCGGCTGCTCTTCGCCCGCGACGAGGACGGCAACGTCGCAGCCAGCGGAGCCGCGGTGCCCGACGATGAAAAGGTGGCAGCCCACTTCGCGACCCTGGCAGCAAAAACACCCCGTTGCATCAGCGTGGAGGAAAGCGTTGGCGGCCGCGAAGCTCGCTGGACCGGGCCGGGGGGCGTGGCCGCCAACCTGGAGGCAGGGCGATTCGACCGGACCATCGACGGCAAGTGGCGGCGGACCTCCTACAGCGGCATCACCGAGGGAGCCCACGACGCCCGCGTCGCCAGCGAGGCCGAACAGGACGTGGTGGCCGACGAGGACGAGGTGCTCGTGGTCGTACCTGCCAACGACGACGACGCCACCGATCCGGCCAGCTACGTGGCCCGGTCCCGACCTTTGCCGCTGGCTACCATGCCGGGCGGTCGCGATGTCGGCACCTTCGTGCACAGCGTCCTCGAGGCGACGGACTTCGCCGCCGCCGATATCGATGCGTCGCTCTTGGCGGCCGTCGCCAACGAGCAGCGCCGCCAGCGCCTCGACATCGGCGACCCCGCACTGGTCGTGGACGGGCTGCGGGCGGCCATCGAGACGCCGCTCGGCCCCGCGCTCGGAGACGTGCGACTGCGGGACATCGGCACCGCCGACCGGGTCAACGAGATGGCGTTCGAGTTGCCATTGGTTGGCGGTGACCGTCCAACCGGCGAACTCACCGTCAGTGGCATCGCCTCTCTCTTTCGTCGCCACCTGGCAGCCGACGATGTCCTCGCCGGTTACGCCGACCGCCTGGCGGACCCGGCGCTGGTGGCCGACCTCCGCGGCTTCCTGACCGGCAGCCTCGATCTGGTGCTGCGGACGCATGGGGCCGACGGCAATTCCCGATTCGCGGTGGTGGACTACAAGACGAACCGGCTGGCGCCCGCGGGGGAGCCCTTGACCGCCTGGCACTACCGGCCGGAGGCGCTGGCGGACGAGATGCAACGGGCTCACTATCCGTTGCAGGCCGTCCTGTACCTGGCGGCACTGCACCGCTACCTTCGCTGGCGTCTCCCCGGATACCAGCCGGGGCGCGACCTGGCCGGCGTGGCGTACCTCTTCGTCCGGGGGATGGACGGAGCCGCCCATCCCGGCGCAGGCGTCTTCGCCTGGCGGCCGCCCACCGCCTTCATCGAAGATCTCAGCGATCTCCTCGATCGCGGCATGGTGCCGGCATGACGGCGCTTCCGATCACTGGCTTGGTCGCGTCCCCGGCGGCGCCGCAGCTCCCGGCCCTGACGCGCGACCGGGAGCTCGGGCTCGACGAGTTCCATGTACGCCGGGTACGGCGGGCCTCGGGCTTGCTGCGGTCTTTCAACGACGCCGGCGTCCTGGGCGCGGCTGACGTCCATGTCGCCCTTCGTCTCGGGCGATTCGGCGGCGACGGGGACGGCTCCAAGGATGGCGATGGCGGCGGCCGTGGTGACGGTGATGGTGATGGTGACGACCTGGTACTCCTCGCCGCGGCCCTGGCGGTGCGTGCCCCCCGGCTCGGCCATGTGTGCACGGACCTCGCGACAGTGCACGGCAGCGTCATCATCGACGCCGACTTCCCCGTCGACGTCAAGGAACTCCCATGGCCGGATCCCGGTCCCTGGATCGAGCGCCTTTCGGCCAGCCCGCTGGTGGCGGTCGGCGAGGCCGGACCGGGCGACCGGCCCCTTCGCCTGATCGGCACCCTGCTCTACCTCGATCGGTACTGGCGGGAAGAAGGCCAGGTCGCCGCCGACCTCGCCGGGCGTAGCGAACAAGGGGCCGCGGGCGTCGACATCGCGACTCTGGCCGGCGGGTTGTCGCGGCTGTTCGGAGGATCGGAGCCCGACTACCAGCGCCTGGCTGCCGCCTCGGCGGTCCTGCGCCGCTTTTCAGTCGTAGCCGGAGGCCCGGGCACCGGCAAGACCACCACCGTGGCCCGGATCCTGGCCCTACTCGACGAGCAGGCTCTGGCCACTGGGAACCCGCCGCCGCTCGTCGCCCTTGCGGCACCGACGGGGAAGGCGGCGGCTCGGCTCGAGGAGGCGGTGCACGGTGAGGCGGCCAAACTCGACGTAGGAGGGGCCACCCGGGCGCGGCTGCTGGCGGTCGGGGCGTCGACGCTGCACCGGTTGCTTGGTTGGCGACCCGACAGCAACAACCGCTTCCGCCACCACCGCGGCAACCGACTTCCCCACGACGTTGTCATCGTGGACGAGACGTCCATGGTGTCGTTGTCGCTCATGGCCCGACTGGTCGAAGCGGTGCGCAGCGACGCCCGTCTGGTATTGGTCGGCGATCCCGAGCAACTCGCCTCGGTGGAGGCGGGCGCCGTGCTTGGCGACGTCGTCGGCCCCGCCGCTGAGGCCCTGCTCATGCGGCCGCTGGCGCGCACGACGCTGGAGACCGCGACCGGCCAGGCGGTGACGGCGGCGGCGCCGCCGCAGGGGTCGAGCATCGGCGACGGGATCGTCCTGCTGCGCCAGGTGCACCGCTTCGGCGGCGGCATCGCGGCACTGGCCGATGCGGTCCGGGAGGGAGACGATGACGGCGCCATCACCCTGCTCGAATCGGACCGCCCCGACGTGCGCTGGATCCCCTTCGACCTGGCGGGTCCCGGGGCCGGGCGGGTGTTGCTCCCGGTGCGGGAGGCCATTGTCGCCACCGGCCGGCGGGTCACGGCCGCCGCCCGGGCCGGGCAGGCGCGAGCCGCCATCGATGCCCTCGGCGCCTTCCGGGTGCTGTGCGCCCACCGCCTCGGCCCCTATGGCGTGGCCACGTGGATGCCCCGGGTCGAAAGCTGGCTGGCCGCGGAGATCGACGGCTTCGCGGCCGACGGCACCTGGTACGTCGGGCGCCCTCTATTGGTAACCGAGAACGACTACGGGTTGCGGTTGTTCAACGGGGATACCGGCGTCGTCGTCGCGGCGGGACCGGGGCGGGTGGCGGCGGCGTTCGAGCGGCGCGGCGAGGTGCTGGAGTTCAGCCCGACCCGGTTGGCGGCGGTCGACACCGTGTACGCAATGACGGTGCACAAGAGCCAGGGCTCGCAGTTCGGCGGCGTCGCGGTCCTCCTCCCCGATCCCGCGTCGCCGATCCTGACCCGGGAATTGCTCTATACCGCCGTCACCAGGGCCAGGGAGCATCTGATCCTGGTGGGGACCGAGGCCGCCGTCCGGACTGCCATCACCCGGCCCATCGCCCGATCCTCGGGACTGCGGCGCACGCTCTGGCACGAGTAGCCGCCGGGGTGCCAGGGGCCCAAAGTGCTGTGAAACGACGTAATGCTGTCGTTTCGCAGCACTTTGGCTTGGGTTGCGGCTTCCGGCCGGCGCCCGCCGGGGTGCCAGGGGCCCAAAGTGCTGTGAAACGACGTAATGCTGTCGTTTCGCAGCACTTTGGCTTGGAGATCACGCCGGCGAATCGGGCCGGGCCCGCGCCCGGCTGGGCGCCACCCGGGGAGGTTCGTCGGGCATCTTCGGGTAGACCGGGGGCCATGGGGCATCGTGAAGTCCGGCGGCCGTGTCCCGTTCGTGCAGCGCCAGGAAGGGTTGGAGGGACTGCGGGTGGGCGATCATCTCGGCCCAGGGGTCGGCGCGTCGCGCTACCCGCTCGGGCACGGAACCGATGGTGAGCTGATCCGGCTCGATCTCTGCGAGCTCGTCCCAGGCGAAGGGCGTCGACACCTGAGCGCCCGGCCGGGCACGGACGGACCAGGCTCCGAACACGGTCTTGTGAGGGGCGTTCTGGTTGAAGTCGACGAAGACCCTCTGGCCGCGCTCCTCTTTCCACCAGGCGGCAGTCATGAGGTCGGGCCGGCGCCGCTCCAACTCCCGGGCGACGGCGACCGCGGACGACCGGACCTGGTACGGGTCCCACTGACGCAAAAGGCGCACATAGATGTGGATGCCGCGGTTGCCAGTGGTCTTGGGCATCCCGAGGACACCCAAATCGTCGAACAACATCTTCACCTCGGCCGCCGCCTCCCGCAGCATGGGAAAGGTGACGCCGGGTGTCGGGTCGAGATCGATGCGGAGTTCGTCGGAGTGCTCAGGATCGTCGGCCTTGTTGGGCCAGACGTGAAACCCGAGGCAAGCCAGGTTGACGGCCCACAACACGTGGGCCAGGTCGGCTGCGACCAGGGCTTGGGATGTGGTCCCGTTCGGGGTGCTGACCGTCGTCGTCTGCAGCCACTCGGGGCGCGATTCCGGCACCCGCTTCTGGAAGAACGACGAGCCGCCCGCTCCGTGTGGGAACCGCTGGAGGAGGACAGGGCGCCCGCCCATGGCGGCCATCAGCGGCTCCTCGACCGACTGGTAGTAGCGGACCAGGTCCAGCTTTGTTTCGCCGCGCTCGGGAAAGAACACTTTGTCGGGGCTGGTGATCACTAGGTCGTGCCCCGCTGCGGACACCTCGACGCCGTCATCGGCCATTGCCTCGAAACTAATCCGCCGGTCTGCGGGCGGGTTGTATCGTCAACCCATGGGCAACAAAGCACCTGCACCAGGCCAACCCAAGAAACCGGGTAAGAGCCTCATGGAGAAGCGCGCCGTCAAGAAGGCCAAGAAGGCAGGCCGGGGTAAGGCCGGCGCATAGTTAGCCGCCAGAAAACCGCCCTACGTCAAGCGCCGGCGAACGGCTAGCGGGGGGGATGCACCCCGTGCATGAACAGCCATTGCCACCACTTGGGGCGGGTGGCTGCCACCTCCTGCTCCACAGCCGCGAGCTCAGCCTCGAGAGCACTGCGCTGCTCGCTCGGAAGATCCTTCTTGAGTTCGTCGCTGAGGACGTGCCGGCGCTCCCGTAGCCAGTTCCCGCCGCTGATGATCCCGGGCACGGAATGCAAGTCTACAGGCGTCGCCAAACCCACTCGGCCCGCCGCCAAGCCCGCCCGGCGCCGCGAAGGCCGTCCGGGCTAGGGCCGGTGTTCAGCGTCGTCGGGGGAGGTGGCGGCGGACCCGTATCAGCATGCGGACCATCTCTTCGCCCAGGTCGTCGGTGCTTGCCCGGGGGTTGTTGTAGACCACGTATTCCTTGGCCACCAGGGTGGCCAGGTAGTCGAGCAGTGCGGGTTCGTCGTCTTTGACCATCAGGTAGTCGGGGTGGGAGTCGTTGTAGAAAACGATCCCGGTGTCGACCTCGAAGCGGGACCGGGTAGGTCCGGGGGTGGGGTCGGGGGCCACCGTGGGCAGCGATTTGGATCGGGACCGGCTGGGGGTGGCGGTGGCGGTATCGCTGTCGGGGTCCAGCGGCGGCTGCTCGGGAGGCGGGGCTGGCAACCGAGGCGGGTCCAACTGGCCGGGGTCATCGCCGGCGCCGTTGTGGTTGTTGTCGGTATCGCGGTCGGCGGGACCGACGGCTGACGTTTCGAGGAGGGCGCCGTCACCGAACTCGTCTCCTAGCAGCGTACGCATGGGGTTGTCGAGGTCGGACAGCTCCTTGAGGACCCGACCGAAGATGCGCCGTACCGTGTCCGACAGCCGCTCCGCGGTGGCCTGGTCGACTTCGGCCGTCACCTGTTCCAACAGGGTGGCGACCACCGGTTCGACCGCTGCGATGGCGTCGATGAACACCGGGAAGGCGTCACGGTCGCGCAGGATGGCCCGGCGTCCCGCGGTCTGCTGCAACGCTTCGAACACGATCTGACCGGACAGCTGGTCGCCGGTCCACGGCAGGTGGTCGAACTCCTCGAGGCCGGCCAGGTCGTCGATGATGGTGGTCCCGGCCCGCCCGACCACCGCCACCCGGCGATGCCGATCCGGTTGGGGGGCGACATAGACGTTGAACTCGACCCGGCCCCACAAGGTGGGCCGGGCCGGCAACGCGATGTGGATTCCGTCAGGCTGTTCGGGGGTCACCACCTCGGCGGCGCGACCTTCTTCGACCACGATCTGGTAGTCGCCCCGGGCCAAGGCCGGGCCCCGGCGGCGGCGCAGGTAGTCGACCACCTTGCGTTGGGTCAGCATCCGCAGCACGTCGGGTTCCAAGTCGAGCAAGTAGACGGTGGTCCCGGGCCGGTCCCGGCGCCGACGCCGCTCATGGGGATCCAAGGTGGCGTTGGCCGATCCCCGTTTCAGGCACAGCGAGGCGGTGGCCGGGCTGTCCGCGGTGCGGGTCACGATCTCGCAGCGGGCCCCGAGCTGCTGGTAGGCCAACAAGCCGATGGCCTTTTCGCCCAGGGTGCGGTCGTCGCCCACCTTGGACGACTCGAACAGCGAGCGGGCCAACTCCCGCAGCCGTTCGGCGCTCAAACCCCGGCCGTCGTCATCGACCGCCACATAGGGCCGCTGACCCCGCCGGTGTAACACCACCCGGATCCGGCCGCCCACGATGCCGGCCTCGGCATACTCGTCGGCCGCGTTGGAAACGAACTCGTTCAACGTGTCCTTGGGGTCCTGGTAGGACTGCCCTGACACCAGCACCGCCTTGGCCACGTTCTTGATTCGCAGCCGGACAGTCTCGGTGGGCACAATTATCCAGCCTAGAAAAGATGACCGCCTGCGTCAGGCACCCTAGAGCCGACCCGCTTCACCTTCGACCACTGTCCATCCACCAATTTGTCCGCGTACGACGCCATTGAATGACAGCCATGTCCCTGGCGACCGCCACGAGCGACGTGCTGACTACGCGGAAGGCGACCAAAAACGGCCACGTCGGCGCGCCAAAGCGCCCGGCGCCGCCCTGCCTCCTACGGGTTGAAGAACAAGTTCACGAAGCGGAAACCCAGCCACGGCTTGCGGCCCCAGGCGATGAGCCGGCCCGTTCCGATGGCCCGCCACTGGCTGATCCGGCCGTAGCCGACCAGCACGAGCGCAACTGGCGTTCCGGCGATATGACAGTCGACCCGGGAGCCGTTGCCGGAGCGACGGCCCGAGCCATCGCCCGAGCCGATCTCGGCAGTGGCCGTCCCGCCCGAGATCCGCACGATAAAACTGCCACCCCCGCCGATATGAACCTTGTAGTTGGCGGTCAGGTCACCGGTGGCGGCCGGATTCACCGCGATGGGCATCATGGCCTGGATGCCTTGGAGCACCAAGCGGGCGTCGTCGGACGAGATCGACCACGGCCGGCCCACCCCTTTGGCGATGTCCAGACCATGAATGACCTGCTCGCCCAGCAGCAAACAGGTGGCCGACAGGACACTGTGAGTCTGGCCGTCGCCGTACCACGGCGTCGGGATCCGCTCGGCTGGGTCGCGCCCGCCGGTGGCGGCAAGAAATCCCGCCGCCGCCGACTTGATGGCCGCGGCGGCCTCGGCCGGGGAGCGACGGGGCTCGGCGGCGATCGTGGCGCGGTTGAGGCCGCCCACCCGCTCGGCGTACCCGGTCTCCACCGGGATCATGGCCCGCCACTGCTCGGCATCGCCGGCGGCTGCGTCGGTAAAACCGCGCAGCGCAATGGCGAGGTGGGAGGCGGCGTCGCCGACGGTCCACTCCGATTTGGCCAGCCTGGCATCGGCGTCAGGGAGCGAGGCGATGAGGTCCGCCGACCGGGCCACGGCCGCGCTCAGCGCAGTCCTCGCAGCGGCGAGGTCGTTGGCGCGGGAAGCCATTTTTTCCGACCATAGTTACGGAAGCGAGTTGTCCACCAAGTCGACGTGCTCAGCCTCGACGGCCACTAGACCTGACGGGGACCAATGGCTCGTCGTGAGGGACTTTGTGTACCTCCGGCCCCTCGGGCTGGCCGGCTCGCCCCCGTCCCCCGATCCAGTGAGAGGATTCCGCCTATGGAGTCAGGATCGGGCCCGTTGTCGGGGGGACATGGGGACTTCGGTGAAGCGCGTCGGACGTGACTCCCGTGACGTCGCGCGCAACTCCCCAAGTTACGGGAAATACGGTGGCATTCGTGACTGCCGCCTCGATTGTTCTCCCCGCTCCTCACGCGCCGGGGGTAGCCAGGCCCGTCCTGGCGGTGACCGCCATGGCAGTGGTTCTCGGAGTGTTCGTAGCCCGCCCCTACCTGGTCGGGACCCGGCCCCTTTTGACCTTGTTTCTTGTGCTGCTGGTCGTCGGGTGGGCGTGGCCGGTCACCGACAGCGCCGAACGGACCCCGGCGTCGGGCTCGGCCGCCCTCAGCCTGGCATTCGGCATCGGCGCCTTCGGCGTCGGCCGGCTGCTGGCCGGCGGTCACCCCCCCGTCCCGTCCCGACTCGGCTACCTGATGGCGTTGACACTGGCGGCGGTGGCCGAAGAGGCGTTTTTCCGGCGGTTCGTCTACGCCGTGCTGCGGCCGGGAGGAGCGGCGCTGGCGATCGCCGGGTCAACCATTCTTTTCGCCATGGCCCACATCACGGTCTACGGTTGGTGGGTCCTTCCTCTTGACCTCGGCGCCGGCCTGATCCTCTCCTGGCAGCGCTGGTCGAGCGGGACGTGGACGGTCCCGGCGGTCACCCATGTGATCGCCAACCTTCTGGTGGTGTTGTGATGCGCCGCCACGTCCGTGCGGTGGGCGGCGCCGCTGCGGCCGCCACCCTGGCCGCCGCCCTGCTCGTGGGCTGCGGTGGGGCGGCCAGCGCGGGCCGGGGCGCGGTCAAGGTCGGCCTCATGTATCCGACGACCGGGCCACAGGGTCCGCAGGGTCTCGAGGAGAAGCAGGGCGCCGAGCTGGCGGCCGCCTGGGCCAACGACCACGGCGGCATCAACGGCCACCCTCTCCAACTGGTCGCCGCCGACGTCAACCGGCCCGAGGATGTCCCGGGTGCGCTGAGCAGCCTTCAGGCGCAAGGGGTGGCGGTGGTCGTCGGCACCCACGGCAGCGCCTATTCGGCGCTGGCCGCGGCCGAGGCGACCCGCCGCCACATGCTGGTGTGGGAGACCGGCGCCGTCGGCGAGGTCGGCTGGGACGCCACCGCGGGCGCCGACAACGAGTACGGCGCCAACAGCGCGGCCACTGACGGCCCCGTGGCTGCCGGCATCGACTTCATCCGCATGGCCCCGATGGGCGGCGACCTGGGAAAGGCGGCGGTCGCCTTCGTCGCGACCGGGCTGGCGCCCCACCTGCCGCATCCCGGACCACTGCGGTGGGCGGTGGCCTACGTCGACGATGCCTACGGACGGGCGGTCGCAGCCGGCGCCATCGCCGCGGTGAACGCCACCGGGCAGCCCTTGGTCGCGTCGATGGCCTACCCGGCGAGCGGCGCCGACTTCACCGCCTTGGCGGCCCGGATCGCCGCGGCCCATCCCGACGCCCTGTACGTGTCGGCCTACCTGGCCGATGGCACCGCGCTGCGGCGTGCCCTCGCCGCCCAGAAGGTCCCGCTGGTGGTCAACCTAGGCACCTCGAGCTCATACTGCATGCCGGCGTTCGGCCAGACGCTGGGAGCGGTTGCGGTCGGGGTATTCGCCTCTGACAAGCCCGATGCCGCGGCAGTGCGCCCCGACGCGCTGAGTGCCGAGGGCAGGACCACCTTGGCATGGGCCCAAGCCCAGTACCAGGCCCGCTACCACCAGTCCATGACCTCCCACGCCCTCTCGGGCTTCTCCAACAGCGTCGCCCTCTTCGTGCACGTCTTGCCGAAGGCCCCAGGCGCCGGCACCGACGCGGTGGCGGCCGCCGCCCAGGCCGTCAAGCTCCCCGTCGGGACGCTGGCCAACGGGGGCGGCATCGACATCGCACCCCTGGGGGCGGCCGATGCGGGCAACAACCGCAACGCCGCCGGGGTCATCTGGGAATGGGTGTCCCCGGGCCACGAGGAGGTCGTCTGGCCGCCGGCGTTCGCGACCCACCCGGTGGTGTGGATGCCGATCGATCAGTGAGCCCGGCGAGACCACTGCGCCCCGGCCTCCGCCAAATCCTTCTTACCGCCGCCGGCGTCGTGGCGGTGTACGTGATCGCGGCCGCGGCCACCGTGAGCGTGAGCGGCCACCACGTCCTCCCCCTCTTCGAGGGCATCGGGCCCCCGTCGCCCTACCAGTGGGTCAACCCGCCGCCGGCTTTCGCGGCCAGTAACGTCAAGCCGAAGGCCGGCACGACCGACTTCGCTCTCACCGGTCCTCCGACGCCGCAGTTTGCCTCCTCGCCCGACGGCCAATGCCTGCTCAGCGTGCCCGCGGCAGCATTCTCTCCGCATGACGGAGACACCAAGGTCACCGTCACCTTCTCCCCGCTCGACGCGGCCACACTCGGCCCGTTGCCCCGAAAAGTCGCCGCCGACGGCAACGCCTACCGGATCGACCTCGCGTACCAACCCTCAAAAACCCCGCTGCCGAACCTGGCCGCCGACGGCAACGTGGTCCTGACCGCGCCCCACCAGGCCAACTCGATGCTCTACTCCGCCGATGGGCGGACCTGGACGAACCTTCCCATCCAACCTTTCGGCGACCCCACCATGATTGGCGCCACCTTCCATCAGCCCGGTTGGTACCTGGCGGGCGCCGACCCCTCGAAGATCTCCGGCACCACCCCCGGCGCCGCCCCCGCCGCGGGCAAACCGGGGAGCGGGGCAGGCACCGGCCTGGTCGCCGTCGGGGTCGTGGTGGCCGCGGCCATCCTCGGCGGCGTCGCCCTGGCGGCCGTCCGGAGGCGACAGCGGAGCGTCAGCCCCCCAGCCGAGCTTCAAGCTCGGCCATCTCGGCCGGCCAAGCCCGGTCGAGGAGGGCCGCGAAATCGATCTCGCGGATATCGGCGACCGCCGCCACCCGGTCGTTGACGACCTTGGCCACCTGCGCCGCCACCTCCCGGTCGGCATCGCCGAGGGTCTGCAGGACGAACGTCGCCATTCCGGTGGTATTCAGCCGTACCGCCACATCGTCGGCTTGCAGCGGGGCAACATCGAGCACGACGCGAGCCGGCGCGTGCACCACGACGGTGATCCGGAGCGAAACGACCACCGACCCCTGGTAGCGGTGGGCCCGGCCCCCACTGCCGGCGGTGAGCTCGATGGTGAGGTCCCCTGGCACCCGGGCGTCGAAGCCTACGGAGCCCAGCGAGCTGACCGAGCCCACTGGGTGCATGGGGCCCAGTGAGGCCTTGGAGCCGGGACCAGCCGGCGTCACCTCGATCAGGCCGATCAAGCCCACACCGGTCGCCGCCACCGCCCCGCCGGGACCGAACCGCAACGGCCCGACCTCGATCCGGTGGCCCGCGATGCGAGCCATCACCGCCGCCACCCGATCGGTCGTGACCGTCTGGCGGATCAGGTTGAGAGCGAACTGATCGGCGGTGATCACCGCCCGCCCTCGGGCTGGTGCCAGCTCCCCGACGGGATCAGGCGGTCGGCCTCGGCCGGCCCCCACGATCCCCGCTGGTAGGGATAGACCGGTCCCGGGTTGTCGAGGACAGGCTGGATGATCCGCCATGCCTCCTCCACCATGTCCTCGCGGGCGAAGCGGCGGGGATCACCGTCAAGGGCGTCAATCAGCAGGCGCTCGTACGCCTCCTGGCGATGGCCCAGCGCGGAAGCAAAGTCCACCGCCAGCTCGACGGGATGGGTGACATCCCTGCTGCCGGGCGACTTGGCCTGGACCCATAGGCTGACGCCGTCGTTGACCCCGAGGCGGAAGCGAATCAGGTTGGGGTCGGGCACCATGCCCTGCTCGCCGGTGAACAGCATCCTGGGGGGCGGCTGCAGTTCGACGGTGGCCTCGAGGGCGGTCGTCGCCATGGCCTTGCCGGCCCGGACGTAGATCGGCACGCGGCCCCACCGCCACGACTCGATGCACAGCCGCAGGGCGATGAAGGTCTCGGTCGTCGAACCGGGGGCGACGCCGGGCTCCGCCTGGTAGCCCTCGTACTGGCCCCGAACGACCTCCGCGTCGTTGACGGGCGGCATGGCCTTGAGCACCTTCACCTTCTCGTCGCGCAGGGCGTCGGCGTCGTCGCGCACCGGCGGCTCCATGGCCAGCAGGGTGACGACCTGGAGGAGGTGGTTTTGCACGACGTCGCGCAGGCAGCCCACGTTGTCGTAAAACGCCCCGCGGCCCTCGACGCCGAAGACCTCCGCCATGGTGATCTCGACCTGGCTGATGTAGTGACAATTCCAGATAGGTTCGAGAAAGGAATTGGCGAAGCGGAACACCAGCAGGTCCTCCACCGGCTCTTTTCCCAGGTAGTGGTCGATCCGAAAGATCGCCCGCTCGGAGAAGGCCCGGTGGAGCACGGCATTG
Source organism: uncultured Actinomycetota bacterium (assembly GCA_963851105.1). Taxonomy (GTDB): domain Bacteria; phylum Actinomycetota; class Acidimicrobiia; order Acidimicrobiales; family Palsa-688; genus DATARN01. Next base: position 41,316 of record CAWKNP010000005.1, read on the forward strand.
AGTGCCCGGGCCGATTGCAGGTCGTGGCCGAAGGGCTTCTCGATGACCACGCGTGCCGAGCGGTTGAGATGCACGGCGCCCAGGGACTCGACCACGGTCGGGAACAGGCTCGGCGGGATGGCCAGGTAATGCACGGGATGATCGGCGGAAAACGACTCCAGGCTCGCGGCCAGCCGCTCGAAGGTGGTGCGGTCGCCGTAGTCACCGCCGACGAACGAAAGCCGGGCGGCGAGGCGATCCATGACATCGGTCTCGATCGGCTTGATGGCCCCGTTGATGGCGGCGCGGGCATAGGCCCGCAAAGCCTCGTCGTCCCAATCTGACTTGGCCACACCGATGACGGGCACCTTCAACTTCCCCCGCGCCTCCAGGCAGTAGAGAGCTGGGAAGAGCTTTTTCTTGGCCAGGTCACCGGTGGCACCGAAGAGGACCAGGGCGTCAGCTTGCGCGGTCGTCATGCCCGGCGCTGACTGCGGTAACGGCGGATGAGGGCGTTGGTGGAGCTGTCGTGGGCGAGTGGCGGGTCCGCCTCGGCCTGCAAGTCCCCGACGATGCGTTGGGCGAGCACCTTCCCCAGCTCCACCCCCCACTGGTCGAAGCTGTCGATCTGCCAGATCGTGCCCTGGGTGAAGACTTTGTGCTCGTAGGTGGCGATCAGCTCCCCGAGGACACGGGGCGTGAGTTTGGGCGCCACGATGGTGTTGGTCGGGCGGTTACCGCTAAATGTGCGGTGGGGCACCTGGTGGGCGGCCACGCCTTGCGCCTCGACCTCTTCGCGGGTCTTGCCGAACGCCAGGGCTTCGGTCTGGGCGAAGAAGTTGGCCATCAGCAGGTCGTGATGGGGCCCCACGTCGTGATTGGGCTCCTGGAACCCGATGAAGTCGCACGGGATCAGCCGCGTCCCCTGATGGATCAACTGGTAGAAGGCGTGCTGGCCGTTGGTGCCCGGCTGGCCCCACACGACAGGCCCGGTTTTCCAGTCCACCGGCGTGCCTGCCAACGTCACCGACTTGCCGTTGCTTTCCATGTCCAGTTGCTGGAGGTAGGGGGTCAGCTTGGTGAGGTACTGGTTGTAGGGGAGGATGGCCTGGGTCTGCGCCCCGAAGAAATTGATGTACCACACGCCGATGAGCCCGAGCAGGACGGGGAGGTTGCTCTCGAACGGCGTCGTGCGGAAATGCTCGTCGATCTGGTGGAACCCGGCCAGCATGTCCGTGAAGTTCGACGGGCCGATGGCGAGCATCAACGACAGACCGATGGCCGACGGGAAGGAGTAGCGCCCACCCACCCAGTCCCAGAACTCGAACATGTTGCCGGTGTCGATCCCGAACGCCGCCACCGCCTTGGCGTTGGTGGAAACGGCCACAAAATGCTTGGCGATCGCCGCCTCGTCGTGGACCGAGCGCAGCAACCAATCCCGTGCCGTCGCGGCATTCGTCAACGTCTCGAGGGTGGTAAAGGTCTTCGAGCACACGACAAACAGGGTTTCCTCAGGATCCAAGTCGGCGGTGGCCTCCCAGATATCGGTGCCGTCCACATTGGAGACAAACCGGAACGTGCGGCTCCGGTCGCTGTAGTCGCGCAGGGCGTCGTAGGCCATTGAGGGGCCCAGATCGGATCCGCCGATTCCGATGTTGACGACGTTCTTTATCGGCTTGCCGGTATGGCCGCACCAGGCACCGCTGCGGACCCGCTCCGCGAAAATCTCCATCTTGCCGAGCACCTGATGGACCTGTCCGACCACGTCGACGCCGTCGACGGTGATGTGCTCGTTGGCCGGCGCACGCAGCGCCACATGGAGCACCGCCCGGTCTTCGGTGACGTTGATCTTCTCGCCCGCGAACATGGCGTCGATGCGGGCCCGCAGCCCCGCGGCGTTGGCCAGTTCGACGAGCAGCGCGATCGTCTCGGCGGTCAGGCGGTTCTTGGAATAGTCGAGGAAAAGGTCGCCCGCGGTGGTGACGAGCGTGGTCCCCCGATCGGCGTCGGCCGCGAACAGCTGGCGCAGGTGGTCGCTCCGGTGAGCCTCGTAATGCGCCACCAGCGCTTCCCATTCCGGCGTCTTGTCGATGGCGGTCATTGGCCCGGCTTCTCCAGGTGGCCGCCGAACTCCTTGCGCAGCGCCGACAGCAGCCGGTCGGCAAAGTCGCCGGACCGCTGGCTGGTGAAGCGCTGGAACAGGGCGGTGGTCAGCACACCCGCGGGCACCCCTTCGTCGACCGCGGCCCGCACCGTCCAGCGGCCCTCACCGGAATCGGACACCCGCCCCGAGAATCCCTCCAGGTCGGGATCGCCGAGCAGGGCGTGGGCCATCAAGTCGAGGAGCCACGAGCTCACCACGCTGCCCCGCCGCCACAGCTCGGCCACCGAGGCGCAATCGATGTCGTACTGGTAGTACTTGGGGTTCTGCAGGGGCGCCGTTTCCGCATCCTGGTCGCCCTGGTGCTTGCCGACATCGGCCCGGTGCAAGATGCCCAAGCCCTCTGCGTAGGCGGCCATAAGGCCGTACTCGATGCCGTTGTGGACCATCTTCACGAAATGGCCGGCGCCCGCCGGGCCACAGTGAAGGTAGCCCTGCTCGGCGGTCGTCGCCTCGCCGTCGCGGCCTGGGGTCCGGGCGGCAGTGTCGACGCCGGGAGCGATGGAGCGGAAAATGGAATCGAGGTGGGCGACCGGCTCGTCCTCGCCGCCGATCATCAGGCAGAACCCGCGCTCCAGGCCGAAGACGCCTCCGCTCGTGCCGACGTCGAGATAGTGCAGGCCCCGGGGAGTGAGGGCCTCGGCCCGGTCGACGTCGTCGCGGTAGTAGCTGTTCCCGCCGTCGATGATGATGTCGCCCGGCTCCATCCGATCGGCCAGCTGGTCGACGGTTTGGCCCGCGAACGCCGCGGGCACCATGATCCACGCCGCACGCGGCGGGGTCAGCTTGGCGACGAAATCGTCGAGCGATTCGGCGCCCGTCGCCCCTTCGCCCTCCATCTCCTTCACAGCGTCGGCGCTGACGTCGAACACCACACATTCGTGGCCGTCGCGCATCAGGCGGCGGACCAGGTTTGCCCCCATACGCCCAAGTCCGATCATGCCAAGCTGCATCACGGTCTCCTTCCGCGGCGTCCGGTTGGCCGGCGCCTGCCTCGCGGAATCGAGGCTACCGGGCCGGGAAAAGGGCGTGACTCTCAGCCGATCTTTAGCGACGACTCAGGCGATGTACAGGCCCGCCCGCAACACTGCGGTAGGTAGCTAGCGCCGCTGGCGCAAAGGATGGACCCCTGCCATGTTCTACGGACGGCATTCGGACAGGTTCCAGGGACCTCACTGGGGCCTCCTGATCCTGTTTGTCATTTTCCTGGGCCTAGTCGGACTCGCTGTCTACCTGCTCCTCCGGCGGCGTCCCGGCGCCACGATGATGGTCGGCGGTCCACCGCCCAGCGGTCCACCGACCGGTGCCCGGCCGCCGGGTTTCGGGCCCGACCCGGCGATCGACCAGGTGCGGTACCGCTACGCCCGCGGCGAGTTGTCCCGGGAGGAGTACTTCCAGCTGGTCGGAGACTTGGGCGCCGGCGTGGGCGGGCCGGCGTCCGTTCCCCCCGTTCCTCCCGCACCTCCCACTCCGGCTGCGCCTCCCGCTCCGGGTGCTGCTCCCGCGCCTCCGACTGCGGCTGCGCCTCCCGCGCCTCCGTGGCCTCCCGCGCCTCCGGGTGCCGGCGGGGTGCCGCCCCCGCCTCCTATCGCCTGAACCAGGTTCGTGGGGCAGAATGGCCCGGTGCCTCGGCGCCGGTTGGGATGGCTGTGGGTCCTGCTCACCGTCGGATCGCTGCTCAACGGTCTGCGTCTGCGCCAGCGCCTCTCCGGCCTGCGCTCGCTGGAACCCGCGGCGACGGGAACCGGCGAGACCTCCTCCAGCGAAACGGGATCCGGTGACGACGACTTCACCCTCTTAGCCGGCCAAGGGGTCACCGTCAGCGCCGGTGTGCGGGCCGCGGCGGTGCGCTACGCCGGCAACGAAGGCCTCGACGTGGTCGATCTCGTTCCTGCGGCACTTTCCCCGGACCAGGCCCTCGACCTGGCCCGGGGCCTCGACACCACCAGTTACCGGGCGGCACCCCTCGCCCCCGGGCGCGGCGCCCGTCACGCCGTCTTGACGCGCACAGCGGTCGCCGACCGGGCGCAGCTCGCCGCCGCGGCACCAGCGTCCGATCGGGCTGCGTTCGTCCGCCTCACCGAGCGGCTGAAGCAACTGGCGGCCCGCACCACCGACGTCGTCGTGGCCCCCGAGCTTGCTGCCGTCGAGACCCCGCCCGACCAGCGCCGCGGTGAGCTGGAGGCTCTCTACGGCGCCTTCACCCCGCTGGCGCTCGCCATCCCTGCCACCCGCTCGTCGCTGCTCCTCCTGGGCATGCTCGCCAGCCCCGGCTGGGGCGCCGCCGCCGTGGCCGCGTTTGTGGCTCAGCCCTACCTGGCCACCGCCGGGACGCCGCTGCACCCGCCGGCGCCGTCGCCGGGCGCGGCGGTGGCCAGGCTCGTGGCGCCGTTCGCCGTACTCCGCGACGCTTTGCGAAACTCCGAGGCGCCGGGCGCCGACCCCGTCGAGTCCCGGCGGGCGGCCTATGCCTCCGAACTCGTTGGGGGGACGGCCCGATTTTTCGAGCCCCGTCGCACGACCTGCCCGTGGTGCGGGGGCAGAGCGCTCGACGAGCGCCTGCGCACACCCGACCTGGTCCAGTTCAAACCGGGCGAGTTCGTGCTCGAGGAGTGCCGCACCTGCGCGCTGGTCTTCCAGAACCCCCGGCTCACGATCGCGGGTCTCGACTTCTATTACCGCGACGTCTACGACGGGCTGGGTGCCCCGGGGATCCAGTTCCTTTTCGCCCAGAGCGAGCCCTCCTACCGGGGCCGCGTCGCGCTGGCCCGTCGCCACGCGGCGCCCGAGACGTGGCTCGACGTCGGCACCGGCTACGGGCACTTTTGTCTGATCGCCCGGGGGATCCTCCCCGACACCCGCTTCGACGGCCTCGACATGGGCACAAGCATCGACGAGGCCCAGCAGCGGGGGTGGGTGGATCACGCCTACCGAGGTTTGTTCCCCGATCTGGTCGACGAGATGGCCGGCCGCTACGACATCGTCAGCATGCACCACTACCTCGAGCACACCCGCGACCCGCGCGCCGAGCTGGATGCGGCCCGGGTGGCCCTGAAGCCCGGCGGCCACCTGCTCATCGAGGTGCCGGACCCCGAGTCCCGCTTCGGGCGCCTCTTCGGCAAGTACTGGGTCCCCTGGCTCCAGCCCCAGCACCAGCAGTTCCTGTCCGTCGCCCATGTCAGCGCGGCCCTCGAAGCCCAGGGCTTCGCGGTGGTGGAGGTCGAGCGGGGGCCCGCCCACCAACCGGTTGACATCGGCGGTGCCATCGGGATGTGGATCCTCGCGACGGCGCCGCCGTCGCGCCTCCCGTGGCTCGACCCGCCCACCACCGCCGACAAGGTGAAGCGCGCCGCCATCCTCGGCGTCATGGCCCCCCTCGCCATCGCGGGCGTCGTTGCCGACCGGGCCCTGCAACCCTTCATCCGCCGGCGCGGCGCCGGCTGGGCCAGCGCCTACCGGATCCTGGCCCGCCGCCTCTAACGCGTGGGTGGTCCCCGACCTCTCCTGCTTTGAAACGACGTACTACCGTCGTTTCACAGCACTTTGGGGTTGGGGCGGGCCGCCGGTGGCCCTGCCCCGGCTAGGGCCTCGAGAGCGTCGGCCGCGGCCGGAGGCCCCCCGGCCGCCTCGAAGGAGGCCCGGAGCCGCCCCGCCGCCTCCCGGTACGCCGGTTCATCGAGCACCGCCGAGATCGCCGCCGCCAGCTCGGGCGCCCGCACCCGGCCGAACTTGACCCGCACCGCGGCGCCGGCGTCGGTCACTTGTTGGGCCACGATCGGCTGGTCGTCCCGGATGGGCGCCACCACCAGCGGAAGGCCAGCGGCCAACGTCTCGCACACCGTGTTGTGGCCGCCGTGGGACACCACCGCGTCCATCCGCGGCAGCAGGGAGAGCTGGGGGACGAACCCCCGCACCAGCACGTTGGCCGGTACCACCCCGGCGAGGTCAGGTGGCCCGACCACCACTCCCTGCACCCGGTCACCCAGGGACCCCAGTGCGCCCACGGCCTCGCCGAGGAAACGCCGCCCCGCGGGCGCATTGATTGTCCCCAGCGACACCAGTACGCACGACCGAGCAGGGTCGAGCCACGACCAGGGAAACTCCGCCCCCGCCGGGCGCCCCCCGAGCGACGGTCCCACGAAGTGGTAGTGGGCGGGAAACACCCGCCCCGGACCCGCCAGCGCCGCCGTCGAGAACGCCAGCACCAACTCCGGCGAGAACCGGAGATCCCCCGAACCGGGGACTCCCAAGGAGCCCGCGAAGCTTGCCAGCTCCGAAGCGACCCACGCCCCCACCTTCGGCAGCAGGGCGAACGGGTCGACCAACTCCGCGGAGGTCGTCGCCGACGTCGCCCACCGCAGCCCACGGCGGCGGGCGACGACGGCGCCCGCGATGGCCTGCTGGTCGACCACCAGCACGTCGGGAGCGAAGCGATCCACGGCCGCCTCGACGCCGGGCACCATGGCCCGCCCGAGGGGCAGCAAGAAATCCTCCCACAGGAACATCAGTGCCTCGGCGCCCCGCAGACCCTGCGACCGCTGTTTTGCCTCGGCCACCACCGCATCGTCGACGGCCGCCTCGGCGACCGGGATGAGTGTGGCGCCAGACGGCAGGAGGGGCCCTATGACCGACGCGTGCCCGGTCCAGGCCACCTCGTGGCCCCGCGCCGACAACGCTGCGGCCACGCCGACGGTGGGATTGGTGTGCCCGGTGAGCGGCGGTACCACGAACAAGAACCGGCTCACCGCAGCATCTCGAGCCCCTACCCGACCAAGACCGAACCGGAGGCGCCGACGGTCGAGGCGCCGACGGACGAGGCGTCGACATACTCCGGCGCCGGCCCGTGCCTGCCGTCCAGCCACCACGCCAGTACGGCCTGGAGATGCGCCGGCACCTCCATCAGAATCGAGTGCCCGCACCCCCGCAGGATGTTCAAGGTGAAGTCGGGCACCAGGGTGCCCAGGTCCCGGGCCCGGTCGATGACGTCGGACTCGTCGCCGTAGATGGCCAGCACCGGGCAGGGCAACGTCGCCAGCGGTTCCCGGGGCAGCGGCACCGCGGTCAGCAGGTCTTCCACCAGGCTCGTGTGGTTGATCAGGGCATCAGCCTTTCGAGCCATCCGTGTCATCTTGCGCCCGGCGGCTGCGACCCAGGCTCGAGCTTCCTCCAACTCCATGCCGAAGGCGATCCCCCACAGTGTCCGGGCCATTTCCTCGCCCCACCCCTGGACCGCAAAATGACCCTCGATGAGCACCAAACTGGCGACCCGGGTCGGGTAGGCGAGGGCGAACGCCAGCCCTACCGTCCCGCCATAGCTGTTGCCCACCAGGTGAACCGGCCCCTCGATGCCCAACTCGAACAGCAGCGACACCAGGTCGTCGACGGAGTCGTCGAGGGCGTAGCCGAGCGGCGGGCGCTCGGAGAGCCCGTGCCCGCGCAGGTCGTAGAGCATGACGTCGGCGCCGGCGACGGCGCACGGGTTGGCCAGGGTGTAATAGAAGCTGGACAGGTTGTCCATGACGAGGCCGTGGATGAAGACCACCGTCGGTCCGCCGCCGGATTCACCCGGCGGCGCCAGCTGCTGGACATGGAAGCGCACGCCGTTGGCGATGACATCAGCCACGGTTGGCCACCACCAGGCTCCGCTCGATGAGCTCGACGACCTGGCCGACCCGCAGGGCGATGATCTGGTGCAGGTCCATGTTGGCGAGGAAGCCCACAAAATCTACGTCGCCCCCGTAATGCGCCTTCATCAGCCCGGCGAGCGCCACGAACTCGATGCTCTCGAGCTCGAGGTCGCCCGAAAACGCAGTGTCCAGGGTGACCTGACACTCGAGCAGGTAGTCCTCGCCGATCACCTCGCCGAGCATTTCGGTGATGTCGGCCAGGATGGTGTCAGTGCCCATGGGAAATCCTCTCTGAAAGGTCTGGGGAAAAGGGTTGGGATGTCCCCGCCGCGGTCCAGCCGACCACGTAGCGGGTCCCACCGCTGTCAACAGTGGTGGTCTCGACCCACCACCACGATCCGTCGTCCAGGGCGGCGACCAGCAGTTTCGGGCCGTCCACCTCGGTGATCTCGAAACGCTGCGGTCTTCCGCCGAGGCCGGTCCCGATTGCCTTGGCGACCGCTTCCTTGGCCGCCCACAAGCGCGTCACCCACTCGTCGCGCGATCCGGTGGCGACCTGATCGAGCCGCGCCCGCTCGCCGTCGGTGCAGGCCATGGCCTCGAACTGCGGCGTCCGGGGCTCGACTGCTTCCACATCGATGCCGACCCCGTCGGGACCCACAAGCGCAACGGCCAGCTCGCCGGCGTGGGCGATGGAGATCCCGACACCGTCGGGCAGCCCGACGGCAAACGGTCGGCCGCCGGCCTCGTTGCCGATGACGAATTCGGCGGGATACAACGGTCCCGCTCCACGGTCCCAGAGCCACTGGCGGACGGCGTCTTTGGCTGCGATCCGGCCGAGCAACCAGCGGTGGCGACCTCGCGGGTTCTGCTGCTCGTACTGCGCGCGCTCAGTGGAGGCGAGGTAGCGGCGCATCACCAGTTCGCGGTTGGCGGGGTCGTTCCAGCGGTCCCGGAGCAGCATCCAGCCGCCCGGCTGGTCCTCGGAGATCCGGTGGGACTCGGGCCAGCGCAGGATGGGGTCGACCGCGTCGTCGGTCAGGAAGCGTCGGTCGGTCCAGCCCGTGATCCGGGCCCACACCGTGCCGTCCGGCAGCCGGAGCTCGAGGTCGGCGGTCACCAGGGTGTCGGTCACCGAGCGGACCCACACGGTGCAGCCCAGCTCGACGCCCGGCGCGGGATGGGGGCCGAACAGCTCCATCCGCGCCACCGACGCGGGAAACGCCAGCTTGTCGGTCGCGACCGTCGTTCGGATCCAGAAGCCCATGAGCTGGCCGGCGTTGTCGAGCAGGCCGCCGGGAGCCGCCAAGCTGACCAGCTGGCCCCGGATGCCGTCGTCGGCATAGCCCGTGATGTCGCGGACGCCCTGGAAACGGGGGCCGTGGAACAGCCAGCGCCCCTCGTACAGCTCGCCCGCGCCCACGTGCGACGGGCGCTCGTTGTGCAGGGTGTCGACGCTGGCCGCGGGGGCGGCGGGGAACCGGTCGGCGACGAGCACCTTGCCCCGGGCGTAGCCCTCGAGGACGACGTCGATGTTGCCGTCACCGTCGGCGGTAGCGGTGACGGTCACCGTGACCGGCTCGGTCGGGGCCAGCCAGCGCAGGGCCCGGACCTGGGCGAGGCCGATCAGGGCCCGGCCCCCGGCGAGCGGCCGGGCGGCGTCGAGCATCATTTCCCACATGGTCGTCATCGGCACGACCGGGAAACAGTCGGCCATGTCGGGCCAGCCGTCGGCTTGGCGGTAGAAGCAGTGGTCGGCCAGGTAGGGCATCGTGGCCAGCGACACGACCTGGGTCGTGGTCGCCTTCTGGGGCGGGGCGTTCCACGAACGTAGAACGGCCTCGGCAGCGGCGGTGGCGTCGGCCAGCATTGCGTCGAATTCCGCCAGCACGGGATGGCCGACCGGGGGGGTAGCGCGATTTCCGTCGTGTACACAGCGGAAATCGCGCTGCACCTCAGGGCCGAAGTGGACGAGCGGGGTGCCGAGGCGCAGCGTGACCGAGCCCGCCGGGCTGGCGCCGGGCGCCAGCCGCTCGAAGGCAGGCGCCCGGCCCTCGACCCACAGGGCGGCGGCCACCCGCAGCAGCTGGTCGAGGCCCGAGTGCTTGGCCGTCGATGCGCTGATCACCAGTTGCTCGCGGTCGCGCAGGGTGTCGTCGATGAACCCGGTGAGGCTGCCGCTGCCGACCTGGATGAAGGCTCGGACCCCGGCGTCATGGAGGCGGGTGACCATGGGACCGAAGCGGACGGCCTCGAGCAGGTGGCGGACGGTGAGCGCCTGCAACTCCGAAGGATCGGCGGGGTAGGGCGCGGCGATGGTGGCCGACCAGATCGGGGTGTGCGGGGGCCGCAGCGGCAGGTGGCGTAGGAGGTCGCCGACGGGGCCCAGGTAGGGCTCGATCATGGGCGTGTGGAAGCCGGAACGGAAGGCCAGCACCTGGCCCATGACGCCCTCCGCCCGGAGGCGGTCGAGGGCGACGGCGATGCTGGCCTCTTCGCCGCAGATGATCGACTGGTGGGGGCAATTGTCGTGCGAGACCACGATCCGCTCGAGGCCCACGATGGCGGCTTCGGCCATCTCGGCGCCGCAGCCCAGGGCGGCGAAGACTACGCCCGGCACCTCGAGATTGTCCTGGTCGAAGGTGGCGATGACGGCGTCGATATCGGTGCCGTCGTGCATGCCGGCGGCGATCATGGCGTTCCACTCGCCGATGCTGTGGCCCGCCACCAGGTCCGGGGCGATCCCGAGCTGGCGCAGGGCGCCGTCGAACAGCCGCCCCACGGAGAGGGTGGCCACGCTGTGGCGGCCGAGGGTGTGGGTCCCCTCAAGGCGGGGTTCGGGCAGGCCGAAGTGGGCCGCCACACCGTCGACCTGGGGATCGAAGGTCTGTTCGACACCGGGGAAGAGGAACGCCAGCTTGGCCTGCGGATCGGCGAGTAGCGGGGTGGCGGTGAACCAGACGTCGTTGCGCCCCCGCCACGGCCGGCCCCGGGCCACGACTTTACGGGCCAGTTCCAGCCGGGTCGGGTTGGGGTCGACGATCGCCAGCCGCCACGGGCCGCCGGCGGGAACCGCCCCGATGTCGTCGCGGGCGAGCAGCGTGGCGTCGGCGGCCGCCAGCTGGAGGGACACATCGTCGGCGGAGGCGCCGGCGAGCAAGAGCACCCGCTGCGAGACACCGCGGCGCCGGCGGGGTTCGGGCACCCAGGAAGCGCCGGCACGGGCGTTGGGCGCCTCCTCCACGATGACGTGGGCGTTGATGCCGCCGAAGCCGAAGGCGTTGACCGCGGCTCGGCGGGGCTGGCCCTTGCCGACCTCTTCCCACGGCGTGGTCGAATCCGAAGGGCAGAACCGGGTGCCGGCCAGGGCGGGGTGGGGCTGCTCGCAATGCAGGGTGGGAGGCAGGACCCGGTGGTGCACGGCCAGCGCCGCCTTGATGAGGCCCGCGATGCCGGCGGCGGGCATGGAATGGCCGATCATCGACTTGACCGAGCCGAGAGCGATGGCCGGGCCGGCGGTGCCGAAGACCTGGCGCAACGTCGTGAGCTCCGCCTCGTCGCCCACCGGCGTAGCGGTTCCGTGGGCCTCGATGAGGCCGACCGCGTCGGGCGCGGACGGGTCGAGCCCGGCAGCTGACCACGCCCGCTCGAGGGCCAGAACCTGCCCCTCGACCCGGGGTCGCATGAGGCTCGAGTCGCGCCCGTCACTGGCGACGCCCGTGCCCCGGATGACGGCGTAGATGCGGTCACCGCTTCGCTCGGCGTCGGCCAGGCGCTTGAGGATGACCATGCCCGTGCCCTCGCCGATCAAGAGGCCGTCGGCGCGGCGGTCGAAGGGCCGGATGCTTTGGCTCGGGCTCAGCGCCTTCAGCTGGGAGAACACGCTCCACAGCGTCACGTCGTCGCACACGTGCACGCCGCCGGCGATGACGGCGTCGCATCGGCCACTGGCCAGCTCGGCGACGGCGTGGTCGACGGCCAGCAGGGAGGAGGCGCACGCCGCGTCGACCGTGTAGGCGGGGCCCTGGAGGTCGAGCCGGTTGGCGATGCGGGAGGCGGCCAGGTTGGGCACCAATCCAATGGAGGACTCGGGGCGCTCAGGGCCCAAGCGAGCCTGGAAGTCCTGGCGGACCTGCTCGAGCTGCGATTCGTTGAGGTCGGGCACCAGTTCCCGCAGGCTGGCGAGGAGTTGGCGACCGGCGCGGACCCGCTGGTCGAGGCGGGCGCCGCCGGCCGACAAGTAACCGCCCCGGCCCAGAATGACGCCGACGCGGGTGCGGTCGTCGAGGCAGCTGTCGCCGCCCGCGTCCGCGATGGCGGCGGCCGCCACTTTCAGGGCCAGCAACTGGTCGGGTTCGGTGCTGTCGACGGCCAGCGGCATGATCCCGAACTTGGCGGGCTCGAAGGTGGCGATGTCGTCGATGAAGCCGCCCCGGCGGCAGTAGAACTTGTCGCTGGCGGGGTGGTTCCAGGCGTCGGGGTCGTAGTAGGAGGCGTCCCACCGGGTGGCGGGCACGTCGGTGATGGCGTCGGTGCCCGTCACGATGTTGTGCCAGAACGAGTCCAGATCGACGGCGCCGGGAAAAAGGGCGGCCATCCCCACTATTGCGACGTCGGTGGTCATCCGCCGGCCCGCAGGTAGACGACCTGGGCGAGGTCCTTCGGGCCCCACGCCAGCTCGCGCAGCAGGCAGGCGACGCCGTCGTCGACGTTGATGAGCCCGACGCCGCGGCGCACGTACTCCCGCTCCAACTCCGGCGAGACCATGCCGGCGCCCGCCCAAGGGCCCCAGTCGATGGCGACCACCCGGCCCGCGAAGCGCCCCGCCCAGGTACGGGCCAAGGAGTCGAGGGCGTCGTTGGCGGCGGCGTAGTCGGCCTGGCCCTTGTTGCCGAACACGCCGGCGACGGAGCCGAACAGCACCAGGAAGCCAAGGTCGGGACGCAGTGCCGAGACCAGGTTGCGGGCGCCGTCGACCTTGGTGCGGAATACCCGCTCGAAGGACTCGATCCCCTTGTCGCTCATCCGCTTGTCCTCGAGGACCCCGGCGCCGTGGATGACGCCATCGAGGCGGCCGTGGCGGGCATAGATGTCGGCGATCACGGCGCGGACGGCGTCGCCGTCGCGGACGTCGACCACGTGGTAGCGGGCCGAGGCGGCGGCGGCGGCCAGCTGGCTGAGGGTGGCGCGGATCTCGCGGGTGGCCATCAGCCGGGCGGTGGCGATCTCGATTTGGCCGGGGATGCGGGTGCCGCTTTCGATGAGAGCGCGGCGGATCGACGGTGCGTCGGGCGCCGATGCGGTGGCCCGGTCCTCGTCGCCGGCGGGCGCCTGGGTGCGGCCCATGAGCTCGATGTGGCAGCCGGTGGCCCGAGCCAGTTCGATCGCCACCCGAGACGTGATGCCGCGGGCGCCGCCGGTCAGGAGCACGACCGAGTCGGGACCGAGATTCATGGCCGCGGTGGCGGCGGCGATCTCCTGCGCCGAGGTCCCCGTGACGCCGTCGAGCGCGACGGTGGCGACCCGGCGACCGGTGCGAAGCCCGTGGTGGTAGCCGATCATCACCGGCGGATCAGCGGCGGTCAGCTCGGCCAGGATCGCGGTAGCGATGGCGCCGGCCCTCTCCTTGGGGTCCACGTCGACGATCTGGCTGACCAGGGCCGGGTACTCGGCGCGGATGGTTCGGACGAGGCCGCCCAGGCCGAGGCCGGCATCGGGCGTTTCGGCGCCGGAGTCGAGGCCGAAATGGCCGCCGGTACCGGTGGCGACGAGTAGGCGAGCCACCCCCCGCTCGGCCGCCTCCCGGAGTACTCCGAAGGCGTCCGGGAGCACCGAGGTTTGATCGGGGTCGACGGCGGCCAGGTGGACCAGGGCGTGGGCGCCTTCGACCGCGGCCAGGACACTGTCGGGGTCTCCGATGACGACGTCGGCGCCCCGGTGCTCGAGCAGCTCCGCCAGCTCGAGGCCGATACCGAGGCCGCCGTCAACGATCACGTACCGGCGCCCGGCGAGCAGGGCCGGGTTGGCGGGGGTGGCGGCCAGGTCGGCGACGGGGTCCAGCTCGAGAAGCTGGCGGCTGGCGCCCGGTGAGAAAAGTAGGGGGATCGGCTCGGGAGAGGCCGACGGGGCGGCGCCGGGGGAGGCGGGGGCGCCGATGTGGGCGACAATCCAGTCGGCAATGCCGTTGAGGGTCTTGAGGCGGGCCAGCTCCTCGACGGTGGACTCGTCGATCGAGGCGCCGTCGGCGCCCGCCAGGCCGACCTGGTCGGCCAGCTCGCCGAGGATCTCCGTGCGCTTGATGGAGTCGATGCTGAGGTCGGCCTCGAGGTCCAAGTTGGGGTCGAGCATGTCGCTCGGGTACCCGGTGCGGTGGCTGACGATGGCGAGTACGGCGGCCAGGATCTGGTCCCGGTTCATCGGGCCCGTCGGGGGCGTCGGTGCCGCTGCCACCGGCGCCGCAGGCGTGACGGTATAGGCCGCCACCACCTGGGACCGGGCCGGAAGGGCGGCGGCGACGGTCTCGCCGACGCCGCCGGAACCGAGGTAGCCAAGGAGGACATCGCGCTGCGCGGCGACCAGTTCCCGGGTGGTGCGGAGGAACTCGAGCACCGCGACGTCGCGCTGGCCCGGGGCGGCGCCCGACGGAGCCTCCAACTGCTTCGGGGCGGCAGTCATGGGCTGAAGGCCACCGGCCAGGGGGGTGCCGGCGGCCGTGCGGACCAAGTGGCCGTTGAGCAGCCAGCCCGGCTGGCGCCCGACATCGGCCCGGGAAACGGTGCGGACCTGTCGGCCCCGCCACAGCGGCTCCGCGTCGACGGCCACGCCGGCGGCCGCCAGTTCCGCCAGAGCAAGGAGAAATCGGGGGATGCCGGCCTCGCCCGCCACGTCACAGGCGACGGCGGTGTGCGGCCGGGAACCGAGGATCTTGCCGACGAGGGTGGTGAGCACCCGCCCGGGACCTGCCTCGACGAACACCCGGGCGCCGGCGGCGTACATGGCCTCGACCTGCTCGACGAAGCGCACCGGCGCCCCCACCTGGCCGGCGAGGGTGGCCCGGACGGCGGCAACCGAGGCGGGGTAGGCAGCGGCGGTGGTATTGGACCACACCGGGATGGCCGGCGTGCGCACCGAGACGCCGGCCAGGTGAGCGGCCAGGGTGTCGACAGCGCCGGCGACCAAGCTGCTGTGGAAGGCGCAGGCCACGGGGATCTTCTTGGCTGCCATCCCGGCGGCATTGAGCGCGGCCACGACGGTGTCAATGGCGGCGGTCGGGCCCGAGATGACGACCTGCTGGGGAGCGTTGTGGTTGGCGACGATGACGCCATCGGTGAGGTACGCAGCGACGTCGGCGGCGGTGGCGGTGACGGCCGCCATGGCGCCTGGGTCGGTACCGGCGGCGCCCAAGATGGCGGCCGCCCGGGCCTGGGAGATGGCCACCAGATCGTCGCAGTCGAGGGCGCCGGCGATGGCCAGTGCCACGAGCTCGCCGTAGCTGTGGCCGCCCGCCAGATCGGGGAAGACGCCCACGGTTCCCAGCAGCTCGTTCATCGCCAGGCCGGCCACGCCGAGGGCGGGCTGGGCGGCGCGGGTGTCGGTGAGGGCGGCGCGCTGGCGGTCGGTCTGGTCGCGGGTGAAGGCGGCGGGCGGGAACATCGTCGCGGCCAGCTCGCCCAGGCCGTCGAGGTGGCGCCGCAGACGGGGGAAGGCGACGAACAGGTCGCCCAGCATCCCCGGCGACTGGCTGCCTTGGCCGGGAAAGAGGAACGCCACTGCTCCCTCGGCCGTGTCGGCGCTGCCGATGAAGACACCCGGGGCGGCGGCGAAGTTGCGAGCGGCGACCAGCTTGGCGGCCAGATCGTCCAGGTCGGTCGCGACCAGCGCCACCTGGGTGGGGCCTCGGCCGGTCGTGACCGCCACGGTCCAGGCCAGGTCCCGCAGGTGCCAGGGTCGGCCGACGCTGTCGTTGGCGGCCAGGAGCTCGGCGAGTTGATCGAGCTGGCTGGCGGCCGCCGCCCGGTCGGCGGCACGGAACATGAACAGCTCCGCCCCCCATTCCTCCAACCCTTGGAGAGGCTCGGGGCCCCCGTCGTAGGCGCTCAGCACGGCGTGGAAGTTGGTGCCCCCGAAGCCGAAGGCGCTGACGCCGGCGAAGCGCTCGGCGGGCGGGGCGGTCCACGGCCGGGCGGCCGTGTCGAAGAAAAAGGGGTTGGTGTCGCGCTTCCAGTAGCCGTTGGGCTCGGTGAGCTGGCCGGTCGGCGGGCGCACGCCGCTGTACAGCGCCCGGGTGACCTTGATGATGCCGGCCAGGCCGGCGGCGCACTTGGTGTGGCCGATCTGGGACTTGACCGAGCCGAGGGAGCAGGACGCGGGCTCGGCGCCGGAGTCGTTGAAGACCTCGGTCAGCGTGGCCAGCTCGGTGCGGTCGCCGACGACGGTCCCGGTGCCGTGGGCCTCGACCAGACCGACCTGGGCGGGGGAGATGCCGGCCATGGTGTATGCCCGCTCCAGCGCCCGTCGCTGGCCTTCGGGGCGGGGGGCGGTGAGGCCCAGGCTGCGCCCGTCGCTTGATCCGGCGACGGCTTTGATGACGGCATAGATCCGGTCGCCATCGCGCTCGGCGTCAGCCAGTCGCTTCAGCACGAGGCAGGCGGCGCCTTCGCCGAGGGCGATGCCATCGGCCTTGGCGTCGAAGGTCTTGCAGTGGCCGGTGGGCGACAGGGCATGGACCGAAGCGAAGAGCAGGTAGTCCTGGAGCCCGTTGTGGACGTCGGCGCCGCCGCAGAGGACCATGTTGCTGGTACCGGATGCCAACTCTTTGCAGGCCACGTCGAGGGCGGCGAGCGACGAGGCGCAGGCGGCGTCGACGGTGTAGTTGGAGCCGCCCAGGTCGAGGCGGTTGGCGATGCGCCCGGCGATGACGTTGGACAGCACGCCGGGGAAGGAGTCCTCGTCGAGCACCGGCAAGAAGGTGTCGAGCTCAGCGGGAATCGGCCCGACGTAGGACTGGTGCAGGGCCCGGAAGCCATAGGCGCCGGCCAGGTCGGTGCCCGCTTCGGCGCCGAAGACGACCGAAGTGTGTTCCCGGTCGAAGCTGCGGGTGGCGTAGCCGGCGTCGGCGAGGGCGCGGGCCGCGACCTCGAGGGCCAGGAGCTGCGAGGGGTCGATCGAGGTGAGCGAGGCGGGCGGCACACCGTAGGCCAGGGCGTCGAACGGCACGTCGGGCAGGAAGCCGCCCCACTTGGAGGGCGTCCGGGCGCCGGCGCCGACGGTGACGGCGGCGGGGTCGTAGTACGTCGCGGTGTCCCAGCGGTCGGCGGGGACCTCGGTGATGGCGTCGACGCCGGCCACGATGTTGGCCCAGTAGCGGTCGGTGTCGGCCGCGCCCGCGAAGACGCCGGCCATGCCCACGATGGCGATGTCGAGGGGATGGGCGGTCGCGGTGGCGGCGTCGTTTGGGGTGAGGCCGAGGGCCGCGGCCCGAGTGGCGAGGAACTCCGTGGCGCCGCTGCTGACCTGGGCGTGGAGGTCGGCGACGGTGGTGGTGGCCGAGCGCAGCGTCGCCACCTCGCCGATCATGACCATGCCCTCACGGCGCTGAATGTCCTCGCCGACCGGCACGATCGCCCCGTCGGTGCTGCTGCGCCGGACACCCTTGCTGGCCAGGCGCAGGCGGCCGAGGTTGAGCTGCTCGAGCTCGGCCCACATCTGCTGCTGGCTGGCGCCGGCGGCCACGAGGTGCTGCTTGGTCTCGAGGAACGACTGCACGTAGTCGGTGTCCACGCATCGGGTGGCGTGGCCCGGGCTCGTCTCGAGGAGCACCGTCGAGTCGCAGCTGATAGCCGCGTTCTGGAATCCGGCCACGATGGCGCCGCTGGCCACCGCTTCTTCGGTGAACAGGTAGGCGGTGCCCATCAGGACGCCGACGCCGGCGCCGCGCGCCGCCAGGGGCGCGGCGAGGGCGGCGACCATGGCGGCTGAGCGCTCGTCGTGAATGCCGCCCGCGAAGAGTACGTGGACATCGGACAGGTCCTTGGTTCCGGCGAACGCCAGCAGACCCTCGACCTGGGATTCCCAAAGGGCGAAGCTGGACCGGGGCCCGACGTGGCCACCGCACTCCCGGCCCTCGAAGACGAACTTGCGGGCGCCGTCTCGGAGGAAGCGGTCGAGCAACCCGGGGGAGGGGACATGAAGAAAGGTGTCGATGCCGGCCGCCTCGAGGGGTGCCGCCTGCGACGGGCGACCGCCGGCGATGAGGGCGCACGGCGGGCGCACGTCGTGCACGACCGCCAGCTGCGTCTCGCGCAGCTCGGCGGGGACGAAGCCCAAGATTCCGACGCCCCAGGGGCGGCCCCTGAGCAGTTCGGCCGTCTCTTCGAGCAGCGCCCGCACCTCGGTGCCGCCCATCAGGGCGAGGGCCAGGAAGGGCAGGCCCCCGGCCTTCGCCACCGAAAGGGCGAAGGCGGCCCGGTCGCTGACGCGGGTCATCGGTCCCTGAGCGACGGAAACGGTGAGGCCCCGGCCCGCCGCCAGGGCGGAGCCGGGAGCGAGGGGCTCGACGGTGTGGGCGGTGGCGATGTGCTCGATGATGGACTCGCGGATGGCGGTGACCAGGGAGCCGGCGGTGGGGTGCGTCTCGGCGAGGGACCGAGCGAAGGCGCCCTCCTGGCCGATGGGGAGGAACTGATTGCGCAGGTCCCGGGCGCCCAGGCGAGCTGCCACCTCGGCAGCGGTGAGGGTTGAGGGAGAGGTTTCCCCGGCGGCACCGTTGGCGCCGGGCTCCTCTCCCTCGAAACCCTCAACCGCGGTCCAGGCGTCGGAACCGGCTGCGAAGCCGGCGACGGGGAGATCGGGACGGGTGAAGAGCCGGTGGCCCGCGATGACGGTGGTCTCGCTGCCGTCCATCGCGGCGACGGCGGCGGCGACGGCCGTGGGGAGGCGTTCTGCCGATTCCCGCACCAGTGCCAGTTGGGCGTCAAGGACGACGCCGGTGGCGCCTCCCGCGACGGCGGCGGCGGCGCTGTGGAGGCCGATGCCGCCCGCCGACCAGACGGGGACGGTGATGCCGGGGTCCGCCAGGATCTGCTGGAGGAGCACGAAGGCGGTGGTGTCGCCGATACGACCGCCGGCTTCGGAGCCCTTGGCGATGAGGCCGGTGGCGCCGGCGGCGATGGCGGCGTGGGCTCCAGCCACGTTGGTCACCTCGGCCAGCACCCGGCGGCCGAGCTGGCCTCCCGAGACGTCGGCGGGCAACGACTCGGAGCCCACCCCGAGGATGACCGTGTCGACGGCGGCGGGAAGGTCGTCGAGGGCGACGCCTTGGGTCAGACCGGCGGGAAGTCGGATACCGAAGTGGCACCCGGTCCGGGACCAGCGAGCGGCATCGGCCACCGCGCTGCGGTTGACCTCCGCATCGTGGCCCAAACCGATGATCCCGAGCCCGCCGGCGCGCTCGACGGCGACGGCCAACTTGGCATTGGGTTCCTCGAAAGGTGTGATCCCGAGTACAAGGAGGCGGCGGTCGAGCAGGTTCATTGGAGGTCGAGCTCCTTTGGTCGTCTGGAGTGACACGGACTGAGCTATCTACCGAGTCGCTCCCCGACAACCAGCGCAAGTCGGTTCCTTGTCCATAGGAGATATCGACGTCCCCCCCGGGAAGGTTGAGGGGGTAATGACCGCTTTGTGGGGTTTCGCCGCTTTTTTAGCGGTCATTTAGGTACGATTTAGCGTCGCTGTCACGGCGCTGCGGTTGAGTCGCGCGGCTGCTCCGGGGCACCGCCGGGCCGTGGTTGGTCAGCGCTTGGCGTCCCGACCCCCCTTTCCCCGCGCCCGCGGGAGACCCCGGCTAGGCGGCGGGACCGACCGTCAGAGTGATGGTGGCGCTTCGCTTTTTGCCCGAGGAGTCCGACCAGCCCACCGACACCTTGTCGCCGGGATGGTGCTGGCGCAGGATGGCGGTGAGGGAACTGGGTGAGTCGACCGGCTGCCCGTTGATCGAGGTGATGACGTCGCCGCCCGCCAGGCCCGCCTTTTCGGAGGGGGAACCGGGGATCACGCCGGAAAGGGTGGCCCCCCCGCCGGTGTTGGTGGTCGGGTCGATGCTGACGCCGAGGAAGCCGGGCACGCCAATCTGGATGGTGGTGCTGGCGTGGCCGGCCGCGATCTCCTTGGCGATCGCGAGGGCCCTGGTGATGGGTATGGCGAAGCCCACACTCGACTGCGACTCCACCCGATTGGTGGCCGAAGCCGCGGTGTCCATGCCGATCACCAGGCTTGACGGGTTGATCAGCGGGCCCCCTGAGTCACCAGGTTGCAGCGGGGCGTTGATCTCGATCATGCCGGTCAGTTGTTCCGCGTTCCCGCCGCCGATGTCGCTGGCTGTGACCGCCTGATCGAGCGCCACGATCGTTCCGGTGACCACGCTCGGAGTCCCGCCGAGGCCACCGGCGTTGCCCGCCGCCACGATCGCATCGCCGGCGGCCAGCTTCGAGGGGTCGCCGGTCTTGATCGGCGTCAGCCCGCTGGCCCCGTCGAGCTTGATGAGTGCGATGTCCTCGGTGGGATCGGTGCCGAGCACCTTGGCGCTGTACGTCTTACCGTTGACAACGGTGGCGTTCAGGCTGGTAGAGCCGGCGATGACGTGGTTGTTGGTCAGCACCTGGCCGTCGCTGGTGAGGACCATCCCGGTGCCCGCGGCCGCGGCGCGCTGGTAGCCCAGCTTGGTGTTGATGTCGACGATCGACGGGAAGACGGCACCGGCGACTGCCGCCGCCTGGGAGGGCGGAAGGCCACCGCCTCCGGACCCGACGCCTCCGGGGGGCTGAGTTGGGAAGACCGTCGGGGTGCGGCTGGTCGTGGTGTGCCCGCTGACGAGCTGGCCGCCGATGCCGAGGCCGACCAGGCCGGCAATGAGGATGGCGATCAGGATGACCGCAAGGGGGTTGGTCTTGCTCGGTGGAGGAGTCGACGGGTATGGAGCCCAGCCCGGTGCGGGGGCGGGGCCCCAGGCGGCGTAGGAGGGGCCACTGGGCGGTGGTTGCCAGCCGCCGGCGCCGGCGCCCGGTCTCGCGCCATAGGCGGGGTCGGGCCAACCGCCGGGTGCCGTCCCATACGCGGGCTCGGCCCAGCCGCCGGGTGCCGTCCCATACGGCGGTTCGGCCCAGCCGCCGGGTGCCGTCCCATACGCGGGATCGGCCCAGCCGCCACTCTGCCAGTCTCCGCCGTCAGGGTGGCCCGTGGGCGGGTAGGAGGGCGCGTGCTGGGGCGGGTAGTTGGGCGGAGGCGCATAGGGCGAGGCGCCCGGGTAGGTCGGCGCTGCCGAGTAGCCCTGATAGGGGTAGGCGAAACCGGTGTCGACGGGCGGTGTCGCTTCCGGCTGCCACTGCTCACCGGGGTAGGGCTGGCCATAGCCGGGCGAGGCCCAAGGCTGGTCCTGGTCGTCGGCGGCGGGTGGCGCCCAGGGCGCCCGGGGGACGTGGCGCCAGGCTCCGGAAGGCGGCTGCTGTTTGTCCTGCTCGCTCATTGCCGCCACTCCTCGACCGGCGCCACTGCCTTTGTCCAGTTAACAGCAGCGGGCTGGCAAAGGTTTCAGGCAAACCTGTGAGCCAGCTGAGACTTGGCTCTTAGTCCAGGTGCATCTGGAGGACGTACTCAAGGGCGTCCTCTGGCCGGCCCGCCGCTTCCCCCGACGGGAAGGTGGCTGGCTCGTACTCCTCGGTGGCGTAGTTGAACAGGGCGAAGCTCCACCGGTCGGGATTGCCGAAATACCGCAGCCGGAGCAGATGGACGGCGGTCTCCGACAATCGGTCCCGGTATTGCTCCCGGGTCTCGTCGGATTCCTCGGGCGACCAGCCGGCGGGATTGGGCCCCGGGTCGCGGTAGACGTCCACGTAACAGAACTGGCCCCGGAACCAGACAGCCAAGTCCCGGAAGCGCCCAGGGAAGTAGTCGTGGGCGAACTGCCGTACCCGATCTTCGATCCGCCGGCTGATGGCATCGGAGATCATGGCGCCGCCCTGATGGGCGTCGTAGAGGTAGGGCATAGGGTCCCTATCTTCCAGCGCGGGCGGCGCGCGTTGGTGGACCCCCAGCGCTATTCACCGGCGATCCCGGGCCGGGTCGGGCCCCGAGCCTTGACCAGTACTCCGTGTGGGAGTGGGGTTTTGTGACCATGGCGGTGCGGCCCGGGGGCGGGGGGTGGTCAGTTGACCGTGGGGGAGAGGGGTTTGTGACCAGGGCGGCAGGGCACCAGGCGCCGGGATGAGCACCCCCTTTGGGCGGAGGGAGTGGGATTTGAACCCACGGGGACTTGCATCCCAAAGCTTTTCAAGAGCTTCGCATTCGGCCGCTCTGCCATCCCTCCCGAGCCCGTTAACCCTATCCCTGGCTCGTGGCGCCCGAGCGCCACGGTCCAGGCCGTTCCAGGACCGACGATCGAGAGAGGCCCCCAGCCCCCGGCCCCCAGCCCGGCGCTATCCCTGGATACGCGCCCGCAGCGCCCCGATCCAGTCATCGGCCGCCTTCCAGGCCGCCGAGGCATCGCGTCGCCGGGCAGGGCCGTGCTCGCCGGCGGCGGGGTAGGACCCGAGGAACTTGACCCCGGGCAGCGTGGCGTGCAGGTCCCGCAGGCAGTCGGCCACCACCTCGTCATCGACATGGCCGTCGAGGTCGATGATGAAGCAGTAGTCGCCGAGCCCTTTCTTGGTTGGGCGGGACTCGAGCTTGGTCAGGTTCAGGTTGCGGGCGGAAAACTGCCCGAGGATCCCGTGCAGGCTCCCCGGCTTGTCGTCGTATTGGAAGCACACGATGCTCGTCTTGTCGTGGCCCGTCGGCGCCGGTATACCGAATTCGGGGCGGGCCACAACCACGAAACGGGTGGCGTTGTCGTCATGGTCCTCGATATCGGTGGCCAGCACCTCGAGGCCGTACAGCGATGCCGCCAGCCGCGTGCCGATGGCGGCGGTCGCCTCCGGCCGCTCCACTCCCACCTGGCGGACCCCCTCGGCGGTGGAGGAGGCCGCCACCTCTTCGACGCCGGGAACGTTGGCGTTCAGCCAACGCCGGCACTGCGCGGTGGCATGGGGGAACGACACCACCCTTTTGATGTCGGCCAACGAAATCCCCGGCGGCGCCAGCAGGTTCTGCTGGATGACGAGCACGACCTCCCGGATGATGAGCAGGTCCCGCTCGAAGACCAGGGCGTCCAGGTTGGTGTTGACCGTGCCCTCGATGGAGTTCTCGATGGCCAGGAACCCGAGGTCGGTCGTCCCGCCCTCGACCGCGGCCACCACGTCGGGGAACGTGGCGTACGGCACCACCTCGGCCGCCGCCAGGTCCGCTTCGGAGAGCAGTGCCTCCTCGGAGAAGGTGCCCGGAGGGCCGAGAAAGCCGATCCGGAGGGGCCGGGAGGCGGAATCACTCATGTTGGGGGCAGGATAGGACCGCCATGGACGCCGCCGCCCTGCGATTACTCCTCGACGAGATACGCGAGGGCACACGCAGCCCCGACGAGGCCGTGCGGGCGCTTCAGCGCCTGCCCTTCGCCGACCTCGGCTACGCCCGCGTCGATCATCACCGGACGCTGCGCCAGGGTCTTCCGGAAGCGGTCTACGGCCGGGGAAAAACGGCCGCGCAGTGCGCAGGAATCGTGTCCGAACTCCTGTCGGTACCGCACGGCGGACCCGTCGTCCTGACGCTCGTCAACGACGAGCAAGCCACCGCCGCCATGGCCGTCAACCCCGGAGGTGCCCACGTCGGCACCACAGTGGTGTGGCGCCCTGCGCCGCCGCGTCCCGAGCGGGTCGTGATCGTGACGGCGGGCACCGCCGATCTCCCCGTCGCCGAGCAGTGCGAAGCGACGCTGGCTGCGTTCGGCTTCAAGGCCGCGCTGATCCCCGATTGTGGCGTCGCCGGTCTCCACCGCCTAGTCGACGTGCTCGACGACCTGGCCACCGCCGATGCCGTGGTGGCGGTGGCAGGCATGGAAGGGGCCTTGGCGAGCGTCATTGGCGGCCTGACCGGGGCACCGGTCATCGCAGTGCCGACCAGCGTCGGCTACGGCGCCGCCTTCGAAGGCGTGACGGCGCTGCTCGCCATGCTGGCCAGCTGCGCCGCCGGCATGGTGGTCGTGGGGATCGACAACGGCTTCGGCGCCGCCTGCGCCGTCGCCCGCATCCTTGGCCCCACACCGTGACCACCATCGCGTGGTGGCACTGCTTCGCGGGCATCGCCGGCGATATGGCCTTGGCCAGCCTGGTGGACGCGGGCGCCGACCTCGGCGCTGTCGTCGAGGTTCTCCGCGGCCTGCCCATCGAGGGCTGGCACATCAGCTCGGAACCGGTGCTGCGCTGCGGTATCGCGGCGACCCAGATCACAGTGGAAGCGGCCGAAACCGGCGTCATCCGGACGCATGCCCACATCGCCGGCGTGCTCACCGAAGCCCGGCTCCCCGAACGGGTCCGCCAGCGCGCTCTGGCGACCTTCGCGGCCTTGGCCACCGTCGAGGGGCGCCTGCACCGCCGGCCCCCGGCCCAGGTACATTTTCACGAGCTGGGCGGCATCGACGCCATCGTGGACATCGTCGGGACCTGCACCGCCCTCGAGATCCTCGGCGTCGACGAGATCTACGCCAGCCCCGTCGCTACCGGAACCGGCATGATCCGCTCGAGCCACGGGGCGTTACCTAACCCCGCCCCCGCGGTCGTCGAGCTCCTGAAAGGCGCCCCCTCCTACGGCCGGGACCTGCAGGTGGAGCTGACCACCCCGACGGGGGCGGCGCTGCTGGCGGCACTTGCCGTCGGCTGGGGGCCCATGCCGCCGATGCGCATCGACGTGACGGGTTTCGGGGCCGGGTCCCGTGACATCGACGGCCTTCCCAACGCCACCCAGGTCATTGTCGGCCGAGCCAGCCTGGCCGAGGGCGCGGCTGGCGAGTCGCTCGTGACCAGCGGCCATCACACCGTCCTCCTCGAGGCCAACCTCGACGATGCGACCGGCGAGGTGCTGGCCCACACCGTCGTCGAGCTTCTGACCGCCGGCGCCCACGACGCCTGGATCACCCCCATGATCATGAAAAAGGGCCGCCCCGCCCATGTCGTGAGCGCGTTGTGCGACCCGGCCTTGGCGGACCAGGTGGCGCAGGTGCTGATGGCCGAAACCGGGACCCTCGGGGTCCGGGGACAGACCCTCACCCGCTGGCTGGCCCGGCGCCGGAGCGAGGAGGTCGAGGTCGATGGTTTCCCGGTCCGGGTGAAAGTCAGCCCCGGCCGCATCAAGGCGGAGTACGACGACGTGGCCCGGGTTGCCCGCCGGGTGGGCAAGCCGGTCCGGGACATCACCTGGCGGGCCGAGGCGGCCGCCCGCCAGCGCGGTGGGCGGGCCGAGCATCCGACGCACCACGAGGCCGAGGGCGACGCCGACGACCGCCCCGATGGCGAGGCCGGCTGACCGATCGACCGGTGAACCCGCTAGGGGCGTTGCCGGGGACCGCGAATTTGTTCAAGCAATGGCGGGGTGCGCCGGCGCCAAGAGGCCGGCGGCGCCGCCGGCATCGGCGTCGTGGGGCGAGCGCTTGGGCCGGGCCACGGGCGCCACACCAAATCTTGCGTCGGCCGCCCCGAAATACCGCACAATGGAGGGGTGCTCCAGGCCCGCGGCCTTAGCGTGGAGGTCGGAGGGCGGCTCACTTTGGTGGAGGCGTCCTTCACCGTGCGCGCCGGTGAAAAGGTTGGTCTCGTCGGGCGCAACGGCGCCGGCAAGACCAGCCTGCTCAAGGTGCTGGCCGGCGAGGCCCCGTCGGCCGGCGGCACGGTCGCTCATCCCGGGGCCTTGGGTTACCTCCCGCAGGACCCCCGGCCGCGGGGTTCGGGCGTCGACGCCACCGGGTTGTGCCATGTGCTTTCGGGGCGGGGACTCGACGAGGCGGCGCGCCAGATGGAGAAGTACCGCCTCGCGGTCGAAGAGGATCCGTCGGATCGCAACGTGGCGCGCTTCGCCCGGGCCGAGGACGCCTTCCGCAGCGACGGTGGATATGCCGCCGAGTCGGAGGTGCGGCGGCTGGCACACGGCCTCGGGCTGGCCGCCGATCGCGTCGACCTGCCGATCACGGTGCTTTCGGGCGGGGAGCGGCGCCGCATCGAGCTGGCCCGCATCCTGTTCGCAGGCAGCGAGATGCTCCTGCTCGACGAGCCGACCAACCACCTCGACAGTGACGCCAAGACCTGGTTGATGGGCTTCCTGCGCACCTATCGGGGGGCACTGCTGGTAATCAGCCACGACCTCCACCTCCTCGACGCCGCCATCACTCGGGTACTGCACCTCGACGAGGGCAATCTCGTCGAGTACAAGGGCACCTATTCCCAGTACCGCACGGCCCGAGCCGCCGACGAGGCACGTCAAGCCCGGCTGGCCGAGCGCCAGCAGGCGGAGATCCAGCGGCTCGGTTCCCTGGCCGATTCGATGCGCCACCAGACGGCCAAGCGTGCCCGCACCGCCAAGTCCATCGATCGCCGCGTCAGCCGCCTCGAGGCGGGAGCCGTGTCCGGGCCCGCCAAGGAGCGCAAGTACAAGGTTCGGCTGCCCGAACCGCCCCACGCCGGACGGGTGGTGTTGGAAGTCAGCGGATTGGCCAAGGCGTACAACGGGCCGCCGGTGTTCGAAGACGTCGACTTCGCCCTCGAGCGGGGCCGGCGCCTCCTGGTCATGGGCTTCAACGGAGCTGGCAAGACGAGCCTCCTGCGCATACTGGCGGGCGCTTCGATGCCGACGGAGGGGACCATGCGACTCGGCCTTGATGTCTCGGTGGGTTACTACGCCCAGGAGCACGAGGGCATCCGGGCCGGTGTCAGCCTCCTCGAGCACATGCGCGACTCCGCCGCCGGGCCGACGCCCGACACCGCAATGCGGGGCCTGCTCGGCATGTTCGGCCTGAGCGGGGAGATGGCGTTTCAGGACGCGGCCACGTTGTCAGGGGGGAGAAAACGAAGCTTGCGTTGGCCCAGTTGGTGGCGGGGCGCCACAACCTGTTGTTGCTCGACGAGCCGACCAACAACCTCGATCCTCCCTCCCGGGAGGCGATCGGTCAGGCGTTGGCGGCGTGGCCGGGAGCCATGGTGGTCGTGAGCCACGACAGCGCGTTTGTCTCCGAACTCGATCCCGACGAGGTGCTCCTCATGCCCGACGGGACTATCGACGCCTGGAGCGACGACCTCCTCGACCTGGTGTCGCTGGCCTAGCCGCGGGCCCTACGGCTGGCGGCGCTGCCGCGCGCCAGGCGCCGGGCACGTTCGGGGCAGCGCGAGGAGCCTAGGGAGGGCCCGCCGCCGGTTCGAAGGTTTACCGACGCCCGAGAAGGTGCCGGGGCCGGCGTCCGGTCTCCTCGGTGGTGCTTCCCGGGGTCGTGGGCTGCGGGGCCGTGCGCTCGGCGCCGCCCGGCGTCGTCTCGGCGCCAGGACTGGCCGGTCCCCGACGGGTCGACCTTGACATCACCGCCGCGGTGGGTCCGGTCGTCGATGCCACTCGTGTGGGCGCCGGCCCTGCGGCCCGACAGGCTCGTTCACCGCGCTGTCCTGGCGCGCCGCACGCTCGGCCGCAGTGACGCGGCCCACATTGCCGGCGGCCGCCAAACGGGCCGCCTCCGCGTCGTTCAAGCGCTTGCGGGCTTCGGCCCGGTCGTCGGCTTCGCGGCCGTAGGTCGGATCGACGGCTCTGGTCAGGAGCTTGCCGTGCCAACTCTCGCCGCGGATCGCGCCGACCAGGCCACCGATGATCATGGCGGCCGCGGCAACGAGCACGCCGAACAGCCCGAAGGTGCGCCAGTCGTGCCAGGAGTTGGCGACGTGGATATGGGTGGCGACTCGCGCCAAGCCGTTGTCGGTACCGCTGGCCCGGACGGCCGCTACGGTCACGGCGGCGAGGATGATGCCGGCGATTCCGGCCAGCACACCGTGGGTAGCGCCGTTGCGCCGTGACATGCGGCCGCTGACATAGCCCCCGAACATGAACGCCAAGAAGACCGCGACGGTCAGAACGACGCCGACGAGGGTCTTGAACTGCCCGGCGCTCACCGACGAGAAGTCGGTGCCGCCGCGGATAGCGACAGTGATGGATCCGGCTATCGCAAACAGGATCTCGAAGGCGGCCAATCCGCAAAGAGCACCGGCCAGCACGCTGAGAGCGGAGACTCGCCCCATCCCGGCGTCGGTGGCCAGTGCCCTTCGGTCCCGCCTGGTCTCGACTCTCCGGCCATGTCGCATGTGTGACCTTCCTTGCGTTCCAGGTCCCGCCTTTAGGACTGTTTGGATTCCCATCGTCCCCGGCGCCAAAACCTCGGGAGCCTCGGCGTCAGCCCCCGGAGCCGACCGCGCCCCCAGCGGCGGCGGCAATCGCAGCCTCCCCGGCTCGCAGGTGCTCGATCCCGATACGTACCGCCAATTGTGCGATGTCGAGCGCCGTGACCGGGCCGTTCGTGGTCTCCCCCGTGCGTGTCCAGTCCTGCCCACCGATGTCGTCCATGAGGTCGGCCAACCCCGTAGCCGCCGCCGTCAATTGGGCCAGGACCGTCGCCGGGGGACCGGCTATCGCGACGGGCGCCGGCGGATCGTCAGGCGGCAATTCGATGGCGGGGTCGCTTTCCAGGACGACCCTTTGAAGGGCCCGTCGGATGGAATCGAGGGCGGTGGCCGTCCACGCCGCGTGGCCGAGCACCTCGGGCGTCAACTGCTCCGGGCTGGTCGCTCGGGCGAACGCCTCCCCGAAGCGCCTCGGCAACGAGCGAATGGCCACGGCCGCGTCGATCGGGGATAGCCCGCCGGCATCGAAGTGGGGCGCCATGCCGTCACCCTGCCACAGCCCAGTAGGGTCGGCCCCCATGGACCAGTACATCGGCCCTGGCGTGCTGCAGATCGACACCCTCCTCGGCGGCTGGGAAGAAGTCACGGCCGGCTACCTGGTCGAGGGCCCATCCCCGGTGCTTGTCGAGACCGGGAGCCAGTCGTCGGTCGCCGCCCTCCTCGAGGCCCTCCACGCCCACGGTGTCTCGCCCGGCGAACTGTCCGCCGTCGCCGTCACCCACATCCACCTCGACCATGCCGGCGGCGTGGGCGACGTGGCCCGGGCGTTTCCCAAGGCCACCATCTATGTCCATCCCAAAGGCGCCCGCCACCTGGTCGACCCGACCCGGCTGGTCGACTCCGCGGCCCGGGTGTACGGGCCGTTGCTCGACAGCCTCTACGGCCGCCTCGACCCGACGCCCGCCGAGCGCATACGGGTGCTGGACGACGGCGACACGATCCCCGTCGGGCCCGGTCGCGAACTGGTGACGGTGGATTCGCCGGGCCATGCCAAGCACCATCTGGCACTCCACGACAGCGAAAGCGGAATCCTCTTCGCGGGCGATGCTGTCGGCGTCCGCTTGCCGGCGTCGGGCATCATCCGCCCCGCCACCCCGCCCCCGGACTTCGACCTCGACGCCGCCGTCCATTCGCTGCAGCGCTTCCGGCAACGCCAGCCCGTCGGCGTCGCGCTGGCGCACTACGGCCTCCTGCCCGACCCGATCCCCATGCTGGAGGAGGCCGAGGACATCCTCCGGTGCTGGGCGGCGGTGGCCGAGGCGGCCTGGCGCCGTGACGAGGACATCGCGACCGCGCTGGAAGCAGCTTTCGGCGACGACCTGCAGGGCAGCGACGCCGCGTCCCGGGAGAAGCTGGAGACGCTGAACGGCATCCACTCCAACGCCGCCGGGTTCCGCCGCTGGCTCGATACCCGCACGGACACTCGGACGGCCCCTGCCGAGCCGCCCCAGGCGGCCTCGTGATCGAGGCGGTGATCTTCGACTGGGGCGGCACGCTTTCTGTGTATGTCGACGTCGACATGGAGGACATGTGGCGGATCGCCGCCAAGCACCTTGCCGCCGGGAGCGATGTCTTGCGCGAGGACGAGATCCGCGACCGGCTCGTGGCGGTGGAAGCGGAAGCCTGGGCCGGCATCCCGATCGACCAGCGGAGCTTCACCTTGGCCCAGCTCTTCGCCCGCGCCTCGGAGGCCTTGCACCTCGACGTGGCCGCCGCCGTCGTCGAGGAGGCCACGCAGGGCCACCTCGACGCCTGGACACCGCACATTCGGCACGACCCCGACGCCGCCGGGGTGCTGGCGGGCCTCCACGACCGGGGCCTGAAGGTCGGGCTGCTGTCGAACACCCACTGGCCACGGGCGTTCCACGAGCACTTCCTGGAGCGAGACGGGCTGGCCGAGAACATCGACGCCCGGCTCTACACGAGCGAACTGGAATTCAGCAAGCCCCACGCCAGTGCCTTCCGGGCCGCGATGGACGCGGTCGGTGTCGCCGATCCCCACCGGGCGGTCTTCGTCGGCGACCGGGCCTACGACGATGTCTTCGGAGCCCAGCAGGTCGGCATGCGCGCCGTCCTGCGGCCCCACAACGGGGTGCCCGGCTACGACGTCGAGCCTGATGCGGTCATCGGGCCACTGCCCGAGCTGCTGGCCGTGGTCGATCGCTGGGCCGAGGAGGCATGAGGCCGGGGAAAAGGGGTCGGCAGTTCCCCGGCTTGGATGGGCCCGTCCCGGCCGTTGCCGCCGCCGTGGTTGGGGCCGCCCGGGCGGTGGTGGTCGTGACCGCGGCGGTCGCGGTCCTCACGGGTTGTGGCGGGTCGTCACAGCCGGCGCCGCCCGCGCCGCCGCCGCCCGCGGCCGCAATCGTCGACATCCGCAACGTCGCCTTCAACCCGAAATCCGTGACGGTCCACGCCGGCGCCACGGTGGCGTGGAAGTTCGACGACGGCAGCGTGGCCCACAACGTGGTCGGCAGCGACTGGCGCAGCCCCGACCGCACGAGCGGCTACTTCACCCACATTTTCACGGCGCCGGGAACCTACGCCTACCGCTGCACCATCCACAGCAATATGGATGGCCAGGTCGTCGTCAGCCAGTAGGAACTGCTGGCGCCGGCGAGGTGGCACTGCGGGCGTACTGGGTCTCGTAGAGCTCGGAGTACAGCCCACCGAGGCCGATCAGGTCCTGGTGGCGGCCCCGCTCGATGATGCGACCGTCGTCGATGACAAGGATCTGATCGGCGGCTGCGATGGTGGACAGCCGGTGGGCGATCACGACCGATGTCCGGCCGGCCAGCGCCTCGGCCAGCGCCTGCTGGATGAGGAGCTCGGTTTCGGAGTCGAGGTGGGCGGTCGCCTCGTCGAGGATGACGATGGCAGGATCCTTGAGCAGCACCCGGGCGATGGCCAGGCGCTGTTTTTCCCCGCCCGAGAGCCGGTAACCACGTTCGCCGACAATGGTGTCGTAGCCGTCGGGGAGGGCGGCAATGACGTCGTGGATACGGGCCAGCCGGCAGGCCTCGACCAGCTCCTCGTCGCTGGCTTCCAGACGGGCGTAGCGCAGGTTGGCGGCAATGGAGTCGTGGAACATGTGGGCGTCCTGGGTCACCACGCCGATGGCCGCGCCCAGGCTCGCCAGCGTGACGTCGCGAACGTCGTGGCCGTCGATCGTCACCGATCCGCCCGAGACGTCGTACAGCCGGCTGAGCAGGGCCGAGAGGGTGGTCTTGCCGGCGCCCGACGGCCCAACGAGCGCGGTCATGGTGCCCGGCTCGGCAACGAACGACAGACCCTTCAGGACCAGCGCCGAGGGATCAGGTGACAGCTTGGAGCCCTCGGCCTCGAGCGACGCGATCGACACTTCGGCCGCCGCCGGGTAGCGGAAGGTGACGTCGTCAACCTCGATGCGGCCCCGCACCGGAAGCGGAAGGGCCACCGCGCCAGGCTTGTCGTCGATGACCCGGGGGGCATCGAGCACTTCGAAGACCCGGTCGAACGAAACCAGTGCGGTCAGCACGTCGACGCGGGTCGAGGCCAGGTCGGTGAGCGGCTGGTAGAGCCGGGTGACATAGGCCGCCAGGGCGATCACGACGCCGATCTTGAGGCTGCCGCTGACGATGCCCCGGGCGCCGAGCCAGTACACCGCGGCGGTGCCCACCGCGCCCACCAGGGCGAGGGCGGCGTAGAGGATCCGGCCCAACAACGCCGATTGGATGCCGGTGTCGCGGACGGCGCCGGCGCGGCGGGCGAAGTCACGCTGCTCGCGGTCGGGCCGACCGAACAGCTTGACGAGCAGGGCGCCGGCCACGTTGAACCGCTCGTTCATGGTCGTGCTCATCTCGGCGTTGAGGCCCATGCGCCGCCGCGACAGGGCGGTGATGCGCTTGGAGAGCACCCGGTCGAGCACGAGGAACCCGGGCAGCACCAGCAGTGAGAGGACGGTGATCTGCCAGCTCAGGTAGGCCATCAGGACGAGGGTCGTCACCAGGGTGAAGAGGTCGGACAAGACGCTGGCCACCGTGCCCACCGCGTTTTGGGCATCAAGGACGTCACTCGTGAGGCGGCTCATGAGCGAGCCCGTCTGGGTCCTGGTGAAGAATGCGATCGGCATGCGCTGCACGTGGTCGTACAAGGCGGTCCGCAGGTCATAGATCAGGCCCTCACCGATGCGGGAGCTGAACCACCGGTTGAGCAGGCTGATGGCGGTCGACGCCAGCGCCAGGGCCACCAAGCCGGCTGCCACCAGGTTCACCTGCTTCAAGCTGTTGTGATGGTGCTGGGCAAAGGGGATGGCGTTGTCGAACAGGTTCTTGACGAGCAGCGGGGGAAGCGCGCTCACCGCCGTCGACGCGATGATCGCCAGGAGATACAGGCCGAGGATCACTTTGTAGGGCGCAAGGAAGCGCCAGACGCGCCGGAGCTGCGCCCGGTCAATCGAGGCGTTCTTCAATTCTTCAGGATCGATCCGGCCGCTACGCCAGTAGTTCACTCATTCCCCAGTTCGTGTAATCGTGTAATCACGACAACGCCTACGGCCGAGTTTTGTTTCCCGGAGGTGGGTGGGACTTACGCCACGCCCAAGGCCACGCCGCAGTGCCCGCAATACACGAGGGTAACGGTGATTGGCTCGGGCCCCTCGCTCTCCCCTTTTCCCGCGTCCTCCCAGTCGACGGTGACGCGGCGGTAACGGGCCTCGGTCGCCAACGATGCCTGGCAGCCTCCGCAGCGAGGGGGCGGTCCAGGCGGGTCCGGCTCGCCCGCCTGGCGTCCCGTCAACACCGTGCGGCCCTGCGCCGCCCACCGCCGAAGCGTCTTCGGCGCCGACGGCGCCGCGTTCGCGGTGGCCTCGATCCGGGACAGCACTGCCTCGCGAACCTGATCGGCGCTGCCCGCCAGCTCGACCACTATCCACGCCCCACCGCCATCGGCGACATCGATGAGGCCGAGGAGAAGGTGCTCGGAGCCGATCACCGGGGCCTCGAGCTCCAGGGCTTCGCGGTGGGCCCGTTCCAGCACCTTCTTCGCCAGTGGGGTAAACGGCGGGCTCTCGACGCTGCCGCTTCCGTAGGGATGCACCCGCTGGCTGACCTTTTCTCGGGCGTCGTCGAGGGTCACCTCCAACTCGCCCAGCACCGCGCTCGCGCTGCCCCCGGCGGCCAGCAAACCGAGGAGGATGTGCTCGGTCCCGATGAAGTCGTGCCCGAGGAGGCGGGCCTCCTCCGACGCCAGGGCCGTGGCCCGGCGGGCTTCGTCGGCGAAGCGCTCAAACATGACGGTTCGAAGACTATCGCCCGCCGTTTGCCCGGCCGCCGTCGTCCCGCTCTCTCCGGTGAGCAGTTGACGTAAACGTGAGGTCCGCGCGTAAGGTGGACGGGTCATCTAATGCATCTGGGAGGAATCGTGGCGGTTCAGACCAACGGTGCCGGCCGCGCCACCGCGGGCCCGAAGCCCGAGCGCAGCGAAACCGATCGTTACAAGTGGACGGCGCTGTCCAACACCACCCTGGGGATTTTCATGGCCGCCCTGGACAGCTCGATCGTCCTCATCGCGCTGCCCGCGATCTTCCGGGGGATCAAGCTCGACCCCCTGCAGCCCGCCAACATCAGCTACCTCCTCTGGATGCTCATGGGCTATCTCGTCGTCACCGCGGTGCTGGTGGTGACCTTCGGCCGCCTTGGCGACATCTACGGGCGGGTCAGGATGTACAACGCCGGTTTTGCCGTGTTCAGCGCGGCCTCGCTGGCCCTCGCGGTGTGCCCGATAAGTGGTAGTGGCGGTGCCTTGTGGCTGATTGGATTCCGGGTGGTGCAGGGCATCGGCGGGGCCCTCCTCATGGCCAACTCAACGGCGATCCTGACCGACGCCTTTCCCGCCGCCGAGCGGGGCATGGCCATGGGCATCAACATGGTGGCTGCCATCGCGGGATCGTTCATCGGCCTGGTGGCGGGCGGCATCCTGGCGGAGATCGACTGGCGGTGGGTCTTTTTGATCAATGTCCCGATCGGGGTCTTCGGCACGGTGTGGGCCTACCTCAAGCTGCGGGAGGTGGGCGTCACCACCAAGTCGCGCATCGACTGGTGGGGCAACGTCACCTTCGGCGCGGGCCTCATCATGATCCTCATCGGCCTGACCTACGGGCTGTTGCCCCACGGCCACCACAACATGGGCTGGACGGGGCCGTGGGTACTGTTCGAACTGATCGGGGGCATTGCCATGCTCCTGCTGTTCGGGTGGATCGAGACCAAGGTCACCGACCCCATGTTCCACCTCGACCTGTTCAAGATCAGGGCCTTCTGGACGGGCAACGCCGCCAGCCTGCTGTCGTCGATCGGCCGCGGCGGCCTTCAGTTCATGCTGATCATCTGGCTCCAGGGGATCTGGCTGCCCTTGCACGGCTACAGCTTCGAACGCACGCCGCTGTGGGCCGGCATCTACATGCTCCCGCTGACGTTCGGGTTCCTGGTGGCGGGGCCGGTGTCGGGCTTCCTGTCGGACAAGTACGGGGCCCGGCCGTTCGCCACCGGCGGGATGCTGGTGGCCGCCCTGTCGTTCCTGCTGCTGTCGTTCCTGCCCGCCAACTTCCACTTCCCGGTCTTTGGCGGCCTGCTGCTGCTCAACGGCATCGGGATGGGCTTGTTCGCGGCGCCCAACACCACGGGGATCATGAACAGCCTCCCGGCCCGCCAGCGCGGCGCCGGCTCGGGCATGCGGGCCACGTTCATGAATTCGGGGATGGTGCTGTCCATTGGCCTGTTCTTCTCGCTCATGGTCCTTGGGCTGGCGGCGTCGCTTCCGCATTCCATGTCCGCCAACCTGCAGGCCAATGGCGTCCCCCCGGCCATCGCCGCCAAGACAGCCAACCTGCCTCCCGTCGGCAGCCTGTTCAGCGCCTTCCTCGGCTACAACCCCATGGAGAAGCTGCTCGGTAGCGCCTCCGCGGCCCACGTGACGCCGGCCCAGTGGGCCACCATCACCGGAAAGACGTTCTTCCCGCACCTCATCTCGGGACCGTTCATCAAGGGGCTGCGCATCACCCTCATGGCGTCGCTCGTCATGTCCCTGATCGCGGCGGCCGCTTCGTGGATGCGCGGCGCCAAGTACGTGCACGATGACCGTGAGGGCGCCGCCGGCCTCGAAGGTGCTTCTGCCGGGGTGGGCGTGGAGGCCGGGGGAGCAGGGGCGGCCCCCGCGGGCGATGTCGCCCCGCCGACCGGGGCTTTCGGTGCCCCCGGCGGCCCCGCCACCCCAGACCAGTCACCGGAGCCCGAGCAGTGGGTTCCGGCGTGATCGAGGGTCCCCCCGGCGCCCCTGGCGCCGGTGCCGGCGGCGGCGGCGCGTGTGCCAGCCTGCGGATCGGTGAGGTCGCCATCGAGGCGGGCGTCACGACCCGGACCCTGCGCTACTACCAGGAGCTGGGCCTGCTCGACCCTGGCCAGAGCCCGGGCGGCAGCCGCCGCTATGGCGAAAGCGACGTCATCCGGTTGAAGCGCATCCTCGAGTTGCGCGACGTGATGGGATTCGACCTTGAGCGCATCCGGGCCATCCTGTCGTCGGAGGACCGCCTGGCCGAACTGCGCGCTCGAGGCCCGGCGGGGCGCGTCGGACCAGCGCCGGCGGGAGATCCTGGCCGAAGCCATGGCTATCAACCGCGGCATGCGGGAGCAGGTCCGGGACAAGCGGGCCGTCCTTGACGGCTTCCTGCTCGAACTGGAGGCCAAGGCGGCCTACTACGCCACCGTGGCGGTCGAGCTGGGCCTGCCGGCGGCTGCCCACGCCGAGCCCGAGCCGGAGCCGGAAACGGAGCCGGAACCGGAGCCGGAAAACGCCCCGGTGTGAGCCAAACTGCTGCGAAACGACGTAGTACCGTCGTTTCGCAGCACATTGGGGCCGCTAGCGCACCGTGAACAGGGCCGCCCCGCCCGACACTCCGTTTCGGGTCGCCATCGCCGAGTAGCTGCCTGCGGGCGTTGCGGGATCCCAGGTCCCGGCGCCGTAGGCGTGGCTCTGCCCGGGCGCCAGCACCGGGGCGATGCACGGGTTGGTACAGGTGATGGCGATCGGGTTGCTCCGGAACACGACGGTGCCGGCGCTGTTGCTGACCGTCGCGACCGCAGAAATGCCGGCGTTGGACGGTCCTGTGCAGGTGCGGCCCGAGACGTTGCGGGCGACCAGGTTGATGCTCACCGAGGCGCCCACGGCGTAACTGCCGGCATCGGTGGCCGTGCTGTAGGCGAGATCGCCTGGGCCGCAGGCAGCACCCGGCGAGGTGGTGGTCGTCCGGGGCCGGGTGGTTGTGGTGGTGGGCGCTGCGGTGGTGGCGACCGTTGGTGCGGTGGTCACATGGGACGTGGCCGCAGTCGTCGGCCCCGGCCCGGGCCCCGGCCCCGACCCTCCGGGCCCGACGGTTCCGCTGGCTCCGGTGGCTCCGGCGGCTGTCGTGGGGGCCGCGGCCGACACGCTCCCACCGCCGCCCTCCGCCGCCGCAATCGTGGAAGTCGTCCGGCCTGTCCCGGCGGTCAGGATGCGATGTCCCTGATGGGCCCCGCCGACATTGGCCACTACCAGCGCCACCACGGCCGCCATCGCGACCACCGCGGCGGCGATACCCGCGCCCCGGCGGCGGTTGCGCAGAAAATGGCCCCGGCGGTAGACCCGATCGAGGTGGGCATCGGGGTTCCAGGTCGGCTCACGATCAATGGGATCAGTCATTGCGCCAATGCGTCCTCTCGGAAGTCGTTGCCCAGCCGGATGCGCAGGCTGTCGAGGCCCCGGCGCAGATGGGTGCTGGCGGTGCCCGCGGAGACACCGAGGGCGATGGCCACCTCGTCCTCCCGCAGCCCGCTCAGGTAGCGCAGTACTACCGCCTGGCGCTGCCGGCGGGGTAGCGAACGCAGCGCACCAACCAGCGCCAGGCGCAACGTCGCCGCCTCCATACCGTCGAGTGGGTCTTGCGGCCGGGCCAGCGGGACCCGCCGGCGGCCGGCGTCGATGGCGAGATTCGAGGCGACCCGCAGCACCCAGCCGTCGCGGTAGGGAAGCGAGCGGATCTTCGGCCAGTGGGCATAGGCCCGGGCCATGGCCTCGGCAGCCACGTCCTCGGCGCCGGCGACATCACCGAGGAGGCGGTAGGCGACACCGGCGGCCCGGGTGAACAGTTCCCGGTACGACGCCTCGAAGGAATCGTCGTCCACCTGCGCCTCAATCCTGACCATTGCTTCCTAAACGAGCGAGCCCCCCCTGGCCGCGACACCAGCGCCAGAATCGGGAGGAAAACCTAGCCTGGCCCAAATGTCCGACGAAGCCAAGAGCCGGCGCTCCGCCACCAGAGACGCCATCGCCATCGGTGTCGCCACCGGGGCCTACGGGTTGTCCTTCGGGGCGATCTCCACCGCCTCTGGTCTCTCGATCTGGCAGACGGCGGCGCTGTCGCTGCTCATGTTCACCGGAGCGTCGCAGTTTGCCCTAGTGGCGCTGATCGGCAGTGGTGGCAGCTCGCTGGCGGGCGCCGCCACCGCCGCCCTGCTCGGGACCCGCAACGCCTTTTACGGCCTCCGCCTTTCCTCCGTGCTCGGCGGCCGGGGCCGCCACCGCGCCCTGGCCGCCCACTTCGTCATCGACGAGACAACCGCCATGGCCGTCGCGGCCGAATCGCCCGCTGCCGCCCGGTGGGCCTTTTGGGCGACGGGGGTGTCGGTCTTCGTCTGTTGGAACACGGGCACCCTCATCGGGGCGTTGGGCGCTCAGGCCATCCCCGATCCCAGGACCCTGGGCCTCGATGCCGCCGCTCCCGCGGCCTTCGTGGCCCTGCTGGCGCCGCGTATGAAAGGGGGCGGCACGTGGTCCGTGGCGCTGGCGGCCGCCGCCGTCGCGCTGCTGGCGGTTCCCGTCGTGCCCGCCGGCGTCCCGGTACTGCTCGCCGCGGCGGTGACGGTCGTTGTCGGCCTCTGCCTAGGAGATCGGGGAATGCGGTGACGATGTGGGAGGCGGTCATCGGTGGGTCTTTGGCCTGTTACCTCCTCAAGCTGGCGGGCCTATCGGTGCCCGCTCGCGTCCTCCAGGACCCCCGCGCCGCCCGCATCGCGGCCCTCCTACCGGTCGCGCTGCTCGCCACGCTCGTCGCGACCCAGACGTTTTCTACCGGCCGCCACCTCGTGGTCGATGCCCGGGCCGCAGGACTGGCGGTGGCCGCCATCGCCCAGCTGCTGAAAGCCCCTTTTCTTCTCGTGGTTGCGTCGGCGGCGGCGACCGCCGCCCTTGTCCGCCTCCTGCACTGAGGACGTTCTTTCCGGCCCCCCGGGGCCTGAGCTGGCGGCGGGCGATCTGTCACCGTACAAATATCAGAGGCCCCCGGAGGGGCCTCTGAGCGGCGGAGGGGGTGGGATTTGAACCCACGGAGCCCGTAGGCTCAACGGTTTTCGAGACCGTCCGATTCGGCCGCTCTCGCACCCCTCCTCACCGTCCACGTTATCCAACGCCGGCGCAGAGGCCCCGAGGTGCCGCCGCTGGTTACGCCCCGTCGGGTCCCTGGCGGCGGCCGCCGAAGAACTCCTCGAGCAGCCGGGCGCCGGCGTCGGCCAGCACGCCGCGGGTCACCGGCAGTTCGTGGTTGAGTCTCGGGTCGGCGCACAGGTTGTAGAGCGATCCGCAGGCGCCGGCCTTGGGATCGGCGGCTGCGAACACCAGCCGGCCGACCCGAGCCGCCACCAGCGCCCCGGCGCACATCGGGCATGGCTCCAGCGTCACCACCACCGTCGCCTCGCTGAGACGCCAACTCCCGGTCGTGGCCGCCGCCTCCCGCAGGGCGAGGATCTCGGCGTGCGCCGTCGGGTCGTTGCGCCCTTCCCGTTCGTTGCGCCCCCGCCCGACCACCCGATCCCCGATGACGACGACGGCGCCCACGGGCACATCGCCCAGTGCGGCCGCGTGGCCGGCTTCGACCAGAGCCAAGAGCATGGCTTCCTCATCGGTCACTGCGGCACCCTACCGGCCCGGTAAAGCGGCAGGATCAGATGCAGATCCGGTTCGCGATCTGCGTCGTCAGGTCCTCGATCGCCTTCGTGAGCTCGGTGTTCTGCTCGAGCAGCTGTTTGATCCCTGTGGTGTTCTCGTAGGTGTGGACCGCCAACTCCGACGAGATCTGGTCGGCCCGTTTGGCAGCAATTAACAGAATGGCGCCTTGTAAGCCGGCGACCATTGACAACATCAGGTTGAGGAGGATGTAGGGGTAAGGATCGAAACCGTGGCGGCCGTGGGTGCCGCCCAGATAGAAGATGCTGTTCACGATGGCCCACACCGCCATCGTGCCGAGGAAGATGATCACGAACGGCCACGAACCCATTCCGTTGCGCACGGTGTCGGCCGCTCGCTCGCCGACGGTCAACTGGTCGCCGGAACGGACTCCGGGATGTCGATGCCACACGCTCGCGAAGCTCATCAAGTCTGCTCCCATCCTCACGCTCTACTGCTATCCAATCATGGCGTCCGCAGCGGTGCCGTGGCGCGATGCCCAAGTCATCGTGCCGCTCACGGCGCCGCAGGGGGCGCAGGTGATTGCGGATGAAGCGCATGGACGATCGTGGTGATCTGGGCCGGCGCGACTCGTCGCCAGTATCCCGCCTCGTGAGAGCCGGGTCCGAATGATCCTTGGTGGCCCGGTGGCAAGGCGGCCACGAAACGGCGGGTCGCTTGGTAGAACGGATCGCTCGTTCCGCAGTCGACGCGGACCGTCAGGCCGGCCAGACGCTCCTCACGGGCGAAGACATCGAAGCGGTGGTAATCATCCGGGCCGTCGAACGCGCCGGGAGCCGTCAGTCGCGCGCTGTTCCACAGCGCGGGACTGGCAACGGTCACCGCGAAGAACCGCTCCGGCGCCTGTTCGGCAGCCAGAAGGGATCCGTACCCTCCCATCGACCACCCGAGCAGTGCATGGCGCGTGGTTTTGGTCGCTTGCTCGATCATGGGAATGAATTCGTCGAGAAGCATCGCCAGGGCGTCGGTCTTGTCTGCTCTTGGATGCCAGTAGGAGTCGGCTCCACCATCGACCGCGGCAACGACAAGTGGGGCGCGGAGGGAAGCCACAACATCAGGCAGGCGGATGTCGTCGAAGGCGAAGCGGTGATTATTTCCGTAACCGTGCAGGCAATAGACGACCGCCTCAGGTGCGGCCACCGGAGTCGAAAACGTCCAGCTGACCGCACGCCTCATGTGAGTGCTCGCCAACTTTCCGCTTGTCTCCGCCGCGCCCAGGAAAGGCGATCGGGATTCGGGATTGCCTGTTGGCGTGGCTGTAGTGGCCGTGTTGCGCCGACCTCCGAGAACCCCTAGCGCCGCGCCACCGGTTCCGGCCGCGACCAACACCGCGGCGCCAGAACCGGCGCCGATCAGCATCTGCCTTCTGGTAAGACCGGCCATAGCCGGCCACGGTACCGCGGGCCGTCTTTTCGCCGGAAATACCTGGCGCTTGCACTCTCTTGGGGGAGACTTGGCGAATTCGACGAGTTCAACCGCGCCGGCGCCGGCCCCTCCGGTTTCACACGGCGGTCGTTCCCTTTTTCGCCTGTTGCCTCGGCAAACTCGCCGCACGTACGCCTGATCGGGCGAATGGCCCGACCCCGCGGATGAACATGTGTAATATCCGCAACGAGCAAGGACTGCTTTTACCTGTCGTGTCGAGATTCCTCGGCTGCGGTCCTTGCCCATGCATGAATTACTGCCCCATGTCCTTGTGCGAGCCCAACAGATGTCAAGTGAGGGAGCGATGGCCAAGAAGCAGATAGTCAGCTACAGCTATACGTGCGATGTATGCGGGGACACGATCCCGGACACGCAAAGCGACGGCGCAGCCCATAAGGTCAGCTGGGAGGGCGCCGACTATG
Organism: uncultured Actinomycetota bacterium; assembly: GCA_963851105.1. GTDB lineage: Bacteria > Actinomycetota > Acidimicrobiia > Acidimicrobiales > Palsa-688 > DATARN01. The sequence goes on from CAWKNP010000005.1 coordinate 82,300, forward strand.
CCCTCGACGTGTGTTCCGACCACGGCTCCCAATTGGGAAACATCCTCGGTCAGTTGAAGGGCTTCGTCGACGCCGGTCATCGGGCCGGCGCACGGCGCGGCCGCCGTCCCGCCGCCAAGGCAACCGCCGCGGTAACCCGACCTCCGCGGGCCGCACCGACGGTGGCGACATCTTCGGGATCGGGCACCGGGCGCAAACGCGGCGATCACGGGGCTATTCGCGCCTGGGCTCGTGACAACGGCCGCGAAGTCAGCGACCGCGGTCGAATTCCCGGCGCGATATTAGCGGCGTACAATGCCGCCAGCAGCGCTCCGCCCGCAGGCGCGGCCGAGGCGCCGAAGGCCGCCTCTCCAACACCGCGCAAGCGCCGTCCCCGAAAAGCGGCGGCGGATGCATCGAGCTAAAACTCGTTGTGGCGAAGGCGCGGCCGTCAGGTCGCGCCTTCAGGGGTATCGCTAGATCGTAATGTGGATGTGCAGCACGATGAGCGGCCACAAGAGCACCGCGAAGATAGCGGTGGCAACTTGCGAGACGGTGTTCAAGGTGGTGAAGAAATGATGGTTGGCAGCCACGATCACGCCGATGATCACCCAAATGATCCCGCCGAGAGAAATTTGCCGAGAGCGCACCATGCCCAGAACCTAGCGCAGCGGCCAGTGGGGCTCAGGATGGGTTCGCAGGTGCGAAACCTGGCAGTCCCGGTGCTCGGTGCGGCGGTCAGGCTGACTGCGGCACACAACACGATCCGCTGAGGGCTGCTGCCGTCAGGCCCTGACCCGGTTCACGGTGCGTCGTTGCGCAGGACCCGACCGTCGCACCGAGCATCGGACTGCAACTGCATGGTACCGAACGAAGGCGGCCCTGTGGGCGGTAGCGTGGCGCCGCAACACTGGAGGGGTGCGAGAGCGGCCGAATCGGCACGATTGGAAATCGTGTGTGGGGAAACTCACCGTGGGTTCAAATCCCACCCTCTCCGCGGTACAAAGCAGGTCACAGACGACGGAAAGGGTCCGACTGAGGAGCCGGCCGCGGTTTGCCAGGCGCGCCGGCACAGATCCGAGATGGAGTGACATGCAGGATCGAGAGAGTCCGATACCGGATCGGGATGCTCCGCTACTTGTGGGCCGGGACTCCCAGTTGGCGTCTGTCGTGGCGACGATGCAGCGGGCCGCCACGGGTGTCTGGGCGGGCGTGCTCATCAGCGGCGATGCCGGCATCGGCAAGTCGCGCCTGCTGGCGGCGGCGGTCGCCAAGGCTGAGGGCCTTGGCTTCGGCGTGCTGGAGGCGGAATGTCACGAACTCGAGCGCAGCCGGCCCTTTGGTCCGTTGGTCGACGCCCTCGGTATCGGACTTTCGTCGCCGGATCCCGAACGGGCGGCCGTGGCCGGCCTGCTCTTCGGGCGCCGCGAAAAAACGCCGGCCCAAAGGCCCGAACCGGCGCAACAGATCGGGGCGGCTCCACAGCCGGCGCCCGAGCCGGGGCCGCCCGCCGACGTGCAGTACCAGGTAATCGAGGCACTCGTCGCCGTCTTCGAGCGGCTCGCCGAGGTTCGCCCCGTGCTCCTGGCGATCGACGACCTGCAATGGGCCGATCGCTCGACGCTGCTCGCCCTGTATGCCATGAGCCGCCGGCTGCGCCCATTGCCGGTGGCGTTGTTGGCGGCCGCCCGCCCGACACCGCGAAGCCGCGAGCTCGAGCGCCTGGTCGACGCGCTCGTGCTCGGCGGTGGGACGCACCTGGAGCTCGGCCCGCTGGCCGGCCAGGAGGTCGATCAGCTGGTTGGCGAGATGGTCGGCGTGGTGCCCGGAGCCAGCCTCCATCAGAGTGTCTCGGCCATGCAGGGTAACCCGCTGTTGGTGATCGAGCTGGTCCGCTCCCTCGATGTCGAGGGCTCACTGGTCGTCCGGGAGGGCCGGGCCGAGACGACGGCGTCGGCGGTGCCAGTCAGCCTCCACCACATCGTGCTCGGCCGGCTGGTCGACCTCTCCCCGTCGACTCGGTCACTCCTTCGCGTTGCTGCGGTCCTCGGCTCCAGCTTCGAAGTGGCCCACCTTGCGCTGGTGACCGGGCGATCGACGACTGGACTACTCCCCGAACTCGACGAGGCCTTGCGATCTGGCGTCCTCGGTCAGGAAACGCAGGCCGGGCGCGCCGCCGGCCGCCGCCTCGCGTTCCGCCATGACCTGATTGCCGAGGCGGTGTATCAGGAGATGGCGCCGGCGGTGCGCGCCGGGATCCACCTGGACGTGGCGCGCGTCCTGGCCCGAGTAGGCGCGGCGCCGACGCAGGTGGCGGAGCACTTCGCCGCCGGGGCGCCGATCGGCGACCGCGAAGCCGTGCGGTGGCTGCGCGATGCGGCCCGAGCCAACATGGGCCGGACGCCTGGTATGGCCGCCGATTTCCTGGAGGGGGCCTTGCAGGTCGCGGGGCCCGCCGCCACCGACCGCGATGAGCTGCTGTTCGATCTGACTGCGGCGCGATTTTCCTCCGGGCAGATCATCGAGGCCGAGGCCATCGCACGCGAGGTACTGGATCGTGACCACGACCGGGCCTTCGATGGCGCCTTTCGGATCAGCCTGCTGAACGCCTTGTACACCCAGGGACGATGGGCCGAGGCGGCTGTCGAGAATGCCATCGCGCTGGCGCAGCCCGACACCGCCCGCCCGCTCGCGGCCCTGATCCTGGCCGAGTCAGTTTTTGGTCACTTTTTCGGCGGCGATGCGCCGACCGCCGTCCGCGTGGGCGCCGAGGCGATCGCCGAAGGTGAGGCTGTGGGCGACGGATCCGTGATCGGGACCGCGGCCTCCGCCCTCTCACTGGTCGCCGACCTCCAGGGACGTTCGGCTGACGCCATCGCATTGGGAACCACTGCCGTGGCCCATGCCGGGGTTCCGCTGCCGACCGGGCAGCTGTTCCCCTGCCACGTGTTCCTTGGCGCCGCCCTCCTCGACGCCGACCGTCTCGGCGACGCCGAGGCGGTGCTCAGGGAGGGGCGGGAGCTCTCCGAAGCCCGCAACCAGGTCTTCAACCTGCCCTTTCTCCAGTGGTTCGTGACGATGCTGCGGTTCCTGGCGGGGGACTGGGACGATGCGCTGGCCGAGGCTGAGGCGGGCCTGGCCACTGCCGAGGAGATCGAGAACTACTCGGCGGTCACCGTGGCCCACGCCATCGTGGCGCTGATCGCCCTGCACCGCAACGATCTGGCCGCGACCGACGCCTACCTCAGCCGCGGCGCCGCTCAGATCGCGGCCAACGGGCCGCAGTACCGGATGGACTGGCTCGGCTGGTGCCAGGCCCTTCTGCAAGAGGCACGAGGTGATCGCGACGGCGCACTGACCACCCTCCATTTCACCTGGCAGGGCTGCGCCGGTGCCGGCGTACGGGCCGCGTTCCCCCTCCTCGGCCCTGACCTCGCCCGCATGGCGGCAGCCGCCGGTCGCCGCGACCTGGCGGAAACGGTGGCTGGCGAAGTTGGCGCCGCCGCCGAGACGATGGGCACCGCCTGGACCCAGGCGGCGGCCCTGCGTTGCCGGGCCTTGGCGACGGGTGAAGCCGACTTGGCGCTGGCGGCGATCGAGCTCCTCGCTTCGTCGCGCCGGGTCCTCGAACAGGCCCGAGCATGTGAAGAGGCCGCCGCGTTGTTGACCGATCGTCGCAGCGAGGCCGTTCTCCTACTCGGGCGGGCGTCAGGTATCTACCAGGACCTGCGGGCCGAACTTGGGATGGCCCGGGTCGACCGCTCCTTGCGGGCCCTCGGCATGCGACCCGCCCGACGGGGCAAGCGTCCCGAGCGACCGGCGGTCGGCTGGGCCAGCCTGACTCCGACGGAGCGGGCAGTGGCCGATGAGGTAGGCCGCGGGCTGTCCAACCGCCAGGTCGCCGACCGGCTCTTCGTCTCGCCGCGCACGGTCGAGTCCCACCTCTCCCATGTCTTTGCCAAGGTCGGGTTGCAGACCAGGACCGAATTGGCCCTCGAACTGTCCCGCCAGATCGCCGACCGTTCCTGAGCGCGTTTTACTTGCTGGCGTATTTGGCGGGAATGGCGCCGATCTGGCCGAGCAGTCCCGCCACATCGGCGCAGCCCCAGCCCTGCAGCCGTCGCCCGCCTCGAATCTGCTCGAAGGTGATGCCCAGATACTCCACGGGGGTAGCCGTCGGGGCGACGCCCTCGAACCAGCCGGTATGGGTCCCTGTCAATCGCCATAGAGCCGCCACGCGGTCGCCCTCGGCGACGATCTGGAGGACTTCCTTGCGGGCATCGGGAAACGCCTGCAGAAAGTGGCCCACCATGGCCTCGTGGCCTTCAATCCCGCGCACGGTTTGGCCCATGAACCTGTAGGCATAGCCAGGCGCCAGCCATCGGTCGAACTCTGAGAGATCGTGACGGTTGAACATCATCTCGATGTAGCGGCGAAAGATCGCCTTGCTGGCCTCAGGGTCGGGCGCGCAGCTCTCGAGGCTCGCCAACTCGGCGCACTGCTCCGGGGTCAAACCCAGGTACTCCGGCGGCTCGCTCGGCGATGACGGAATCGCTCCGAGCTGCTCGAGCAGTGTTTGTGAATCGACTGTGCCCCAGCGCTCGGCCACTCGCCCGTCCCGGAACCGGAAGAAATCCATGACAGTCCACTCCACTGGCAGACCCGTCGGCTCGATGCCGCGGAACGGCCGCAGGTGCGTCCCTCGGGCCGTGACCCTGGCCGCGACCAGGTCACCCTCGCCGATGATGTCCTCGACGGTGAGACGGATATTGGGAAAGGCGTAGCGGATCCGACGGGGGACGATCCTGATGCCTGCGATACCGACCGCCGCCAGGCGAGGGCGGGCGTGATCCAGGTAGTCGGGGGCGAACAGGTCCTCGACGCCGTCGAATCGGCCGTCGTTGAAGACCTGGTCGACGAGGCGGAGGTAGACGGCCTTGTTGTGCCCCTCGTCGCGCTCGAGCAGGCGGGTCCTTCGCTCCACCGCGCACCCTTTCCTCGACAGAGACCTGAAGGCTGATTCTGGCAAGGACCCGGCGTCGTGATCATCAGTGGAATTACGGAGATGGGACAAAACGCGCCCGCCTGCGACATCACACTCCAGGCCGTCACACCGACGCCGTAGGCTCCGAACCGATGGCTGATCTTTCTGCAGGTCTGCCGGGGCCGCCGGCGCCAACACCGCAGTACCAGTCGTTGTACCGCCGCTTCCGGCCCCAGCGCTTCGCCGATGTTCGCGGCCAGGAACACGTGACCCGGGCCCTCCTCAACACCGTTCGAGACGAACGCGTGGCCCACGCTTATCTCTTCAGCGGGCCGCGAGGGACTGGCAAGACATCCACCGCCCGGATCCTGGCCATGGCGCTCAACTGCGAAAATCCCGTCGCCGGCGAGCCCGACGGCACCTGTGCTTCCTGTGTCGATATCCGCCTGGGCGCCTCGGTCGACGTCACCGAGCTCGATGCCGCCTCCAACCGGGGCATCAACGAGATGCGGGATCTGCGATCTCGCGTGGCCATGGGGACGCGGGGCCGGTGGCGGGTCTACATCATCGACGAGGTCCACCAGCTCACCGCCGATGCCGCCGGGGCCCTGCTCAAGACCCTGGAGGAGCCCCCGGCCCACGTGGTGTTCGTGCTGGCCACGACCGACCCCCAGAAGGTGCTCCCGACTATCCGCAGCCGGACGATTCCCTTCGAGTTTCACCTGCTGGCGAGCGAAGTGCTCGGCGACTTGCTCCGCGACATCAACGAGCAGGCCGGCCTCGGCGTGGCGCCCGAGGCCATCGACATCGTCATCCGCCGGGGCCACGGCTCGGCTCGCGACGCACTCACCGTCCTCGACCAGGTAGCGGCGGGAGGCGGTGTCGAGGACCAGGCCCAAGTCGTCGCCCAGATCGTCGACGGCCTGGCTGAGCGCGACGCCGGCCTCGTGCTCACCGCGGTGGCCGAAGCCATGGCGTCGGGCCGCGACGCCCGGCGGCTGGCGGCTGAGCTGGTCGAGCACCTGCGCAACGGTTTCCTGGCCACCATGGCGAGGAGCCTGGTCATGCTCCCCGACGACGCCGTGACCGAGGTGGCGGAGCAGGCCCGGCGGCTGGGCCTGGCCGCCCTCGTCCGGGCCATGGAAGTCATCGGCCAAGCCCTGGCTGACATGCGGGACTCCGTCGACCCCCGAGTCACCCTCGAGGTGGCGCTCGTGCGCCTTTCGCGCCCCGATGCCGACGTCAGTCCCGCCGCACTGTTGGAGCGCATAGAGCGCCTCGAGCGGGCCCGACCGGGGGAAAATATGGCTTCCAGTGCCAGCATGGCTCACCGGCTGGTCGAGCGGGTCACGCCACCGGCCCCCCGGTCCGTGGTGTCGCCCCCGCCGGCGGCCGCTGCGCCGGTTCCGCCGGTTCCGCCGGCGGCCGCCGCGCCGGTCCCGCCCGCGCCCCCCCGGGCACCGAACGCACCTCGGCCGCCGGCGTCGAGCGGTCCCCGGCCGCCCGCGGCCGCTGTTGCCTTGGTGGCGCCCCGGCCGGCGGCGACGCCGGGGTCCGGGGCACCGGGCACCCCTTTGCCCACCCGGGACGAACTGACCCTTGCATGGGGCGACGGCGTGCTGAGGGGATTGTCGGGCAAGGCCAAGGCGTACCTGGGCAGCGGCCGCTTCGTCGGTGTGGACCCCGACGCGGCGGTGTACGCCGTGCCCAACCAGCAGTGGCTGTCGCGCAGCCTCGACGTCCGAGCCGAGGCCGAGGCGGCGCTGGCGGCCCGCTTCGGGCGTCGCGTCCCCCTGAAGTTGGTGGTCGAAGCGGCCATCGCGTCGGCGCCCTCGCCGGCCGATTCGGACAAAGGCACGGAGGAGCTCGACCGGGCGGAACTGGATCGCCTGCAGGATGCGGACGTGGCAGTAATCTCGCCGGAACAGCGCCTGATGGACGCATTTCCTGGCGCCGAGGAGGTGTCGACATGACCACCGATGGCCCGGATCTGGGAAGTCTGCTGTCACAGATGCAGCAGATGCAGCAGCAATTGATGGATGCCCAGGCCACTGCCGCCGCGACGGTGGTGGAGGGGCGCAGCGGGGGCGGCGCGGTGAAAGTGACCGTGACCGGCAGCATGGCGTTCGAGTCAGTGGTCATCGATCCGTCGGTCGTCGACCCGGACGATATCGAGATGCTCCAGGACCTGGTCCTGGCGGCCATCCGGGACGCGGTGGCGCAGGCCAACGAGCTCAACAGCGAAGCCCTGGGCGGCATCGGGTTGAGCGGCGGTGGCTTGGACGGCCTCTTGGGAGGCTGATGTATGCCCCGCCCGTTCAGGACCTGATCGACGAGCTCGGCCGGCTGCCGGGGATCGGGCCCAAGTCGGCGCAGCGCATCGCCTTCTACCTCCTGAAGGCGCCGCGTGAGGACGCGCTACGGCTCTCCGAAGCCATCACGGTGGTAAAGGACCGGATCTCCTGGTGCCGGCGTTGCTTCAACGTGTCCGAGACGGCACTCGACGCCGTCGCCGGCCAGGGTGAATGTGAGATCTGCCGGGACGACCGGCGCGATGCCACGGTGGTGTGCGTAGTGGAGGAGCCCCGCGACATCGTGGCGGTCGAGAAGACCCGTGAATACCGCGGCCGGTACCACGTCCTCCAAGGCGCCATCAATCCCATCGAAGGCGTCGGGCCCGACCAGCTGCGCGTCCGCGAGCTCCTGGCTCGTATCGACGCCGAGACCATCGCCGAAGTGATCCTGTGCACGAATCCCAACATCGAGGGCGACGCCACCGCCATGTACCTGGCGACCTTGCTGCGGCCCCTCCCGGTGAGAGTCACGAGGATTGCCAGCGGCCTCCCCGTCGGCGGCGACCTCGAATACGCCGACGAATTGACCCTTGGCCGGGCGCTCGAGGGGCGCCGCGAACTGGGGTAACTGTTTGGCCTGAGTAGCGATGGGCATATCGCTACCGTGGCTCGGGTGGACGTGAGGGAAACCGAACTGGCGGCGATTGACTCGGCGGATCGCAACTGGCGGCAGCGCCTGCGGGACTCCTCGGCGACGGTGGGCAGAGGCGTCGCCGGGCTACCCGATCGCCTCCCCGACAACGTGCGCGAGCAGGTCGGGATCAGTGTCAAGCGGCTGAAGAAGGTCCGCACGCCGAAGGGCTTCAAGAAGGCACTCCTCGCAGAGGTCGAGCGGCTCTTCCTCGCCGTGACGCCACTGCTCGCCGCCGCCCCGTTGCCGCTGACCGGCTGGCGGGCTCGGTTGGCCGCCGGTGCCGCCGGTAGCGCGTCGGCGGTCGTCGAGCAGGCCGAGGAAGTTGCGGCACTGGTGTCGTGGGGCGGCGCGCTGCCGAGCGCGCCGGTGGTGACCGGCGCCGTGCTGGCAGGGTGGATCCTCGAGTTGTGGATCGCCGTCAGTGCCCGCGTCAACCAGCTCCGGGCCGCCGGGCGCCAGGTCGACCCCGAAACGTTGAGCCGGGAACTGGCGGGCGCCTACCTCGACGACCGCGACGGTGCCAAACACAACGACATGGCCTGGGCCGTGCGCGCCGTGGCTCTGCGCGCCGCCAAGCGCTGGGCGGCGGGGTTGATCCCCGGTTTCGGCATCGCCTACGACGGCGTGTCCTCGCAGCGCACCGTTTCGCGCATCCTGGCGGAACCGCTCGACGCCCACCCCCTGCTGTCAGCGCTCGGCGAGGCCTCCGTGGTTACCGCCGCCAGCGGATAGCTTCGAGCACGTGACCAACATCGACAAGCCCGTCATCGAGCCGCCGGACGGCGATCCGCCGGCCGAGCTGGAGATCACCGACATCTGGGAGGGAGACGGCGCCGAGGCGGCACCGGGCGCCATGGTGACCGTCCATTACGCCGGCGTGGCTTTCTCGACCGGGCAGGAATTCGATGCCAGCTGGAACCGCAACGCCCCCTTCCGTTTCGGGCTCGGCCAAGGCCAGGTCATCGCAGGCTGGGATCAGGGAGTGGCGGGCATGAAAGTCGGTGGCCGGCGGCGCCTCGTCATCCCGCCCGCCCTCGGGTACGGCGACCGGGGCGCCGGCGGCGTCATCAAGCCGGGCGAAACCCTCATCTTCGTGGTCGACCTGCTGGCGGTGTAACCACCTTCGGGCCAAAAGCGAGGGACTTGTGGTGCGCTTCGCCGCCTAATGCCTGCGAAGGCCCTTGTTGACGAACCACGCCCCGCCCGCGACCGACGCGATCCCGCTCAGGGCGAGGGCCAGGATCAGGCCGGTCAAGGGAGCGGCGTGGTGGTGGGCGGCAATCGGTGCCGGCGCTGCCAGCTGGCCGGGAACGGTCGGCACCGGGAGGAGCACCGGGGCCGCCGTGGTCGGGGGCGCGGGATCGGCGGTCACGGCGGCGGGAACGGTCACCGGCGGGATCGTCACCGCAGGCGCCGTCGTCGCCGCAGCAGTGGCCACGGTATGGGGCGCCGGCGATGCGGTCACGGCGGGGTGGGCCGGCGGCGCAATGGTGGCCGGAGGGGCGGTCACGGGTGTCGCACCCGGCTTGGCCTCGAAGTCCTCGGTGATCCAGAGAAAGCCGTTGGCCCCGGTCGCCACGCCGATGCCCGTGAGGTTGTACGTCGGGTCGATCATGTTGCCGAAGTGAAACGGGCTGTTGACGAAGGCGTTGAAGACAATGGCGACGCTGCCGCCGCCGCCGACGTTCTCACCGAGCTTTGTCCAGCCGCCGCTCAGATGGGAGCCCACCGTGGGGTTGTGACTGAGAGCTGCCGCGGCCGCCATATGGGCCGACCACCCCTGGGCGACGCCGGTGAGGGTGGGATCGGTGTAGAGCGGCCCGACGCCGTGGGCGGCCCGCAGGGAGTTGACCAGCGCCAGCAGGCTGCCGGCGTTGTCGGCGTGGGCGGGCGTCGCCGCCGTTACCAGGGGGAAGGCGACCACGCTGAGAGCAATGACGATTTGGAGCAACCGGCGGCGCATGTTCACGAGGTGTCGGCCGGCTCCCGAGCCAACTTGAGGGCTTGAAAAGGGGCGTGACGGCTGCTCCCGTCGGTGGCGCAGCCCTGGCGTTGCTGCCCGCGGGGAGGCGGGTTAGATCGTGCGCAGGACGATGGCGTCGCCTTGGCCGCCGCCGCCACACAGGGCTGCGGCGCCCACGCCCCCGCCCCGGCGACGCAATTCATGCAGCAGGGTCAGGGCGAGGCGGGTTCCCGACATGCCGATGGGATGGCCGAGGGCGATTGCTCCGCCGTTGACGTTGACGACGTCGTCGCTCACCCCGAGGTCGTCCATGGATGCCAACGCGACAGCCGCAAAGGCCTCGTTGAACTCGAACAGATCGATGTCGGACAGCGCCAGGCCGGCGCGGTCGAGGGCCCGGGCGGTCGCTCGCGACGGCTGGCTCAACAGCGAGGGATCAGGGCCCGCGACCTGCCCGTAACCGACCACCTGCCCGAGCGGGATGACACCCAGGCGCTCGGCCATCGCGGGCGACGCCACGACCACCGCCGCGGCACCATCGGAGATCTGGCTGGCGTTGCCGGCGGTGATGGTGCCGTCGGGGGCGAACGCGGGGCGGAGCTTGGCCAGGGACTCGGCCGTCGTGCCCGGACGGACCCCCTCGTCGGTCTCGACAACCAGAGGCTCGGCCGTCGGTTTGCGGGGCGGCACGGTGACCGCCACGATCTCGTCTCCGAACCGGCCGTCCTTGATGGCCGCGGCGGCCCGTTCGTGGGATGCGGCGGCGAAGGCATCCTGGCGTTCGCGGGTGAGCTTCGGGCGGGCTTTGGCGTAGTTCTCGGTGCCCGCGCCCATGGCGACATCCTCGAAGGCGTCCCACAGTCCGTCGTGCATCAAGGAGTCGACGAGCTCGCCATTGCCGAGGCGGTAGCCGCCTCGGGCGCCGGGGAGCAAGTACGGCGCCTGGGACATGGATTCCATGCCCCCGGCCACGACGATGTCGGCCTCGCCGGCGTTGATCATCTGATCCGCCAGGTAGATGGTGTTGAGCCCCGAGAGGCACACCTTGTTGACGGTCGTGGCGGGCACTGTCATCGGGATCCCGGCCTTGACTGCTGCCTGGCGGGCGGTGATCTGGCCCTGGCCGGCTTGCAGGACCTGGCCCATCAGGACGTAGTCGACCTGGTCGGGCGCCACCTGGGACCGGCGCAACGCCTCTGCGATGGCAATGGCGCCCAGGTCCATGGCACTCAAAACGGCGAGGGCACCCGACAACCTTCCAACAGGTGTGCGGGCCCCGGAAATGATCATTGATCCAGCCACCCAGACAGTGTACGGAGGCTCGGAATCCTCGCGTATCTGCGACCCGTCCCGACCCCTCTAGCGTGGTGTGAAGTATCCCGTGGCCACGTGTCAACGAAAGAGGAACTATGAGCGAGACCGCCGTTCGACCGACCAGCGGCGGACAGTTCTGCGGGAACTGTGGCGCCGCCGTGAAGGCCTACTGGAACTCGTGCGCGGCATGCGGGACGCCGCTCGATGTGCGCCCCGTCGGCTCATTCGAGCCGGTCGCCGATACCGCCGCCGCCCCGCCCACCGCCGCCCCGCCCCCGGCCGCCGCCCCGCCCCCGCCGCCGCCCGGCCCCGCCCACCGCCGCCGCCCCGCCCCCGCCGGCGTGGTCGCCGCCCCCACCTCCGAGCTACGGACCGCCGCCCCCGAGCTACCGCCCGCCCCCGCCCGGCTACGGCCCGACCGCCGGCTATCCGGCCTACAACCCGCCGACGGCCCAGTATCCCGCCGCTGCGTCCTACCAGTCTTCGTACCGCGTCGATCCTGCCCCCAAGGCGAAGTCGGGTTCGGGACCGTGGATCATCGTGACCATTGTGCTGGTGGTGCTGCTCATCGGCGTGGGCGCCTTCGGCGCCGTGGTGGCGACGAGCCTGAGCTCCAAGAAGAGCGAACTGGTGACCCGCACCACCGAACGCGACGACGCCCGCAGCCAGCTGACGACCGCGCAAGCGGCATTGCGCGATGCCAACTCGACCAAGGCGAACCAGAGCCTCCAGCTGGCGGCGTACAAGGCGTGCATCACCGATCTCAACATCCTGTTCGCGTCCGCAGCCGGGACCGCGGCGGAGACCGCGGCCGACAAGCAGGCCCAGAAGGACTGCGTTCCCCTCGGCCTGGGGTGACCCCGAGCCCCAGGCTTGGCCACCGCAGCCGGAGACCACCCCGCGCCGATCGGTTACCAACCGGTAACCTTTTCCCATGAAAGCGGTACTCGACGCCATCGTCGCGGCTGCCTCCGGCGATGAACTGGCTGCCATCCCGTTGCCCGAGTCCTACCGGGCGGCGGTCGTCCGTCGCGACGAGGTGGGTATGTTCGCCGGGATCCCGTCGGCCGAGAAGGACCCTCGCAAGTCGCTGCACCTCGAGGAGGTCCCGCTCCCCGAGCTGGCCCCCGACGAGGCCTATGTGGCGGTCATGGCCAGCGCCATCAACTTCAACACCGTGTGGACGTCGATCTTCGAGCCGATGCCGACGTTCCAGTTCCTGGAACGGCTCGGGCGCGAGAGTGTCTGGGGCCGGCGCCACAACCTGCCCTACCACGTGGTCGGCTCCGACGCCGCCGGCGTCGTGCTGCGCGTCGGCAGCGCAGTGCGGTTGTGGAAGCCGGGGGACCGGGTGGCCGTCCACTGCAACCACGTCGACGACCAGGACCCCTCGTCGCACGACGATTCGATGCTGGCTTCCAACCAGCGGATCTGGGGATTCGAGACCAACTTCGGGGGCCTGGCCGACCTGGCGGTGGTGAAGGCCAACCAGTTGCTGCCCAAACCGGCCCACCTCTCGTGGGAGGAGGCGGCCTGCAACGCCCTGTGCAACTCGACCGCCTACCGCATGCTGGTCGGCCGCAACGGTGCCGACATGAAACAGGGTGACATCGTGCTCATCTGGGGCGCCACCGGGGGCCTGGGCGGCTATGCCGTGCAGTACGTGCTCAACGGTGGCGGCATCCCTGTCGGGGTGGTCAGCTCGCCGGCCAAGGCCGACCTGCTGCGTGCGATGGGCTGCGAGGCGGTGATCGACCGGCGGGCCGGGGACTACCGGTTCTGGACCGACGAGCACACCCAGAACCCCGACGAATGGCGCCGGTTCGGCAAGGACGTCCGGGCGTTGGTCGGCGAGGACCCCAACATCGTGTTCGAGCATCCGGGGCGCCAGACAATGGGTGCGTCGGTCTATGTGTGTGCCCGCGGGGGAACGATCGTGACCTGCGCCGCCACCACCGGGTACCAGATCGAGTACGACAACCGTCACCTGTGGATGAAGCTGAAGACGATCAAGAGCTCGCATTTCGCCAACTACAAGGAGGCGTGGGAGGCCAACCGCTTGGTGGCCCGGGGCCGGATCCAGCCCGTGCTGTCGACCACCTATGACCTTGAGCAGGTGGGGGAGGCGGCCTACCAGGTCCACCACAACCTGCACGAGGGCAAGATCGCGCTGCGGTGCCTGGCGCCCGCCGACGGGCTCGGGATCGACGACCCTTCGCTGCGGGCGGCGATCGGCGAGGCACGGATCGGCCGTTTCCGAGGAGCAGGATGATGCTGACCGAGATCGACCACGTGGCCATCGCGGTCGCCGATCTGGACGCCGCCGTCGCCTGGTACCAGACGATGTTCGGGGCGACGGTCGCCCACCGGGAGCGGATCGACAGTGACGGCGTCGAGGAGGCGCTGTTGCGGGTCGCCGACTCGTACATCCAGTTGCTGACGCCGACCGCGCCCGACTCGCCCGTGGCCCGTTTCCTCGATCGCCACGGCGAGGGCATCCACCACGTGGGCTACCGGGTGGCGGATGTGGCGGCCGCGCTCGCCCGGTTGCAGAACGAGGGCGCCCGGGTCATCGACGCCGCGCCCCGGCCGGGGTCACGGGGTACGACGGTGGCCTTCGTGCACCCCAAGGCGTCGTTCGGCACCTTGATCGAGCTGGTCCAGGAATAGGGCAACGAACGCGCCCGGTGTCGGCGGGCACCGATATCGCGCCGGCTGACCCTCCTGAGGGCCGTCTACTCCGGTAGACTTGGGCGGTGACACCGATGATCAACACCGAAGATCTGTGCGACGCCCAGGGCGTCGCCGACCTGGTCGGCCTGCGCCACCCCAACAGTGTCCACACCTACCTGCGCCGCTACGCCGACATGCCTCGGCCGGTCATCGACTTGGGCCCTGGGCGGCCCCGGCTCTGGCTGCGGCCCCAGATCGAGGCGTGGTTGACCGTGCGTGGGGGAATGATGGCCCCGCTGGTGGCGGCGCCGGAGGCCGCGGCGAGCTCGCCGGTGGCCAAGTGAATCGCGTCCTGCCGAAGGCCAACGACCCTTGTTGGTGCGGGAGTGGGCGTAAGTACAAGCGCTGTCACCGCGAGGGCGAAGGGCGGATCCAGCCCGGTGTCATCGGCCCGATGCGCCCAGTGCCCGAGTCGATAGCGCGCCCCGAGTACGCGGCGCCCGGTTCCAATGGTGAGCCCCGGCGCTGGGGCGAACCCATGGTGAAGGCGCCCGATGTCCTCGCCCGCATGAAGATCGCCGGGCAGGTGGCCGCCGAGGTGCTGGCAGAGACCGGCGCGGCGGTGCGCCCGGGCATCACGACCGACGAGCTCGATGCCGTCTGCCACCAGGCCTGCATCGCCCGGGGGGCCTACCCGAGCCCCCTCGGCTACCGGGGCTACCCGAAATCGGTGTGCACGTCGATCAACGAGGTGATCTGCCACGGCATCCCCGACGACCGCCCCTTGGCCGACGGCGACATCGTCGATCTCGATGTAACCGTCTTCCTGGGCGGGGTCCACGGCGACACCAATGGCACGTTCCTTGTTGGCGACGTGGACGACGTGTCGCGCCGGCTGGTGCGGGTGACTGAGGAGTGCCTGCAACTCGGCATCGCCGCGGTGCGGCCCGGTCAGCCGATATCGGACATCGGCCGGGCCATCGAAGCCCACGCCACCAAGCACCATTTCGGGGTGGTGCGGATGTTCGTCGGCCACGGCATTGGCGAGCAGTTCCACATGGAGCCGAGCGTGCCCCACTACTTCACCCCGACGGCGTCAACGGTGATGCAGCCGGGGATGACCTTCACCATCGAGCCCATGATCACGCTCGGGACTTGGAAGGAGCGGATGTGGGACGACGGCTGGACCGCGGTCACTGCCGACGGCCGGCGGGCGGCGCAGTTCGAGCACACCATGATCGTGCGTGACCGCGGTGCCGAAGTCCTGACCCTGACGGCGGAAGGAAAGCCGGGCTGGGCGCTCAGCTGAGCCCCTGGTAGCGCTGTGGGGACCCCGTAGGGGAGGAGCTGACGGCAACCCAGACAACGGCGTGTGGGGTTAGGGCCGGCCGCCGTAAGGCTGGAGGTCGGGCCAGAAGATGCCGTCGTAACGCACGACCGAGCCGGTCGTCGGGGCGTTGATCATCTGGCCACCCCCGACATAGATGCCGACGTGGTGCAGGTCCGATCCGAAGAACACCAGGTCACCTGGCTGCAGGTCGGCAATGGCCACATGGGCGGTGGCGGCGTACTGGCCCGCCGCGAGGTGGGGCAGCGAAACCCCCCCTGCCGCCCATGCCCGCATGGTGAGCCCCGAGCAGTCAAATGCGCCCGGGCCCGCGCCGCCCCATTGGTACGGCTTGCCGAGCTGCGCACGGGCGTATGCCAAGGCGGCTGCGGCCCCTGAACTCGGGGCCGGTGCCGGCGGAGGTGGCGGGGCCGGTGCCTTTGTCGTCGGCGGGGCGGTCGGCGCGGTTGACGTAGCGGACGTGGGCGCCGGGGACCTGGGGGGCGCGGCGGAAGTGGGGGCGGCCGGGGGTCCCGCGGCGGTCGGAGGCGCAGCGGGCGTGGCCACACCGGTGGCCGAGAGCTTGACCTGGGCGGACAGCAGGGATGCCGGCACCTGGGTTTGCTGCTTTGCCGCCAGCTGGGCTTGTTGCTGGGCGACCAGTTGGACCAGATCGCCCTGCACCTGGCCAAGCGTTCGCTGAGTGGCCTCGGCAGCCGCTTGCACGGCTTGCTGGCGGCTGCTCACCGCGGCCAGCGCGGCCTGGCTGTCCAGCTGCGACACCTGGAGGGCGGCCTGCTGCTGGCGCAGGGCCTTTTCGCTTTGGCGGAGCTGGTCAAGGGCATCGACCTGGTTACCGGTGGCCAGCTGGAAGTAGCCCTGCTGGACGGCGAAGTCGACCGAGCCGTTGAAGCTCTTCATGGTCCGGCTGGTGGAAACGCCGCCATGCATGTACGCCTGTACCGCTTCTTTGGCCAGGGCTAGTCGGTTCTGCTCGGTCGTAGCCCGGGTCGTCTGTAGGCGCCGCGCGGCGTCGGCGAGTTCCTGCTGGACCTGGGTCAGGTGAAGCTGCGCCCCGTTGAACTGCTCGGCCAGCACCTCCACCTGGCGGGAGCTGGCATTGATCTTCGCCGCCAGCGCCGCCGCCTGGGCCCTTTTGTCGCCCACATTGTCGGCGAGGGCGGGTGCGGGAGCGACCGAGGTCCCAATGATCGAGGTGACAATCGTTGCGGTGAGGCCCCACCCGAGTACCCGCGCCCGGCCGTGACGCCCTTTTCCCAGCGAGCTATGTCGAATGATGCCGCCAACGGTAGGCACGTGGCTGGAGCGCGTCAAGTGCCAGGTGTGACTGATGGGAGTGGCAGAGGCCTCGGAAACCGTCGTGGCGACTTCCTCAGCTGCCTGTCAGGCTGACTCAATGCGGGTCTTCCTGGTCGATGGCACTTATGAATTGTTTCGCCACTACTTCGGTGTCCCGCCTCATCGTACTGCCGACGGCGCCGAGATTGCCGCCACCCGGGCCGTGCTGGGCTCCGTGCTCGGAATGCTCGAGGAGGGGGCGACCCACCTCGGGGTGGCGACAGACCACGTCATCGAGTCGTTCCGCAACGGCTTGTGGCCGGGCTACAAGTCCTCCGCGGGGGTGGCGCCCGAGCTGATGGGCCAGTTCGGCCTGCTGGAACTGGCGCTCAGCGCCATGGGTGTCGTGGTGTGGGCCATGGTCGACCTCGAGGCCGACGACGCCCTGGCTTCCGCCGCCGCGGTCGCGGCCGACGACCCCCGGGTCGACCAGGTCGTGATCTGCACCCCGGACAAGGACCTCGGGCAGTGCGTCGACGACGCCCGGGTCGTCCAGCTGGACCGCCGCAAGCGGCTCGTGCTCGACGAGGCGGCGGTCATCGCCAAGTTCGGCGTGACGCCCCATTCGATCCCCGACTACCTGGCGTTGGTGGGTGACTCGTCCGACGGTTTCCCCGGTCTGCCGGGCTGGGGCCCGAAGTCGGCGTCCATCGTGCTGGCCCGTTATCAGACGATTGAGCAGATCCCCGACCGTGGCGCCGACTGGGACGTGTCGGTGCGGGGCGGGCCGGTGCTGGCCGCGACCCTGGCGGAGGGGCGGGAGGCGGCGGCGCTGTTCAAGGACCTGGCGACCCTGCGGGTCGACCGCTCCCTGCTCGCCGACGTCGACGACCTCCTCTGGGCCGGTCCGACCGCTGACTTCGAGGCGGTCTGTGAGCGCATCGACGCGACGCCGCTGGCCCGGCGGGCCGAGCGCCTGGCTGGGAAGCGGGCCTAGGGACAGGCCGGCAGAAGGGGGTCCAAGAGGCCCGGGCAAAAGGGGGCGACCTGGACCTGGAAGAGGGGGTCACCAGGGCCGGGAAGAGGGGGGTCGGACAGGGCCGGAAAGAGGGGGATTGAACAGGGCCGGCAACTGGAGCGGCGAGCAGGGCCGGGAAAAGGGGGCTCGAACTTGGGGGCTTTTCTGCAACCTGCGGGCTCTATTGTCGCTGGACGACCGTAACCCCCACAGATTCACAAAAGTCCCGCAGGTTCGGCGCTTCGAGAGCCGCCGGGCTGACCTGCTAGGGCCCGGCCGCCGGCTCCGGCCACCATGAACTGACACGGGGAAAGTCCAGCGCCGCGGCCAGGCGGGCGTGGTACTCGGGCCGGGGGATGGCGACGGCCCCGAGTGACGCCAGATGGGGGGTGAGCCATTGCACGTCGAGCAGGACGGCGCCGTTGCGCCGCAACCGATCGACCAGGGCGACGAGCGCCACTTTGGAGGCGTCGGTCTCGCGGTGGAACATCGACTCGCCCGCGAACAGGCCTCCCACCGCCAAGCCGTAGAGGCCGCCGAGCAGCCGGCCGTCGGGGGACCATGTCTCGACGGTGTGGACCCAGCCGAGGTCGTGCAGCCGCTGGTAGGCGCGCTTGATCTCCTTGCTGATCCACGCCCCCGGCCGGCGCCGGTCGCCGCATGCCTCGACGACCTCCGAGAAGGCGGTGTCGAACCGGACCTCGAACCGCCCCACCGATTTCCGCAGCGACCGGCTCACCCTAAGGCCGTCGAGCGGCAGGATGCCCCGTGGATCGGGTGACCACCACGCGGTCACGCCCCGCCGCACCGGCATCGGAAACAGCCCCCTCCGGTACGCCGCCAGCACCGTCCCAGCCTCGAGGTCGGCACCGACGCCGACCACCTCGCCCTCGCCTGCCGCCCGGGACACCTCGAACACCGTTGCCGGGAACGTCCACCGACTGGGCGGCGGCTCGACCGCCCCGCTCGCAGCCCCGGCTGCCCCGCCCCGACCCGACCGGCCGGGTCCGCCCGCATCGCCCGGTGGAGGTGAGACCGCGGTCACCGCAGCAGTCTGCCGCCCATCTCGCCCTGCGAAACCCTCACGCCCCGTCAATCGGCCAGCCACCGCCCCACGAGATGGTGACACCCCCGGCTATACGCTGGCCCAAGTGACCGAGCATTCGATGGCCGACCGGCTGACCGACCTCGAGCGACGCAAGCGCGAGGCTCGCCACGCCGGCGCCCCCCACGCGGTCGAACGCCAGCATGCCAAGGGCAAGTTGACCGCCCGCGAGCGCATCGAGTACCTCCTCGACGCCGACAGCTTCCAGGAGCTGGACATGCTGGCCCGGACCCGGGCCCCCGGCCTCAGCGAGGACAAGCGCCCCTACACCGACGGTGTCATCACCGGCTTCGGCACCGTCGACGGGCGCAAGGTGTGCCTGTTCTCCCAGGACTTCACCGTCAACGGTGGCTCCCTCGGTGAGGTCTTCGGCGAGAAGGTGCACAAGATCATGGACCTGGCGGCGTCGATCGGCGTTCCCATGATCGGCATCAACGACGGCGCCGGCGCCCGGGTGCAGGAGGGGGTAGTGGGCCTCGCCTATTACGGCGGCATCTTCTTCCGCAATGTCCAGTCGTCCGGGGTCATCCCCCAGATCAGCGTGGTCATGGGGTCCTGCGCCGGCGGCGCCGTCTATTCGCCGGCCATCACCGACTTCGTGTTCATGGTGCGCGACTCGAGCCAGATGTTCATCACCGGCCCCGATGTCGTACGTACCGTGACCGGGGAGGACGTCACCTTGGAGCAGCTGGGCGGCGCCATGACCCACGCCACCAAGTCGGGCGTCGCCACGTTCGTTTCCGCGGGCGAGAAAGAATGCCTCGACGAGGTGCGATTTCTGCTGTCGTTCCTGCCGTCGAACAACCTGGAGGAGCCGCCGTACGCCGATACCGGTGACGACCCCGAGCGCCGGACCCCGGAGCTGGGCGAGCTCATGCCGGCCAGCCCCAACCAGCCGTACGACATGCGCAAGGTCATCGCAGCCGTAGTGGACAACGGTGAGTTCTTCGAGTACTTCCCCTACTGGGGCACCAGCCTCCTGGCCGGCTTCGCCCGCATCGCGGGCCGGGTGGTCGGCATCGTGGGCAACCAGCCGGCGGTCCTGGCGGGCGTGCTCGACATCGACAGCTCGGAGAAGGGTGCCCGGTTCGTACGCACCTGCGACAGTTTCAACATCCCGTTGGTCACCTTCGTCGACGTGCCGGGCTTCATGCCCGGCACCGACCAGGAGTACGGCGGCATCATCCGCCACGGGGCGAAGCTCCTCTACGCGTACTGCGAGTCGACCGTCCCCCGCATCCAGGTCATCACCCGCAAGGCCTACGGCGGCGCGTACGTCGTCATGAACTCCAAGTCCATCGGCGCCGACCTGGCCTTCGCCTGGCCTTCGGCCGAGCTGGCGGTCATGGGGCCTGAGGGCGCCGTCGAGATCCTCTACCGGCGGGAGTTGGCCGAGGCCCCCGACGCCGCCGCCCGCCGCCGCGAGCTGGCCGAGGAGTACACCGAGCGCTACGCCAACCCCTACCTGGCGGCCGAGCGGGGCTACATCGACGATGTCATCGATCCCGCCGACACCCGGGCGATCCTCGCCCGAAGCCTTGACCTCCTGCGCACCAAACGGGAGGAGCAGCCCCGCCGCAAGCATGGGAACGTCCCCCTGTGACGTTCCCCCTCTGGGCCGACCCCACCGACGAGGAGATGGTCGCGATCCTGGTGGCGGTGGAGTTCGCGTGGCCCCGTCCGGCTCCCGCGGGGCCGCCGCCGGAGGACACCACGAGCCGGTGGCGGTTCTCCGGGCGGTGGTGGGCTCGCCCGCCGGCGGACCCCCGGGACCGGCCCCGGTTGCGTTAGCGCGATGGCGTGGGAACTGACGACCGTTGCCGACGACGCGGCGGTGATCTTCGACGGGGCCCGCCCGGTGCGCCTCGACGGCCTCGAACCGGACACGACCTATCACCACGACGGCGTCGAAGTAAGAACCCTGCCCCGCCCGCCGGGCGAACGCATGGCCACGGTCACGACCGTCAACGACCTTCATTTCGGTGAGTTCGAGTGCGGCTCCTTGGACATCCCGGGCCTCGACATCGGTCCCGTGCTCCACACCGCCCCCGGCGAGGATCCCTACCCCGAGGTCATGAACCGCGGGGCCGTTGCCGCCATGGCCGCCATCGAGCCCGACGCGGTGATCGCCAAGGGCGACCTCACCGACGCCGGCCGCCCCGAGGAGATGGCATCGTTTCTCGCCCTCTACCACGGTGCCTTCGGCGACCGGCTCTCCTGGATCCGGGGCAACCATGACACCCTCCTGCCGCCGCCGGGGCCGCAGGCGATCACTCTGCCCGGCGTGATCCTCGCCCTTGTCGACACCGCGGTGCTGGGCCTGCCGAGCGGGCGACTCGATGGCGATCAGCTCGAGTGGCTCGACCAGCTGGGTGCCGACGCCGATCGCCCCGTGCTGGTGTTCGGGCACCACCATTGCTGGAAGCCGGGGTCAAATGCCCGGCCCGCCAACTATTTCGGCATCCACCCCGATGATTCCGAAGCCCTGGTCGACGTGGTCGCCCGCCGGCGCTCGCTGATCGGCTACTTCGCGGGCCACACCCACCGCAGCCGGGCCCGGCGCTTCGCCCAGACCGGCGACGTCCCGTGGGTCGAGGTGGGCTGCGTCAAGGATTTCCCCGGGACTTGGGTCGAGTACCGGGTATTCGAAGGCGGCATCCTCCAGGTCAGCCACCGCATCGCCAGCCCCGACGCCCTGGCATGGAGCGAACAGTGCCGGGCCATGGTGTACGGCTATTACCCGACCTACGCTTTCGGTCAGATTGCCGACCGCTGCTTCCCCATCTGGCTTCGCTGAGGCGATGACGGTTGTCCCCAGCTGTGGATAACCCTGGGGACAGCTAGGGGATGATGTTGTGCAAACAACACCCATTCCCATCCTCGCTAGGGGCTAAACCACCGACGCCGGTGAGACCGCCACCAAGGGCGAACTGGCCGTCGTTATCGGCGCCTCCAGCGCTCGAGGAGCAATGAACCTTCCAGCGCGAAAGCCCCTGAAAGGCCAACGGCCACGGCGAGGGTGATCCACTCGGTGGCGCTGAGCCCCGACGCCCAGGCCGACAGGCTGGCACCGGGGCCGGCCGCGACGACCAGGGCCGCCAGCGCGGCCACGATGGCGTTGCGAACGAGCGTCTTGGCCGTCACCGGCGCGGAGTGCACCTGACCGAAGCACCGGCAGTCCGGCTGGCGCCCGTGCCTCAGGCTGACGGCAATGGCGGCCATGAAGGCAGCGAGGAGGACCAGGGCGCCGATGGCGCCGCCCACTGCCGACGCCCGGCGGGCCACGGCGGCGGCGACGGCCAGTTCGCCTACAGGCAGGACGGCGGCGACGGGCGTCACCAACGGTCGGGGGAGGCCGAAGGCCGCGACGGCGTGGCGGGCGCCGTCGCGATCGATCAGTTTGGCGATCCCGGCGACCGCGAAGACCGCGGCGACGATCAGGCGGGCGGCCAGGGTCAGGTCGGCGATAGGGGCAACGTTAACCCCCTCTGAGCATTTTCCCAGCGTCAGCCCAGGCCCCGCTGATGTTCCCGCCCAAGCCTGGACGACGGGTCCGACGTGCGGATCCGTTTACCTGAGGAGAACATATCAATGAGTCCATTCCGCAAAGCCGTTGTCGCGGTCGCGATGGTCGGCTCCACCCTCGTCGGCGGAGGTGTCGGCGCCGCCCTGTTCGCGGGCAGCAACGCCAGCGCCCAGACCACGCCGACCACGGCACCGGCGGCCAGCACCCCGGCGTCGGGTGCCACCGTGGCCCCGAGCGGCACCTTCCACTCCAACGAAAATGCGACCCACGAAGCGGGAGAGAGTGCCGCCCGTGAGGCCCAGGAGAACGCCGGCCAGGTACCGACGGTCCCCTAACGGCGGCGGGGCGGGGCCCGGACGCGGGCCCTGCCCTCACGCCGTCGGGGAAAAGGTCGTCGTTCGTTCCTCCATCATTTGGGCCAGCTCGCCCATGATTCGGGTCACCTCGAAGTCCTTCGGGGTGTAGACGGCGGCCACGCCGAGACCCTTGAGCGCCGCGACGTCACCGATCGGGATGATCCCTCCGACCACGACGGGAACCGATACCCCGGCCGCGGCCAGCTCGTTCATGACCGCAGGCACGAGCGACAGGTGCGAGCCCGAGAGGATCGACAGCCCGACCAGGTCGACGTCCTCGTCGCGTGCCACCGCCGCGATCTCCGCCGGCGTCGAGCGGATGCCCGAGTAGATCACCTCGAAACCGGCGTCGCGCCCGGCCACCGCGATCTGCTCGGCGCCGTTGCTGTGGCCGTCAAGGCCGGGTTTGGCCACCAAAAGGCGCGGGGGCCCGCCCAGCCGCTCGGCGAGGGCGCCAACCCGTGTCCGGACTGCCGCCATCGCGAGCGCCGGTCGCAGCCCGGTCGAGTCCCCGACCCCCGTCGGGGCGCGGTACTCGCCGAAGACGCTGCGCAGCGTGTCGGCCCACTCGCCCGTCGTGCCGCCGGCATGGGCCAAGGCGATGGTGGCCTCCATGATGTTGGCCCCGTCGGTGGCGGCCCGGCGCAGCGCGGCCAATGCCGCGGCCACGTCGCCGGCCGAACGGGCCGCCCGCCACCTTTGCACGTCGGCGATCAGCGCCGCTTCCAGTGCCGGGTCGACCCGGAGGATGAGGTCATCGCCGTCGAGCGGGGACGGCTCGGTCGTGGTGAACACGTTGACGCCGACGACGGCCAGGTCGCCTGACTCGATGCGGCGTGTGCGTTCGACCTGGCTGCGGACCAGGCGGGACTTGACCTCGGCGATACCGGCGTCGGAGAAGACCCCGCCGAGGGCCAGGACCTCGTCGAGCTCGCTTCGCGCCGCGGCCATTAACTCGGCGGTGCGGGCCTCGATCACATGGGAGCCCGCAAAGATGTCGTCGTACTCGAGCAGGTCGGTTTCGTAGGCCAGCACCTGCTGGATCCGCAGCGACCACTGCTGATCCCAGGGGCGGGGCAGGCCCAGCGCCTCGTTCCACGCCGGCAGCTGGATGGCCCGTGCCCGGGCGTCGGCGGAAAGGGTCACGCCGAGGGTCTCGAGCACAATGCGCTGGATATTGTTTTCGGGCTGAGCCTCAGTGAGGCCGAGTGAGTTGACCTGGACGCCGAAGCGGAACCGGCGCAGCTTGGGATCGTCGATGCCGTAGCGGGTGGCGCAGATGCTGTCCCAGAGCCCGGTGAAGGCCCGCATCTTGCAGGTCTCCTCGACGAAGCGGATGCCGGCGTTGACGAAGAAGCTGATCTTGGCGACCACCGCCCCGAACGCGGCCGGGTCCACCTGCCCCGATTCTCGAACTGCGTCAAGGACTCCGATCGCGGTCGCCAACGCATAGGCGAGCTCCTGGACAGGGGTGGCGCCCGCCTCCTGCAGGTGATAGCTGCACACATTGATGGGGTTCCACCTCGGCGCGTGAGCGGCGGCCCAGGCGATGGTGTCGACGGTGAGCCGCCGGCTGGCGGCAGGACCGAAGATGTAGGTGCCCCGCGAGAGGTACTCCTTGACGATGTCGTTCTGGATGGTGCCGGCCAGCGCGGTGGGGTCGACGCCGGTGTCGGCGGCGTAGGCCACGTACAGCCCGAACAGCCATGCGGCGGTGGCGTTGATCGTCATCGAGGTGTTCATCTCGGCGAGTGGGATGCCGTCGAGCAGTTGCGCCATGTGGCCCAGGTGCACCACTGGCACCCCCACCTTGCCGACCTCGCCCGCCGCCTCGACCGCGTCGGGGTCGTATCCGGTCTGGGTGGGCAGGTCGAAAGCGATCGACAGGCCGGTCTGGCCCTTGGCGAGGTTGGTCCGGTACAGCTGGTTGGAGGCGGCGGCGGTCGAGTGTCCGGAGTAGGTCCGCATCAGCCACGGCGTACGTGGGCGGGATTCAGGCATCGTCCCCATTGTCGCCTGATTTCGCCTCTGTTGCTACCCGTCGGTAACCGAGCTGGCTCAGACGGCCCCCGACCGGATGGCGATGGCCACCGCCTGGATCCGGTTGCGGGCGCCTAGCTGGCGGGTAAGGCGGTGGATCTCCTTCTTGATGGTGCTGGCCGAAAACCGCAGCTCCTCGGCGATCGTGTCGACGCCGTCGCCCTGCGCCATCAGCCTCAGGATGGCGAGCTGGCGGGCGGACAGGGTCGCCGGGAGTGGGCCCACTGGTTCGACGGACGAGGAACAGCACATGTTGGAACATGTTTCTTCCAACATTTCGGAGGTCCTAAGCCTTGCCGGCTGCCCCCGTCCCCCGAGAACGGGAAGCTAGAAGATGCCCGAGCCCGGCGTGGTGGTGGTCGTGGGCGGGGGATCCGTCGGGGGGACCGTGGGAGGTATGGTCGGCGGCGGAGGCGGCTGATCGACGTTGAGCGTTTGAGTGATGCTCGACGCCTTGCTGGCGTAGGGGTCGCCGAGGCGGCAGGGGTCGTAGCTCTGGCCGCTCGACGCCAGGAAGTGGACCTGGAAGGCGCCGGCGGCCTGGTAGGTGTACGTCAGCTGCTTGGTCGTGTGGCCGTGGGGACCGGGCGCGGGGGGAGGCCAGGTGCCCCGCGGTGCCGGGCAACCGGGGACGCCATTGGTGCCCTGGGCACTGGCGGCGCCGAGGGCACCGGGCGTGGCCGCCGCCGTCGGGTCATCGCCAAAATAGGCGCCGTCGATCATAAGGTTCTGCGAGTTGTCGGGGTCGTCCAGCACGATGGTGAACGTCACCAGCTGGCCGGGCAGGGGGTGCTGGGGGTCGAACCGGAAAGTGACGGTCAGGGGCTGGTTCTTCGGCTGGGGATCCCAACGCGGGGGCGGGCACGCCGGGTCGAAGCTCTTGAAGCACGGCTTGACGCCCGGGGTGGGGGCCACGGTGACGGCGGGCACTCCCGGTCTGGCGGGCGCCGGCGTGGCATTGGGGTCGCCGCCGGCCGGCGTCACCGGGGCGGGACTTTGCCGAGTGACCCCGGTGGGTGCCGGCTGGGACTGTGTGGCCGACGGCGTCCCGCTGCCGCCACCGAGCACCGCGACCAGGCCTGATCGCCGGCTGTGCGATGCCGTGATGGCTCCCGCGTCGCTGGCGACGGTGATCAGGGCGACCGCCAGAACCACCAGCAGTGCGTAGGGCCGGGTCAAGCGGCTCCGGCGCCGGGAGTGCATAGGAGCTCGTGGCGCCCGGTGGGCTCCGCTACGGGTGCTGACCGCCGACGCCGTGGTCTCGCGGCTGGGACCGGTCACGCCCGCAGCCGCCGCAATGACGGGGCCCCCGGTAGCACCACGGCGGCTGCGCGTCGGCGCAGGCGGCGCCAGGCGGACGGACAATGCCTCGTCGTCGAGGCTGCTCTGGCGGAGCTGGGCGATCCAGTTGGCCAGGGCGATGGGACGGCGGTCGGGGTCGGGATCGAGCATGGCGACCACCCGATCGACCAACTCCGACGCGGTCCCGCCAGCGCCGCCCGCCGGTGAGGCCTCGAGCAGATGGCGAAGCTGGGCCGGCTTGATACCCGCCGAGGGGTGGCGTCCGGTTATGAGGAAAAAGACGGTGGCCCCGAAGGCGTAGCGGTCGGCGGCGGGGGTGTAGGTGCCGCCCCCCACCACCTCGGGGGCGATGTAGCCCGGTGTCCCCGCCCGGCCCACCGGATGGCCGCTCGTGAGGCCCCTGGTGAGCCCGAAGTCGACGAGCACCGAACCGGTCTTGCCGATCAGTATGTTGGCCGGCTTGATGTCGCGGTGTACCACCGGGACCGAACCCGTCAGCTGGCCCCCGTGCATGGTGTCGATGGCGACGGCGACGGGAAGCAGCAGCTTGAGGGCGTTGCTGATGTCGATGTCGCGGTGCTGGAGGACCCAATGGTCGAGCGCTTCGCCTTCCACCCAGTTCATCACGAGGTAGAGGTTGCGCCCCGCCGTCTCGGCTCCCTGGAGGTGGGGGAGGGGGCCGACGAAGCCTTCGCGCACCCCGACGAGGCCGGGGATGTGCAGCGAGCGGAGGAGTTCCACCTGGTCGCGCCAGCGCGCCGCCCACTGGTCGATACGCTCGGAGTAGACGGGCTGCAGGGCCTTGACGGCGACCGGCAGCGACAGCCGGCTCGTCGGCGTGACGAGCTGACCGCGGTACAAGATTCCCTCGGCCCCCGCCTCGACCGGCTCACCGATCTCATAGCGGTCAGGATCATCGAACGGGCCGACGCGGAAGACTTCCGCCGTCGCCACCGTCCCCTTTGACACCACCGACCCCAGGACCTCGGCTTGCATGCCGGTACCAGCATCGCGCGGAAGTGGGGAGGACCCCAATAAAATGACCAATTGGGTACTCGCGCCTTGGCGCGTTCGGTGTCGGGGGCGCGGGCCGTAAAGTAGGGGGGTCGTGACCCAAGAAGCGACCGTGTTTGGTCCCGCGTCACCATCGGTAGCAGGCGTGCTGGTCTGCGTAGGCGAGGACCGGTTGACGGCGACCGCGGACGCGCCCCTCATTTTTGGGCGCGCCGACGTGCGACCGGCGGCGCCAGCGCAGAGCGCCGACCAGCCTGTTGTTATCGGCCTCGACCCGGGGGATATGGGAATCTCGGCGCGGGCGCTCGCCATCGAGTTCGACCAAGGCGTCTGGTGGCTCGCCAACCTGAGCGCCAAGCGCAACCTGCTGCTCGATCCGGGCTACGGGACCGCCCTCATCACGTTTCGACCCGGGCAGCGCCATGCCATCGCGGTGTCACCGCTCGGCGTTCTCGTTCCCGGCGCCATCTTCACCCACCGGCTGGACGTCCACGTGCCCGAGCCGTCGCTTGCGATGCGCCGGCCGAGTGAGCTCGGGGCCTCGGGCACGATCGCAGGCGACGATCTCCATCTCACCAAGAGCGACCGGGAAGCGCTGACCGCGGTCTTCTCGCCCCTGCTGCGGGCCTGGCCCCGCCGTGGCGCTCACCCGCTCAGCTACCAGGAGGCGGCCGACCTGCTCGGGACGGGATGGACAGGCACGTCAGTCAGGAAGCACTTCGAGCGGGTCCGCCAACGGCTGGCGGACAGCGGCACGTTCTTCGAGGGCACCCACGCCAAGGATGACCTCGGGGCCTACCTCGTCGCCTGCGCCATCATCACCGCCGCCGATTTGACGGTCCTCGACACCTGACAGGGGAGGGCTGCCCCTAGACGCTCGGCGGCTGCGGGGCCATGGTGAGGGAATCAGCACGTAAGTCCGGCCCCGCTCGCTCGTTCCTCAAAGGAGATGGCCATTTCCCTCGCAACCGCTTCATCCTTTCCCTACCCCCACGAGCACCCCGCGGCCCGTCGACCGGGCCCCGCCTTGGTCATTGTCCCTGCCGATGATGGCGACGAGGAGCACCCGGCGGGGTTGACCCCGCGCGATGTCGAGGTCCTCAGCTTGTTGGCCGAGGGCTGGACTACCGCCGCCATCGCCCACCAGTTGGTCTATGCCGAGAGCACCATCAAGAAAGAGGTGCACATCATCGTGCACCGCCTCGGTGCCCGGAACCGCACCCATGCGGTCGCCCTGGCCATCAGGGGACGGGTCATTTAGCCCTCAGCACGCCACCGTCAGGAATTGGTGAGGTGAGCTGGTGGTGACGTAGGCGCTGTCCACCGCAACGATCCACCACTCCACGGTGCCCGTCGTCGGGAACGGACCCAATACTCCGGTATAACTGCCGGCGCTGGCGGAGGTCATGGCGCCGACCTTTTCCACTCCCGAAACCATCCGGTGAAGGACAGGCGCGATGTTCAGCGGCTGCGCAGAGGTGATAGTGGCGGTCACGGTGGCCTTGGTGGTCGCCAGGTGCGTTGGGCAGGTGGTGGCGGAAATCGTCGTTGGCGTGGCGACGTCATTGGTGATCATGGGCCCCGGGTCGATCATTGCGGTGACGGGAATGGTGGAGTTGCCGGCGGGGCTGGCGATGAGGACCGAGCCGGTGAACGCACCGGGAGCCGCCACCGAGCGGTCGAGGGTCAACTGCAACGTCTGGCTGGCGCCGGCCGTGAGTGACCCCGCCGGGGGCGAGACCGTCAACCCGGTGCCGGTGGTCGAAGCGGTGAAGTCGGCGGGGGCGGCGCCGTCGTTGCCGATCTGAACCGACACGTTGGTGGCGCTGACGCCCAGATCGAGCGTCTTGCTGCCCACGATGAGGTGGCCCTTGGGCGCGACCGTCGTGCTGGGTACCGTGCTCGACGAGACGACCGTCGGCAATGTCACCTGAACGAGGGTCGTGGTGGTGGCGACCGTGGTGGCGGTCGTGGTGGCCGTGACGCCAACGGTTCCCGACGAGCCGCGGCCGCGGCTGGAGACGACGACGACGATGGCTGCGATCAGGATGATGAGGCCGGCGAGGCCGCCGATCAGCGCACCCCGGCGGTCGTGCTCGTCGGGCGGCCGGAAGACCGTGGTCGGCGGGCCGTCGCCGTCGCCGCCACTGCCCCCGGCTCTCCAACCGCCTCCCCGTCGATCGCCGCCGGCGCCCCCGCCGGTGACCCACCCGCCGGCCGCGCCGGCGCCCCCCGCGCCGGCGCCCACCGGCATGACCGCGGTGTCGCGGGTGCTGGCGAAGACCGGCCCGGTCGACGCCGCCGGCGTGAGCGTGGTCAGGTCCGTGGCCCGGTCACCGATGACCGCGCCGGCCGACAACTCCGGGAAGCCCTCGCGGTTGAACGCCCACCGGCGGTGGCGAATCCACTCCCGCCTCGGCCGTGGCCAGGACGACCCGCCGTAGGTAGGCGGGGACCGGCGCCACCGGGGTGGTCATCAGCAGCGTCAGCGGGTTCGGCACGATGCGCCGGCGGCTGAGGCAACGCTCACAGTCGTCGACGTGCGCCGTGACCCGCTCCCTCAGGTCCTCGGGATCGCCGTTCGTGCGGACCCCGAACAGCTCCGGGCAGCTGCGCGGGCCGGTGCGGGCGACGAGCAGGGCGCCGATCGAGCGCTCGACGTGGGCCTCGAGGCGATGGACGCGGCTTTCCAACTGCGGTGGCGGCACCCCCGCGGCGGCGGCCAGATCCCGCCCTTCGAGTCCCTGCCGCAGGTGCAGATCAAGCAGGACGCGCTCCGCCAGGTCGAGGCCGCACGTCGCTTGCCAGACGAACTCCGCCAGTTCCCCCCGCGACAGCGATTCGTCGGGTGCGCCGGAGCCGGCAACGAGGTCCTCGTCGCCGGCATAGAACGGCAGCCCCCGCCGGGCGACGACATCGCGCACCGCCCGGTGGGCCAGGGCGTAGAGCCACGCCCGCAGGCGGGCCGCCTCGGCCAGGTTCTCGAGCGACTCGAACGCCACAGCGAAGGTCTCCTGAACGGCGTCGCTGGCCTCGGCGCGGTTGCGGAGCATGGAGGCGCAGAAGTCGTGAATGCCCTCGGCGTAGGCGTCGTAGATCGCCTCGATGGCATTGCGGTCGCCAGCTCGGGCCGCGACTACTAGTTGGGCGTCGTCCATTCAGCCTGGGATGGTAGGACCCAGATGCGCCGGGCCGGGTCCGGGCGCCGCGGCCGGGCGGCGACGACTACTGATAGTCGAAGAACCCGCGACCGCTTTTGCGCCCGAGCGACCCGGCCGCCACCATCCGTCGCAGCACCGGCGCCGGGGCGTAGTTGGCGTCGCCGAGACAGCGGTGCAGGACGTCGAGAATGGCGACGCTGGTGTCGAGGCCCACCAGGTCGAGGGTCGCCAACGGGCCCATCGGGAACCCGCAGCCGCCCTTCATGGCGGCGTCGATATCGTCACGGCTGGCGATGCCCGCGTCGAACATGGCCGCGGCGTTGTTCAGATAGGGAAAAAGGAGGGCGTTGACGATGAATCCCGCCCGGTCCTTCACCTCGACCGCCCGTTTCCCGCACGCCTCGGCGAAGGCCCGGCACTCGGCAATGGTCTCCTCGCTGGCAGTCAGCGGGCGGACCAGCTCGACCACGCCCATGACCGGCGCCGGGTTGAAGAAGTGGATGCCGCACACCCTGTCCGGCCGGCTGGTGGCCAAGGCCAGATCGATCACCGACAGTGTCGAGGTGTTGGTTGCCAGGATGACGCCCTGGGGGCAGATGCGGTCAAGTTGCTCGAAGAGCTGGCGCTTGGCGGCAAGATCCTCGACGATGGACTCGATCACCAGATCGCACGCCGCCAGGTCGTCGAGGGCGCAGGTGGCAATGATCCGCGAGAGGATGGCGTCGCGCTCCTCGCGGGCAATCTTCCCCCGGTCGACCTGCTTGGCCAGGGACCGTTCGAGGGCCATGGCGGTCGCGGCCGCCGCTTCTGGTCGCCGTGATCGCACCACCACCTCGCAGCCGGCACGAGCGGCCACCTCGGCGATCCCCGCACCCATGACCCCAGAACCCACCACCCCAAGTCGTTTCACGGCCATGACCCCATATTACCGACTGGTAACCTACCGGTGTCGGCCGGACAGTACGGTAACGACGCCATGAGACACCGCTGGTGGGGTCCCGCCTGCTACGACTGGGCGCTGGCGGCGACCGAGGCCCGCGGTCTGGCGCTGCGGCGCCGGCGGCTGGTCGGCAGCGCCACCGGGCGCGTCCTCGAGATCGGGGCGGGCACCGGCCTCAACCTGCGCCACTACCGGTCCGACCGGGTCGAGTCGGTGGTGGCCTTGGAGCCCGATGCCGCCATGCGCACTCGACTTCTGTGGCGCGCCGAGATGTTGACCGTGCCCTTCGACGCCCGGGGGGAAACGATCGACGACGTCGAGCTGCCGGAGGGGGGATTCGACACCGTCGTGGCGACGCTCGTGTTGTGCAGCGTCGCCGACCCCAGGCGAGCGGCGGCCGCCATCGCCCGCTGGCTGGTACCGGGCGGCCGGTTGCTGTTCATCGAGCACGTCGTCGCCCTCGGGATGCGTGCCCGGGTGCAACATGCCGCGACGCCGCTGTGGTCGCGCCTGGCCGGCGGCTGCCATCTCGACCGGGACACGCTGAGCACCCTGCGGGCTGCCGGCTTGTCGGTCTCGGATTGCGACCGGTTTGCGTTGCCTGCGGCGGGACCACTCTTTGCGACCTGCGTCCAAGGCGTCGCCTGGCGTCCTCCGATCGGTGAGCCCGATTCCAACCTGTCTGTCCTGAGAGGATCCTCCCTATGACCAACGGACATCCGGGGCCCCTGGCGCTCGTCGGCGGCGCGGAATGGCACGACCGTTGCAGCTTCGACGCCGGTCTCCTCGCCGCCAGCGGCGGCGCCGAAGTTGTCGTGCTGCCGACGGGAGCCGCCTACGAGCACCCCGATCGGGCGGTGGCGTGGGCTGAGCGGTACTTCCAAACACTGGGCGCCAAGGTACGCGGCCTCATGGTCGTCGGCCGCGCCGATGCCGACGACGGCGCCAATGCCGCCGTCGTCCGCGACGCCCGGTTCATCTACCTCGGTGGCGGGTCGCCCCTGCATCTGCGATCCGTGCTGAAGGACTCCAAGGTCTGGCAGGCGCTGGAGGAGGCGTGGCACGACGGCGCGGTGGTGGCGGGCTCGTCGGCGGGAGCCATGGCCCTGTGCGACCCCATGATCGACCCCCGAGGCGGCGCCTTGACCCTTGGTCTCGGCCTGGTCGAACAGGTGGCGGTGCTGCCTCACGCCAACACGTGGTCACCGGAGAAGGCGCACCGCACCTTCAGCTTGGCCACCGGGGGACTGCGGATCGCGGCCATCGACGAGCAGACCGCCCTTATCCGCGAACCGGACGGCACGTGGCGCACCGAAGGCGCGGGATCGGTCGTCATTTACGTCGACGGCAAGACGACTTCCCTCGCGTCGCTCACGGTCTAGAGAATCCCGGTCTAGAGAATCCCGGTCTTAGAGAATCCCAGTCTGGAGAATCCACAGAGAAGAGAGCCCCGGGCGGCGGGTGCGAGGTTGTGAACACGTGCACGTTCCGCCTGGCATGCGCCGCAGAATGGCCGTACCTCTGATTGTCGGGCCGCCGCCCGAGGCTGGGGGTTGCCTCACTCGTACCCGCCGCGGACGGCCGGTAAACCGTGAGCATCCCAGCAGTCTCCAGCAGCGGGCTCGTCGGTTTCGCCCGTTACGGCGCGTGGACAGATAGGGTCGAGGTGCGCGCAACACGATATTCGTGCTGAGGCGACGGTTCATTCACATCCCCTGGCTACAACTTGGGGTGCCCGCGGTACCGGAGATCGGAGTCTGACGAAGTATCTCCATGTCACTTGGTCTCGCTGCCATCGCTGTGGCGGTCGTCGCCGCATTGTTTGCCATCTGGCCGCCTGCGTGGGCGCCCCACCGTTGGCGCCGAGTGACCCGCCCCCTTCGCCGTCGCATGAGGCGCAAGCGCCACCACTGGTAGGCCCGGGCCCCAGCTGCGTTTGGCCCGGATGAGGGTGGGGAAAGGAAGCGACGAGCCGTCGGCGGACCCGTGAAATTGTCGGCACTGTGCAGTAGTCCCGCAGTGGTGCCGCTCGGTGCCCGTACTGATCGGGGTGGGCAGCCAACCCGCCTCGATCAGGGCGGCGTCCGCCGCCGCCGACCGCTGACCCGAACGAAAGAGAGGTGCCTGTGGCCATAGACCCGGGCGAGGTGCGAAGCGGCCGCGGCGTTATCTTCGTGAATCCCAATTCAGGTCCCGAGGAGACGTCGCTGGCAGAGCTCACCACGCGTTTCCCGGGTCATCGGGTCGTGGAGATGTCCCCGGACGATCTCGTCAACGCCGTCAAGGAGGCGGTGACCGACGCGGTGGCGTTCGTGGGCGCCGCCGGCGGCGACGGCACGATCCGCCTGGTGGCCGAGCAACTGGTCGGCACCGACATCCCGCTCCTGCCCATCCCCGCCGGCACCCGGAACCATTTCGCCAAGGACATGGGCATCGCCGACCTCGACGCTTCCGAGAAGGCGGCCGACGGCAAGGTGATCGCCATCGATGTGGGCTGCGTCAACGGGCGGTACTTCATCAACAACTCGAGCATCGGCCTGTACCCGAAGATCGTGATCCGCCGGGAAGCGCACGAGCGACGCCTGCGCAAAGGCGTCGCCAACGTGGTGGCCGCCTTCGAGCAGCTCCGTGAGGGGGCTCGGGTGGATGTCGAGATCGACGGCGTGACCCACCGGGCATGGATGGTGTTCGTCGGCAACGGCACCTACGGCGAGGGCCTTCTCGACCTCGCCGACCGCGAATGCCTCAATGACGGCCTACTCGACGTCCGGGTGGCGCTGGCCGAGGCGCCCCTGTCGCGGCTGCGGATCGTGGGGGCGTTGTTCCTCGGCCGCCTGGCCCGCTGCCCCCTGGTCGAGCGGTGGCAGACGAAGGCGACGGTGGTCAACCTCAACCGGGAACGAGTCGAGGTCGCGCTCGACGGTGAGGTCGAGACGCTGGCCACGCCCTTGCGCTACGCCTGCGTGGCCCGGGACTTGAAGGTCCTGGTGCCGGTGGACACCGACAACGATGGAGAAAAATAGCCGACAGCGCCGACGACATCGCCAGTGCTGACAGTGACCGTTACCCTTATCGCCTTATTCTAAAGCTGGTGGACGGGCCCCACGTAGCGGGCGCTGCCGAAGCCGAGGATAGGCAAGAAGATAAACCCGAGGAGTATGAGGCCCACCGCGAACCCGACGCCCTTGCCGAACGCCTTGGCCAGGTCGAGGTACACAATTATGAAGACGATGATGTTGACAAATGGGATAAACAGCAGAATGACCCACCACACCGGCCGCCCGATTATCCGCATCAGGACGATGTAGTTCCAGATCGGAATGATTGACTTCCAACCCTTTTCCCCGGCCTTGGTGAACACGCTCCACAACGCCGCGATCTCGATGACCGCGAAGACGAGACCGATGAGCAGGAAGACGAGCACTCCGGCCCCGCCCCCGGACGCGATGACTAAACCCATTTTTCCCCCTGAATTTTGAAAATGCTGCCAGGGCAAGGGTACCCCGCCGGGAGGTCAGCCGTCCTTCTCGGTGATGGTGACCGACTCCATCACGATCCGCTCCTGGGGACGTCCGGCTCCAGGGGTCCCGAGGGCGTCGATGGCGGCGACCACGTCGAGGCCCTTGACGACCTTGCCGAAGAGGGAGTAGTTGGGCGGCAGCTGCATCCCGTGGGGCCCGCTGATGATGAAGAACTGACTGCCGTTGGTGTTCGGGCCGGCGTTGGCCATGGCCAGCGAACCGAGCTCGTAGCGGCCGGCCTTGGGCAGTTCGTCCTCGAACTTGTAACCGGGTCCGCCCCGCCCCGTCCCCTCGGGGTCGCCGCCTTGGAGCACGAAGCCGGGGATCACGCGGTGGAACCCGACCCCGTCGTAGTAGTGGTAGCGGGCAAGAAACACGAAGTTGTTCACGGTCTTCGGGGCTGCGAGGGGGTCGAGAGCGATGAACATCGTGCCCTTGTTGGTCACCATCTCCGCCTCGTAGCGCTTGGCGGGATCGATGCACATGGGCGGGCGAGAGTTGAATCGTTGCGTCTTCGGGCTGGACCCGTCAGCGGCGGGGCATTCGATCGGCATGGAAAAAAGGTCCTCTCGGAATTCGGCAGCGACAGCCGCTCAGGCCTGGGTGATCGTCACCTTGGAAATGGTCACGATCCGGTTCGGGGCGCCCCCGAGGCAACTTGAGTTGCCCGTGGCGCACGCTTGGTACAGCCCTTCGATCTTCTGCAGGACGTCGAGGCCTGTGGCCACGTGGCCGAAGGTGACGTACGTGCCTTGGGCGTCGAGCGCGGACGCCTTGGCACCGACGACGAAGAAGTACTGCGACGAGGCGCTGTCGGGGCCGCTGGTTCGGGCCATCACGACGTCACCGGCGCTGTACTTGAAGCCGGTGCCTTCGTCTTTGATGTTGTAGCCGGGGCCCGGGTCGGTGATGTCCTGGGTCTTGGGCGAACCCGTTTGCAGGATGTCGATGGAGGTGTCGATGCGGTCGATCGTCGTTCCATCGAAATAGTGGTACTCGGCGAGAACGGCGTAGTTATTGGCGGTATTCGGGGTCTTGGTGGTGTCGAGGGTGATGTCGACGTTGCCCTCCGAGGTCGTCAGGTGGGCGGTGACGACCTTGGTCTTGTCGATGCACGTCGGCGGCGAGGTCGAGGGGAACTGATCGATCCGGGGCGAGGAACCGTCGGCCTTCGGGCACGCCCAAGCGGTGAGCTTGCCGCCCGCCGGTACCGGCTTGGCCTTCGGGGGTCCGCCGGTGGCGGCCGTAGTGCTCGATCCGGCCACGGTTGTGGGAGTGGTGGTCGCCACCTTCTTCTTCCCGCCGCCCTTGGTCACCAGGTAGAACACTCCCGCGAACAGTGCGACGACCACGACGCCGATGACGATCTGGCGCCGCCGCTTTGCCCGCTGCTGGGCGAGGCGTAACTCTTCCTGACGGGCCATACGGCCTTCCCGCTGACGCTCTCGTTTCTCGCTCGGCACGGGGCGCCAAGCTAGCCGGTCGGGCTCCCGAAGCGGTAGGCGCCCGCCGGGCAAGGCCGGAGAAGCCTCCATGCGGGGGCGACCGGTGCTAGTGGCAGCCGGTCAGGGTTGGCGGGTGAGGGTGACCGCGTTGGCGCTGTAGGCCACGGAGTAATTGTCGCCCCCGACAAGACGGTGACGAAGCTCCCGGTGAGGACGGCGGAGTTATCCGGGAGGACAGCGCCGAAGCCGCTGGTACCCTCGGCAGCCGTGGCTGGCGCGTCTCTGATCGTGCAGAAGTTCGGCGGAACCTCGGTTGCCGATGCTGACCGGATCCGCAACGTCGCCGATTACGTGGCCCGCACCAGGCGCCGGGGCGCCAAGGTCGTTGTCGTGGTGAGCGCCATGGGCAAGGAGACCGACGAGTTGCTGCGCCTCGCGGCCCAGGTGTCCAACACGCGGCCCGGTCGGGAGATGGACATGCTCATTACCGCGGGCGAACGAAAGGCCATGGCCCTGCTGTGCATGGCGCTGCACGACCTCGGCGTGCCCGCAGACTCCTTCACCGGGAGCCAGGCCGGCCTTATCACCGACAATGAGCACACCAAGGCCAAGTTGGTCGAGATCCGGGCCGACCGAATCCGCGCCGCCGTCGCCGAGGGCCGGGTGCCCGTTGTCGGGGGCGCCCAAGGAGTCTCCCTCGACCACAACGTGACCTTTCTCGGCCGGGGCGGTTCCGACACCACCGCCGGTCGCGCTGGCCACTGCCCTCCAGGCCGACGCCTGCGAGTTGTACACCGACGTGTCGGGGGTCTTCACGGCCGACCCCCGCGTCGTGCCCGGCGCTCGGCGAATACACCGGATCTCCTACGAGGAGAT
This sequence comes from uncultured Actinomycetota bacterium, assembly GCA_963851105.1. Classification (GTDB taxonomy): domain Bacteria; phylum Actinomycetota; class Acidimicrobiia; order Acidimicrobiales; family Palsa-688; genus DATARN01. The sequence goes on from CAWKNP010000005.1 coordinate 119,131, forward strand.
GCTCGAGATGTGCGCCGCCGGCTGCCCCAAGCCCGAGATGCGCTCGGTCGAGTTCGCCCGCAACCACGGAGTCAAGCTCCACGTGCGGTCGAGCTTTACCTGGGAACCGGGCACCTGGATCGAAGAGGAGGATCCCCAGATGGAACAACCCATCATCTCCGCCGTGGTGTCGGACGCGTCCGAGGCCAAGTTGACCGTGACCGGCGTTCCCGACCGCCCCGGTGTCGCCGCCCGTTTGTTCCGAGCCTTGGCCGACCGGCTGGTCAACATCGACATGATCGAGCAGAACATCTCGATCCAGGGCATGACGGACATCTCCTTCACCGTCCCTCATGCCGACCTGCCTGCCGCCGTCGAGGTCTGCCGGGACCTGCAGCCCGAGATCGGGGCCACCGATGTACTGGCTGACGACGAGATCGCCACGGTGTCGCTGATCGGGGCGGGGATGAAGACTCATCCCGGCGTCTCGGCCACCATGTTCGAGACCCTCGCCGCCGAAGGGATCAACATCGAGATGATCTCGACGTCGCCGATCCGCCTGACCTGCGTGGTCCGCCAAGCGTTGGTCGAGCAGGCCGTCATCCTCCTCCACGACGCCTTCAAGTTGGAGGCGGACTGATGGGCCTGATCGTCGGGGTCTACGGCGCGACCGGGCAGGTCGGTGGCGTCATGCGGACCATGCTGCGTGCCCGAGGGTTCCCCTACGACTCATTGCGCTATTTCGCGTCGGCCCGCTCGGCGGGCCGGGAGCTCGACGGGATCGTGGTCGAAGATGTCGCCACCGCCGATCACAGGGGGGTCGACATCGCGCTGCTCTCCATGGGGGCCACGGCCTCCCGGCAGTGGGCGCCGATCATCGCGGCGGCGGGCGCGGTCGTCATCGACAACTCCTCGGCGTGGCGGATGGACCCCGGCGTGCCGCTCGTCGTGCCCGAGGTCAACGCCGCTGCTCTGGGCAACCTGCCGAAGGGGATTGTCGCCAACCCCAACTGCACCACGATGGTGTGCATGCCGGTCCTGGCCCCGTTGCACCGGGCGGCTGGCCTGCGCCGGATCGTGGCCGCCACCTACCAGGCGGTTTCTGGTGCCGGCCTGGCGGGCGTGGCCGAGCTCGAGCTGCAGGTGCAGGAGGTGGGGGAAAAATCGGCAGCACTGACCTTCGACGGCGCGGCGGTGTCCTATCCGCCTGCGACCGTGTTCCCCGGCCCTATCGCGTTCAACGTGTTGTCCATCGCGGGCACGCTGGTCGACGACGAAACCAACGAAGAGCACAAGTTTCGCGACGAGAGCCGCAAAATCCTCGGCATTCCCAGCCTGGCGGTGTCGTGCACCTGTGTCCGGGTGCCGGTGTACTCCGGGCATTCGGTGGTGATCAACGCCGAGTTCATCGCACCCCTCGATCCCGTGCGGGCCGATGATCTGCTGCGCCGGGCACCCGGAGTGGCCGTGGTCGCCATGCCGACCCCGTTGGCCGCGGCCGGTGCTGACGACTCCCTCGTGGGCCGCCTGCGCGCCGACCCAGGCGTGCCCGATGGGCGGGGCCTCGCGATGTTCGTCTCGGGCGACAACCTCCGCAAGGGGGCCGCCCTGAACGCAGTCCAGATCGCCGAGTCGATGCTCTCCCAGGGCCTCATCCGCGCCTGACGCGACACGAGCATGGGCCCCAAGGGCACAGCGGCAATCGTCGTCGAGAACTGTTCGCACCCAGACAAGCCCTGGGCGAAGTTCGGGTTCTCCGCCCGCGGAATCAGGGCGTTGGCCGGGGCGGTCTATTCGGTTTTCAAGGAGCGGTGACGGTTGTGTCCTCGACGGAGCGCACCCGGGGGGTGGATTGTCGGAGGGGGCGTGGCCGTCTCGCCGTGCGGGGAAGTTTGGGGGAGCGGTGGGCCGTGTTCAGGCGGCGGCGGCTTGAGGATTTGTCGGGGGCGACCGTGTCGGCTGGTGGGCGGGGGGTGAGCAGTCCGGCGTCGCGGTCGCGTCGGGTTTTGTCGGCGTGGCAGGGCCAACACAGGGCTTGGAGGTTGTCGTGGCTGGTGGGGCCGTGGTTGGCGACGGGGTTTTTGTGGTCCCATTGCAGGCCGTAGCGGCGTCCGCAGTCGGCGCAGGCGACGCCGGCGAATAGCGGCGGGTCGCCCAGTCCGAGGGCGGTGCGCAGCTCGACGTTGAGGTGGCGGCCGAAGTGCGCGACGGTGTCAATCTGTTTGCCCCGGTACAACACCGCTTTGATGAAGGCGGCGGTGGCCATTTCGCGGGCGACGGATACTGGTACCGGGCCGCCGCCGATGATGTGGCAGATCTCGCCGGGCTCGGCAGTGCCTCGTTGGAAGGCGCCGATGTCGCATACGAGCACCAGATCGGCTTGTCGGGACCGGCCGGTGCTGCCGCCGAGGATGATGGCGGCAAGGGCGTCGGCGGCGAGGCGTTCGGGGGGGTCGATCTCGCCGCTGTCGTTGTCGTGGCGGGCTTGGCGCAGCAGGCGGTCGACTTCGGCGTCGATGCGGTTGATGACAGGTACCCCGATGTCGTCGGGCCACACTGCGGTCAGATGGGTCATGCCGTCGTCGTCGCGCCAGTGCCGCACATACCGTTCCCGGTGTTGGCGGCGGTGCGCGTCGTCGACGTCGCGGGCTTCGAGGCGTCGCCGGCGTCCTTCGTCCTTTAACGCCATCATTCCAGCTCGGCCGGCGAGGTCCAACATGGCGGCTTCGCTGCCGGCGACGACTGCCTCGGTTTTGGCGATCTCGGCGGCCTGAGCGAGCGAGACCTCGCCGGCGAGTAGCGCCTCGCGGGTCGCGGGGCACGACTCGAGACGCCCGGCGGTGCCCAACACCGCCTTGGCCTCGCCGTCCGATACCCCTGACACCCCGGCGATCCATGTCGCGGGGTTCGAGAACCCCCGGTCTTTGTGGGCGTCGCAGTCCACGGCGCGCAGGGCCAGCAGTGCCCGCATCCCGGCGCAGCGCTTCTCGGTGCGGGCCAACATCTCCACCGCCGCCGCGCAGCGCGATCCGCTGAGCAACGCAGGGTCGGTCCCATCGATCGCGTCGCCCAGCGCATCGCAGGCGACGGTCAACTCTTCGAGCACAACAAACACCTCCCAACAACACAATCCGACGAACGGGGAGGAGGGCCATCAGCCAGGCCCACGAGGTGTATCTCCGGCTGCCTGCACCAGTGTATCGAACATATGTTCGTATATCAACAACTTTCGAGAAAGGTTTTTCAGCCGAGGACAGGCTGAGACGCCCGAGGCGGGGCTCGGGTGCCTCGCAGGCTGCGATGGTGATCGCCGGTCACGGTATGGGCGCGCCGGGTCAGATCATGCCGACCCACCAGGTGATGGCGAGCCGAGCGCCACGCCCCTTCACGGAGCGTGTCTTACTTGTCCCATTTCACCAGTGGCCCTGAACCTGAAGGTCACTGAAGTCTACGGAAGTCCACGAAAGCTCTTTAATCTGAACGGCGGCGTCGCCGACATCGGAACTCACGAGTCCGGATACCCGAAGGAGCAGATCGCCACCATGCCGCGCCGCATCGTCGCCCTTATGTCCGCTACCACCATGACGTTCGCCTTGGCGGCCTTGGGCACCTCGGCCGCATCGGCCAGTACCCGGTCATTGCAATCGTCCGGCTCCGCCAACCCGGCCGTCGTAGTGAAAGCCAGCCCCGTTCTGGCGGCGATGCCGGACGACGGGGAACCCAGTATTGCCGCGGTGCAGACGGCGTTCTTGGACAATATGGGCGACAACTTGATTTCCTGGGACACGTTCGCTCGCGGTGACCAGAGCCTCTCAGGCAGCGTCGCACCATCGGGCGAGACGTACGCGACGATCAGCACCCCGCGTTGCAGCCCTACCTCCAGTCCGGCGCCTATGTCCGGTCGCCATCGGCGACGTTTGGCTCGAACGGATCGTCCTTTCTCTACTCGCCTCAAAGCGTGCTGCCGACCTCGATCGCAGGGTTGTTCCAGTTCACGCCCTACGACATCCATACGCCAAACACACCCGCCACGACGCGTACCGAGGCCGCGGTGATCGGTGCGACCGCTTCGGTCTTTTCTCGGTCATCGGTACAGTTCCTCGTATGACCGACGGGCTGGACCCTCTTCTACAGTCGCCCGCACGACCCTGCCGGGCACAGCGGTCGTTACCCTGGCGAGAGGCTTGTGGTCGGCGCCCCTGGCAGTCGACGCCGACACCATCTACACCTCGGCGATGAAGTTGGACACGACCACAAGTCCGGACTGGACGGTTCGTGCCGAACTCAATGACGCCTTCGTGACCTCGTATTCCGGCCCCGAGGTCAAGGCATACTGGGGGAGTCGTGAGGGGGTCCAGATCATGCACCCACGGGTAACCGACGGAGACGTCCAGTTCCTTGGTCGGGCCGCCTCCATCGGCCAGGGCTTCGGCGGCGGCTGAAAGGGCGGTAGTGTGCGCGATCAGGTCCCCACCCTGAGCACGTTTGGTCGATGGGGCAGAAGCCGACTCCGCCGGCGCCGTCCGCGGCTGGTGCTGAACAGCTGTGGGAGTCGAGTGCCTGCTTCGGGCCTTGGACACGTGGCCCCGACGCCAATCCGGCGACCCCGAAGGGCCGCCGGAATCGTCGGAAATGGAATGCTGCCGAGGCAGCGGCCGCTAGCGGTGGAAGATGCCCGAGAGGAAGCAGGGCACCCGGATCGTGATGATGATCGGCGGGATCACGATGGTGATGATTCCGGGGATCACGAGGGTGAGGCCACCGAAGGCGGTGAAGGTCACGTTGCAGAATGCGATGGCGCCAATGGCCGGCCGAGCGGCGAGGGCCGCAGCACTGGCCCTGGTGGCGGACAACGATGACTTGAGCGCCGTCGCAGCTGCGGTCGCCGCCGAGACGGCGGCGGGACTGGCCTTGGCGGTCTGGGCGATGGCGGCCAGGTTGCGGCTGGCGGTGGCGGCCTGGCGTGCCGAGGAGGCGACTGCTGCCGCGCTGACTGCGGAGTGGGCATCGAACGACGCCTTGTTCGACGTCAGCATCTCCGAGATCGTCTGGAGCTTGCCGGCACCCGAGGTGAGGGCGGCGACCTGCGAACTGATGGCGTCGGGAGCAGCGGCAGCGTGGGTGGCCTGCACCACATGGGCAGCTGGGGAGGCGGAGGCCGAGGCCCGCTCGAGGACCAGCATCCCGGCGGGGATGAGGGCGAGCGACGTCGCCAGCGCAAGCGGGCGGACGAACCGCCTGGCCTTCGGCCGATCCGTCCCTGCCGATTCTGAATCAGTACCACGGCGTGAAAACATGATCGCACCTCTCATAAGAGTTCCCTCGCAGCCTCTCATTGTGAGGTCATGATTGCAAGCTTGAACGGCAAAGAAGGGCCAAAAAGCCAGCGTGGTCGAGAATGCGCGTTAGGCCGGGGCAAGAAACGCATCACTCTCTTGTCCCACGCAAGTTTTCCACCTCGTTGTCCACAGTTTGGAAAAAGGGGTCCGGTCCCCAAGAGTTCGGTGCTGGCGCCCATGGAGGTCTACCGGAGCGTGCGTCGCGAGCCTCGACGTCGCCTCCGCCGTCCAGTTTGGCCGTATCGTCGGCTACGCCGAGAGAGACAACAAGGCAAGGGGCGGTAGGAGAATCACCTCCGTTGGGGGCTGGACCCAAGGCCTGAAACGTATTGACTGTCAAGTCGGCCCACGTACCGTCGACAATTTGCAGCCGGCTGGTTGTCGCTGTGTTTCAATCTGACACCGGATGGCCAAGTTCGGCTCCAGGACTGTGTCGAATTGGCTCGCGTGTTTGTTGTACTCACAAGCTGATGAGCCGACCGAGCCCTTCGGTCATACCGAAGTGGATCGCTCCCTGTCATTTCGACCTGATGGCCAAGGGCCATTGCGGTCGCATCCGGTGTCGGCGGTAGGACCCTGGGAACGAAAAAGGCCCCGCCGGATAACCGGCGGGGCCCATCGATGAGGTTGGTCGCAGGCGCTAGAAGGTCTGGCGGCGGCGGCGCTGGAGGACTACCAGCAGGGCGCCGATGACGATGAGGGCGAACGCTACGAGGAGGAACCGGAAGACGTTGGTACCGGTGAAGGCCAAGCCGCCCTTCGTGGTGGTCGTAGAGGTGCAGAGGAGGTTGAAGGTGCCGGTCGATTGCCCGGTACCACCAGTCGCCGCGGCGCCGGTGGCGGTAGCGGTGTTGACGCCGCACACGGCAGCCACGTTGACCGGGTCGTCAACGGCCAGGACAGTCTGCGAGACAACAGTGATGACGACCACGACGGCGCCATTCGTAGGTGTCTTGGTCAGGGTCACAGCGCCGTTGACCGTCACGGTGACCGTGGCGCCGGGAGCGAAGTTGCCGCAGAGGGTGAAGGTGACCGTCTGGCCGACGGAAACGTTGCCCGCGTTGACGTTGCCGACCGTGCAGGCCGGTACCGATGTCCCCGGGGGGTAGCCGGTCTGGGCTCCAGCCACGCTTCCTGCGAGGAAGACCGAACTGAACACCACCAATGCCCCAACGAGGGCCGCCAACCTGTGCCGAAGAGTAGGCACTCCGAGTCCTCCGTCCAACTAGTCGTCTGGCAGACGATACCTTAGATCACCAAGGCCTCGGGGGAAAGACTCAGCGGCAACCGTCACACCGTTCACGACGGTTCCGATGAGCGGGGCGTGGGCATGTGCGAGCATCTCGATGGTGGGTCAGCGGTGCATCGCCGATTCGGACAACTCAGCCAGCGAAATGATGAGTTCACGTGGCGGGCAGGCGGGGTCAAGATTGGTCACGAGCCCGGGGTCAAGGGGGGGCACCCTCACCTGGGAGATCAGCGGATGGAGGGGCCGCTGGTCGACCTCCGCCTCACCGAGCAGGACCTCGTCGAGCTTCTCGCCCGGCCGGAGACCGGTGTAGACGATCTGGATGGGTCGCTCCGCCCGCTTGGCGAGAAAGCGGGCCACGTCGTCGATGCGAACGGGAGCGCCCATGTCGAAGACCAACGCTTCGCCGTTGCGACCGATGGCGCCCGCCTGGATGACGAGCTCGACCGCTTCTTCGACGGTCATGAAGTATCGGGTGACGTCGGGATCGGTGACCGTGAGTGGGCCCCCGGCGGAGATCTGGGCCTGGAACGAGGTGAGCACCGATCCCCGGCTGCCGAGCACGTTGCCGAAGCGGACGCTCAGGTAGACGCCGTCGGCCCGCCGCGACATCCACGCCGTCAGCCGCTCGCCCAGCCGTTTGGTGTAGCCGAGAACGCTGATCGGGTCGGCGGCCTTGTCGGTCGAGATGTTGACGAAACGGCTGACGCCGTTGTCGGCGGCCGCCTCGAGCAGGGTCAGCGTGCCCAGCACATTGGTCTGCAACGCCTCCCCGGGGTACTGCTGGAGCATGGGAAGGTGCTTGAGGGCGGCGGCATGGAACACGACGTCGGGGCGGCGCTCGGCCATCAACCGCTCGACGGCGCCCCGGTCGCGGATGTCGAGAAGGACGGTATCGGGGGTGTCGAGCAGGGCGCGGCCGTCGATGAGCAGTTTGACGGCATGGAGGGCGGACTCGTCGCGGTCCACCATGATCAACTCCGACGGGGCGAACTGGTTGAGCTGGCGGCACAGCTCCGAACCGATCGAGCCGCCAGCCCCGGTGACCATCACCTTCCTGCCGGTGAGGTAGCCGGCGATGCTGGCCAGATCGGTCTTGATCTCGTGGCGGCCCAAGAGGTCGGACGGCGTGACGTCACGGATGTCGTCGACGGTGACGGTGTCGCCGAACAGCTCCCGGTTGGAAGGGAGGACCTTGGCCGCCAGTCCGGCTTCGGTGACCAGCTTGCTCAGTGGGCCGATCAGCGAGGACTCCGCACTGGGGATGGCGATCAGGACGGTCTTGGCGTCGTAGGCCGTTGCCGCGCCCGCGATGCGGGCGCGGGTGCCGACCACGGGAACCCCCATGATGCGCAGATTCCGCTTGCCCGGGTCATCGTCAAGGAGCGCCACCGGGATGTAGGGGCTGTCGCGATCGCGGAGCATGGCGGTGACGACCTGGGCACCGGCCTCGCCGGCCCCGAAGACAATGATGCGATCTGCGCTGTCCTTTGATGGCCTCTTGCGTCGTTCGGCGTCCAACCGGCGGGCGTAACGCACCGCCGCCATCAGCACGAGGGCAATGAATCCGCCGATGAAGGTCGCGCTCAACGGGATCAGATGCCGCTTGCCGGCCGCCGCGGCGACGACGAACAACGTGATGGTCACTACCGTCACCGCTTTCGTCAGCCCCGCCACTTCCTCGAAGCTGCCGTAGCGCCAGCGCCCGACATACAACCCGAAGGTGTAACCGGCTCCGGCCTGGGCGATCACGGCGACAGCCCAACAGGCCAGCAGGCCCGACAACGACACCTTGGCGATGTTGAACTCGAAGCGCATCACGACGGCCAGGAGCAGGGCGATTACCCAGACCATGACATCGACCACCAGGTGGGGAGCCCATTGCCATGCCGGACCGGAAAAGATGCGTCGACCTGCCTTCATGCCACCTCCTACTTTGCGGCCCCCGTGAGATGAAAGACTCCCCTGTTGTGAAGATAGGTGAGGTTTGCCAAGCTGAGCAACCAACAGGAGGCGAATCTGCATCGGACTGGGCGAAAAGTGGCAAGTTGGAGCGCCGATCCGAGGTGAAGCGGACGAGAGGATCTCATAAGGTAAATCCTTGCTCTGTCAACAATCACGTGAGATCTAGCTCAAGTGCGTGACCGTTTTCTTCCATTCGCTCCACCTTCGATTAGCGACGGCGACATCGAGGAGGTCGTGGCGGCCCTTCGGTCCGGTTGGATCACGACGGGACCCCGGGTCCGGGCGTTCGAGACGGCGTTCGCCGACGCGGTCTCGGCGCCTGCCGCTCTCGCCCTCAGCTCGTGCACTGCCGCCCTCCATCTGGCGTTGTGCGCCATGGAGATCCAGCCGGGCGATGGCGTCATCTCGACGACCATGACGTTCTGCTCGACCATCCATGCGGTCGAGCACATGCAGGCCGTGCCGCTCCTGGCCGATGTCGACCGCGACACGCTCAATCTGGCTCCCGAGGCGGTCGCCCAGATCCTCGAGCAGCACCGCCGAGCCCGGCTCACCACGCCCCGGCCGGCGGCCATCCTGGCGGTTCACTATGGCGGCCACCCCGCGGACACGGCCGCGTTGTACGACCTGGGGCGCCAGTACTCCGTACCCGTGATCGACGACGCCGCCCACGCGCTGCCGGCGGCGATCGGGGAGCGGTGCGTTGGCTCGGGCCCCCCTGGAGCCGGCGAACGCTGGATGACGGCGTTCTCGTTCTACGCCACCAAGAACATCACCACGGGGGAGGGGGGAATGCTCACCGGGCCGCCTGACCTGGTCGACGATGCCCGACCCTGGAGCCTTCACGGCATGAGCCGCGACGCCTGGAAGCGCTACGGCGACAGCGGGACGTGGGCGTACGAGGTTGAACATCCGGGCTTCAAGTACAACATGACCGACATCCAGGCGGCGCTCGGCCTGTCGCAGTTGCCCCGCCTCGAGGCCATTGCCGGTCGCCGGCGGGAGATCGCCGCCCACTACACCGAAACCCTCGCCCGGGTGCCTACAATCGAGCTACCGATCGAACGCCCCGGATACCGAAGCGCCTGGCATCTCTATCCGATCCGCCTGCGCCTCGATCGCCTCACCATCGAACGCCATGAGTTCATCGCCATGATGGGCCAGCGCAAGATCGGGACCAGCGTCCACTTCATCCCCGTCCACCTGCTCGCCTACTACCGGGACAAGTACGAGTACAAGCCCGACCAGTTCCCGGTGGCGTCTCAGGCGTTCGAGCAATTGGTGTCGCTTCCCATCTACCCGGCGATGACCGACACCGATGTCGACGATGTGGTGGAGGCGGTCACCGCCGTCGTGGCCGCCGCATCTCGCTAGCCGCAGGGTGAAACGCGCCTTCGACGTGGTGGTGGCCGGGTCCCTGATCGTCATAACCAGCCCGCTGTGGCTGATCGCCCGCCTCCTGCTCAAGCACGACTCACCAGGACCGGTGTTTCACGCCACCCGGCGCGTCGGGCGTTACGGGGTGCCGTTCACCATGTACAAATTCCGCACCATGGTCGCCGGCGCGGCAGGGCCGCCGGTCACGGCGTCGGACGATCCCCGCATCACTCGCGCCGGGCGGTGGCTGCGCTCAGCCAAGCTCGACGAGCTGCCGCAGCTGCTCAACGTCGTCCGCGGCGAGATGAGCCTCGTCGGACCGAGACCGGAGGAGCCCCGCTATGTCGAGCGCTACACCCTCGAGCAGCGCCGGGTGCTTTCGGTCCGTCCCGGACTGACCAGCCCCGCCACCATCGAGTTCCGTGACGAGGAACGACTGCTGAGCGGGATGGGCACCGATCTCGAGGACCGCTACCTGAACATCGTGCTGCCCACCAAGCTGAAGCTAGAACTGGAGTACCTGGACGACCGCAGCTTCGGGGGCGACCTGGGGGTCTTGTTCGCGACCGTGAAGGCGGTCTTCCGTCGCTAGCGCTTCCGCCGGGAGCCGGCCCGCGTGATCAGCGGGCCCATGCCGCCACTCGGGGGTTTCGTGTCAAGGCGATCCAGCACCTCCTGCAGTGCCTGCTCGATGGCCGTCAACCGTTGCTCGAGGCCGAACAGCCTGACCGAGACGTCATGAGGTTCGACGGGCCCTCCCACCATGGCGGAGTGGTGGACCGGGGCGTCCGGGGTCCTCTCGAACGCCGCCATGGCGGCATCAGCGCCAGCTGCGATGGCGGGACCGGCGCCCGAAGAAGCGCCACCTGGCGCCTGGAGCGCGGCGAAGATGGCTTCGGCCCGACGGGCGACGCTGTCGCCGGGAGGCGCGTCGGGTCCCTTGCCGTTTTCCATCGCCTGAGATCCGCTTTTTTCGTTGCTCAACACGCCACCCTTCGCGTCCCGCTGAACGGATCCTAACCTTGACGACCTGGCAACTGGCTGGCGCATCCGGACTTCGAAGACCCAAGCCCACACGACGAGGGCCACAAAACCCGAGACCACCAGTCCGTAGGCGGCCCCTTGCACACCCCAGAAGTGGTCGCCGACCAGCGGCGCGGCCACGCTGATGGGCGCGATGAACAGCTTGGTACCGAAGGTTGCCCTCGCCGCCTGAAGAATCTTCAGCCCGGTCCACGGACCGAGGGTGGCGGCCAGGGCGGCGGAGAACACCGCCATCGGGATCAGCACGGTGTGCGCCGCCGGCCAGCTGCGCCCGACCAGGACCCGGCCGAGCTGCTGCGGCCCGGTGTAGAGCACCGCGCCCAGCGCGATGGGCAGGGCGGCCAGCGCGACCGCCACCAACCAGGCATAGCGCCGGATCGTGAGCCGGGTCCCCCGCAGGCGGGTGCCCTCGGCGACCGCGAACGACGACGCCGCCGACAGGACCGTCGTCACCGGTGCGAACAGGGCCCGGGCTGCGGTCAGGGCTCCGAGCGTCCCGAGGCCGCCGATCGCGCCCACGAGGGTGAACCCGAGCTGGGAGCTGCCGCGGTCGACGAGGAAGGCGCCCCCAAAGGGCAAGCCGAGGTCGCGCTGGGCCATTGCCCAGCGCCCCGCCCACAATGGTGCCGGCGGCCGGCGCAGCTGGACGAGCCCGACTGCTGCGGCCGCCGTTCCCGCCAAGCCCCAAGCCAGTACCTGGGCGTACACCGACGGGTGTCCTCGCGCGACCAAGGCGGTGATGGCGCCTAGCTGCAACAGCAGCCAGACGCCGTCGTTGACGAGGGCGCGGCGGGGCTGGCGGCCGGCGATGAAGACGAACCGGCACGCGTCTTGGACGAGCAAGCCAGGCATCACCACGCCGAGGGCGACCATCGGGGCACCGACGCGGCCCCGCACCGCGATCCCGACCGCGATCAGGATGAGCCCGACCAGGACACCGCTGATCAACCCGAATCCCGTGGTCGCTTCGCCGGCTTCCGCCAGGTCGGAGGCTTTGGCGTCGCTGTAGCGGACGATGAGGGGGTCGGACGAAAGCGCCCGTACAGCACCGAGGGCAATGGCGTACACGGCGTAGGCCACCGAGAAGGCGCCGAGGCCGTCGACGCCCGCGCTACGAGCGACGGCGATGAACAGCGCGTAGTTGGAAAGGCTCGACGCAGCCTGGTCCAGGAGAGACCAGATGCCCCGGCCGGTGGCCGACGCCTGCGAGCCGGCAGATCGCCTTGCAGGCGGACGGCGCCGTCTCAAACTCCGGCCATCACCTCAGGGTCGGATTCGCCACGGTCACTCTTGGACTTACGCCGCTTCTTGCCGTTGCTGCCATTGCCATTGTCGTTGCCGTTCCGATCGGGCCCGTAGTAGCCGTAGCCATAGCCGTACCCGTAGCCGTAGTCGTCCTCTTTGTCGCTCGCCTCATTGAGGACCGTCCCGATAAGCGGGGCGTGCACCTGGCGCAGCAACTGCAGGGCCCGGCGGAAGCCGCGGCGCGAGGTCCGGCCCTGGGCAGCCACCATCAAGGTGGCCTGGGCCCACCGCGACACGATCAGCGCGTCGGCGACGGGAAGGGTGGGGGCACAGTCGAGGATCACCATGTCGTAGGTTTCGGCCAGTGCCTCCACCAGGGCGCCCATCCGCTGACCCTCGAGCATCTCGGCGGGGAACGGCGGGGTGGGACCAGTCGGCAGCACCCACAGACCGGGGGTGTCGGGGTGCTCCCAGATGGCGTCGGACAACTTGGCATCACCGAGAAGCACCGAGGTCAGGCCCGGGCGCTGGTCGGGCACGTGCTCGACCAGGTCCAGGCGGGGATTCCTGAGGTCGCATCCCACGATCACCACCCGCTCACCGGCCTGGGCCATCACCGCCGCCAGGTTGGCGGCCGTCATGGTCTTGCCCTCGCGAGCGGCGGGGCTGGTGATCTGGAAGACCCGCACCGGTTTGTCCAGGTTGAGGAACTTCACCGCGGCGCGCAGCGTGCGGAACGCCTCGGCGGCGATGGAACGTGGCTGCGTCACCGCCACGATGTCGGCAGGATCGCTCCCCCTGGGGCTCGGAAATTTCGGTATCACGCCGACCACGGGTAGCCCGCTCAGGGTTTCGAGGGTCTCCCGGCTGCGGATCGAGTCGTCCAGGTATTCCAGCAGCAACGCGATGCCCACACCGAGGAGCAGCCCGACGAACAGCGCCAGCGCACCGTTGCGGATCGGCTTCGGGGAGATCTGCTTGGCCGATGCGCTGGCTGGCACGAGGAGATCAAGGGTGCCGGCCTGCTGGACGCCGGCGGACAGGGTCACCTTGTCCAGCTGCTGCTGGTAGAAGGTGAGCTGGTTCTGCAGCGGCGTGAGCTGGGGCTGCAACTGGATTACGAGCGCGGCGCGCTGCGCGGTCAACGCCTGGCGGGTCTTGTCGTCGAGAGCGGCCTGGATTCTGTTGGTAAAGTCATTGAGTGGCGTCGATATGACGTCGATGGCGTGCTGAGTGTCGTTCAGCTTCTGGGTGACCGCCTTGCCCGCGTCGAGCAGGTCGTTGACGACCTTCTGGCTGCGGTAGGCGATGTACGAATTGGCGTACTGGTTGACGAGATCGGCGGCCGCTTTGGGGTCGGCATTGTTGAGCGAGAGGTAGATGACGTCGGCGTTCTGCGTCGCCGACGGTGCGGCCTGGACCTTGCTCGGGTCCAGTTTGCCCTTGTAGTCCTTCTTCACCGCCGCCAACGCCGGCGCCGAGAGGATTTGCTGCACCTCGTTGTTGAGCTTGCGGGCGGCGTCTTGGATGTTGTTGGAGGGCGCTGCCAGCGGGTCCCCGGGCTGGCTGGCGAGCAGGAGTTGTGCCGTGGGCTTGTAGATCGGCGTCTGCTGCCGGGAGTAGGCGACCGCGCCCGCGACGCACACGACCACCGAGGCCAGGATCACCCACTTGCGGCGCCGGAGGACCCGCGCGTAGCGCCGCAGATCGAACTCGACATCGCTGTCGGCGTCGGGCTCAACGGAACGACGGGCGGAGGTGTAGTGCAAGGAAATCTAGATGCAGGCCGGAGGCCTGTGAAGAGAGGCGCGATTCACGAACGGTCATCGTACCCGAGGGCGTCGAGACCCGGAGCTAGAGCGGTCAGGGCCTGCGGTTGTTCCCCGCCGGCAAACAGCGGACGGCCTTTGCCAATGTACGCGGGCGAAACGATCTTCACGACTTGGTCGATCGTACCGGGGGTGAAATCGATCTCGAGAAACGAGCCCAGCTGCTTCAGGGTCACATCAGGATCGTTCACGAATTCCTCGTAGCGGACGGTGTGGACACGTTCCGGCGCCACCGTGGCCAGTCCCGCCATGGCCAGCTCCACGCAACGCGTCCACTGCCGGGAGCACACCGTGAGCAGGTCGGCGGTGGCCAGGTCGGCGACCATGCCGGCGTAGCGGGGACCCCAGATGGTCTGTCCGTTGGCCCTTCCCGCGGCCCGCCGGAAGGTGGCGGCGGCGTAGCGGGTGGCGTAGCCCCGCGCCTGGATGAGCGGGAAGGCCCGCGCCTTGCGCAGCACGGCGGTCCAGTCGGGGTTGGCATGCCACTGGCGCACCACCGACTCGGCGACATCGCGACCGTCGCGCACCAGGTGGACGTACCGGGCGTCGGGGAGGACCCGGGCCACGAACGGCACCCGGAGGCAGTTGCTCACCGTCTTTTCGACCAGGAGTGGGCGATCACCGCTGAAGCGGGCCAGGTGGCTACGGATTCGGGCGGCGATGCCCGGCGTCAGGCTGGCCGCGTCGAGCTCGTCATGGTCCAGTCCCTCGTTGCCGAAGCGCCAGACGTAGTTGATGTCGTAGGGCACCCGGGCGATGTGAGCATCGAGGGCCAGGCTGTCGCGCACCAGCTTCGTACCTGATCGGGCGGCACCGAGAAGGACGACCGGCGCCGCCCGTAGCTCGCGCGTCACCGGCGAACCGGCTTTGATGTGGCGCGGGCTTCGACCTCGGCCGAAATCCCACAGCGGCGCCGGGGCCCCGATCAGCCCCCGCAGGCGTTGCTCGTCGGCCTCGAAGCGCGCCACCAGCGCTTGCACCGTCGCCGGGGTCGGGGGATCCGGGCACGGCGCCGGTGCCGGCAACACGGCCCGTCGCAACCGCCGCCGGGCCGCCTCGGGAAGCAGGGGCCGCAACAGGCGCCGGTAGGCCCGGTTGTCGCGCACCCGGGCGGAGCCGCCCCAGGCGGGGGGATCGACCTCGCTGTTGTTGCCGACGTCGTCGCGGACCACGGTCATGGCGGCCAGTCCGAGATGGTTGAGCACCGCCTCGACGGTTGCCTGGCGGTTGGCGGAGTAGTCCTCGAGGCGGGCGACCAGGACTGAGTCGAGGCCGAACGTGTCGATCCAAGGTTCGATCTGGTGGCCGTAACAGCCGAAGTCCACCAAACCGGGGACCGTTTCCAGAGCTGCTTCGAAGTTGGCGGGTGCCAGGCGTCGGGCCACGAGATGATGGTGGTGGCTGACCGCTCGGCTGAGCGGCTCGCGCACCAGGTAGATGATTCGGCTGGCGGCACCAAGAACTTGCCGGGCCCGAGGCGCGACACCGGTGATGGCGGGCAGCTTGGAGTAGTCGGTCGAGGCGTCGCCGCTCAGCTGATCGCGTCCCGCTCGACGGTAAAGGGCGGCGTAGTCGGCCCGCCCGGCTGCGGTCAGCACGTTTTCGTGGGCCAGGTTGCGGGGTTCCTTGAGGGCGGGAAAAAAGATCGCAGGATGTTGCGAAAGATCCAGGTACATCGACGTGGTACCGGCCTTCATAGCGCCAATGATGAGAAAGTCGGGCAACGTCAACCGAATGCTCCTGCGAGATGGTCCGGACCCCCTCGCCGGAACCGGAGGTGGAGAAATTCTACCACCTGCCGACTAATTTTCAGGCGTCGCGATCGCCATCAGTACCTTTCGCCAAGCTGTCAGGGCGTTCTCCACCCCGAGGGGACCCTCGCTGGCCCGCCGGGCGTTGGCCCCCTGGAGGGCGATGAGATGGGGGTCCGCCAGGTAGCGTTCGAGGGCTGCGGTCAGGCCGGCGACGTCGCCGGGGGCCACCACGGTGCCGAGATCTCCCTCCGCGATCTCACGGGCAATCTCGCCCTTGGCCCGCCCCAAGTAGAGGAGGGGGCGGCCGGCCGCCATGGCCCCGTAGGCCTTGGACGGCACGACGATGCCTTCGAATCCCGCTCGCAGCGAGATGAACTGCACGTCGCCGGCACTGAGAGTGTGGCCCAGGCGCTCAGCGGGCTGGAACGGCAGCAGCCGAACGTTGTCCAACCCCCCCTCCTTTTCCCCCGCGACCTGACCACGTCGGCTGCCTGCCCCGATGAAGAGGAAGACCACCTCGGGATGGTTCTGGCGGAACTGCTTGGCCACCGCCAGGATCTCGTCGAAGGAGTGGGAGACGCCGAGGTTGCCGGAGTAGAGCACGACGAAGCGGTCCTCGAGACCGAGCTCCCGGCGGATCTCGTTGTCCGCGACCGCCACCGCGGCGGTCACCTCACTGTGGGCCCAGTTCGGCACCATGTGGACGCGGCTGGGGTTGACCCCGCCTGCGATGACCAACTCCTGCATGCAGCGCCCGATCACCACCACGGCATCGGCGCGCCGCCAGATGAGCCGGGACAGCCAGGTCAGCACCCGCGCCGCCCGCCCCCCGCCGGGGAGTCGGCCGTCGGCGATCAGGACATCGGGCCAGACGTCCTGGATGATGCACAAGTAGGGCTGGCCCCGGATGGCACGCAGCACCAGGCCCCAGCCGGCGAAGAACGGCGGCGTGCTGAAGAACACGTTCAGATCGGCCGCCGCCCCGAAAGCACTCCTCGTGACGGCCCCGACCAGGTAGGTGACCATGGCCTGGACCTTCTGGCGGGACGAAGCCGGCTGAGCCACCCCGCTGCGGACACGATGGACCCGCACACCGGTGCCCGCCAGGGCGGCGGCCAGGAGGGGCCGGCCGCCGCGGTACTCGGCGCGGCTCATCACGACCTCGACATCATCGCCCGCGGCTGCCAGGCTCGGGAGGAGGTCCCGGTAGAACGAGGTAGCGGGCTCGAAGGTGCTGAAGAAGCGGACCTTCATGGCGCCGCGATCACCCGGGCGGGATTGCCGGCCACGATCGTGCCGGCTGCGAAGGTCCCCGAAACGACGCTGCCGGCGCCCACCACGCACCCGTCGCCGAGGTGGGTGCCCTTCAAGACAATGGCCCGGGCCCCGATGAACACGTCGTTGCCGATCACCACCGGCATCGACTGCCCGGCGCGGGGCTCCGCCGCCCGCACGCCGGCATCGATCGGGTGGAAGTCGGTGTCGATCACCATGACGCCGCATCCCAACCGAACGCGATCGCCGATCGTGATGCTCTGCTGGGCGCACACCACGACCCCACTGGCCTTGACGCCGGCGCCGACGGTCAGGCGGGCGCCGGCGGCACGGGTGCTGAGCACACAGCGCTGTGGCCCGAGCGGGTTGGAGCGGTACCAGCTCCGCAACTCGAAGTCGTCACCGACCGCGATGGTGCTCGCCCGGTGGCGTTGGATCACCGGCAGGCCGTAGATCCGCCAGCCCCGGCCCCACGCCACGCCGTTGGCCCGCACGACCGCCCGGGTCAGCGGTTGCCAGACCCAGCGGCGCGCCTTCGAGCCACGCTTTCCAGGGAGTTGCGATCACCGACCCGACGCCGGTGGGTCGGGCCCCGCTGGTGCTCAGTGGCCCGCCATCTGGTCGTAGATCCAGCGGTAGGTCTGTTCCATGCCCGCCTCGAGCGTCACCGCCGGCGCCCAGTTGTACAGCTTCTGGATCAGGGTGTTGTCACTGTTGCGGCCCCGCACGCCGAGGGGCACGTCGAGGATGTACTTCCGCTGCAGGTGGACCCCGGCCAGCTCCTCGACGATGTCGACCAGCCGGTTGATCGTGACCATCTCGTCACTGCCGACGTTGACCGGCTCGGAGGAGTCCCCGAGGGTGACCTTGAGCGTGCCGGTGAGGCAGTCGTCGATGTAGGTGAAGCTGCGGGTCTGCTGGCCGTCACCCCAGATCTCGATCGTGTCGCGGCCGGAGAGCTTGGCTTCGATCACCTTGCGGCAGATGGCGGCCGGCGCCTTCTCCCGGCCGCCCTGGTAGGTGCCGTTGGGGCCATAGATGTTGTGGTAGCGGGCCACACGCGTCGCCAGCCCGAAGTCCTCGAGGAAGTGCCGGGCCATGCGCTCGCTGAACAGCTTCTCCCAGCCGTATCCGTCCTCGGGGTCGGCGGGGTAGGCGTCGGATTCTCGCAACGCCTCGACATCGGGCGTGTCCTGGCGACCAAGAGGATAGACGCAGGCCGAAGATGCGTAGAAGTAGCGCTGCACGCCCGCCTTGGGTGCCGCCTGCAGAAGGTGGGTGCTGATGAGCACCGACAGCATGCAGGCCGCTTTGTTGTTCTCAATGAAGCCCATCCCGCCCATGTCGGCGGCCAGGTTGAACACCGTGGTCATCCCCGAGACCGTTTCGGCGCAGACATCGGCTCGTTGCAGATCCCCCTGGCAGTTGTCGGCCTCGGGGAACACCTGGTACCACTCGTCCACGGGTTTGGAGTCGACCGCGCGCACCGCCACACCGCGCGACACCAGGTCCTTCACCAGGTGACCACCAATGAAACCACCGCCGCCCGCGACCAGAACAGCGCCCAGGTCCATCTTGGGTTCGGGGCCTTCTGGCTTAAACTCGTCAACCATTCGCGCAGAATACCCGGAGGCGGGCGCCCGACTTTGCCGCTTTCCCTTCTCTACTACCTCGCCGACGCTGAGCTCGATCGTGGTGGGATTGTCCGAACGGTGCTCGACTTGGCCACTGCGATGGCGGCGCGTGGTCACCGGGTGGGATTGGCGACCTGCTCGCCGGTCGACATCCCCGATGGGTGGATGTCCGCATCACAGCCGTCGGGATCAGAGCCGTCGGGATCAGAGCCTTCGGGATTGCAGCCTTCGGGATCGCAGCCTTCGGGATCGCAGCCTTCGGGATCGCAGCCTTCGGGATCGCAGCCTTCGGGATCGCAGCCTTCGGTGATATCCCTGCGCCGGACGGTGGGGGGCGTCCGCTTCACACCTCGCTCCGTCGGTCGCCTTCGCGAGGCGCTGCCCGGCTATGACGTCGTGCACTTCAACAACCTCTGGAACCCGGAAGTTCTCCACTTCGCTCGGCTGGCCCGGCAAGCTCACAAGCCCTACGTCGTCACCCCCCACGGCACGCTCGACCCATGGTCGATGGGACAGCGGCGAGGAAAGAAGAGGGCGTACCTGGCCCTTGCCGGGGGGCGGCTACTGCGGGGAGCGGCGGCGCTGCATTTCACCGCCGCGGTGGAACAGAGCGGTGCCGAGCAGTGGGTTACGCCCCGGGTCAGCGCGGTGATCCCGAATGTCGTCGACCTCGAGGCGTTTTTCCCCGGCGGAGCCGGGCGGGATTCGTGCGCCGGAGGAGGTTCTCCGCCGACGTTGTTGTTCCTCAGCCGGCTGCATCCGAAGAAGCGCCCTGAATTGCTGATCTCCGCGGTGGCGGCGCTTCGGGACAAAGATGTCGCCGTCCAGGTCGCGATCGCCGGTTCGGGAGAGGCGTCGTACGTGGCCGGCCTGCAGGATCTGGTGGCAGGACTTTCCCTGGGTGACAGGATCCGGTTCCTCGGCACGGTCGGCGGGCAGGCGAAAATCGACCTCTACCGCTCCGCAGACCTGTTCGTCGTCCCCACCAGCCAGGAGAACTTCGGGATCGTCTTCGTGGAGGCTCTGGCCGAGCGCGCTGCCGGTGGTGGCGACCACGGGAACCGACATCTGGCCCGAATTGTCGGGCACGGGCGGGGCGGTGATCTGCGATCTGGACCGGGAGCCGCAACCGGCGGTGAAGCTGGCGGAGGTGATAGCGGAGCTGCTGGCCGATCCCGTCCGCCGACGGTCGATGGCCGAAGCGGGGCGCGCCGGGGTGCAGGAGTGGCTCGACACCGACAGGACGTGCGCGGCCTTCGCCGCCTTCTACCAGGTCGCCATAGACAGATCCACCGACAGATCCACCGACAGATACGGTGTCTGAGTGCCCCGGTTCGCGTTGCCGACTGGCCAGACGGTCGGGTCGTGGTTGCCTCGCCCGATGCGCCGCCGGGCACGCGAGGTGGCGGTACGGCGGCGCCATCGCGGCCTGGGCGCCGCCGACGTGCTGCTGGTGTCCTACCCCAAGTCGGGAAGCACCTGGCTGCGGATGCTCCTCGCCGAGGCATTGACTGGCACCGAAGCCAACTTCGACTCCATCCGGTCTTCGGTACCACCGATGGGCGACCACGCCGGCGGCCTGGCGCTCCTGCCTGGCGGGGGTCGGCTCATCCGCAGCCATGAGCCCCTGGAACCGATCTATCCGATCGCCGGGAAGCGGATCGTCTACCTGCTGCGCGACGCGCGGGCCGTTGCGGTGTCATATTTCCATCACAGCCGGCGCATGAGCACCCACGGCGGCGACCTTGACGCCTTTTGCGCGGACTTCGTCGCCGGCAGGATCGGCAACCTCGGGCCATGGAGCCGCCACGTCAGCTTGGCTCTTGACCGGGCCCGAGAAAATCCTGAGGCCACCTACATCGTCCGCTACGAGGATCTTACGGCCGACAGCGCCACGGCAGTCACCGCCATCATGGGCTTTCTGGGCGTCGCCGCCGACGACGGGGCTGTGGCCAGGGCGGTCGCCAACAATGATATGACCCGCATCCGCGACAAGGAGCAGCAGTCGACGTTCCTCGCCAGCAAGGGCGACGTCAGCAACTCAGTCGTGCGGGCCGGACGCGCCAAGGGATGGCGCGACGAACTTTCGGTCCCTGCCAGGAAGATGTTCGAGGACGAATTCGGCGAGATCCTCAACCGTGCCGGCTACGCGTAAATTTTGACGGGTCAAGGGAGCTTCAGCTGCTCGAGCTGTTCGAGCCTCCAGAGGCCGAGGACGCGACGATCGGCGTGCACGCCCGGATCGCCTATCGTTTTTTCTGGCAGTGGCAGCCCAAACGGTGGCAGGCAGAGATTCACCGGTCGCGCCATTCCCGTCTGCACATCGACGTTTCGGGTCGTGTCGGGATAATTGGAGGCGAGGAAATATAAAGGACTCGCCTTGATCACGTTGAACAAACCGTCGCGGATGTAGCGATTGGACAGGTGGAGGAACACGTCCCGGCAAAGAATCACATCGACGTGCGGCAGGGTGTCCTGGCAGAGGTCAAGACGAACGAATTGGCGGCGGTCATTTCCGAAGCAATTCCGAAGTTCCTCGATGAGGTCGGGCACGATATCCGCGCCGATATACTCATCGACCCCCGAAAGGTCAACGTGGCTCATCCAGTGGAAGTCCCCGCACGGTATGTCGAGCAGCGACCGAGCCCCCACTTCTCGCAGCACTCCGGGGAGTTGTTCCCGCAGCGTGCTGGTAGCCGACAGTGTCGAGCCCAGTCCCGAGCGCGTCTCGGAGCTCTGCCAGTGGTTGTCTCGATAGATCTTCTGGAAGATGTCGGTCGGTTCCAGACCCTCGAATCGCTTTTGCCGGCGCCGATACGTGGGCCTGAGATACCGGGCCGCGGCGGCGGTCCGGGGGAAGCGCTTGCGCAATGCGGCCCGGCGGAGCAGCCAAGACGACACGTTGCCGGCACTCTGGTTCAAGTCAGTCCTGCCGTCAACGAGCTGGTGTCCAGTTCACTCGCCGAAGGTGGGTCACCGAAAGAAATCAACCATTCGAAAACGGCCAATGCGGCCCTGGTGGCTATCACCGATCCCACGAAGACGGCGGCGAATGCCGAGGATTCGCCTCTGGCCAGCCCGAGCACCTGGCCAAGGGAGCTACCGACCGCCACCACGAGAAACGGGTCCCACCGGTTGCCGAGGACGGCATCGTCGAACATGCGCAGGAGGGCCGCGATCAAGAAGGCGTACACCACGTCGGCCAACAAGCCACCCTCAGCGGCCGCGTTGCCGATGATCCCGGCCGGCACCTTGAGCTTCTCGACATTCACGCCGGTGAGATTGGCTTCCGCCGCGATGGAGTCGGAGATCGGCTTAGGCTTCGCATGCCAGATCGATCGGGGGACGACGATCCCGAAGAAGTACTGAAGCGTCTGCAGCTTCTTGGCGTGGAAGGGCGTGGGATAGTTCTCCTCGACCCACATCGTCACCGAACCGGTCGGCAGGTTGGTCGCCAGGGTCTTGGCCCCCGACGCCCCCGCGCCACTGGCGTCACCGAGCTTGTTCAGGAACTGCGATACCGAACCGTTGGACTGACCAGCCTTGCGCAGGTCGGTGAAAATGGCCAACGCCAGCAGCGGCACGAGGACCAACGCCCCGAGCTTGAGCATGACCTTGCGGCTGCCGCCCGAGCGCAGACGCGAGTAGTAGAGGCTCCAGATCACCGCACCGAACAGCGCCACGAGGGGCCGCCGGCTGAACTGCCCCACGATTGCGATCGGAATATTAATGAGCAGGATGACCCCGCAGAACACCCCTCGCTGGGCCGCCGATCGGTCTGCTCGTGAGATCCACGCCGCCAGCCCGCAGGCCACGGCCGCCGCCGCGACCGAGACGAGCGACGCCGCGTGGCTGATCGTGCCGCCTCCCGAGGCCAGGGCGTAGGTCCGAAGCAGGACTGCGGCGGCGGTCATGCCGACGGCCAACGGCACGACGCTGCGCCGGGTGGTCTTTCTGCCCGCGAGCAGCGAACCCAAGCGGTTGGTGACGCGTTCCAGCCCCACCGGATGCTCGTAGGCGAGAAGGAAGACGATCAGGAAGACCGTGGCCAGGAGCTCGAAGCGGTGCTCCGTGGCCAAGGGCCGGTTGAGGGGAAACTGACCAAAGTTCCCGGTACTGGCCACATTGGCAGCGCTGTACAGCTCGAACAATATGAAACCGAGCAGAAAAATGTTCCGGAGGCACAGGAGCTCGTGCTGGCCGGTCTGGTACTGCCGGACCATCCAGATCAGCAGGCCGACGGACAGCAGGTTCAAATAGAGCGGGACCGGCAGCACCGCCATAGCGACGGCGAGGGAACCGACACCGATGGAGCGGATCCCGACAGTGAAAAGCCGGTGGTGCGACCGGCGTCGGGGACTGATCGACCCATGGTCGGACATCGGCACACCGGTCAGCGTAGCGGGGGCCTATCGGCAGAAATGAACGATGGTCGGCCCGTACCCGACGGCCCAGACCTCCTCCGACGATGGGGATGCACTGGCACCGAAAAGGCGTTGGGTCGAGGGGTTGGGCATCACGCTCCATGTCGAGCCGTCACCGTGCTCGATGAGCGAGCCGGTGCTGTTGGAGTCGCCAACTGCGAACAGGTCCGTGGAGCTGAGGGCGGCGCCATGGCGGGGACGGCCCGACGCGGCCACGTTCTGCATGGTCGTCGGATTGACGCTCCCGGCCGTGACGTGCAGCCCGATGGGGGTTTCCGCCGCTACTGCTGCTTGGGCTTGCCTGGAGGCGGTGGGCAGGGGCTGGAGGAAGCCGATCATCCACACATCGTGGTCCGTCACGGGAAGCACACCGTGGAGCTGGGTGCTGGCGTCGATCGGCGGCGCAGGAACCGTCTGCCAACCCTGCGACGAGGTCCAATGCTCGATCAAGGGCGAGTGGACAGTCTTCGCGATGGTCTCACCGACGGCCCAGATTGTGCCTTGTGGCGTTGTTTCGGCCGACCGGAGGGCGGTTCCGTCCACCACCCCAGCACTGTCGAGCGACCAGGCGGACCCGTTCCAATGGAGGCGGAAGGAGGCATCACGGCCGACGAAGAGCCCGACAGCCCAAATGTCGGCCGGACCGAGCGGAGCCAACGAGATCAGGATTGTGGCGCCCGCGATCTCGGGAATGCCGATCGGTACGCTGGCCCATTTCCTTCCATCCCAATGGACGGTGGCCGCGCCGGTGCCGCCGCGGCCGCTGGCCCAGACGTCGTTGGGCGCAATCTCACGGATGCTGTAGAGGGTTCCGTTGGGGCCAGTCCAGGCGACCTGCCACGATTTGCCGTCCCAGCGGTCGACGACCATCTTGCCGTCACCGTCGCGGCCTGCGGCCCAGGCACGGTCAGCGGCTTTGGCGTCGACTCCGAGCAGGTAGCCCCCGCCCGGAGGGGGCACGCTCTGCCAGTTGCCGTCGCAGGCGATCAAGCTGTGGTGCAGCACGGTCGTGGTCGAGGTCGTCCCGGAGGCCGCGGTCGACGGCACCGTGGGCTCGACGACCTTTGGTCCCGACTTGCTGCAGGCGCCGGCCGCAACCAGCGCCACGATGGCAGCACACGCTGTTGCCCGCGTGCGGACGAAGAATTTCACGGTGCGACCGGCGGTTTCCGATGGAAGGTGAAACCGCGGTCGTCGTGGGAGGCGAACTCGTACCCGAGGCCCGACAGGGTCGGTGCGAACGATTCGAGATCACTCGTCCTGGCAAGGCAGATATAGGGGACACCACGCGCAATGGTGTCGGAGAGACCCGTCAGGATCTCCTTTTCAGCACCATTCGTCGTGATACTGATGAGATCCACCTGCGCGATTCCGTGCTCGGCCAGAACGTCGTCAATCCGCCGGGCGGCCAATTCCAGTTTCTGGAACCGGGCCAGCTCACTTTCCTGATAGTCGGCGCAACCGGCAGTGAAGTTGCTTGCGGGGTGCCGGTCGTCGACGTAGAGGACCAGCGTCGTCGCCTCGGACCAGGCGGCACCGTGATGGACGATCAACTGGCTCACGCCCTGACGGGCCGCCACCTCCTGCAGCCGCTTCGCGCTCGGCGCCGTCGGGCTCGACGGCCAGGACCTTCCCGCTGCGCTGAGCGAGCAGCGCGAAATGCATGGCGCGCGACCTGCCGGCCAGCAACGTGTCTTGTGGCGCACCCACCTGTACGACGACCGATCCCGGCCGCACGTAACAATAGGGCGGGCGCCGGCGCCGGGCGCGATTGCCCAGACGGTATTTCAGGGCGAAGGGAACCGAGGCCATCACGGAGTTGTAGATGCGGACGGCACGGCGGTGCGCCGGACCCCGGTGCGACCACCGGAACCGGGCGTAGCTGCGCGACTTCAAGCGTTGCGCCATGAACGGCTCACGATAATGGACATACCGGAACGGCTGTCGTCGCCGACGCGGGGGCGGCGGGGCTAGGGAGCGGGCGGGGTGGAGGCCGGTCCGGGAGGCGGAGTGAGCGATAGGAGCAGGGGGGGCCGGGGTGCCTGGTTGAAGTTGAACTCGGTCGCCAGGTTCCCGAGCGCGGGGGCCGATTCCCGCACATTGGGGCGTGAATCGGGGCGCCCGTCGGTCTTCGGGTTGATGCGGGAACCCCCCAAGAAGTCGTCCTCGATGAACTTGGCATAGGCGTCGAAGCTGAGGGTTTGGTTGTCGATGTACCCTGCTTGGCGTAGGGGCTGATGACCAGCCCCGGGACGCGCAGGCCGTATCCGTTGGCGTCGACCTTGGGTGGCACGACGTGGTCGTAGAAGCCGCCCCAGTCGTCCCACGACACGAAGATGGCGGTCGAGGACCAGTCGGGGCCCTGCATGACGGCATTGATGAGGCTGGTCACGTACGTTTGCCCTTCGGACACGCCCGACGGTGGGTGCTCGCTGGTGGCCGCCGACGGCACGACCCAGGAGACCGCGGGCAACGTCCCGGCTTTGGCGTCTTTGTAAAACTGTCCGGTGAGCTGGATGTTGCCGAGCTGGCCGTCGGCGTTCACGGTGTCGAAGTAGGGAAGCGGGTTCCAGATTCCCGGGGTTCTGGTGTGTTGGGGGACCGACGGGCACACCATGTCGGCCGGGTTCTGGCAGTCGGGCTCGATGCCGTCGGCGAGGTAGTACCCCCACGAAACGTTCTGTTTGTGGAGGAGGTACGTGAGATCGGTCCACTGGTAGTCCGGAGGGTTGGTCACGACCACCGGTGCCCCGCTTGGATACGTCGCCGGTGGGGCGTTCCCGGGGGGCACGTACGACGGCGGCATCTGCGGGTTATTGAGGGCATCGGTACAGCTCATGGGGTTGTTCGGTTCCGGGCAGTTGGCCGACCACAGCGACACCATGAACAGGTGCGCGGGCAGACTCCACGAGGAGTTGGGCTCGAACATATGGTCCTGAAGTACGAATTGCTGGGCGTAGGTCCAGTAGTTGGGGATCTCGCGGGCGTCGTGGTACCCGATGGCGTCCTTGCCGGCGTCGGGGGAGCAGAACGGGTCATCGACGTTCGTGCAGGAATGGGTCTGTTGGGCCACTTTGAGATACCCGTCCATCTTGCCGCCGTCGATGGCGGCGACCGCCGAGGCGGCGGCGTGGGGCCCGCCGATGTTCACATTCGAGGTGTCGTGATACGGCGCGGCGCAAGATCCCATCGCCGGGTCGGGGATGCAGGTGTGCGGCGGTATGCCGTCGGCTCCGGGGTAGGTCCCAAAGTAGTGATCAAACGAGCGGTTCTCCTGCATGATCACGACCACGTGCTTGATCTTCTCGATGCCGTTCGTGGCTTGGGTCGTGGACGCAGACGGCGATGCAGGCGCCTGGCTGTTGCTGTCGGTGGTGCACGACGAGAGGATCGCCGCCAAGACAACGGCGGCGGCGAGGTAGCGCTGCGCCGGCCCGACGTGGCAGGTCAACCGCCGCAGTCGCACGGCGGGACGTTAGCCCGACGATGCAATCGCATGATGGCGGCGAGGCAGCGGCGGCGAAGGACTGGCGGTCAGTGAACCGGGGGGGTGGACGCGGGTCCCGGGGCAGGGGCGAGCGGCAGGAGGAGAGGCGGCCGGGGATCCTGGTCGAAGTTGAAGTCGCTCGCCAGGTCCCCGAGGATCGGGACCGTTTCCCTTACATTGGGGCGTGAATCTGGGCGGCCGTCGGTCTGCGGGTCGAGGCGTTGGCCGCCCAAGAAGACATCTTCGATGAATTTGGCATAGGCATCGAAGCTCAGCGTCTGGTGGTCGATGTAGCCCTTCTTGGCGTAGGGGCTGATGACGAGCCCGGGGACCCGAAGGCCATAGCCATTGGCGTCGACCTTGGGCGGCACCACGTGGTCGTAGAAGCCGCCCCAGTCGTCCCACGACAGGAAAATGGCGGTCGATGACCAGTCGGGGCCCTGCATGACTGCGTTGACGAGGCTGGTGACGTAGGTCTGCCCTTCGGCCACACCGGCCGGCGGGTGTTCGCTCCGGGCGGCTGATGGCACGACCCAGGAGACGGCGGGCAATGTTCCGGCTCTGGCGTCGGAGTAGAAGTGATCGGTCTGCTGGATGTTGGGGAGCTGCCCGTCGGCGCGGACGGTGTCGAAGTAGGGCAGCGGGTTCCAGATTCCCGGTGTCTGGGTGTGCTGGGGGACGGGGGGGCACGACACGTCCCCCGGGTTGCGGCAATCGGGCTCGAGTCCGTCGGCGAGGTAGTAGGCCCACGAGACGACATGCTGGTGGAGCAGGTACGTGAGATCGGTCCACTGGTAGTCCGGATGGTTGACGTAGGTGACCGGCGACCCCCTGTTGTCCGTGGGCGGCGGGGTGTTCCCGGGAGGGACGTACAGCGGTGGCCTGGCCGGATTGTCGAGGGCATCGGAACAGCCCAAGGGGTTGTTCGGCTCGGGGCAGAATGCCGACCACAACGAAACCATGAACAAGTGCGACGGCAGACTCCAAGAGACGTTCGGCTCGAACATGTGGTCCTGGAGCACGAATTGCTGGGCGTAGGTCCAGTAGTTCGGGATCTCTCGGGCGTCGTGGTACCCAATGACGTCCTTGCCGGCGTCCGGCGAGCAGAACGGGTCGTTGACATTCACGCAGGAGCGAACGTCCTGGGCGGCCACCTTGAGGAACCCGTCCATCTTGCCGTTGTCGATGGCGCCGACCGCCGAGACGGCGGCATGGGGCCCGCCGATGTTCACATTCGCGGCGTCGTGGTACGGGCTGGCACAAGCTCCCGCTGCGTCCGGGATGCAGGTGTGGGGGGGGATGCCGTCGGCACCGGGGTAGGTCCCGAAGTAGTGATCAAACGAGCGGTTTTCCTGCATGATCACTACCACGTGCTTGATCTTGTGGATGCCACCGACGGGCAGCGAGGCCGATGGCTTGCCGTCGGTGGTGCAGGCCGAGAGGACCGCGACCAACAGGCTCGCAGCAATGAGGGGGCGCGATGCAGTTCGTAGGTTCAGGGCGGGAAACGTACCGCGGCAGTACCGGTAGTGGTTGGCGGGTCTCGTCGTGGGACCTCGGTAGGATTACCGCTTGGTGTTGAAGTGGCGGGGCTGAACTGGCGGCGGCAGGGTAGGCGGGCACTGCGCGCGGTGTTCGAGTTGGGTCAGCGCGTCGGCGTCGACGTACTGCCGCGGCACTTCTACTCGGCGGTCCCCGACATGGCGGCGCTCGGCCACTCGACGCAATGGCGCACGCCGCACTCCATGGCCGGCGTCACGGGGGCCGACATCGAGCCCCAGGCAGAGTTCCTCTCCGGGTGTTTCGGCGACGAGGTCCGGCGGCAGCTGGCCGCCCGGTCGGTCTACGCCGAGGCCGTCGAACGCTACGGGAGCCTGGGCTACGGGCCCATCGAAGCGGAGATCCTGTATGCCTTCATCGCCACCCACCGACCACCGCGCGTCGTGCAGGTCGGCGCCGGGCTGACCACCGCCGTGCTGCTGGCGGCGGGCCGCGACTTTGGCTTCGAGATCGACATCATCAGCATCGACCCTTTTCCCACTGATTTCCTCACCGGCGCTGCCGGGCGCGGCGAGATCACGCTGCTCCCGACGCCCGCCCAGGACGTCGATCTCGCGGTGCTCAGCGACGTCGGGCCCGGTGGACTGCTCTTCGTCGACTCGACCCACACCGTGAAGCCGGGCAGCGAGGTCAACCGGATCATCCTCGAGGCGCTGCCGCGGCTACCGGCCGGCTCGTTCGCCCACTTCCATGACATCACGTTTCCCTACGACTACCCCCCCGACCTGCTCGCCGGAAGGCTCTTCTTCTGGCAGGAGACCGCCCTGCTGCTGGCGTTTTTGACCGGCAACCCGAGCGCCCGGATCGCCATGTCGACCTCGATGCTCCACCACGGCCGTGCTGACGCCCTGGCCGCCCTGCTGCCGCGCTACCGCCCGATGCCGGTTGTCGCGGGCATCAAGGCGGGGAAAGGGCACTTCCCGTCGGCCACCTTTCTGCGGTTCGGGTGAGTTCGGCCGGCGCGCCCCTGGCGGGGACACCTTTCTCTACACTGACCCCGATGTCCAACGTCAACGCTGCCGGCCACTAAGAATGGCCGGCCGTTCCCGGCGCCGGCGCCGGGCTCGCCGGAGGACAATCTGGCTGATTGCCGGGGGACTTCTCGTCATCGCGGTGTTGCTGGCCGCGGCCGGGTGGCGCGACCTGCTGGCGGCTCGTTCCCGCCTGGTATCGGCCAAGAGCACCCTCGATCAGATCGTCAGCCATCCGGCGTCGCTGAACAGCGCCGATGGTCGCACCGCCACCACCCAGCAACTGGCCTTCGCGATCGACGAAGTATCCGTCGGCCGCCACATCGTCACGCACTCGTTCGCGTTGCGGATAGCAAAGTTCGTTCCCGTCCTTTCGACCCAGCGCTCGGGCCTGCTCCGGTTGGTCGACGATTCGGGCACCGCCTTGCGGGCCGGTCAGGACCTGATCGGCCAGGCGGACAGCCTGGTGGCCCAGGGCAAGGTCAGCGGCGCCAAGGTTCCCGTCGTCGCGCTCGCCACTTTCGAGACTGACCTGCGCCACGCTGGAAGAGCCATCGCGGGCTTGAAACGCTCGGGCGGGGGCCTGCTGGGACCGCTCGGCAAGGCCCGCCGGCAGTTCAACACCCTGGCGGCATCGACCGGCACCCGTCTGCTCAATGACGCCGACGCGGTGAAGGTCGGTCAAGGGCTCCTCGGCGCGGGCGGCCCCCGCCACTACTTCATGGGCCTGGAAAACGATGCCGAGATGCGCGATCAGGGCGCCATCCTCTCGTATGGCCTCATCACCATCGACAAGGGCCATGTGGTCGTCACCGAACACGGCAGCTTGTCAACACCAGTCCAGGTCCCCGGAAAAGGAGTGACGGTCCCCCTCGCCCTGAAGGGGCCGGCGCCGACGCCGATTCCCGCGGGCACCGCTGCGGTCTTCGGCAGTATCAACCCGACCGGTGTCTGGCCGTCGGTCAACGCCACCGCCGACTTCAGCTTCACCGCCAGGGCCATCCAGGACATGTACCACCAGGCGACGGGCCAGAACGTCGACGGGGTTCTGGCCCTCGATGTTCCCGCCCTGGCGGCTCTGCTGAGCGTTGTCGGCCCCGTCACGGTGCCCGATGTCAATCAGGTGATCACCGCCGACAACGCGGGCACGGTGATCCTGCACGACCTGTACGACACCTTCCCTCCCAGCCAGCAGACCGTGCGCAAGGAGCTGCTGTCCGAAGTGGTCACCGAAGTCGTCAACCGGCTCTCGGCGGGATCGTTCGATCCGCTGCCGCTCGCCCAGCAACTGGCCACCGCCGCCGCGGGTGGCCACATGCGGGTCTGGAGCGCCAACACCGGGGAGGAATCCACGCTCGAGCGGGTCGGCCTCGGCGGGGGACCCGGCGTCATCAACCCCGACCGCACCTTCCACCTGGCGGTCGAGAACCGCAACGCCACCAAGGTCGACTACTACGTGCGCACCGCAGCCACCCAGCAGGTTCGCATCACGGCCAACGGCACCGCCATCGTCAAGACCACCGTCATCATCCACAACGGGTCCCCGCCCGGTGCCAAGGCGTCGTATCAGCTTGGGCCCGACGGCTTCGGCACGACGCAGCCGGGGGAGTACTGGGCCTGGGTCCTGCTGTGGGGGCCGGCGGGCTCGGACCAACCGGGCTCGGTGTCGGAATCGGGCCTGCGGTTGAGCAACACCGTCGCCGACCGCATCTATGCCGGCCAGACCCGCCAGCTGTCGTTCGACACCGTGATCCCGAATGCCGTCCGCAACGGGAAGTTGGAGCTGCGCTACGTGCCCCAGGCGAGATTGGTCGCGCCGGCGTTGAGCGTCACGATCGACGCGCCCGGGTGGACGGTTGCCGGCAAGGCGACCTGGGGCGGCATCTGGGATCGCACCATGACGCTGAGCTGGGACCTCCACCGGTAGTCAAGCCGGCGGCGGTAGGTGGAACCAGGCCCCTGGAGACCTTGAGTAGCCTCCCCAGAGGTGACCGGGGCGCACGTCGAAGTCGAGCAGAAAGAGCCGACCCCGAAGGCCGGGTCACCGAAGAGGCGTTCGCGGCCCTCGCGGCGGCGGGTCCTGTTGGCACTCGGCGCTGTGGTGGTCCTGCTGATCCTGATGGCTGTCTTCGGCATCTGGCGGGCCTCGCGGGCGGGGACGGCGGGCAAGGTGCGCTTGATTCGGGCCGAAAAAGACCTGCTCGCCGAGCAGGTCGGTGCCACCCGCCAGAATCTCCTGGCCTCCGATCGCGACTTTCGGCGGATGCACGACGAGTTGCACAGCTTCCCGTTCGGGCCAGTCCTGGCCATCTGGCGCGCTGTGCCGCTGGTCCGGGTCCAGGTGCGCGCCGTCGATACCTTCGCCGACATCGGCGTGTCGCTCTCCCAGACAGGGCTGAAGATCACCGACGCGGCGTCAGTGATCGATCAGCCGAAAGGGCCGGCGGTGCCATTGTCTGACTCCCTCGACAAGCTCCGTACGGTCCAGACCGCCCTGCGTGAGGGGGTCACGGCACTCGAAACCGCCTCGACCCAGCTCAAGTCGCTCGGCGGGTACCGGCTGCTGGGACCGCTGGCCGGCGCCTACCGGGAAGCGACGACCCGGATCGCCAAGATCGACGCAACCGCGCTCTCCGCCATGGACGGGGTCAACGCCATGATTGCCTTCACCGGTGGCGACGGACCCCGGAGCTATCTGATCCTGTCGCAGAACCCCGACGAGCTGCGCCCGACCGGGGGTTTCATGGGCAGCTACGGAGTACTGACCGCCGAAGCCGGGAAGGTGCGCCTGACCCGCTACGACGACAGTGTCGCCTGGGTCCGGGACCATCCCACCGCCGTGATCGGCCCTGACCAGGTCGGATCGCCCTTCCGGTTCTACGACCCGCCACTCCAAGAGACCTTCGCCAACACCAACACGACGCCGGACTGGCCGCACGCTGCCGATGTCGCCCTGAAGCTGTGGGCCGCGGGCGGCGAGACGCCGACCGATGGGGTCGTCTCGTTCACCCCCCTGTTCCTGGCCCGGATCCTGGCGGTCACCGGTCCGGTGCTGGTGCCTGGCTACAACGAGACGGTGACCGCGGCCAACGTGGTGGGCCGCCTCGACTACTACACCCACCAGCTGCCGCCGACGACACCCGGGCTTGACCGCAAGGAGTTCCTGTCCCCGCTCGGCCAGGCGGTCATGGCGAAGCTGCTCCAAGCACCGGCTTCCCAGTGGCGCAGCTTGGGTGCGGCCGTATCGAAGGCCTTCGCGGCCCGCCAGCTCCTGGTGTGGTCGCACGATCAGGCCGTCCAGTCGACCCTCGTCCAGCGGGGCTGGAACGGCGTCCTGCCGGCCACCGACGGCGACTTCTTCTACGACGGCGAGTTCGAGTACGCGGCCAAGAACGGCGGGGGACTGAAGCGCACCTTCGACGAGCAGGTCTCCCTGCAGGCCGATGGATCGGCCCGCATCACGACGACCCTCACGATCAACAACACCGAGGCCCCGAGCCCGGTCAACAACGACGTGCTCACCTATTACACCCTCTACGGGCCGGCCGGGGCTGTACTGGACCCGGTGGCCTCCGACCCTCCGTTCTCCCTCGAGCCCGCCCTGGCCGGCCACCCCGCCGCCGGCTGGTTCCGCACGGTGGCGCCCAACAGCACCGGCACCATCAAGGTGGTCTGGGACGTGCCCGCCCTCGGGCAGCGCCGTAGCGACGGCTCCTGGCAGTACGCCTTGAACTTCCAGCACATCGTGGACAACACCGGCGATGTGCTCAATCTCACCGTCGACCTCCCGGCCGGCGCCCGCTGGAGCGGGAAGGCGCCCCTGACCCAGGCCAACCTTGACAAGGACGTCACAGGTACCTGGATCTACCGCCTCAAGGCCTGAACCCCTCGGGCTCGGGGGTAGTGATGTCGTCGGAGCTCGGGAGCACGCGGGCCCTACAACGAATCAAGCCCCGCCAGAGGCGGGGCTTGAACGACTACGACCGGTTTGGCTGCCTCAGCGGTGGAGGATACCCGAGAGGAAGCAGGGGATCCGGATCGTCACGATGACCGGCGGGATCACGATGTGGATGATCCCCGGGATGTCGATGGTGAGTCCGGGGAAGGCGGTGAAGGTGACGTTGCAGAAGGCGATCGGGGAAGTAGTCGCCTGCCGGGCGGCGAGGGCCGCGGCGTTGGTCCGAGTCGAACCCAGAGCGGAGGACAGTGCGCTGGCCGCGGCCGAGGCCGCCGAACGGCTGGCGACACTGGCCTTGGCGGTCTGGGCGATCGAGGCCAGCTGGCGGCTGGCGGCTGCCGCTTCGGCTGCCGAGGAGGCGGTGGCCGCAGCGTGGACAGCGGCGGCAGCATCAAATGCTGACTTGTTCGACGTCAGCATTGCCGACATCGACTGGAGCTGGCCGGCGCTCGAGGAGAGCGCTGCGACCTGCGAGCTCACTTGGGAGACGGCGGCGGCATGAGTGGCGTGCACGATCCGGGGCGCGGGCGCGGCGGAAGCCGACTGTCCGTGTTCCAGCATCAGCAGCCCGGCAGTCGCCAGGGCTAGTGCAACCAGGATGGCGACGGTCTTGCGCCACGCTCTTCCGGCCGCTTCAAACTCTGCTGCTTGCGGGCCGCCTCGTACGTCTTTGACCATGCCACAGAATCGCACTTTTTGCCGCCAAGTGCAAACGTCGATCGTCCCGGCCCGACTCTTCCTGCCATCAGCATCTACACGGACAAGCTTGACGTAGCGGGCGCCGTCATTGTAGCCGTCACAGGCATGAGCGCCCCCGTCAGGACGTCGGCGGGCTGTCGGTGCCGCGAGGCGACCGGGATGCTCGGACGTGGAAGCAGACCGTCAACCTGGCGTTGCCGCCCTTCGGCGACCCGCAACCGGTCGAGGAGCGCGGTGGTGGAGGCCCACGATCTGGTCGCAGCCCATCAGCTCCATCACATCCTGCAGCCGGACGGGGTCTGGCGCTGAGTTGGAACGATGGTGCGCCGCCTCGAGGTGTCGGTGCCCGATCACGAGGAAGATCGTGGTGGAGATAGAGGAATTGCGGGGATGGTGGACACCGCCGCCGACGAGGCTCCGCTTCAAATCACCTGATCGGGCGTAAGGGTCGTTCACATCCGGCATCCCGAACAGTCAGCAACATCGCGTTGCCGGCAGTCGGCGAAGAGATCCTCAGGTCACGTTGATATGGACGGTCTTGCTGGTCTTGGTGTAGTCGTGCAGATCAGCGGGCGTGAAGGTGACCGTCAGGGGCTGGTTGTTGCCTACGGAGAGCACGGTCCCCGCAGGTGGGTTGTAGACGAAGGTGCCGGCCACGGTGGCGGTG
Organism: uncultured Actinomycetota bacterium; assembly: GCA_963851105.1. Taxonomy (GTDB): domain Bacteria; phylum Actinomycetota; class Acidimicrobiia; order Acidimicrobiales; family Palsa-688; genus DATARN01. The sequence goes on from CAWKNP010000005.1 coordinate 153,587, forward strand.
GCGTTCAACTGGGTGGAGCTGAGCGGCGTCCCATGGGTGATCGGCGCGGGGTTGGCCCAGGTGATGACCGGTGTTGCCCTCGTTACTGTCACCGATTCCAGGTCGGAGTTGCAGGGGTCGGTGACCGCGTTGTTGTTGGCGTCGCCGCGGTATGTAGTGACCCATCGGTGGATACCGGTCGTTGTCGGCGTGAACATCGAGGTGGTGTAGTTGCCGTCGCCCGACACCCGGTGGCTGGTGGTGAAGACCGCCGTGCCGCTGCAGTTGGTGTCGCCGGGCGCGAAGAGGTGGAACACGACCACGCCGGTCGGGTTGACCCCGCTGGCGACGGTGGCGGTGTCGGTGACCTTGCCTCCGACGGGCACGCTGGCTGAGGCGTGGGTGGAGAGGTTGGGCGTCGCTTTGCTGACGGCCACCGATTCGTTGGCCGCGTCGCACACGCCGCTCACCGGGCTGTTGTTGGCGTCGCCGGAGTAGGCGGCGATCCAGCGATAGGTCCCGATCAGGTTCGGCGCAAAGGAGGAGGAGCTGTACGAGCCATTGCCCGTGACTGCCTGGACCGAGGTGAAGATCGCCGCGCCGGTGCAGCTCGAATCGTTGGGGCCGAAGAGGCGGAAGGTGACGTTGCCCGTCGGGTTGGACCCCCCCGAGAGGGTGGCGGTATCGCTGACCGCTTGGCCCACGACCGTCGCCGCCGACGCCACGGTGCTCAGCGCGGGAGTGACAGTGCTGCTCGACTCCCCGATGGCGGATCCCGGGTTGCCAGTCGTCCCGTTTACGCCATGGGCGAAAGCGATCTGGTCGGTCTGGAGCCCCGCGGCAGCACCGGCGTCTTTGGTCGGGGCCTTGTTCACGTCGATCGTGAAATCAATGCGGCAGAAAGACCCTGGCTGGCCCGGCGGTTGCAGGACGACCAGCCCACTAGATAGGGTAAAAATCTGTCTGCCGGTAGTGCTACCGGAGACGGTGCTTATTGCGAACGTTTGCCCCGCGCATGCGGTCCCCGGCTCCCCGAAACCGGTAGTAGAAAGGCGGAAGACCCCTGGATCGGCGTCCGCGGCCGTGCAGTCGCCGTTACCGGTGAACGTCCCGGAACCGCACGATGGGACGAGGGTGATGTTGTCGATCGTCACGGGGTTGACATTGTCCGGCGGCGACGAACTGTTCGTGATCTGCAACGTGGCGGGAAGACCCCTCTCACCGACACTTACAGTGGGGGGAAAGGTGGGCGTCACGGCAAAGCCGACTCCCGCGAAGGCCGATGGCATGGTGATGACAAACGGTATAACGGCCGCGACCAGGCCAACGAGGCCCCTGGTGGCCCTGCGGCACCACGAGTTGTCCATGGTGCGCACCATATACCACCAGCACTTGTGAGGGTCCGGAAAGGGTTCCTCCGTACGGTGGCCGAGTCCGGTACACGACGTAGCTCGCCACGCTGAAATAGAACCCGGTGACGGGGCAGGCCCATTCCGCCCCCCACTACGCAGAACCCGCTAATGAGTACGACCATCGATGCCAGGGAAAGAGCCGCCATGACCACCCGAGCCCGCCAGAGTAGTCGTTTTTTCCCCGAGACTTATAGCGCTACACGGCAGCGCGGTCCCAACCCGCGCACATCAGTCTGGCGGTCAGCCCACCAGCGCTGCCCCGACGGATTGTCACGCCCTCCCGACCACTGGGGTCAACGGCGTAGCAGCCGTCGCCCGTCGCCTGCTCAAAACGCAAGTAAGCCCCCAACCTCCGGTTCGGCGCGCCGAAAAAGGAGCTCAGAAGCTCGCCCGTCCACCTTGACAGGCCGTTCCACATCAGTTTAGTCGAGCGCTTCAGGACGTGGGTCACGTGGACGCTCCGCTCATCTGCACAGAGGTCAACAGCGTTCTGATGGTCCTCTTCCGACTCTGTGGCGCCTGCCGATAGGCCGCCAGGGCCATTCTCTACACTGACCGGATCATGGTCAACCTGAAGACCGGCTCCTAGCCCATGCCGGGCCGCTCTCGCCGCCGCGGTCGCTCTCGCCGAAGGATGATTTTGGCTTATCGCCGGCGGCCTCTTCGAGGTCGCTCTGATACTGGCCGCCGCGGGATTGCGGGACCTGATCGCAGCCCGGTCCCGTCTTCGACCCGCTACCGCTGGCCCAGCAACTGGCCGCGTCGGCCGCGGGCGGGCACATGCGGGTGTGGATCGACGTCGCCCGCGATGAAACCACTCTCGAACGCGTCGGGCTTGGGGGCGGTCCCGGGGACACCAAGGCTGATCGCACCTTTCACCTGGCAGTAGAGAATCGCAACGCCACCAAGGTCGACTACTACGTCGCGACCGCAGTCGAACAGCAGGTGACCATCACCAACAACGGGACGGCGATAGTTCGCACCACCGTTATCGTCCAGAACGGCTCCCCGCCCGGCGCCGAGCCTTCCTATCAACTTGGGCCCGACGGCTACGGGACGACACAGCCAGGCGAATACTGGGCGTGGGTGCTCCTTGGGGGCCGGCGGGGGCCGATCAACCGGAGTCGGTTTCTGAGTCGGGACGGCGGTTGAGCCGAACCGTCCTTGACCGCGTCTACCTGGGCAGACCAAACAGACTGTTTTCATTTACCGTGATCCCCAATGCCGTGCAGGGCGGCAAGCTCGACCTCCGCTACGTACCCCAGCCCCGCCTGACGGGCGGCGGGGCGCACCCGGCTGGACCATCGGCGGTAAGCCGATTTGGAGCGGGCTCTGGGACAAGACGATCAATCTGAGCTGGAGCCTCCACCGCTAGGAGCTGCCGTGACCGGCGGTCACGAGTTCGCGGTCGCGCCCGAACCCGACACCGGCGTGTTCGACAGCCAGTCGGGCAGCATGAGGTAAGCCGCCAACACGATCAGGACGGCACAGTCGCCTAGGACCCGCAGCGAGGTCATCCCCGTCAGGCTGAGAGCCCCGAGCGCGGTGACCGTTGCCATCACCAATCCCACCGTCAGCGTGGTGCGGAGGTGGGACCAGCCGGCCGCGACCAGTCGTTGGTAGGAATGGTCCCTGTGGGGCTGCGACCACGGCTCGTGACGGCGCACCCGCTGCACGAAGGTGACCCCGGCATCAGCCAGAAATACCGTCAACGGAGCGACCACCGCTTCGGGGGCGATTCCGGCGTGTAGTCCTACGACCACCGCGACCGCCAGCCAGCCACCGAGGAAGTAGCTGCCCACGTCGCCGAGGAACATCCTCGCTTTGGGCACATTGAAGGGGGCGAAGGCAACGATGGCGGCCGCGGGGATGAGCCCCGCGGCCGCGAGGGCGCCCGCGTGTTCGTGGGAGCCGATGATCCACCAACTCGCGCCGGCCACGAATACTTGCGCCACTGCCAGCCCGTTGATGCCGTCCATGAAGTTGAACGCATTCACATAGCCGACCAACCACACGACGATCCCCGCCCCTACGGCTGTTTTTACCATCGCCCCGCCGCCGATGCTGCGGGCGAACCAGACCAATGACAACAATGCCACTGCTACCTGACCGATCAAGCGTTGAACGGCGCTTCTCGGATGGAGGTCGTCCGCCAGGCCGATGGCCCCCAGGCAAACCGACACGACCAGGATGGCATCTCGGCCCGTTTCGGCGAGCTGGGATGAGACGCCGGCCGCCACTATGCACGCGACTGCTGGTGCGATTCCGCCGCTTCGCGGGGTTGCTATTTGGTGCGATGAGCGCAACGTGGGGACGTCCAGCAGTTGAGCCCGGCGCAATGCCCAAAGGACGATGGGAGCCGCGCCCAAGGCCACCGCGAATGCCAGCGTTGCCGCGGGGAGGTCCATCATCAGAGTAGTCCGGCTTCACCATGAGCAGGCCCGAGTGCCCGACTCAATCGCCCGAGACCATGAGCATCGCAATTCACCCCGGCGCGTTGAGCGTAGACAGTGCGGGCTCAGGCGCGATGCGTGTCGCCCGTCCGAACCTTTGACGTGACTCCGTTGCTGCCATCGCCGCGTGGGGCTGCCGTGCCACTGGCACCCGCCCCGTTGCTTCCGTTCGCGGCGGTTATATGGCATGCCCTGTCCAGTGGATGCTCTGCGGCCAGCTGGCCCTCGATTCGTGCCAATCCATTGCCCAGCGTCACGAAACGTTCCGAAATGGCCTCTACCAGCCACTGGAAGCGAGCATCGAGATCGACCACCGACACCGGCTGCCCCGCCTGCGCCTGGGGCACCTGGCGGGACGCGTCCTGCAACTGCCTGATATCAGCGAGGATCTTGCGATCGATGGCGTCGAAGACTTTGACCGCCGCTTGGCGCTGGATCTCCAGCGCGCTTCCCGTCGCTTCGGTCACCTCGGCTGGCAATGCCTCCGCGACCGCTCGGATCTCCTGCACCGCCTTGATCATCTGTCCCTCGGGCGGATGCGATTGGCAGAGTTGGTCGATCTTCAACGTCAGCTTCTTCACTTCGAATCGTAGCGCCGCCACCTCTGAGGAATCCGAGGGCACGCCTATGGAGGCCGCTTCGGGCGGCATTTCTACCCGGGCTGCCAGCAGGTTGGTCGACTTCTTCGCCGGCCGCGAACAGGGTCACAGACCTGGGTCCGGCTGCCCACACGCTCGAGCACCCCGGGAACAACCCGTGACAAATGGCCCCACACTCGGCGCACTGACACGAGTCGCGGCTCGCCACCATTGGGTGATCGCAGCCTTCTTTGATCTGCGGTCCGAACGCGTGACACCACCCCATGGGAGGCCAGTCTATCTCCTGGGCTAGCTCCTGCCCGTCCACATCCCTCGTTCGACCCACCTGCTTGAGGCGCGCCTACCGGAAACCCTGAATCCCGCCTGGGCGCCAATCGTCGGGTAGGTAGCGTCCCAGGTGACCGTCGGCGGTCAGGTACTGCCGCAACCTGCACTTCGGGCACACCGCTTCGCCCGGCTGTTCGCTGAAGGTCACGTCGGTCCGGCAGTCCAAGCATTGAGTTGGGAACATACGTTCCCCTACTCGGGTTTCTGTGGGTGGTTTTGGGTGTGCGGGAGTGGCGTGGCGTTGACAGGTAAGGATTTCAGGGGCGTTGGGGGGCGCGGACAGACGCGCACGAGCGGGGACGCCTTAGGTTCGGGGTCTGCCAAGACAACCGGACTTAGGAGGCGGCGCTCGTGCGCGTCACTACGGCATTCAATCGGATATTGCGTCTGCCCGGCGCCAACGTGGAATCGGTGAGTTTCACCGGGGAGGGTTTGGTGGTGGGGGTGCGGGCCCGTTCGGGGCGGTTGTGCTGCCCGTGCGGGGAGTGGACCTGGGCCCGTTATGACACCTCGCGGCGGCGTTGGCGGCATCTGGACATGGGCTCCACCAGGGTGTGGCTCGAGGCCGACGTGGCCCGAGTCGACTGCCGGGCATGCGGGAAGGTCCGCACCCAGCTGGTCGGTTGGGCCCGGCCGGGGGCACGCCACAGCACCGATTTCGAGGACAGCGTGGCGTGGCTGGTGCAGCGCACCGACATGACCACGGTGGCGTCGTTGATGCGCTGCTCGTGGGAGGCGGTGCATGCCATGGCGGGCCGGGTGGTGGCCGAGCATCTCGACAGTGCCCGCCTCGACGGCCTGGTGCGCATCGGCGTCGACGAGATCTCCTATCGCCGAGGCCATCACTATTTGACGATCGTCGCCGACCACGACCGCGCCCGGGTGGTGTGGGTCGCCAAAGGCAAACGGGGCGCCGCCTTGGAATCGTTCTTCGATGAGTTGGGAGCCGAGCGCAGCTCGGCCATCGAGGCCATCTCCATGGACCTGGGCACCATCTACCGCGACGCCGCCCGGCGCAGGATCCCCCAGGCCACCATATGTTTCGACCCCTTCCACGTCATCCAGATCGCGAACCGGGCGCTGGACTCGGTGTACAAAAGCACCGGTCACATGCACGCCAGCGGTGTCGGCGACGCCGCCTGGCGCCAGACTCGCTACGCCCTGCGCTCGGCGGCCGAGAACCTCACCGGCGGCCAACACGAACTGTTGAAATCGTTGCGCCGGGACCGCTACCGGCTGTGGCGGGCCTGGGAGCTGAAAGAAGCCCTCCGAGGCCTCTACCGCCACGTCAACGCCGCCGACGCCCGGGCATACCTGAAACGGTGGATCACCTCGGCGTTGCGCAGCCGCATCCCCGCCTTCATCAACCTGGCCGGCCAGATCCGCCACAACTTCGAACCCATCATCTCCGCGGTCGAGCTCAACTTGTCCAACGCCCGCCTCGAAGGCATCAACAGCCGAATCCGCCTCATCCAACGACGCGGCTACGGCTACCGCAGCGTCGAGAGCCTGGCCGCCATGATCTACCTCTGCATCGGCGGCGTCACCCTCACCCTGCCCCACGATCAGCCCCGCGGTTCGAACCGAAGCGACGCTGCGGCGTCGCTTCCTAACTGCCCACCGCCTCGACCCGGAGCCGGGGTCAAGGCCGGCCCGAAGGGCCGTCCCGCAGGGACGCGAAGCGGCCTTGACGCCGGACGGAGGGGCGTGGCACCACGCAATTCCCGACCAAGAACAATCACTTCCACTAACACATCCACCCGCCTTTCCCACCCACAGAAACCTTAGGAGGGGCACATACGTTCGACACTAATCCCAGATCCGGCGCCTTGTGGGCCGTCGGGAGTTGCCCCTGACGGCGGCCCAGGGCGGCCCCGGCATCGGCCACCAAGGTCGGAAGGGAATGCTCGAGGATAAGCCCAGTGACGCTGACCCGCTCGGCGATGGCGACCAAGCTGTCTTCGCCGTCCAACGAGACGTCGATGGTCACCAGTTCCGGCCGGGTTTCGGCCTGACCGCGCTTGTATCTGGCTTGCCCACCGCGGCCACGAAGTCGACTAGGATACCGGTTAACTCCGACGGGTTGGCTCGCCCGCAGCAGGGGTGGTCCGGTCGAGCTCGTTGGACACGACGGTCTCGTCCATGCTCGCCGAATCCGACACGTTCCCGAGGACGCCCGACTGACCTTCGAACTCGCATGCCGTCAGGACCTCGACACGAGCCGCCACTGGCCCCGCCACGACGTGCAACTGGAGGGCAGCGATACGATGAGAATAGAACCGTCGGGTGCCATTCCCGCAGCTCCTCACAAGGGAATGGACCATGTTGTACCCGATCCAACCTGACTCGCCCGGCGGATGCCGGGGATCCGGTTCGCCGGGAGTTTGAGTAGCGCGGCCACCATGTTCCGGGACATCGCCACCTTGCGGCACCGCGGTGCCCGTCACCGGCCTCAAGGTGCACGATGGCGCCGTGGCGGGATGGGTTACCGACTCCACCCGGTCGGACAACTCCGTCGACTTCCTCGCCGATCTCGTGGTCCAAACCCCGGTCCGGCTCGACCTGCACATCGCCGACAACCTCTCGGCCCACAAGACCGACAGAGTCCCCGGGTTCCTCGCCGCCAACCCCCATGTTCACATTTACCACTGGCCGACCGACGCCGGTTGGCTCAACCGAGTCGAGCGACGCCTGCTACGCCGCGGTGAGTTTGATTCTGTCGACGACCTCGCGCAGGATCAACAGGAACAGCTTGCCGAGCGAGTCATCGAGTTCATTAAAAATTACAACAAACGGACCGAGCCATTCCGATGGACCGGGGACGGCCGCCCACTCGTGCCGAGTCAGTCACAATGACTTACGCGCGTAGGCGCGAGAGCTCTAGCAAATGCCCGATCGTCCCGATCCCCGCTACTCAACCGTTCCGGTAAACGATGGGACGGCTCGTCGGGTCCCGATGCTACGCTTGCCTCGCAAGCACTGTCTTTCTACAGGGAAGGTCGGCCATGTGCACCCCCGAATGCTTCCGTTTCGCAGAAGATTCACTTACTCCAAATGAGATCCTGGGGAAGGCGATTCTTGAAGTTGGCGCACGCGATTTCAATGGTTCTCTCCGTCAATTTGTTGAAGGACAGGCACCGGCGTCTTACATTGCTGTCGATATGATTCCTGGTCCCGGCGTGGACATCGTATGCACTGCCGAAAAGCTAATTGAACGATTCGGCCGGGACTCGTTCGATGTCGTGATTTCTACTGAAATGATCGAACACGTACACGACTGGAGGACCGTCATAAGCAACCTCAAACAGGTCGTGCGCCCAGGCGGTGTACTCCTCTTGACGACACGTTCCCCGGGCTTCCCGTTTCACGGCTATCCTGGGGACTTCTGGCGTTACAAGGTCGAAGACATCAGGACCATCTTTTCGGACACGACAATCGAACGGCTCGAAACCGACGACCCAACATCGCCGGGCGTGTTCCTCAAGGCGAGAAAGCCTATCCAGTTTTTCGAGGCCGACTTATCGCAGTACCGTCTCTATTCCATTATCCGACGACGGCGTATCATCAGAGCCAGCGCCCTCGATGTTTTGAGCATGACTGTTGCCGCCTCTGCCTGGAAGGCGGCAAAAATCATTTTACCGCGCTCGTTAGTCGACGGGATAAGGCGACGCGCCTGGCATACACAGGACGTGACGCCGACAGGAGAGAAATAGCCCCTCCGCTTAGTCAGAATGGAACGGCCGGCCCGCTTCCGCATCTTGCGTGGATCAGCCACGATGAGCGGAAGTTGCCACATACGGAAGGAGCCAGCCGTCCATGCCCAGTTCTACCAGCCCAACTTTTCTCGGTCTCGATGTTCACAAGAACACAATCTCGGCTGGGATCCTGCGTTCCGGCGAGGACGTCCCCGACGTGGAGAAGATCTCTTCGGATCTTGACGCCGTGCGGCGGCTGGTCACCCGGCTGGGGAGCCCTCGGCGGCTGCGGGCGTGCTACGAGGCGGGACCCACCGGCTATGAATTGGCTCGCATGCTCGAGGCGATGGGTGTGAGGTGCTCGGTGATCGCCCCGACGCTGATCCCCACCGCTCCCGGGGATCGGGTCAAGACCGATAGCCGGGACTGCCGGCGCCTGGCCCGGCTGCATCGGGCCGGGGAGCTGGTCGCCATCCGTGTCCCGTCGGTCGCCGAGGAGGCGGTGCGGGATCTGTGCCGGGCCCGGGCCGACATGGTGATCGACCGCACCCGGGCCCGTCACCGCCTCGGGAAGTTCCTGCTGCGCCACGGCCGGGTGTGGCGCGACGGGGACAACTGGACCATGAAACACGAGGCGTGGATCGCCGCCCAGCGTTTCGACGACCCCGCCCTGGACGCCACCTTCGCCCACTACCGGGCGACCATGAGCGCCCGGGAGGCGGCGGTCACCTCGATCGACGCCGGACCTGGCCCGCTGGTTCACCAAGGCACCCTTCGCCCCCACGGTGGCCAGGCTGTGCGCCTACCGAGGCATCACCCAGCTGGGGGCGTTGAACCTTGCGGCGGAGGTGTGCGACTGGCGGAGGTTCGGGACCGCGGGGACGTTCATGGCGTTTTGCGGGCTCACCCCCTCGGAGCATTCCAGCGGAGAGAAAACCCGACGTGGCCATATCACCCACGCGGGCAACGTCCATCTCCGTACCCAACTGGTGGAATCGGCGTGGGCGTACAAATCCCGCGCCGCGGTCGGTGTCGAACTGCGACGACGCCAAGAAGGACTCGATCCTGCGGTCGTGGCCCGGGCGTGGGACGCCCAGGTCCGCCTGTGCGGCCGGTTCCGTCGGCTCGACGAACGCAAAACCAACCGGAACATTGTCGTGACCGCCATCGCCCGAGAACTCGCCGGGTTCGTGTGGGCGGAAATGACCGCCTGAATGACCTCCCATCCCGCTCGCCCCCAGCGCCGGCTGAGCCAGGGCGAGGACCCCACCATGCGCCGGGGCACCGCCGCCGCAGAACTGACCCCCGTTTAAGCTATGCCCAAAACCACGGGCGTTTTTAGTCCCGGGCACCTTTCTGCGAATAGCCGAACTGCGGTCCCAACCCGCGCACATCAGTCTGGCGGTCAGCCCACCAGCACCGCCCCGACGCATGGTCGAGCCCTCCCCCGACCCCCTCCACGACCGCCGCGGTCAACGGCGTAGCAGCCGCCACCCCGGTGTCAATGTCGTTCGTCCTCGCTTCGCTGCGGGCGCTCCACATTGACACCGGGGACCCCGTCGCCTGCTCAAAGCCGCGAGTAAGCCCCGAACCACCGGTTCGGCGCGACCAAAAAAGGAACTCACAAGCTCGCCCGTCCCCCCTTGACAAGGCCGTTCCACATCAGCTTAGAGCTCTCGGGGGAGGGCCGGATTATCCCGCTCGGCGTCGAGACCTTCATAGAGTTCCTGAAGTTGGCTTACCATGCGACGGGAATCAAAGAACTCCTCAACCGTCGAACGTGCGGCCGCTCCAAACCGTCCTGCCTCCTTCCGGTCCTCGATGAGGAGGGTAATGCCGGCAGCCAGATCCATCGGGTCGTCCGGCGTGACCAGCAAACCCGATGTTCGGTCTCGGATCGCTTCCGCGATCCCGTCAACTCGCGGAACTACGACGGGCACCCCAGACGCCATGGCTTCCAGGAGTGCTATGGGTAACCCCTCCCATCGTGACGCCAGAGCGAACACATCAAATCCTGCGAGCAGACGGGGTACATCCCGCCTAATACCCGTCACTTGAAGACGTCCTCCCAAACCGAGCTCCCGTGCATGCCGCTCAGTGTCATCTCGAAGTGGACCGTCACCCACGATGACAAAGTACACGTTCGGGCATGTCGCGGCGACCTGAGCAGCGGCTTGGACAAACCCTATCGGGTTCTTCTGGGCTGTAAGGCGAATGACTGAGCCAACGACCACCGCATTATCGGGTATTCCGAGCTCGATGTGGACGGCGCGGCGGAGATTGGCGTCGTCCACTGCTTGCTTGTTAAAGCGTTCTAGTCGAACGCCGTTTCTAATAGTAACATATCGGTCGGCGGTGCCTATTCCGTTATCGATTCCCTTCTGCCGATCGCTCCTGTTCTCAACAACGAAGTAGTCCGTCATCCTCGCCATTGATCGCTCTGCTGTGATGCAGCCATAACGGATCGGCCATGTCATGTGGTCGTGAAAGCTCCAACCATGCACACTGTGGACAACCTTTGGGATCCGGGCTCGTCGCGCAGCAATCCGACCGAGGACGCCAGCCTTGCTGCTGTGCGTATGTACTATATCTGGCCGCTCCTTTCGCAGAAGTTTGATGATCTGGCCCAACGCCTTGGCGTCTCCGAGCGGCGACACCTCTCGGACCACCGAGGGAATCAAGATTACCCTTACGCCGAGCTCTCGCGCCTCTGCGAATAGATTTCCTTCCAAACCCGTTTGAGGCCCGACGACGAGGGCCTGGTCGAATCGCGAGGCGTCAGCAAATGCGCATGTCGCCAACGCGGTATCTTGCGCACCACCAACCACAAGGCGGGTCAGGATGTGGATAACCTTGATGCGGCCCATTGATGGCCTGCCCCTTTAGTCTTCGTGAAACCCGGTATGTATCGAGGGTCTTCGTCGTCTACGGTGGACGTCATGAGACTGATCCGCTGCGATCGTCGTGTACGGCGCATCCTAGACGAACCATGTTCGTGACGGTACTGCCCCCGGATCTCAAGAAGCGACTCACGTGTCCGCGGTGCCACGCGCCGCTCTACATATCTGAGGTTGGCCTGACCTGTTCGACGTGTATGACCGGCTTCCCGATCGTGGCGGGCATTCCTATTCTTTTGTCAAACGACACCAGCGTGTTCTCTGAGAATGAGGCCAGTCGGCTCGATGAATATATCTTCTCCCGGTCACGTTCTGGGCTTAGGGGTCGATTTCACCATTGGCTACCGGCGAGCGCAACAAATCTCTACGCCGAGGGCGCATTCAAAATGATCGTACGGGTCCTGGCTGAGCATTTCCCCGGGCGACCGGCGATACTCGTCCTTGGCGCCGGTGGAGGGGGCGCCCATCTCGAGGTGCTGCAGCGTTTGGAACAGACCGTTTGCATTCGAAGCGATGTTGTACTCGGTCCGAATGTGACCGTCGTCTTGGATGCACATGATATCCCATTCGAGGACGAGACATTCGACGCGGTAATTGCGCAGGCGGTTCTTGAGCACGTCCTTGACCCGCACAGGTGTGTGCAGGAGATATGGCGGGTACTAAAACCCGGTGCCTTGATTTATGCGGAAACACCATTCATGCAACAAGTGCATGGTGGACGATACGATTTTACCCGGTATACATTCCTCGGACACCGACGTCTGCTGCGGCAGTTCGCCGAGATAGACAGCGGGATCGTCGCAGGGCCGGGCGCAGCCCTCGCCTGGTCGTGGGAGTATTTCCTGATGAGCTTCTGCCGGACAGCCCGTTCGCGCGTCATGGCACGGGTGTTCGGGCGGATGACCTCCTTCTTTCTGAAATACTTCGATAGGGCACTTGTGAAGAGTCCCGGTTCTTATGACGCCGCTTCCGCCTTCGGTTTCGTAGGGAGGAAGGCGCCGGTCGGATCAGAGATCACGGATGAGGTCCTTCTGGAATCGTACCGGGGGCTTATTCAGTGATCGACCCGAAGCGCCTCGATCGCCTGAGACTTCTGGGCGGAGGGGGTCAGACGAGGCCGAAGACGGCGTTGCACCAGCGGTCCATCCAGACATCGTACGAGTATTGCTCATTCACGACCGCGTGTGCTCGTTTGGCGAGCAGAAATCGCGAATTGGGATCGAGCGCTAATACGTTGGCGAGCGCATCGGACCATTCGCCGATAGTGCTAGGAGCCGGCGCACCGAACGCCGAGAGTATTGCTTCATTCACTCCCACCGGGCTACCGACGGATGGCAACCCTGCGGCTCCGTATTGGAGGAGTTTGTAACCACACTTACCTCGCTCGTACGGGGAGTTCGGCAATGGCATGATTCCGACGTCACACGTGCGGAGGATGGCGCGCTGTGAAGCTGGCGACCAGACGAACCGATCTACCATTGAAGTCAGGCGACCTAAGTTGGGCGGTCGCGCGCCGCTCACAACCACGAGTCTGGCACCGGTGTCTCGGTTTACATTGAGTAGGGCGTCAGCTATCGCAAGGAGATGGCCCTCGTTTGCTGGCGATCCGATCCATCCGATTTTTGGGGGGTCGCCGAGTTCGTAATCAGGCTTGCGGTCGTAATCGGCCGGGTCAACACATGTGGGAATGATCACGACGTCTCTGTTGAGGGATGACGCCCAATCAGCCAGAAATGCGTTGCCAGCAATGACGCGGTCGGCCGCCCGGACTGCGGCTGCGGCCTTCGGTCCTTTCGGTGCAATTCGCCTGTGTAGGCCGTGTGTGTCTCCGTTGTCGCAATGTAGGGCATCATCAAAGTCGTAGACTCCGAAGTTCGCGGTTCGCAGGAGTCGGACCTCGATTCCGCCTCGACTGAATGGCGAGGCCTCGCGGAGTAGGAGAAGGTGGTCATGGGGCACGCCGTCTAGTCGCCGCAGCGCCCACTCTGCATGAGCGACCGCGAGGGGATGGCCCGCCAGTTCCCGTGGGTGCGCCGAGGGCAGGCTAGCGTAGTCGACGATGTCACAGGAGATGCCGACCCTTCGGACCCATTCGTGCAGGCGGACTCGAGGACTGCTCGCAGCAGGTCCCCACGCGGTGACCGCCAGTAGGTGACGGGCGCGGCGACTGCGAATGCTCAAGATCCGCGATCGTAATGCTATGTGGAGGCTCGAAGCTGCAACTTCTCGCATTCAGGTGGCTATTGGCGGGAACGTGCTCGTGCTATGCATGTTAGCCGTGCCTCACTCCGTGCACAGTGTCGCCGATCGGACGGTTGAGTCCGGTCCGAGGCAGAGGGGGTTCAGATCGAGGGTCTGACCCGGGGCACTTGGAGTGTCGTCGACCAGGCTATCTCGTCTCTCGGTAACGTCTTGCTTACCCTGGCGGTAGCCCGGGCTGTGGCACCAGGGCAACTCGGGGCGTTCAGCGTAGCGTATGTGTCATTTTTCTTGGGCCTGGGGTGTATGCGGGGGCTCTCCCTGGAGCCGTTGTTGGTGCGCATTGACGAAAGCGATGAGACGAGTCCCGCTCGGGCGGTCGGCGCGACGGTGGTCCTATCAGTCTTCGTTGCAACGGCGATGTTGGTGGGTGCGATGGTTACTCGCGGTGTGGTGCATCAGACATTTCTTGTTCTTGCCATCTGTACACCGGGCCTGTATATCCAGGATGCCTGGCGGTTCGTGTTGTTCGCCATGCATCGCCCATTCGGGGCCGCGGTCAATGATTCGTTATGGCTCGTCTTTCAGGTCGCCGGGTTTGTGTTGCTGCATGTCGAGAAGGCTGAGTCCATCGAATCGCTGGGGCTCGTCTGGGGGGGATCCGCCTGCCTGTGTGCCGTTATCGGCGGGTTCCAGGTCCGGCGAATTCCGCTTGTAGGTAGCCACCTGACGTGGGTCGTGTCGAACCGCGCGGTCGGGTTTCCTTTCGCCGCGGAATTTTTGGTGTACTCGGGATCTGGTCAACTAGCAATACTCGTCGTTGCCGCGTTCGCTGGTTGGGCGGACTTGGGTGCTTTCAGGGCGGCGATGGCACTCTTCGGCCCTCTGCAGGTAATGGTTGTCGGCCTAAATATCGCTGTGCTTGCGGAGGGGAAACGCCTACTTCGTACATCGCCTCGCAACTTCCGAAATCTACTGATCGGCTATTCCGCGAGCGCGGCCTTGTTGGGTGTCATCTTCGGGGGTGTGCTCGCTGCCCTCCCGAATAGTGTTGGGACAGCACTTACGGGCACGACGTGGCCACTACTGCATCGGCTCGTCGGGACCATGACCGTCTTTATCTCCCTTTGGATCGCGACTGCAGCGCCGGCTGCCGGCCTTCGGGTTCTTCGAGCAACGAAAAGGACACTTGGAGCGCGTTCCGTGGTTTGTGTGTTGCTACTCATCTTCGCATTGGCTGGTGTGAATCTGTGGGGGATCCAGGGAGCGATTGTCGGCTTTGGATTGTCCCAGGCGATCGGACTTTTCCTTTGGTGGCGCGAGTTCTTGCGAGCCCTTCGGGCGACCACAGGGGCTCCCGCCCTAGTTTCGTGAGCCGGGTTAGGGCCCGGGCGCGAACTGGGTAGCGGGTGTCGATAGTGGCGGACGCCCCGGGCACTCATCCTACCGTGCGCGGGGCGTGCCGACGATCCATGCCGTCCGCCAGGCGCAGTAGGGCACTCATTGTCAGGACCGGTCCATGGGGAGCGGGAACATCCGATCACGGGCACTCATTCGCTGTGCCGACGGTGGCCGGCCCAACCCCGGGCTGTAGGGTGTGCTCCGATGCAACCCACAGCCGAGCAAGACCCGTCCGCAGGGGACCTGCGGGAGTACCTTCGAGTAGCGGCCCGTCGAAAGCGGACCATCGTCTTTGCTGTTCTGCTTGTCACTGGCGTCGTCATTGCGTCTATTGCGTTTCAGAGCCCCGAATACGAGAGCACGGCGTCGATACTCCTCAAACCCACGGCCACAGCCGCGCTCTTGGACCCCACGGCGAACCTTTCCGCGAACCCCGCTCTCGACGTGCAGACCCAGATCCAAGTCGTGAAGAGTCAACCCGTCAAGGATGCGGTTCGCGCCGATTTGGGTGCAACACCATCGATCGCCGTTGCCTCAGTGGGCCAGACCGCAGTGATCAGTATCACCGCGCGGAGCACCGATCCTCCAACGGCAGCCGTGGTCGCGAACGCATATGCAAACGACTACGTCGCGTACCGGCGTAGGCAGGACTTGAATGACGCCCTCGACGCAGAGACGCAGATTCAGACCCGAATAGGTGCGCTCCAGCGTGAGGTCGACTCGCTGAATCAGCAAATCAAGAACGCCGCCCCGAAGGATCAAACGGCAGTCGCAGCCACGGTGACTCCGCAGGTAGATAGTCTCCTCCAACAGGAAAGTACCTTCAAGCAGCAACTCGGTCAGCTTCAGGTCGGTGCTTCGGTCCAAGCGGGCGGCGTACAAGTAGTGAACTCCGCCGCAACATCGACCTCACCGGTGTCACCTCGACCGGCGCGCGACCTTATCCTGGCTGTTGCGGCGGGGCTCATGTTGGGCATTGGCGCCGCTTTCGCGCTTGAGTATCTTGACGACACTGTGAAGTCCAGGGAAGAATTAGACCGTTTGGTTCACTACCGCGTGCCGACGGCTGCGGTTATCCCACGGCTACGACACTGGAAGTCAAAGGACGGACCGGTTGTCGTTTCCATCACCGACTCCCGTTCCCCCACCGCAGAATCATACCGAACCCTGCGAACTGCCATACAGTTCGCGTCTCTCGACCGACCATTGCATATTCTCCAGGTTACGAGTCCCTCAGCAGGAGACGGTAAGACAACGACGATCGCAAACCTCGGTGTGGCCTTGGCGCAAACCGGAAAACGCGTCATCATCGTCTGTTGCGACCTTCGTAAGCCTCGGCTCCACGACTTCTTTCAACTAGATAATACGGTTGGGTTCACCTCGGTTGTACTGGGAGAACTGTCGACACAGTCTGCACTTCAGACGGTCCCGTCGGTACCAGGCCTTCGCATCCTCGCCTCAGGCCCTCTCCCCCACAACCCCTCAGAACTCTTGGCGTCACAGCGAACGGGTGAGGTCCTTACCGCTCTTCTGGCGGAGGCCGACATTGTGCTCGTGGACTCCCCACCAACCCTTCCGGTGACGGATTCGTCTGTCATAGCTGGTAGGGTCGATGGAACGTTACTCATTGTTATGGCAGGAAAGACTACTAGACGCCATGTGACGCAGGCAGCCGAGCTACTAGGACAGGTCGGCGCCCCCCTCCTTGGCGCGATCCTCAACGGCGTCAGTCCTGGAACGCATGGTTCCTCGTATTACTATGATTATTATCAACGCGATGGCGGCCCCACACGGCGTTGGGGCTTCGCAACAGACCCCGGGAATCGCATGGCAAGCGGTCGAAAAGTCAGGCCACCATTGGTGCCTGAGGGTGATCGGGGGTGACGACGATGATGCGGGACGATCACCTACGGCTGGGTCGATGATGTCACCGACGGCAGTTTGTGAAGCGGGGTATCGTAACCATTGGATGGCACCCCTCCAATGGCAATACCAAGGGCGACGGCCAAGACGATCAAGACGAGATAAACCCACCGTTGCACAGTCACAGATGGATCAGTATAGCCTCAGAGCGACGCTGGTGCGCGGTTGGCTGTCGCATCGTTCTGGGGGCACGGGTTGAGGCGCGCCATTCGCGCCGCGATGGACCGGGGGTCCCTGGAAGTTTTCGATCTTGAAATCCTACCGGCATCGGACGGCGCGAATGGCTGAGGCCAGAGCGACAAGGATCGCGGTAGTGGGCGCCACCGGTTTCATCGGCTCACAGATCATCGCGTGCTCCGAAGCTCTAGGCATTACGAGCTCGTCAGTCGTGATGCCTCGTGTGGACGGCCTCACACCGCCATCGATAAGTCAAGCCGTCGATCAATGGTGTCGAATGCAACCAGTCGCATTTGAGCAACTTCGGTCCGACCTATCTTTCTTCGATATCGTCATCAACGCCGCTGGTACATCGAATCCGGGCAGCAAGGACATGCGCCGACTCTTCTCCTCAAATGCCGTCCTGCCAGCGATCGTCGCTCGGGCAGCCTTCCTCGCAGGTGTTCGGAGATTCCTTCATGTGAGCAGCGCGGCTGTCCAAGGAAGGCTCGTTCCCCTCGACGAGACCCTTCGTCAATCTCCACTTTCGCCGTACGCACAGATGAAAGCTGCAGCTGAGCGCTACCTCCTCCAACCCGACCATGATCAAAACTTCACTCCTTCCGAGGTCACAATCTACCGGCCAGCGTCAGTTTTCGGAGTAGGACACCATGCCACTCGAGTCCTGAGTCAGCTGGTAACCCGGTTTCCGATCGTTCCTGTCGTCGGCAAGGGGGACCAGCCTCTGCCGGTCGCGTTAGTAGACAATGTCGCAGCCGGAATACTATTCGCCGCCACCATGCCAGCCGTAGCCGAAATTGTCGCTCAACCTTCTGAAAATATCAGCACCCGCAGCCTTTTGATGTTCTTTGGCGCGCGTCGAACGGTCCACCTTCCGCCGAAGCCTGTCCAAGTTGCCGTCAGCGCTCTTGCTCATCGTGATCCAGGTCGCCCGGCCGTGACCGCACGACTTCGTTGGTTCGAGCTTTTACTCCTCGGGCAGCCGATCCAGGCTGAGGCGTTAGCATTTGCCGGTTTCGTTCCGCCCGCAGGCGGGGACGCATGGCTGGAACTCGGACAGCGCGCCCGCGACGATAGGGAGTCCGTCCGTCCGTCCGTACTCCGCCACGGAGGTAGTTGTACGCTGAGCCGGAGCCTGATGCGAGAAGTGATCCAAGGACTCCGAAGGTCGTGAACGACTACTCATTCGCGGCCGTCCTCGCGGCCACGTTGGTTGCCTCGACGTACCTAATCGGTAAGGTTCGCCCCGAAAGGGTGAACTCAGTTCTGTTTCATAATCTCTCGTGGGCATTTGCGCTCGCCGTCTACTCGCTGCATTGGATTGCCTACACGGACGTATCCGTTTCCGCTTGGACCCTTCTGGTACTCGGGATTTCCTCGTTCAACGTCGGGGCGCTTGTGGTATCGGTGCTTGGTACGCGCGAGCGGGACTCACAGTCCCTTCAGGTAACTCCTCTGACCTGGGCGCCTGTTGCGCTTCCGCTGCTGTTTTCGGTCGGTCTCGTCTTCTACCTGCACGCAGTTGCGGTCCAGTTTGGACTTGGAGCGTTAATACACAGCGCTGCAAGTGTTCGAACGTTCCAGGGGACCGATGGCTTCGGGATCGCGTTTCCCCTATACGGACGAGTCCTCTATTTCCTCGGTCCGCTTGTCTTCGTCGTCTATGCCAATCCGTGGCTCAGCGGAATCCGCTGTTCTCGGCGTGTGCAGGTAGTCGTACTTACATATACGTTCATCGGGCTATCCTTATCGCTCGGGAGAACTCTCCTTCTTGTTGCGCTCGTATGGCAGGCAACAATCCTGTACCTCCGACCGCGTCGCCGAGTACCAGCTGACAAAGTTCGGCGATTCGCTGTCGTAGTCGTCCTCGCCATCTTTGTGGTCATAGCATTCCAAGCTCTTGCGCTCCTAACGCATAAAGATGGAGCGGCGGATCAACGAATCCAGCCCTACGCGCTCGGGCCGCTGAGGGGTAAAGCCTTCACCAGTATTGTCTCATATGCCTCAGGAGGCTTTCCTTCCTTTAGCGAGCTTACGAAGGAGGGTCTACATGGGAATTACGCGTATGGCAAGGCAACCCTCGGGCCAATAACGAAAACACTTCCGACGCTTCATCCTCCGAACCAAGTCGGAGCATTTGTCTCGATACCATTCCCATCAAACGCCTACACGTGGCTGGAAACCTACTACAGGGATTTTGGGCCTACGGGGTGCGTGGCCCTGCCGTTCATTATGGGATTCCTCGTGGCACGACTGATTGGAGTACGCCGGTACAATTCCGAGAGCTTGCTTATTGCAGCCTTAGTCCTTGGACTCTGCGTCTGGGCGCCGCTGGTGAACCAGTATCCGTCTACGTTTACCTGGGAATATATTGTGATTCTCGGGATATCGATTAGACGCCGTCGAAGTGTGCGACGACCTTCGGTCCAATGGATCGATTCCCCTGAGCGTGCGAGCAGCATTTTTATGGCATACAAATCTCGTTAGTGTTGCGTGAACAAAGTTTCTTTACTTTGGGGGTGTTGGTGAGATAATTGCTGGTGGCGTTGACTGTAGGGGTGAGGTTCCGGCAGCTGACCGTGAGCAGTTGCTGGCATGGACTCGGGCGTCGTCGATTCGGTCTAGTTTTGGCCAAGCGGGCCCGGACTCTGTTGCTGGCCGGCGACGGGTTAGGCACTGGTGAATCGTGGCGCGGAGCGGTCTGTCCAAGCCGACGGTGATCGCCTAGAAGCGTCGTTAGGCATGCCGAGGGGGCATCGCCGCGCTCCCCGACCGGGCCCGATGTGGGCGCCAGAAGGTTCTCGACGAGGTCGAGATCGTGTGTTGCCTACCTTGGATCCGCCGCCGGCGTACCTCTGAGTGACGCCGGGTGGCAGACCGCCATCAACCTGCTACCGGGACTTGCCACTGGTCGAGCGGTTGCTGGCCACCAAGTTCGGCATGTCGAACGTGGCGATGGCCAAGGTGTGGCGGGATTGGGGTTTGCAGCCGTGGCGTCGCGAGACGTTCAAGTTCTCCACCGACCCCGAAGTCGACGCCAAAGTGAGAGACATCGTGGGGTTGTACCTGGACGCCCCGAGCGGGCGGTGGTGGTCTGCGTAGTCGAGAAGTCGCAGATCCAGGCGCTGGACCGCACTGCTTCGATCCTGCCGCTACGCCCCGACCTGCCCGAGAAGCCACGGATGGCTATGTGCGTCATGGCACCACCACATTGTTCGCCGCGTTGGACGTAGCCACAGGCAAGGTCACCGACGTCTGCTACACCAGGCACCGCCACCAGGAGTTCCTGGCCTTCCTCAAGACCGTCTCCAAGGCCTACCCCAGAGTGAAGCTGCACGTGGTGTGCGACAACTACGCCACCCACAAAGATCCCGACGTCGTCGCGTGGCTGGCACGCGACCTAAGAATCGCGCCGCATTTCACGCCCAGATCGGGGTCGTGGTTGAACATGGCCGAGATCTTCTTCGGGATCATCACCCGCCGAGCGATCCGGCGAGGCACCTTCTACAGCGTCGCCGACCTCGAGAAGGCTATCGGCGTCTTCATCGATGGCTGGAACCAGCGCTGTAAACCATTTGTGTGGACCAAGACCGCCGACGAACTCCTAAGCCACAGCCGAGGTCAAAAGACTTCGGTCACGCGACACTAACGCGTGCATTCGAAGTGCCAGTAGGGAGGGTTCGCAGATATGAGCACATTGGAGAACGTATCAGAGAGGGCGTTGATTTGGGACGATGTAACTCTCTGTTCGATTGAGGTGAAGAAGCGATCATAGACAACCTGGCGGATTCCCTCCAGAGACTTGTCAACATTGTTATCTGCCAATGGGATTGGATGACGAATACCGAGAAATCTTGCCATTTGTCCGGCGGCGATGAGTGGCCTATAAACGCCCACCGCGATGGCAGTTACTAGAAGACGACGCGCCCTCTCATTACTTATCTTAGCGGTATGAGTGCGGATGACAGTAACTGCGCGCAGAATGTGCTGGAAATAGGCGGGCCGATTGTCCACGGCGTACATGAGATAGATAAGGAGTCGCGGCGAAATCCGTTCGAGCGACCGAACAGTTGAGAGAGGAGCTTCCGGGAGTGTGTGAAGGACGCCAAGACATATCGCGAGGTCACACGAGTCATTGGCAAATGGCAGAGCTGTTATGTCAGCCATTAGGAAGAGAGCGTTTTCTACGTCGCGGAGGTTGTGTCGGGCCACGAATATTGCGTCCGAGAAGTCTACAAGTGCAAGTTGACGACAATATTGCGCGAGGAAATAGCTCCATCGCCCCATGCCCGCACCAAGATCGCAAACGAACGCGTCGGGCAGCGCCGTAAGGTCGAGAATATCGAAGTACTGGTCAAACTCGGTCCGCTGTTCAGGAAGGACTTCGTTGAAGCGCTGCCATTCCCTGCCGAAGGTATTCTGGATGTCTCTCGGGAAGGTTCCGTCGTCGTCGGATCGGGCGGCACCGGGGCGGAGGTGACCGGGAAGGGCGATGATCACGTCATCGATCACATCGTAAGTGGATTCGGCTATCCGAAGCTTATCGGGCCACACCTGGATGTCTGAGGTACCAAAGAGGCGGCTGAGCGCTTCGATCTTGTCGTCATAGTATGACACGGCACCCATTATGCCGCAGTTGGCGGCGGCTCTGGCCAGGCGCCGAGAGTGGTTCGCTCGGCGAGCTCGCCAGGGATGTGATCAGGGTTGACAGATTCCCCAAAACGGATCGGCGACGGTGTCGCGCCTTGCGATGCCGCCAATGCAGCGAGCGATACGATGAGAGCTATTCGAGCGAGTTGTTGGGACTACATGCTGGTTCAGCGTGGCTGGTTGGAGGAGGTTCGTAAGTATCGAGGGACTCCAGGACTACGGTTATGCTGGCGAGATGCTTGAGGATCCAAAATAGCAATCCGCGCAAAAGCGGTGGTTGCTGATGTCGGTAGGATGCAGAGAAGTCCCGGTTCAAGAAGTAGCCGAGCTTCATCATATAGAGATCAGGTGTAAAGCGGTGGGAGATTCGCAGGCCTGCACGTTTGGCGGCGACTGCGACTTCGGGCCAGGTCCGGTAGTACGTATGGAAGTTGACGTAATCGGCACGGGAGTGGCCGAATGTCTCAGGGGTCATCGCGGGGGGCATGCGGAGTGGCCCAATGCGGGCTATACTCAACCGGGCAGCCCAAGTGAGATAGGAGGCGGCCGCCTCATGGGAGCGAAAGCGATGGGCGAATGGGATGCCGACATGCCATTCCTGGATGCAATCGCGCAGCTGGAAAACATGCACGGATCGCCCGCCGGGGCGGAGTGTTCTGGCAATCTCGCCAAAGGTGCCCTCTATATCAAATAGGTGCTCACCAACCTGACCCGAACAGATCACGTCGAACTTGGCGGACGGGAAAGGCCACGCGTCGGTCGTGCTGATAATATGGAGGTCGGCTGACGCGCCGAGTAGGTGGCGGGCGGCCTGCGCGAAGTCACTCGGCTGAATCCGATCGTCGTAGACATCGATTCCGAATAGTTCGATGTCACGTCCGACTAAGCCAGGCAAATGATCACGGCAGAGGGCAAGTAGCTTGCCGTCACCGAAGCCCATGTCGAGGATACGGAGGACGCCGTCTCCGCTTGAGCAGAGGGCAGCGATGCATTGCACGAGGTGGACATGGGTTGTTGAGGCGTTGCGAAAGTGCGTCAGTTCGGTACGGTCGAGGGCGGGTTGACCAGTTCGCGTGCTGGTCGAAGGCCGCGAATGTGAACCGGAGGCGGCACTAAGCTCCATCGTCTTCCCGCCTGGTAGCGACACGATACGAAGTACACGGAGTAGTCGCTCGTAGGATCCCATAAGATGGCTCGGTGTCGCGCGGCTGGTTGGGGGCGGGGACCGATGTTACGCACACGACGGGTCGAGGACGCATGGGTTTGACCGGGCCGCGGTTGGTTCGGGATACCGAATACGGGGAGCTGGGCACATAGTACATGATCGTGAACCAATTCGCCTGGTCGTTGGACCGCGAAGCTTCGACCTGATGGGCCAGTCCGGGACCGTGCGATCGGATTCGGGTGTATTCGACTGTCAGGGGCATCGGCATTCTGTGTCTCGTTCTATAGAGGGAGAACTTTTTGGCCAGGTTCCAGTCTCGTGATGGTACGACACCCCTACCGGGTAGCCGGGCGAAACTATAAGCACGCAACTACAGGAACGCTACTTTGCGGAGCGCCCTTGGGAAGCATTTCTAGCGGCACTTGGCGTCGTGTGGCCACTGGTGGCCGTACCGTCGTGGTCGGCATTCCCAATACGCTTCTCGATGCGGACAAGCTCGTTCCCGAGGGCCATGAACCTCTTCGAAAGCTCGCTGACCAGCCACTGGAAGCGGGCATCGAATTCCTCAACGAGCACCTTGGACTCCGATGCCGCCGCCTCCCGGGCCGCTCCATCCCGACCGCGGACGTCCTTGATCTGCTGGACCTCGGCGCTGATCACCCGCCAGAGCTCTTCCATCTCCTGCTTGTTGGTGTTGTGCTGTTGTCGCATGGCGTCTCCAGCAGCCTTGGCGATACGCCGGGGTAGCGCATCGACTGCGGCCTCGAGCCCGAGCAACAGGGAACGCATGTCGGCGTTGTCGTCGGCGGGACTCGTGGCGACCCTGGCCGCCAGCGTAGCCACCGCCGGGGTCGGGACTTCGGCCGATCGATTGCCGTTGCTCGCCGCAAGGCCTGGCGCCTGCGCCCCGGCCTTCCGAGGCCGACGCAGGTCCACCATCTGCGGGCCTGCGGCCCAAACCGAGCGGCACCCCGGGAACTTTCCCTTGCAGACCACGCCGCAGTCAGGGCACGAACACGAACTGGAGCCCGCGACCATCGAGTGATCGCAGCCCTCGCGAATCTGCGGACCAAATGCCTGGCACCACCCCATCGCCCCAATCGTACTCCTGAGACGGTCCTGAGCAGGCTCGCTCCGCGATCGTCGTGACCGGGTCCGAGCCTCGGCGAGGTGGAACCCCCACCCGATCAGCTATCGGAAATCCCTGAATCCCGCCTGAATCGTCGGGTAGGTAGCGTCCCGGGTGACCGTCGGCAGTCAGGTACTACCGCAACCCGCACTCCGGGAACACGGCTTCCCCAGGCTGTTCGCTGAAGGACACGTCGGTCCGGCAGTCCAAGCACTGGGGGGGAACGTACGTTCACCGGTGGGTGGTTTTGGGCGTGCGGGGGTGGTATGGCCGTGCCTGGCAAGGGTTTCAGCGCCGTCACTGGTCCCGAATAGACGCGGACGGGCGGGGACGCCTTAGTCAGAATGGAACGGCCGGCCGCTTCCGCATCTTGCGTGGATCAGCCACGATGAGCGGAAGTTGCCACATACGGAAGGAGCCAGCCGTCCATGCCCAGTTCTACCAGCCCAACTTTTCTCGGTCTCGATGTTCACAAGAACACAATCTCGGCTGGGATCCTGCGTTCCGGCGAGGACGTCCCCGACGTGGAGAAGATCTCTTCGGATCTTGACGCCGTGCGGCGGCTGGTCACCCGGCTGGGGAGCCCTCGGCGGCTGCGGGCGTGCTACGAGGCGGGACCCACCGGCTATGAGTTGGCTCGCATGCTCGAGGCGATGGGTGTGAGGTGCTCGGTGATCGCCCCGACGCTGATCCCCACCGCTCCCGGGGATCGGGTCAAGACCGACAGCCGGGACTGCCGGCGCCTGGCCCGGCTGTATCGGGCCGGGGAGCTGGTCGCCATCCGGGTCCCGTCGGTGGCCGAGGAGGCGGTGCGGGATCTGTGCCGGGCCCGGGCCGACATGGTGATCGACCGAACCCGGGCCCGTCACCGCCTCGGGAAGTTCCTGCTGCGCCACGGCCGGGTGTGGCGCGACGGGGACAACTGGACCCTGAAACATGAGGCGTGGATCGCCGCCCAGCGTTTCGACGATCCCGCCTTGGACGCCACCTTCGCCCATTACCGGGCGACCATGAGCGCCCGGGAGGCGGCGGTCACCTCGATCGACGCCGACTTGGCCCGTTGGTACACCAAGGCGCCCTTCGCCGAGACGGTGGCCAGGCTGTGCGCCTACCGGGGCATCACGCAGCTGGGGGCGTTGAACCTGGCGGCGGAGGTGTGCGACTGGCGTCGGTTCGGCACCGCCGGGACGTTCATGGCGTTCTGCGGGCTCACCCCCTCGGAGCATTCCAGCGGAGAGAGCACCCGCCGTGGCCACATCACCCACGCCGGCAACGTCCATCTGCGTACCCAACTGGTGGAATCGGCGTGGGCGTACAAATCCCGGGCCGCGGTCGGTGTCGAACTGCGACGACGCCAGGAAGGACTCGATCCTGCCGTCGTGGCCCGGGCGTGGGACGCCCAGGTCCGCCTGTGCGGCCGGTTCCGTCGTCTCGACGAACGCAAAACCAACCGCAACATTGTCGTCACCGCCATCGCCCGAGAGCTCGCCGGGTTCGTGTGGGCGGAAATGACCGCCTGAATGACCTCCCATCCCGCTCGCCCCCAGCGCCGGCTGAGCCAGGGCGAGGACCCCACCATGCGCCGGGGCACCGCCGCCGCAGAACTGACCCCCGTTTAAGCTATGCCCAAAACCACGGGCGTTTTTAGTCCCGGGCACCTTTCTGCGAATAGCCGAACTGCGGTCCCAACCCGCGCACATCAGTCTGGCGGTCAGCCCACCAGCACCGCCCCGACGCATGGTCGAGCCCTCCCCCGACCCCCTCCACGACCGCCGCGGTCAACGGCGTAGCAGCCGCCACCCCGGTGTCAATGTCGTTCGTCCTCGCTTCGCTGCGGGCGCTCCACATTGACACCGGGGACCCCGTCGCCTGCTCAAAGCGCGAGTAAGCCCCGAACCTCCGGTTCGGCGCGACCAAAAAAGGAGCTCACAAGCTCGCCCGTCCCCCCTTGACAAGGCCGTTCCACATCTTAGGTTCGGGGTCTGCCAAGCCATCCGGAATGAAAGGCGGCGCTCGTGCGCGTCGCTACGGCATTCAATCGGATATTGAGTCTGCGGGGCGCCAACGTGGTGGCCTTTACCGGCGAGGGCGTGGCGGTCGGGCTGCGGGCCCGTTCGCAGTGGCTATACCGCCCGTAGTGAATGGACCCGGGCCGCTACGACCGTTCCCGGCGCCGCTGGCGGCATGTGGACATGGGCTCGACCAGGGTGTGGTTGCCGAGGTGGCCCGGGTCGACTGCCGGTCCTTCGACAAGGTTCGCACCCAGATTGTCGGCTGGGCCCGGCCCGGCGCCCGTCACAGCATCGATTTCGAGGACATGGTGGCGTGGCTGGTGCAACGGACCGACACGTTCATGCGCTGCTCCTGGGAGGCGGTGTCGGCCATCGCCCGCCGTGTGGCGCCCGAGCATCTCGACACCGCCCGCCTCGATGGCCTGGTACGCGTCGGCGTCGATGAGATGGCCTACCGCCGCGGCCACCAGTACCTGACGATCGTGGCCGACCACGACAATGCGAGGGTGGTGTGGGTCGTCAAAGGCAAACGCGGCGCCGCCCTGGAGTTGTTTTTCGATGAGTCGGGAGCCGAGCGCAGCTCGGCCATCGAGGCGATCTCCATGGACCTGGGTACCATCTTCCGCGACGCCGCCAAGCGCAGAATCCCCCACGCCACCATCTTTTTCGACCCCTTCCACGTGATCCAGATCACCAATCGGGCACTCGCCTCGGTGTACAAGAGCATCGGTCGCGACCACGCCTTCGGTGTCGGCGACAAGGCGTGGCGGGCCACCCGCTACGCGCTGCGAGCCGGTGGCGAGAAACTCAGCGACGACCAGCAGGGCCTGCTCAAACCCCGCGCTGGGACCTGCTACCGACTATGGCGGGCTTGGGACCTGAAAGAACGACCCTGGGCCCTCTACCGCCAACCGCCAGTCGACGCCCGGCTCTACCTGAAACGGTGGATCACCTCGGCGTTGCGCAGCCGCATCCCCGCCTTCATCAACCTGGCCCGCCGGATCCGCCACAACTACGAACGGGTCATCTCCGCCGTCGACCTCGACTTGTCCAACGCCGCGGTTACGGCTACCGCCGCGTCGACTCCCTGGCCGCCATGATCTACCTCTGCATCGGCGGCGTCACCGTGACCCTGCCCCACGATCAGCCTAGCGGTTCGAACCGAAGCGACGCTGCGGCGTCGCTTCCTAACTGCCCGCCGCCTCGCCCCGGAGCCGGGGTCAAGGCCGGCCCGACGGGCCGTCCCGCAGGGACGCGAAGCGGCCTTGACGCCGGACGGAGGGGCGTGGCACCACACAATTCCCGACCAAGAACAATCACTTCCACTAACACATCCACCCACAGAAACTCTAGGAGGGGCAC
>CAWKNP010000006.1:0-35363 GCA_963851105.1 uncultured Actinomycetota bacterium
GCTAGTCGACGATCGCGCCGGCGTTGGCGCGGCGGCCCCGGCGGCCGTTCGTCTCGGGCTCGGGCCCCCTGCCGTTCGCCGCCCTGGTCTCGTAGTACAGGTAGTACCCGTCGCCGTAGCCATAGGTCCCCTCGGAGACGACGCCGTTCAGAAGGGTGCCCAGCAGCGGCGCCTCGACACCACGCAGTAACTCGATCGTCCGGTTCAGCCCGCGACGGGTCGTCTGACCGACTGAGACCACCACGATGACGGCGTCGACAAGGCGCGACAGGACAACGGCGTCGGCCACGGGAAGAACGGGAGCAGAATCGATCAGGACGACATCGAACTGCAGCCGCAGGGCGCGGATCAGATCGGCGGCGCGCGACGAAGCCAGGACCTCGGAGGGGTTCTCGACTACAGGACCGGCGGGCAGGACCCAGAGTTGGGGGACATCGAGCGCCTTGTGGATGGCCGCGGAAAGCGGCACATCGCCACTCAGCACCGACGTCATCCCGTAGTCCGACGTCAAATCGAAGAATTCGTGCAGGCGCGGCCGCCGGAGGTCGGAGCAGCACACGCAGACCCGCTGGCCGGCTTTGGCGAGGGCGGCGCCAAGGTTGGCGACAGTGGTGGTCTTGCCTTCGCCCGCGCTCGGGCTGGTCACCTGGATGACGGTGAGGTCTCGCTCGGCGCTCATGAACTGCAACGCAGCCCGTACCGTCCGGTAGGCCTCGGCTGTGGGGGAGGCGGGAGTGGACACCGACACCAGGACCGCGCCGTCGGATGGCTTCCAGCCGGCGACCGCAGGGATCATGCCGATGACGGGCAGGCCACGAGCACTGCGTTCCAGGTCGTCTTTCGACATGATCGAGTCGTTGAGGTAGTCGCGGACCAGGGCCAGGGCGATACCGAACAGAAGCCCGATCACGACGCCGAGGGCGCCGCTGCGCAAGGGCTTGGGGCTCGAAGGCGAGGCGGGCACCTTGGCGGGCGTCACCAGCTGGGCGGCGTTGGCGGGGGCGACGGACTGCGCCTGGACCGAGTTGAGGGTCTCCTGCAGGTTGGCCGACTGAGCCAAGAGCGACTGGCGTTGCTGGCTGAGGCTCGTCTGCCGGGCGGCCCGGTCGGCGGCCGGCGCCGCCGCCACCTCCTGGTCCAGGGCGTCGATCTTGGCCTGCAAGGCGGCAATCTGGCTCTGCAACTGCTTGCCGACCGAGTTGAGATAGTTGACCGCCTGGGCCTGGGTGAAGGTGGTGTAGGCGTTGGCGTAGGCATTGGCGATGTCCGCGGCGGTGCGGGGAATCGTCGAAGAGGCGTCGATCTTCAAGGCGTTGGTCCCTGTGACCGCCGTCGCCTTGATGGCCGGGGCCACGGTCACGCTCAGTGCCTTGGCAACCAGGTCGCGAACCGGTGGGCTTTGCAGGACCTCGATCTGGGTCTGCACCTCGCGGGCGGGATCGGCGCTCGGGATTGTGCCGCCCCCGAAGACCTGCGCCGAGTTGTTGGGCTGAAAGACCACCTCGGCGGTCGCCTGGTACGTCGGCGTCTGCAGGAAGGTGGCGACGAGTACCACCGTGACCACGGCCACCACGGTCGCCGCGATCGTGGCGCGCCGGCGGCGCAGGACATGGAGGAAATGCCGCAGGTCGAAGTCGGAGGTGTCCTGGTGGCCCTGGGTTCCGCTTGTCACCTCTCCCACCGGCTCCTCATCGAGCGTCGCCTTGTCCCGGCAGCGTACCTGTCGATTCCGGGCCAGAAGCATCAATGGTCGACGCGGCGCGGGTGGGCGGTACGCTCCCGCCTGTAGCGATGGTGGTCACCCGACGTCTCGCACCCCCGTCACCTCGGTGACGACGGCGCCGGCACTGGCGGCGGTGCGCGATCGGTGGGGTCGGGCGAAGGGCGTCGTGGCCCTGACCTGGGGGCATCCTGCCAACGCCGGGCGGCGGCTCCAGGCTGTGGCCCGAGTCGTCGCCTTCCAGGTCCGGGGGCGCCTGCGCGGTGTCCGGGCCATCGCCCCGCTCGGCGACCACTCGCGGATCTGGGCGGACGCCCACGTGTACATCTCGGCCCGGGCCATGTACGCCAATCCCCTCGACTGGAACGAGATGCAGGCCTGGCGCCGGCACCTCGAGCCGGGGGATCTGTTCGTCGACGTAGGCGCCAACGTGGGCCTTTACACCATCTGGGCGCTCGATGGCGGCGCCGAGGTCATCGCCATCGAGCCGAGCCCCCGATCGCTCGCGCTCCTCGAGGAGAACCTGCAGTTGAACGGCTACTCCGCCCGGGTCGTGGCGGCCGCAGCCGGCGCCGCATCGGGGACGATGGCGATCACCAGCGAGCTCGACCAGCAGAACCACCTCGTCGTCGGTACCGCCGCGGTGGCGGGCGACAGTGAGATGGTCGCGGTCGAGACGCTCGACGCGATCGTCGGCGACCGCGTGGTGGCGGGGCTGAAGATCGACGTCGAGGGAGCCGAGGCGCTGGTGCTGGCGGGCGCCAGCCGCCTCCTCGGCGACAAACGGGTCCGCCTGATGCAACTGGAGTGGAACGAGGCCTCTGTGGACCTGCTGGGCCAGGACCGCCAGCCGCTGCGCCGGCTCTTGGCCGGCTACGGCTATGAGCTGTTCCGGCCCGACCGCCACGGGGACCTCGTCGCGACCGATGGATCGGGCTTCGGCGCCGACATCTTCGCCCGCCCTATCCGGCAGCCGTGATCTGACGCGTCATCGAGCGGGGGGCGATTCCTGTGACCTGACGATCCTCCCGCACCAGCTCGTGGGCCAACGCCGCAGCCAGCGCGAACGCGATCCAGATGTAACGGTCATAGAGCTGGTTGCCGAATATCCCGTTGGCATAAAATCCGACAACCGCGGCCATGGCCCCTATGAGTAACACGTCGCCGGGGGTGTGGCGCCGCCGGGTGCCCCAGTGGTAGCGAACCCAGGTGGGGCGCACGACGAGCCAGCCGGCGAGGCCAAGACCGACCACCCCGAAGACGCCCGCCGTGGCGGCGACCTCGAGGATGATCTCGTGGGTGGAGAGTGCGAGCTCGAACCCACCGCCGGTCACCGGATGGCGCACAATCGTATGGAGCGCGGCATTGATCGTCAGCGATCGCTGCTGGTCGCTTCCGGCCGCCCCTCCTCCGCCGAGCAGCCGGCCAATCGCCGAAGTCCCGCTGTGGCCTACCAACCCCAACCCGACGGCCGAGCCGAACACGACGGTGGCGCCCAAGGCGGAGAGGATGAGTTTGCGGTCGTGGGTCAGCAAGGCGACAAACGCCACGACCAGCGCCTCCGCCACCAGGCCTGAACGCGACCCACTCAGGAGCGTGCCGAGCATGAGGATGGGCAGGGCACCAGCCAGCACCAATCGACCGCGAGTTCCGGTGGAGTACGCCAGACCGAGGCCGATACCCACAGCCATCACGCTGGCGAGGGCGAGATGGTTGGGATGCGTGCTGAGTCCCTGGGCCCGGCCAACGGTCCTGACGAACAGAATTCCGGCGATATCGCTCACGGTCGAGCCGAGCACGATCGCCCAGCTCACGGCGCGCAGCTTTCGCAGGTCGGGGCGCCAGAGGCCGAACAGCACCGGCAAGACGATCGTCGCCGCCCCGAACTTGAACAGCCCCGACACGCTCGCGCTCAACGATGATGCAAAGAACGATCCAAGCAAGCCTCCGCCGACAATCATCACGATCGCCGCCAGGAGGCCGGTCATCCCGGGGATGGCCACCGACCGCTGCATCGCTCGCTCAATGCACACGACGACCAATGCGGCAACGAGAAGGCCGTCACCGACGGTGAGCGACGAACTGATCCGCACATTGTTCATGGGCAAACCGAACGCGGCCGCGGTTACCAGGAGTGCCACCAGGTCGAAGTCGCCGAGGGTGATCATCGCCATCGTCACGACGGTTGCCAACAGCAAGGGAATCAGGATGAACGGGGCCGCGCTCAGCGATGTGATGGCCAGGCCGAAGATCACGCAGCAGCCAAGAGCCATCAGCATCCCAAGCCACGAACGGTCCCGGAGGTGCACCCTCGCAGCGTACGTCGCGGCCGCGGAGTCAGACCTTCGGCGATCCGTGAACGGCTCCCGTGGACGCCTCTTGCCATTACGGTCAGTTCTGTGCTTCGCCACAGGGGCTACAGTTTTGTGGATGTCCCGAGCAATCGACCCCTATGGACGGATCGCATCGGGCCTGCGGAAGGCGAGCCTTTCGCTTGGCCTGCAGGTAAGCCGGGTTCCGCGCGGCACACTCGGAGTCGATCCCTACCGGGACATGCGCTACCTATCGGTCGAGACCGAATCTCCGGTAATCATCGACGCGGGTGCAAACATCGGCCAATCGGTGCACCGATTCAAAGAACTGTTCTCGGGGAGCAGGATTCATTCTTTTGAACCGAGCCCGGCAACTTTCGTCCAGCTCTGCGACAACACTCGTCGCTATTCGAACGTCTTCACCAATAATTGTGGCCTGGGGTCGGCACCCGGCGAGCTACCACTCCTGGAGAACTCCTACAGCGACATGAGCTCGTTTCTTCGCCCCGGGCCCCTCGCCTGGGGAAACGTGGTCACGGAGACGGTTGTACCCGTCATCACCGTCGATGACTACGTCGAACGAACAGAATTGCCCGCAGTCGAAATTCTGAAGATTGATACGCAGGGCTTTGACTTGGAAGTCCTGAAAGGATCCTCGGGATTGATCGAGTCCCATCGTGTCCATATGGTGTACATGGAGTTCATCTTCGGTCCGATGTATGAGGGACTTCCCTCGTATAGCGAAGTGCTCAGTTACCTCACGCGCGTCGGCATGCAGCTGGTTTGTTTCTACCGGTTTCATTTTCAGGACGACGTTGCCAGCTGGTCCGACGCCTTGTTCGTCGATCCCCTCTATGGCGCACGGAGGCCGTAGCCGACCTCTTGTCCAAGACCCGGTCGGTGCCGCCAGAGTCGGCCTCGTGTCAGATCAGAGCGATGGCTTGATCCAGATGACCGTGTCCCAGACCCCATTGGTCGTCACGATCCTGCGCCAGCCGGCAACGGCCGCCTCGAAGCGTGCCCAGGTTTCGCTCCACAGCTTTTGTTTCCATTTGGATGCCGGGGTGTGACTGCCTGTGGCGAAGTACCAATCGGCATTGTCCAATACCAAGAGTCCGCCCGGCCGCACCTTTCTTACCGCTCGAACCGCACATTCGTCGCGATGGAGCCCGTCCACGAGGATGAGATCTACTGTCTCGTCGGGGACGATGTCGATGATGTCGACGTATTTCTGACTTGCCTCGTCCTTGACAGCTTCACTGGTCTTGGCCAGATGTCGCTCCACCGTGGCGGCGCCGCCCGATTTTAGTTGGTCAGCCACAAGCTCATACCAGACGGGATCGTGCTCGACACTGACCACGCGGCCCGCATGCTTCGCAAACCAGGCAGTGCTCCGGCCGGACCCCCATTCGAAAACAGTGTCAGTCGGGCCGAGCCACTCACCAATGAAGTCAATTGCGGTCCGCGTCAACCATGGTGCTTGGGGGTTACGCCGTTGCCATACCATAAGCGAGCAGCGGTCGAACACATAGCGAGGTGTCAAATGCTTCAGGGGCCGCATACATACCTTTTTCGCGCAGTAGCCGGCAAGCTTACAGGCACGTGACGGTAGCGAACTACAGTGGTCCCGATGCCTGACGGGTCACAGTCACAACTCCTGCGGAGGCTTTGACGTGCCGCGTCTGGTCCGTCCTCTTCGGCCCTACTTCCCGGTAATCAAGAGAGGCGTATTGATGAGTACGCAGCTGGCGGGAAAGGTCACTCGGCCGGCTTCGGCCATATTCGGTGCTTCGGCGCTGCCCGCGAGAGTGGCGTTCACAACCCCTGATTATGTCCGAGCGCATCCGGACGCCGGAATTGAAGTCATCGATGTCCTGCCGGCATTGTCCATTGCGCGAACACTGCCCGAAGGACTGCCGCCCGCGCACTGGAGTTTTGCTGGTGGCGAGAGCGCCTGCACCCCGCCGGCCTTTGTCGCAATAATCCCATCAGGCCGGGCTAGCGGCCACTACGGCGCAGCCATTACCGCCGACAACACGCTCCTGTTCGATCTCTCTCCCTACTTCGGCGCCGACGTGCCGACACGGCACCCGATCTTTCTGCGGGCCCGTCTCCCCTCTCTTGAACGATTCGCAGGCACGGTCGCGGTTCTTACCACTCGGGGCTCGGACAACTATTACCACTTCCTCACTGACGTCCTGCCTCGGATCGTGCTGCTGGAGAAGAGTGGCATTTCCGTGGACAAGTATCTGGTCAACCGATCGCTGCCGTTCCAGCGCGAGCTGCTCGAGCGGTTCGGGGTATCCGGCGACCAGGTCATCGAGAGCCGCCTCCATCGGCACCTACAGGCCGATCGGCTGGTGGTGCCGACGCTCGCCGATCCCAACATGGAGACCCCTGGTTGGATCGTTACCGCGTTGCGGGAGCGCCTGGGGCCCACCTTCGAGGCGCAACCACGGCGACGTATCTATGTCGGCCGCGGCACGAGGCGCCACGATCGGATCGTCCTCAACGAGCCCGACGTGCTGGCGGTGCTCGAGAGGCGGGGGTTCACCGCCCTTCATCCCGCCACGCTGCCGATCGCGGAGCAGATCCAAGCGTTTGCCTCCGCCGAGCTGATCGTGGCGCCACACGGTGCTGCTCTCGCCAACCTCGTCTTCTGCTCGCCGGGTGCGCGGGTCATCGAGCTGTTCGCTCCGGACTATGTCAACGTCTGCTTCTGGGCGCTGGCTGCCCAGGTCGAAGGCCTGGAGTACCGCTATGCCGTAGGTCACGGGTCACCGAGGCCGACCGGCAAGGCGATGATGGCGGTGTCCAGCGACATAGAGGTCGACATCGCAAGGCTGGAAGCGGTGCTCGACACGCTCGACGCTCGGTAGGCCGGGTTCGACGGGACCGGGACCAGAACTAGCATGGAGCGCGTGACAGCACCTGCCCCCCGGTTCGGTTCGTCGTGCCGCACACCGCGCCTGTCCCTCGCGCCGCGCGTGTTCCGGCAGGACGGGGAGTGTCGGGGCAGACCTACGCCACTGAATTGAACGGCTTCCGACGGTTTCGCGACAGCGCCGGGGTTCCACCCGTGCCGGCCTCGCGAGCGGCAACCGGACTCCGGCTGAACGTGGGATGCGGGCCCGATGCACCAGCGACTTGGATCAATATCGACCGGTCGCCCCACATTCTTCTGGACCGCTGTCCTGCCTTGAAACGCTCGCTTCACCGCGCCGGCATTCTGGCGGATGCTCATATGACGGTGTGGCCTGCGGGAATCGTGTTCCACGACATCCGTAAACCGCTTCCCTATGGCGACAGCAGCGCTGAGGCGATCTATTCGGCACACATGCTGGAGCATCTCTATTTTGACGAGGCCAACAATGCTCTGGTCGAGTTCCGGCGACTCCTGTCGCCGGAGGGCGTGCTGCGGCTCGCGTTGCCGGACTCCGAGTTGCTGGCGAGCGCCTTCCTTCAAAATTCCGCCGCCCGCGGCGCCCAAGCGGCGCTGGAGTTCAACGCGGGCCTCAATGCCCATCCACTGAGCCGCCCGCCGGCGCGCCGGCGCCTGTCCGACGGGCTCGGCGCATCCCTACACCGCTGGCAGCCAACCGGCGCGCTGGTGATGAAAATGCTCCGAGACGCCGGGTTCGGCGAAGTCAACGAGTGCACGTTCCTGCGCGGGGATCTGCCGGACCTGGCGACGGTGGAGCACCGGCGGGAGAGCTTCTTCCTGGAGGCAAGGGGGACGGCGAGCGACACCACTGCGGACCGCACCATGGGCCGTATGCCTTGACGGTGGGCGTCACCGGGGCATGGGGACTCATCAAGTACCTGTGGGCCCATCCTGCCAATAAGGGGCGGCGGGCTCAAGCCTTGGGGCGGGTCGTGGTTTGGCAGGCATGGCAGCGCGTCGTGCGCAGGCCCCTGAAGATCCGCCTGGCCGGTGGACTGAGCATGCGGTGCTACCCGCACAGCCATGCCGCGGCTCTCGTGTGGTATTGCGGGCTGCCGGAATGGGAACACATGCGCTTCGTCCAGGACTTCCTCCGCCCCGGTGACTGCTTCGTCGATGTCGGGGCCAATGTGGGCACCTACTCGCTACTGGCCGCCGCGGTCGCCGACGTGGGGATCGTGGCCTTCGAGCCCTCGAGCCTGGCCTTCCAGCGGCTCCACGAGAACATCGCGCTAAATGGGCTCGAAAGTCGTATTTCAACCCGGCGCGAAGCGGTCGGCGCAGTGCCAGGAACGGTGATGATGACCACGGGCTGCGACGCCATGAACCATGTCGTCGTGGCGGGTGAGACAGTCCTGTCCGAGAAGGTCGCGATGGTCTCGCTCGATGATGCCCTCGGTGCCGGTGTCGCCGACCAGCTCCGATTGATCAAGGTCGACGTGGAAGGGTTCGAAGAGGAGGTGCTGCGAGGCGCGATGGCGGTGCTCGCGGCGGCGAAGCCAGTCCTCATCGTGGAAGCCAATGACGCCCCTGCCATCCGCGACTTCCTTGTTCCGCTCGGCTACCAGTCGTATTCCTACGACCCGGCCCGCCGCCGCCTCCGCCCACTCGACTGGCTGGACATCCGGGACAACAATCTGCTGGCGGTCCATGAACGAACCTTCGTCGACGGCCGGCTGGCGGCGCTCGACGGCCGCGGCGGAAAGAAATGACCACCGATCCCACGCCGATCTCTCCGGTGGCCATGGTCCTCGCCGACGCCGGGGGCCAGCCAGCGGGCGGAGGGGCGCCCGGTCGGGGAATCGGGGGCCGCATCGCGTGGGTGGTCGTCGACCAGGCCCTTTCGAGCGCCAGCAACATCGGTACCGGAATCATCGCGGCCCGCAGCCTCGACCGCCAGGCGTTCGGGGCCTACGGGCTGGCCTTCACGATCTACGTCCTCACGGTAGGCACCACCCGCGCCCTCATCACCGAGCCGATGGTCAGCCTGTACAGCCGGGCCGAGCCCGGCGCGCTCCGCTCGATCATGCGGGCCGCGACCGGATCAGCCGTCGCCATCGGCGTCGCCGTCGCAGTGATCGTGGCAACGGCTGCCGCCCTGCTCGGCGGTCCCGCGGGCCACGCCCTGGCGGTGCTCGCGATCGCGATGCCCGGACTGCTCTTGCAGGACGCCTGGCGGTATTGCTTCGTGACCGCTGGGCGACCACGGGCGGCAGTGGTGAACGACGCCCTTTGGTGCCTCATCCAGGCGACGACGCTGGTGATCCTGCTCCGCGCGCCCCATGTGAGTCTCACCGCCATCATGGTGTGGTGGGCAGGGGCGGGGGTCGCCGCCGGGCTCATCTCCTGTGCCCAGGGGCGTGCCATCCCGGCGTTGAAATCCATCATGACGTGGCTGAGCAAGCATCGGGAGCTGAGCTCGCGTTACGCCTTGGAATACACCGTCGCCACCGGTTCGAGCCAGGCGACGGTGCTCGCGCTCGGCGCTATCGCTGGGCTGGCCGCGCTCGGCGCCATCCGGGGCACCCAGGTGTTCTTCGGGCCTATCGGCGTCCTCTTCGGTGGGGCCTACCTGACATTCGGCGCCGAGGGCGCCCGGCTGCGGGCGCACCCCGAGCGTCTGAACCGCCTGATGCTGGTGTGCTCCGGCGCGCTCTTCGTCGTCTCCGCGGCGTCACTGGCCATCGGCATCGTCCTGCCCCGCCAGATTGGCCGGAGCCTGTTCGGTGACACCTGGGACACGGCGCGCCAAGTCCTCATCCCCGTCGGGATCGCGTTTCTGGGCAATTGCGTGGCCGCGGGCGGCGTCGTCGGGCTGCGGGCTCTCGCCGCGGCGCGCGCCAGCCTGCGGGCGCGCCTGCTCGGGCTACCGGTGGCCGTCGCGGCCCCGGTCATCGGGGCCCTCGGGGGCGCCCACGGATTTGCCATCGGGTTGGCGATCGCGAGTTGGACCGCGGCCGCTATCTGGTGGCGGCAATTCGTGCGGGCCCTGGCCGAGGATGTCCCCCGGCCGATGTCATGCCTGACCTCGTGGTATGACCCAGTCGCCTCCGCTGCGGATCGCCATCCTGTGGAAACAGCTGTCGGGGTACTGGATCGCCTGCTTCCACGCCTTGGCGGCCGAGGGAGTCGCCCTCCACCTCGTCCACCGCCGCGCCCATCCCGACGCCCCCTACTCCGATGCCTCGCTGGCCGCCGCCTTCCCGGGCCACTGCTGGGATGCAGAACCCGACGAGAACCACATCGGCCGGGAGATGGCGGCCTTCGCGCCCGATGCCCTGCTCGTCGCCTCCTGGGACGTGGGCGCCTACCGCCGCGTGGCCCGCTCCCTGCAGGGCCGCACGCTGCGCATCCTCGGCATGGACAACCAGTGGCTCGGCACTCGCCAAGCAGTGGGGCGGCACCCTCATTTCGCGACTGGCCATCCGGCCCTGCTACGACATCGCCTTCCTACCGGGAGAGCGCCAGGCGCAGTTCGCCCGGCGCCTCGGTTTCGGCGACGACCGGATCCTGTGGGGGTTCTACACCTGCGACTACGCGGCGTTCGCGGCCGTTGCCGGGGGCAGGGGCCTGGTCCGCCGGCCGGCGTTCGTCTTTGCGGGCCGCCTCTCGTCAGAAAAAGGCGTCGACGTGCTGGTCGGGGCCTACCGCCGCTACCGCGTCCGCCAGCGCGACCCGTGGCCGTTGGTGGTGTGCGGGACGGGACCACTGGCGGCGAGCCTCGCCGGGGTCGAGGGGATCGAGGCCCGGGGTTTCGTCCAGCCGGGGGACCTTCCCGCGGTCTTCGCCGATGCCGCCTGCCTGGTCCTGCCGAGCACCTTCGAACCGTGGGGCATCGTCGTCCACGAGGCGGCAGCGGCGGGATTGGCGATCATCTGCTCGACCGCGGTGGGCGCGTCCAGCCGCTTTTTGGTCGACGGGTACAACGGGGTGCTGGTGCCACCGGGCGACGCCAAGGCACTGGCCGCGGCCCTGGACATCGTGTCGGACCCGGGCACGCCCCTGGCGACTTTCAGCGGGCGCAGCTCGGAGCTGGCCCGCCAGTTCACCCCCGAGCGGTGGGCCCGCTACCTGGTCGACCAGATCGTGCGGCGGCGGGCCCAGGGGCTCGGGCCCAGCCAACCGTGAACACAAATGGCCGCCCTGACAGCCCATTGTGTTCACCCAAGCATCCGGCGCCGGGCCCAGGGGCTCGGGCCCAGCCAACCGTGAACACAAATGGCCGCCCTGACAGCCCATTGTGTTCACCGAAGCGGGCGGCGCCGGGCCCAGGGGCTCGGGCCCAGCCAACCGTGAACACAAATGGCCGCCCCGACAGCCCATTGTGTTCACGGAACAGGGGCGACCCGAAGGGGCGCCGCCCCCGACTCGGGCCTGGTGACCGTGGCGCGATGATGACGGCGCGATGACGGCTCGCGAGCGCCTGGAAACGGTCACCCGGCTGGCCGAAATGGCAGCCACCCCGGGCGGCATGACCGCCCTGCGCACCTGGCGCCCCCTGTCGATCGCCGCCTTCCGCCTGGTCCGCGGCCTGGCGGCCGAGGGACTGTCGTTCGCCACGGTGATTGACGTCGGCGCCAGTGTGGGCAAGTTCTCCCGGGCCGTGCTCGGGATGTGGCCCGATGCCACCGTCATCGCCTTCGAAGCCCTGCCCGCCGCAGCCGCGCAGCTGCAGGCGACGGCCCAGCTACGTGGGCACGTCGAACTGCACCCGGTGGCGCTGGGCGCTCACGATGGCACCCTCACCTTCTACCCCCACGAGTACTCGCTCTCGTCGTCGCCCCTACCGGTGGCCGCCGACATCCAGCGCCGCTATCCCTGGGCCCGGGAGGCGCCGCCGATCGAGGTCCCCGTCCGCCGGCTCGACGCCGTGCTGGCCGGCCGGGTGCTGGCGGGACCGGTCCTCATGAAGCTCGACGTGCAGGGCTACGAGCTGAAAGTGCTCGCGGGTGCGCCCGAGACGCTGGCGAATGTGGCCGCGATCGTCATCGAGCAGGCCTTCGACGCCATCTACCAGGACCAGCCGCTCTTCGGGGCTAGCCACCGGGCGCTGGAACAGGCCGGGTGGCGCCTGGTCCGCCCCCTGGACTGGCGCCGGGAAGGCGAACGGGTGGCGGAGATGGACTGTCTCTACCTCCGCGCCGCCGACTAACCAACGACGAGGGCGGCGAACTCGGCGACCCAGAGCGACTGCGCCCGCTCTGCCGTACAGGTGACCGGATCGGCCCAGATGGTGGCGCCGGCCACCTCCTGCCACGGTCCCGCGGTAGGCGACGCCCGGCGGAGGAACCCCTCGGTGGCCGGGTAGAGGGTCCCCGCCCGGACCAGCGCGTCCAGATGGGGGTTGTAGCCGAGGGGGCAGGTCACGAACATCCGCCCGGCCGGCGCCAGCAGACCCCGCAACCGGGTGATGGCGCGCCCGACCTTCTCCGGCTCCCGGGGTTCCTCGTCCCATCCCACGTGCTCGAGCGTCGAAATCGAGATGACGAAGTCGAGCGGTTCGGGGGAGTCGAGCTCCGCCACGTCGCGGTTGACCACCCCCGGGGACGCCTCGTACTTGTCCACCACCAGGTGGTCAATGGCGCCATAGTGGGACAGCACGTTGCCCACTTCGAGTCCCGTGCCACCGGCGACCTGCGCCAGGAAATGGCGCGCCAGCGGAATCTCCACGGCCCGCTCCGAGCGCCAGGTGGCGTTGTAGGGGTGGGCAAAGTACCGCAGCGTGGTGCCCTGGAACTGGAACGTCCGCCGCCCCGTCGTTGCCCGGGCCACGGGGAACATCACGAACGCCTCGATCTTGCTCACGCCATGGCGCAACGACAGCCGCAGACCCCCGTCGCGGTACACGGACCGGGCCCGCCGCATGAGGCGCCCGGTTTCGCCCGCGACCCGACTCACCGTGGTGGGTGGCAGGTGAGCACGACGTCGCGGGTACCGAAGCGCGACGGGACCGACAGCGTCGCGATCTCGCCGATGGGCACCGGAACCAGGCGGTGCGGCGTCGGGATGTAGCAGCCGTACCCCGCGCTGCGGCACAGGTCGGCCACGAATGCCCGCAGCTTCGGCGTGCCATCGAGGACCTCGAGGAAGATGGTGGGCCGAGTCGAGCGCAGCTCGTCGGCGATCGAGGAAAGCAGATCGAACTCCTGCCCTTCGACGTCGAGCTTGAAGAGATCGACTCCGGCTATCAGGTCCCGCAACTCGATGGCGGGCACGAGGAGGGAGGTGTACGAGGGGTCGGCGGCGTCGGATCGGTGCAGCTCATTTGTTCCGATGAAGCCCGTGCAGGGGGCCTCGAAATAGTGGTCCCGGCCCCCGGGGAGCATGAGGGTCACCTCGGTCGATCCGGCGGCACCGACAGCGGCGGCTTCGACGATCTCGACATTGTGCAGATCGTTGAGGTCGAGATTGCGGCGGCAGGTGGCGGCGCACCCGGGGTGCGGTTCGACGGCGACGTACCGGGCGCCGGCCGCCACGCCGGCACCTTGCACGGTGTAGTACCCGATGTTCGCCCCGAGTTCGAGGATCTTGGTGGCGCGTTTGCAGAAATGCCGCCACCAGAAAATGCCGCCCGGCTCGTAGCCGAAGGTCTCGCCGAACCAATAGGACCGTTCGGTGACGAACGAGTCGGCGCGGACGAGCGACACCGATGGGTTGTCGACGAGGGCGAACGAGTCGACGCCCGCCGGGATGCCGCGGTGGCGCGCCACCTCCAACAGCCGTCGCTCGACGCGGTGCGCCAGCGTGGTCGGCGACGTCGTGGGGAACGATTGCCGCAGCCGGTTCAGGGCGGCCAGCGGCACCCCGCGCAGGGCGGTGGCGACACTTTCACGTCCGAGCGCGCGCGCCCGGCCCTTCAATGCCGGCACATTCACGGTGAGTCCCGCTTTTGCAGAAAGATGTCCCGCTTTTGCAGAAAGATATAGAGAAGCGCGGAAAAGGGTTCCGGGGTGGCGCCGATGAAGGATTTGGCCACCCGAGTCGCGACCAGAGAACGGCCGAAGTAGGCGGGCTCGCTGTCGAAGCCATACGTGCAGTCGGTGTAGTCCGATGGTGGGAAAAAGGTGGCGATCTGCTTGCGGGTGTTGATGCGGTACCTGGTCGGGAACATGTCCTGGCGCTGGCGCCCCGGTTGCAGCCGACGCAGGATCGTGTCGTGGAGGTGGTTCGGGAAGAAACGGGCACCGACGCCGATATAGCCCCGCCGGTTGGGCGTCCGGGCGCAGATCCACCCGTGGGGCTTCAGTACCCGGTCGAGTTCCCCGGCCGCGGCGCGGGGGTCGCTCAGGTGCTCGAAGCAAAAGTCGCTCACGACGAGGTCGATCGATGCGTCGGGAAAGGGAAGGGGGTCATGCTCGCCCACCACGATCGCCCGATCAAGGCTCGGATTGGCGAGGACTGCGGGGTCGGTGTCGACCCCGACAACCTCCGCCACCTTGCCTTTCAGCACCCGCAGTCCCCGCCGGTAGGCAACCGGGTCATCCGTCGCATCTTTTCCCCGGCCGGCCCCGAAATCCAGGACCGTCATGGTGGGCGTGAGAAGGGCGTTGATCCGGCCGTAGAACTCGATGTTCCCGTCGACGCGGCTGAAGCCGCCCGCGGCGACCTCCGGATACAACGTCTCGACCAGGCTCGCCTTGCTCACTGCGCCGGCGATCGGCGTCGGCTGGGGCTGGGGCTGGGGCTGGACAAGGTGCGCTCGAGCTCGGCGCGGACCGACTCCGCGGTCTCGCGCCACAGCAAGGGGCGGGCGTGGTCGTGCCCGTCGGCGACCAGCTGGCGGCGGCGCCGGCTATCGAAGAGGGCTTGCGCGCACAGGTGGGCGAACGACGCCGCCGTGCCGTCGATCGAGTACAGCGCGGCGTCGCCACCGGCCTCGGTCATCCCGCCCACCGCGCTAGCCACGACGGGGATACCGAGCCGCTGGGCCTCGGCGACGGGCAACCCGAACCCCTCCATCGACGAGGGCATCACGACCACTTCGGACGACGCGAACACGGCCCGGTAGTCGCTTTCCGGCAGGTAACCGTGCACGGCAACCGCAGAGTCGAGGCCGAGGCCGGCGGCCAGCGACCGGAGGCTCTCGCCGACGGCGGCCGGAGCGCCGACGACCTGGAGTACCCCCGTGAAGGCGGGATGGCCGTCGTGGAGCAGCCGCCATGCCCGGATGGCGACGTCAGGACGCTTGTTGGACCAGTGGGCGAAGGTGATGCCTTGTCCCGAGACGGCCGGGGGGCGGGGCCAGCTGTCGACGTGGTCGGCGCCGAGCGTGAGGACGCGCGCCGGCGAGGGCCGCTCGGGCGCCACGGCGGCGACTTCGGAGGCGGCATAGGCCGAGATGGCGACGAGACCGTCGGCATTGGTGAGCCCGTGGCGGTAGGCAAGGCGGCGGTAACCCCGGTTGAGGGCCCCGAACTCGTCGGGGCAGCGCAACGACCGCAGGTCGTAGACCGTGGCGACCGTCGGTACCCGACCCGGCACCATCGGGATCACCGGCGTCATGGCCAGGAACACATCGGGCCGCCACCGCCGGCGCCAGGGCAGGACGATCTGCTGGGTCAGGATCCGTGGCAGCACCGAAGGGTTGCCGTGGCGCAGGACCGTGCCGCGGCCGATCAGGTCGTCCACGGCCCGGGGCAGGTTGCGCATCCCGACGATGCACCATTCGTCGTCGAAGCCGGCCTGGGCCCAACCGGCCAGCAGCCCGAGGAAGTAGGTGCAGATGCCGCCGCCGCCGTCGTTGACGCCGGTGGCATCCACCAGGATCCGCATTACCGGCGAGTAATCATGACGGCGCCGGCCCCTCGATGGCGGCGATCGGCTGGCCGGCCAGCAGCGCGGTGACGAACGCCGCGGCGCGCCCCAAGCAGGCGGCCGGGCTCAGCTGCGCCTCGGCGTAAGCCACGCCCGCGGCGGCGAGCCTGGACCCGAGCTCCGGTTCCCGCTCGAGGCGCCGCAGGGCCGACACCAGAGCCTCGGGATCCTCGGGGGGCACGACCAGGCCGGCCCCTGCCTGGAGCACCTCGCGGGCGGTGGCACCCGCGGCGTGGACGGCGGCGAGCACCGGGCGGCCGGCGACGAAGTACGACGTCAGCTTGCCGGGCAGCGACATGTCGATGATCGTCGCCCGCTCGTTCACGAGGAGCACATCGGCCGCGGCCAAGACGTTGGGGTACGCCGCCTCGTCCACGAGGCCCCGGAACTCCACGTTGGCCGCGCCACCCGCCAGCGCCTCGAGCGCCCGGCGCTGGCTGCCGTCACCGAGCAGGACGAACCTGGTGCCGGGCAGCTCCACTTCCGCCACCCGGGCGGCGTCGAGAACATGGTCGAGGCCCTGTTTCAGGCCCATGTTGCCGGTGTGCAGGACAATGCGGGTGTCCGGCGGCCATCCGAGGGCGGCGCGAGTCTCGGCCCGCGACTCGGTGACAGGGCCCACGTGGACCCAGTTCCTCAGGTGCACCACCCGCTCGGGGCGGACCCCGACGCGGTCGAGGTAGGCGCGGAATCCGTCGGAGATGACAGCCACACCATCGGCGCCGCGCGCCACCCAGCTCTCGAGGCGGCTGGTAGCCGCGGCCACCGAGGAACCGCCTGAGATACCGCTCTCGGCCGCCGCGGGACCGACCAGGTCCTGGACGATGAGTCCGTACGGGCAGCCGTAGCGCCGGGCCTGGACCCGGGCCAGCACGCCGCCGCTCAGTGAGGGGACGATGCCCAGCACGACATCGGGGCGGCGGCCGAGGCTGCGATGGGTGATGCCGTGGGCCAAGAAGCTGAACTCGTAGCCGGCGCGCCTGACGGCTGACTGGCGGCGAGGGACATAGATGCGGAACCGCTGGACCTCCACGCCGCGCTCGCGCCCGCGCCGGCGCCAGCTGCCCCGATAGTCCTCGAAGACGCGCCACGACGGGTAGCTCGGCATGGCGGTCAGCACGACGACTTCGGCGCCTTGTTCGGCCAGATGCTCGGCGAGGCCGGCGGTATACGGCGAGATTCCGGAGAGCTCGGGCCAGTAATTGACGCCGGTGATCATCACCCGCCGCCCGCATAAGCCCGACTTCTCGGGCGCCGATGCCTTGATCGGCGAGCGACGCCCGGGTCGGAAGTTGAGGACCCGCGCCAAGAGGGCGTCGGGGAAGTCAACCATTGGCTGGTTGCCGTCCGTCGACCGTTCCACTGCCATTTGACT
The DNA here is from genome assembly GCA_963851105.1 of uncultured Actinomycetota bacterium. Lineage (GTDB taxonomy): Bacteria > Actinomycetota > Acidimicrobiia > Acidimicrobiales > Palsa-688 > DATARN01. The sequence goes on from CAWKNP010000006.1 coordinate 17,166, forward strand.
AAGCTAGCTTGCTCTCATTCGGCCATTGCGCCAGGCCGGGATAGATTGTTTCCGAAACCTTTCGGCGCCGCGGGGCCGTCGACGATCGTCGGCCGCATTGCCAACGCGGGGCTCAATTCCCGCTGGCTCGCAGCGTCGCGGAACCTCGTAACGGGTCGATCCGCGTCGGAGCAGGCCCGGTGTTCGCCGATTCCTCCCGAGCCGTGGCGTCCAACCGCTTCTGCATCCGAGACACCTCGTTGCCGATCAGCACGAGCCGATCGGACAGTGCGGTGGCGAGCCATTCGAAGCGGGAGTCAATCTCGCGCAAGAGCTCGCGGTCATCGGCGCCGGGCGGTGAGCCGGCGCCCGCCACGCCGTCGATGCGGGCAGACAGCTTGGCGTTGACCACTTCCAGCTCGCTGAGCACGGAGTCGTAGTGCGCTTGGAGCGCCGCCGTGAGGCTCTTGCCGATCCGGTTGGGGAGGGTTTCGCTAGCCCGAACGATACTCAGCAGGGCATCGTCGGAGACCGCCTTGTCGGCGGTGAGACCGTCGACTTTGCGAGTGAGCTCTTCCATCTCTCTCCGCACGGCGGCGAGCTCCGTGCGCAGCTCCGGGCCCCAGTCGGGCGCCGCGGGCACCGGAGCCGGGCCGCCGTGCGGCTCGGACCCGCCGTAGGTCCCGTTGCCGTTGGTGGTCGCCGCCGGCGCGAGTGCGGAGCCCCCGCGCCCTGCGGCAGGAGCGGGCGCTCGGAAACTCACCGGCTGCGGCCCCGCCGCCCACACCGACGCGCAGCCCCGGAACCTGCCGGGGCAGACCGTGCCGCACTCCTCACACGAACAGGACGCAACACCCGCGAGCATCAGGTGGTCGCAGCCAGGTCGGATCTGCTGTGCGAACTCCTGGCACCAACCCACTGGAGGCATCGTACTCGCAGGCCGGGCTTGCACCGCAGCACCGAGAGACGCCGGCGGGGCGCTAACGTTCCGCCTTACAGCGGAGGTCGACCGAAAGGTGGTCGTGCACACTGACTTTCCCGGGCCGCGGCGCTGGCAGGCGCGATATGTTGCCGCTCTGGTGGCGGCCGACGGGGCAATCGTCGTGGCTGCGCTTGGCCGCGTACGGGTTGCGTTACGGTTTCCGGAATTCGGCGCTCACCGACCAGGTGCCCCTTCCTTTTCTGGCCCTGGTACCGGTGGCATGGGTGGCGACGGTCGCCCTGTGCGGGGTCTACGACGTTGGCCGGATCGGCAACGGCGCCGAGGAGTACCGCGGGATCCTGAACGCCGCGATACGGTTCCTGGCCACTATCGGTGTCCTCTCCCTGGCCTTCCGGCTCAGCCCGGGCCGGGTCCTGGTCGGCGGCGGCCTCCTGGTCGTGACGGCGGTGACGACGATCAACCATCATGCGGGCCGGCGCTGGCTCGGAGCCCGGCGGCGAGACGGGTTCTGTTCCCAGCGGGTCCTGGTCGTGGGTCTGGAGCATCAGGTCGCGGAACTTGTGCGCCATTTCCGGCGCGCCGGCGACTCGGGCCTCACCGTCGTCGGCGCCTGCGTGGCCGGCGACTTCGAAAAGATCGACATCGACGACGAACCCGTCCCGGTGGTGGGCCAGCCCAGCGACGTCGTCTCCGCCCTGAGCCGGGTCAACGGCGACGTGGTCGCCATCGCGGATCACGATTCGTTGAGCAACGGCGCCTTGCGTCGCCTGGGCTGGCAGCTCGAAGGGACTGGGGTCGACCTCCTGGTCGCCCCGTCGGTGGTCGACGTGGCGGGCCCCCGCATCGTCGTGCGTCCCGTGGGCGGCCTGCCCTTGTTGCACGTGGAGGAGCCCAATCTCACGGGGTTCAGCCGTATCGCCAAGCGGGTCTTCGAGCAGGTCCTGGCGACTCTTCTGCTGGTGATCCTGTCGCCGGTGCTGCTCGCCATCGCAATTGCGGTTCGGTGCACGAGCCGGGGGCCGGCGGTGTTCCGGCAGGCCCGGATCGGGCAAGGGGGCCGCCCCTTCACGCTCTACAAGTTCCGCACCATGCGCGGCAGTGCCGAGGACGAACGCGAGACCCTGTTGAATTGCAACGATCTCGACGGGCCGCTGTTCAAGATCCGCGATGACCCCCGACGGACACCGATCGGTCGTTGGCTGCGCCGGTACTCACTCGACGAGCTGCCCCAGCTGTGGAACGTTCTCACCGGGCGGATGTCGATTGTCGGGCCCCGGCCGCCGCTGCCGACTGAAGTCGACCAATACGACGACCACGTCCGGCGCCGCCTGCTGGTCAAACCGGGTATCACCGGGCTGTGGCAAGTCAGCGGGCGGGCCGACCTGCCGTGGCAGGAGGCGACCCGGCTGGACCTGTACTACGTGGAAAACTGGTCTCCGGAACTCGATCTGGTCATACTGGCCAAAACGGTGACGGCTGTTGTTCGGGGACGGGGCGCCTACTGAGATATCGAGCACCGGTCCCGCCGTTCACTCTGAATGATGCCCGGTGAACAGCCTTCGTCAACCACCAGCCGTGGCCGTTTGCGTGGGCGGGCTCGCGTGCGGCACGGGTCGGGCCGTCCGGCGTCGGCCTTTCGGCCAGGGCCCCCGGCAGCGCGTCCTGCACGGCCGGGCCAGGCAGGATCTTTCTGCCGCATTGATTTCACCATCGACGTGATCAAGGCCCCGACCAAAGACCAGTGCTGGCTGCCGGCAACGCAATGTTGCCGGCTGTCGGGATGCTGATGTGAACGACCTTTACGCCCGATCAGGTGACTTGAATCGGACGAGCCTCGTCGGCGGCGGTATCCACCACCCCCGCCGTTCCTCTATCTCCACCACGATCTTTCGGTCGTGATCGTGCACCGACACCTCGAGATCGTGCGCCAAGTATCGGATGGCCAATGGCATGGTGCCGCCGAGGAGCACGGCGGTAACCAACTCGGTCTTCGGGAGCGGCTCGACGAGTGACATATTGCACTTGCAGTGATCGACCTGTTCATCGTATTTGTCGATGACATCTGTCACCTGCTTGTCCGGCTTCATGATGGTGACCAACACCACCCGAGAAAGGTCCTTCATCGCCTCTATCTGAGTCCTCAGATTTTCGGCGGTCAGGGCGACGAGATCTGAGTGATCGTCGGCCACGTGGAGTGGCGCGGGCTCGGTGCCATCTTCGTTGTGCTTCCTGACGGCATGGACGAGGTCATGGATCTGGACCAGCCGGGCTCTGGTCACGAAATCGGCCACCATCGCGGCAGAGGTGCCGGGCGTCGCGGCCTGATCTGGTTTCGCATCCTTGAGGGTCTTGACCTCGGCAGGGCCCAGAGTCATCGTGTGGGTCACCACTTGCAGCCAGACGGTATCGAGGCCCAACCGGCGGCGAATGACGTCGCGTGGATGGGGATGGCTGGTGTGGTAGGCGTCAGTGTCGGTGTACCTCTGTACGGCCTGGTAGGCGTCGGTGTCCACCTTGATATCCGTCGCGACGGTGGGCACGATCCAATTCGGCGGGGCGGCGATCGCCGCGAGCCGGGCCTTTACGAAATCCCGCACGGCCGTCGCATTCGTGGCGTTGATGTCCATCACGTCTCCTCGCGGGTGGCGGCGGCCGGGCAAACCGGGAGCCAGGAGCGGAATGTGGCGAAGCGCGCCTCGCGCGTCAGATTCTGGAGGTCGGGGTCGCGGTCCACCCACTCCTGGGTCAGTTGCCCACCGGGGTCCTTCTCGAAAATGCGCTCCAGCAACTCGAGGGCGGCCCGCCGGTCGTCGGATCCGGTCCGCGCCGACCGCACGGCACAGAAACAGGCCAGGTTGTAGACGGTCTGCCAACTCTCGGCCGACTCGGCTTGCTTCTCGATCTCGTGGCGCGGCAGGTTTGCGTTCGGATCGAGCTGGACGATTCGCTCCCCGATGACATATTGCGCCGAATCGATGGTCTCGTAGTAGAGGCGGCGCTCCCTCCAGCCTTCGGTAGTGAAGAGCATGGGGGCCCAGTAGCGGCGTTCCGAGCGTCGCAAGGCGGCCAACGCCACCCTGCGCCGTTCGAACAAGATCAGTGTTTCGGCCCGGAAGCTCTGAGCAAGTGCGAACAGCTTCGCGGTCGTCAGGTCCTCCACCTTGGTCGGTGGCGATTCGATTTTCATGTTGCAGGCTTGGAAACAGTCACCGAGGGATCGGAGGATCCGCCGCTTCGCCGGCAGTGGTGTCGTGTCCCAAACCTCGGCGTCGGAGGCCAGATTGGAGAGGGACATGGCGAGTCGGTAGCGCGCTATCGGATACCGGGGATATCGGGTTGCGGCCCGCAGGTTCAGGTCGAGTGTCTCCAGGGGCTTCCCGTTGAGCTCCAAGGTGTTTGCCATGGCCGAGAGGAGCAGGCCGCTCACCGGCGCCAAGGCGAGAGCGGCACGCAGCTTTGCTTCCGCGTCTGCAGCGCCGCGTTCGGCGGCGTCGTCGTACACGGCGAGCGCCGTGGCCGATGGCAGCGTCCAGCGGGACCATTCGGGAGCCGTGCTGTCGCGAGAGAGGATGTAGCCCGCGGCCCAGTAACCCGCCGATCGCAGGGCCAGGTCGGCGGTGGCGGCGGTGACGACGTTGGTCTTCAGCGTTGTCTTGGTACGAGCGTCGCGGACGCGGATGAAGACCTGATGGGGAGCGCCGCTGTTGGGCGCAGGGGCGGGGTCGTCGGTTGCGGTGGCGGTGGCGGTGGCGGTGACAGCACCGGGGGCGCCGGTGGCGGAACCGGCGTCGGCGGCGCTGGTCTCGGGTCCTCGATAGGTTGCGTCGAGCTCGAAGTCCGGTGTTATCGCGGTGATGGCGCTGATCGCGGCAACGACATTTTTCACGATCCCGACAGGGTCGGTGGCCCCCAGCAGGTCGGTGATCGACGCCTCGGTCGTGCCGCCGGGGATGGATCCGGGCTCGGAGACGTTGGAAAGGACGTGGCGGCGGAAGGCCGCGTCGTAGTCGGCGTGGGTGTCGGCGCCTTGCAACTGGTTGATGGTCACCAAGCCCCGGCTGCGTCGGCGATTGAGGATCTCGAGGCGGCGGTAGCCGAGCAGCGCCAATCCCCCGAGAAGGCCCCACCCGATCTGGCCCAGCACGAGCGGCACCCGGGTGCCCCCGATGCCCGGGACCGAACGAGCCAGACGGGCCCCGCCGGCGGGGATCGTGGCATCGAGGCTCTGCCCCGGGGCGGGGTCGTCCTTCTGGGCGGTGGCGACGGCAAGGGCGTTGTTGGCGTCGGCCAGGTCCTTGGTCGCGCTGTCCGATGGGTTGACCGCCAGCTGGGCGGCCGCTGTCAACTGTCGGGCAGTGGCGGTCGATAAGAGGAGGGCGCGGGCGGCAGTGGCCACCGGCGGGCTACCCGGGCCAGGCGTGACGCTGGCGCCTCCTGCCCCTTTCGACGCTGCCGTGCAACTGACCGGTGGCCCCTCGTCAATCTGGCCGCGGGCATCCGTGCAGAGTTCGCCGACCGCGGCGGTGGCCGCGCCTAGAGCCTTCTTCGCCCCGGCAGGCGGGTTGAGCGCGGCGCCGATGGCGCTCACCGCGGCCGCGAAGGCGGCGATGCGAGCCCGCTCCCCCGCACTCAAGGTGGCGGCGGCGCTCAGGGCGGCAACACGCTGCGCTTCGAGTGTCAGGTCGGCTATAGCGGCCTGGCACCCGGCCGCGGGCGCCTGGCCGGCGCATCGCAGGTCCTGCTCCAGGGTGGGGGCGAGCTGGCAGAGGGTGGCATCGACGGAGCCCGCCGCCACGGTGTCGCAGCCGCTCGGTCGCGGCAGATCTTTGCCGCCGACCGCGTCGAGGAGCGCCTGGTGGGCCGTGTCATAGGCGCTTCGGGCGCGGGCGGGAAGCGCGGCGGTTTGGGTATTCATATCGTCGGTCAGCGTGGCGAGCTTGTTGTAGAAAAAGACGGCCGTCCCCCGTGCGTTCTGAACCTGGACCTCTTCGAGCTCGGCGCGCCCGATGCGCAATATCAGCGCCAGGACGGCGACGCCAAAGAACACGACAATGATGCGCATCAAGCTGTTCGACCATTCTGATGCGACGATCATGGAGGTCACAATGAATGCCCCGAACGTGGCCAGTATCACGATCGGGCGGCTGCCCGCCCGGGACAAAAGGAAGGCGGAAAAAGAAGCCAGGAATACAAGGGCGGCCGCCACGACGGGGAAAGACCGGAACCAGGCATAGAGGGCGCCAAGAACAACCACTCCGGCCAGGAGCGTGAGGCCGATGACCCCGTTACCATGGTCCCGCAAGTCAATACCCTTGTACGGCAGCACCACCCGCACCGTCCACACCACCGCGGCGGCGACGACACCAAGGGTGAGGGCGCCGATCCACACGGCGCGATCGTTCGGCTGGAGAGCCGATTCAGCCATCACTACCCCCGGATAGCCGGACAAAGACATAGTGGCACCCGCGGGAGATGCTGGCAAACCCTTGGACCCTATGCAGGACTGGGTTTTATGGCCGATGGGCAACCATAAATCCGCATCGCCGACGACGAAGAGCGCGCGCGGTTTTGGGCCTCCGGGCGTCATTGATTCAGCCGATGGAAGGGTTGTCGATGACCAGGCTGCTCCGCCGGATGGCGAACGGGGCCGGTCGGGACAGCCAACACTTCCAAGTCTCTCTGATGACCAATGTCCGTTCGGTACGATTTCGTTTGCGGGAATGAACAGTTCCGCACCCGTCCGCCGGGAGTACTCAGTGGAGTGAGGACATCGAGCCCGAGGCGATGGCTGCGATGCGGCAGGGAGACCCGGGCCGCGCCCACGGTGAGCCGCCAAGGATGGTGCTGCTCGAGGCCGCGGGCCATCCCTCCAGCTCAGCGGGAGAGCCCGTCGGCTTCCGGATGTGATGGACCTGATGGGCTGCGACCAGATCGTGGGCCGCCTCCACGGTGCTCCTCGACCGGTTGGGGGTCGCCGAAGGGCGGCAACGCCAGGTTGACGGCCCGCTTCCAGGTCCGACCATCGCGGTCCGCTCGCGGCACCGAACAGCCCGCCGACGCCCTGACGGGCGCTTTCGCGTGTGACCGGCTACAATGACGACGCCCACCACGTCGAGCTTGTCCGGGTAGAGGCAGATGGCGCGCCGCAGGCAGAGTCGGGCCGGGACGATTGACGTTTGCATTCGGCGGCAAAAAGTGCGATCCTGTGGCATGGGCAAAGACGTACGAGGCGGCGCGCAAGCAGCAGAGTTCGAAGCGGGCGGGAGAGCGTGGCGCAAGACCGTCGCCATCCTGGTTGCACTAGCCCTGGCGACTGCCGGGCTGCTGATGCTGGAACACGGACAGTCGGCTTCGGCCGCGCCCGCGCCCCGGGTCGTGCATGCCACTCATGCCGCTGCCGTCTCCCAAGTGAGCTCGCAGGTCGCAGCGCTCTCCTCGAGCGCCGGCCAGCTCCAGTCGATGTCGGCAATGCTGACGTCGAACAAGTCAGCGTTTGATGGTGCCGCCGCTGTCCACGCTGCGGCCACCGCCTCCTCGGCAGCCCAAGCGGCAGCCGCCAGCCGCCAGCTGGCCTCGATCGCCCAGACCGCCAAGGCCAGTGTCGCCAGCCGTTCGGCCGCCTCGGCCGCCGCCAGCGCACTGTCCTCCGCTCTGGCTTCGACTCGGACCAACGCCGCGGCCCTCGCCGCCCGGCAGGCGATTACTTTCCCGATCGCCTTCTGCAACGTCACCTTCACCGCCTTCCCCGGACTGACCATCGACATCCCGGGAGTCATCCACATCGTGATCCCGCCGGTCATCGTGACGATCCGGATCCCCTGCTTCCTCTCGGGTATCTTCCACCGCTGAGGCAGCCAAACCAGTCGTAGTCGTTCAAGCCCCGCCTCTGGCGGGGCTTGATTCGTTGTAGGGCCCGCCAGCACCAAGCCCGTCGGGCGACGGAGGCTCGGCGCCACCGGCCGACGAGCCGTGACGACCGTGGTGGCACAAAGACACCTCGGCGGGCCACCACGAAATGCGATCGCCCCCCCGGCGACGACCACACCCCCCGAGCCCGAGGGTTCAGGCCTTGAGGCGGTAGATCCAGGTACCTGTGACGTCCTTGTCAAGGTTGGCCTGGGTCAGGGGCGCCTTCCCGCTCCAGTGGGCGCCAGCGGGGAGGTCGACGTTGAGATTGAGCACATCGCCGGTGTTGTCCACGATGTGCTGGAAGTTCAAGGCGTACTGCCAGGAACCGTCGCTACGCCGCTGCCCGAGGCCGGGCACGTCCCAGACCACCTTGATGGTGCCGGTGCTGTTGGGCGCCACCGTGCGGAACCAGCCGGCGGCGGGGTGGCCGGCCAGGGCGGGCTCGAGGGAGAACGGAGGGTCGGACGCCACCGGGTCCAGTACGGCCCCGGCGGGCCCGTAGAGGGTGTAATAGGTGAGCACGTCGTTGTTGACCGGGCTCGGGGCCTCGGTGTTGTTGATCGTGAGGGTCGTCGTGATGCGGGCCGATCCGTCGGCGTGCAGCGAGACCTGCTCGTCGAAGGTGCGCTTCAGGCCGCCGCCGTTCTTGGCGGCGTACTCGAACTCTCCGTCGTAGAAGAAGTCGCCGTCGGTGGCCGGCAGAACGCCGTTCCAGCCCCGCTGGACAAGGGTCGACTGGACGGCCTGATCGTGCGACCACACCAGGAGCTGGCGGGCCGCGAAGGCCTTCGATACGGCCGCGCCCAGGCTGCGCCACTGTGAGGCCGGTGCTTGGAGCAGCTTCGCCATGACGGCCTGGCCGAGCGGGGACAGGAACTCCTTGCGGTCCAGGCCGGGTGTCGTCGGCGGCAGCTGGTGGGTGTAGTAGTCGAGGCGGCCCACCACGTTGGCCGCGGTCACCGTCTCGTTGTAGCCAGGCACCACCACCGGACCGGTGACCGCCAGGATCCGGGCCAGGAACTGCGGGGTGAACGAGACGACGCCGTCGGTCGGCGCCTCGCCGCCCGCGGCCCACAGCTTCAGGGCGACATCGGCGGCGTGCGGCCAGTCCGGCGTCGTGTTGGTGTTGGCGAACGTCTCTGGGAGTGGCGGGTCGTAGAACCGGAAGGGCGATCCGACCTGGTCAGGCGGGATCACGGCGGTGGGATGGTCCCGGACCCAGGCGACACTGTCGTCGTAGCGGGTCAGGCGCACCTTCCCGGCGTCGGCGGTCAGCACTCCGTAGCTGCCCATGAAACCCCCGGTCGGGCGCAGCTCGTCGGGGTTCTGGGACAGGATCAGGTAGCTCCGGGGTCCGTCGCCACCGGTGAAGGCGATCATGGCGTTGACCCCGTCCATGGCGGAACGCGCGGTTGCGTCGATCTTGGCGATCCGGGTCGTCGCTTCCCGGTGGGCGCCGGCCAGCGGTCCCAGCAGCCGGTACCCGCCGAGCGACTTCAGCTGGGTCGAGGCGGTTTCGAGTGCGGTGACCCCCTCACGCAGGGCGGTCTGGACCGTACGGAGCTTGTCGAGGGAGTCAGACAATGGCACCGCAGGCCCTGTCGGCTGATCGATCACTGACGCCGCGTCGGTGATCTTCAGCCCCGTCTGGGAGAGCGACACGCCGATGTCGGCGAAGGTATCGACGGCGCGCACCTGGACCCGGACCAGCGGGACCGCGCGCCAGATGGCCAGGACTGGCCCGAACGGGAAGCTGTGCAGCTCGTCGTGCATCCGCCGAAAGTCGCGATCGGAGGCCAGGAGATCCTGGCGGGTGGCACCGACCTGCTGGGCGAGCAGGTCTTTCTGGGCCCGAATCAAGCGCACCTTGCCCGCCGTCCCCGCCCGCGAGGCCCGCCAGATGCCGAAGACGGCCACCAGGACCAGCAGGACCACCACGGCGCCGAGTGCCAAGAGGACCCGCTGCCGCAAGGGCAGCGAACGCCTCTTCGGTGGCCCGGCCTTCGGGGGTCGGCTCTTTCTGCTCGACTTCGACGTGCGCCTCGGTCACCTCAGGGGAGGCTACTCAAGGTCTCCAGGGGTCTGGTTCCACCTACCGCCGCCGGCTCGCCTACCGGTGGAGGTCCCAGCTCAGCGTCATGGTGCGATCCCAGATGCCCCCCCAGGTCGCCTTGCCGGCAACCGTCCACCCGGGCGCGTCGATCGTGACGCTCAACGCCGGCGGGACCAATCTCGCCTGGGGCACGTAGCGCAGCTCCAACTTCCCGTTGCTGACGGCGTTCGGGATCACGGTGTCGAACGACAGCTGGCGGGTCTGGCCGGCATAGATGCGGTCGGCGACGGTGTTGCTCAACCGCAGCCCGGATTCCGGCACCGAGCCCGGTTGGTCCGAGCCCGCCGGGCCCCACAGCAGGACCCAGGCCCAATACTCCCCGGGTTGCGTCGTGCCGAAGCCGTCGGGTCCCAGCTGATACGACGCCTTGGCACCGGGCGGGGACCCGTTGTGGATGATGACGGTGGTCTTGACGATGGCAGTGCCGTTGCTGGTGATGCGAACCTGCTGGGTGGCTGCGGTGCGCACGTAGTAGTCGACCTTGGTGGCGTTGCGGTTCTCCACCGCCAGGTGGAAGGTGCGGTCGGGGTTGATGACGCCAGGTCCCCCACCGAGGCCGACCCGCTCGAGCGTGGGTTCCTCCCCGGTGTTGGCGCTCCAGACCCGCATGTGGCCACCCGCGGCGGCGGTGGCCAGTTGCTGGGCGAGCGGCAGCGGATCGAACGATCCCGCCGAGAGGCGGTTGACCACTTCGGTGACGACTTCGGACAGCAGCTCCTTGCGCACGGTCTGCTGGCCGGGAGGGAAGGTGTCGTACAGGTCGTGCAGGATCACCGTGCCCGCGTTGTCGGCGGTGATCACCTGATTGACATCGGGCACCGTGACGGGGCCGACAACGCTCAGCAGAGCTGCCAGTGCGGGAACATCGAGGGCCAGCACCCCGTCGACGTTCTGGCCCGTCGCCTGGTGGTACATGTCCTGGATGGCCTTGGCGGTGAAGCTGAAGTCGGCGGTGGCATTGACCGACGGCCAGACACCGGTCGGGTTGATACTGCCGAAGACCGCAGCGGTGCCTGCGGGGATCGGCGTCGGCGCCGGCCCCTTCAGGGCAAGGGGGACCGTCACCCCTTTTCCGGGGACCTGGACCGGAGTGAACAGGCTGCCGTGTTCGGTGACGACCACATGGCCCTTGTCGATAGTGATGAGGGCGTACGAGAGGATGGCGCCCTGATCGCGCATCTCGGCATCGTTTTCCAGGCCCATGAAGTAGTGGCGGGGGCCGCCCGCGCCGAGGAGGCCTTGGCCGACCTTCACCGCGTCGGCGTCGTTGAGCAGACGGGTGCCGGTCGATGCCGCCAGGGTGTTGAACTGCCGGCGGGCCTTGCCGAGCGGTCCCAGCAGGCCCCCGCCAGAGCGTTTCAAGCCGGCGATGGCACTTCCGGCGTGGCGCAGGTCGATCTCGAAGGTGGCGAGCGCGAGGACGGGAATCTTGGCGCCGCTGACCTTGCCCTGGGCCACCAGGCTGTCCGCTTGGCCGATCAGGTCGTGACCGGCCTGGAGGGCGGTGCCCGAGTCGTCGACCAACCGGAGCAGGCCCGAGCGCTGGGTCGAAAGGACGGGAACGAACTTTGCGATCCGCAACGCGAACGAGTGCGTGACGATGTGCCGGCCGACGGATACTTCGTCGATCGCGAAGGCCAGTTGCTGGGTCGTGGCGGTACGACCATCGGCGCTGTTCAGCGACGCCGGATGGCTGACGATTTGATCGAGGGTGCTCTTGGCCGATACCAGGCGGGAACGGGCCGCCAGCAGGTCGCGCCACCCGGCCGCCGCCAGCAACACCGCGATGACGAGAAGTCCCCCGGCGATCAGCCAGATTGTCCTCCGGCGAGCCCGGCGCCGGCGCCGGGAACGGCCGGCCATTCTCAGCGGCCGGGCAGAGTCGGGGTCGGACATCGGGGTCAGTGTAGAGAAAGGTGTCCCCGCCAGGGGCGCGCTGGCCAAACTCACCCGAACCGCCGAAGAGGTGGCCGACGGGAAGTGCCCTTCCCCCGCCTTGATCCCCGCGACAACTGGCATCGGGCGGTAGCGCGGCAGCAGGGCGGCCAGGGCGTCAGCACGGCCGTGGTGCAGCATCGAGGTCGACATGGCGATCCGGGCGCTCGGGTTGCCAGTCAGAAACGCCAGCAGCAGGGCCGATCTCCTGCCAGAAGAAGAGCCTTCCGGCGAGCAGGTCGGGGGGGTAGTCGTAGGGAAACGTGATGTCATGGAAATGGGCGAACGAGCCGGCGGGAAGCCGCGGCAGCGCCTCGAGGATGATCCGATTGACCTCGCTGCCCGGCTTCACGGTGTGGGTCGAGTCGACGAAGAGCAGTCCACCGGGCCCGACGTCGGTGAGCACCGCGAGGTCGACGTCCTGGGCGGGCGTCGGGAGCAGCGTGATCTCGCCGTGCCCGGCAGCGCCGGTAAGGAAATCAGTGGGAAAAGGGTCGATGCTGATGATGTCGGTTTCGAAGCCGAAGTCGTGGCCCGCCGCCAGCAGCACAGCGGTGGTCAGCCCGGCGCCGACCTGCACGACGCGTGGTGGTCGATGGGTGGCGATGAAGGCGTACAGGATCTCCGCTTCGATGGGCCCGTAGCCCAGGCTCCCGTAGCGCTCGACGGCCTCGGCGTAGACCGACCGGGCGGCCAGCTGCCGCCGGACCTCGTCGCCGAAACACCCGGAGAGGAACTCTGCTTGGGGCTCGATGTCGGCCCCCGTAACGCCGGCCATGGAGTGCGGCGTACGCCACTGCGTCGAGTGGCTGAGCGCCGCCATGTCGGGGACCGCCGAGTAGAAGTGCCGCGGCAGTACGTCGACGCCGACGCGCTGGCCGAACTCGAACACCGCCCGCAGTGCCCGCCTACCTTGCCGCCGCCAGTTCAGCCCCGCCACCTCAGCCCGCCCCTTCAGCACCAAGGCGGTGATCCTACTGAGGTCCCAGGACGAGACCCGCCAACCACTACCGGTACTGCCGCGGTAGTTTCACTACGACGAGACCCGCCAACCACTCCCGGTCCTATCGGGGTACGTTTTCCGCCCTGAACCTACTCACCGCATCGCGCCCCCTCATCGCAACGAGCCTGTTGGTTGCGGTCCTCTCCGCCTGCACCCAGACAACAAGCCATCGGCCTCGCTCCCTACCACCGGCATTCACAAGATCAAGCACGTGGTGGTGATCATGCAGGAAAACCGCTCGTTTGATCACTACTTCGGGACCTACCCCGGTGCCGACGGCATCCCCCCCCACACCTGTATCCCGGACCCGGCGGCGGGAGGTTGTGCCCGCCCGTACCACGACCCCGCGAATGTGAACATCGGCGGGCCCCATGCCGCCGTCTCCGCGGTCGGCGCCATCGACAACGGCAAGATGGACGGGTTCCTTAAGGTGGCCGCACAGGACGTTCGCTCCTGCGTGAATGTCAACGACCCTTTCTGCTCGCCTGACGCCGGTAAGGACGCCATCGGGTACCACGATGCCCGGGAGATCCCGAACTACTGGACCTACGCCCAGCAATTCGTGCTCCAGGACCACATGTTCGAGCCGAACGCCTCTTGGAGCCTGCCATCGCATTTGTTCATGGTGTCGTTGTGGTCGGCGTTCTGCCCGCAGCCGAATAACCCCTTGGGCTGTTCCGACGCCCTCGACAATCCGGCCAGGCCGCCGCTGTACGTCCCTCCCGGGAACACCCCGCCGCCCACGGACAAAACAGGGGCGCCGGTCACCTACGTCAACCATCCGGACTACCAGTGGACCGATCTCACGTACCTGCTCCACCAGCATGTCGTCTCGTGGGCCTACTACCTCGCCGACGGACTCGAGCCCGATTGCCGCAACCCAGCGGACGTGTCGTGCCCCCCAGTCCCCCAGCACACCCAGACACCGGGAATCTGGAATCCGCTGCCCTACTTCGACACCGTTCGCGCCGACGGCCAGCTCCCCAACATCCAGCAGACCGATCACTTCTACTCCGACGCCAGGGCCGGAACATTGCCCGCCGTCTCCTGGGTCGTGCCGTCAGCCGCCCGGAGCGAACACCCGCCGGCCGGTGTGGCCGAAGGGCAGACCTACGTCACCAGCCTCGTCAACGCAGTCATGCAGGGCCCCGACTGGTCATCGACCGCCATTTTCCTGTCGTGGGACGACTGGGGCGGCTTCTATGACCACGTGGTGCCGCCCAAGGTCGACGCCAATGGCTATGGCCTTCGGGTCCCCGGGCTCGTCATCAGCCCCTACGCCAAGAAGGGCTACATCGACCACCAGACGCTCAGCTTCGATGCCTATGCCAAGTTCATCGAGGATGTCTTCTTGGGCGGCCAACGCCTCGACCCGCAGACCGACGGCCGCCCAGATTCACGCCCCAATGTACGGGAAACGGTCCCGATCCTCGGGGACCTGGCGAGCGACTTCAACTTCGACCAGGCCCCCAGGCTGCCTCTCCTCCTGCCGCTCGCGCCTGCCCCGGGACCTGCGTCCACCCCCCAATTCACTAAACGCCAAGTCCCGGCTCCGCCGGTGCCTCGCCGCCGCCGTGCGATCGAACCGTCGGGCTAGCGCTCCGGCGTGCCCGCTCGATCGACGCCGACGCGGTGGTCACCACCTTGCACCACGATGGCCCGGCATTCCCGGGTATACAAGATCGCAGCCGAGCGAGTCACACCGATCTATCTGCACGTCGACAACGGTCCCGAGTTCGTAGCCGTGGCTGACTGGTGCCGCTTCAACTGGCGCCGGAACGATATTTATCGACCCGGGTTCACCATGGCAGAACGCCTGGATCGAGAGCTTCAATGGCCGCCTCGCGATGAGCACCTCAACGGCCACCAGTTCGACTTCGCTCCTCGAGGCCCAGGTCCTCACCGACGACTGGCGGATCAACTACAATTACAACCGTCCTAACCATCATGACCTGCATTTTTGATTGAATCTTACACCTCACTCATACGTCTTGGCTATGGAATGGCCCCCCTTTTCGCTGAGCCCGATACTCTTTCCCCATTGCCAAGGAAGTAACGACGTTTGGGGGCATCAGTGGGGGCATCAAGATGACGCTAACTCGGCCGATGACAAACTGGCCTGGATTTAGACAACAAGTGAGGAGTCTGGCGACATCAGTCTCCCTTGTCTTGATCGTGTTGCTTCCTGTTGCCTCAACTCCACCTGCGCAGGCAACAAGTTTCGCCAGTAATGATGCCGTCTCGGGGCTAGCCGCATCGTCAGATGCGGTTACTTCCAAAGTTCTACTCGTGATTTATGATCCTGTCATGGTTAATAAGGGTGGGCAGCGGATGCACACCGCCTATGGTTGGAATGATCCTGTCACGTTGACCAACCAGATAGGCTCGGACCTCTTACAGCGACCAAACATTTGATCAGTCCTGGGCGTCGAGGACTCCACACTGTTCTTCCAGTTCGTCTTGTTTGTTCGACTATAATCGGCTCGCTTCCGATTTTAACATCGCTCAACGCCTACAATTTGGAAATATTGATGAAGTGTGGGTCTATAATAACGCTTATGGAGGCGTGTACGAATCCACCTACATTGGCAACGGGGGCTACTGGTTAAACTCTCCCCGGTGCAAGGAGTCCCAAGCACCAGGTTGGGCGTCGTAATGGGCTGGAACTTTGAACGTAGGGTAGGTGAAGCCATCCACTCGTTCCGACATACGCGTCGAAAGCATAATGTCGCACTCACATGGTTCGCCGCAACCAAACCACCCTAATAGCTGGAATCGCTTCAACCTGTCCGACCAACAATCGCACGGGCAGCGGTGCGGGACTGGGACGGCGCCGCTCCGCCGCCGTGGTCCGCCACCGGTTGACCCGGCGCAACGCCGTGTGATAGCCCGGCCAGCCGTGCCTCTGCAGGGCATCGACCCGTCGACACCGGGACAGCTCCCGGGCGATCTGGGGGTTCTGACATCGAGGCACATCCCCGAACGCCTCGACGACGTCACTGAAACTGCTGGGCGGCCGGTTGCGTCCGATGAGCAGCCGGGAAAGGGACTCGTCGAGCAACCCCATATAGCTGCCAGCCTCGGCCAGGGCGATCACCACGCCCGGGCCGCCCGCGTCGAGCGCCGCCACCGCCTCCGCCATCGGCACCGGCCGCCCCTTTGCTTTCCATGACCGCAGGTCGGCGCCCACCGGCAGGCCGTCGGGCGGCCGGGTCATCGACCGCGAACGGGCGACGTCGACGTCGGTCAACGCGAACGGGGCCACCACCGAGCGGTTGAGACTGCGCCACGTGTTGGCCACGAACCGGTCGTGGATGGTGCGCCGCCAGTCGGGCCGGGCCAACGGGGCGGGCGGCCGGGCCCCGAACTCGAACAAGGCGGTGGCCGCCTCGCATCCCGCCTTGACCGCGGCCGGAGCAACCCCGCCCCGCCGGGCGACCGTCGGCGAAACAGCTCGGTTCGGGCCTTGACGAGACGGGCGGCGGCCTCGTGGAGGGGGAACGCCCCGCCGTCGACGCCTCGATCCCGCTCAACGGCCGGTCGCCGGCCAGGTCGGCGGCCAGCTGCACCAAAGGTGTCGTCAACGACACTTTGTCGCCGCCGGGATGGTGATGGCGGAACGGGTCCGGCCACTGCGGCGGGGTGATAGCCGCCAACTCGGCGGTGTCAGCGGCCAGTAGCCCGCCGGCCGGGACGGCTCGACCGGTCGGCAACAGGAAAGGGTCCGTCTGATGGGCCCAGCCGCCGTCCGCCAGCACACGACCCCAGGCCGACAAGTGGGAGCCGTTACGGTCGCACACCACCACCCAACCCCGGGACCGCTCGGCCGCCCTCAACGGCCGCGGGCATGGAGTAGCCCATGGGCACGTAGGGCGGATCCAAAACCGGGTGCGCAGCCGGTCCTCCCAGCCTCTTGCCCCGGGGCTGGGTGAACTCAATCAGGCGGTGCACCGTCGACGCCGCCGAGTACAAGTACCCGAACCCGATCGCGGGGGCAGAACAACTCGATCGCCTCGACGAGACCCAGCCTCCGGCCCCTTCGTTTCTGGCTCTCACTCCGCCTCCCGGACCGACCTCAATCCTGCCCGTTCCCTAGCCCCGCGGCCCCGCCGCCCCTGCTGACTCCGCGCCGTCGACGGCAGCGTCCCGGCATCTCCATTAACGTGAGCCGTCCATGGCGGAACGCTTGAAGTCCCGCACCTACGCCCGGTTCCGCTGGTCGCATCGGGGCCCGGTGCACCGCCGTGCCGTCCGCATCTACAACACCGTGATGACGGCGCTCCCCTTGCCCTGAAATACCGACTCGGCAATCGCGCCCGGCGCCGGCGGCCGCCGTATTGCTACGTGCGACCGGGATCTGTCGTCGTCCAGGTGGGTGCGCCACAAGACACGTTGCTTGCCGGCCGGTCGCGTGCCATGCATTTCGCGCTGCTCGCCAAGCGTAGCGGCAAGGTCCTGGCGGTCGAGCCCGACAGCGCCAGTGCGAAGCGGCTGCAGGAGGTGGCCGCCCGCCAAGGCGTAAGCCAGTTGATCGTCCATCATGGTGCCGCATGGTCCGATGCGACGACGCTGGTCCTCTACGTCGACGACAGGCACCCAGCGAGCAACTTCACGGCCGGTTGCGCCGACTATCAGGAAGGTGAGCTGGCCCGGTTCCAAAGACTAGAATTGCCCGCCCCCGGCCCCTTGACGACATTCTGGCCGAGCATGGAATCGCGCAGGTGGATCTGATCAGCATCACGACGAATGGGGCCGAAAAGGAGATCCTGACTGGACTTTCCGACACCATCACGCGTGGTGTCCTCTATATCTGCCTTGCCAGGACGAGCGATCTCGAATCGTTCGCACCGACCCTGTCGGGCCTCAGGGTCGAATTCCTCTCTCACGACGACCGGGGTTTCACCTTCCAACAGAAGCGGTCGGTCGAGCCGTGACACTCCTCGCCCAAGGGTCCGTCTGATGGGATCAAGGCGAGACCATCGTGCCGACACCATCATGCTGCTATTTAGGCCGGTGCCCACAGCGAGTCGGGACCAAACGTCGTCAGGCCCACGGTGCCTTCGACCTCGGCTTCCGCGACGACCTCGATCACAACCACAACAACGACCACGACCAGGACCAGGAGGTTGCTTTCACCACGGCCTTGATCGCCTGCGACGGTACGTGCCGGTGCGTGGCCCCCTTCGGGCGGCGGCCCCCTGCTCGGAGGACGCAAAACCCCTATGCCTGGGCCGCAGGACGGCGCCGACAACATGGTCGTCGACCGCTGGGACGGCAAGTCCTGGCAGGTCGCCTGGACCGGCCGAACAGAACTCT
>CAWKNP010000007.1:0-267797 GCA_963851105.1 uncultured Actinomycetota bacterium
ATTTGGAAAGGTTCCGATGCCGCACGAGGTCGTCACCGTCGACTGGGAGGGTCGCCCCGTCGGTGCGTTCGTCCCCGCTCCGCTCGCCGAGGTCGGCCCGCTCGGCGTGCCGCCCAGCGAGATGCTGCCCGGGCCGAGGGGATGCTCAGCGCATCGGCCGTCCAGCACGATCCGCGCCTCGAGGTCGCCGCCCGGCTGCTTTTGCGCACCGAGGGGGTCGGCGTCCAGTCGGATCGAGGCGATCAACGCTCCGGCGGAGCTCGTCGCCGTCGCCGATGTGGACCCGTCGGTCCGTGGCCCGGCAGCGTGGGTCGCCGACAACCTCCGGGCCGTCGATGCGGCGCTGGCGCAGGAGGGGCCGCTTACCTTCGAGGCCCTGTGGGATTGGCACCGGATCCTGATGGCATCGGCGGATCTCGACGACCAGCACAAGGGCGCGTGGCGAGACCGCCTCGGTTGGGTCGGTGGCCCGACACCACAGCGGGCTGCGCACGTCGCCACTCCGGCCGACCGAATCGAGGTCCTCATGGGGGACTTGGTCGACTATGCGAACAGCCCGGCGCATGATCCCGTCACCGCCACCGCGCTCGGTACACGCCCAGTTCGAGACGATCCATCCCTTCGCCGACGGCAACGCCGCTCGGCCGGCTCCTCATCGGGTGGATGCTCCCTCGGCGGACCTCGGCTCCGGTGGTAGCCTCGCCGACCGGTCGCATTCCTGCCGCGACGATCGGAACGAGCCACCTGGTCGAGGCTTGACCATGCCCCCGACACCGGGTGGAGTCCCGACGGGTGGTTCCATGGTTCGTGGCCACAATCTAGAGCAACAGTCCGGCCCTGTCCCGCGGACGAGCGACGTTGGCGGCATCGTCGGCTAACGGACCGCGTGGCCGGCACGCCTGGGGTGGGGAGGCGATACCGCCGATCGGGCCAAGCGCGAATGATCGGTCAGTGTCGTTGCGCCTCACCATCGAGCCTGAAACTGGCAGACAGCCGACGGACATCCAATCGTTGGGGGGAACGGTCATTGACGCTGGCTGCCGGGACCGTCCGGGCGAGGCCCTCGCCAAGACGGTGAGGGATACTTCTCCGCATCTGCTCCAGCGTGTCCGGTGACGGCGGTCACCTGGTTGGCAGCCACAGCCGTTGGCACGCATCTTCACGAGCATGACTCGGCGTCCGGAACTCGACGATCTCGCTCGTTCGCGCACGTGGATCGACGTCAGTAGGTATCGACCCAGCCGACGGTTCGTCTGCCAGGCGGAGAGTGGAAGCGACGACCAACGAATCGTGGATTGTTGGGAATGCGGCTTTCCGGCGATGTTCATTGGACCGTCGTGAACCACGACAAACTCCGTGGGCAACTGCCAGAACAAGTAAGACCAACATCGGTCCGGACATTGATAGCCGCCGGCCACACGGTTTGTCCGTTCCGCTACTGCACAGCGGACGTGAGACATAAGGCTCGAGGGCACTTGATCGAACGTACGACCTTCTTGCCTGAATCTGCCCACGTTCGTGAGGCCCGCCACGGTCGATCCGGCCGACATTCCCAGATGAACCGCGGTCTGACGTTCTCGACTGAGCAACCTGCGCGCACGCAGACCGCCATTGTTCTCCCGCGCCTCGTGGTGTGCTTCGGTGTATCAGCCGCAAAGGTGCTCGCAGCGATCACTCACACTCTGGACCCGTGGCGGCCGTGGCCGGGCTACGCGGCGCTCGACCGGCGGGCGGCGTCGACCGTTGACGGTTGGACCGTCGCTGGCGTTACCTTCACGGCGGCCGCGGTCCGGCATCGCTCCGTTGGGATCTCCCGGGTGCAGAGACAGACACGACGCAGACCTGATTGGATTGCCGATGCCACCCGTCCGCCGCCTCCGTGCTGACAGCGATCGTCGACGCTGGAGGCTTGGCGCTGAACCGGAGCGAACTCGTGCGGTCGATGCCCCACGTATCGCCGGTTCCCGGACGGTTCGACTGACGCCGCGAGTAGGGGCGGATCCGGCTGGTCATACCGGGTTATACTAGCGACCATGAAGACAGCCATCTCCGTCCCTGACGACACATTCGAAAGGGCCTCTCGTCGTGCCCAGGACCTCGGCATGAGCAGGTCAGAGTTCTTCGCCCGCGCCGCCTCACGTTACCTGGACGAGCTAGATGCTGACTGTCTGGCCGAACAGATCGACGCTGCCATCGCCACCATCGACGCCGCGGACGACTCGACTACTGAGGCGGTCATCGTAGGCCGACGCCTTTTGAAGGAATCGAAAGACGAATGGTGATCGGGCGGGGAGGCATCTACTGGGCCGACCTCGGCGAGCCTGTGGGCTCCCGCCCGGCGAACCGCCGGCCGGTGTTGGTCATTTCGGGTAACTCCTATAATCGAAGCCGGTTGGCCACTGTCTTGACGGCGGTCGTCACGTCCAATACGCAGCTGGCGTCGATGCCGGGCAACGTGTTTCTGCCGAAGAACGCAACCGGTCTTCCTCGTGACTCTGTGGTGAACGTGACCGCGTTGGCCACCTTGAACAAGACCGACCTGGCGAACCAGGCAGGTGCCGTACCGCCGGCGCTCATGCAAGAGGTCGATCGAGGACTACGCCGCGTCCTTGACCTTTAGTGAGGTTTAGAGCGAATCGTCAAACGGAGTCCGGGCAGCGCGACTGTGCCCGTGGCCGTGGCCTTGGAGGCACTCGAACTTGCGACCAGGGCGACCGCCGCGGCAACGACGCTCACCGCCTGCTAGGTGTGTCTTGTCATTGGCTGCCTTCGACGTCGGCTGGACTCAAGCCGGCGGCGGACCGCTGGGCGCGTGTCCGCCCACCGAGCCGGATCTTGCCAACATTTTGCCAACAGACTCTCATCCGCCTTCAGCCGAAGGTGCCGCGGACGGTCCCGTGTTCGCGGTAAAACCGCTGGTCAGGGGCCTGGTGCGGGGATTCCGTCACTCTCTCAAGGTGGCGACACGGTTTCGTGAATCCCGTTCGGGGCTGCCGTCAACGCTGCTCGACGGTACATTTTGGCCTGGTCGGTGCATCGTCGCGGCCATACAGCCGCGTCGGGGACGGCAGACCGTAGGCCGCGCTTGACTTATGTACTTAGCAGAAGTACTTTAGTCTCACGCAAGTAGGAGGGTCCCATGGGCGATGAAGTGGCCGCCGCCGCCACACTGCACCAGCTCCGGCGCATACAACAGCGCACGGTCCGGAAAGGTCCTCAAGAGTGGTTGGTGCAGCTGGCCTGGGCGTTGTGGGTGCTGGTGTTCATTCCCCCCTTCGACCTCATCAGGGGCAACATCTGGGGCCCTGTCGTGCTGGTGTCCTCGGCTCTGGGCACGGTTATCTGTTGGTGCTACTACTACCGGGGTTATAGCCGGATCCACCCATTGACGGGGAAACAGTGGCGCGTCTGGTTGTTCTGGAGCCCCTGGTATGGGGCGTGGATCGTGTTTGCCAACGTCTTCAAGGACCGGATCTCGGTCGCTGCCACGATCGCCGCCGTGGCCTCCGCCGCCCCGCTCCTCGGGTATGCGTTGCTGAACCGTCGTCGGGCGGCACGGGAGTGAGCCATCCCCGCACCCGCCTCGACGACGTCATGCACCAGCCGGTGCGCTTCTCGATGGTGGCCGCCCTGGCCGCGGCCAAGGAGCTTGAGTTCTCCACGGTGCGAGACGTGGTGGAGGTCAGTGATTCCCTCCTGTCCCAGCACATGACCCGCCTCGAGGAGGCCGGCTATGTGCAGGTCCGCAAGGGTCACGTCGGCAAACGGCCGCGAACGTGGCTCTCGCTCACCGCGCGAGGGCCGGGTGGCCTTCGACGAACACGTTGCTGCTCTGCGAGCCATCGTCGGCGCTCCGCCAGAATGAGTTAGGCAAAGAGATGCCGGTGGCTGATTTCGTCGCTGCTGGGAGTTCAGGACGAACAAAAATTTCCCGGAGCGGGCACACAACGACCACGGGCAGCTCCGCCGGTAACTCCCCGACTCTGCTCGTAACCGGGCTCATTGGGATGAGTCGGGCGTTGGGCGCTTGGCCCGCCACCCGTTCATCGTATTCGCGATGGGACGGACAAGCTCGATCATCTCCTGATCAGTGACTGCGCCCGACCAGTGACTGCGCCTGACCAGGTGTCGCGCCTTCGTCGCGAGCGGCTGACGAACTCGCCGGGCGGCCTCGAGCGGCACTGTGGAGCGTATGGCGTACTTCGGCGTCCTTGACTATATGTAGTCAGTCTGTTAAATAACGACTCTGTGAAGTATCTGCAGGAGCGACGACAACGATGACCGTGACGGCCACCGACCGGTTCGACGTCGTCTTCGCCGCATTGTCGGACCCTACGCGGCGCTCGATCGTGCGTCGGTTGGCCGACGGTGAGGCAACCGTGCTCGAGTTGGCCGAGCCGTTCCCGATCAGTCTCCCGGCCATCTCCCGTCATCTGAAGGTCCTCGAGCAGGCGGGTCTGATCAGTCGCGGCCGAGATGGACAACGGCGGCCATGCCGCCTGCGGCCGGAGCCTCTGGTCGAGATCGCCGCATGGGCCGAGCACACACGAGCGGCGTGGGAGCAACGTCTCGACCGGCTCGATGCGCACCTCCGGCGCACATCCGACCGAACCGCATCCCCACCGACATTGGAGGAGCCATGAGTAGTACCCCGGCCGTCACCGATCCGACCACGTGGGCTCTCGATCGTGAGATCGTCCTCGTTCGAGTTCTTGACGCCCCACGCGAAGCGGTGTTCGCGGCGTGGACCGATGCGGATGCCTTTTGCCAATGGTTTGGTCCCGATGGGTTCACCTGCACTGTCCGAGAGATGGACGTACGCCCGGGAGGCCGAGCGCGCTTCGACATGGCTTCCCGAGACGGCACCGTGTTCACCAATCGCTTCGACTACCTCGAAGTCGTTCCAGCCGAGAGGTTGGTGTTGGATCACGGGTCCGACGTCGATGACGACCCGGCACGGTTCCGAGTGACGATTGTCCTCGATAAACAAGCCGATGGAAAGACGGTTTTGACGCTGCGGCAGCTCCACCCAACCGTCGAGCGGCGAGGTGCGGCCATCGGCTTCGGCGCTGTCGAGCTCGGCCTGCAGACGATGCAGAAGCTCGCTCACCATCTCGGGGTCGCCTGAATCCCACGGCCGATGAAATCTCGCCGCGGGACAGGTCAATCACTCTGATCGACCACTACTACCACCACCACCCGACCGACCACCACCACCCGAAGGAGCCGCCGTGTCGCGCGTCCGCATCCACAACTTCTCGATCTCGCTCGACGGGTTCGCCACCGGCGAGGGACAGGCCCTCGATACGCCGTTCGGCCACGCCGGGCATCGCCTCCACGAGTGGATGATTCGCCACTCGATTCGGCCGCCGCGAAGTCCTCGGCGAGTCGGGCGGCACCGAGGGCGTCGATCACGTGATGGCCGGCCAGCACGGACCCGGGATCGGTGCAGAGATCATGGGCGCGGGCAAGTATGGCCCTCCGGGTTGGCAGGACGACCCGGAGTGGCGCGGCTGGTGGGGCGACAACCCGCCGTTCCACACGCCGACGTACGTCTTGACCCACCGTCCGCGCCCGTCGCTGGAGATGGAGGGTGGTACGACGTTCCACTTCCTCGACGCCGCGCCCGCGGATGCACTCGAGGTGGCGCGGGACGCAGCCGCCGGTCAGGACGTCCGCATCGGCGGGGGCCCGACCACGGTGCGAGCGTTCATCGCCGCCGGTCTCGTCGACCACCTGCATGTCGTGCAGGTGCCGATCGTGCTCGGTCGCGGTGTCCGGCTGTGGGACGGTCTGGAGGCGTTGGAGCAGCAGTACGACGTGGAGGTGGTCTCGACGCCCCGCGGCGTCACCCACATCACGTTCACTCGATGACGAGGACAACTGTCCCCAACCGCCGGATCAGCGCCGGGTCAAGGTTGTGCTGCGAGAACGCTTGGCGCTGCGAATAGGGCTCCGATACGGGAGCGCGAAGGTCTCGCTGGGTTGTTTTCGTCAGTAGCAGTGACCTGCTTGTCCCCGGGGTAGGGGTGGTCGCCGACGTCGGCCGTCATTGCCGTTCAGAATGCCAGGTCAGCGTGGGGGCGGTGGCACGGCCGCAAGCGCATGCTCAGGGCTCGCCGAGAGGCTCAGCTGGTGTAAGTGATGGTCTGGTAATACCAGGCGCCTTGAATCTCGGTTAGAAGCGTGGCGTAAAGGGTTTTGCCTTTTGGTTGGGCTGGGGCGACCGCCCAGGTCGCGGTGCCCAGAAGACCGGAGTTGTACACGTTGGTTCGCAACGGGGTGGTGCCGATGACCAGGATGTAGTTCTGCGCTTGGGCTCTGGTGGTCCAGGCGAACCATTCGCCCACCATTGGCTGCGGGCCGTTGGGATAGCCCGTAAAGGTCGCGCCCAGTGGTCCGGTGGCGAACGTGAGGGCTTGGTAACGGGTGAAGGCACCGTTGACCTTGGTGAGCAGGGTGGCGTGCAGGACGGTGTTCGGGGCCAGGATCGGCGGGGTGTAGGAGAGTTGGCTGGCCGGGAGTACGCCAGAGTTGGCCACGTTGGTGCCGAAGTTGGTCGTTCCGACGACCAGGATGTAGCCCTGTGCCTGGGGGATCGACGTCCAGGTGAAAGGTCCTGTGGGATCGACGTTCAGTCTGCTCGCGAGCCCGTCTTTCCACGGCATGGAGAATGACGCCTGGCTGGGGGCGACGGTGAAGGTGATGGATTGGGACCGCCAGACGCCGTCGAGTTCGGTGTAGATGGTGCCGTAGAGGACCGGTCCCGGTGGCATCACCGGCTCGTTGAAGCTGTACTGCGACCCAGGCAAGAGAGCTGAGTCGGATAGGTCCCGGCCGCCCGGCGTCGTACCGGCGGTGAATCGGTACCCTTGGGCGGCGGGAACGGGGCTCCACTCGAAGGAAACATCGGTGCGCACTGCGGTCTGCCCATTGAACGGGTAAGTGAAGTTGGCGATGGTCGGCCCAACGGGCGTCGGTGTGCCCGGGGTGATCGCCACGGTCAGCCCGATGGGTAGCCCGTTGTCGATCTTGGTGTAGCCCACCGCCTCGCAAAAGGTGACGCTGGGGCAGGCGACGGACAGCAGTTCGACGGCGCTGGGCGCGCTGGTCCCGGACACGGGTTCGACGCCGTCAGGGATGCCGTTGGTGATGGGGGCCATGAGGGCCATCGGCGGCGAGATGGTGCGGTCCTGGTCGCCGACGGCGCGGCAACTGGTGGCATTCGCGCAGGCGATACCGGCGAGGTTCTTGATGCTCGGGGTCAGCTGCGCGTCGCCGGGAACCCCGTTGACGATGGGTAGCACCACGCCGCGGGGACCGGGGCCGATCGTCGGGCTGGTGACGCCGTAGTAGTAGGAGCCCACCGCCTGGCAGGTCGAGACACTGGGGCACGCGAGGCCGGAAATGGTCATATGGCCGGGTACGACAACGGGCGTACCGGCGACGCCGTTGGTGATCGGCACCACACCAACCTGCCGCGCCGGATCCGAGGTGTTGTTGTACGTGGTAGTGCTGCCGACCGCCTCGCAGGTCGTGGCGTTTGCACAGGCGACGTTGGTCACCGGGAAGCCGAGCTGTTGCTCTGAACTCGGGACGCCGTCGACGATCGTCACCAGTTGACTGGTGTTCACTGCGAGACACAGCGTGCTCGTCGGGCAGGTCACCGAGAGCAGGCCACCGGAGTTCGAGGCGGTGAGCGACTGGACTTGTGGCGCCGCGCCCGGGGTGATCGTCGCTATCAGGCCCGGCGGCGCTATCCCGACGTAGCTGCCGAACGAGCGGGTGCCGACCGCTTCGCACAATGTGGCGGTGGGGCAGGCGATCCCGTACAGCTCCGAGGCCTCGGAGAGCTGTTCGATCGGCCCAGGAACACCGTTGGTTATCGTCACGACAACCGCGCCGTCAACATTGCTGTTGCCGGGGACTGCCAGCGACGCCGCCGAGGTGATGCCGACCGCAACGCAGGTCGTGACGGTGGGACAGGCCGTGGCCTGCAGGTCAACCCCTGCGATGGACTGAACCGACGTGGTGGTCGCCGCCGAGGCGATCGTCGATCGAAGCCCTGTCGCCCACGCGGTTCGCGCCGCCCCAGGAGCGAAGGCCAAGCACGCCGCGAAGACAGCGGCGGCGACGAGCAGGCGATCGACGACCCGCGCTCTCGACACGCTCAGGCATCGGCACTCGACCCGCAATACTGGAGCATCGAGCCCCCAACGGGTGCCAGCTACGCCGGTGACGGGCTGTCAGGACGACCACGACCCGAGCAGACGATGATGACGATGATGATGCGATGAACTCGGTGACTGCGGAATGACAGTGCGACTCGTCGCGGTGGCATTCGATGCCGTCGCAGCGAACGAACTCGCACGGTTCTGGGCGCACGCGCTGCGCTGGAGCATCCGCGACACCGATGGGATCGGGGTGGAACTGGTGCCCAACGACGCCACCAGCTTCCACCTACTGTTCCGGCCGGTTGCGAACAAGAAAGTCGGCAAGAACCGGGTCCATTTCGATCTCACGACCACGTCGCTCGATGACCAGCACAACACGGTGGCCGCGCTCTTGGCGATCGGTGCGAGGTACGTCGACATAGGTCAGAGCCCCAGCGACGCCCATGTCGTTCTCGCCGATCCAGAGGGCAACGAGTTCTGCATCATCGAGCCGTTCAACCGCTTCCTCGCCAGCTGTCCTCACCTCGGTGCGGTCAACTGCGACGGCACTCGAGCCCTCGGGCATTTCTTTAGCGAAGCGCTCGCATGGCCACTGGTCTGGGACCAGGACGAGGAGACGGCGATCCAGGCGCCCGACGGGACGGGGCCGAAGATCACCTGGAGCGGACCTCCGCTGATGCCGAAAGCGGGCAAGGAGCGGTTCCACTTCCACCTCGCGCCGACATCAGGAACGAGCAGGCAGGGCGCGCTTGATCACCTCCTCGGGCTCGGCGCCACGCGCCTCGACATCGGCCACGGCTGCCCCGGAGCGATCGTCCTTGTGGATGTCGACGGGAACGAGTTTTGCCTGGTCGAGCCTTAGGAACGCTATGGCCTTCCGGCGCCGGGTGCGGGGGCAGGGAACACGACGACCTGCCCCGTCGGCGCGGCCCCCGGTGGACCGCCGTATTCCTGGCCGACGACGTACAGCTTCGGATCATGGCCCCGGCTGAGGGTGCACGCGAAAGCGCCACGGTCGAGATCGACCGTGGCGAGGGTTACGCCGCCCTCGCCGACCCGCACGCAATGCCTGTTTCCCACGTCGGCGTACCACACGGCACCCTCGGCGTCGACGCAGATCCCGTCGGGATGGTCGTCACCGACGTCGGCCCAAACCCGCCGGCCGCCGAGGTCGCCTCCAGGGCCGATGTCGAAGGCGGTGAGTCGGTTGGCGTAGGACTCGGCGACGATCAGCGTGGCACCATCGGCGGTGATTGCCATGCCGTTGGGAAACGCCAGATCTTCGGCAACGATTCGAACGCCGCCATCGGCGTCGACCAGAGCGACAAGGCCCGGTGCATATTCCCCGCCGGGGAAGTCGAAGTTGATGCTGTTGATGTACGTGTCGCCGTTCGCGTCAACCACCAGGTCATTCCACGGCTTGGTCGTGACCACTGCCAGGTCGGCGTGGGTCACCATCGACCCGTCGGCCTCACGGCGCAACAGGCGATGCTGCGTCGAGTCCACCACCAGCAACCTGCCGTCGGGCAGGAAGTCGATGCACATGGGAAACGACGCGACGCTGACCACCACCTCGTGGCCCCCTCCGGGATCGAGCGCGATCACCTGATGTGCCCCCCAGTCCGAAAACCAGACCCGCCCGTCATGCCACCGGGGTGACTCGCCGAACTCGATTCCGTCCATCAGCACTGTCATGCACGTACCGACTGCCGGCTTCGCCAAGAGTTATCGCCCGTCATCTGCTCGCTGCTGACGCTGACCTCACTCGAGGGGCGCGGTGGACGGAGTCGATGCGCCCAATTCCACCATCGCGAGCATGAAGCCGGTCATGGTGCGCCGCGTGGTCCGCCCGTCCGCGGGCGTCCGGGTCAACTCCGATGCGCCCTCGATGATCAAGCGCGGGCCGGATGCTCGATGATGGCCACGACTCGGGTCGCCATGAAGCGACCGGAGCGGACCGGCTGGCCGGATCGGGTCACCTCTGATACCTCGATGGTGCCTCGGGCATTGGCGATCTCCACCCTTCGGCCCGCCTTGGTGGCGGCGATCTCGAAACGCTGGACCGCGCCGCCGCCGACATCGACGAGCACCTCGACCTTGTCGCCCTTCATAGGCTCCAGGCTACGGCCGCCACCAGCTCGACCAGAGGGTCATTCACCTCTCGATTTCGAACCCGCGAACTGCAGCCCGGGCCCAAAGGCCCGGGCCGCGATTGACGGGCCTCGTGTTACTCGACGCCGTCGAACTGATGGTCGACGTTGGCGCCCGGGGCGTCCGAGTGACCGCCGCCGGGCTGAGCCGGCTCGCTGGCCTGCTCGGTAGCGGCCTCGGCGCCGGTGTCGGGCCCTTCGGCGGTGGCGGGCTCGACGGTCGTCGACGACCCACTGTTGGGCGCAGGGATGGGGGTCAACTGGCTCGGTATCGCGTTACTCGTGCTTGCGAGATGCACGACGGCGGGGACGGTTGCCGCGGCCGAGCCACTGCCGAGCGTCGCCAGCGCTCCTGTCGCGGCGAGACCGAGAGCCCCGGTCGCCGTGGCCAGCTTGGTGATCAGTTTCATGTTGCGCATTCCTTTCGGTTGGGACGTTTCCATCCTGGAATGTCGCGGCTGAGAGATCGCTGAGCCGCTGAGAAGGCTCTCAGGCTCTTCACAGGCAGCGTGCGGCAGCATGGGTTGCAAGAGGAGGGGTGATGCGGATCCTCGTCGTGGAGGACGAGCGGCTACTGGTAGCCGCACTCAAACGTGGTTTGGAGGCCGCGGGGTACGCGGTCGACGTCGCCACCGACGGCCGGGATGGACTGTGGCGGGCGCGCCAGCAGTCCTATGACGCCGTGGTGCTCGACATCATGCTGCCGGGAATGAATGGGTATCAGGTGTGCGCCACCCTGCGGGACGAGTCCATCTGGACTCCGATCCTGATGCTCACCGCGAAGGACGGCGAATACGACGAAGCCGAGGCCCTCGACACCGGCGCCGACGACTTCCTGTCCAAGCCCTTTTCCTATGTTGTGCTCCTGGCCCATCTGCGGGCCCTGCTGCGCCGCGGCGCCCGCCAGCGCCCGGCGGTGCTCGCAGTCGCCGACCTCCGCCTCGACCCGGCGTCGCGATCAGTCGCCCGCGGCAGCCAGCCCGTGCCGTTGACGGCCCGAGAGTTCTCGGTCCTGGAATACCTGATGCGCCACCCAGGCGAGGTCGTTTCCAAGGCCGAGCTCCTCGAACATGTCTGGGACATCGGCTTCGATGGCGATCAGAACGTGGTTGAGGTCTACGTCGGTTACCTCCGGCGAAAGGTTGATGTCCCGTTTGGCCGGCGCACCATCGAGACCATTCGGGGTTCCGGCTACCGGCTGACCGGCGACTCATGACCGTCCCGGCCGGGCCCCGACGGCTTCCTTCGGTGCGGGCCCGAACCGCGCTGGCCGCGGTCGCGGTGGTCGGATGCGCCCTGATTGTGGCCGGCGTGGTCCTGATCCGGGTGCTTTCTGCCTCTTTGACCTCGGGCGTTGACTCGTCGGCGCGCCTTCGGGTCGAGGCCGTCGCCAATCTTGTCTCTAGTGGGACCATTCCCCCCGTCCTCGCGGTTCCCGGCGATGACACGGTTGTCGTCCAGATCCTCGGCTCGTCGGGGCGGGTGATCAAGGCCAGTGACAACGTGGTGGACGAGCACGCTCTGATCACGCCCGGGACGCCGTCGGTGCCGGTCCGGCTGACCACCGTGAGCGGGTTGCCCGTCGGTGATCAGGACGTCTACCGGGTGGCGTGGCGCACGGTTGCCACCCCCAATGGCACCTGGACCGTTGTCGCCGCAGCGTCGCTTGCGGCAGTCAAACACACCGTCACGACGCTCAGCGTCGCGGTTGCCGCCGGCATCCCTCTACTCCTGGCTCTGGTGGGCGTGACCGCGTGGTTGCTCGCCGGCCGGGCCCTCGCCCCGGTCGAGGCGATCCGATCCCAGGTAGCCGAGATTTCGAGTCGCGCCTTGGACCGGCGGGTACCCGACCCGGGAGGGCGGGACGAGGTCGCACGGCTGGCCCGCACTATGAACCACATGCTGGCGCGGCTCGAGGAGTCCCAAGCCGCCCAGCGGCGTTTTGTGGCCAACGCCTCCCACGAACTGCGCAGCCCCTTGACCTCGGCTCTCACCCAGATCCAAGTCGACCGGGCCCATCCCGAGACCGCCGACTGGCAGGAGACGGCGGCCGGTGTCGAGACCGAGCTCGAACGGGTTCAGCGCCTCGTGGTCGACTTGCTGGCCTTGGCCCGGAGCGACGAGGGCGCCCTGACCCGGGGCCGGACGTCCATCGACCTGCGAGACCTGGTCCGCGAGGAAGCGGATCGGCAGTCGATCACGGCGCCGGTGCCGATCGATACGGCATCCCTAGGGTCGGTCGAGATTCACGCCAACGGCGATCAAATCCGTCAGGTCGTGTCCAACCTGATCATCAACGGAGCCCGCCACGCCCGCACTCAGGTTTCGATCGAAGCGAGGCGCGAAGGCGACCAGGCCGTCCTCACCGTCTCCGATGACGGCCCCGGGATTCCGGCTGGTCAGCGCCAACGAGTCTTCTGGCGTTTCGTTCGCCTCGACGACGCACGGTCGCGAGATACCGGCGGCGCTGGGCTCGGGCTTGCTATTAGCAAGGAGATCGTCGAAGCCCATGGGGGGACGATCGCGGTGGGCGACGCCCAACCCGGCGCCCGTTTCGAGATCCGACTCCCGGCGGGACCACTTCCCGCGGAACCCACGGCCCATGGCCTCGACGCGTCTGCAATTCACAGCCGACAAACCGGACGGATTCGGTCAGGTCCGGTGACGGTTAGCAGGCGTCGTTCGCAAGGCGAAGATGGCCGTCACGGCTATGGCAACGAGGGCGACCACGTGGAGGTCGCGGTACAAGGGCGGAACCGAGGGGCTGCACGGCGCGTCTCTGTGGTGTGGAGAGTCACGGAAGCGGTGCCGGTACGGAGAACGCGGCACAAAATGCAACGACGCGGACAAAGTGGTCGGTCCATCGACATGAGCTGCTGATCGGGATGGTGGTCCTGTCGGCGGCATTCGTTTTCGGGTCCCTATCGGTGGCCTCGGGGTTGCGGACCCGGAAAGATACGCCGCAGGGCCACCAGGTAACTGTCACGGGTTCTGCCGAACAATCCGTCGCCGCCGATACCTTTCAATGGGATGCCACGGTGGGCAGCACGCAGCCGACGACGTCGGCTGCACTGGCACAGCTAAACGGGTGGAGCGCCGAGATCCGCACCGCGCTTGTCGACGCGGGCGCCGTTGATGGTGAGGTCACGTTCGGCTCGCTGCATGTGCAACCCAACGTCCAACAAACCGGCGCCGTCCCCACGTTCACCGAAAGCGAGACGATCACGGTGCGATCCGGTCGCCTACCTGCCATGGAGGGTGTTCCTGGCGTCGAGGGCCAACTTCTGGCCAGGAACGTGCCGTTCATCGCACAAGAACCGAAGTACACGTTCAGCGGTTTGAAGCAGCTGCGACCGCTGCTCACGGCTGAGGCGACCGTAGACGCGCGCCGGCGCGCCCAAGCCGCGGTGGGCGGCAGTCGTGGTCTGGGAAAGTCGACCTCTATCTCGGTGGGCCAGTTCTCGGTAGACGCCCGGGGATCGGTCAATATCGGCAGCGGCGACTTCTACACCGGTTCGATACAGCAGGTCGTGTCAGTGGCCGTGAGCGCCACGTACTCGATCCCTTCGTAGGCGGATCCGGGAACGGGCGATCTTGCTGGCACTATGGGGTGCGTGACCCTGGCGATGCGTCGACGGCCGGGTACTTGGGGACGGTAGGTGAGTACCAGCGCCACCCCGCCCGCGATCACGGTCGCGCCCCTGCTCGAAACGAAGCTGCACGTACCCAGGCAGCCACGCGGTGTGGTGGCGCGCCCGAGGCTGAGTGATCGCCTCGACCGGGCCGCACAGGCACCGTTGACACTGGTCTCGGCCCCGGCGGGATTCGGAAAGACGACCCTACTCACCGAGTGGTTGTCGAGCCCCGATCCGGATAGACCGGCCGCGGCGTGGCTCTCGCTCGACGAGCGTGACAACGATCCCGCGCTGTTCTGGACGTACCTGGTCACTGCGCTGAGGACCGCCGCAGGGTCCGAAATCGGTGCCGGCGCCTTGTCCCTTCTGCGCTCGTCGCAGGCGCCGATGGATGCCGTTCTCGCCACCTTGATCAACGACCTGTTCGACCTTTCCGACGACATGATGCTCGTGCTCGACGACTACCACGTCATCGTCGCCCGTGAGGTGCACGACGGGATGGCTTTCCTGGTCGAGCATCTACCGCCCCGGGTCCACCTGGTGATCGCCACCCGTTCGGATCCGTCGCTGCCGCTGGGGCGGTTACGAGGTGCCGGCGACCTCATCGAGGTTCGGGCCGCGGACCTGCGCTTCACGCCCGATGAGTCCTCGATCTACCTCAACGCCGCCATGGGATCCGTGCTTACGGCACGGGAAATCGCGGCCTTGGAGGAACGAACCGAAGGGTGGATCGTTGCGCTGCAACTGGCGGCTTTATCCATAGGAGGACGGGAGGACATCGCGTCCTTCATCGCCGATTTCGCGGGAACGGACCGGTACATCGTCGACTACCTGGCCGAGGAGGTCCTCGGACGCCAGCCCGAAGAGGTCCGCCAGTTCCTGCTCCACACCTCGATCCTCGATCGGCTGAGCGGGCCACTGTGCGATGCCGTCACCGGCCACGCCGACGGCAAAGTCATGCTGGCGGCGTTGGAGCGGGCGAACCTGTTCTTGGTCCCCCTCGACGACCGCCGTATCTGGTATCGCTACCATCACCTCTTCGCCGATGTGCTGCGGGCCCACCTGCTCGACGGCGAGGCCGCCATGGTCGCGGGACTGCACCGGCGGGCCAGTGACTGGTATGACGGCAATGGTGAGCCGGCCGAGGCGATCCGCCACGCGCTGGCCGCGGGCGATTTCGAGCGAGCGGCCGACTTGGCCGAGTTGGCGATCCCCGCCATGCAGCGCGGTAGGCAGGAGTCGACGATCCGCGGCTGGCTGAAGGTGCTTCCCGACGAGGTGGTTCGTGTTCGGCCGGTTCTCAACATCGGTTTTGTCGGGGCATTGGCGTCGATCGGCGAGTTCGACGAAGTCGAGGGCCGACTGCAAGACGCACAGCGGTGGCTTGACGCGCCGCAAGGGATTTCGGCGGCGTCGAACACCCCAATCGAAAAGATGGTGGTCGTCGACAAGGAGGGACTTCGCTCGCTTCCGGGAGCGATTGAGCTGTACCGCGCCGCGCTGGCGCTGATCGCGGGCGATGTGCCCGGCGCGGTGACCCACGCCTCTCGGGTGCTCGAGCTTCTGCCCGATGAGAACCACGTCGGTCGCGCCGCCGCAGCGGGGCTGTTGGGACTGGCGCGCTGGGCCAGCGGGGACCTTGAGGCGGGCTATCAGGCGTACACCGAGTGTGTGGCCGGCCTGCGACGGGCCGGGCATATCGCCGACATCCTCGGGTGCTCGATCGCCCTGGCCGACATTCGAATCGTTCAAGGTCGACTCGGCGACGCCATGCGCATCTACGAGCGGGCCGTGCAGCTCGTCGCCGACCAGGGCGGTCCCGTTCTGCGGGGCACCGCCGACATGCACGTCGGGATGAGCGAGGTGCACCGCCAACGCGGCGACCTGGAAGCCGCCAGACGGCAGTTGATGCGCAGCCAAGAGCTGGGCGAGCACAACGGGCTGCCGCAGAACCTTTATCGGTGGCGGGTCGCGATGGCCGGGATCTTGGAAGCCGAAGGCGACCGGGGCGCCGCGGTGGAACTGCTCGACGACGCCCAACGGGTCTACGCCAGCGACTTCTTCCCGAATGTGCGCCCGGTCCCGGCGTTGCGGGCACGGCTGCGCGCCGCCCAGGGCGAGCTCGGCGACGCGCTCGGATGGGTGCGCGAGCGGGGGCTGTCAATCGACGACGAGCTGAGCTACCTCGCGGAGTTCGAGCACATCACCCTTGCCCGAGTGCTCATCAGCAGGGGCAACACGGCCGAGGCGGCCCAGCTCTTGGCGCGTCTGCTGAAGGCAGCGGAAGAGGGGAAAAGGACAGGAAGCGTCATCGAGGTCCTGGTGCTGCAAGCGCGGTCCAACCAGATCCGAGGCGACGTCCCATGTGCGCTCGCATCGCTGCAACGGGCGCTGACGCTGGCTGAGCCGGAGGGCTACGTCCGGATCTTCGTGGATGAGGGGGCGCCCATGGCGTCGCTACTGCGAGCGGCCGCCAAACAGGGGACCGCCCCACGCTACGTCGGTCAACTCCTGGCCGCCGGCAGCAAGCCGCAGGAGAAAACACCCGTCACGCAGGCCTTGATCGACCCCCTGAGCGACCGGGAGATGGACGTGCTGCGACTACTCGGAACCGACCTGAATGGCCCGGACATCGCCCGCCACCTCATCGTCTCGCTGAACACGGTGCGGACCCACACCAAGAACATCTTCGCCAAGCTCGGTGTGAACGACCGCCGGGCCGCGGTCCGCCGGGCCAGGGAACTTGACCTGATCAGGTAGGAGACCGGGGAAAAAGGGGGGTTCACCCCGGCCCCTTGGATCCCGCCCGCCGGCCTCATCATCAGCTCAAGATCACCACATGTGGTGATGACGGCTCATCACATCGACTTTTACCTTGCCATCCATGAGCGAATCGTCGACCGCCGATCATCACGATGCCCGACGGTACGAAATTTGTCTCAAGGGCCGGCTCGATCTCCGGTGGGCCGCCTGGTTTGACGGGCTGAGCTTTACCCACGGCAGCGACGGCAACACCGTCATTCACGGCCTCGTGGCTGACCAGTCCGCGCTGCATGGCCTGCTCCAGAAAGTGCGTGACCTTGGTCTTCCCTTGGTCTCGGTTATTCAAATCGATCCTCGATAAGTAGCAACCAAAAGGAGAACGACATGGCCTACACCGTCGGAGCCTCGGCCCCGAAACGAGTGCCGATGGAAAAAATGCGCAAGACCGCGCTCGCCGCGGGCGTCTTGTACCTGATCACGTTCATCTCGATCCCGACATTGGCGCTCTACCACGGCGTGGTTCACAACCCGCAGTACATTACCCACGCCGGCAGCAACACCGCGGTCCTCTGGGGTGCCCTCCTCGAGGTCATCGTGGCGCTGGCCGGCATCGGAACAGCCGTCACCCTTTTCCCGGTCGTGAAGCGGCAGAACGAAACCGTCGCGCTCGGCTTCGTCACCGCTCGTGTCCTCGAAGGCGCCATGATCTTCGTCGGCGTCGTGAGCCTGCTATCGATCGTGACCCTGCGCCATAACCTGGCGGGTGCGTCGGGAACCGATTCCGCATCGCTCATGACGGCCGGTCATGGCTTCGTCGCCATCTACCACGGGACCTTCCTGTTCGGCCAGACGCTCATGCCCGCGGTGAACGCCCTGTGCCTCGGCTACCTCCTGTACCGGTCCCGGCTCGTGCCCCGCATCCTGCCCACGCTCGGACTCATCGGAGCCCCCATCCTCTTCGCCTCCGTCGTCGCCCAGCTCTTCGGACTGATCGGCCAGGTCTCCCCGGTATCCGCGATCGCCGCCCTCCCCATCGCCGCCTGGGAGTTCTCCCTCGGCGTCTGGCTCGTCGTCAAAGGCTTCAAGCCCTCACCCATCATCTCGAGTGACATCGCGGAACCGGTGCCGCCCCGCAGGAGCGAGCTGGCCTGGGCGGCGGTGTAAACGACGAAGACGTGCCTCGGCCGCCAGAGCGGACCAACGTGACGCCAAGGAGCCCCGGCTGTTGCCGAGGGCTCCGGCGCGCGCGGGCTACTTTTTGGGGGAGAGCTGGAGAGCGCACGCCGCCGCCGGTCCAGCTGCCGCGCTCATAGCCGTACGAATGTCGCCTCGTCACGACGAATGGGGTTCTCGGGCTTCCGTCGCGAGACCTCGGCCACGGCCGCGTACCAATCGGTGGCGGCCGCCTCCGGATCGTGGGTAACGGCTTCGTAGGCAGACGAGAGAAGATCGGAAAATCGGCGTGCGGTCGAAACCCGCCAGCTGCGGGCGAGATCGGACAAGCTCCCACGCTCGAGGGAACCCAGCCGATAGGAAGGATCGATGTCATGGGCGAGCGGGATGACCTCGCCGGCGTCATCGACAATGAGGACCGGTGCCAACTTGGCAAGGTCCTCATCGGCGCCGACGACGAGGACGTCTCGATTGGCACAGATCGTGGCTTTCGGGGCCGCGTCGAGCTGCAGGATAATTCCGGGGTGCCGCGCCCTCAGCCGTTCGACCTCGACGGCTGCGGCGAGCAACTCGAGCCCGTCGGGTTCGGAGCCCCGTAGGAGGGAACGTGCCCGCCCGACCTGTGCCAGAGGGTGGATCTGCACCGTCGAGGCTCCTTGGTCCTCAGCCATCTGGACCAGCCACCCCAGCTGGTCGGCGTTGTACCGGGTGAGGGTGAAGATGAACCCGAACGGCAATCCGGTGGCTCGCAGATCACCCAAATGGCGCTGCATGTGCTCGAACGCACCGTTTTGGCGGCGCATCCGGTTGTGGTCGGCCGGCGGGCCGTCGACGGAGACAGCAAGGGCATCCAAGTGGGGCACTATCGCCTCGAGACGGGCCGGAGTGAGGAGCATCCCGTTGGTGGTCACGGTGGTCCTCATCCCCTCTCCTCGTGCGGCCGCCAGCAGTCGACCGAGCGACGAGTACATGAAGGGCTCGCCGCCCGATACGGCAAGCTGCCGATAGCCGAGGATCGACGCGTCGGCAAGCATCCCGGCCAACTGTTCGACCGGTAGCTCGCCTACCTCCTTTGGCCCTGAGGACGTGTAGCAGTGGGCGCAGCGCAGATTGCAGCGCCTCGTCGGATGGACCTGAACGATCGGAAAGCGGCCCGCCAGGCTGGCCATCAGCGTTGCGCGGTGGCGCTGCGACCGCCGGCGACAGGTCCGTCTGAAGGGGTCTGGCCGGCGGTGATCACGACGCGGGTGTGGTCCCAGGCGAGGATCCCGTAAGGAAAGATGATGACGCCATTCACCTTGGGAGGGTCGGTGTGGTGGAGCCAGCCCAAGATTCGCAGCAGGTCATTACCGCAACCTTCGCCCTCGTCGAAGGCCACCGTCATCGACATCCCCGTCGCTTCCCGTCCACCATAGAACGCCGCGTCCTCGACGGTCCCCGGGCCTTCGTCAATTATCCGACTGATCTCCTTCACCGACTCGTCGGTGATCGTCCGGGTCCGGTACGCCTGGTACAGCTTTTCCGAGCCTCGTGCTTCGGGCATGTTGTCTCCTCTGGTGCAGGACGCCGGACGTCCCGGTGTCGAGGGGAAAGAGGCTCCCGGGCACAGCCGGATACTCGCGACCATCCGAAGAGGTAGAAAGCCTGGGGGCACAGATCTTCAACGATTCAGGCTTTGCGGTATCTCCGGCCGGCCCCCAGGGTCTTCAATGGGACCGAAGATCGAGGAGGGCATGAACCGTGACCGGACGTTTTGGGGCGAAGATCGCGTCGTTGGTTCTCGCCGCGACGGTGGTCGCCGGGTTGTTGCCAGGTCTGGCGGCCTACGCGGCGACCGGCCCGACCCCGAGCGGGACGTTGAGCATCCACGGTCAGCTGGGCGACGGAGCAACGCTCAACGCGCAAGGCGTCACGTGGACGCCGGCGCCGTGTGACTCGAGAGGTGTCTGCTCCAAAGCCTTGACCGTCAGCTATCGGTGGTATGCGTGTGCCGCCACGACTTGCGGTCCGACGTCGATCGCGAACATTCAGAGCTACCTGGCCACGGTGCTGGTAGGTCCCGGCGACGTGGGCAAGAGAATAAAGGTGCTCGAGACTGCCCACGACGTGCGTTCCGACGAGTCGGAACAGACGGCCGCCGTTTCGTACGAAACGTCTTCATCGGTTGTCGCCTGGCCGGCAGGCAGCGCTGCCCGCGTCGATTTGATTCGCGGCACTCCTGAAGGCTCGACTTCGTCCACACGCGAGCAGTTCGTTCTGTCGCCCTCACACGCGAATCCCGCTGACGGGGCAGTCCAAGTCGCTTGCGCTCTCGACGGAGGCCCTTATGCCGTGGCGTG
This sequence comes from uncultured Actinomycetota bacterium, assembly GCA_963851105.1. GTDB lineage: Bacteria > Actinomycetota > Acidimicrobiia > Acidimicrobiales > Palsa-688 > DATARN01. Next base: position 20,235 of record CAWKNP010000007.1, read on the forward strand.
CGCAACCAGCCTGAGTTTCGTTACGCCGACCCTTGGCATCGGTACCCATAGTCTCCACGTGAAGGCGACCAATGGTGCCGGCGCGAATGTCACGACCTTCCGATGGTCAGTGGTCGCCCCCGCCCCTCCGGTCGGCTGCACCTCCTGCTTTCACCCGCCGCACCTTGACTCGGCGGGTCAGCCCATGACCTGGGACTGGCAGCTTTCGAACGCCGGATCGTCACTCATCTTTCGTCCTGTCGACCTGTTCGACATCGACGGGTTCAACAACCTGACCAGCATCGTGGCGACCATTCACGGCCGTGCCGGCCGAACTTTGCCTCACGAGAAGGCGATCTGTTACATCTCGCTCGGTTCCTGGGAGAACTTCCGCGCTGACGCCACGGCGTGGCCGAACAACGCCGTAGGCCAAACACTGCAAGGTTTCTCCAACGAGCACTGGGTCGATGTCCGCCAATTGTCTGCCCTCCAACCAGTCATCACCAGCCGGCTCAACATGTGCGCCGCGAAGGGCTTCGATGGCGTCGAAGTGGACAACATCGACGGGTGGGACGGCAACAACACCGGGTTCCCTCTGACCGCCGAAGACACCCAGGCGTGGCTGACGGCGATCGCCAACCAGGCTCATTCGCGGAACATGTTTATTTTGTGGAAGAACGACCCCTATCTGGCCTCGTTCGGGGCGCGCTACTTCGACGGCGCGCTGAGCGAGCAGTGTTACTCCTACGGCGAGTGCACGGCGGTCCAGAACGATGGCACCGGCAACTGCAACCTCACGGCCAATCCTTGTGGTGTCGCGGTGTTCGCGCAGGCGGGAAAGTGGGTCGGCGAGGTTGAATATCCCCCGTCGCCCGGTCAGCCGGGCGTGTGTACGCCTACCCAAACCTGCGCTGGCACCCGCAGCTTCACACAGTTCTGCACTACGACCTGGCGGCTCCCGCCAAATGGATTCGGATTTGCGGCATGGCGCGCCATTGTGGCGCTTGATGGCCGAACATTCTATTCGTGCTGGAATTAGTCCGTGCCCGCGGTACCGGGAAGCGGTCCGCGGGCTCAGGTCACCCGGCCAGGAGGCGCGAGATTCCCGGGATCTGAGCGAACTTGCCGATCGTGGCGTGTGCGGCCGGTGCGCCAACCCCGGGGCGGACGGCGAGGGGCTTGGTGCCGCGCGCCGCCGACTTGGCCGAGGAACTGCTGATCGAGCCCGTCGCCACGGTGAGTGAGACCGCGATGGGCGTGTCGCCGTTGGTGATGGCGCTCGGATCACCGATGACCGCCGAACCGCCGGACAGGCCGGTCACGTCAAGGGTGTTCCAGATGTGGTTGAGCTGGTGATCGGCGGCGACCACGGCCAGCGTCCCGAAGGCGTTTTCGAACACTTCGGGAACCTGGGTTCCTGCTTGGCCGTACTTGGTTCCGTCCACCAGCACGACCGACGGGTTACCGGTGAGACGCGGTGCGTTCGACGTCGTGGTCTGGTCATAGGAGTTCCAGATCCGGCCCTGCTGGTGATCGGCCACGAACTCCACCAGGTCCCCGTTGCTGCTGTCGTCGACGTAGACGTGGGGGATTCCGCCGATCAGTACCGGCTTTGGATTGCCCGACAGAGTCGGCGAGCCGGGGGCGCTGTGGGTCTGGTCGTAGGCGTTCCAGATCCGCCCGCCGAGATGGTCGGCGACGAACTCGATGAGGTCGTTGCTCCCGCCGGCCCGGCCGTACACGTGGGGTATCCCGCCGATCAGCAGGGCACCGGGCGCCCCGGCGAGTGCCACGCCGCCGCCCGCGCCCATGGTCTCGTCGTAGAAGTTCCACTGATGACCAGCCAGATTGTCGTTGTCGACCTCGATCAGGTCGCCGCCCGCCGTGGTGCCGTAGACGTGCATGACGCCGCCCAGCCGCACGGCCGAAAGGGTGCCCGCGATCTTGGGCGCCCCGGGATCAACGGCGGTCACGTCGGTGGTCAGCCAGGCTCCGCCCGCGCCATCGTTGTGATAGTCGATGAGGTCGTTGCTGGTCGGGTTCAAGGCAAAGACGTGCAGGGTCGAGCCATCGAGCACCGCTTGCGGCGATGTGTTGACAAGGGGGGCTCCGGGGACGGCAGCGGTGATGTCGACCGGATTCGACCATGAGGGGCCCACCCGGCCCGACACGTACAGATGGGCGTTGGCCCCGAGCAAAAAGACGTCGGTTTGCCCGGCGGAGTCCACGACCGGCGCCGGAACCCCGGTGAAGGTGCCCGGGTTGAGGGCGACCTGCTCGGCCGAGAAAAAGGTGTCGTCGAAGCCCTGGACGAATGCTTCGACGCTCGGCGGCGTCGGCGAGATGTTGAGGCGCACCACCGCGCTGTTGGCCGTCTTCACCGCGGGGTCGGTCGAGCCGTTGACGCCGACGAGCAGGTGCCCGTCGGGCTGGAGGCCGCCGCCATTCGGCCCGAAGACCGTGAAGGTGGACAGGAAGTCGATGGCGACCTCGCCGCCGGCGAACGTCGAATCGATGTGGCCGCCGGCGAAGCGCATGACCAGGGCGGGAGCGGGCAGGCAGGACGTCGAGGTATCCGAGAAGGTTGCGACGACATACACGGTCGTGCCGGTGACCTCGATCTCGCCACCGATCGGCGAGCAGGTCTCGGCGGGACCGGTCACCACGCCGCCCGTCCCGAACCCGGTATCCAACGCTCCCGACGCCAGGAAGTGGGCGAGGAAGACCGAGCTACCGGACTGGCCGGTCACATAGAAGGTGCCGTCGGCCGCGCTCTGCAAAGCGGCCGGCGCGACCAGTGGGGGCATACCACCGGATCCGGTGACGGCTCCGGTGCTCGAGTACACCTCGACACCGAACGCCGGCGTGGCGCTCTGGGCGTTGACGACGATGACGCCGACACTGTTGCCGGCCGTGGTCGCTTTCGGGCTGAACACCGAAGTACCGGGGGCGAAGACAATCCGGCCCGGATTGGCGGCCTGCCCGAAGGTGGTATCGAGCACGCCGGTCGCTGTGAGCGCGAACAGGAACGCCGCCTGGGTCGGGGACTGGGCGAGAAGGTTGCCGACGATGTCGCCGTCGTTCCTCACCGTCATCTCCGCGAAGGTGAACGACGGGGCACCGATGGCCGTGGCCGCGATGGTGGCCGTCCCCCCGGTGCCGAAGGTGGCGACGGGGGCGCCGCCGGCGGTCAGCTCGGTGATGACGAGCTGCGAGCTCGCCGCCGCCGAGGCGGCGTTGCTGCCCAGGGCGTAGATATTGCCACTCGGCCCGACCACCACCTGGGAATAGAACGTGGCGGCGGGCAGGACGAACGTTCCGTTGGTTCCGAAGGTGGAATCCACCGCGCCGGCGGCGGTCATCCGGGTGATCTGATCGCTGCTGCGCGCCGCGACCGTGGGCGAAAGGACCACGGCGCGTCCCAACGAGTCGACCGTGGTGGCGCCGAAGAGGTTGGGCGCCGGCAGATCCGCGACGCCGCTCACGCCGTAGGTGATGTCGACCCAGGCGGGCGTCGTCGCCGCCGCCGGCGTCGCCGTCAAGCCGAGGGTCGCGACCAGCAACACGGTCGGCAACGCGAGCCACCTGCAACCGAACCGTCTCGTCATGTTGCGCCTCGCTCTCCTGCCATCGCCGCGAATCCGGCGCCTGTACTTTGCCCCCCGGCATCGGTCCCCGGCCACCCAATTCGGGAAAAGGGTCCTATTGGCTACACGTCGCGCGCCCGCGATCGGGCGCTGACGGGGCAGCGACAATGGGGCGTCTAACGTGCGTTGCGTTCCCGGATCCCCGCCGGCCGACCCCGCCCTGACCTGATGGAGCCCATGACTTCCCACCTGCGTTCGGCCTGGGGCGGAATTGTCGGGCCCGTGGCTTTCATCTCCGCCTGGCTGGTGGGCGGCGCCGAGCACGGCGGGGGCTACTCACCGGTCGACGACGCGATCAGCCGGCTCGCCGCGATCGGGGCGTCGTCGCGGCCGATCATGACCGCGGGCTTCGTCGGCTTCGGGGTCGCAGTACCGGTCTACGCCATGGCGCTCAAGGCGGCCGTGCCCGGACCGGCGTGGAAAACGGCGGTCGCGACCGGAGCCGCGACGTTGGCCGTGGCCGCCTTCCCGCTCGACACCTCGTCCACGATCGACCAGGTCCACGCCGCCATGGCGGCACTCGGCTACGTGACGCTGGCCGCGACACCGTTGCTCGCCGCCCGCCCGCTGGCGGTCGCCGGGCATCGCCGGGCTGCCTCTTTGTCGGTTGCGGTAGGCGTCGGGTCCGGGCTTTGCCTCGTAGGGACCCTGGCGGGGCCCGCGCATGGCTTGCTGCAGCGCATCGGTCTCACCCTGGGCGATGCCTGGCTCATCTCGAGTGCGGCGTGGATGTTGTCCGGTGGCCGCGTCGGCCCGGTCGCTGCCCCTCAGGCCCCCTGAGGCTCGTTTTGCCTACGCCTCGACGCGGACGCCTTTCCAGAAAGCGACGCGGTCGGTGATGGACTTGGCGGCGTCTTTCGGGTCGGGGTAATACCACGCGGCATCGGGATTGCTCTCGCCGTCGACGACCACGGTGAAATAGCTGGCGGTTCCCTTCCAGGGACACACGCTGTGCGTGCTGCTCTCGACGAGCACGCCTTCGAGGACCGAGTGGCGGGGGAAGTAATGATTGCCTTCGACGATGACGGTGTCATCGGAGTCTGCGATGACAGCGCCGTTCCAAGTTGCAGTGGCCATGTCAAGGTCAACCCGCCGCCGCTCACAATCCTTCCCTGTCCCATTCTCTGTCCCTTTCCTGTCCTGCTCACAGTTTCTTCATGATCGGGGGGGATCATGGCACCATGGAAGCGACGGTCACAGCCACGGTCGCCGCGACCGAACTGATGGATTCGCGGCAACTGCTGGGCGACTGGGCGGCGCTACGCCGGCTCGTCGCCACCGATGGCTACGTCTTCATGCGGGGGCTGCTGGACCCGGTGATGGTGGGCGCAGTCGGGCGCACAGGGCTCGGTTTCTTGCAGTCGGCCGGCTGGACCGCGCCAGGGACGGATCCCGTTCACGCCCGGCCCCAGAGCCCGGTGCGGGCCGTCAAGATGCGTGACGCCTTCGGCCAGCCCGGCTACCGCGAGATCGTGGCTGACCCGGGGTTCACGAGGATCGCGTTCGCGACGCCGCTCGCCGAGTTGATGGCCCAGATCCTCGGGCCCGCCGGCTTCTGCTATCCCCTAAAGCTGCCGCGAGTCGTCTATCCGGTGTCGTTCGCACCCCGCCAGCCCGGCAACTACGTACACAAGGATTATCGGTCGGTGCAGGACATGTTTACCTGCTGGGTCCCGCTCGGCGATGTACCCCGGAGCCTCGGCGGGCTGGCTCTCGAGCCGGGGAGCCAACATAGCGTGCAGGTACGCCCGCGGCCCCTCGACGACCTTCCGGCGCGGTGGCTGACAACGGACTATCAGGCCGGCGACGTGCTCGTGTTCCATTGCCTCACAACCCACGCCGCCCTGCCCAACCGGGAAGACCGGATGCGGTTCTCCGCCGAGTACCGGTGGCAGCTGGCGGACCAACCGGCGCCCTGGCGCATGGTGGCGGGTCCCTCTGGCCGCGAGATCGGCTCGCGAATGTTCTCCCGGGCCCCGTGGTGGCGACCGGTACCGGCTGCGCTGTCGTTGTTCGATGATGACGGCGGTATGACGCCGGCTGTTCCCGCGGCAGCGTCACGGTTCGTTTCCTTCACGAACCCGTGACGGCGGTTCTCACGCGTTAGTTCCGCGACGGGAAGATGCCTTGCAATGCGATACAGAAGTTGGGTGACAATCGGCGCCTCTTCCGGCTCGCGGCGGTCCCAGTGGCCGCCAGCGACTGTGACCGAGGTCCCGGTCACCGCTGCCCCTCCGGGCGGTGGGGGAGGGCGGTTCGGTGCGGCGGGCGGCGGGCGGTGGGCGGTTTAGGCGCCGCCGGCGGTCTGGTCGGCGATGTACGTGGCGACATCGCGGAGGGACCCGGTCCGCCGGTAGACCGCGCGCTGGCGGGTGGCACCGGTCCCGTGCGCCAGGATCTCGGCGACGCCCGCCGACACCCGATCCCAGGTGCCGGCCTCCTCGAGGGCGGGCCGAAGGGTCCGGAGCAGCCCGGCCACGACATCAGGCGCGGGAACGATCGTGGCGGCGGTGACGTCGATCAACTGTTCGGTGATTCCGTAGCGCGCGCTGCGCCAGACCGCCGCCTCGAGCAACTCGTGGCGGCAGCCGCCCGCCGGCTCGCCCCCTTCGCCGGCGGCCATGTGGCGCTCGGCGGTGGCTGCCATGGCCGCGATCAGCCCGGTCACGGTGACCGCCTCGTCAACGGTGAGGCACGCGTCGGCGATGCGGATCTCGAGGGTGGGAAAGCGGGCCGAAGGTCGCACGTCCCAGTACAGGTGGGTGGCGTCCGCGATGGCCCCGGCGGTGACAAGGGTCTCGACCACCCGTTCGTATTCGTCGTTGCCCGAGAAGAACTCGGGCATCCCGGTGGTGGGCCAGCGCCGGAAGATCATGGTCCGGTAGCTGGCATAGCCGGTATCGTTTCCGCCCCAGTACGGGGAGTTGCCGGTCAGGGCTAGGACGGTCGGTAGCCACGGCCGGATGCGGTTCATGACATCGATGCGCACATCGGGATCGTCGATCCCCACATGGACGTGGCAGCCGAAGATCAGCGTTTCCAGCGCCATTTGCTGGAACTCCGTCGCCATGGCCAGGTACCGCTCGCTGGGCGTCACCTCCTGGGTCTGCCACTGCGCCGACGGATGAGTCCCGGCGGCGCCGAGGCGGCAGCCCGAGCGGGCCGCGGCTTCGTTCAGCCGGCGCCGCAAAAGGCGCAGTTCGGCATCGACCTGGTCGAGGGATTCACAGACCGGAGTCGACACCTCGACCTGCGATCGCAGCAACTCCGGGTGCACCGTCTCGCCCATGGCCGGCGCGGCGGTATCGAGCACGATCTCGTTGACGGGCCGCAGCTGGCCGGTCTCGACATCGATCAGCTGGTACTCCTCCTCGACACCCAGTGTCCCCCGCGCCATGGCGACCTTTTCCCCCGATCTCCGTGCGGCGCAAACCCCCCTTAGAAACCTCGGTAGAAACCCTCAGTAGAAACCCTCGGTAGAAACCCCCGTACAGTGAGCGCCCGACGATGCCGATCCACATCCTGACCCTTGTTTGCCCGGACCGCCCCGGGATCGTCGCCAGCATCGCCGAGGGCCTCTTGCATTTGGGCGCCAACATCTTGGAAAACGCCCAGTTCAGCGACGTGCCGACCGGAATGTTCTGCATGCGCACCCGGTTCGACTCGCCGGTCGACGACGCCAGCGAGATTGCGGCAGCCTTGCGCGACCGTGCCGACGCTCTCCACGCCGGGATGCGGGTGCGGCGGGAGGACCAACGCTGCCGGGTGCTGGTCATGGTTTCCAAGTACGACCACTGCCTGGTCGACCTCCTCTACCGCTGGCACGCCGGTGAGCTACTGGTCGACATCCCGGTCGTGATCTCCAACCATCCCGATCTCGAGGCGACCGTCACGGGGTACGGCATCGCGTTCGAGCACGTCGCCCGGGGCAGCGAGGAACGGGCCCGGGAGCTGGTCGCGGCCCACGACATTGAGCTCGTCGTGCTGGCGCGCTACATGCAGATCATCTCCGACGCCTTGTGCCGGGAGATGGCGGGGCGGATGATCAATATCCACCATTCCTTCCTGCCCAGCTTCAAGGGGGCGAAGCCGTACCACCAGGCCTGGGAACGGGGCGTCAAGGTCATCGGGGCCACCGCCCACTACGTGACCGCCGAGTTGGACGAAGGACCCATCATCGACCAGGACGTGGCCCACGTCTCGCACTCGCACACGCCCGACCAGATGGTGATCATCGGGCGCGACCTCGAACGGCTGGTTCTGTCGCGCGCCGTCAAGGCGCACAGCGAGGGCCGGGTCTTCCTTCTCGGCCGCCGGACCGTCGTCTTCCTGTAACCGTCTACTGGAGTTCGAAGATCTCGTCGGGTGCCGCCGCCAGCACCGCCGCGGCGTGGGCCGCCTTCACGGCGGTGAAGCGGCGCTCCTCGTCGGCGGAGCGGTTCTCGGTGCGGGCCAGGGTGATGAACTCGTCGCTCACCATGGGCTCGCGCACCAGCAGGGTCACGACGCGGTGGCGGTAGGCGAAGTGGAACACGAACTGCTCGAGGTTGGTCCCCCGCTCGGGGTGCTCGAGGGTGGCAGTGACCAGGTACCGACCCTCGGTGAGGCCGCGGGTCACCAGCTCAAAGGCGTCACGAGCTCCCGGGCCCCGGAATGCCGTCTCGATGATGATGGCCCGCCGGGCCAGGGCGGCGCCGGGATCGAGGAGTGGGAACGCCAGCCGCATGGCCTGGTAGGCGATAGCCACCCCGGCGGGGCTCCCGGGACCGCTGTAGCGCAGCATGTCGGCAAAAGAGAACTGAAGGACCGTGCCCTCGTCGACCACCTCGACCACTTCGCTCACCTGCGGGAGCCTACGGCCCGTCGCTGCCGACCTCTTTTCCCGGCCGCCGGCCGGTCGCGCCGGCGCCAAATGTGACACCATCAAGACGACGCCGAGCGATCCTTCGGCGCCGCGGTAATCGGCGGTGGTCGGCTGTACGGGCGCTGGCGCGTTCACTACCACTACGGTTGCCCCCGGCTATGCCAACCGCAGTTCAAGGGGGATAGTGAGAACGGGAGATGGCTGACAACAACTCGGCCCATGAGAACAGCATCCGGAGCTATCTCGCCGAGCACGGCGGGAGTGTGGCCGATGCGGGCGGGCGGGGCCTCACCGACGAAATGGCGCGGGCGCTGGGCGTCGACCGACCGGCGGAGCTCAGCGCAGTCCTCGGTCAGATGGAAAACAGCGGTGTCATCACCCGCGAGATGCGGGGGCTGCGCACCTACCGGATAGCCCTGGTCGAAGGCGCTGGCGCTGCGCCTGCGCCTGCGGCAGCGGCGGCAGCTACTGGTGCGGCCGCGGGCGGCAGTCGTGCTCCCCGGGGGGCCGTGGCCACCGAAGCAGCACCCGCGGCCGGAGCGGTGCGGTTGCGCGACGCGCTGGCGAGGAAAGCCTCAGTCGCAACGCCGGCGGTGGCCGCCGAGGAGGCGCCCGAGCCGGTGTCGGGCCGCGCCGTCAGTCTGCGAGACGCCATCTCACAGCGGACCTCCGCCACCGTCGTGGCACCTCCCGATCCTCCACCGGTGCGTCCGGCGGCCGGGCGGGCGACCGACGAGTGGGCGGCGCCGCCGCCCGCGGACGCCTCGCCGGGTCGCGCCGTCAGCCTTCGCGACGCCATCGCGGGCTCCGATTCCACCGCGCCGTCGTGGGACTGGGATTCGCCGCCCGACTCGCCGCCCGGCGGTTACCGGGCCAGCCTCGGCGACACCGCCCGGGTGGCGCCCTTCCCGGAGCCTGCCTACCGGGGTGACGACGATACGTCAGGCCGGGGCCGTTCCCGGACAAGGGCGAGCCGCAGCCGTCCCCGCCTGAGCGTGCCGGTACCGGCAGTGAAAACCGCGCCCAGCACGCCGGTCATCACCGCGGTCGGCATCGCCGTCGCGGGCCTTCTCCTCGTGACGTTGATCACGGTGGTGGTCACCCGGGGAACGACGAGCCACCTTCCTGCCATCGGCACGCCGGACTCGTCGGCCGACGCTTGTCGAGTCGTCACCACCGTCGAGGCGGCCGTGGCCTTCGGTCAGCCGGCCGGCGATCCCCACTTCGTGCTCGGCTCCTGCGTGTACGACAACGGTTCCAACGAGTTGATCGTCGACGTGGCCCGGCAGAACGGGCGGGCGTTGTTCGACTCCTCGCGCAGCAGCGTGGCGCAGGACATACCCGGCATCGGGGACGACGCGTACTACAGCGACGGCCGGTTGCGGGTGCTCAAGGGATCGAGCCTGATGCTGCTCACCCTGAGCCCCTACTCCATCGACAAACCGAGCCCGAAACTGGTGGCGTTGGCCGCGGTGGCGGCCACCCGCCTGTAGCAGCCCGCCGGCGGAGATCCGGCAGCCGCTCGCTTCGCCATTGAAGCCAGCGGCTGCCTACTCCTACTGATACGACTGCCGGACCCCGCTCCCAGATACATCGCGGCCTCAGATTCCTGCCGCCCACGTCGGGTGGTGGCGCACATCCACGCTGGGAAAAGGGCGGGACAGTGCTCACGCCCGGTGCCGGGGCGAGTCAGCGGGCCAGGAGAAGGGGAAGCGCCTCGCTGATCGGTGTCCGCACGACAGCGTCCGCCAGGTCGTCGTAGGGCGTCGGGTCGGCATTGACGATCACGATGGGCAGGCCGGAGCGGGCGGCCAAAGGAACCAGACCGGCGGCGGGGTGCACGGTGAGCGTCGATCCGACGGCGAGCAGGAGGTCGGCCGCCTCGACGGCCATGGCGGCGCGATCGAGCACCGCGGGATCGAGGGCCTGGCCGAAACTGATCGTCGCCGACTTGAGAATCCCGCCGCACACCCGGTCGTCGATCACTTCCTCACAGTGCGGATCCTCCTCGCCCGCCCGCAGCCGGTCGAGGACCGGCAGCATCGGCGCCCGTAGGCCGCAGGACCAACAGGTGACCTCGCGCATGGTGCCGTGGAGTTCGATGACGAGTTGGGGATCCGAACCGGCCCGCTGGTGCATGCCGTCGATGTTCTGGGTCACGACGGCCGCCATCCGACCCTGGAGCTCGAGGTCGACAAGCGCCCGGTGGCCGGCATTGGGCTCCGCGGTCCACGCCGGCGAGTGCAAGCGGGCCTGCCAGACCCGCTTGCGGATCTCGGGGTCACCGAGGTAGTGGTGGAGGGTGGCGGTGCGCTCCGCCCCCGGGTTCTTGGTCCACACCCCTTGCGGGCCCCGGTAGTCGGGGATGCCGGAGTCGGTGGAAATGCCGGCACCGGTGAGGGCGACGATCGACGATGCCTTCTTCACCGCCTCGAGGGCGGCGGCCATCCCGGGTGATGCCACACCGGGACCGTAGCGCCGCCACCGCCGCCGCCTCACCGCCGCCGCCCCCGCCGAGGAGGACTTCCGCTGTCTACTGCTGCGAAACGACGTACTACCGTCGTTTTGCAGCACTTTGGGTCCCGAGGCTTGGTTTTAGGCCGCAGCCTCGGGGGGATCGCCGCCGAGCTCCGCTCGCCCCGGCCAGTCGGCCCTGATCTCGTCGCCGGCGTCGCCGAGGTCGCTAATGCCACTCGCGTCAGCGAGGTCGCCGGCGTCGTCGGCCTCCGCCTGCAGGCAGCGAGCCACGGGACCGGCGCGCAGGGCGTCGCGCAACACCGCGCTGATCCGGCCCAGCTCGGCGACCTGTTCGGGCGTGAGGACGTCGAACAGGTTGCGGCGCACCGCGTCGACATGGCCGCGGGCGGCCGACTCGAGAATGGCGAAGCCGGCGTCGGTCATCACCGCGAATGAGCCCCGCTTGTCGGAGGCACAGGACTCCCGGGCCACCCAGCCGGCTTCCTCCAGCCGGGCGATGGCGTGCGAGAGGCGGCTGCGCGACGTCAGGGTGAGAGCCGCCAGCTCGCTCATCCGCATGGTCCGCTCCGGTGCTTCGGAAAGTGTGACCAGGATCTGGTAGTAGGCGTGGTTGAGGCCGCTGTCCTGCTGCAGCTCGCGGTCGATCTGGGCGCTGAAGAGGCGGATGGCGTCGATGAAGGCCCGCCAGGACACCTGCTCGGCGGGTGAAAGCCACCGGGGTTCGACGCCGCCAGCCTCCGGGGCCCGGGTCTCGTCGGCAGGGCTGGTCGTACTCACCGCGTTCATGGTACTTCGGGGTAGTTGACATCTCAACCACCGCCCTGTATAGTCTGTTGAAAGTTCAACGATCGACTATCGGAACAGGAAAGAGGACGATTCGCATGACTTCCACAGAGACGATTCCTGGCTACATCGTGGGTACCTGGACCATCGACCCGGTCCATAGTGATGTGTCCTTCACCGTCCGGCACATGATGGTGAGCAAGGTCCGCGGCAGCTTCCGGACTTTCCAGGGCCAGATCGTCACCGCCGAGAACCCGCTCGACTCGTCGGTCTCGGTATCGGTCGATTTGAGCTCCATCGATACCAATGATGAAAACCGCGACGGCCACCTCCGCTCCGCGGACATCTTCAACGTCGAGTCCCATCCCACCATGACCTTCGAGTCCACCGGCGTGGCGCCGACCGATGATGGCTACGCCGTCGAGGGTGACCTGACGCTGCACGGGATCACCAAGCGCCTCCACCTGAACGTGGAGCCCAACGGGTTCGGACCCGACCCCTTCGGCGGCACCCGCGCCGGCTTCTCGGCGACCACCGAGATCAGCCGCAAGGACTTCGGTATCGACTTCAACATGCCCCTCGACGGTGGCGGGGTCGTCATCGGCGACAAGGTCCAGGTCTTCCTGGAGATCGAAGCGATCCTCAAGCCCGCCGAGGCGTAAGCCAAAACCCTTTCTCGGAACGGAATTCGCCGCCCCCGGCCATCGTGCCGGGGGCGGCGCATTGCGCATGCTTGCGGTCGGCAACTAGTTTTTGCTCGTTGTGGCGTTAACCGGAGAGTGTTCGACGGTCGAAGCCAGGACGGCACCCGGAGGCTTTCGCGGTAGGCGACCGATCGCCGTCACCGTCGCCGCGCCTCGCTCACGGTCGGTTATCCGGCTGGTGGTGGGCACCCTCCTCACCCTCCTGGTCATCCCGGCTGTCCCCGCGGGGGCCGACGCACCGGGACCGACGCAGAGCCAGGCCGACGCCCTAGCCGCCAAGGTCAGCAGCCAGGGCGTGGTGATCCACAAGCTCACCGCCCAGTTGGACCAGGCCCGGTTGCGGGTGACATCGACCGCGTCGCGCCTGGCCAGCGTCTCTTACCAGCACGACGCCACCGTCCAGATGCTCGGCGCCAACCGCTCGATCCTGGTGGAGCAGGCGCTTCGGGCCTACATGCACGGCGGCACCACCCCCGAGACCCCTTCGCCCACTGCCGCGTCCGACCTGACGCTCAGCCGCGAGTACCTGAAGGTGGCATCGGGTGACCTCGCCAGCACCGCCGACGGGCTGCGACTGGTGGAGGTCAACCTCCGGGGCGACCTGGCCATGTTGACCAGTGCCCAGAACGCGAGCCTGCAGGCGACGACGCAACTACAGGCGCTGCGGACCAGCGCCCTGGCGACCGCGGCCAGCCAGCAGCAGCAACTCGATGTCGTCCAAGCCCAGCTGACGGTCAAGACGCAAACGGCGGCCACCGCCGGCGCGACGCCCGCGGCCCGGCCGGGGCCCGCCACTCAGGGCTTGCCGGTCAACAACGGCTTGGTGGCGGTGGTCCAGCAGGCCGCCGGCCTACCGGTTCCCACTTCCGCGACACCGGTCAAGTCAGTGACGGTGCCCACCACCGCCCCCCCGCCCGCGTCCAGCGGCGGCGGCCATGCCGGCGGCGAGTGGTTGCAGCTGCGGCGGTGCGAGTCGGGCGACAACTACGCCGAGAACACCGGCAACGGCTTCTACGGCGCCTACCAGTTCAGCGCGACGACGTGGACGGGGCTCGGGTACCCGGGACGTCCCGACCTGGAGTCGCCGGCCATGCAGGACGAGGCCGCCATGAAGCTGCAGGCTCAGTCGGGCTGGGGCCAATGGCCGGCATGCGCCGCCGCCCTCGGCCTCATCTGACCCTCCGCTAGCTCCCGGTGACCCGCAGGGCGAAGGCAACGGTTTCGCGCTCGATGAGGTCGCGGTCGTAGTCGAGCGTCGCCACGTGGTAGCTGCGCTCGAGAACGATCCGCTGCACGGGACCGCTGACGCCCGCGGCCAAGGTGGCGCTCGACACCGGTGGGACGACGTGGTCCTCGGGACTGGTGAAGATGAGGACCGGCGCGGAGATGGCGGCCAGATTGGCCTTCAGCGCCGGGAGCTGGTCGAACAGCGACACGGTGCAGACGATCGGTGTGCGGTCGTAGGCCACCTCGGTGCCGCCCGGTTCCGCGATGTCGCTCCCGATCCCGGGGACCTCGGGCACTCCCTGGGCGACCATCATGTCGATCATCTGGCGCAGTGCGGGCGCCGCCGGTTCGATGAGCCCGTTGACGACGGCAATGCCCGCGATCTCTTGGTGGCGGGTGGCCAGCCAGGCGGTGAGCGTCCCGCCCATCGACAAGCCGACCACGACCACCCGGTCGCAGTTGGCCGCCAGCTTGTCGTAGGCGGCCTCCGCGGCGCCGGACCAGTCGTCCCAACCGGTCGTGGCCATGTCCTCGACGGTGGTCCCGTGGCCGGGCAAGAGCGGGAGTTCGACGGAAAAGCCGGCATCGGCCAGCGCTCGCGCCAAGCCCCGCATCGAGTGCGGGGAGCCGGTGAATCCGTGCAGTACCAAGGCACCGTGAGGTCCCCCCGGGGCGGAAAAAGGCTCGGCTCCGGGGATGATGGCGACGGCGGGCATGGGCTCCCTCCAAGTAGGCGGCGGCGGCCTCTCATCATGCCCGAAAGGTTGGAAAAGTCCCCGCCACGTGGCAGCATGACCTCCAGGAAGGTGATCCCCATGGCTGCAGGTTCTGATGTGATGGTCGACGACGACGAACGCAGCGCGCGCCTCACCGCGCTCAACGAATTGATCGAGATCATCCGCCCCGCCGTCCAGGCCGATGGCGGGGATCTGATGCTCGTGAGCGCGGATGTCGAAGAAGGCGTCGTGGAGGTGATGCTGCAGGGTGCCTGCAGCTCCTGTGCCGTGAGCTCGTCCACCCTGCAGGCCGGGATCGACCGGATCCTGAAGGACCGGCTTCCGTGGGTCACCGAGGTCAAGGGTGGAGTCGACGAGAGCGTCGACCTCGAGATCAGCGCGGCCATGGGCCGGGGGGGCTACGTCCCCAAGGACCAGGACGTGGACTTCAGCTAGATCTCCCGCCACCCATCTAGGGTGAGCCGGTGACAAAAGTGCGGGAGTTGGTGGCGGCGGCCGGCGCCGCCCTGATCGACGAGCGGCGGCAGCTCACGGTGGCGGAGTTGACGGCTCTCGCCGAGCTGCCGGCCGAAGCGGTCCCGTCGCTGGCGGCGGTGGCCCATGAGGTCCGCCTGGCGTGGTGCGGGCCCGAGGTCGACGTCGAGGGGATCGTGTCGGCCAAGACGGGGGGCTGCCCCGAGGACTGCCAGTTCTGCAGCCAATCGTCGCGGTTCGACTCGCCGGTGCAGGCGACACCGTTTCTCGACCCCGCGGCTGTCGTGGCTGCCGCCGTGGAGACGGAGGGCCTCGGGGCCAGCGAGTTCTGCATCGTCCTCGCCGTCCGCGGCCCCGACGAGCGGATCATGGCGCAGATCCTCGCCGCCACCGCGGCGGTGCACGCCGAGACAGGCCTCAACGTGGCGGTGAGCGCGGGCATCTTGACCCGGGACCAGGCGCAGCGCCTGGCCGCGGGCGGCGTGCACCGGTACAACCACAACCTGGAAACAGCCCGCTCCTTTTTCCCCCAGATTGTGACGACACACTCCTGGGCGCAGCGGTTCGAGACCTGCCAGCACGTGCGGGCGGCGGGCATGGAGCTGTGCTGCGGCGTGCTCCTGGGGATGGGTGAGAGCGTCGCCCAGCGCATCGAGCTACTCGAGCAATTGCGCCAGGTCGACCCCGTCGAGATTCCCGTCAACTTCCTGAACCCCCGACCCGGGACGCCGCTGGCCGATCGTGACCTGCTCGCCCCCGTCGAGGCCCTGCGGTGGATCGCCCTGCTGCGCCTGGCGCTGCCCGCGGTGCTGCTGCGCTACGCCGGCGGCCGTGAGGTGACGCTGCGCGACCTGCAGTCGATGGGGATGGCGGCAGGGATCAACGGCCTCATCATCGGCAACTACCTCACCACCCTCGGCCGCCGGCCCGAACAGGACCTGCAGATGCTCCAGGACCTCGCCATGCCGGTGGCCCGCCGCTGAGCCTCGTGGTGGCTGCGTTCTGCGTCGGGTGCGGGCGGCGGGCCGACGAGTGCCCGGGGTGCGTACGGGCGTTTGATCCGCCGAGGTTCTGCCCCGCGTGCGGCCGGCGCCTGACGGTGTGGGTCACACCGGCCCAATTCGTCGCTCGCTGCCGGGACCACGGCGCCGTCGACCCGGCGCCGCCGGCGTGAGCGGCGCCGAGGCGCCCGAGCGGCTGTGGACGCCTCCGTCCGATATATATCAACGCAGCCGGATCGGCGCCTACCTGCGCTGGCTGGCCCACCGGGGCCGCGACTTCGCCTCCTACCAGGACCTCTGGCAGTGGTCGGTCACCGACCTGGACGGGTTCTGGTCGTCCATCTGGGACTTTTTCGGCGTCATCGCCGCCGGCGCGTGCCGGCCGATGCTGGCCGGCGCCTCTATGCCGGGCGCGACATGGTGCCCGGGAGCAACCCTCAACTACGCCGAGCATGCCCTGCGGCCTGGTCCCGACGCCGGCCGCGTGGCGGTGGTGTCGCACAGCCAGACCCGGGCGCCGATCACCCTCACCGTGGCCGAGTTGCGCGACGAGGTGGCCCGGGCCCGACGGGGGCTGCAGCGCCTCGGCGTCGAGCCTGGCGACCGGGTGGTCGCCTACCTGCCCAACATCGTCGAGACCCTGGTCGCCTTCCTCGCCACTGCGAGCCTGGGGGCGATCTGGTCGTCGTGCGCACCGGAGTTTGGCACCCGCAGCGTGATCGACCGGTTTTCCCAGGTCGCGCCGATGGTGCTCCTCGCCGTCGACGGCTACCGCTACGGCCCCGCCGCGCACGATCGCGTCGCCGAGGTGGCGGCCATCGCCGAAGCGCTGCCGTCGCTGGTGGCGACGGTCATAATCCCCTATCTGGGCGACGGCGCCGCCGCCCGCGCCGGTGTGCCCGGGGCGCTTTTCTGGAACGACCTGATCGCCGAGGCGGCGCCGCTCGAGTTCACTCCGGTCCCGTTCGACCACCCGCTGTACGTCCTGTACTCGTCGGGGACAACGGGGCTGCCCAAGGCGATCGTGCACGGCCACGGCGGGATCCTGCTCGAGCACCTGAAGGCGCTGGCCCTGCACGCCGACCTCGGCGCCGGCGACCGGTTCTTCTGGTTCACCACGACCGGCTGGATGATGTGGAACCTCCTGGTCTCGGGCCTGCTGGTCTCCTCGGCCGTCGTGCTGTTCGACGGCAACCCCGCCTACCCCGACCTGACCGCCCTGTGGCGGTTGGCCGAGGCGACGGGAACCACCTACTTCGGCGTCAGCGCCCCGTTTCTGATGAGCTGCCGCAAGGCCGGTGTGGTGCCGTCGGCGGTGGCGGACCTGGGGGCGCTGCGCGGCGTGGGATCGACGGGGGCGCCGCTGCCCGCAGAAGGGTTCCGGTGGGTCTACGACTCCATCGGCGGTGACCTCCTGCTGGCGTCGGTGAGTGGGGGCACCGATGTGTGCACCGCATTCGTCGGCGGCTGCCCCTTGGTGCCGGTGTATGCCGGGGAGATCTCGTGCCGCTACCTGGGGGCGGCGGTGGCCGCGTTCGACTCATCGGGACACCAGTGCGCGGTGGGCGAGCAGGGTGAGCTGGTGGTGACGGCGCCCATGCCGTCGATGCCCGTCGGGTTCTGGGGCGACGACGACGGGTCGAGGTACCAGGCGGCGTATTTCGAGCAGTACCCCGGCGTCTGGCGGCACGGGGACTGGATCACCTTTACCGCCCGGGGGACGTGCATCATCTCGGGACGGTCGGATGCCACCTTGAACCGGGGCGGGGTTCGCATCGGCACCGCCGAGTTCTATGCGGTGGTCGAGTCGCGCCCCGAGGTGGCCGACAGCCTGGTGGTGCACCTCGAAGATCCCGCCGGCGGCGCCGGCGAGCTGCTGCTGTTCGTGGTGGTGGCGCCGGGAGCGACGTGGAACGAAACGCTGCGGGCGGCAATCGTGGCCGAGATCCGGTCGAGCCTGTCACCCCGGCACAGTCCCGATGAGATCTACCCGGTGCCGGTCATCCCCCGGACCCTGTCGGGCAAGAAGCTGGAGGTGCCGGTCAAGCGCATCCTGGCGGGCGTGCCCGCCGACCAGGCCGCCAGCATGGGTGCGCTGGCCGACCAGCGCTCACTGGAGCCCTTCGAGGCGCTGGCCCGCGGGCGGGAGGCAGCGGGCATTCCTGGCGCGAACCCACCGGAAACCCGTGGGTCCGCGCCACGAACGACCCCGAGGCCGGACCCCTCGAGCCGGTCCAGCCCTGCCGACGACGCTACGCCGGCCACATGACACCCAGCTGACGGCAAGGCGAATACCTGGGTGGGGCCGGGTTACTCCTTGGCCCAGGGCAGCCGGCCGAGGCCGATGGTGTGCTCGAGGTGGCTGTAGGCGACGTCGCCGCTCTCCGGTGTCAGGCGCCGCGCCAGGTCGGCGATGTCGGTATCGGTGATCATCGCATGGGCGGTCTGCACCGTCTCGCGCAGCCACAGGAGGGCCTCGGCCGCGCTCGTCTTCGGGATGTCGTAGTCGTTGGCGGCCACGTCGAGGAGGTGGAATTCGAAGCGGGCCTTCTGGTCCCACTTCGGCGTGACCTTCTCGCCCAGATGGTGGCAGCTGCGCAGTTGGCGCCGGAACACGGCCCCGTCGTCGCCCGGCACCGCCCCGAGCTCCCGGCACGCCGTGCCGAGCGCCAGCAGGGCCAGCTTGGCGTCGGCCATCATGATCTGCTCGAGGCCGTCGGCGTCGGCCAGCGCCAGCCCCGCCAGGGTGACGCCCTCGGCCAGCTGGCCGACCTCGGACTCGGGCACGCTCAGCTCGTGGAGGAACGCCCGCCCGGCCACGTCCCAGTCATGCTTGGTCATGGCATCGGTCAGGCGGTCCCGCAGGACTTGGCGGCTGTCGGCGAGGCGGGTCGCTTCCCGGTAAGTGCGGGCCCGGGCCACGGTGAACAGGAGGTAGTCGGGCAGCGCCGCCTCCGCTTCGTCGCTGACCGCGCAGGCGATCTGGGCGGCGCGCTCGAGCGGGAAGCCGATCTGCTGCAGTTTCTCGGCCAGGAGGGGGCCGCAGGTCATGACGGCGCCGCCCGCGGCCAGGGACTTGATGTCGTTGCCGGTGGCCGCGGTGCCCCGCACGAGGCGGCCGTACAGGTCCTCGAGGTCGGCTCCGAAGCTCCCGGCGCCCGCCAGCTGGATGGCGGCGCGGGCGAGAGCCGGGTGGCGGGGCCGCAGGGCGCCGGCGCTGCCGCTAGCCAGGCCGGCGTCGGCGAGGCGCTCGAGAATCCGCGAATGGCGGTCGTCGCGTTCGACGCCGACCAGATCGGCCAGCACGAACAGGTCGACGCCGTCGACGCCCGCGACGTGCGCCGCGGCCGCGAACAGGAACGCCTCCTGGGCGGGGTCTCCGGCGAGGCGGGAGAGGGCGGTGGCGACCAGGGTGGACAGCCCCTCGGCGCCGTAGCGCAGGTCGAGCGACGCCCCGAGCACGGTGGCGTCGGAGAGTCCGTGTTTCTTGGTCGCCTGCTCCTCCATGATCGCGGTGCGGTCGCCGACGGGCAGGGCCGCGAGGGCGCCGAGGCAGTCGGCCGCCGTCCATGCCGCCAGCACCTCGCCCGCCTCGGCCGCCTTCAGGGCCAAGCCGATCATCCGGTTGCCGAGCTCGGGAAAAAGATCGGCGAAGCGGGCCCAAGGCGGCTCGACGGTCCGGCTCTTCTGGAGGAACTGGGCCTTCCAGTCGACGTCGCGAGCGCTGAGCAGCCAGCGGATGTCGTGGCGCCCGGAGTTGAACAGCTTCTCAACGGTCGTCGCCACGTCGTGGGCGATCTCGTTGGCGTCGTCGCTCACCAGCACCCAGGTGGTGTCGGTCGGCAGGTAGAGGACCGACTGCGGGTCGAGGCGGGCGCCGGGGGATCGCATGAGCACCCGGTGGCCTTCGCCCACCAGGTCGCAGGCCATCTGGAGCAGGGCGGTGGTCTTGCCCTGCCCGTCTTGGCCGACGAGGAGGACCAACGGCTGGCTCTCGCCGGTCGGCTGGCGGAGCTTGACCAGCCCGTCGACGACGACTTGGCGGCGGGGGATTTGCTGGGGACCGGCAAGGGCGTGGCGCCATCGCGGTTCGGTCCCGTCGAAGAATCCCTTGAGATCCTCGGGGGTCAGCTCACTGCGGTTATCGTCGAGAAACGAGGGGGTGACCTCAAACCAGCCGTCCAACACACCCGAGAGCCTACGTGAGGGCGGCCGAGATGGCCCCTGCCGCCACGATTACCCGGGGACCGGCGGCGGCCAGGTCGGGTGTGCGGCCGATGGCGACCAGGCCGACGCTGGCCTCGAGCCCCGCCACGCCAAGAATCGGCGCGGCGATGCCGACGGCCCCTTGCTGTAACTCGCCCTCGCTCACCACGAACCCCGGGCCCCGGCGGCGGCCGCGGCCGAGGAGGATGGCCCTGCCCGCAGCCCCGCTGGCGAGCGGGTGGCGGGAACCGACCCGGTAGCCGACGTGCATGGTCGTGCGGCTGGGCTCGACGACGGCCACCGCCACCGCTTCGGCGGAGGTGCCGTCGGCCACCGTCAGGTGGGCGGTGGCGCCCACGTCGTCGGCCAGTTCCCGCAGCACCGGAAGGGCGGCGTCGCTGAAACGAGGTGTGACGGCCCGGGCCAAGGGCAGGACTCCGAGGCCCAGGCGGACCTGGCCGTCAGCGGTGCGGTCGACCAGGCCGTGCTGCTCGAGCGTGGCCAGCAGGCGGTACACCGCGGGCCGGCTGGTGCCAAGGCGGGCGGCGAGGTCGGTGACCGACAGGCCCGGCTCGTCGACCAGCACCTCGAGCAGCCGCAGGCCCCGGTCCAGGGTCTGCGATGTCTCGCCGCTCATGGGCGGGCCGCGGCCGCCGGATGGATGATGCCGCTCACCGCGCCCCATCCCAGCCGCGTGCCGCCGGCGCCGGGCGCGGAAGCCGAGATGGCCACGGTGTCGCCGTCGGCCAGCCACGACCGGGTGGCGCCGTCGGCGAGGGTGAGCGGCGTGGTCCCGTTCCACGCCAGCTCGATGAGCGACCCTCGCTCGGCGGCCCCGGGCCCCGAGACCGTCCCCGACGCCAACAGGTCGCCGGTTCGCAGCGAGGCGCCGTTGGCGGTCAGGTGGGCCACCTGCTGACCCGGTGTCCAGTAGGTGCGGGAAAAGGGGGGTCGGGAGATCACCTCGCCGTTGAGGCGCACTTCGAGGGCAACGTCGAGCGACCAGGGATCGTCGTCATGCAGGTAGGGCAACGGTGGCGGATCCTGGGGCGGGGGCGGCACCCGGGCGGCGCGCAGTGCCTCGAGGGGGACCACCCACGGCGAGATCGACGTCGCGAAGGACTTGCCGAGGAACGGCCCGAGCGGCGTGTACTCCCAGCCCTGGATGTCACGGGCGCTCCAGTCGTTGACGAGCACGACGCCGAAGACGTGGTCGCGCAACCCCGCCGGGGTCACGGGATGGCCCCGCCGGCTGCCCACACCGACTACGAAGCCGATTTCGGCCTCGAAGTCGAGCTTGGCGGTGGGGCCGAAGACGTCGGGACCCGTCGGCCCGCACGGGCGCACGATCGCAGCACCCGAGACCACGACCGTTCCCGCCCGCCCGTGGTAGCCCATGGGGAGGTGCCGCCACGCCGGCGGGAGCGGCGGCGACTCGGGGCGGAAGATGCGGCCCAGGTTGGTGGCGTGGTCGAGCGACGAGTAGAAGTCGACGTAGTCGGCCACCTCGAACGGCATCCGCAGGCGGACCGATCCCAGCGGATGCAGCGCCCGCGATACCGCTGCCTCCCTCGCCGGCTGGCCCAGCAGCACCGTGAGGCGATCGCGCACCGCGGCCCACGCCCGAGGACCATGGGCCAGGAAATGGTTGAGCGCGGGCTGCGCAAACGCTCCGTCCAGCCCCGGCAGGAGGCCGGTGCCCGCCAGCGCGGCGAGATCGAGGGCGAAGTCGCCGATGGCCACCCCCACCCGATAGGGACCGCCACCGGGCGAGAACACGCCGTACGGCAGGTTGGTGATGGGAAACGGGGAGCCCTCGGCCACCGCCAGCCAGGTGTCGGTCACGATCGTCAATGCTACAATATCGTTACAAGGCTGTCCGGTAATCGGACGGGTGAACGTGGTTGGAGGTGGCGGTGCCGTACTACCGAACCGTGGGGGAGGTGCCCAAGAAGCGCCATACCCAGTTCCGCCGGCCAGACGGGGGCCTGTACGCGGAAGAGCTCATGGGTGCCGAAGGCTTTTCGGGCGCCAGCGCCCTGCTCTACCACCGCCATGCGCCGACCGACCTGGTGGCAGCCGACACATGGCAGTTGCCGGAAGAGGCGACGGTGGCCAACCAGCCCCTCATGCCCCGGCATTTCAAGGCCCACAAGCTCGACGCGGGCGGCGCCGACATGGTTACCGGGCGCCACCTCCTACTGGCCAACTCCGACGTCCGGTTGTCCTACGTCGCCGCCGACGGGGACTCGCCGCTGTACCGCAACGCCCGGGGCGACGAGTGCGCCTACATCGAATCGGGGCGCGCCGTGGTCGAAACGGTTTTCGGACCGCTGGCCGTCGGCGCCGGCGACTACGTCATCCTGCCCCGATCGACGACGCATCGCTGGCGCCCGAGTGAGCCCCTGCGGGCGCTGATCATCGAAGCGTCGGGCCACATCGGGCCTCCCAAGCGGTACCTGTCGGCCACCGGCCAGTTCCTCGAGGTCGCCCCCTACTGCGAGCGTGATCTGCGAGGTCCCGACTCGTTGCCGGAACCAGCGGACTCCGGGGAGACCGAGGTCTTCGTCCGCCACGACGGCGGCGGAACCCGCTACCTCTTTTCCCACCATCCCTTCGATGTCGTGGGCTGGGATGGCTGCCTCTATCCGTACGCCTTCAACATCGCCGACTTCGAGCCCGTCGTCGGGCGGGTCCACCTGCCGCCGCCGGTGCACCAGACCTTCGAGGGTCCCGGGTTCGTGGTCTGCTCGTTCTGCCCCCGGCCGTTGGACTTCGACCCGGCCTCGGTGCCCGCGCCGTACAACCACGCCAACGTCGACAGCGACGAGGTGCTTTTCTACGTGGGCGGGGATTTCATGTCCCGCCGGGGGGCCGGGATCGAGGTGGGGTCGCTGACGCTGCACCCTTCGGGCTTCGTGCACGGCCCCCAGCCGGGGTCGGTGGAAGCGTCGCTCGGCCAGACCGCCACCAAGGAGTGGGCCGTGATGGTCGACACCTTCCGCCCCCTGCAGTTGGGGGCCGCGGCGGTCGCAGCCGAGGACACCAGTTACGCCTGGACGTGGCACCGGTCGCATTAGCGCCGGTCGGGGTATCGTCGCCCGATGGCGTCGGCACCGGTCCGCTACGGGACACCCGAAGGCCGCTGGGTCCTCGTCGCCACCATCGTCGGTTCGGGGATCGCGTCCCTTGACGCCACCGTCGTCAACGTCGCCCTGCCCGCCATCGGGAGGCAATTCGCCACCGGCGTCGCCGGCTTGCAGTGGGTCCTCACCGGCTACCTGATCACCCTGGCGGCGCTCATCTTGTTGGGCGGCTCGCTCGGGGATCTGTTCGGGCGTCGGCGGATCTTCATGACCGGCGTGGTGTGGTTCAGCCTGGCGTCGCTGCTGTGCGGCGTCGCCGTCAACCTGCCGATGCTGATCGCCGCCCGGGCCCTGCAGGGGATCGGCGGCGCCTTGTTGGTGCCCGGGAGCCTGGCCATCATCGAGGCCAGCTTCGCCCCCGACGACCGGGGCCGGGCGATCGGGGCGTGGTCGGGCCTCGGGGGTATCGCCGCCGCCGCCGGGCCGTTCATCGGGGGCTGGCTGGTGTCGGCGGTGTCGTGGCGACTGATCTTCCTCCTCAACCTGCCGCTGGCGGTGGTGGTGCTGTACGCCTCGCGCCACCTGCCCGAGTCGAGCGACCCCACCGCCAACCCCCACATCGACGTCGTCGGCGCCGCCCTGGTGGTAGTCGGGCTGGCCGCGTCGACCTACGCCCTGATCGAGGGGCCTTCGCCCGGGCAGGGCACGGTCGTGGCGGTTGCGGGGGTGGTCGGGATCGCGGCGCTGGTGGCGTTCGTCTTCGTCGAGGCCCACAGCCCCCATCCCATGCTGCCCCTCGGCATCTTCTCGTCGCGGCAGTTCACCGTCGCCAACCTGGTCACCTTCGTGGTGTACGCCGCCCTCGGTGGCGCCATCTTCCTCCTGGCCGTCGACCTGCAGGCGGCGTTGAAGTACTCGCCGGTCTCCGCGGGAGCCGCCTTGTTCCCGGTGACGGTCATCATGCTGCTGTTGTCGGCGCGGGCGGGGGCGCTGTCGCAGCGCTTCGGTCCTCGTATCCCCATGACGGTGGGCCCCCTGATCGTGGCCGCGGGCCTGTTCCTCATGCGCGGCGTGCGGCCCGGGGGCCACTACGTCACCAACATCCTGCCCGCGGTCATCGTGTTCGGCCTCGGCTTGGCGCTCACCGTGGCCCCGTTGACCGCGACGGTGATGGCGGCCGCCGACGAGCGCTACGCGGGCGCCGCCTCGGGTGTCAACAATGCGGTGGCCCGGGCGGCGGGCCTGCTGGCGGTGGCCTTGTTACCCGCGCTATCGGGGCTGACGGGGTCGGATTACAACAAACCGGTGGCGTTCTCCAACGGCTTCCACACCGCCCTGCTCATCGCCGCGGCCGCGACCGTGCTCGGCGGGGTCATGGCGTTTTTGGGGATCCGCAATCCGCCCCCCGTGGGCGTTGGCGAGGCCGGGCGGCCACTGGAGGCGGGGCGGCCGATGGAGGCCGGGCGGCCGCTGGCGGCCACGCCGCCGGGCTGTCATATCGACGGGCCCCAGATCCGGCGCGAGCCGGTGGCCTAGCCTCCGCCGAGGGGCGGCTTGAGCGACGTTTGGGGGCGTCTGCGCTTTCTGAGCATCATTTGGCGCGATATACGCCCTCAAATGGTGCCAGGAAAACCTGTTGGGCGATTTCGGGTGGGAGGATCGGGTGGAAGGATCGGGGGGTGAGCGATCAGCGCCGTGACCGCTTGACCGCTCTCTTCCCCGTCCTGACCGGCGGACAGCCCGAAGGGATATGGCGGGCCCCGGGGCGGGTCAACCTGATCGGTGACCACACCGACTACAACGACGGGTGGGCGTTGCCGTTCGCCATCGACCGCGACACGGTGGTGGCGGTACGCCGGCGCCGCGACCGCCAGCTGCGGTGCTGGTCGTCGGCCTTCGCCCCGGGCGGCGTGGTGACCTCGGACGTGGGCGGCGCCGGTCCTCTGGCCCCATGGGCCCGGTATCCCGTCGGCGTCGTGTGGGCCTTCGACCAGGCCGGTTACCAACCGCCGGGGATGGACATCGTCATCGACTCCTTGGTGCCCCTTGGACGCGGGCTGTCGTCGAGCGCAGCCCTCGAGGCGGCAGTGGCGGTCGCCATCAACGACCTGGAACAGTTCGAACTGGATCGGCTGGCCCTGGCCCGTTTGTGTCACCGGGCCGAGTCGGAGTTTGTGGGGGCGCCCGTCGGCCTGCTCGACCAGCTGGCCGTCCTCTTCGGCCGCGCCGGTCACGGGCTGCTGATCGACTTTCGATCATTGGAGGCGGCGGCGCTGCCTTTGGAGGTGGGCCCTCTGGTCGTGGTGGACACCCATGTCCGTCACCGCAACGCCGACGGTGGTTACGCGTCGCGGCGGCGCGAGTGCCAGCAGGCGGCGGTGGCGATGGGCGTGGCCACGCTGCGCGACGCCTCCGTTGATCAGGTTGGCGGCCTGAGCGGGGATCTGCAGCGCCGGGCCCGCCACGTAGTCACGGAGAACTCACGGGTGGTCAGGGCGGCCGACCGACTCCGGTCGGGCATCGACATTGGCGAACTGATGTATGAGTCACACCTGTCCTTGCGATACGACTTTGCCGTTTCGGTTGCCGAACTCGACGCCGTGGTCGAGGCGGCTCGCGCCGCCGGGGCCCGGGGGGCCCGGCTCACCGGCGCCGGCTTCGGCGGGTGCGCGATCGTGCTCGGGGCCGACGTCGAGGTGTTGGACGCCGCGCTCGGGCGGCGCTTCGCGGGCAGCGGCATGCGGACGCCGAGTACTTTTGCGGTGGTCCCTTCCGCCGGCGCCGGGCGGGTGGCCTGACACCTTTTAGAGGGCGTCTCGGAGGATCCTGGCCGCATCTTCGGGCGCGATGTCGTTGAGGAAGGCGCCCATGACCGCCTCGGAGCCGGCCAGGTACTTGAGCTTGCCCGGCGCCCGGCGGATGGAGAGGATCTCGAGGTGGAGATACGCCAGGTCCGCGTCGGCGGCCGCGGGCGCCTGGTGCCATCCTGCGATGTAGCCGACATCGGCGCCCCAAGCCTTCTGGAGGCGGCGAAGAGTTTCGAGGTACACCGGGCAGAAGTCCTGCCGCTGCTCCTCCGACAACTCCGGCAACGAGGTGACCCGGTCGTTCGGGTAGAGACGGATGTCGATCGGCCAGCGGGCGGCGTACGGGACGAACACCGTCCAGTGTGCGGTCCGCGCCACGATGCGCTCGCCTCCCTGGACCTCGGCGCGCAGAAGGTCGGCGAACAGGTTGCCCTGCGTCCGGTCTCGATACCGGTGGGCGGCCGCTAGCATGCGAGCGGTCCGGGGGGTGACGAAGGGGTAGCCGTAGATCTGGCCGTGGGGGTGCCCGAGGGTCACGCCGATCTCCCGGCCGCGATTCTCGAAGCAAAAGACCTGGGCCACCGACGGCAGGGCCTCGAGGGCGACGGTCCGGTCAACCCACGCTTCGAGCACTGTGCGCACCCGCGTCGGCGCCAGCGCCGCGAACGACGTGTCGTGCTCGGGGGTGAAGCACACCACCTCGCAGCGGCCGGCGCCGGGTTGGAGGCGTGACAATCCGTTGAGGGCGGGGGTACCGGCTGCCGGTTCGGTGCCCGCGAAACTGGGGAAGCGGTTCTCGAAGACGACGACGTCATAGTCAGGCGAGGGGATCTCGCTGTGATGGCCGGGACGCGACGGGCACAGCGGGCACTCGTCGGCGGGTGGCCGGTGGGTGCGGTCCTGGCGGTGTGGGGCGACGGTCACCCACTCGTCGGCCAACGGGTCGTAACGGTTCGCCGACAGGCTGGCCATCGGGGGGAGGTCGCGGGAGTCGACCACGGTCCGCGCCGGGGCGGCGTCGTCGGACTCGTCGAAGTAGATGATCTCGCGCCCGTCGGCGAGGCGGCTGCTCGTTTTCCTCAAGCCTGTTCGAGGTCGAGCCACTTGTCGGTGTAGGGGACGTCGTAGGCGCGCAGGGCGGGGATGACCGCCTCTACGGAGTCGACATTGGCGATGAGGCGGAGGTTGTCGGCCCTCATGAACCCGCCGGCTACCGCCGCCTCCAGCATGAGGTGGAAGGGCTGCCAATACCGGTTCACGTCGAGGGTGACGATCGGCTTGGCGTGGATGCCGAGTTGGGACCAGGTCGCCATCTCGGTGAGCTCCTCCATCGTGCCGAGTCCGCCGGGGAGGGCCACGAAACCGTCGGCCAGCTCGAACATCTTCTGCTTGCGCTGGTGCATGGAGCTCACCTCGATGAGTTTGCTGAGGCGGCTGTGGGCGATCTCGCGTTGGAACAGCCCCTTCGGTATGACCCCGATCACCGAGCCGCCGGCATCGAGGACCGAGTCGGCGATCACGCCCATGAGGCCGACGGCCCCGCCGCCGTAGACGAGGGTCAGGTCGTCTTTGGCCAGGGCCTGGCCCAGGGCATGGGCCGCGTCCTGGTAGGCGGGGTCAAGGCCAACCGATGACCCCGCGTAGACACAGATACTGGAAAGCGGTCGCGAGCTCAGCGGCGTTATTGCCGGTAGTGCTCGACGACGCTGGTGTCGCGGACGGCGACATCATCGGGATTCAGGCCGAACTCCCGCTTGGCCCGCCGCTGGCGGAGGAGATCCCAGCATTGGTCGAGCGATTCCTCGATCTGGCGGAGCCGCTGCGCCCCCGCCTCTTCGAGCGGCTCGAGCTGGTGTTGCGCCCGCAATTCGTGCTCCTCGGCGACCAGCCGATCGATGCTCTGCCTGATCTCGTCGTCGTTCATCAGACCCACACTATGACCGCCTGGAAGGATGGCGGCGTGGGAAGCGACCAGGTGATCGTCCGGCTCGTGCGCCCGGAGGAGGCGGAAGAGGCGGGGAAAGTAGTGGTGGCGGCCTTCGAGGCGATGCCGGGAGCGCACATGACGGGCGGCTACGCCCAGGAGCTGGCCGACGTGGCCGGGCGGGCCGAGGCTTCGGAGGTGTTCGTCGCCGTCGACGGCGAGGCCATCGTCGGCTGCACGACCTTGGTCACCGACTGGCGCTCGCCCCTCGCCGAGCAGGTGCTGGACGGCGAGTGCCAGATCCGGATGATGGCGGTGGCGCCGGAAATGCAGCGCCGCGGGATCGGCCAGCTCCTGCTCGACGCCGCCATTGGGCGAGCCCGGGGTCGGGGACCGGCCGCCTTCGAGGCGGTCTTCCTGCATTCCACCCCGCAGATGACGGCCGCCCACCGGCTCTACCAGCGCAACGGGTTCGTCCGGGTGCCGCAGCGGGATTGGCTCCCGCTGCCCGAGCTCACCCTGGTCGCCTTCCGCCTCGACCTCTCAGGAGGTGGCTAGCCACACCGCGGTGTCGGCCGGAATCTCGTTTTCGGCGGTGAGCGGTCCGCTGGCCAGCAGGACGCGTGTTGCCTCGGGCAGGGGCATGGGACCGCCGGAGACATTCACCGCCGCGATGAAGCCGGGGTCGCGGGCGAACAGCAAGACGCCGTCGGGGGCGTCGAGCCAACGGAGGGTGCCGTCACCCAGGGCGGGATGATCGTGGCGGATACGGAGGGCGTGGCGGTACAGCTCGAGGATGGAATCAGGATCGTTCTCCAGCGCGTCGGCGGTGTTGGCCCGCCAGCTGGGGGGTTGGGGGAGCCATGGCGGCGCCGAGGCTCCGTTCGGGCTGAACCCGAAGGGGGGCTGGTCGCCGGACCAGGGGATCGGGACCCGGGCACCGTCGCGGCCGCGCTGGGTGTGATCCGAGCGCTCCCAGGTCGGGTCCTCGAGGAGCTCGTCGGGGAGGTCCTCGACTTCGGGAAGCCCGAGCTCCTCACCTTGGTAGATGTAGGCCCCACCGGGGAGGGCCAGCATCAGGAGGGCGGCGGCGCGGGCCCGGCGCCGGCCGACGTCGAGATCGGCGGGGGCGTCGAGCGCGATCAGGTCGTCCAGCGACCGCAGTGAAACGCCGGTCTGGGGGCGGGCCAGGCGGGAAACGTGGCGCGCCACGTCATGGTTGGACAGCACCCACGTCGGTGGCGCGCCGACGAGGGCGTGCTCCGCCATTGTTTCGTCGATCGTGGCCCGCAGGCGCTCGGCGATCCACGGGGCGCGAAGGAAGTCGAAGTTGAAGGCGGTATGCAGCTCGTCGGCGCGGACATAGCGGGCCAGCCGCTCCGGATGGTCCACCCAGGCTTCGGCGACAAAGACGCGGGGATCGGGGTAGCCGTCGGCGACGCGTCGCCACTGCCGGAAAATCTCGTGGACCTCGCTGCGATCCCAATGGGGGTGTTCGCTTCCGTCGGCGAGAGGGCCATGGTCCCCCGGGACCTCGAGATCGGGGAGGTCGGCCTGCTTGACCAGCGAGTTGGCCACGTCGATGCGGAATCCGTCCACCCCCCGGTCGAACCAGAAGCGCAGGGTGGCGTCGAAGTCGGCCCGCACGTCGGGATTGTCCCAGTTGAGGTCAGGCTGCTCCGGTGCGAACAGGTGCAGGTACCACTCGCCGAGGCGGCCGTCGGCTTCGGTGACGCGGCGCCACGCGGGGCCGCCGAAGACGCTCAGCCAGTTGTTGGGCGGCTGGTCGCCGTGGGGGCCGGTCCCGGGCCGGAAGATGTAGCGGGCTCGCTCGGCAGAGCCCGGTCCCGCGGCGACCGCCGCCCGGAACCAGGGATGCTCGTCGGAGGTGTGGTTGGGGACGATGTCGAGCAGGACGCGCAGGCCGAGGTCGTGGGCCTCGCCAACCAGGGCCTCGGCGTCGGCCAAGGTGCCGAAGCGCGGGTCCACAGCCCGGTAGTCCGACACGTCGTAGCCGGCGTCGGCCATCGGGGAGGGGTACCACGGGTTGATCCAGATGGCGTCGACGCCCAGGGCGGCAAGGTAGGGCAGTCGGGCCCGCAGCCCGGCGATATCGCCGAGCCCGTCGCCGTCGCCGTCGGCGAAGCTGCGGATGTACACCTGGTAGATGACGGCGTGTCGCCACCAGGGGACTGGTGCTGCGGTCACGGCGGCGCCGCCGCCATGGCCGGGCGTGGAAGACGATGTCACGGAGTCTCCGGTGTCGAGGTGCCGGTCTGGTCGCCGGAAACCTTGTCATCCGCAAGGTCGGCCAGCAACTCCGCGGTGAGCTTCGGCACGGCGCCGGTCGTGGCTTCCGCCACCGCCATCTTTGCGGCCGACTCGGGCGGCACCGACCGGGCCGCCAGCGCCTCGAGGGCGGCGGCGTCACCGACGTCGTACCCGGCCGTTTCGCTGAGCAGCCAACGGACCTCGAGGAGGTCGCAGTACGCCTGGACCGCGCTACCGAGGCCGCCCACCGCCTCGTGGGCCCGCTTCATTCCCGGTCGCAGCACCTCATCGACCCAAAGACGCGCCGCGACGTCGTCAGCGATCTCGGCATTCGCTTGGGTCTGAAGGCGATGCTGGAACGCCCGCATGTCGCCGATGAGGATGCGCGCCTGCCCCTCGCCGACCTCGATGCCGGTGAGGCCGCGCAACTGGGTGGCGTGGAACAGGCGGTCGCCAACTGCGACCTTTAGCCGTACGCACCCGTTCTCGTCGTCGGCGGATTGCAGGTTCACTTCGTCGACGACAAAGCCGAGGTCGTGCAACTGCCGGATCTGGCCCTCGATCTGGTAGCGGTCGGCGAAGGAAAAGGTGGGCTCGGCATGCAGCACGTCCCAAAGAGCCTGGTAGCGGGCCGCCACGCCGCTTGCCTCGTCGATCAGGGCGGGGAAAATCGAGGGCGACGCGTTGAGCCGCATGGCGAGATCCATCATGCCGCCGGCCACGTTCTCCACCAGGATGTCGAGATCCAATTGGCGCTGGCCGTCACTCAGCTCTGGATGGATCTCGCTCGTTTCGGCGTCCACCAGCCACGCTTGGAGCACCTGCCCGTCGCGAGAGAACAAGGTGTTGGCGAGCGAGCAGTCGCCCCAAAACACCCCGTTGCGATGCAGATCGACAAGCAGGCTGGCCATGGCATCGAGCAGCCGCTCCCGGTGCCTGGGCATGTCGAGGGGAATCCGCATGAGCAACCGCCGGTACTGCCACGATCGGTCGAGGTAGCGGGTCACCAAGATGGCGCTGTCCTCAAAGGGTTGGAGTACCAGGCCGGCGGGGCGCACCGCGGGCAGGGATTGGTTTTCCAGCGCCCGCAAAACGGCGTACTCCTTACGGGCCAACCGGGTGGGGAGTAGTTTGAGGGCCCACAGCTGGGCGTCGGTCTCGACGAAGCGGACCAGGTGGCGGCTCGGGCCGACCGGGATGTCGCGCAGCGGTACCTCGGTCGCCGACCACTCCTCGAGCGGCTCGAGCCAGGGGAGCGCGAGGAGTCCGGGGGTCGCTACTCGCAGCCGAAGGTCGAGCTGCGCCACCAGCGTGGGTGATCAGGTGGCGCGCACGGGACCGTCGCCGGCCGCTCCGGCGTCACCAGACCCGGTCGCGGCGGGGGCGCTGGTGGCAGGGGCACCGGTGGCAGGAGCGCCCGCGGCAGGAGCGCTGGTGGCGGGGGGAGTGGCGGGAGCGCTCGTCCCCGCGGGCGCCGCGGCCTTCGCCGGCGCCCCGGCCCTCGCCGGCACCTTCTCCTTGGCCGAGCGGGTCAGGTTGTCGCCCGTCCTGGGGTCGAACAGGTGCACCCGCGATGGGTCGAGCCACAACTGGGCGCTCTGACCATCGGTGATGCGACTGGCCGGGTCCAGCGAAACGACCATCTGGGTACGCACGTGCTCGCTGTCAAGCTCCTCCTGGAGCTCGGCCAGCTGGCTGGTGATCTCCGGCGGTGCTTCGTAGGGGACGTAGGCGTACTGCTGGCTGCCGAGCCACTCGGTGACATCGATGTGGACATCGAAGGTGACGCCCCGGTCGCGCTTGTGCTCCTCCACGAAGCTGGCGTCGGCGAAGTGCTCGGGGCGGATGCCGGCGATGAGCAGCTTGCGGTCGCCGATGTGCGCCGCCACCTCACTGGAAAGCTCGTAGGAGAGGAAGGGCAGCTTGACCTGGCCGCCGGAGATGGTCGCGGGCAGGAAGTTCATGGGCGGCGAACCGATGAACCCTGCGACGAACAGGTTGAGGGGCTCCTCGTACAGCTCCCGGGGGCTGGCCACCTGCTGGAGGATGCCCTTGCGCATGACCGCGACCCGGTCGCCGAGGGTCATGGCCTCGGTCTGGTCGTGGGTGACGTATACCGTCGTGATGCCGAGGCGCCGTTGCAACCGGAGGATCTCGGTGCGCATCTGGCCCCGCAGCTTGGCGTCGAGGTTGGACAGCGGCTCGTCGAAGAGGAACGCCGACGCCTGGCGCACGATGGCGCGGCCCATGGCGACGCGCTGGCGCTGGCCACCGGAAAGGTTGGCAGGCTTGCGCTGGAGATGCTCGGTGAGCTCCAGCGTCGTGGCGGCATCGGTGACCCGGCGCTTGATCTCCTCGTCCGACATGGACTTCAGGCGCAGGGGGAATGCGATGTTCTCGTACACCGTGAGGTGCGGGTACAGCGCGTAGTTCTGGAACACCATCGACAGGTTGCGGTCGCGAGGTGCCTTGTCGTTGACCCGGTCACCGCCGATCACCATGTCGCCGGAGGTGATGTCCTCGAGCCCGACGATCATGCGCAGCAGCGTCGACTTCCCACATCCCGATGGACCGACGAGGATCATGAACTCACCGTCGGCGACATCCAGGCTGACGTCGTTGACGGCGGGATACCCGTCGCCGTAGACCTTGGTGATGTGGGACATGGTGATGGTTGCCATGGGTCGGGAGCCTCCTCGGGAAGGGTCGGGCCTCAGCCCTTGACGGCGCCGGACGTGAGCCCGGACACGATGCGCTTTTGGAAGACCAACACCATCAAAATGATGGGAATGGTGACGACGACGGCGGCTGCGGCTTGCGCGCCGACAGGCTGCTGGAACTGCGACGCACCGTTGAAGAAGGCCAATGCCGCCGGGACGGTACGGGCCCGGTTGGTGGATGTCAGGGAGACCGCGATCGCGAACTCGTTCCAGGCAAAGAAGAACGAGAGGATGGCGGTGGTGAACACGCCGGGAGCGGCCAAGGGTACGATCGCCTTGGTGAACGCCTGCCAGGGCGTGGCGCCGTCGACCTGGGCCGCCTGCTCCATCTCCCAGGGAATCTCCCGGAAGAACGCCGAGAGCACCCAGATGGCAAGCGGCAAGGTGAAGGAGATGTACGGGATGATGAGGCCCGGCCAGGTGTCGAAGAGGTGGACCGTCCGCCACATGTCGAACAGCGGCCCGACGAGCGCGACGACGGGGAACATGGCAATGGCGAGCGCCACCGACAGGATCAGCTTCTTACCGGGGAAGTCCAATCGGGCGATGGCGTAGGCCGCGAGAGTGGCCACGGCGACGCCGATGACGGTGGCCAGTAGGGCGACGCCGATCGAGTTGCGCAGGGCGCTGGTGAACAGGCTGGTCTTGAACACGATCCGGTAGTTCTCGAAGCTCCAATGCTTGGGCAGGAACTTCTTGTTCGCGATGTCGCCGCCGGTCTTGAACGACAGCGACAGGATCCAAGCGATCGGCAGCATCGTGTAGAGGACGATCAAGATGGCCCCGGCGACGGAGATGGTCTGTTGCCGGCGGGGCTTGGCCGGCCGCGCCAGTGTTGTCGGCGCCTCGGCGCTAGCCGTTGCCGGCGATGCGGTGGCGGTCATCGACGCTCCCCTTTCACGCTGCCGAGATCGGTCTTGAAGCCCTTCACGAAGATCACCGCGATGATCAGCACCGTCAGGAACAGAAGGACCGAGACGGCCGAGCCGATGCCCAGCGCCACTCGTGTGATGCTCTGGCGATAGGTCAGGAACGACAACGTCTCGGTGTTGGCGGCTCCCGATGTCATGACGAAAATGGTGTCGAAGACCCGCCAGGCGTCCAGGGTGCGGAACAGGACGGCGACCATGATGGCGGCCTTCATGTTGGGGATCGTCACCTTGAACAGCCGTTGCATGAACGTGGCGCCGTCGACCTTCGCCGCCTCTTGGAGGACCTCGGGCACCTGGGACAATCCGGCCAGGAGGAGCAGCGAGATGAACGGGGTGGTCTTCCAGATCTCCGCCAGAGAGATGGCGACGAGGGCCGACCAGCGGTGGGCGAACCAGTCGAAGTTGGTCGAGCCCAGGCCAATCTTGTGCAACCACCCGTTGACGAAGCCGGTGTCGAGGGCGAACGCGTATTTCCAGGCCAGGGCGGAGACGATGGTGATGATCCCGTACGGCAGCAGGATGGCGGTGCGCACGGTGCGCCGGCCGAAGATGATCTTGTTCATCACCATGGCGAAGACGAAGCCGATCACGAGCTCGATCGACACCGTGACCACGGTGATGATGAGGGTGGTTCCGACGTCCTGCCACCACAGCGAATCGCGCAGGACGACGCCATAGTTGGCCAGGCCGACGAACTTCCGTCCGTTCGGGTCGGTGAGGCGGTAACTGAACAGCGACAGGTACAGGGCACGCAGCATCGGGTACCCCGTCACCGCCAGCATCAGGATCACGGCGGGCGCGGACAACATCCAGCCCAGGCGGTGCTCCTTCCTTGTCCGGTCGGAAAGGTGCGCCTTGACCGGGGCCGCGCGGGGGGCGGCAGATGGCGCTTCACGGGTAGCGGTTGCCGTCACCTGGGCCTCCTCGGTAGTTCGATTGGGTCGCGGGTCACAGGAGCCGCTTGTCGTGCAGGACGTTGACGATCAGCGAGGAGGCCGCCCCCGGCGCTGAGTTCGGGTTGACCCCCGACGGCGGGTGCCAGGTGCGCTGGATCGACGACGACACGTCCCCGTAATACGGCGTGACCGGCCGGGGGCCGGCGGCGTTGATGGAATCCCGCATCAGGCCCGCCATAGGGAACTGCTTCTGGATGTCGGGGTCGTCGTACACCGTCCCGTTGGAAACGGGGTTGCCGGAAAGCAGCATGTTCTGCTTCTCGATGGCCGGCGAGATCAGGCACTGAATGGCCTTCAGGGCAGCGTCCTTGTGGGTGGTGAACTTGCTGATGGCCAGGTTGATGCCGCCGAGCGGGGGCTGACTCTCGATATTGGCGTCGACCCGGGGATAGCGGGCCCAGCCGATGTCGGAGAAGACGGCGGCGGGAACCGACCCGTCCTTGACGTTGCCCTGAATAGCCGCATACGTGTACGGCCAGTTCAGGAGGAAGCCGCCGGTCGCGCCCTCGAAGGTGGCCCGCGCCGCCTCTTCGTCGGCATTGGACAGGCCCGGGGCGGCCGCTTTCGACGTCGCCAGCTTCTTGATGATGTCGGCCGCCTGCTTGCCGGCCGGCGAGTTCAGCGACGCGCTGGCGTCGCGACCCTTCTCGTTGTTCTGGAGGATCGAACCACCGGCCGACAGGATCAAGGCATTGATCCATACCATGTACCCCTCGTACTTCTTGCCCTGCTCGGCGACCGTCGTCCCCGTCTTCACCGCCGCATCGATCATCTGATCCCACGTAAAGGTGGGAGAGTTCGGGTCGATACCGGCCTTGGCGGCCACCGACTTGCGATACCAGAGCAGCTGGGTATTGGCGAAGAACGGCGCCGCCACCAACTGGTCTTTCCAGATCGCGCTCTTGGTTGGCGACGCCAGCACATCTTGGAGGAGCTGGGCCCTTTCCGCGTCGGTGAAGGTGTACAGCCAACCGGCGTTGGCCAGTTCGGCGGTATACGGGGGGTCGACGCTCATCATGTCGATGGCGGTGTCCTTGGCCGCCAGCCGCCGCACCAGCTGCTCGCGCTGGCCGTCGGCGGTGCTCGGCAGCGAGTTGACGACCAGACGGAACTGGTTGTTGGACTGCTTGGTGCAAGCGGCGGCCACGACATCAGTGGCGCCGCTGCTGTCGGGATTGACGTACCAGTTGACGGTGGTCACCCCGCCCGATCCGCCGCCACCCCCGCAGGCGGCAAGTCCAGCCGACAGGACGACGGTGGCCCCGACCAGCGCGGAGAACCTGAAGCGAACCTTCGATCCGCGAAGCAAAAGAATGACCCCCCATTCCCTTTACAACTTGTAATGCGGCCCATCGGCGGCGAACCGCATTTCTGGCTCTTGGACACATCTAGGCGCTGGCAAGCTGGTATGTGGCGCCCAGCGCTTCTTCCCCCGGTCAGGCTTTTTTAATCCTCGTGGCACCTTCGCGCAAGGGTCTCCACTGTGCGCACCACCCCGGACCGGTGCCGCTCAGGCGCGTTCGTCGGCGGCGAACTGGCTGACGAGAGGTTGCAAGACCAGTCCCGCCCCCTCCAATGCCAAAAGCAGGCGGCGGAGCTCAGGCAGGGCGAGCGCACGTTGCCCCGGCTCCTCGGGGCAAGGCAGGTCGAGGGCGCGGGCGGCGTCGATGGCGCAGTCGGTGATCGCGGCTTCGGTCGCCCGCAGCTTCTGGGCCCGCATGGCCGCGCCGGTCGAGCGCTTCAGGTCGTCGTGGCGCTGCAACAGCCGCCGCAGGTCGGCGGCCAGCTGCTCGATCGGTGGACAGATCGGCTGGAGGTCGGTGGCGGGCCGGCGCTCGGCCGCGAATCGCCGCAGCGCCCGCAGCGCCTTGGGGACGCCCAGCGCGCCTGCGACGAGCAGCGTCGGCGACAGCATGAGGATGACCCACTGTCCGGCATTGGCGACATCCATACGACGCTCCCCATCGGTGTGCCCAGCGGCACCTTCGATGGTAGTTGCGGTGTCGGACTAGTTCGCGCGGGTGAAGTGGGCGCCGCGGCGGCGCGCCGGCTGGGCCAGGCGAGCGAACTGGTGGCGCCGGGTGGGGCCGAGGGCGATGCCGCCGACCAGGAGAAGGCCGACGGCGACATTCAACGGCACGGAATCGGGCGTCGCCGGCAGGTGCAGCGCGGAACCCGATGTCAGCTGGGCTACGAAGCTGGAACCGCCCGCGTTGGCCTGGCCGGAGTGCGCCGAGTTGGCCGAGCCGGCGTTGCTCGGGCCCGAGGAGCCCGAAGAGGCCCTCACGCCGCCGGTGTTGCCCGATCCGACGGCGGTGCCGCTGGCGCCGCCGCTCGTTCCCGACGCTGCGGTCACGCCGCCGCCGGCCGATCCATGGGATCCGACGCCGGAGAGGGCACCGGCAGCACCGGACGCGCCCCCGGCGCCGCTGTTGCCGCTGGTCGCCGTCCCCGAGCTGCGGGCCGTGCCGCTCGCGGCCGACGCTGCGGACCCCGAGGCCGATCCCGAGGCCGAGCCCGAAACCGATCCTGAAGCAGAGCCACCGCCGCCCGTCGCCCCGGAGGACTGGTGGGAAGTCTGCGTCGAAGGTCCCGAGGGCCCCGACGATCCGCCGGGGCCGGTGCCCGAGACATTGTTGGAGATCGGATTCGAGCTGGCCCCGCCGGTGATACCCCCCGAAGCCGTGGCACCCGTGGTTGATCCGCCGCTGCTCCCCGAGGACGCGTCGCCGATGGCACTGCCGTTCGAGCCGCCGCTCGAACCGCCGTTGGAGGTGCCCGAGACGGGACCGCTGCTCCCGCTACCGGTCGCGCTAGTGCTGGTGGCGGCGGGTGCCGGGGGCGGAAGAGTCGACGAAGGGCCGTTCTTTAGGGCGGCCAGCAACGCCAGGCTTGAGATCAGACCTGTCACTGCCGGCCACGGTAGGCGATCTTGGATGCGGTGGCAACCGTTCGGGACTACGCAGCACCGTTCGGCTACCGGCCACCGCAGGACCGCCGGGGGCTCGCGGCGGCGCCCCGTCGTACAATGGCA
Organism: uncultured Actinomycetota bacterium; assembly: GCA_963851105.1. Classification (GTDB taxonomy): domain Bacteria; phylum Actinomycetota; class Acidimicrobiia; order Acidimicrobiales; family Palsa-688; genus DATARN01. The sequence continues at coordinate 58,065 of CAWKNP010000007.1, forward strand.
AACGCCTATGACGCTGCCGATGCACGCCCCAACTGTTGACCCCGCAAAGGTACGACACCGGGGCTTCCTGGTGAGCGAGTTGATCGAGGATCTGCGGACCGCGGAAATCTCCCGCTTCCTCGACGACCGCGAGATCGCCCTGCAAAAGCAGAGCCGGGTCTTTTTCCAGATCTCCGGCGCCGGCCACGAAGCCCTGCTGCTGGCGCTGGCGCGCCATCTGCGCCCTGCGTATGACTGGTTCTTCCCGTACTACCGGGACCGGGCCTTGATGCTCGGACTGGGCGTGACACCGACGCAGATCCTCCAAGAAGCGGTCGGGTCGGCCGACGACCCCGCCAGCGGGGGCCGCCAGATGCCGTGCCACTGGGGCTACAAGTGGCTCAACGTGGTCACCCAGTCCAGCGCCACCGGTGCCCAATGCCTGCCTGCGGTGGGCTGTGCCGAAGCGGCGCGGTACCTGTCGCGTCGGCGCAACCTCCCGGGATGCAAGGCCCATGGCGACGAGCTCACCTACGTTTCGCTCGGCGAGGGCGCCACCTCCCAGGGCGAGTTCTGGGAGTCGCTGAACACCGCCTGCACCCTCCATCTTCCGGTCCTCTACATCGTGGCCGACAACGGCTACGCCATTTCCGTGCCCTCGTCGGACCAATCGCCGGCTCCTGTCAGCGAGCTGGTGCGGGGGTTCCGGGGCCTCGACATCCACAAGGTCGACGGCCGCGACTACTTCGCCAGCCGCAAGATGGCCACCGAGGTGCTGCCCAGGGTGCGCGCCGGTGTGGGGCCCGCACTCATCCACGCCACCGTTACCCGGCCCTACTCCCATTCCGCGGCCGACACCCAGAGCAAGTACCGCCCCGCCGAGGAACTGGCCGACGAGGCTGCGCACGACCCCATCAAGCTGCTGCGCGAGGAGCTGATCGGCACCGGCGTGATCACCAAAGAAGAAGCCGATCAGATCCGCCAGGAAGCCCGCCAGATCGTGGCCGATGCCGCCAAGGAGGCGTTGGCGAGCCGGCGCCCCGACCCCGCCACTGTCCGCCAGCACGTCTACGTGGTGCCCAATGTGGCGCCCGAGGCCGAGACCATCGACGACGGGACCGGCGAGGTCGTGGCTTTCGGCGAGGCCATCAAGCGGACGCTGCACGAGCAGATGGCCCGGGACCAGCGGATCAGGGTCTTCGGCGAAGACGTGGCAGACGCCCGCGAGGCGGTGCTCGCCAACGTCGAAGGCAAGGGCGGCGTGTTCGGCACGACCTACGGCCTCCAGCGGGAGTTCGGCTTGGCCCGCTGCTACAACACACCGCTGGCGGAGGCCAACATCATCGGCCGCGCCGTCGGCCAAGCGCTGCGGGGACTTCGCCCGGCGCCGGAGATCCAGTTCTTCGACTACATCTGGACGGCGGTCCAGCAGATCAAGACCCAGGCCGCGACGATCCGGTGGCGATCCAACGGCGCCTTCTGCTGCCCGATGGTGATCCGGGTCCCGATCGGCGGCTACCTGACCGGCGGCGCCATCTGGCACAGCCAGTGCGGCGAGTCGATCTTCGCCCATATTCCTGGTCTCATCGTGCTCATGCCGTCGCGCGCCCGCGACGCGGTGGGCTTGCTGCGCACCGCCTTCCAGTGCACCGACCCGGTGATGTTCCTCGAGCACAAGCACCTGCTGCGCCAGCCCTACACCAAGGACCCCTTCCCGTCCAAGGGATTTCAGATCCCGCTCGGGTCGGCGACGGTGGTCCAGCCCGGCCACGACATGACCATCGTGACCTACGGGGCGACGGTCGAGAAGTCCCGCCAGGCGGCCACGCAGCTGGGCGAGACGCAGGGCGCCTCAATCGAGATCATCGACCTGCGCTCGCTCGTCCCGTGGGACCACGAACTGGTGGCCGAGTCGGTCGCCCGTACCGGCCGCGTCGTCGTCGTTCACGAGGATGTCTACACCTGCGGGTTCGGCGCCGAGGTGGCGGCATGGATCGGCGAGCACTGCTTCGGCGACCTCGACGCCCCGGTACGCCGCGTGACCGCCATCGACACCCACGTGGCCTACGAGCCCACCCTTGAGCACGCAATCCTTCCCCAGGTCAGCGATATCGTGGCCGCGTCCGAGGCCACGTTGGCCTTTTAAGGTGTTGGCCTTCTAAGGGACCGGGGAAAAGGGGGGTCGTGGTGGCGCAGACGGTTCGCGCGGTGGTAGCTCGGTCGCGGGGCGAGAAGGTCGTTGTGACCGACATCGTGATCCCCGATCCCGGCCCTGGTGAGGCGGTCGTCAAGGTCGCGGCGTGTGGGGTGTGCCACACCGACCTCCATTACCGCGAGGGGGCGATCAACGACGACTTTCCCTTCCTGCTCGGCCACGAGGCGGCGGGCACTGTCGAAGCCGTCGGCGACGGGGTGACGATCGTGGCACCCGGCGACTACGTGGTGCTGGCCTGGCGAGCGCCGTGCGGCACGTGCCGGTCGTGCCGGCGGGGCCGGCCCTGGTATTGCTTCGCCTCGCAGAACGCGGCCCAGCCGATGACATTGGTCGACGGCACCGTGCTGGCCCCTGCGCTCGGGATCGGCGCCTTCGCCGAGCGCACCTTGGTGGCGGCAGCCCAGTGCGTCCCCGTCGACCGCAGTGCCCGGCCCGAGGCGGCCGGGTTGATCGGCTGCGGCGTCATGGCGGGCTTCGGCGCCGCGGTCAACACCGCGGCGGTGACCCGGGGCGACACGGTGGCGGTCATCGGCTGCGGGGGCGTCGGCAACGCCGCCATCGCCGGCTCCGTTCTCGCTGGCGCCCGCAAGATCATCGCCGTCGACATCGACCTCCGGAAGCTGGAATGGGCCGTTCGTTTCGGGGCCACACACACGGTGAACTCGGCCGAGACCGACGCGGTCGAAGCCATCAAGGCCCTGACCGACGGCTTCGGTGCCGACGTGGTCATCGAGGCGGTGGGCCGGCCCGAAACCTACCGCCAGGCGTTCTTCGCCCGGGACCTGGCGGGCGTGCTGGTGCAAGTCGGCGTGCCGGCCCCGGACATGATGATCGAGCTACCCATGATCGAGCTGTTCGGCCGCGGCGGCGCACTGAAATCGTCGTGGTACGGCGACTGCCTCCCATCGCGGGACTTCCCCATCCTTATCGACCTTTACCAGCGGGGAAAGCTCGATTTGGACGGATTCGTGTCCGAAACGATCGGCCTCGACGAAATCGAGCACGCATTCACGCGGATGCAGCGAGGCGAGGTCCTGCGCTCGGTCGTCGTGCTGTAGCTGCGCGCACTTTCTGTGGCGGCGTCATTCCTGGCGAAGGATTTCTGGTCGACCTGTCCGGGCTAAGGTTCATGTCGCCTTGGTTGGTAGTCATTCCACCCGGGACCCCGGTGGCGCACTCCGAGAGAGAAGCGCGTCCGATGATCCTTTCGTCCAGATCCGGTGCTGCGGAGTCGTCGTGAATGGCGCCTCCGAGCGTTGGCGCCGCGTCCTGGCCATCGCCAAGGCCGCCGAGGGCGACACACCGGGGCCGACCGGCATGTGCGCGGCATGTGTCGAGGTGCTCGGTGTCGCGGGCGTCGGGATCACCTTGATGGACCCCACCGCGGCGGTGGCGGGGTACGCATCGGACTCGGTGACGCGCGGGCTCGATGAGCTTCAGTTCGGCCTCGGGGAGGGGCCGTCGGTCGACGCCTACTCCCGCGCCATCGCGACGGTTGGGTTGGATCTCAGAAGTGAACGCAGTGGGAGGTGGGTCGGGTTCTGCTCGCCGGCGGTGGCCGCGGGCGTCGGCAGCGTGCTTTCGTTCCCGTTGCAGGTCGGAGCGGCCCGGGTGGGCGTGCTCACCATCTATCGGGCGGAGTCGGGAATGGTCGCCGACGAGCTCTACGCCGATCTGATCCTTGTCGCCGAGATGATCACCCGGCTCATCCTCGCCTGGCAGGCACATGCGCCGGATGGGATGCTGGCCGCCGAGCTCGGCCAAGACGGCGTGTATCTCGCGGTCGTCCATCAAGCATCGGGGATGATCTCGGTCCAGCTCGACGTCGCCGTGGGGGTCGCCCTCGTCCTGCTCCGGGCGCGGTCTTTTGCCACCTCGCGTACCGTCGCCCAAGTTGCCGCCGACGTCGTGGCCCGGCGAATTCGTTTCGACGAATGATCACCAGGGCGATATATTTGCCGCCACCGACCTCACGTCAGGGAAGGGGCGGCGTATGACGACCCGCGAGGAACTGCTCGCGGACACGTTCCTGCTGCTTGCCGACACGCTGGTCGACGATTTCGATCCGATCGAGGTTCTGACGGTACTCGCCGAGCGCTGCGTGACGTTGCTGGGCGCCACCGCGGTCGGGATCATGATCGCCGACGCCCAAGGCGCCCTGCAGGTGATCGCCGAGTCGGGCGAACAAGCCCACATCCTCGAGCTGTTCCAGATCCAGAACCACGAAGGCCCGTGCCTCGACTCGTTCCGCACCGGGCGAGCGGTCGTCCATGCCGACCTCGCCACCAGCCCCTGGCCGGAGTTCGGGCCTATTGCCATCAATGCCGGGTTGCGGGCCGTGCATGCCTTCCCGATGCGGCTCCGGGCGCACGTCGTGGGAACCGTGAACCTGTTCATGGCGGACACCGGTGTTTTGTCCGATGTCGATGCCGCCGCCGCCCAGGCGCTGGCCCACGCGGCCACCGTCACGTTGCTGCAGCACCAAAGGTCCCACCACAGCCAGGAGCTCACCGCCCAACTGCAAGGCGCGCTGGACAGCCGGGTGGTGGTCGAACAAGCCAAAGGAGCTCTCGCCGAGCGGGCCGGCATCACCGTGGACGAGGCGTTCAACCGGTTGCGCGCCTACGCCCGGTCCAACGACGCCAAGCTGACCGACGTCGCCACCGCGCTCGTCGCCCGCAGCCTCGGCGACCCTGCCATGTTGGCGCTCGTCGCCGCCCCGATGGCGTCCGAAGCCCCCCGGCAGGCCCCTGAGGTGCGTCGCGCCGGCAGCTAGAGCGGCAGCCGAACACGGTCCCCGCGACCTTTGCTCAGGCGGCCGCGGTGCAAGTGAGGGCTTTTCGCAGCTTGACCAGGTTGTCGGTCATGAGCGAGAGGTAGGTGGCGCCCCGGCTCAGCTCGTCGGGGGTCTCGACCGTTGTCGTGTCGAGCTGATCGACGCGGGTACGGGTCGCCTGAGCCAGGGCGAGGACAGCATCGGTCGCCACGGCGGGCTCGGTGAAGACCACTGGTAGCCCTTTTCCCGACACCAGGGCCGCGACACCAGCGTCGCGGGCGGTGTGGTCGGCGAAGTTGTAGCGGCGCCCGAGGGGTACGAAGGCGGCGTCGGCGGTCACGATGTCGTGGCGGGCGCAGTCGGCCAAGCTGCTGCGGTAGTCGATGTCCAAAGCGCCGAGCTGGGCCCGGTAGGCCCGCGCCGCCGCCAGGTAGGCACCGCGGCCGGCGGGATCGTGGCGGCTCAGGGTGGCTGCGACCTGCTCCGCAACCGCCTGCATGGCCACCGGGTCAAGCCAGGGATCACCGTCAGCGGTGAGGACGACCTCACCGTGGTCGGAGACCGAGACCCGGCCGAGGCCGACCCGCCGGGCGATCTCGGCCAGGGCAAAGGGGGTCGCGGCGACGGGGAGGCGGTGGGTCACGATGGCGGCGGGAGTGGACCGGCAGCCGGTCACCACCACGATCGCAGCGACAGCGAGGAGTCGCGCCGGACCCATGGGAGCTAGTTTCCCATCTCGGCATGGTCGAGTTCGGTACCGCGGCGTGGTCGGCCGCCGTCTTAGCCCGCGCCGGGCTCCTGCGGCCCTATCTGCCCGATCAGGTGCTCGGGATGGGCCTCGCGGTGCGCCGCTACGGGCTGTCGCTGGCGTCGCTGTATGCCGTGGGCGCCGCCCGGTCGCCCCGGCATCTGGCGGTGGTGGATGATCACGGTGCCCTGTCCTTCGGGGCGATGGACGATCGAACCGGCACGATTGCCGCCGGTCTGGCCGACCGGGGGATCGAAGCAGGGGATCGGGTCGCCATCTTGTGCCGCAACCACCGGGGCTTCATCGACGCCGCGGTGGGCTTGGCCAAGTTGGGTGCCGACGCCGTGATGCTCAATACCGGTCTGGCGGCGCCGCAGGTGGTCGAGGTGATGGCACGCGAGGGGGCCTCGGCGGTCATTCTCGACGAGGAGTTCGGGTACGTGGCGGCCGCGGGCACCGTGCCGTGGATCCTGACCGCCGAGCTCGAGGAACTGGCCGCCGGGCGCCGCCGCCCGCCGCCCGCGCCGCCCCGATCGGGCGGCCAGATCATCCTGACATCGGGGACGACCGGGCCGCCCAAGGGGGCGCACCGCAGCCGGCCGGGCGGTCTCGCCCCGCTGGTCGCCCTGCTGTCGGCGGTGCCGCTGCGAAGCGGGGACGTGACCTACGTGCCCGCACCCCTGTTCCATGCCTGGGGATTCGCCCATCTCGCGCTGGCCGGCCTGCTGGGCAGCACCCTGGTCCTGCGCCCGCGGTTCGATCCCGAGGCCACCTTGCAACTGATCGAACAGCGCCGCGTCACGGTGCTGGCCGCGGTGCCGGTGATGCTGCAGCGCATCGTCGACCTCCCGGAAGCGACCCGCGCCGCCTTCGACCTTTCGTCGCTGAGGGTGGTGGTGGTCAGCGGTTCCGCCCTTGCCGGCGACCTGGCGACGAAGTTCATGGACGCCTTCGGCGACGTGCTCTACAACCTGTACGGCTCGACGGAAGTGGCATGGGCGTCGATCGCGTCGCCGGCCGACCTCCGGGCCGCGCCGGCCACCGCCGGCCGGCCGCCCCGGGGCACGGTCGTAAAGCTGCTCGCCGACAACGACGAGGAGGTTTCGGCTGGTCAGCGGGGCCGGATCTTCGTCGGGAACGACCTACTCTTCGCCGGCTACACGGGCGGGGGAAGCAAGCCCGTGGTGAGCGGTCTGATGGCCACGGGCGACGTCGGGCACTTCGACGAGCGGGGGCGGTTGTTCGTCGACGGCCGCGACGACGACATGATCGTGTCGGGAGGCGAGAACGTCTACCCGCTCGAAGTCGAGAACCTGCTGCTCACCCATCCCGGCGTCGCCGAGGTCTGCGTCGTCGGGGTACCCGACGAGCGGTGGGGCCAGCGCCTGCGGGCGTGCGTAGTGCCCGGCGACGAGACCGTCTCGGCCGAACAGCTCCGGGAGTATGTGAAGTCCCGGCTAGCGACCTATAAGGTGCCGCGCGAGGTGGTCTTCGTCATCGAGCTTCCCCGCAACGCGACCGGCAAGGTTCTCAGGCGCCAACTGACAGCAGAAGTCGGGCCGTGACAGGGACGCGGTGGGTGGCGGCGCTGGCGGTGGCGCTGGTCGCCACGGTGGTGGCTCCCGCCGCCGCGGTGGGGGCGGCGCCGGTGATGGGAAACGACATCTCGTTCCCTCAATGTGGCGGCAGCTATCCCGCCACCTCGGCGTTCGCCATCGTCGGCGTCAACGACGGCCGGCCATACACGGCCAACCCGTGTTTCGTGGCCGAGTACCGCTGGGCGCGGTCGTCGGGCATCGTCGAGTACTACGTGAACACCGCCAATCCGGGCACCACCGACCCCTATGGATATGGCCTCGACGCGGCTCGCGACGCCTACGCCTACGCCACGGGGCGGGCGAGCGCCGGTCCCGGCCATTTGTGGTGGCTCGACGTGGAGACGGCCAACTCCTGGTCGCCCGACCAGGGCGCCAACGCGGCGGTGATCGCGGGTGCCATCGCCTTCTTCCGCAGCCAGGGCGTGGCGGTCGGGATCTATTCCACCAGGTACCAGTGGGGCCTGATCACCGGCGGGGTCAGCATCCCCGCGATCCCCAACTGGGTTCCCGGGGCGCAGAACGCGGCCGAGGCACCGTCGTTCTGCGCCGCCCGCCGCTCGTTCACCGGCGGTCCGGTGGTCATGGCGCAGTACACCAGCGGCGTCGACTACGACCTGATCTGTCCCGGGTCGTCGCTGCCGCGGCCGCTGCCGGTGGCGCCGCCGCCGCTCAGCCTGCCCGGCCTGCTGGGAGCCATCCAGGCCTGGTTGCGCTCTCTCTAACAGCCGAGGATCTCGTCGGCCACACCGGCGCTCACTTACCGCCGGCGGTCACGTTGGCCCTGGCAGTCGAGCAAACCCGCTTTCCGGCCGTTCGCCGCCGGGCTATGCCGCTCGGAGGCCGTGCTGGGCGAGGGTCCCGACGGTGAGGCCCCGTGACGTAAACAGGTCGGCGAGGGGTGCCAGGGCCCCGACCGTCGACCGCCAGCTCTCAGGCGCGGAGGTGCAGTCGGAGTCGTGGAGCAAGACGGTGGCACCCGGCAGGAGGCCGCCGGCGATGTCGGCCACGACCGTCGCCGGCGTCGCCTCGGCCCGCCAGTCACGGCCCCAGGTGGTCCACAGCACCGGTCGCAGGCCAAGCTGGTGGGCGGCGGTCAGGCTGCCCGCCGACAGTGCCCCGTAGGGCGGCCGGAACCAGACGGGCGCGACCCCCGTCGCGTCGGCGATGGAATCACGGGCCCGGGCCACGTCGTCGCGAATCGCGTTCGGTGTCCGGTGCAGATGGCTGCGGTGCTCGTCGCCGTGCACCCCGATCTCGTGGCCCCGGGCGGCCAGCTCGGCGGCCAGCGCGGGCGCCCGGCGGACCATGGGCCCGAGGAGAAAGAAGGTGGCCCGCCAGTGAAGGAGGTCCAACTGGTCGAGGATGGCCGGCGTCGACAGCGGGTCGGGTCCGTCGTCGAAGGTGAGCGCGACGTGGTCGGCGTGGCCGACGCCCGCCAGGCCCGGCAGGGCCCAGCACCGCAACCCCCGCCAGGTGGTGACGGCAGGCAGGAGATGGCCGAGGGCGGCTCCCGCCACCACCGCTCCCCCCCCGGCAACCAGCAGCCGGCCGGGCCTCACGCCAGATCGGCGAGCGGGGCGCCGGCCAGGTTGCTGGAGGTCAGCAGGGTCGAGACCTGGTCAAGCATCGACAGCATCTGGGCGGCGGTGGCCTTGTTCCCATTGATCAGATAGGTGTGTCGGGCCGTCAGGTGTTGCGGTGCCTCGTCGTCGGCGGGCTCGAGGATGCGATTGGGGACGACGGTCTTGTTGTGGGCCCCCCGGCAGGCCATGAGGTCAAAGGCGTTGAGCCGCCGGCCGGGTACGAACACCTTGACGGGCTGGCCCGCGATCCGCGCCAGGTACTGGCTGGCCGCCACGTCGACCGCCGCCCGGGTCCACGGAGACTGGGCGATGCGGTGACCGGCGCTGTTGACCCGGGTGCCGGCGCCACCGCTTTCCACGTCGACGCCCATGCCGACCAGCCGCTGAACGTCCGCCGGGTTCTGGCCCGCCGTCTGCTCGTCGACGACGGCGGTGGCGTGAAGGGCCACCAGTCTCGCCACGATCGCCTGGTTGGTCAGTTGCGTCTGGTCCAAGCGGACTCCGAAGTAGGCGACGTTGCCGGAGTTGCTGCGGGGGTGGGCCACCCCCGCCCCGTAGGCGGTCGCCACGCCGACCCCTGAGGTCAAACCGGCCCAGATGAGGGGCACCGCCGCGACGAGCGCGGCAACGCGGGCGACGGCCACCGAGGGCCGGCGGGGCCGGCGGGGGCGCGGCTCGGCGACGGCCCCGGCGGCGTCATCGTGGTCGTCATAGTCGTAGGGGTCGCCGGTGTAGGGGTCGTCGTGGTCGTGGCGGGCGTTGTCGTCCGCGCCGGCGTCAAGTGGGTAGTCGTCGTGGGCGCTGGCGGTGTCTTCCGGGCCCTGGGCTTGGGCGTCGCCATGGGCCGGGGAGGCGTGGTGGGAGGCGGGGGAGCGGGCGGCACCGATGGGGATGATGGGGGCCAGCTCGCCATCGCCGTCGCCATCGCCGTCGACGGCGTCGTCGTCGGTGCCACCGGTCTCGGCGCCCGCCATGAGGGCCCGCAACTCGGCGGCGGGGTCGAAGTCGATGCCGCTGGCCACTCCCGCCAGCTGGTCGGTGTCGGACTCGTCGAGGCCCGCAGCCACCCCGGCCAGGGCGTCGCGATCACGCAGTCCGGCGGTTCCCACCCGCGCCGCATGGGTCACGAACCGGGTGGGGTCGAGGGCGAACATGGCCTGGCCGGCTTCGACGATCGTCGTACGGATAAGGCCCGCCACCGTGACCTGGTCGAGCAGCACCAGCAGTTCGCGGGCGTTTCGGGCCACCCGGCTGACGCCCGCGGCCTGCATCTCGGCGGTGTTCTCCTTGCCGTGACCGGCGATGGGGTGGAAGCTGATGATCGGCAACCCGACCGACAGGGCTTCCATTGCTGTGAGACCGCCGGCGTTTTCCACCAGGGCATCGGCGGCGGCCATGAGGGCGGGCATGTCGTCGGTCCAGCCGAGCACCCGACCGCCGGGGATGTGGCTCAACCGTTCCCGCAGCCGCTCGTCGCGGCCGCACACCACCACGGGCACGAAACCGTCGCTGGCCGCGATGGTGCGGAAGGTGGTGGCGACGTCACCCACCCCCCATGAGCCGGCCACGATGAGCACGGCACGGTCGTCGGCAGCCAGGCCCAGTCGTTGGCGGGCCCCCGCCCGGTCCTGGAGGGGGACGAAGCGGGGCGAAACCATGGGCCCGGTGGCGATCGCGGGCCGGCCGCTCTTGGCCTCGGCGAGAGCCGCCGGCCGCGCGTGGACCGCCAGGTTGAGGTCGATTCCCGGATGGGTCCACAACGGGTGGACCCCGAAATCGGTGATGAAGTTGATGGTCGGCAACGCCAGCTTGCCCCTTTGGCGCAGCTCGCCAAGCACCACTGAGGTCAGCGGGTAGGTCGAGACAATCACGTCCGCCTGGTACTCCGCGGCCCAGCGCAGCAAGCGGGGACCGGTGAGGCGGGCCATCGTGCGCCCGATCGGCCGGCACAAGCGCGGTATCAGGTAGCAGATGCGATAGGTGAGGTCGTAGCTCCACGCGATATACCGCATCTGGAACTCGTAGCTCGACTTCAACAAGGCGCCGATCCCCCACGGCACCGAGTTCAAGAAGTCCCGCATCTCGGCTTCCTGGCCGTCGGCGCGCAGGCGCCGCACCAGCTCACGGGCCGCGCCATCATGTCCTGCACCCATGCTGGCCGAGACCACGAGAATACGGGACGGCACGAAGGAGAGGATAGCGTTCGGTCCCTTCTCCGCCTCGGGATTACCACCCATCTTCGCGGGGCGGCCACTCACGAATATCCGAACGGCCCAAGAACAGTGAAACTCGACGTCGAGAACCTGGTGTGCGCCATCAAAGGCCATGTCACGCCCGCGGACCGCGTAGCTGTGGTCGGGCCCGAAGACGCCGGTTTCGGCATCGACGTGCATCCGACGTGGCGCATCTGCCGCTGCGCCCGCTGCGATTCCTGGATCGGTGTCCGCCTCCCGACCGCCGCCGAGCGCGACCGCCTCCCCCCGCTGGAGGAGATCGACCTCCCCCGGCGGGGAAAACCGCTGCGCCAAGCGGTGATCCTGCGCCTGATCGCGATCGACCGGGCCATCCACTCCTTCGTGTTCGCGACCATTGCCGTGCTTGCGTTCCTGCTGCGCAGCAACCTCGCCGGCGTCCAGAGCAGCGTGCGGAACTATTTGCAGACGCTGGCTCGCGCCGAGTCGCAGACCGGGCGGGCCAACAGCAACGGGATCGTCGCCAAGGAGGGCACCCGGATACTGCACCTGCATAGCGGCACGTTGGAGGTCCTGTTCATCACCGCCGTGATCTACGCCGTCATCGAGGGCGCCGAAGCGGTGGGACTGTGGTACGAGAAGCGCTGGGCGGAGTACCTGACGGCGGTGGCGACGGTCGGGTTCATCCCCATCGAGATTCGGGAGCTGGCCAAGCGGGTCACGGCGTTTCGGGTGGCGGCGTTGATCATCAACGTGGCCATCCTGATCTACCTGATCTACGCCAAGCATCTCTTCGGCGTGGGCCGTGCCCGTGGCGCCGAAGCCGCGGCCGTCGACCCGGCGGTCTTTGCCCCCCCGTTTTGACGCGGTCCAAATAGAATTGCCGTCATGCGCGTACCGCTCACGGTCGACCACTTCTTGAGTCGGGCGGCCCTGGTCTACGGCGACCGGGGCGCCGTCGTCGACGAACCGGGTACCGCCGGGTCGTTGGGCACCGTCACCTACCGGGAACTGGCGGCGCGGGCTAGGGGCATGGCCCGGACGCTCGACGAGATGGGCGTCGCCCACGGCGACCGGGTCGCCATCGTCAGTCCCAACGCCGCCCGGATGCTGACCGCCTTCTATGGCGTCAGCGGCTACGGCCGAGTGCTGGTCCCCATCAACTTCCGTTTGACGGCCGCTGAGGTGCAGTACATCGTCGAACACTCCGGGGCCTCGGTGCTCCTGGTGGATCCAGAGTTCGATGACGCCCTCGGCGCGGTGACCGTCAAGGAGCGCATCGTGCTCGACGGCTACCGCGACCGGGATCTGTTTGCACCTTTGTCGGAGGCTGCGGTTGGGCAGCCGCGGTGGTGGGAGCCGGACGAGGACGCCACCGCCAGCATCAACTACACCAGCGGCACCACCGCCCGTCCCAAGGGTGTACAGCTGAGCCATCGCAACTGCTGGCTCAACGCCGCCATCTTCGGGTGGCAGGCCACCGTCACCGACCGCGACGTCTACCTCCACACCCTGCCGATGTTCCACTGCAACGGATGGGGCATGCCCTACGCGGTGACCGCGATGGGCTGCCCGCAAGTGGTGTTGCGCAAGGTCGACGGCACCGAGATCCTGCGTCGTATCGCGAACCACGGCGTCACATTGCTGTGCGGGGCGCCGGCGGTGGTGGCCGCGGTCCTGGACGCGGCGGCTCGGCGCCGCGCCCGGGGGGAGTCGGTTCCCGGTCGGGGCACGGTGCGGATCGTCGTCGCCGGAGCCCCGCCGCCGTCGAAAGTCATCGAGCGCGTCGAGATCGAGCTCGGGTGGGAGTTCATCCAGATTTACGGCCTGACGGAGACGGCCCCGCTGCTCACGATGAACCGGGCGCCGGCGGAATGGGATGGCCTCGATCCCGGGGAACGGGCCCGCCGGTTGTCCCGCGCCGGGGTGCCCGCGGTCGGGGTGCGCATCGACGTCGACGCCGATGGCGAGGTGCTGGCCCAGGCCAACCACGTGTACGCCGGATACTGGGAGCAGCCGGCCGAGACGTCGGCCGCGCTGGCCGGGGGCTGGTTCCATACCGGCGACGGCGGTCACCTCGAAGAGGGCGGCTACCTGGTCATTTCCGACCGGAAGAAGGACGTCATCATCAGCGGCGGGGAGAACGTGTCGTCGATCGAGGTCGAGGACTGCCTCTACCAGCACCCGGCGGTGGCCGAGGTGGCGGTGATCGGCATCCCGAGCGACAAGTGGGGCGAGACGGTGATCGCCCTGGTGGTGCTGCGCCCTGAGGCGTCGGCCGACGAGGCTGAGCTCGTCGACTTCGCCCGCTCCCGGTTGGCGCATTTCAAGTGCCCGACCACGGTGGAGTTCCGCGACAGCCTGGCCCGTACCGCCACCGGGAAGTTGCAGAAGTTCAAGCTGCGCCAGCCCTACTGGGAGGGGCGGGAGCGGGGGATCAACTAGCGCCGGGGCTTAGTGGCGGCCGCCGAGGCGGCGATCGGCGATGAAGTCGGCGACGAGCCCCGTCCAACCGGTTTGGTGCGAGGCCCCGAGGCCCTTGCCGGTATCGCCGTTGAAGTATTCGTGGAACGGGATGAGGCCCTGCCATCGGGGATTGCGCTGCAGGAGCTGGTCGTCGCCGAGGACCGGGCGCTGACCGTCGGGGCCGGCCAGGAAGGTGCTGACCAGGCGCCGGGCCAGATCGTCGGCCACCTGAGCCAATGTCGCCTGGCGGCCCGAGCCGGCAGGAAACTCGATCGTGAAGCTGTCGCCGAGAGCGGCGTGGAAACGGTCGAGGGCCTCGACCAGGAGGTAGTTGATGGGGAACCAGACGGGGCCCCGCCAGTTGGAGTTGCCGCCGAACAGATAGTTGGTCGATTCCGCCGGCTCGTAGTCGAGTGTGCTGACGACGCCGCCCAGGTCGAGGGTCACCGGCTCGGCGCGGTGGCGGCGTGAAAGCGAGCGCAGCCCGTGCGGCGACAGCAGCTCGTTCTCGTCGAGAATCCGCTGCAGGATCCGCCGCAACTGCTCGGGGTTGACGACCGACAGCAGCATGGCTTCACCGGTGATCGGCGCCGCGATATGGGCCACGCAGCTGGCCATGACGGGCTTGTTGACGAGGAACCAGGCCATCCGGGCGCCGAAGTCCGGGAGGAGGTCCAGCATGTCGGTGTCGAGTGTGGTGATGGCGAACAGAGCGACCACGCCGACCATCGAGGTGGCCCGGATGGGCAGCCGCGTCCCATCTTGGAGGTGCAGCACGTCATAGAAGAACCCGTCCTCTTCGTCCCACAGCCCCTGGGTCTGCATGGCGGAGGCGATGTAGGTGAAGTGCTCGAAGAACTTGGTGGCCACGTCCTCGTAGACGGGGTTGTAGGTCGCCAGCGTCAGGGCCATCTCCAGCAGGTTGAGGCAGTACATGGCCATCCAGGCGGTGCCATCGGACTGCTCCAGGTGGCCGGCGACGGGCAACGGCTTCGAGCGGTCGAACAGGCCGATGTTGTCGAGGCCGAGGAAGCCGCCCTCGAACACGTTCAGGCCCTCCGCATCCTTGCGATTCACCCACCAGGTGAAGTTGAGGACGAGTTTGTGGAAGATCCGCTCGAGGAACCCGACGTCACCGTGACCTGGCTCGCCCCGGGCCGCCCTGGCCGCGGCCTCGATCTCGAAGACCCGGAGGGCGGCCCACGCCTGAACGGGCGGATTGACATCGTCGAACGCCCACTCATAGGCCGGCAACTGGCCGTTGGGATGCATGTACCACTCACGGCACAGGAGGATCAGCTGCTGCTTGGCGAATGCCGCGTCGATGTGGGCGAAGGCGACGCAGTGGAACGCCAGATCCCACGCCGCGTACCAGGGATACTCCCAGCTGTCGGGCATGGAGACGACATCGTTGTTGTCGAGGTGGATCCACGCCGAGTTCCGCCCCTGGCGGCGGCTCTCGGGCGGCGGCGGCTGCCCCGGGTCGCCGTCGAGCCAGCGCCGTACGTCGTAGTGGTAGTACTGCTTGCACCAGATCATGCCGGCGAAGGCCTGGCGCATCACGGCTCGCTCGTCGGGCGTGGCCTCGACCGGCGCCAGGGCGGCGTAGAACCCGTCGGCTTCGGCGCGCCGGAGGGCGAGGATCTGGTCGAACTGCGGGCCCAGGCGACCGGCCGTGGCCGTTGGTGGCGCGCCAGCAACGTCCAACGGCGGTGGCGAGAAGCGGAGCCGGACGGTCGCCTCGCCGCCCGCGGGCACGCTCAGGTGGTACCGCAGCGCGGCCTTCGTGCCCCTCATGGCGGGATTGACCGTTGCTGCGCCGGTGATCACGTGGGCGCCGATGCCGTCCTTGGGGTAGTCCGGGCTGACAGCCCCCGGCCACAGCGCCGCCCCGTTGGTCTCGTTGTCGCAGAACAGCGCTTCGCTGCGCCCTTGGCCCTCGAGCGCCCGGATCCCGAGTGCCGGATGCTCGGCCACGAGGGTCACCGACTCGGCGGCCCCGCCCGTGGTGCCGGCCGCGGCCAGGGTGATCGTGGGCTTGGCATGGCCGCCGCCCCATGACCAGACGTTGCGGAACCACATGGTGGGCAGCACGTCGATTGTCGCCTCGTCGGGGCCCGCGTTGCGCACGGTGATGTGCCACAGGAGATCGTCCGGATCTGCTTTGGCCCATTCCACCTCGACTTCCCAGAACCGGTCCTCGGCGAAGATGCCGGTATCGACCAGCTCGTACTCGGGGTCGAGGCGGCTGCGGGCCCGGTTCTCGGCCAGTAGGTCCTCGTAAGGAAATCGTGTCTGCGGGTAGTGGTAGCGCCATCGCAGGTAGGACCCGGTTGGGGTGGCATCGAGGAACCACCAGTACTCCTTGGCGTCCTCGCCGTGGTTGCCCTGCGAGCCCGTCAGGCCGTACATCCGCTCCTTGAGGATCGGGTCGCGCCCGTTCCAAAGGGCCAGGGCGAGGCATATGCGCTGCGGCTGGTCGCAGATCCCCGCCATGCCGTCCTCGCTCCAGCGGTACGCCCGGCGGTGGGCATGGTCGAAGGGAAAGGACTCCCAGGCGGAGCCATCGGCGCTGTAATCCTCCCGGACGGTGCCCCAGGCCCGCTCCGCCAGGTAGGGGCCCCAGAGCCGCCACGGTGCCCGGTCCGACGCCGACGCCGCCAACCGGGCCCCCTCGGCCCCCTCCGCCGGCGCGGTGCCCTCGACCGCCGCGGCCTGCTCGCCCCGCGCCATGCTCTCGGGAGTATCCGGTGCCGTCATGGGGTTGATCGTTACCCAATCGGCCCCGTTGTGCACGAGATCGGGCACTCTGGATGAACCGCGCTTGCCGTACTCACCGAAGTTGCGTGCTTGGGGAACAACTTCCCTCGATCATCGGTTATCATTCACGTACTTACACCATTACAGGAATCAGGTGTCTATGGCTACGCTCGAAACGTCGACCCTCCCGTTGGTCCCCCTCAGTGCGGGGGTCGTCCTTCCCGGCATGATCGTGACTCTGGCGCTGGAAACGCCCGAGGCCCAGGCCGGCGTGGACGCGGCCTCAGGTTCGAACGGTCTCGTCGTGCTCGTTCCCCGTCTGTCCGATGACGAAGGACACGACGCCACCTATGCCCGCGTCGGCACGGTCGCCCGTATCGAGAACGCCGGCGAGATGCCGGGCGGCCACCGCGCCGCCATGGTTCGCGGCCTGCACCGCTCCGTCATCGGCGCCGGCGTGGCCAGCACCGGCAATGCCCTGTGGGTCTCGCTGGAGCGCGCCGAGGAGACCGGCGCCGACACCGAGCGCGCCGCCGAGCTGGCGCGCGAATACCGGGTGGTCGTCGAGAGCATCCTCGAGCAGCGCGGCGCCCGCCGCTTCGCCGAGCTGCTGCACGGCGTGACCGAGCCCGGTGCGGTGGCCGACACCGCCGGGTACTGGCCCGATCTGTCGATTGAGCGCAAGGTCGAGCTGTTGGAGACCCTCGACATCGAGCTGCGCCTGGAGAAGGCGGTCCGCTGGGTGCGCGACATGCTGGGCGAGCTCGAGTTGAAGGAGCGCATCCGCAGCGACGTGGCCGACGGGATGGAGAAGACGCAGCGGGAGTTCCTGCTACGCCAGCAGATGGCCGCCATCCGCAAGGAGCTCGGTGAGCTCGACGAGTCGGGCGGCAGCGACGACTATCGCAAGCGGCTCGAGACCCTGGCCGCCCCCGAGGGTGTCCGCAGCACGGTGGAGAAGGAAATCGACCGGCTGGAGCGAACCAGCGACCAGAGCCCGGAGTCGGGCTGGATCCGCACCTGGCTGGACACCATTTTCGAGCTGCCGTGGGGTCATCAGTCCGAAGACCGCCTCGAGGTGGCTGACGCCCGAGCGGTGCTCGACGCCGACCACACCGGCCTCGACGACGTCAAGGACCGCATCGTGGAATACCTGGCCGTCCGCAAGCTGCGCGACGAGCGCGGCCTCGACGCCCTCGACCAGGCCGATGACGGGGTCACGGTCAGCCGCCGGGGTACCGGGGGCATGATCCTCGCCCTCGTCGGTCCCCCGGGCGTGGGCAAGACGAGCCTCGGCGAGTCCGTGGCCCGGGCCATGGGCCGCCGCTTCGTGCGCGTCGCCCTCGGCGGGGTCCGTGACGAGGCGGAGATCCGCGGCCATCGCCGCACCTACGTCGGCGCCATGCCGGGCCGCATCGTGCGGGCCCTGAAGGAGGCCGGCACCATGAACCCCGTCGTGCTCCTCGACGAGGTCGACAAGCTGGGCGCCGATTGGCGGGGCGATCCCTCCTCGGGCCTGCTCGAGGTCCTCGACCCGGCGCAGAACCACACCTTCCGCGACCACTACCTCGACGTCGACCTCGACCTGTCCAACGTGCTGTTCCTGGCCACGGCCAACATGGTCGAGCAGATCCCCGGACCGCTGTTCGACCGCATGGAGGTCGTGCACCTCGACGGGTACACCGAGGACGAGAAGGTCGCCATCGCCCGCGACCACCTGCTGGCCCGGCAACTGCGGGCCAACGGCCTCACGCCCGACGAGGTGGTGTTCGGCGACGACGCCCTGCGGGTGGTCGTGACCGACTACACCCGCGAGGCCGGGGTGCGGTCGCTCGAGCGCCAACTCGGCAAGCTCCTGCGCAAGGCGGCCACCAAGCTGGCGGCCAAGGAAGCAGTGGCGCCCATCGTGGTCAACCCTGACGACGTCAGGACGTGGCTCGGCCGGGCCCGGTACTTCTCGGAGGTGGCGGAGCGGACCTCGGTCCCCGGCGTCGCGACCGGGTTGGCCGTGACCGGTGCCGGCGGCGACGTGCTGTTCGTCGAGGCGACGGGCATGGCGGGCGAGCCGGGACTGACCATCACCGGGCAGTTGGGCGACGTCATGAAGGAGTCGGCGGAAATCGCCCTTTCCTACGTGCGATCGCACGCCGCCGGGCTGGACCTGCCGGCCAACGCCTTCGAGAAGCGGCGCTTCCATGTGCACGTGCCCGCGGGCGCCGTCCCGAAGGACGGACCCTCGGCCGGCGTCACGATGACGACGGCACTGGTCAGCCTGCTCACGGACCGGGCGATTCGTCCCGAGGTCGGCATGACCGGCGAGATCACGCTGCAAGGGAAGGTGCTCCCGATCGGCGGCGTCAAGCAGAAGGTGCTGGCCGCCCACCGAGCGGGGCTCACCGAAGTCATCCTGCCGGCCCGTAACGGCCCCGACCTCGACGACGTGCCCGAGGTGGTCCGCTCCCAGATGACGTTCCATCTGGCCTCGGACATCTCCGAGGTGCTGGCGCACGCTCTCGTGGCCTAGTTCCGCAAAACCAGTCGGAAAAGGGGGTCTCACTCGATGAGTGCGGCCCCCTTTTTCGCGCTCTCGTGGTCAAAACCGTTGCGACAGAAGCGCGATCTCGCACGTCGAAGGCAGAATCCCTTATGCTGCAACGGAACTGCTTGACCTGACGGCGAAGAATGCTCTCTCCAGGCAGGCAACTTCCCCCAAGCTAGGAGGCATTTGGTGAATCGATCGGAACTCGTGGACGCGGTGGGCTCGGCGACGGGGCTCGACCGCCACCAGTCGGAGAGTGCGGTGAAAGCCGTGGTCGAAGCGGTGATCGCCGAGATCCGCGCCGGCGGCAAGGTGTCGATCTTCGGATTCGGCACGTTCGCGCCGACATCGCGCGCCGCTCGGGTGGGTCGCAACCCGCAGACCGGTGAGGCCGTGAACATCGCGGCCAGCACCGGTGTCCGGTTCTCGCCCGCCACGTCGGTGAAGGCGCTGCTCAACCCCAAGCCGGCCGCCAAGAAGGCGTCGGCCAAGAAGGCGGGCGCGGCCAAGAAGTCGGTTGCCGAGGCCCCCGCTGCGGCCAAGGCCACCAAGAAGGCGGCGGCGGCGGAGAAGAAGGCGGCGCCGGCCAAGAAGTCGGCCAAGGCGGCCAAGAAGAAATAGTCCTGCTGTTACAGCTTGGGCATCAATCTGAACGCCTCGCCCTGCGCGAAGCCGGCCACGGCTCCGTCGGTGGCGAGGCGTTCGCGTACCTGGGCGGAGAATCGTTCGAGCTCGTCGGCCGCCGACGCGTCGGCGATGTCCATCGTCGAGCGGAACTGGCTCTGGTGGGCCAGCAGCGCCGCCACCTTGGCGTCGACGTATCCGGCCACGTCCTCGATATGGTCGACCTCGTCGGCTTCCCACAAAAGCAGCGCGTCGGGCCGGTGCGGGGCGACGCCCTGTTCCGGAAAGAACTGGGGGTCGCGGGCCGCCACGATGCCGTCGGTCACCAGGAATCCGGCATTGCGGTGGTCGGGATGGAGGCGGTAGCGGCGCCACGGGTCGTGCCCGAGGACCACGTCGGGGCGGACCTGGCGGATCCAGTAACAGAGTTGCCAGCGGGCCCGGATCCCCGCCTCGAGCTCACCGTCGGGCCAGCCGAGGAACACCACGTCGGTGGTGCCGCCGAGGGCGCGGGCGGCGCGCCGTTGCTCTTCCCGGCGGGTCATCACCAAGGCGGCGACATCGGCGTCGGGGTCCCAGGTGCCTTTCGAGCCGTCGGTGCAGACCAGGTGGTGGATCTCGCATCCGGAGGCGGCCCACTTGGCCAACGTCGCCCCGCAACCGAACTCGATGTCGTCGGGATGGGCGCCCACCGCCAGAGCACGGGCGGGCACCGGCAGGTTGGTGGAGACCGTCACCGCGCCAGGGCGTTCAGATCGGCGGGCAGGTCGACGTCCCACGACAGGGCGCGGGAGCGCACGACGCGCACCTCCAGTGCCAACCGCTCGGCTTCGGCCAGGTGGCGCCGGAAGGACCCCGGGCCGTAGGAGAACACGAAGCCGCACTCGGCCGGCAACCCGATCACGGTGGTGCCGTCCTCGCGGCGATCGGGCACGAGCGTGATCCCCGGCCAGTCGCCGACCCACGCCAGGTCGTCGGCCAGCGGGAGGTCGGCATGGGCCACCGTCACCTGCGTGACGCCGAGGAGCCCAAGCTGGCGCACACCGTCCTGCACGGCGTGGTTGAGCCCCCGCTCGGGCGCCCAGACGACGAGGGCGCCCAGCGCCCGGGCCCAGGTTGCCACGATCGTGTCGTCGCAGACGACGGCGACGGGCACGACGCCCGCGGCCCGGATGACTTTTTCGGCCATCACCCGCGCCAGCACGGCGCGTTCCGCCGGCGGCAAGGCGGGAGCCAGGCGCAGTTTGGCGACCGTAAAGTCCTTGACCGGGATCAGCACCGCTCGGGGACCGAGTTGCAAGCCGCCCAGGGGTGCTGCCACGAATCGAGTGTACGGCTGCCGGCGTTCGAGGCCGGCCAAGGGTCATCGGGGGTGTGGTTCCTCCGGTACCGTGGGCCCGCGATGACCGCACGGGTAGCAGTCATAGGGGCGGGGTCCTGGGGCTCGGCGGTGGCGTCGTTGGCGAGCCGCAACGTCGCGACAGTGCTGTGGGCCCGCAGCCCCGAGCTGGCCGACGAGATGGCGAAAACCCACGTCAACCGGCGCTATATGCCGGAGTACGCCCTTCACGACCGGTTGGCCGTCACCTCCTCGCTGGCCGAGGCCCTCGACGGCAGCGACGTGATCGTGATGGCCGTTCCCTCCCACGGCTTCCGGGGGGTGCTGGAAGAGGCCCGGCCGATGATCCTCGCCGGCGCCCCGCTCGTCAGCCTGAGCAAGGGCGTGGAGGAGGGCACCCTCATGCGCATGACCGAGGTGTTCGCCGACCTGCTGCCCGATCACCCAAACGGCGTCCTGACCGGGCCCAACCTGGCGAAGGAGATCATGGCGGGCCGCCCGGCCGCCAGCGTGATCGCCATGACCGACGAGACGGTGGCCGACGAGTTGCAGCGGGTGTTCACCACCCCGAGTTTCCGGGTGTATACCAACCCCGACGTGGTGGGCTGCGAGGTGGCAGGCGCCCTGAAGAACGTCATGGCCCTGGCGGCGGGGATGGCGGAGGGGATGGGCCTCGGCGACAACACCAAGGCCGCCCTGATGACCCGGGGACTGGCCGAGCTGACCCGCCTGGGCGTGGCCCTCGGGGGGAGCCCGATCACGTTCATCGGCCTGGCCGGCATGGGCGACCTGGTGGCCACGTGCATGAGCAAGCAGAGCCGCAACCGCCATGTGGGCGAGGAGCTCGGGCGGGGCCGCCACATCGACGACATCATCGCCGACATGCGCATGGTGGCCGAGGGTGTCAAGACCTCGCGGGCGGTCGTAGCCCTGGGCCGGCGCCTCAATCTCGAGTTGCCCATCGCCGAGCAGGTGGCGGCGGTCGTCAACGGCGAGAAGACCGCCGCCGACGTGATCCCGGCGCTGATGCAGCGCCAGATACGCGCCGAGATGTACGGCATCGACGACCGCTGAACGACCTACGGTAGGGCGCGTGCGCATCGCCTTCGGCACCGACGAGGCAACCGCTTTGACCGACGCCGTCGTGGCCAAGCTCAAAGCCATGGGCCACGAGGTGATGCTCGCCGACGCCATCGCGTGGCCCGACGTCGGCCGCCAGGTGGGCGAAACGGTGGCTGCGGGCGGCGCCGATGCCGGCGTGGTGTGCTGCTGGACGGGAACGGGCGTCGCCATGGCCGCCAACAAGGTCTCCGGGGTGCGGGCGGCGCTGTGCACCGACGCCGAGACGGCCCGGGGCGCCCGGCGGTGGAACGACGCCAACGTGCTCGCCATCGGCCTGCGCCTCACGTCGCCCGATGTGGCCGGCGAGATGCTGGAAGCGTTCCTCTCGACGGAGCCGGGCGAAGGCGAGCAGGACCTGATCGCCCGGGTCGAAGGTGGAGCGACGCCGACCGAAACCCCCGCCTCGGACCGGCTGACCGAGTGGACCTCGTGTGGCGGCTGCGCCGCCAAATGGGGCGCCGCCCCCCTGACCGCGCTGGTCAGGCAACTGGCGGCCGCCGGCGACGCCGCGCTGCTCGTCGGGCTGGCGCCGTTCGACGACGCGGCCGTCTACCGGGTGAGCGACGACCTGGCGGTGGTGTCGACGACCGACTTCTTCCCGCCCCTCGTCGACGACCCCGCCGACTTCGGCGCCATCGCGGCCGCCAACGCCTGCTCGGATGTCTTTGCCATGGGTGGCCGGGTGGTCATGGCCCTCAACATCGCCGCTTTCCCCGAGCGCCTTCCGGTGGCGGCCATCGAGGCCATCCTCACCGCCGCCGCGGAGATGGTGGCCGAGGCGGGCGGCACCATCGCGGGCGGCCACACCATCCGTTCCGACGAGCCCATCTTCGGCTTGGCGGTGCAGGGACTCGTCCATCCCGACCGGGTGTGGACCAAAGCAGGGGCGCGGCCCGGCGATCGCCTGGTGCTTTCCAAACCCCTCGGGACCGGGATCGTCCTCTCGGGCGGCGCGGCCGAGGAGAAGGCGGCTGCCGTCGCGGTCATGCGCCGCCTCAACCGCGCCGCCGCCGAGGCTCTGGCTGAGTTGCGTGACGGGGATCCCCACGCCGTCACCGACGTCACGGGCTATGGCCTTCTCGGACACGGGTGGGAGATGGCGGAGCGCAGCGGCGCCATCCTCCGCTTCCACGCCGGCGCCCTACCGTTGTACGCCGGCGCCCTGGCAGCCGCCACCCGGGGCACCCGCACCGGCGGCGACTGGCGTAACCGGGCCCACCTGGAGGGCCGGGTCACCTCGACCGCGTCGCCGGCGCTGGAGGCCATCGGCTACGACCCGCAGACCTCGGGCGGGCTCCTGGCTGCGGTGAGCGCGGTGGCCGCCGAGCGGCTCGAGGCGGCGGGGGCGGGATTTGTCGTCATCGGCGAGGTCGTGGCCGGTCCCGCCGGCGTCGAGCTGGAGGGGTAGCGCGATCTCGGAGGCTGGACACCCCCAAGATCGCGCTGGTGCCCGGTCCGATAGCCTCACCGGCGCCGTGATGAGCCCGCCTCCCATCGTGTTGCCCATCGCCCGGGGGGCACCGGGCAAGGGCGCCCGGCGCACGTTCTCCAAGGCCACCGCCCCGTCCCTCGCCTGGGAGCGCCACCTTTGGGCCGACGGCCACGAGG
Source organism: uncultured Actinomycetota bacterium (assembly GCA_963851105.1). GTDB lineage: Bacteria > Actinomycetota > Acidimicrobiia > Acidimicrobiales > Palsa-688 > DATARN01. The sequence goes on from CAWKNP010000007.1 coordinate 81,614, forward strand.
TCGTGGTCGGCATGGACGAGGTCGGGCGGGGGGCGTGGGCGGGGCCGCTCATGGTCGGCGCCGCCGTCTTGCCCCAGGACCGCCGGGTCTACAAGGTCCGGGACTCCAAGATGCTGAGCGAAGCCGAGCGCGAGGCGCTGTTCGACAAGGTGGCCGGGTGGTGCATCGCCTGGGCTGTCGGCGCCGCCAGCCAGGTCGAGTGCGACACCCTCGGTATGGCCGAGGCCCAGCGCATAGCGGCCCGGCGAGCGCTCGACGGCCTCGGCCTGGCGCCCGACCGGGTGCTGGTCGACGGCAACTGGGACTTCGTCGGCCGCGGCTCGACGCAACGCATCATCAAAGGTGACGCCATCTGCCTCTCGATCTCGACGGCTTCCATCCTGGCCAAGGTGACCCGGGACCGGATCATGCGGGCCGAGGCGCCCCATTTCCCGGCCTACGACTTCGACTGCAACAAGGGCTATCCCTGCCCGCGCCACAAGATGGCGCTGCAGGCGTTTGGCCCGACGTCGATCCATCGGCGAAGCTGGGTTTTCATGGATCACCTGCCGTGGACCAACCTGCGCTTCTACCGACCTCTGCAATCGACACTCTTCGAAGGGCTGAGCGAATGAGCCACCATCGGGCCCGAGTAGCGGCGCTGGCCGTGACGATCATCCTGCTGGGACTCGGCGCCACCGCCTGCACCGGCAGTGACAACGGCGGTGTCATCCTGCCGCCGGCGGGCACCACCACCACGGTGGCGTCGACCTCGACGAGCTAGCCCGAAGCGCCCGCGGAGGCGGAGGGTACCCGGGGCTCCTTCGCCAGCCCGAGGACCCGCTCGCCGATGATGTTGCGCAGCACCTCGTCGGTGCCTCCCGCCACCCGGAATCCGGGGACGCCGAGCACCAGCTCCGCCCACGCGTAGGTGCCCCACTCGCCAGTGTCGGCGATCAGGCGGAGCCCGAGGGCCGACGAGAGGAAGTGGGCGATGCGCTGCAGGTTGTCGGTCAGCGCCAGCTTGGCGATCGACAGCTCCGGCCCCGGGATCTGGCCCGCGGCCAGCTTCTCCATGGCCCGCAGGTTGGTGAAGCGGGCCACGTGGATGTGTATCCAGATATCCGCCACCTCCTGACGCAGGAGCGGGTCGCCGGCCAGGCCGAGGTGGCGCAGCAACGCGATGAGCTGTCCCACCCCGAACGTCGAGCCGCCCGCGGTGCCGCCGCCGATGGCGGCCCGCTCGTTCATCAAGGTGGTGAGGGCGACGCCCCACCCCCCGTTGACATCGCCGAGGCGGTGGTCGTCGGCCACCTCGACGTCGGTGAAGAAGACCTCGTTGAACGATGCCCCGCCGGTCATCTGGCGCAGCGGCCGGACCTCGACGCCAGGGGCCCGCATGTCGACCAGGAACCCGGTCAGGCCCTTGTGCTTGGCGACCGACGGATCGGTCCGGCAGATGATCTCGCCGATGTCGCTGTACTGGGCTCCCGAGGTCCAGACCTTGTGGCCGTTGACGATCCACACGTCGCCGTCGCGTTCGGCCTTGGTCTGCAGGCTCGCCAGGTCGCTGCCTGCGCCCGGCTCGCTGAAGAGCTGGCACGCCAGCACGTCACCCCGGTACAACGCCCGGAGGTACCGGTCCCGGGCCGCCTCGGTGCCGTGCGCCAGGATCGTAGGAGCCACCATTCCGAGACCGATGGTGAAGACGGTGGCCGGCGGCAGCTCGTAGCGGCCCTGGAGGACCTGCCAGCGCCGCTCGTACTCCGCCGGCAGATCCCGCCCGCCGTAGCGCGCCGGGCCTGTCAGCCACCCGAAGCCGGCGTCGAAGAGCTGGCGGCGCCACGCCTGGGCGGCGGCCACCTCGGCCTGTTCCTGGGCGCGGGTCTTCTCCTCGAACAGGCCGACGCGATCCGAACCCTCGCCCCACGCCTGGCCCGCCGCCGGCCGCCGGGTGGCGTGCGCGTCGAGGAAATTCAACGCCTCCTGTTCGAACTCCTCCAGGTCCATCGAGGCCACGCTAGCGAGCACGACTTGGGCCGCGACCGCCGGGCCGGTAGCGTCAGCCGGCAGTGACCCGCCGCCAAGCTCTCCTCCTGCGCACCTTCGCGGTGTGGACCGTCTACATCTGGGTGACCCGGGTGTGGACCATCTACAACGACCACGACCCCAAGCACGGTGCCGGTTTCAAGGCGGTCCACTACACACTGGCCATCATCTCGGTGGTCCTGGCCGTGGCCGCGTGGCGGGTTGTGACCGCCGTGGCAGGCCGGCGGGCCGTGCGGGAGCCCGTCGCTCGCTAGCCGGATCCCCGGTAGTTAGGGTCCCGAACCGTTTACCATGGCGGCGATGGGGCAGGCGACGAGTGGTTTGACCGATGCCGCCCGGGCCGTGGTCCGGGTGGCCCGCATGCTCGAACACGCGGCCACCGAGCTGACGCTGCCTCAGTACCGGCTATTGGTGATGGTCGATTCCGGTGACCAGCGGGCCTCCCAGCTGGCGGGGCGCCTGGCCCTGTCCAAGCCGACGGTCACGGCGGTGGTCGAGGGCCTGGTCGAACGGGGCTTCCTGGCCCGCTCCGAGGTGAGTGGCGACCGCCGGGCCGTCTGCCTGAGCCTCACCGGCGCCGGCCGGCGGGCGCTCGCCGCCACCGACGCCGCCATGGGACAGCGGCTGGCGACGATCCTGGCCCGCTGCCCCGACGCCGCGGCCGCCGCCGACGGCTTGGCACAGCTGGCGGCGGCGGTCAACGATGTCATGGCCGAGAAGATCGCCAAAATCGCCCCGTGAAAGGCGAGGGCCGGGACGCCGGCTGGATCCGGCGGATGCTTCCGTTCCTCAGGCCCCACCGCCGCCACGTCGCCATGGCCTTCGCCGCCGCTCTGGTCGGCAGTGCCCTGGCCGCGGCCACGCCCGCCGTCGAGCGCCAGATCGTCGACAACGTCATCCTCCATCACCGCTCGCCCCTCGCCCCCTGGCTCGCGTTCTTGATGCTGGCGGGCGCGCTGCGGTTCGGCGCCGCCTACGTCCGCCGCTTCATCGGGGGCCGGGTCAGCCTTGACGTGCAATACGACATCCGCAACACCGTCTACGACCAGCTTCAGCGCCTCGACTTCGCCCGCCACGACGAGATGCAGACCGGCCAGCTGGTCAGCCGAGCCAACTCCGACGTCGGGCTCATCCAGAGCTTGCTGGCCTTCCTGCCCCTCATGACCGGCAACTTCCTGCTTCTCGGGGCGTCGCTCGTGATCATGACGATCTACTCGCCCCTGCTCACCGTCGTGACCCTGCTGGTCGTGCCCGCGGTCGGGCTGGTGGCCCTGCGCATGCGAGACCAGGTGTTCCCCGCCACCTGGGACGCCCAGCAGCAGGCGGGAGAGGTGGCGGGCGTGGTCGACGAGGGTGTGACCGGGGTCCGGGTCGTCAAAGGCTTCGGGCAGGAGGAGCGCGAAGTGGCCCGCCTGGCCGCCAGCGCCGAGCGGCTGTACCGGGCCAAGATGCGGGCGGTGCGCCTGCGGGCCCGCTACCAGCCCCTGCTCCAGGCGTTGCCGACGTTCGGCCAGGTGGCGATCGTGGCCCTCGGCGGTTGGCTGGCGCTGCACCACCGGATCTCAGTCGGAACCTTCCTCGCCTTCTCCACCTACCTGCTGGGCATGGTGGCCCCCGCCCGGATGCTCTCGGGCCTGTTGACGGTGGGCCAGCAGGCCCGCGCCGGCGCCGTGCGCATCCTCGACCTCCTCGATTCGGTGCCCACCGTCGGGGAAAAAGAGGTGGCCGACAACCTTGCGCCGATCAAAGGAGACGTGAGCTTCGAGCAGGTCACGTTCGGTTATCTCCGGTCCGAGCCGGTCCTCGCCGACTTCAATCTGCGCCTGGCACCGGGCGAAACCGTCGCCGTGGTCGGCGCCTCGGGCTCCGGCAAGTCCACCATCGCCCTGCTGCTGCCGCGCTTCTACGACGTGCAGGGCGGCGCGGTGCGCATCGACGGGACCGACATCCGCGACGTGACGCTGGCGTCGCTGCGCCGCCAGATCGGAGTCGTGTTCGAGGAGAGTTTTCTTTTCTCCGACACCGTGCGGGCCAACATCGCCTACGGCAAGCCCGACGCCACCCTCGAGGAGGTGCAGGCGGCGGCGTCCATGGCCGAGGCGCAGGAGTTCATCGCCGCCCTCCCCGAGGGCTACGACACGATGGTCGGCGAGCGGGGGCTGACCCTTTCGGGCGGCCAGCGTCAGCGCATCGCCCTGGCCCGGGCGCTGCTCACCGACCCCCGGGTCCTCATCCTCGACGACGCCACCTCCTCGATCGACTCCCGGGTCGAGGAGGAGATCCACGCAACCCTGCGTCGGGTCATGCGGGGCCGGACCACCCTGCTCGTCGCCCACCGCCGGTCGACGCTGCGGCTGGCCGATCGCATCGCGGTGGTCGACCAGGGCCAGATCCTCGACCAGGGGACCCACGCCGAGCTCATGGCCCGCTGCCGGCTCTACCGCCAGCTGCTGGCGGGCCCAGGCGACGACGCCGAGGGCATCGACGCCCGCGACGAGGCCGATGCCCAGGCCGAGGCCGCCGACGGCGCGGTCGAGGCCGGGACCACCGGCGGCGATGTCGAGGTCGCGTCGGTGGGTTCTGCGGGCGGCGACGGGGTGACGGTGGCGGCGTGGCCCGAGGTGGCGGGAAACGCAGCTGCCCTGGCGCGGCGCGCCGCGGTGATCCCGGCCGGCGGCGCCATCCACACCGGCGGCGGGGGCGGTGGCGGCGGGAGCGGGAGCAACTGGATAGGGGCGATGGCGCCCACGCCCGAGCTGCTGGCCAAGGTCGACGCGCTGCGCCGCGCCGACGACGAGCCGGACGTGGACGTGGTCGCCGAGTCCCGCTACGACCCGGGCTTCAGCCTGCGCCATTTCATCCGGCCCTACCGCCGGGGCCTCGTGGCGGGCCTCGTCCTGGTCGTGCTCGACGCCCTGGCGACGCTGGCCGGGCCGGTGTTCATCCGCCAGGGGATCGACAACGGCGTCAGTCGGGGGGCCACGTCGGCGCTTTTCATCGCCGCCGGCGCCTTCTTCGCGGTCACCGTCGCCGACCTGTTCGACTCGATCGCCCAGACGTTCGTCACCGGCCGCACCTCGGAGCGGATGCTCTTCGCCCTCCGGGTGCGGATCTGGGCCCATCTGCAACGGCTTTCGATCGACTTCTACGACCGGGAGATGGCGGGGCGGATCATGACCCGGATGACCACCGACGTCGACTCCCTGGCCGACCTGCTCGAAAACGGGCTGATCACCGCCATTGTCAACCTGTTCACCTTCGTCGGCGTGGCCGTGGTCATGATCACCATGAACGCCATGCTGGCCCTGGCCTTGCTTTCGGTGATCGTGCCGCTGATCGTCGCCACCGTGTACTTCCGCCGGCTTTCGGCCCGGGCCTACGGGACGGCGCGCGACCGCATCGCGGTCGTCAACGCCAACCTCCAGGAGAGCCTGGCCGGCGTCCGGGAATCGCAGGCCTTCGTGCGCGAGCGGCGCAACGAGGACAACTTCCGCCAGGTGGCGGGCTCCTACCTTGACGCCCGCGTGAAGGCACAGCAACTGGTGGCGCTGTACTTCCCGTTCGTCGAGTTCCTCTCCGAGATCGCGGCCGCGGTGGTGCTCGGCGTCGGCTCGGTGCTCGTCGCCGATGGTTCGCTCAGCGCCGGCGGCCTGATCGCCTTCGTGCTCTTCGCCGACCTCCTGTTCTCCCCCATCCAGCAGCTGTCGCAGGTATTCGACGCCTACCAGCAGGCGCGGGCATCGATGGTCAAGATCAACGAGTTGATGCAGCTGGACACGCTGACGCCGGACCCCGTCAATCCGGTCGCCACGGGCCGGCTGCGCGGTGAGGTGCGCCTGGTCGACGTGCACTTCACGTATCCGGGCACCGCGGGCGGCGAAGCGCTGCGGGGCGTCACGCTGACGATACGGCCCCGGGAATCGGTCGCCCTGGTCGGCGAGACGGGTGCCGGCAAGTCGACGGTCATGAAGCTGATCGCCCGTTTTTACGACCCCACCGCGGGGACGGTGCTCGTCGACGGCCACGACCTGCGGGAGGTCGACAGCGGCGCCTTCCGCCGCCAGCTCGGGTACGTGCCGCAGGAGGCGTTCTTGTTCTCGGGCACGATCCGGGACAACATCGCCTACGGGCGGCCCGACGCCCCCGACGCCGAGGTGGAACGGGCGGCGCGTGACGTGGGCGCCCACGAGTTCATCGCCGGCCTGACCGGTGGCTACCGCCACGTGGTGACCGAGCGGGGCCGCAGCCTGTCGGCCGGTCAGCGCCAGCTGATCGCCCTGGCCCGTGCCCAGCTGGTCGACCCCGCCATCTTGTTGCTCGACGAGGCGACCTCCAATCTCGACCTGGCCACGGAGGCCAAGTTCGCCCGCGCCATGGGCGTGGTAGCCGAGGGTCGCACGACCATCCTGATCGCCCACCGCCTCCAGACAGCCCGCACCGCCGAGCGCATCATCGTGCTCGACGACGGACGGGTGGTCGAGCAGGGGACCCATGATCAGCTCCTGGCCGAGCAGGGTCGTTACGCCACGATGTGGCGCTCGTTCGCCATCGCAGACACCGACAGCGGGGAGACGGCGGCCGCCGTGCCGGCCTGACAGACGACCTTTTTGGGGTGGCCCTCGTAGACTTGGCTCTAAGTGCGACTACGGACATCGATTCAGGTCCGGCGCCTGGTCTCGGCGGCGGCCGTGACTGCGGTTGTTTTCTGGGCGGCGGCGGCGGCGTGTGGCGGAGACGGCCGTCACCCGAAGGTTGGCGCCCTCACGTCCACCGCCACCGCGGGGCGCGCCGCGTCCCCGACGACCACCGCGGCGGCACCGGTCCCCCCGCCGACCACCGCGGCCGCCACCACGGCGGCGCCGACCACGGTCGCCCCCACCACGGCCGCTCCCACCACCGTCGCCAAGCCCCCGCCGCCGCTGGCGGGCGCCGGCGTGGCCGTGGGGGACTCGGTCCTCGAGGATGTCGGCCTCTACGCCCCGGGGACGCTCCAGTCCCACAACATCGCCATCAACGCGGCTGTCGGCCGTCAGTGGGCGGCGGGTATCTCGATCCTCTCGGGGCTTCGGGCGAGCGGCAAGCTGCCGCCGGTCGTCGTGGTGGCCCTCGGGAGCAACGGGCGGATCAGCGACACCCTTTTCGAGCAGATGATGCAGGTATGTGCCGGCGCCCAACGGGTGGTGTTTATGACCGTCACCGGCCCCCTCATCGGCAACAACCCCATCCTCAGCGCCGGCGTGGTCCGCCACGCCCCTGTGGCCGTGCTGGCCGACTGGAACGCCATGGCCTCGGCCCACCCCGACTGGTTCGCGCCCGATCACGTGCACGTGGGCCCCGCCGGTGCGGCGGCACTCGGTAACCTGCTGGCCAGCGTCAGCTGATCCGGGGGGACAACATGTTGCGTCGCGCGTTCACCGTTGTGGCCGCTTTGCTGCTGGTCGGGGCGCCCACTTCGGCGGCCGCCGCCGCGCCCGCGACCGCGGCGCCGTACTACCTGGCGATCGGGGACTCATTGGCCCAGGGCGTCCAGCCCGACGCCGCGGGACACTCGGTCAAGACCAACCAGGGCTACGCCGACGACCTCTGGTCCCGCTACCACGTCACATCGCCCTCGCTCCGCCTCGCCAAGCTGGGCTGCCCGGGGGAGACAACGACGACCATGATCGACGGGGGGATCTGCTCCTACGCCGGGGGTTCGCAGCTGGCGGCGGCGACGGCGTTTCTCGCCTCCCATCGGGTGGCATTCGTGACGATCGACATCGGGGCCAACAACCTCGACAATTGCGTCAGCGGCACCGGGCTCAACGGGGACTGCCTGGCCCGGGGCCTGGCGGCCGCCGTCCATGACCTGCCCATCATTCTGGGCGCCCTGCGCCAGGCGGCGCCGACGGTGCCCATGATCGGCATGAACTACTACGACCCGTTCGTGGCCGCCGCCCTGAAGGGGGGCGCGTTCACCGCGCTGGCCATCCAGTCGGAGTCGGTGGCGGCGTCGTTCAACAGCACCCTGGCCGGGGCCTACGGGGCGCAAGGCTTCGCGGTGGCCGACGTCGCGGCCGCCTTCGCCCCGCTCAACCTGCCGACCATGCCCGCCCTCGACCTGCCCGTCGACCTGGTGACGATCTGCGCCCTGACGTGGATGTGTGAGCCCGCGCCCATCGGGCCCAACATCCACGCCAACGCCGTCGGCTACGACACCATTGCGGTGGCCTTCGAGCGGAAGCTGGGTTAGGGGGTCCGCAGTCCGAGGGTGACGTCGAGGGCCAGGGTGAGGCAACGGCAGCCGCCGCCTGCCTTCAGGAACTCGCTGATGTCGCAGACGACCACGTCGAAGCCCCAGGCCTCGAGCTGGCGGCCGACCCGGGGCGGGCAGGCGGGCATGATCACGACCGGGCCGACGACAACCGAGTTGGCGCAGAAGCTCAGCGCCTCGGCGGCGTCGAGCACCAGGGGCTCGGGGATGAGTGCCTCCATGACCGCCTGGCCGTAGCGGTCCCAGGCCATGGGCGCCACGATGGCGTGGCGGCTGTCGAGCGGGCACAACGTGAGGTCGAGGTGGTAGAAGCGCTCGTCGACCAGCTCGATCGAGCGCACCGCCGTCCCGGTCAGGTGCGACAGGTAGGCGTGCGAAGCGGCGTCGGAACGGAACCGGTAGGCGGCCACCAGGGAGGTGCCGACGGGGAGGGCGTCGCCCGCCCCTTCCTGGGCGACGCCGAGCGGGAGGTCGGCGACGGTGAAGCCGTGGGCCGCGAACCAGGCCACGTCGTAGGGCGTTTCGCCCTGACGCTCGGGGTGGCGGAAGCGGGCAGGCACGAACTGGCGGCCATTGACGATGCCGGCGTTGGCGGTGAACACCAGGTCGGGCCAGTCGGGCTCGGGCGGCTGGATCTCCACCGTCGCCCCGGCGGCGCGCAGGGTGGCGACCAGGTTGTCCCACTGCTGCTGGGCCCGCACGACATCGGGCTCGACCTCGGCCACCATCCACGGGTTGATCTGGTAGGCCAGCCGGAAGTACCGGGGTGGGCACATGAGGTAGTGCCGGCCCCACCCGAGCGGTTCGCTCATGCGCCCGCGGTCAGCGCCTCCGCCAGCCCGGAGGTGAAGAGCCCGACATCGGTGACGATGCCGAGGGCCTGGTGGCTGCCCCGGTCGGCCAGCTTGGTGGCCACCGCCGGGTTGATGTCGATGCAGAACGTCTCGACTCCCGCCGGCAGCAGGTTGCCGGTGGCGATGGCGTGGAGGGTCGAGGCCATCATGAGGGCCACCCCGACGCCGGGGACCAGGTAGCGCATGGCGTCGGCCGCCTCGACCACGTCGGTGTAGACGTCGGGGAGGGGGCCGTCGTCGCGGACGGAGCCGCCGAGGACGAACGGGACGCCGCGGCGCACGCATTCGTACATCACCCCGCCGTCGATGTAGCCGGCGTCGACGGCGGCGCTGATAGAGCCGTACCGCCGGATCTCGTTGATAATCCGCAGGTGGTTGCTGTGGCCTCCTTCGGACGCCGTGCCCTCGTGGACCGACACGCCGAGCGACGTGCCCATCACGTTGGACTCGAGGTCGTGGGTGGCGAACCCGTTGCCCGCGAACAGCACGTCGATCCAGCCTTCGCGCACCAGCGTCGCCACCGATGGGCCGGCGCCGGTGTGGATGACCGCGGGCCCGCAGACAGCCAGGATCTTGCGACCCCCGCGGCGCGCCCGGCGGAGGCGCTCTGCGACGCGCTGCAGGAGCAGCGCCTTGGGTTTCTCCGAGGAGACCTCGGAGTTCATGAACTCGAAGGGATGGACCCCGCGGGGCCGTGATGGCGGTGACACCCGCACCCCGTCGGTGCCGACGACGACCAGATCGCCGACACGGACGCGGTGCATGGGCACCGCCCGGAGGCGCCCGGGACCTTCGTACACCATGCCCTCGTACACCAGCCCGCAGTCCATCTCTGGTTGGGCGACATCGACCCAGTGGCCAGCGACGCGCACCGCCGTCGCAAGGTTGGTGGTCGAGTAGAAGCCGGCCGGCAGGACGCCGTCGCGGTCGGCGGCCACCAGTTCCGCGTCGACGGTCACCACCCGGTTGGCGCCATGAACCTGCAACTCGTCGAGCAGCACTTGGAGGGCGTCGGGATCGGCGGTGCTGACCTCGAGGCGGGCCCGGGACATGTCCAGGTTGGTCTTGCCGATCTCCACCTCGAGGACCTGGTAGTCGGCGCCGGCCGCCAGGATCAGGTCCATCACCTTGGCCAGGATGAGCGAGTCGATGATGTGGCCTTCGATCTCGACGATCTCACTGGCCATGGCTACGCCCCGAGATCCAGGGAGATAGGAGGGTGGCGGAACCCCCACAGGTCACGGATCACCACATGGATCACGCCGGCCACCGGGATGGCGAGGAACACCCCGAGGAAGCCCAGGAGCTGCAGTCCCGCCAGGACGCTCACCGCCACCGCCAGCGGGCTCAGGGCGATGGTGCGGGCGTTGATCCGCTTGCCCAGGGTCCGGTTCTCGGCCAGGTGGAACGCGAAGAGGAGCACGACGACCGCGACGCCGGCCGGGGTGGAGTGGATGAAGCCCACGATGGCCGCCGGCACAACGCCGAGGAACACTCCTACCAGCGGGATCATGGCGGTGAAGCCGATCCATAACGCCAGCACGCCCCGGAAGGGGACGCCGAGGGCCCACAGGGCCAGATAGGACACGAGGCCCGCCAGGATGCTGGTCGCCATGACGCCGCCCATGTAGCCGGCCAGGGCTCGGACGACGTCGCGCAGTACCGTGCCCACTTTCTCCGCCTGCGGCGGGGACAGGATGGCGAGGCCGCCGGTCATCATGGTCGGCCCCTCCAGCAGGAGGAGAAAGGTCATCACGATGATGGTGGCGACGGCCGTCAACGTCGTGAGCAGGCTGGTGGCGACGTGAACCGCGGGCTTTCCGGCCGCCTTCAAGGCGTTGCGCAGCTGGGGCTGATGTTGCTCGACGTAGGTGTCGAGGTTGTACCTCTTGACCAGATGGCCGATCGCGCCCCGCCCGGCCCGGGCGTCGGCCACGTAGGTGGGAAAGTCGTTGACGGCCACATTGACCTGGTCCACAAGGGGCCGGACGAAGGCGTATCCGAGCCCGATGACGACCCCGGTGCCCGCCAGGAAGACGAGCAGGGACGCCATGCCCCGGCGCAGCTTCGCCCGGCGTACCAGGAACGTGACCGGTGGATGGAGCACGATGGCGAACAGGCAGGAGACCGCAGTCCACACCACGACCTGGTGCAGTTTGAACAGGACCTTGACACCGACATAGGTGACGAGGACCGAACCGACCACCGCCATCATGGTGCGGACCGGGACCTGCCGCCTCCGGGCCGGCGGCCCAATCGCCGTCTCGCTCGCCATGGACCGAAGCTAACGCACCGCCGGTAGGCCCAGTACGCTGCGACCACTATGGGCCAGCCGATCACCGTCATCGAGAAGCCCTCCAAGCGGACCGGCATCGTGCGCTTCGAGCTCAACCGGGTCCTGACCGGAATGGGCCACGAGGACTACCGCAGCGCCGCCGACGCCACCGGACACCGCCCGCCCGACCAGTTGGCCGCCCGCCTGTTCGAGCACGCCTCGGTCAAGGCGATCCACATCTACGGCAATGAGGTCACCGTCGAGCTGCTTCCGTGGAAGTCGGCACAAGGCCTCAAGGAGTCCATCGAGGGCCTCTACACCCACTACCTACCGGGAGTGCAGCCCAGCGTCACCTCCTGAGGGTGAAGCCGTAATTGCTTAGCAGGCGGAATAGTTAGCACAGTAAAGGAGTTGTCTTTGCTGTGAGCGCAACTTCGGTCGTCGACGTCTTTCCCAGCCAGATGCGGTTGGCGGTGATGCGCCTGGCGCGCCGGCTGCGCCAGGAGTCGGGTGCCGACATCACGCTGTCGCAGTTTTCCGCACTGGCCACCGTGGACCGCCTCGGCCCGCTGTCGCTCAAAGAGTTGGCCGATGTCGAGCGCGTGACCCCGCCGTCGATGACCCGGATCTCGACCTGCCTGGAAGAGCGGGGCCTCGTCGTGCGCACCGCCGATGCCGCCGACCGCCGCGTCGCCCGCCTGGCGACGACCGATGCCGGCCGCCAGCTCCTGGAGAAGACCAGGAGCCGCCGCGACGCCTACCTGGCGTTGCGCATGCGGTCCTTGTCGGCCGAGGAACGGGCGACGCTGGAGTGCGCCCTGCCCATCCTCGAGCGCCTGATCGGAGAGCAAGAACAGTGACCAAGAAGGTGAAGTTGAAGGCGAAGGCGTTCACGTCGGACACCTTTCGATCGCTGCGGCTGCGCAACTACCGGCTGTTCTTCTACGGGCAGCTGGTATCGACGACGGGCACCTGGATGCAGACCGTCGCTCTCGGGTGGCTGGTGCTGCGCATCACCAACAGCGGCTTCGCGGTCGGCGTCGTCACCGCCTTGCAGTTCCTGCCCATGCTGCTGCTCGGCACCTACGGCGGGGTCATGGCCGACCGGTTGGACAAGAGGCGTGTGCTCATCGTGACCCAGGCGGGCATGGCTGTCAGCTCCGCCGCCTTGGCCGCCATCACCCTCGCCCGCGCCGACCCCCTGTGGGCCATCTACCTGCTGACGTTCATCTCCGGCACCTTCTTCGCAGTCGACATGCCGGTGCGCCAGGCGTTCCTGAGCGAGATGGTGGGCAACAGCGACCTGCCCAATGCCGTGGCACTCAACAGCGCCATGTTCAACACCTCTCGTGTCATCGGCCCCGCCCTCGGTGCCCTGCTGATCAAGCTGGTGGACGTCGGGCCCTGCTTCGCCTTCAACGCCATCTCGTTCGCGGCGGTGATCGCGGGCCTCATCATGATGCGCACCGAGGACCTCTTCCGTTCGGTGCCGGTCGTGCGGGCCAAGCGCCAGGCCCGTGAGGGCCTGAGCTATGTGTGGCGGACGCCGGAACTGCGAGCGACCATCGCGGTGATGGCGGTGGTCGGCACGCTGGCGTTCAACTTCACCGTCGTCCTGCCCGTCCTGGCCAAGTTCACCTTCAACGGTGACGCCAGCACCTACGGGTGGCTGAGCTCGCTGATGGGAGTCGGGTCGATCATCGGCGCCCTCGGAGTGGCGTCGAAGCTTCAGCCGACGGTCAAGCTGCTGGTCGGCAGCGCGATCGCGTTCGGGGCCGTGATGCTGCTGAGCGCGGCCGCCCCGACGTTGATGAGCGAGTACGTGGTGATGGTGCTGCTCGGCACGACGAGCATCACGTTCATGGCGACGGCCAACTCGACCTGCCAGCTCGCCTCGGCGCCCGACATGCGAGGCCGGGTGATGGCGCTGTACGGGCTGGTCTTCCTCGGGTCCACGCCGATCGGTGGCCCCATCGTCGGTTGGATCAGTGAGAGCTTCGGGCCCCGGTACGGGATGGCGGTGGGCGGTATCGCCACATTGGCGGCCGCGGGCGTCATGGCGTCGGTGCTGTTGCGCCGCCGGATCGCACTCGGACAGGGCCGCACCGTCGCGGAGCTGGATCGGGCCCCCGAAGCTGCCGCCGCCTGACCTTTTTCCCCCAAGTCTGTTGCCGGCGACGAGACTGGGTCGGTGGCCGAGTCGTCACCGCTGTCCAGGTACCAGTCCATGCGGGACTTCGGCGAGACGCCGGAGCCTGCCGGCGGCCTCGGTCCGGAGCCGCCGGATTCGGCCGAGGCCCGTTTCGTGGTCCAGGAGCATCACGCCACCGCCTTGCACTGGGACCTGCGCTTGGAGCACGACGGGGTGTTGGCGTCGTGGGCGCTGCCCAAGGGGGTGCCACCCGACCCCCGCGTGAACCATCTGGCGGTGCACACCGAGGATCACCCCATGCAGTACCTGACCTTCCACGGGGACATCCCCTCCGGCAACTACGGCGCCGGGACCATGACGGTGTGGGACACCGGTACCTACGAGACGGAGAAGTGGGGGGACCGGGAGATCATCGTCGTGCTCCACGGAAAGCGGGTCGAGGGGCGCTACGTGCTGTTCCAGACCCGGGGGAAGCAGTGGATGATCCACCGCATGGACCCCCCGGCCGACCCGCGACGCGAGGTGTGGCCGGGCTGGGACGCCTTCGTCCCGATGATGGCGATGGTCGGCGACGCCCTGCCAGCTGATCTCGCCACGCGGGCCGCGGAGTTCGCCTGGGGCGGCCAGCGGGTGCTGGTCTACGTGTCCGGAGGGCGGGTGCAGGTGCGCGGCGCCGGTCTTGGCGACGAGGAGCTGATCGGGCGCTTCCGGGAACTGCGCCTCCTCGGCGAGGCCCTCGGGGTGACCGAAGTGGTCCTGGACGGGGAGGTCATCGTGCCCGGCGCCGACGGCCGGCCATCGGCGTCGCTGCTGGTTGAGCGGCTGGGGGCCCGCTCCGACAGCACGTCTCGGCGCCTGGCCGATCGCCACCCGGCGGTGATGATGATCGCCGACCTGCTGTGGCTCGACGGGCACCGGATGACCGACCTCGAGTACACGGCGCGCCGCGAAAGGCTCTCGTCGCTGTCTTTGGGCGGCCCCGCGTGGCAGGTGCCGGCGTCGTACCCGGGGCCCGACGGGCCCGCGCTTTTGGTCGCGGCAGGCCAGCAAGGCCTGGCGGGAGTGGTGGCCAAACGCCTGGCCAGCCGCTACCACGGGGGCTCGCGGTCGGAGGACTGGATCTTCGTGGCGGCGTCAGACGGGTCATCAGGGCAGTAGATACCAGAAAGGTCCGGACAGACCTTCGCGTCCGATTTCCTTGACATCGCAACGACCCGGGGCGTAGACCGGCGTGGGCAGCTTCGGGGGGGCGGCTGGTCCGGGGGAGGGGAACGTACGTTCGCTTCCCCCGGATAGCTGCGCTACCGTGAGGGTGTGCCTTCTGGGGTCTGGACAGAGGTGGCGGGGCGGGCCCGGCCCGTGGTGCTGGCGGGCGAACAGGTCCTGCCGGTCCTGTCCCCCTTGCAGTCACTGTTCCCTGAGGGAGGGCTGCGGCGGGGGACGACCGTGGTGGTGCAGGCGGCCGATCGCAAAGTGCTGCGAAACGACAGTATGCCGTCGTTTCGCAGCACTTTGGGTGCCGGCGCCGGCGCCGGCGGCGCAGGGACGGGGGCGGGCGCCGGCGCCGGGGCGGGGGTCACCTCGTTGACCCTGGCGGTGGCGGTGGCGGCTTCGCAGGCGGGATCGTGGTGCGCCGCGGTGGGGCTGCCTGCTCTCGGTATGGTGGCCGCGGCCGGGTTGGGCATGGCCCTGGAGCGCTTCGCCCTGGTGCCCACCCCCGGGTCCCAGTGGCCGGCGGTGACCGCGGCCCTGGTCGACGCGGTGGACCTGATCCTCATCCGGCCGGTTGCCGGCACCCGGTCGACCGACGCCCGCCGGCTGATGGCCCGGGCCCGGGAACGGGGAGTGGTCCTGGTGGTGAGCGGCATGGGGTGGCCCGAGGCAGCCGATCTCTCCTTGTCGGTGGCACCCGATGGCTGGCAGGGACTGGGGCAGGGCCACGGGTATCTGCAGGCCCGGGCGGTCGCGGTGACATCGGGGGGGCGGAGGGCGGCATCGCGTCCCCGGCAGGTCCAACTGTGGCTGCCAGGCGACCAGGGGGCGGTCGCCGCGAGAAAAGTGGAGAGTTCACCGCGTCAGGAGCGCCCCGAAGCGGCGGTATCGGCGGCGGGCTGATATGGACGGTGGTAGCGGCAGCAGCGGCGGCGGCGTGCGGACGATGGTTGTGTGGTGCCCCGACTGGTCGGTCGTGGCCGCGGGACATCGCGCCGGTGAGCCGGTGGCGGTGGTCCTGGCCAACCGGGTGGTCGCCTGCTCGGCCGCGGCCCGCGACGACGGCGTGGCGGTGGGGCTGCGCCGGCGGGAGGCCCAGAGCCGATGCCCGGAAGTGGTGGTGGTCGAGCAGGACCCGGGCCGAGACGCCCGGGGCTTCGAAGCGGTGGTGGCGGCGGTGGAAGCCTTCACACCCCGGGTGGAGGTGGGCCGTCCCGGTGTGGTGTCGTTCGAGACCCGGGGGCCGTCGCGCTACTTCGGCGGCGACCGGGCCCTGGCGACCAAGGTGGCGGCCGCGGTGGACGCCATCTTGGAGCCACTCGGTGCGCCCTGTTGCCGGGTCGGAGTCGCCGACGGCCCCTTCACCGCCGAGCAAGCGGCGGCTTCGGCAAGAGGGGCGGCCGGCGGCCCCCGAGAGGCGGCGGCGGCCCGGCCGGGGGCGGGAGGGGCCGTGGTCGTGCCACCGGGCGCCAGCGCCCGTTTCCTGGCCCCGTTCCCGGTCCAGGTGCTCGGACGCCCCGACTTCGCCGACCTCCTGTCCCGCCTCGGCCTGAAGACCTTGGGCGACCTGGCGGCTTTGGCCCCCGAGACGGTGCTGGCCCGCTTCGGTGCCGATGGCGCGGTGGCCCACCGCCTGGCCCGCGGGCTCGACGAGCGCCCGCTGGAGGCCCGGACGCTGGCGCCGGAGTTGACGGTGGCCGCGGTGCTCGACCCGCCGGCGGAGCGGGTGGACATGGCGATGTTCGTGGCCAAGGCTCTGGCGGACGAGTTGCACGAGTCGCTGGCCGCCCGGGGCATGGCGTGCACCCGCATCGCCATCGAAGCCGAGACCGAGCACGGCGAGCACATACTCCGGCGGTGGCGTCACGACGGGGCCTTGTCGTCGCGGGCCATTGCCGAGCGGGTGCGCTGGCAGTTGGACGGTTGGCTGAGCACGGGCGAGACGACGGCCGGCGTGACCCTGATCCGCCTGATCCCCGACGAGGTCAAGCCCGAGCACGGTCGCCAGCTGGGGTTCTGGGGCGGCTCGGCGGAGGCCCACGACCGCGCCGCCCGAGGCTTCGCCCGGATCCAGGGCCTGCTCGGCCCCGAGGGGGTGGTGACCGCAACGGTGGGTGGAGGCCGGGACCCCGCCGGCCAGGTGCGGCTGATCCCCTGGGGTGATCCCCGCCCCGAACCCCCGAAGGCCTCCCGCCGAGCCGCGGCCACCGCAGAGGTCGCCCCCTGGCCCGGGCACCTCCCCCTGCCGGCGCCCGCCGTCGTGTTCCCCGAACGCCTCGCCGCCACCCTCCACGATCGTGACGGCCAGCCGGTAACCGTGTCCGGGCGGGGCCTCCTGGGCGCCGGGGTGGTTCCGGCCACGCTGGCGATTGCCGGCGCCCCGCCCATGGCGGTGGTCGCCTGGGCTGGTCCCTGGCCGGCCGAAGAGCGGTGGTGGGACCAGGAGTCGTCGCGGCGGCGGGCCCGTTTCCAGGTGTGTGTCGCCGGCGGTGCGGCGGCGGTGGTGGTCCTGGAGAACGGGCAGTGGTGGGTGGAAGCCCTCTACGATTAGGGCGAACGTGTGTTCGATTCAGCGGACTAGGGTGGCGTCATGGGGTGGAAGAACCCACCGGTGCCCTGGCAGGAGTTGGAGGCCCGGTTGTCCGGCCGGACCCGGCCGTTTCCGGCTGACGGCGACGGTGGTGACAGCCCGGCCTGGTCCTACCACCGCCAGCCCTACGAGCCACCCGACGACCTGGCCCGCGAGAGGCGCCCGGTGGCCACGGTCCCCTACGCCGAGCTGCACTGCCATTCCAACTTCAGCTTCCTCGACGGCGCATCGCACCCGGAAGAACTGGCCGAGGAAGCAGCCCGCCTCGGCCTCACCGCCCTCGCCCTCACCGATCACGACGGCATGTATGGCGTGGTGCGCTTCGCCCAGGCGGCGGCGGCCGTCGGCCTGCCCACCGTCTTCGGCGCCGAGCTGAGCCTCGGCCTCACCCGCCGGCAGAACGGGGTGGCCGACCCCGAAGGCCACCACCTCATCGTCCTCGCTCGCGACGCCGTCGGCTACGGCCGCCTGGCCCGGGCCATCTCCACGGCGCAGATGGCGGGGCGGGAGAAGGGCAAGCCCCAGATCGACCTGGAGACCCTGGCCGCCATCGGGGCCGGCGCCCAGCCCTCCATTTTCGGCACAAAGGGGGTCCAGCCCGACCCGACCCCTTTTCCCAGCCCTGATCACTGGCTGATCCTGACCGGGTGCCGCAAGGGGATCGTGCCCCACGCCCTCCTCCAGCACGGCCCCGCCCCCGCCCGCGCCGCCCTCGCCAACCTCCAGCGCCTCTTCGGCCGGGACAACGTTGCCGTCGAGCTCTGGGACCACGGCGACCCTCTCGACTCGGCCCGCAACGACGCCCTGGCCGCCATCGCCATCGCAGCGGGCGCCGACCTGGTCGCCACCAATAACGTCCACTACCACAACCCGCCTCGGCGCAAGCTGGCCACCGCGATGGCCGCGGTCCGGGCCCGCCGCAGCCTCGACGACCTGGAGGGCTGGCTGCCGGCGGCAGCCGCCGCCCACCTCCGTAGTGGGGCCGAGCAGGCCCGCCGCTTCGCCCGTTATCCCGGGGTGGTGGAACGGGCCGCCGCCCTGGCCGCCGAGTGCGCCTTCGACCTCCACCTGGTCGCCCCGCGGTTGCCGCCGTTCCCGGCGCCCCCCGGGTTCACCGAGATGGCCTGGCTTCGTCGATTGACCGAGGACGGGGCCCTGACCCGCTATGGGCCCCGTTCCCAGCCCACGCACCCCCGGGCGTACGCCCAGATCGACCACGAGCTGGCCATGATCGAGCAGTTGGGCTTCGCCGGCTACTTCCTCATCGTCTGGGACATCGTGCAGTTCTGCCGGAGCCACGACATCTACTGCCAGGGACGAGGGTCGGCGGCCAACAGCGCGGTGTGTTACGCGCTCGGGATCACCAACGCCGACGCGGTGACCCTCGGCCTCCTCTTCGAGCGCTTCCTCTCACCCGAGCGCGACGGGCCGCCCGACATCGACATCGACATCGAGAGCGACCGGCGGGAGGAGGCCATCCAATACGTCTACAACCACTACGGCCGGCAGTACGCCGCCCAGGTCGCCAACGTCATCACCTACCGGCCCCGCTCGGCGGTGCGCGACGTGGGCAAGGCGCTCGGCTTCGCCCAGGGCCAGCTCGACGCCTGGTCCAAGCAGGTCGACGGCTGGGGCCCGCTCAGCGCGACCGTCGGCAGCGCCGATTGCGACATCCCGGCCGCCGTTTTGACGCTGGCGGGCGAGCTCCAGCACGCCCCCCGCCACCTCGGCATCCACTCCGGCGGCATGGTCCTGTGCGACCGGCCGGTACTCGAAGTGTGCCCCATCGAGTGGGCCACCATGGAAAACCGCAGCGTCCTGCAGTGGGACAAGGACGACTGCGCTGCCGCCGGCCTGGTCAAGTTCGACATGCTGGGCCTCGGGATGCTGAGCGTCCTGCACTACACCGTCGACCACATCGCCGCCTTCCACGGCGTCAAGGTCGACCTGGCCACCATCGCCCAGGAGCCCGAGGTGTACGAGATGCTGTCCCGGGCCGACTCGGTCGGGGTGTTCCAGGTCGAGAGCCGGGCCCAGATGGCGACGCTGCCCCGGCTCAAGCCCCGCAACTTCTACGACCTCGTCGTCGAGGTCGCCCTGATCCGCCCCGGCCCTATCCAGGGCGGCTCGGTGCACCCCTACATCCGGCGCCGAAACGGCCTGGAAGAGGTCACCTACCTCCACCCGCTGCTCGAGCGCAGCCTGGCCAAAACCCTCGGGGTCCCGTTGTTCCAGGAGCAGTTGATGCAGATGGCCATCGACGTGGCCGGCTTCACCCCGGCCGAGTCCGACCGGCTGCGCCAGGCCATGGGCTCCAAGCGCAGCGTGGAGAGGATGGAGCAACTTCGCGGCCGGCTGTTCTCGGGTATGGCGGCTCGGGGGATCACCGGTTCGGTCGCCGATCAGATCTACGACAAGTTGCTGGCCTTCGCCAACTTCGGCTTCCCCGAGAGCCATTCGGTCAGCTTCGCCTACCTCGTCTATTCCTCGTCGTGGATGAAGTACCACTACCCGGCGGCGTTCACCGCCGGCCTGCTCGACGGCCAGCCCATGGGTTTCTGGTCGCCCCAGACCCTGGTCGCCGACGCCCGGCGCCACGGTGTGGTGGTCCACCGCCCGGATGTCAATGCCAGCGGGGCGGGTTGTTCGCTGGAGCCTTGCCCTGCCAGTGCGGGCGGCGCCGCCGTGCGCCTGGGCCTCGACTCTGTGCGCCACGTGGGGCGGGACGTGGCCGAACGAATCGCGGTTGGGCGACCGTATGCCTCCATCGAGGATCTGGTGCGCCGGACCGGGATCAGTGGCGCGGCGGCCGAGGCACTGGCCACCGCGGGCGCTTTTGCCTGCTTCACGGGGGAAAAGGGGGCCGGTCGCCGGGAAGCGTTGTGGGCCGCAGGGGCCATGGCGCAGAGTGGGCCGGCGCTGGAGGCTATGTCGTTGGCGCCGCCGGGCGCGGCCCCTCGGGGTGGCCGGGGCCGGCGGGCCCGGCGCCCGATCGGGGCGGCTTTGGCCGGCGGCGGGGCGGCTGGTGTGGGGGCTGGCGGCGGGGGGCCGGCTGGTGTGGGGGCCGGCGGCGGGGGGGCTGGTGTGGCCGGCGGCGGGGGGCCGGCTGGTGTGGGGGCCGGCGGGGGGGCGGCTGGGGTAGGGGGGTGGTCAGAAGTCCGTGTGGGGAGCGGGGTTTGTGACCAGGGGTCGGTGGGGGGGTGGTCAGAAGTCCGTGTGGGGAGCGGGGTTTGTGACCAGGGGTCGGTGGGGGGGTGGTCAGAAGCCCGTGATGGGAGCGGGGTTTGTGACCAGGGGTCGGGCCCGCCGGCCCCGCCGGGGCCGCCGGGGCCGCCTGAGCCGGCGGCGGCGGTTCGCCCTCGGGTCGGGCGGCTCCCAGGACTCATCACCGGGGCCGAGGCGCCTCCGCTGCCCGAGATGACGCCGGCGGAGTGCAACCGGGCCGATCTGTGGGCGACCGGTGTGTCACCGGACAGCTATCCGACGGAGTTCTTACGGGCGGCGCTCGACGAGCGGGGAGTGGTCACAGCCGCCGGGCTGGTCGCGGTGGCCGACCGGGCCCGGGTCACCGTGGCCGGGATCGTGACCCATCGGCAACGACCGGCGACCGCCCAAGGCACCATTTTCATCAACCTCGAGGACGAAACGGGACTCATCAATGTCATTGTCTCCCTCGGGGCGTGGACCCGTTTCCGGCGGGTGGCCCGGGCCGAGCCGGCGCTGGTCATCCGGGGCATGGTGGAGAAAGTCGATGGGGTCATCAACCTGATCGCCGAGCACATCGAGCCCCTCTCCCTCAGCACCGCCACCCTCAAGTCCCGTGACTTCCGATGACCTCCGCTCACAGAGAGCGGCCCGAGCGACGGGTGCGCTCCTTCTCGGGCGGCGATAGCTCGAGTGACCGGCGGGCCTCGGTGAACGGGGGAGTGCGAAACCACGGTGTCAGGTGCAGCAGCCCCGGTGGCCGGGGCCCGTTCAGGAGGATCGACTGGCCGGGTGGGAGTTGGGCGATGAGGTCAACGGGCAGTCGCGGCTGGCGATGCGTGGAGTATGTGACGCTGGTGTGCTGGCGGCCGACCGGCCACGGCCGGCGGGTGACCGAGTTGTGGGGCACCTCGACGTCGCCGGCCAGGCGGGAGATCTGATCGAGGGTGCCGATGTCGCGGATACCGCCCAAGACGACATTCGTCCCGAAAAGGGTCATGAACCCATCGGCCTGCTGCCCCCAGCGCGCCCGGGCCTGGGAGAGGTCTTGAAAGCACGCCAAGGTGAGCACCCCCTGGCTGGCGCCTTCTGACACGATCGACGGAAGGTCGGGGATCGGGGCGATGTTGGCCGCCTCGTCGAGGAGCAACGACAGTGGCGGACCGGGCCAGGTGTTCGCCTCGGCGGCGGCAGTGGTCGACTGGTATGCCCCCGCCCGTATCTGTTCCAGCAGTCCTATGACAAGCGGCGCCGTCAGCGACTGGTCACGGCCCGAGGCGCAGACATAGACGGTGTCGGAGGTGCTCTGGAGGACGCTGGGGTCGAAGTTCGGTTCCCGCGCCTGGGCGAGGACGTGGTCGGACTTGTAGGCGGCGATCACGCCGGCTGCGGTCGAGAAGATGCCTGACAACTCCCGATCCTCGGTCTCTTTCAGCCCAAAGAGGGTGTCCCATGCCACCGCGCTGCCATCGTTGAAGACGATGGCGCTGGCGACGCTGGCGTCACGATGGTGGATCCATGTCGCCACTTCGTCGATTCCCATGCCGCCACGGGCGGCGGCGTGCAGCAGGGGCGCCAGCAACGACTCGGCTCGCTCCGTCCAGTGGGACTGGTCGCCGTGGTAGCCGCCCGGGCGCGCCGCCAAGGTCATGGCCCGGGCCGTTCGCAGGGCGCCGTCCCAGTCGTAGCAGCCGGGAACGGGCGACCATTGGAGGCGCTGCACGCCAGGTGGTGCGGGCATCAGACCTGAGGGGTCGAACAGCCAGCACTGGCCGAGCCGGGAGCGTTCCTGCCAGGTGGCAGCCATGATGTCGGGCTTGGTCGAGGTGGCGACTACCGCCCCTGGCGCCAGCAACAGGTTGGGGACGACCAGCGAGGTCGTTTTTCCCGACCGCGGCGGACCGAGGACCAACAGTCCCTGTTGTGGCGGCGCGAAGACCGGGCCATGGCGCCCGGCGCCGAGATAGAGGGGAGAGCCGGCATAGGCCACGCGGGCGCGCCACTCCGGCAAGGTGAGGTAAGGGGCGGACACGTGGCCTCCCAGACGATGGGCGGGATGGGGGGAAGGGCCGGGAAAAAAGATTGCCGGTGCCCTCGCAGTAGCGTCGACGGGAGGTGACGGTCCGCCGGCGGGTACAGATCGAGGGGCGAGTCCAGGGGGTGTTCTTCCGCGATAGCTGCGCGCGCCAGGCTCGAGCCCTCGGCGTCGGCGGCTTCGTGCGCAACCGGGGCGGCGGCGGCGTGGAAGCGGTGTTCGAGGGTGATGCCGAAGCGGTCGATCGCCTGGTGGCGTGGTGCCACCATGGTCCCCCCCGAGCGGTCGTGACAAGCGTGGTCGCCACCGCCGAGGAGCCGGTCGGCGACCGGTGGTTCGCTGTCCGCTGACGGTTGCGGTTCTCCGGAAGATCGAGTAATCCGCGACCGCGCTTTGGTGCGAACACTTGGCATGAAGATGGATGCGTTGACCTTGCGGGATCGCATCGCACGGTTGGACTTGTCAGGAATCGACTTTGAGGCATTTCGTACAAAGCCTGTTTCCGCGCCAGGACTTCGGGTGCTGCGCTACATCCACGATGTGGAGTTCCATACCGTTTGCTATCTGCGGGACCTCCTGATGACGTCGGCCCACAAGGACCCCGATATCACGTCGTTCCTCACCTTCTGGAACTTCGAGGAGTACTGGCACGGCGAGGCCGTCGCCCGGGTATTGGCCGCCCACGGCGAGCTGGCCGACACGGCGCGGGTTGCTGCCATGCGCGCCCGGTTGAAGGTCAAAGACCGGGTCTCCCCGATATTGCATGGTCTCGGTTCGTTGCTGACCGGCGAATCCTGGACGGCGGTGCACATGACGTGGGGTGCGGTCAACGAGTGGACGACCCAAGCGACCTACGGCCGCCTGATCGCGCAGGAAGAGAATCCCGTACTCTCGGATCTTCTGCACCGGATCATGCGTCAGGAAGGTCGCCACATCGACTTCTATGCCAGCGAGGCGGGCCGGCGACTCGAGGCCAGCCAGCGGGCGCAACGGATCACCCGGTTCGCACTGCGCAAGTACTGGAAGCCGGTCGGTGCCGGTGTCATGCCGGTACCGGAATTGGGCCACCTGACCCGCTACCTGTTTTCCAGTGAGGACGGTCGGGCGGTGGCGGCTCGCGTCGATCGCCACGTCGACCGGCTGCCCGGACTCGAGGGATTGCACCTGCTGGAGGGATCGCTGCAGCGGTACGCCGCCGCCTAGTTGACCGACTGACCGGTAGCGGGAACATTCTCCGCTCCCGGTTGCCAACAGGCATGCTTGGACCATGAGCGATCCTTCTGGCCCGGGCTCGGACGAGGACCCGGCCGAAGGACGTGACAGCTCGCCCGGCTCACGGGACCCAGGGCCGGGCACACCACCGCCAGGTTACGGCCCACCCCCGCCCGGTTACGGCCCGCCCGCTTACGGCCCACCAGGCGACGGTCCGCCCGGTTACGGTCCGCCCGGTGACGGCCCGCCCCCTGCGGGTTACGGCCCGCCCCCTCCCGGTTACGGCCCGCCCCCTGCGGGTTACGGCCCGTCCCCTCCCGGTTACGGCCCGCCCCCGGCGGCTTACGGGCCGCCCCCGGCCGGTTACGGTCCACCCCCGGCCGGCTACGGCCCGCCGGGTTACGGCCCGCCACCGGCTGGTTACGGGCCACCCCCGCCCGGCTATGGGCCGCCCCAATATGAGTACGGTCCGCCGCCACCGGGATATGGGCCACCCCCGCCCGGCTATGGGCCGCCCCAATATGGGTACGGTCCGCGGCCACCGGGATATGGGCCACCCCCAGGATGGGGGAGCGACTCCTGGGCGGTCGGCGGGGCCGCCATCGCGCCGTGGGCGGTGGTGCCGCCGGGCCAGAAGGGGGGCAACGAGAAGACCGGACCACTGCCGCTTCACCCCATGCTCACCGGGGACATCCTCGACGGCGCCATCAAGCTGCTGCGTGCCAACGCCCGCACGCTGGTCATCCTGATCGCCACGTTCATGGTCCCGTGCGAGTTCCTGCTCGCCTTCTTCGAGCGCAACCTGAACGGCGGCCGCGGTTTCCTCGAGGTCCTTCGGGACCCGACGGCTTCGTCGTCGCAGAACGATCCCGGTGCCACGGTTGCCATCGCTGTTTTCGCCTACATCATCTTCTGGCTGGTCGTGCCGCTGGTGTGCGCGGGTGCCAGCCGGGTGGTGATGGCGTCGTACCTGGGGACCGACATGAAGCCCAGGGCGGCCCTGGCGGCCGCGTTCCGGCACGCTCCCGCCATCGTTGTCGCGACGCTCATCGTCCACCTGGCGGAGCTCGTCTCGGTACTCGGCCTGATCGTCGGGGTGGCGTTCGTGATGCCGTTGTTCATCATGACGGCGCCCGCCATTTCGCTGGAGGATCTCGGACCGTTGGCGGGTATTCGCCGGTCGGTGAGCCTCGTCCGCCGGCGCTACTGGCCGACGGTAGGCATCGCCCTGCTGTCGGGGTTGCTGGCCTACTTCCTCAATCAGGTGCTAGGGCTGGTACCCACCCTGATCTCTCTGTTCATCGGCCTGCGCTGGGGCTGGCTCATCGTCGGTGCCAGTGGAGTCCTCCAGTCATTTGTCACCGTCTCGCTGATCACGATCGTGGCCACGCTGGTCTACCTGGATGCCCGGATCCGCCAGGAGGGCTTTGACATTGAGGTCATGGCCGCCCTCACCGAGAACCGCTAGCCCACGGCGCGCTCATGGCGCCGGCGCCGGCGCCGGCACGGGCGCGGAGGTGGACGTGACGGGCGCCGACGGGCGGGCGGGGAGGTCGAAGGCCCCCGAGGGAACCGACTCGCGATAGCTGGTGGCCTGAAGGGGATTCCCGCTGTCCTCGACCCGGAGGATGACCCCACTCGGCGCGATGCAGATCACTGCCCGATCACCGACGGTCGGGTCGGCGCTGTGGCCCGAGCGGTGGCTGGCGGTCAGGCATTGCGCCGCCATGGCCAGCATGGGCCGGGTGGCGACCGAGAAGTCATACGTCTGGCTGAGCTGCGCCAATGACCCGATCGTGCTCGCGATGGCATCAGGCGTGAACGGACCCCCTGGCGCCGAGGTGATGCCGCTCAAGCAGGTCCACCGTTTCGCGTCGAGGTGGCAGACATACGTGGCCTGATCCCGGATGATGATGCGGTCGTTACTGCCGGCGCCCGCGGCGCCGACGACATCGATACGGCGATCCGGGGGGCGGGCGATCACCGTGGTGCTCTGGCCGCCTCCTTGGTCGTAGACCACCGTGTAGGTGGCCTTGCTGGCGCCCGCCGCGGTGGCGAGGAAGGACTGTACGTCGGGCGCCAGCCCGGCCTGGCGGGCGACGGCCCGGGCCTGGGCCGCCCGGACCTGGGCGGCGGCAGCGGCATCGGCGGCGGCCGAAGACGACGAGGAGGCCCCGCACCCGAGACCGAGCACGATCAGCGAGACGAGTACCAGCGAGCCGCACGCCGAGCGGATCCCGGGGAGGAGAAACATCGTCCCTGCATCATGGACGCCCGGCGGGACCGGTCGGTATCGGGCGGCCCTGCCTTATCGTGGATGCCATGTCGGAACGGCCTTGCCTTCTCGCGGTCCACGCCCACCCCGACGACGAGTCGTCGAAGGGTGCTGCCTCGGTGTCGCTCTACGACAGCTTGGGCGTCCACACGGTCCTCGTGTGCTGCACAGGCGGCGAAGCCGGCGACATCCTCAATCCAGCCATGGATCGCCCCGAGATTCGTGAACAACTCCATCAGGTGCGCATGGCGGAACTGACCCGCGCCACGTCGATCATCGGGTACCGCGAAGTGGTCATGCTGGGGTACCGGGACTCGGGGATGCCGGGCACGCCGGAGAATGTCGACCCCCGCTCTTTTGCCCAGGCACCTCTGGAGGAGGCCATCGGGCGCCTCGTCGCGGTGATCCGCCGGGTCCGGCCCCAGGTCGTCGTGACCTATCCGGCCAACCAGGAGGGGTATCCCCACCCCGACCACCTGCGGGTGCACGCCATCACCCTGCCCGCCTTCACCGCCGCCGGCGACCCCGACGCCTACCCCGAAGCCGGGGATCCCTGGCAGCCCGCGAAGCTGTACTACACGTCGTGGTCGGGCAAGCGAATTCTGGCCATGCACGAGAAATACCTGGAGCTGGGCCTGGAATCGCCGTACGACGAGAAGTGGTTCGAGCGGATCTCCGGGGCCGAGGCGCCGACGGCCGTCATCGACATCCACGAGCATGCCGCGGTCCGTGACCAGGCACTGCTGGCCCACGCCACCCAGATCGATCCCACCTCCAAGTTCTGGTTCGGCTTGCCGCCCGAGGTGGCCCAGACGCTGTACCCCTACGACGAGTACGTGCTGGCCAGAAGCCTGGTTGCCACCGAACAACCGGAGAACGATCTCTTCGCCGGGCTCGGCGAGCAGACCGGCCTGGCCCCGCTCACCGGCCGCGCCGGTGTGAGGTTGCTGACCGACTTCCTCACCACCTCGGGCGACACTCATCGTGTCGCCGCCACGTCTGCGGCCAACGGTGGCCGCGCCGCGGAGGCCCCGGCATCATCGCCGGCACCGGCCGCCGACGCTTGATCCGTTAGCCCAGCCCCTGCTTTTTGGACACCGCCCGGGGGGTAAAGTGCCGGCGGACACCGCACATCACCCAGGGGGAATCCTGCATGTCGAAATGGCTTTCGAAGGAATGGCTGGATGAGACCCGGGAGATGGCGGCGGGACAGCCTGAGCGGCCGGGCGCCTCGGCGAGGATCCAGTACATCGTGGCGGGCGGTCCCGATGGCGAGGTCCGCTACTTCTGGGTGCTCGAGAACGGAAAGCTGGCCGAGAGCGCGCTCGGCGACGTCACCGACGCCGACATCACCATGACCATGAGCTACGACGACGCCAAGAAGATCCAAGAGGGCGAGCTCGACCCCAATGCTGCCTTCATGCAGGGGCGCATCAAGATCGGCAACAACACGAACATGGCAAAGCTCATGTCGTTGATGCCGCTCACCAATGCGCCGGAATACAAGGAACTGCAGAAGGAGATCCGAGCCGTCACTGACTTCTGACCCCACGCGGCGGTTCGTCGCGCCATCACCACCATCTGCGCCTTCGGCGCCATCCGCTACTGCGGGCGGCTCCGAAGAAGCAGCGACCATGGCCGCCTCCCTTACTGACGCCAGCGATGGCGCGCTCGTTGTTGCCATAGGCCGATGGCGGGAAGAAGCCCTCGCCGAGGCGTACCGCCGCCACGCCGGCGCCGTGTTCGGGTTGGCCCGGCGCGTCGTCAACGACACCGCGCTCGCCGAAGAAGTTGTGCAGGAGGTCTTTCTTCGTCTCTGGAACACACCGGAGCGGTTCGACCCCGATCGTGGCTCGCTGCGATCGTTCCTGCTGGCGCAAACCCACGGCCGGGCCGTGGATCTGCTGCGTGCCGATTCCTCTCGCCGCCGGCGCGAGGAACGCGAAGCCCGCGAGACCGCAGAAGCGGGCTACGACATCGAGCACCAGGTATGGGATCTGGCCATCGCCGAGCATGTGAAAGCGGCTTTGGCGGTGTTGTCGGATGATGAGCGGCGGGCTATCGAGCTCGCCTATTTCGGAGGTCACACTTACCGGGAAGTTGCCACCGTGTTGGGTACGCCCGAAGGTACCGTTAAGAGCCGCATCCGAACGGGCCTGCGTCGGATGCGCGAAGGTCTTGCCGAAGCCGGAATTGGGGCATCGTGGAACGATTGAGCGAACACGCTGAACTGCAGGAGTTGCTCGGGGCCTACGCGCTCGACGCCGTGGAGCCGGACGAAGCGGCCGCCATCGAGCGTCATCTCCCGACCTGCCCGCGCTGCCGGAACGAGTTGACCGACCACCGCGAGGTGGCGGCACTGCTCGGCTACGCCGGCGCCAGCGCACCGAGTGGGGTCTGGGACCGGATCGTGGCCAGCCTCGAGGAGCCGCCGCCCGCGCTCCAACTTGGCCGCATCGTCGCGCCGGCATCGGCGCCGCCCGCTCCCGCCGGGTTCGAACCGCAAACCATCGCCGACGGTTGGGGTCCGAAGACGCCGCCGTCCATCCACGCCCGGCCGACGCCTGACAGTGGGGCGCCGGTCGTGCCGATCGGCCAAGGTCGCCGGCGCAAGTCGGTGCCCATGCGGTTCA
The DNA here is from genome assembly GCA_963851105.1 of uncultured Actinomycetota bacterium. Taxonomy (GTDB): domain Bacteria; phylum Actinomycetota; class Acidimicrobiia; order Acidimicrobiales; family Palsa-688; genus DATARN01. The sequence goes on from CAWKNP010000007.1 coordinate 110,337, forward strand.
TGGTCGCGATGGCGACAGTGGCGGCGCTCATCGTCGCCGCACTCGGCGTCGAGGTGGGTCGCCTTCAGGTCCACAAGTCCCCGGCGACCGACAACATCGCCCTGCTCGCCTATCGGGCCGCCGAGGCGAATCCGGCCAACCGCCATCTCACCCTCATCTCGGCCGACGGCTCGCGCACCCTCCCGGCGGTCATTGCCGCCGACGGCATGACCTACCTCGGACCGGGCAACCTGGAGACGCTGCCGACCAACGAGACCTACCAGATGTGGGGCATTGTCGACGGGGCCCGGGTGTCTCTCGGTGTGATCGGCGACAAACCGACCTACGCCGCCTTCACGACGCCCGACGTGGCCAGCGTCTTGGCCATGACCGTGGAGTCTCGCGGCGGTGTGGTCACGAGCACCAAGTCGCCGGTCGTGACGGGCGTGGTACCGAGCGCCTGACCATCGCGGTCAGGCGATGCGGGCACGAAACGACCCTCTGACCATCGCGGTCAGGCGATGCGGGCGCGAGCCCTGACCTGCCCTCGGGCCATGGCAAAACTCGATCAGACGCCCATCCCGGGCTTCACTGCGTCCTGATCGACCTGGAAGGCGTTGTCGGGCGTACCTGTCGCCGACTTGCCGCCGAGGACAGCCAGCAAGGCTACGTGGCGGGCTTCGGTCGCCCCGACGCTGGCCACGGTGGTGTTGTACTTGGCGTTGTCGAAGGTTCCGATGTCGGCTTGGTAGGTGGCGGAAGCCAGGTGCTCCAGGTCGTAGGCCAGGCTGATGACATCGGCTTCGGACTTGAGCGCCGCCAGCCGCGGCTGGACGACCTGGGCCATCAGCACCGGGTTGGCATCGGTGAACGCGACGCCACCGGCGGTGCGGGTGGCGCGCTGGAACAGATCGCCATGTTGGTTGTGCTGGCTCTGGAACAACTTGATGAGGTCGAGCGTCGCCGCCGTCTTGACCAGCCCGCTGCTTATGGCCTGGGCGTACACCGAAACCGCCAACGCCTCGATGGAGCTGGCGGTGCGCAGGATGGTGGCGTCCTTGACGCTGGCCGCCACCGCCGTCGACGTGGTGGTGGCGGGGGTCACCACCACCGAGGGGGTGGCCCCCTTGCAGGCCGCGAAGACGGCGGATGTCGCGACGGCGGCGCCGCCGAACATCAGTACCCGGCGGCGATGGATGCCGCCCAGAATGAGGTCGCCCTTGGTCTCGGCGCTGAGCTCGACGCCCGCTCCGTTGACCAGCTGGTCGACGGTCGCCTCGTCGCCGCGCATGGCCTGGCGGTGGGCGGCTTCGATGTCGCGGGCTTGGCGGCGGATGAAGTCCTGGTTGACGTCCATGGCAACGATCACGCTTCCTGTCGGGGCCCGTGCTAGCTGGCCACTGGGTACTTGGACGGCTGGATGGCCTGGTCCGGGGTCTGGAACGGCGGGAGGAAGTCGAGGTCGTTCTTGGGGTCCTTCCCCAAGACGTAGCCGATGACAGCGGCGTGCTGGGCTTCGACCGGCATGATCGAGGCGGTGGCGGCCAGGGCGGCGGCGCTGGTGAGGGCGCCGATGGCGAACAGGTACGTGGCGGCGGCGGCGTTCTCGGTCGAGTAGGCGACGGCCAGAATGGCCTTCTCGTCGGGCGCTTCGCGGATCTGGTCGCCGACGGATTGCAGGACGCCGGGGTTGGGCGTGGCGGTGGCGGTGTCGCCGACGAAGGCCCCGAACGCCTTGGCGTGATCCGCATGGTGGCCGGCGAAGGTGGTCACCGCGGTCATGACCGCCGGTGTGTGGATCTTCCCGCTGGCGGCGGCGGCGGTGTAGGCCGCCACCGCAGCCAACTCCACACTCTCGGCGAACTTGGCGATGGTCGGATCGTCCAGGGTCTGCGCCGAGGCCGCCGTCACCAGCGCCCCGATCGGCACAAGGGCGCTGCCGACCACCAACGCCAGGCTGCCGGCGCCGGCATCGCGGAGGAACCGTCGGCGCGAGGAGTCGCGGAGCCGCTCGGCGGCGCCGGTGTGCAGGGCGGCGATGTCGTCGGCGATCGTTTTCATTCCTTCGCGGTGCAGGTCGTCCACCTCTCGCACCATCTGGCGCAAGCTGCGTTCGCTGATCTCCATGGTTCGGATTCTCCTGGTCGTTGTTCGCCGGTCATTTTTTCGATTGTCAGGTCGGGGAAAAGGGGGAGCTACCGATTCGGGCCCTGGTGCGGCGCCGTGCCGGTCGCCCGCTGGAGCTCGCGAATCTCCCGGTAGCCGATCAACGTCACTCCGGCCCGGGCGGCCAGGGCACGAAGCGACTGGCCCACGGTGACCACGTCGTAGTCGTCCACCAACGATGCCCAGTCGGGGGCCAAGGCCCGCAACTCGGCGGTGTCGACGGCGGGGCGAAAGACGACCTCGGTCACCCCGGGGCTGATATCGCCGAGCAGCCGGTCGAGCGCCACCCGGCCCGGCCGGGCCCGGCTGCGGACCAGGTAGTCGGGAGCGCAGACTCCCTCCTCGGCGGCCAACCGGCGAAACGGGAACCCCACAGACCGCTCGACGGACTGCGAGGACAGCCGCAGGGGGAGCCGGAACTCCACAGCCAGATCGAGGGCGACGTCGAAGAACTCCGGGCGGAACTCCAACGCCCCGAGGTGCGAGCTCAGGTGGCTGACGTCGAAGCCCCACAGGATGGCCCGCTCGATCTGGGCCCGGCATTCACGGCGGACCTCCTCCACGTCGGCGTGGTCCCACAGATCGTCAAGAGTGCGGGGGAATCCGCCGTCGCCGTCGAGGAGCGATGGGGCCTGGGTGATCGGCCCCCACCGGTACAGGTCGTACTCGGCGTTGAGGGTCAGATGAACCCCCACGTCTTCACCGCGGTAGTTGGCGGCCGCTTCGCGCGACCACGGGCAGGGCACCATCAGTCCCGCCGTCGTGGCCATGCCGCTGCGCAGGGCGTCGTAGGCACCGACGTTGGAGGCATGGCACAGCCCGAGGTCGTCGCAGGCCACGATGAGCAGATGGGCTCCGGGTTGGAAGCTCAGTGCCTCGGCGAGCGATGTCACGGGGTCGAACGGTAGTGGCCGACAGCCAGGGTCCCGCCAGTCCGGGCCGGGCGGCCGTCCGATCGCGTCGTGCGCCGGTCAGTAATGGGAGCGACCGGAACGGCCGCCCAGCGCCTCGAGGACGAGCAACAACAGCGAGGCCCCGGCTATTGCGATGATCAACCCGACCAAGGTGAAGGACTGGAAGCTGACCTGCTTTACCCCGGCCGCCCGGGCCAGACTGCCGCCCACCAGCGCACCGAGAATGCCGATGGCGATCCGGGTGAGGCAGCCCCGACCCCGGCGGCCCGTGACCATACCCGCGACCGTGCCGGCGATGAAGCCGAACACAATCCACGTGAAGATGCCCATCGCGGCAACCCTACCGCTGGTCGGGCTGTCACCGATCGTCCCCCCGACCCGCCCCGTCGGTGGGCGCCGACCGCCGGAGGGCGGCGCGCGCCTCGGAGATGCCACGACGGCCGACCTCTCTGGTGATCTGGTCCAGCCGCCAGTCAATTTCGCTCAGGCTGATGAGGACGAGCTGTCGTGCCATGCAATAATCATGAACCGGGGGTGTGACCGTAACTCCTTCCCCGGTCCCGGCCACGTTCGTGTGGTGTGTCCCTCGGAGCATGCAAACTGTCGAAAGAGACAACGGGCGGGTCCCCTGGCGGAGCCCCCAAGCGCGAACGGGCCCTCAAGGTCCTGTACGGGAAGCACCCGATCCGGCGTCTGGTGATCGCCATCGTGGTGCTCCTGCTGGTCCTGCCCCCGGCCTGGTCCTATAGCCAAGCCCTGACGGCCCGGGGCAATACCGCCCTCAGCGTGCGCAGCGTCGAGTGGCTGAAGGATCACCATCTGCGGTGGTTCGTCAACGACGTCGAGAACTTCTGGTACACCCACCACAAGCCGAAAAAGGGCGGCGCCCCGTCCGCCGGCCTGGCTGCCGCCATCCACTCGGGTGCGGCCACGACCACGACGATCACGGCTCCTCCGGTGCCGCGCGTCGAGGTGTTCGGCGAGCGGGCGCTACCGCCGCCGCGCCCGATTGCCTCGATCGTCGCCAACCCGCTGCCCGGTGAGGGGGATTGGTCGCCGCTCGGCCAGGCCGTGGCCGGCCGCCCCGCCATGTATGCCGCCTACGTGCGCCCCGACGCCGTCTACACCAGCCTGGTGACCGGCGTGGCATGGATCGACCCCAACCTGGTCAAGTGCGAGCTGTTCGCCGGGGTGCAGGAACCTGGCAGGGGCGGATGGCGCTACCAGGCCCCGATGCAAGCCGCCGACCGCAGCGATCTCCTGGCCGCCTTCAACTCCGGGTTCAAACTGAAGGACTCCGAAGGCGGCTACTACGCCGAGAACCGGATCGTCCGGCCACTGCGTGACGGCGCCGCCACCTTGGCCATCTCGCCCGACGGTGTCCCGACCGTCGGCCAGTGGGGCCGCGACGTGACGATGAGCCCGAATGTGACCTTCGCCCGCCAGAACCTCTCTCTTATCGTCGACAACGGCCAGCCCGTGACCGGCCTCAACACCGACAGCATCTCGAAATGGGGTGCGACGCTGGGCAACAAGGTCCAGGTCTGGCGATCGGGCGTCGGGATCACCCTCAACGGCGCGCTGCTCTATGCCGCCGGCAACAATCTCTCCATCTCCATGCTGGCCGGTGTCCTGGCCCGGGCCGGGGCGGTGCGGGCCATGGAAATGGATATCAACTCGACGTGGGTCGAGTTCGCCATCTACGGGCCGGTCCCGCCGTCGCCCACCGTCACCGACACCAAGCTGCTGCCGGACATGTCGGGCAGCACCGGGAAATACCTGGGCGAAAACTCCCGGGACTTCGTGGCGGTGTTCCGCCGGGGCGCGTAGCCGGTTGCGGGCAACTGCGGGCGCTCGAGACAGGTTCGTTTGCTAGAGCAGGCGGAGCTGCTCGGTGCGCGACGCCCGGGCAGCGAGCGGCTCCCAGCCGGACCCGCCGCGGGGACCGAGGCAGCGGACTTCGATCAGTTCGACCGGTATGGCCCGGGCTGCGCCGCGGCGATCGGTCAGCCCGATGCTGCCGTCACGCTCGCGGCGGACGACGACGGCCTCCTGCCAGCGGCTGGTACTTTCCCGCCGGAATCGCACCTGCTCCCCGGCCGTCAGTCCGAGGATCGTCAGGCCGAACGGCCGCTGGTCACCGGTGGCCGCCGCGGGCCGATGTGGCATCGGGCGTCAGTGTAGGGAAGCGGTGCCGGTCGCGGCGGCTACCAGCCGCCGCTGGTCGTGAGGCGGAAGTCCTCGGCCGAGTGCCCCGTGACGGTCGATACCTGGACCGTCACCGAGGCGGAACCGCTCTCGAAACAGGAAGGCTTCGACGCGGTCGCCGTGGCCGGCTGCATGTTCGTGCTGGTGGCCGAAGCCAGCACTCGGCCCCCTCGAACGATCTCGACCTTGTCGGTGGTTCCGGGCGGTGCGGTCAGCGTGACCCGGAACTTCGTCAGGCACAGGTTGAACAGGCTTTCCGAAACCTGTGCCGAGAAGCTGGCGACGGTGTCCGCGGGCACGAGGTTGGCGGCGACGGGAACGCCGGTAGTCAGCACCTGGCCGGGTTGGTAGTCGGAAACGGCCTCGCAACCGTTGGCCAAGATGCTGTCGAAGTCGGCGTGGCCGGCGAGGCAGTTGCTGCCGTCGGTGCCCGGCGCCGGCGCCGTCTGGCCGCACGGCAGGTAGAGCAGCGGCGTGCAGGTCGTCGTCGGTGCCGTCAGCGCCGGCGTCGTCGCGCGGTGCCGAGGCGGTGCGCTCGCGGCGGGCGATCCTGCCCGCTGAGACATGGCGACCCCGGTGGCCACGGCCGCGACGAGCACGGCGGCGATCGCCGCCACGAGGGCCCACCGGCGCCGCCGCGGCGGCGGGCGGACAGGGGCGTTGTCGACCCTGGTGCCGTTGGGGCCGCCGAGGGCGGCGGCCGCTGACGGGCGGCGCTGCGGGCGGGGATCGAGCATGGCCGAGAGCGTGCGGCGGAGGTGTTCCGGCAACCCGCGGGGAAGGGATTCGATGCTGCCCTGGGCGGCGCGGTTCATGAGCGCCATCGGCGGCCCCTCGCCGTACGGTCCGCGGCCGGTCAGGGCGTAGGCAATCGTGGCCCCGAGAGAGAACACGTCGCTGGCGGCGGTGGCGGCCTTGCCCGCGGCCTGCTCGGGGGCGATGAACTCCGGCGTGCCGACGACGGTGCCGGCCACGGTCAATCCCGGGGTGAAGTGCCGGGTGCTGGCGACGCCGAAGTCGGCCAGCGCCGGGCGCCCCGCGCCGTCGAAGAGAACGTTGGCCGGCTTGATGTCGCGATGAACCACCCCCTGGCGATGGGCGGTCGCCAGGGCATCGAGCAGCTCGGCGCAGATGGCGGCAACTTCCGCCGGTGGGAGGGGGCCCTCGAGGCATACCCGGTCGGCCAGGCTGGCGGCCATGCGGGGCATGACCATGACCACGTCGGCGCCGTCGTCCTCGACCGCCAGCAAGGGCACGATGCCCCGATGGTGGAGCGTCGCCAGGATTTCGGCCTCCCGGCGGATGCGATGGCGGGCCATGGCGATCTGCTGTGCCGAGCCGCTCAGCGACACCCGCTTGCGGGCGACGTGGCGACCCTGGTCGTCGATGGCCAGTTCGACAACGGCCATGCCCCCCCGGCCGAGCAAGCCGACCACCGTATAGGCCATTGAGCGCACATGGTACTGGCGGGCATAGCCCTCAAGGGCGTCGAGCCGCGTCACCGGCGCTCCTTTTGTTGCGACCGACGTTGCCCTCGCGTGCTGGCGGTCGGTCGACGACCGAACTCGGGCGTTCGTGAAGCGACGGGTCTGGCCGTTGGCCCAGCCTTACATGGGCACCGTGGTTTGCTTGAACTCGTTCAAGTCGTGCCAGCCGCCGGCCAGGTCGACCACCCGTTCGATGGTGGAGATGGCGAGATCGGTGTCGGTGCCGGGGCGGCTGACGAGGCGGACGAACACCGCCCGATCGCCGGCGATGAACGTCGGAACCCCGAACACGTCGTAGTCGGACACCGCGGCTTCGTGTTCCTTGCGGAAGGTCTGTAACGGCCAGCCGTCCTCGAGCGCGGCCAGCACGGCGTCGGCGTCGACACCGGTGGCGGCGAGCACCTGGGCGACGACATCGAGCTTGCGGAGGTCGAGGCTGTGATCGTGGCGGGCCACGAAAAGCGCCTGATGGGTCACAAGGAACCTGTCGGGGTACTGATCGCGCACGACGATGCCGGCGGCGGTGGCCAGGAGGCCGGGATAGCGCTGCGGCTCGTCCCAGACGGGGGGTTCGCCGTGTTCGATATGGGTCTGGTCGAGGTTGAACGGAACGAAGGTCACGTCCCAGGGCGCCCCTGCGAGGAGGCCGGCCACGACGTGCTCGTTGGCGTTGCGGGCGTAGGGGCAGCGGTAGTCCCAGGTAATGGCGAACGTCGATCGAGAGGCGGTCACCTGTTGGTCAACCGGGCGTCGCGGGCGCGGATTCCCGTGCCGGGGGCAGGGGTACCAGGTGCTTGCCGATCTTGCCCAGGGCGATGCCGATGACGACGCCGCCGATCACGTCGGAGGCGTAGTGCACCCGGACATGGATCCGGCTCCACGCCACGATGGCGGCCAGGCCGTAGTACACCGGTCGCATCACCGGGTCGCCATCGCTCAGCAGGGCGGCGGCGCAGAACGCCGAGGTGGCGTGGCCGCTCGGGAAGCTGCTCGTGCGGGTTTTGCGCAGGGGATGAGGCGAGACCCCGCGGGGGGTCGGCCGCTGGCGCTTGAACACCCACTTGACGGGCCCGTTGACCAGTATGGATTCGACGCCGACCGCCGCCGCCGCCCGGACCGTGGCACGCCAGGCGTCCTCGGATCGCAAGCCCCGGGCGGCGGCGAGGATCAGCCAGATGATGCCGTGGTCGCCGAGCGCCGAGGCGGCGTAGAAGACCCGGTCGGCCACCGCATTGCCTCGAAGCCAGTCCGCCAAACCTTCGTCGACCCACTGGTCGAAACGGTGCACCGGGCCCCGATTGACGATGGGCGCGAAAACAGGGAGGGAGGGCTGGGGTAGCGGGGCCGCCTCCCGGGCGCTGCTCACACGCCGACCGGCGCCGGTGCGCCCCGGGCGGTGTCGAACGGCGAGGCCGGAGGGACAGCGGGATCGGCTCCCGCCGCCAGGCGGGACGCCACGATCTCGCGTGCCAAGTCGGGGTCCCCACCGACCGCGGGGCAGTAAGCGCGGAAGGCGCAGCTCTCGCACCGCCACCCCGGCCGGGGGCGGAAGTCGTCCTCCTGGCAAGCCAGCTCGATGGCGGCCCAGATGGCGTCGGTCTGCTGGCGCAACCCGCGCATCGACTGTTCCGACGGCGCGGTCGAGATCGCGATGGGCTCCCGTAGGTGGAGGAGCTGGACCCGGGCCGGGCGCCGGCCCAGGACCTGCTCGCACAAGAAGGCGTAGAAGTTCACGCCACCGAGGCGGGCCTGCTCATACGACTCACCGGGGGCCCGGCCCGTCTTGTAGTCCGTCACCACCCACTCGCCGTCGCCGTCGAGCTCCAGGCGGTCGATGATGCCGCGCAGCGTGAGCGGGCCCACCTCGACCGAAACCCGGATCTCGGTGCCGACCACCCGGACCGAGTCGGGATCCTCGAGACGGAAGTAGTTGCGCACCAGCTGCTCGGCGTCGTCGAGGAATTCCTCCTCGGTCTCGTCGCCGTAATCCAACCCCGCGTATTCCTCGCTGTCGAGCACGTCATGGCGGGCCCGGGTCAACTTGGCCAGCGCAACCTCGAGGCTGCGCCCCCCGGCAGGCTCCTCCCACATCAGCAGCTCGAGGGCCCGGTGGACGAGAGTGCCCTTTGCCGCGTGGGGCGACGGTGGCTCGGGCAGATGGTCGATGGCGCTGTAACGGAATGCCAGCGCGCAGTCCTTGAACGACGCCACCTTCGACGGAGAAAGGGAAGTCGGAAGCGCCAGGCTCATCGGTGGCCACAGTATCGAGCAGGTGTGACCGGCAAAGGACCGGGCCGCGTCACTCGGCGCGCCGGGCGTCGAAAGCCGCCAGTATCGACGCCGCGACCCGATGCGGCTGCTCCAGGGGGCCGAAGTGACCCAGGTCGTCGTCGATCTCTACGGTCGCGTCACCGGCGAGGCGGGCCGCCACCGCGGAGACGGCGTCGCGGCCGAACTGGGCGCGCCCCCGCCTGCGGCCAGCGTGACCGGACAGCGGACCTGGTCGAGGTGCTGGTACGCCTGGCTGTACGGCGCCTGCTGGTAGATCCGGGCCTCGTCCTCCGGTTCGCACGCCAGCGCGACGGTCCCGTCGGCCAAGTCGTGAAAGCCCCACTCGACGTATGCGGCCAGGGCCGCAGGATCGAATGCCGCGAATGTCGACTTGGCGGCATAGTTGGCCAGGGCCGCGGCTCGCGACGCGAAGATCGGGCGCCGCCGGCGGGCCCCCGCGGCCAAGGCGTCGCCGCTGGGTGACTCGGCCCAAAAATCGGATGTCGCCACGACCGGCTCGTAGCAGTACAGGGCCTCGAAGGTGCCGGGCGCCGCTTCCTCGGCCAGGAGAACGGCCGCGCCGCCACAGGAATGACCCACCGCCCGGGGCCGAACGCCGGCGCCGTCGATCCCGTCGCCCCGGCCCGGCCAGGCGGTCGTCGCGGCCGCGACCACGGCCAGGACATCGAGGCCGAAACCGTTCCAGTCGTAGTGGCCGCCAGGCGCCTTGCCCGACTGCCCATGGCCCCGGGCGTCGAACGCAATGCAGTGGTAGCGATCCCGCAAGTGCACGGCCACCGGCAGCCAGGTCCGGCCGTGGAAGCCGGTGGCGTGGGCCAGGACCAGCAACGGTCCGTCGCCGCCCAGGTCATAGGTGGTGATCGTCACCCCGTCGGCGGTCTCGGCCGGCGGGCCCGCCAAGTTATCCGCCATCATGTCTGTCGCCGCCACAGGTAGACGCTACCGCTGGGCGGCGCCAATCATCCCGGCGGTAGGGTCGCGCCCATCGAGGCCTCTGACGCCGTCCTGGCTGCCAACCGCCGGTTCTACGAGGCCTTCGAAGCCCGGAACATGGATGCCATGTCTGACCTCTGGGAGCGTTCTCCCCGTTCGACCTGTACCCATCCCGGGTGGGCGACGCTGCGGGGATGGGGTCCCATCGCGGCCTCGTTCTTCGCCCTGTTCCAGGGCCCCCGGCAGATGCAGTTCGTCCTGACCGAGGAACGGGCCCATGTCGTGGGCGCCATGGCGTGGGTGTCGGTCGACGAGAACCTCCTCGGCGACCAGAGCGGAGCGACCATCGCAGCGGTCAACATCTTCGTCCGCGTCGGCGGCCCTGAGAACCAGTCCCCGGAAAGCGACGGTCCCGACGGATGGCGGATCGTCTGCCACCACGGCTCCGCGGTGAGCCACTCGATCATGCGTGAGGGCCCTGCGGGCCGTTAGCTCACCGGCCTCCCCCGGCGTCGACCAGCGAGGCCAGGGTCAGGGCGTTGTCCACCGCGTCGCCGCGCCAGGTGTTGTCCATGATCACATGGACCTCGGTCGTGGCGGCGGCCAGTTCGGTCACCCGCAAGGCGGCGTCGACCAGCTCGGGGTCGCTGTAGCGGTACGGCCACGGCCACGGGTCGTCCTCGACGGCCCGCCGGCCTACGAACCGGACGACTGCCATATCGGTGGTCGCGGCCATGACGGGCGGCATGGCTCGAGGGCCCGCCAGGGGACCATCGGTGCAGACGAAACCGAGGTCGTTGGCCTCCAGCCATTCGAGGGTGTCCTCGCATTGCGCGCCGACCAGCCATTTCGGGCTGCGGAAGTCCACCGCCACCCGGTAGTCCGCCAGCTGGGCGCGCGCCGCCGCCAGGGTGGCCCGGCTCTCGACCTTGGGGGTGAACCACGACGGGTACTGCAGGATCACCACACCAAGGCGCCCGGTGGCGTGCAGCGGGCGAAGGGCGTGGTCGAAGCGCCGCCAGCACTCCTGCAACCCGTCGCCGCTCACGTGGCCGGCGTAGAGCCGCCGCCGGTTGCGGGTCTCGGGCCGGACCTCGTCCTGGAGGTCTTCCCAAAGGGAGTCGGGCAGCGTCGGCGCCTCGGTCAGCAACGACCACGCCTTCACGTCGAAACAGAACCCCTCCGGTGTCCTCGCCACCCACTGGCGGGCCAGGTCGGGTGTCGGGGGGAACCGGTAGGTGGTGGCGATCTCGGCCAGGGGCATGCGGCTGCAGTAGAACGCCAGCCGCTCGCGAGCGGTCATCGTCTTTCGGGGATAGAAGCCGCCGTCGCGAACCAGGCCCTGGTCCGCCCACGACGACGTGCCCCACCGCAAACGGCTGCCCTCGATCGGGATCGGTGGCGCCACCAGGTCGGATTGCAGGGTGAGGAGCGTTTCCGTCATTCCGGTGCCGGGAAGAAGGTGGGTGTGCGGCGGAGGGACAAAGGGCGATGCAACTGGCTCTTGACCTGAGCCTTCCCGCTGACAAGAAGTTGTTGGCGGTGACGCGGCAAGTCGTGCGACTGTACCTCCGGGAATTCGGGATGCCAGGCGATGTCATCGATGATGTCGTGCTGGCGATGGATGAAGCCTGCAGCAACGTCGTGGAGCACGCCTTTCCCGAGCGCGCCGACAACAATTACCGTCTGCGCGCCGACCTCCGCGCCGGCAAGATCCTCATCGAGGTGCTCGACGATGGGATCGGTTTCGACGCCATGGCCAAACCCCGGTCCCGACCGGACGAGGGCTCGCTGGCCACAGGGGGACGAGGCCTCGAAGTCATGCGCCGACTCATGACCACCGTCGAGGTAGAGTCCCCGACCGCGACTGGCGGGACCCGCCTCCGGCTGGTCAGAGTGCTTCCACCGACTGGCCACTAGGACGGACGCCATCGATTCAGAGCGTATGCCCGATGATGACGACGCGGCGCGATGGGGTATCGCTCCCGGCTACCACGACGTGGCCGAGGTGTGGCATGAAGCCCCGCGGGCAACGATCAGGGCTCTCCTCGATGTCATGGGCGCCAACCGCGACCATCCTCCCCCGGGTTCCGCCCTTATCGCGGCGCCGGGGAGGCCCCATCCGACGCTGCCCCGGGGCAGCTTGCGCCTCGAGGACGGCACGACGATGGCGGTCGACGGCGAGATCCCCTTCGACCTCCCCCTCGGCTACCACCGCTTCGTGGCCGACGACGGCGCCGAGAAGGACCTAATCGTCAGCCCGGGCCGCTGCTTCCTGCCCGACGACCTGCTCGCCTGGGGGTGGGCCGCCCAGCTGTACGCCAGCCGGTCCCACGCCAGCTGGGGCATGGGGGACCTCGCCGACCTCCGCCGCATCGGGGAGTGGTCAGCGGCGAAAGGGGCCCGGATCACTCTGGTCAACCCGCTCCACGCCGCCCTGCCGGTGGGCCGGCAGCAGGCGAGCCCGTACTTCGCCAGCAGCCGCTGCTTCCGCAACCCGCTGTACCTGCGCATCGAGGAGCTCCCTGGGGCCGACCAGCTTCCCGACCTGGCCGAGCTGGCGGCCAGCGGCCGGGCGCTCAACGCGAACCGCCGTATCGACCGCGATGCGGTGTGGGAACTCAAGTCGCGGGCGTTGGAAGCATTGTTCGCCCGCTTCTCCGGGGATCGGGACTTCGATCGCTATCGGGAAAAGCAGGGCCAATCACTACGGCAGTATGCGACCTTCTGTGCCTTGAGCGAGCGCTACGGCTTGCCCTGGGAAAAATGGCCGGACGAAGTCCGTCGCCCCGATGGGCCCGGAATCGAGTTGTTTGCCACCGAGGCCGTCGGGTCCCGAAGGATTCGCTACCACGAGTGGCTTCAGTGGCGGCTCGACCAGCAACTCCGCGCCGCCAGCGGCGTCATCGGGCTGGTACAGGATCTGGCCATCGGCGCCGACGCGGGCGGCGCCGACGCCTGGCGCTGGCAGGACTGCATGGCCCTCGGCGTGCGGGTGGGGGCGCCCCCCGACGAGTTCAACACCGCCGGCCAGGACTGGGGCCTGCCCCCGTTCGATCCCTGGAAGCTCCGCGCCGGCGGGTACCGGCCGTTCGTCGAGCTGGCGCGAGCCGGCATGCTGGCGGGCGGCGGCATGCGATTCGACCACGTCATGGGCCTGTTCCGGCTGTACTGGATCCCGGTGGGCGCGTCGGCCGCGGAAGGCGCCTACGTCGCCTACCCGTACCGCGATCTGCTCGACATCTTGGCCTTGGAGAGCCACCGGGCCCAGGCATTGGTGGTCGGCGAAGATCTCGGGACGGTCGAAAAGTCGTTCCGCACCGAGTTGGCGGCGCGCGCCGTTCTCTCGTACCGGTTGGTCTATTTCGAGGACACCCCGCCGGGCAGCGGGGACTGGCCCCGCCAGGCGCTGGCGGCGGCAACGACCCACGACCTGCCGACAGTGGCGGGATTGTGGACCGGCAGCGATGTCGCGGCCCGCCTCAAGAACGGCGTGCCGACCAACGAAGCGGCCGAAGCCGCCCTCCGGGCCAAGATTCGGCGTTGGATCGACGCCACCGACGAGGACCTGTCGCCGGCCGAAGCCGTCCGGCGGGTCTATGGCCTGCTCGGCGCGGCTCCGTGCGCGCTGGTGACCGCCACCCTTGACGACGCCCTCGCCGTCGAGGAACGCCCCAATATGCCGGGCACGGTCGACGAATGGCCCAACTGGTGCATCGCGCTGCCCCACACCCTCGACGAGATCGAGGCGTGCCCGCTGGCCGAGGCCATCGCCGCGACCCTCAGCGGGCGGGGCGAATCGCCTTCAGGGAGTACATAAGCGGCAGGCTGCCCGGTCCCGGCCAGGTGCGGCCGCGCCGGCCCGCCCTCTCGACCAGGTAGCGCGTCCCGGGGTTGAGCGTGAAGTCCCACTCGTGGAACAGCTCGATCTGCAAACCGGCCCCGATCAGGGCGGTGAGGACCCGGCTGATGGGATGCTGCCATTCGTAGCTCACGTTGTGAATGGTGGCCAGTGTCGCGTCGACGTAGCTCCCCGGCTCGTCATAGATGAGGGGCTCGGTCGAGAAGTAGTCACGGACCGGGACCGGCTCGTCGTGCCCGAGCACGTCGGCGACGGGGTGAAACTCGCACAGGTACACGAAGCCACCGGGCGCCAGCAGGTCCCGAACCACCTCAGCCCAGCGGCCAAGGTCCGGCAACCACAGCAGCGCCCCTTTTCCCGTATACACCACGTCGAAGGCCTCGCTGCCGAGGACGTCGGGGGCGTGGTAGACGTCGCCGAGCACGAAGCGGGCCCGGTCGTCGAGGCGGAGCTCAGCGGCGAGATCGGCGGCCGCGGCGACGGCGGGAGCGGAGAAATCGAGCCCGGTCACCGTGACCGTGGGGTGGAGGCGGGCGATGTCGAGGGTGTCGAGGCCGAAATGGCACTGCAGGTGGACGAGGCGCCGGCCGTCGAGAGGCCCCAGCTCGTCGACCTCGTCGGCCAGCACAGTGGGCCGGCCCCCTTTGAAGGCTTCGACGTTGTAGAAATCGGAGCTGACGTGCAGGGGGACCCGCTCGTCCCACAGTTCCCGATTGGTCGTCAGCCAGTCACTCACCTTCCGTAGGGTATGGCGGTGGACCTGCCTGTGATGCCACCCGTGGCGCCGATGTTGGCCAAGCTGACCCGGGACCTGCCGGTCGGCCCCTTCCTTTATGAGCCCAAATGGGACGGGTTCCGCTGCATCGTGTTCCGCGACGGCGACGAAGTGGAGCTGGGCAGCCGCAACGAGCGCCCGCTGACGAGGTATTTCCCCGATGTCGTGGCCGCCGTGCGCCGGGACTTCCCGCCGCGGTGCGTGGTCGACGGCGAGATCGTGATCGCCGGGGCGGACGGGCTCGAATTCGACGCCCTGCAACAGCGAATCCATCCCGCGGACAGCCGGGTCAAGATGCTGGCCGACAAGACCCCGGCGTCGTTCGTCGCTTTCGACCTGCTCGCCCTGGGCGACATGGACCTGCGCGAAGAGGGTTTCGCCGCCCGGCGCGAGGCCCTGGTGGCGGCCTTCGGGGCGCGGCCACCCTCGAGTTCGGTGCACGTCACCCCGGCGACGTCTGATCCTGCGGTCGCCGCCGACTGGTTCCAGCGCTTCGAGGGGGCCGGCCTCGATGGTGTGGTCGCCAAGGGCGTCGCCCTCCCCTACCGGGAGGATCAGCGGGTGATGCTCAAGGTCAAGCACGAGCGCACCGCCGAGTTCGTGGTGGCCGGATTCCGCTGGTACAAAGGCGGCGAGGGCGTTGGCTCGCTGATGCTCGGGCTGTACGACTCCGGCGGCGACTTGCACCATGTCGGGGTCATCGGCGCCTTCCCAGCCGACCAGCGCAAGACGCTGGTGTCCGAGCTGGAGCCGTACCGCGCCGGTGCCCAGGACAGCCACCCGTGGGGGGACTGGGCGCAGTGGGCGGCGGCCGGTTCGGGCGGCGGTCCGGGGGAGCGCCAGCGCCTGCCGGGCGGCCAGAGCCGTTGGAACGCCACCAAGGACATGTCGTTCGAACCCGTCCGGCCGGAACTGGTGGTCGAGGCGGCCTACGAGCACCTGCAGGGGCCGCGGCTGCGGCACACGGCGCGTTTTCGGCGCTGGCGGCCCGATCGCGACCCGTTGAGCTGCACCTACGAGCAGATGGAGACCGCGGTACCCATGGAGCTGGCGTCGATCTTCGCTCTGTAAGTCGGCCGTCGGTCGTCAGCGGTCAGCGGGCGAAGACGGCGACGAAGTCCCGCTTCGACGGCACCAGGAAGTGGCCGGCCGGGTAGTTCATGGTCGCCAGGAGCTTGCTGCCCACCACACCGTTCGGGCCGTCGGTAAAGGTGTCGAAGGTGACCCATTGCGGATTGATGTCGAGCTCCATGGCCCGTACTGCCCCGACCGCAATCAGAGCGCTGGCCAGCGTGGAGGGGTCGAGGCCGGGGCCGGCCACGTAGAGGAGCCGCCCGGCGGCGTCGACGGCCACCGCCGATCGCCAGTTGGCGACCACGCCATTGAGTGTGAAACCCCACGTCGCCTGGGCGCTGGCGGCGACGTTCGGCGACGGTTGGCCGGCATCGACGAGCAGTTCGAGGTTCTGGCGGACGGCGACGACGTCGGCGGTGAGCGTGACGTCGCGGCCCCATTCGCCGACGGTGGCGGAACCGTCGGCGAAGATGACCAGTGACGCCGCGCCCGCCCGCAGCGCGAGCGCAACACGCCCGTCGGCGTAGAAGCCGCCGCGCGACGCGCTGAGCTTGAAGCCGGCGTTGAAGGCGGCGACGAGGGTGGGCCGCCCGGCCGGGGCAATGGCGCCCTGGGCCGCCCACGTGCCCGCCGGCTCGCTGGTACCGGCGTAGAGCACGGCGCGCAGGCGGTTGGTCTCTAGCCGGGCGGCGGCCACCGTGGGCCCGGTGGCGTTGGTGGGGTGGAGCAGGGTCGTGGCGACCGCCGGGCTGCCCGATACCGTCCGGCCGGCGGGCTGCCAGCCGCTCAACGTCCACACCCCGACCACCACCGCCGGGGTGGTCGTGGGGGTCACCGTGGTGGGCGCGTCGGTGGCCGGCGGGACCGTTGGGGCGGTCGGCACGGTTGTCGGGACGGTTGTGGGGGCGCTCTGCGGGGCGACCGGCGACGAGCAGGCGGCCGCGACCAAGGCGACCACGATGAGCGATAGCCGGGGGGCGGGGTGCAGAGGCGTCAGGTTAGGAGAAGTGCTTCAGCAGCTCGGTCAGCTCGTCGGCAATCCCGGTGGGCACGCTGTAGCCGTCCTCGCGGCGGATCTCGTCGAAGTGGTCGCGCACGTCCTCCAAGGTGAGGTCGGGGTTGTAGTAGCCGGGGGTGAGGCCGATGAAGAACCGGGCGATGCGCCCACCGGCCGCGGAGTAGACCTCGCCGGTGACCGGGCAGTCCTCGTGCACTAACCAGGCGGCGATGGGCGAAACCAGCGCCGGGTCGAGTTTCTCTGCCAGCGGGCCGAGAAGGTCCTCGGTCATACGCGTTCCCGCCACCGGCGCGATGGCGTTGGCCTTGATGTTGTACTTGGCCCCCTCCTGGGCCAGGACCCGGGTGAGGCCGACCAAGCCCATCTTGGCGGCGCCGTAGTTGGCCTGGCCGAAGTTGCCCAGAATGCCGGCGTTGGAGGCGGTGTTGAGGACCCGGCCGTAGCTCTGCTCGCGCATCTTGATCCACGCCGGGCGGGTCACGTTGAACGCCCCCCGCAGGTGGACGTCGACGACGGGGTCGAGCAGCTCAGGCGTCATGTTGTGGAACGCCTTGTCGCGCAGGATGCCGGCGTTGTTGATGACGATGTCGACCCGTCCGAAGGCGTCGACGGCCGTCTTGACGATGGCCTCGCCACCCTCGGGCGTGGCCACGCTGCTGGTGTCGGCGACCGCGACGCCGCCGAGGTCGTTGATCTCCTTGGCGGTGGCCTGGGCCGGCCCCTCGCTGCCGCCCTCGCCGCTGACCGACGAGCCCAGGTCGTTGACGACGATCTGGGCGCCGCGCGACGCCAGCAAGAGCGCGTGCTGGCGGCCAAGGCCCCCGCCGGCGCCGGTGATGATTGCGACTCTGTCCTGGAATCCGAGATCAGGCATAGGGGCCGAAGTTACCTCGCGGTAGCAGGATTCAGTCCGTCATCGGCATGACCATGGCAGGCGACGGCAGGTCCACGGGCGGCCCCAGGGCCCTGATGGAGGTGCCGAGAGCCAGGAACTCGATGGCGTGGGTCCCCCAGACGTGGTTGCTCTCCTCGACCCGCACGCCCACCACGCCCGACGCCCCGTCGCGCTCGGCCTCGGCCTGCATGCGGGCCATGGCGATCTCGCGGGCGTCGTAGGTGGCCTGAGTGAAGTTTGGCATCTCGGTGTTCTGCCCGATCGTCTTCCAGGACTGGCGGAAGGTCTGATGGGCGACGTGATAGACGCAGGTCCCCAGCACGAACGACACCGGGACGTGGCCGGTCTGCACCAGAGTCCACATTTCCTGGCCGGAGAGGTCCGACGTGAACGGCTTGCCCGCCGGAGTTCGCCATTCGCCGCCTTGGCGGGACCGCACCGCCGTGCCCACGGCCATGAATTCGATCAGGTCCTCGCCCCAGCTGTACTGCTTGTAGTCGAGGCGGACGCCGACGATCCCGTCGGCGCCGAGGGCGTCGGCCTCGGCCTCCATTCGGGCCATGGCGTACTCCCTGGCGGTGTACATGGCCTGGGTGAGGACCTGCAGCTCCTGGCTCTGGTTCCAGACCTGGAACTGGAAGCCGACGTGGTAGATCGAACTGCCCATGACCAGGCCGAGAGGGGTGAAACCGGCGCCGTGGAGCAGGGCGAACTCGTTGACCGACAGGTCGCTGGTGAACAGGGCGGGGGCGCCGGTCACTCCGCCGGGGCCCGACTGGCGGAGCCGGGCGAGGGCGGTCTGCGACAGGATCGTCTGGGGTTGGGGCTGGCTCACAAAGGGGCCTCCTTGGCTGGGCGGGCTGGCAGGTGGGGCGAGAGCCGGGTGCGGCCTGTCTCCTCGGTCGGTTAGGAGGGGGTATGCGCCGGCCCCAGGGCCTGGTAGGCGCCGGGGCCGTGGAGCATGTCCCGGTGCCAGCGGTGCGGCGTCGCCAGCAGGGACCGGGGGTAGTCCTCGAACATCCAGCGTACGAAGTTGCGGCGCGACCAGTCGTTGGTGCCCGCCAACCGCACCGCTATCCTCGCCCCCTTGCGGTGCGCCAGGGCCCGGGACAGCGCGGCGGCCAGGCGGTCGTCAACGGCCAGGCCGGAGGCGACGAGGTGCCGGTAGCGGTCCCCGACCAGCGCCGGGCGATGGGGTCCGCCGACCACCATCGCCTGTGCCGCCAACTCGCCGGTCTCGAGTGCCTGGCCGATGCCCTCGCCGGTGAGGGTGTCGGTGGCCCGGGCGGCGTCGCCCACGAACAGGACCCGCCCCGCCACCAGTTGGCTCTTGCCCACTCGGGCGGGGATGGGCCACGCCTTCGCCGGCCCCTCGGCTGTGGCCCCGGGCCCGAGGACGGCGGCGATATGGGGGCGACCGACCAGATCGGCCCAGAGGCCCTTCATCTCGTGGGTGGGCCGGTCGGCCGAGCGCCGGATGCCGTAGCCGAAGTTGGCGCGCCCCCCGGGGAGCGGGAACGACCACGCGTAGCCCGGCAGCAGGTCGGCGTCGAACCACACCCACAGCTGGCTGGCGGCCGCGGGGTCCACTGCGCAGAAGTACTGGCGCATGGCGTGCCACTCACCCAGATAACCGGCCTCGTCGCCCACGCCCAGCTTCTTGCGCAGCGGCGACCACATCCCGTCGGCGGCGATGGCGTAGCGCGAGACGACGGGACCGACGCCTTCCGCGGACAGGATGACGAGGTCGTCGCGCAAGGCGACATCGGTCACACTGTGGCCGTCGTAGACCTTGACGCCGGCGGCGCGGGCCACGTCGAGGAACGCCGCGTCGAGATCGGCGCGCCGGGCCACCGCTGCGAACTGCCCTCCGGTGTCGGGGAGGGGGAAGCCGACGGTGCGCCCCGACGGCGACCGCAGCCACGTCTCGGTAACCGGCTGCCAGGAGGCCACGCTCTCGGGGCGCAGCCCGAGGCGCTCGTAGCGCCGCAGCGCCCCGGTGGTGAGGCCGTCGCCGCAACACTTGTCCCGGGGGAACGGGGCCTTGTCGAACAGCACCACGTCGCGCCCGGCGCGCGCCAAGGTGATGGCCGCGGCCGCGCCCGCAGGACCACCACCGACGACGGAGACATCGGCGCGCAGCATCGCCGGTGAGGCTAAGGCACCCGGGCCCGCTAGCGAAGAGCGTCGGTCAAGACTTCGGTCGATGACCTGGTGGCCTGCCAGCCGAGTTCCCGCAGAGCCCGGGCGGGATCGAGGGCCAGTGGTCCCCGCATCAAGATGGCCCGGTCCGCCCCGAATGGAGCCCGGTGGAGCCGGAACGCCGCCTCCGAGGCGGCGAGGAGCATGGGTCCCGGCAGGCGGACCACCCGGCTCCCGGCGACCGCGGCCACGCCCGCCGCGTCGAGCCAGTCGGCCGACGCGATGTTGACGACACCGGTCACCGACGCCGAGCCTGCCCGGTGCAGGGCGGCGGCGGTGTCGTCCTCGTCGAGGAACTGCAGCGCCTCGGTCGCCCCCCATATGGCGGGCACGCCGATGCGGTAGCCCCGGACCGCGTCTGCCACCTTGGCGTCGGTGTGGGGCCCGAGCACCGCGGCGATGCGCAGCGCCACCGACGTCGTCGACTCGGCGCACAGCCGTTCGGCTCGCAGCTTGTCGGCGGCGTAGCCACACTCCCGGTTCGGGCGGGGCCAGTGTTCTTCGGTGAGCGGCAGCGGGTTGTCCGGCCACGCCCCGTAGACCGCGGCCGAGGAGGCCAGCACGACGCGAGCGGGGCGCGCCGCCAAGACGTTGCGGGTGCCGTCGCGGTTGACGTGGGTGGCGTCGCGGCTGCGCCACAGGGCGAAGCCCAGGTGGTACAAGACGTCCACGCCCGCCAGCGCCTCGCGTGCCGCATCTTCGCGCAGGTCGGCGGCAGTGTGGCGCAGCTTCGGGTGGGCCACGGCCAGGGGGCGCCGGGCGACGGAGCGAACGGTCGTGACGTGGGGATCTTGCAGGAGCAGCGCCAGGAGGCGGGAACCGACGTGGCCGGTCGCGCCGGTCAGTCCAACGTCGATCGCACGTCCTCGAACGCCCGCAGGGCTTCGGCGATGTGTGACTCGGTATGCGTCGCCATGACCGAGGTCCGCAGGAGGGCCCGGCCGGGCGCCACGGCGGGCGGCACCGCGCAGTTGGTGTACACCCCGCGGTCGAGCAGATTGCGCCACGTGCGGCCTGCGTCCCAGTCCTCGCCGATATGGATCGGGACGATGGGACCGGCCGGCGAGGCGCCGACGTTGTACCCGAGGTCTGCCAGCCCGGCGTGCAGCTGGCGGGCCCGTTCCAGCACCAGCGCCCGGCGGTCGGGATCGGACTGGGCGATGCGCACGGCGGCCAGAGCGGCACCGAGCGCAGCAGGCACGCCCGCGGCGGTGAAGAGCATGACCCGGCAGGCGATGCGCATGTAGTCGATGACCGCCATGGGGCCGGCCAGGAAGCCCCCGCACGACGCCAGGGACTTGGAGAAGGTCCCCATCAGCAGGTCGGGGGTGATGCCGGCGGCGGCCGCCGTGCCCCGGCCGTCGGGACCGAGCACGCCGAGGGCGTGGGCCTCGTCGACGAGGAAGCGAGCCCCGAAGTCACCGCACACCGCGGCGAAGTCGGCGACGGGAGCGACATCGCCCTCCATGGAGTAGATGCCGTCGACCGCCACGAGGGCGGCGCCTTGCGCCTCGCGCTTGTCCTGCCAGGTCTGGAGGCGGTGGCGCAGGCTGGCCGGCAGGTTGTGGCGGAACGAACGGAAGGTGCCCGCCGACATCCGGGCACCATCGATCAGGCTGGCGTGGGCCGCCGAGTCGAGGAAGACAGCGTCGTCGGCCTCGACGAGGGTCGCGATCAGCCCCAGGTTGACCATGTACCCGGTGGAGAACACCAGGCACGCCTCGACCTGGAGCCAGTCGGCGATGGTCTCCTCGAGTTCGCGGTGCAACCGGAGGGTGCCGTTCATCAACCGGCTTCCGGTGCACCCGGTGCCGTACCGGTCGACGGCATCGATCGCCGCCTGCTTGACCCGGGGGTCGCCGGTGAGGCCCAGGTAGTTGTTGGAGCCCAGCATGATGACCGGGCGGTCCTCGTGCTGGACGACGGGCCCGGACTGGCTCGCCATTTCCCGGTAGTAGGGGAGCAGTCCCATCTGCTCCGCCGCCCGGTACTCGAGAAGGCGGGGCGACTCGCATTTGTCAAACAGGTCCACTCGGCGATGTGGAATCTCTTCGTGAGTCCAGGCTTCGGCCACGGGGCCAAGGGTAGGGGACGTCCCGGGGCCGCGCCACTACAGGTGTGACAATTGTCACTCCGGCAAGAAGCGAGTGGCGGCTAGCGGTTGCGCATGGCCTCGAACCGCTTCTCCCAATCCAGGTGACGGGCCTTGCCATCGCGGACGAAGGGCGAGAAAGCGATCACCTTGATGAGACCCTTGTTGAGCCAGGCGCCGGGGCCGCGCAACGGGCGCATGACATCCATGAACAGGACGACCCGGGTGCCGTCGGTGCCGTTCCAGGCGTAGTGCTCGAAGCCGTCGTCGAACAGCAGGCTTCGGCCCTCGGTCCAATGGGCCACTTCGCCGCCGACACTGATGCCGCACTGGTCGGCCGGCTCGGGGATCAGCAGCGCGAGGTGGTAGCGGAGGACGCCGCGCCACGGGCCGCGGTGCGGGGGGATCTTCTTGTGGGGCGCGAGGATGGAAAAAAAGGCGGTCGTCATCCCGGGGACCTGCTCCAAAAGCTTGGTCGTGGCCGGGCAGCGGGCGCAGTTGGTGTCGGACTTGAAGCCGTAGCCGAAGAAGAAGTAGGTCTTCCACTTGTCGTCGGCGGTGATCGAGCGCTGATCGGTGGAGATGTCCTGGAAGTTGGGGAGCTCGTCGCGGTACTCGAGGACGGCGTCGAGCTCGCGGCGGATGTCGCCGAAACCCGCCTCGAGCGTCTTGATCCAGGCAAAGCCGTCCTGGCTGAGGAACGGCGTGGTGGGGACTTCGGAGTACCTCAGCATCCAGCCCTCCATGCGCTGGAGGGCCCTGCCGCCGAACTCCGTGGTGAGATCCATCGCCTTGGTCCGGATTCCGACCATGACCGAGCAAGGTTAGTGCCGACTGGACCGTGCCGCTCAGGATCCTCAATGGCAGGATGGCGCCATGCGACTGCTCCTGCTGGCTCCGCCCGGTGCCGGGAAGGGAACCCAAGCCAAACTGCTTTCGCAGCACTACGGCATCGAGCACATCTCGACGGGGGATCTGTTGCGCAAGGAGGTGGCCTTGGGCACGCCGCTAGGGCGCCAGGCCAAGGAGTACCTCGACCGGGGCGACCTGGTGCCCGACCACCTCATCCGCGACATGGTCGCCGAACGGATCACCGCGGCCGACGCCAAAGGCGGATTCCTGCTCGACGGGTATCCCCGCAACCTGGCGCAAGCCGACGAAGCCAGCCGGATGGCGCGTGATCAGGGGATCACCATCGACGGCGCGATCTATCTCGACGTGAGTCAGGAGGAGTTGCTGCGCCGGTTGCTGGCCCGGGCGGGGACCGAGTCCCGTAGCGACGACAACGCGGAGACGATCCGCCGCCGCCTCGAAGTGTTCGATTCCCAGACCCGGCCGCTGGCCGACTATTTCCGGCAGCGGAACCTGTTGATCTCGGTCGACGGCGAGCAACCCGTCGAGAAGGTCACCGCCGACATCATCGGCCAACTGGCCGAGCGAGCGAGGGCTACACCGTCACCAAGCGGGGATCTACCGCCACGAGATGGTGGGTCTCGTTGACGCTGTGCACGACCCGGCGGTCGCCGTCGGCCAGCAGCCGGTTCATGGATGCGTGCGCGGGCCGGAAGAACATGTCCTCCCGCAGGCCGAGCGCGTGGCCCAGGTAGCAGTTGACGACACCGCTGTGGCATGCCACGACGACCCGCTGACCGCGGTGGCGGCCGGCGATGGCGTCGATGGCGGGGATGACGCGAGCCCGGAAGGCGGCGCTCGTCTCGCTGTAGGGGTAGATGTCCCACCGCCGTTCCTGGATGAACCGCTCCTGGAGCCGGCGCAGCTCATCACTGCCGATGAGCTCGCTCAGGCTCGTCGGATCCGGTAAGTCCCGGAACAACTCGACCTCCCGGAGGTCCGCCACCACCTGCGGCTCGAGCTGGTGGTGGCGGGCGACTTCCCAAGCGGTTGCCAGGGCCCGGATCAGCGGGCTCGAGTAGATGGCGTCGATGTGCTCGCCGGCAAGGGCGCGGCCCACGGCATCGGCCTGGCGCCGGCCGGTCTCGGACAGTTCGGGGTCGACCCAGTCGGCGTTGGTCGGGTTGTCCCGGAGGGGGAAGTGCTGTTTGCCGTGGCGCACCAGGATCACGGTGGTGACACCGGGGAGGTTGGTGAGGAAGGTTCGGTCGAGCGGCGACGCGGCCGGCAGCGGCGACGGGGGCTCGATCGCGGTCACGGGCCGGCGCCGAACATCTGCAGCCACTGCTCCTTGGACTTGGGCTTGAACACGAAGTTGTGTTCCCTCACTTCGCTGAGGGGGGCGTCGGGCTGGGCGGAGTAGCGATGGCCGGGGAAGACGATGGTGTCGTCGGGCAGGGCCGCCAGCCGCTGCAGGCTCCGGTACATGGCTTCCACGTCGGAACCGGGCAGGTCGGTCCGCCCGCACCCCTCCAGGAAAAGGGTGTCGCCGGCCACCAGCTTCTTGTCGACGAGAAAGCACTGGCTCCCCGGGGTGTGCCCGGGGGTGTGCAGCAGCTCGATCACCACCGCCCCGACGTCGACGGTGTCGCCGCTGTCGTGGGTCACAAGGTCGGCGTCGGAGACGCCGGTTGACCGGCGCACCCATTCCGCCTCCGCGGCGTTCACGTGGATCTTGAGCGGCTGCAGCTCCAGCAGGGCGGCGATGCCCTCGACGTGGTAGCCGGCAAACGAGCCCCCGACGTGGTCGAAGTGGTAGTGGGTGGCGAGGGCGCCGGTGACCCGCATGCCGTCGCCTTCGGCCACCGCCAGCAGGTCCGACACCCGGTAGGCAGGGTCGACGACGACCGCCTCGCCGGTGGCCCGGTCTCCGATCAGGTAGGCGAAGTTGACCATCTGGCTCGCAAGGGGATCGCCGAGCGCGAAGTCCCGCCCGGAAAGGAGCTGGCGAAAGTACAGGCGATCGGCCACAGGCAGCGACGCTACGCGTCCCGAACAGATGGCCGACGCAGCGGCGGGCGGCCCACGCGGACGATCATCGACTGGCTGGCAACGCCGAGCAGCGTCCCGTCCTGGGCCCAGAGATGGGCCCGGCCATGGCCAAAGCCGTTGGCGATCGCCAGGATCTGTATGTCGCAGAGGACCCATTCCGAGGCGACGAGCTGGACGACGCGGATCGTGTTGTCCACGCTGTTGCCGATCGAGGACCGGCCGAGCGCCTGGGCCACCCCCGACGGGACGTAGTCACCGAGTATCGACAGCCAGGCGGAGCTGGGCTCGGCGCTCTCCGCTCCCGGCAGCCGGGCCCAGAAGGCGCAGCGACCATCGCCGGGGGTGCCGTCGAGCTCCTCGAACTGGCGGCCGAGAGCCAGGCGCATCTCGACGCGCTCGAGGACAGTGCCGGTGAACTCGGGGGGAATCGTGCGGCGGGTGCAGCCGTCGGGGCCACCGACGTCGGGGCGCTGCGCCCAAGTGCCTCCGACATCGAGTTGCCGGCGACCGAGTGCGGCGTTGACCGCCAGGATCTCCTT
This sequence comes from uncultured Actinomycetota bacterium, assembly GCA_963851105.1. Taxonomy (GTDB): domain Bacteria; phylum Actinomycetota; class Acidimicrobiia; order Acidimicrobiales; family Palsa-688; genus DATARN01. The sequence continues at coordinate 135,677 of CAWKNP010000007.1, forward strand.
GCCCGCCACCCGGCCGATGGCCCGGGCCTGGGTCGTCTGATGGCCGACCACGGCCAGGTTGATGTCGAAATCCACGACGCTGCCGGTGGGGGCATAGGCGAGGTATTGGGCGGTGGCCCATATGGTCGGGCGCCCGCTGGCGATCTCCATGGCGGCCACGCCGGCCGCGAGGCCGGCACCGCCGAACAGGAATTGCCCGGGGGTGGACACCCCGAGCGTCACCGGAAGCCGCCACAGGAGCGGGTCGGCGGTCGGCTCCAGCCCGAGGAACGTCCGAGCGTCCATGGGACGGGCACGCTACCCGCGGTCCGGCGGCGCTTCGAACACCAAGTGCTGTGAAACGACAGCATTACGTCGTTTCGCAGCAGGAGACGCCGGGAGACCCCGGCCCCGGTCTGCAGGCGCCGCCCGGCCGGCGCCACCCGAGGCCGGGGAACCCCGGCCCCCTTTTTCTCCTGTTACTTGGCGTGGAGCAGGATCGTGTGGCGCCCGAGTAGGGAGATTTTGTTGCCCGCGGGGGAGGTTTCCGTCGACCGATGGGCTCCGGTGTCAAGCACCGTCGCCCAGGCGTGGCCGGCAAGTTCATCGGGGATGACGAAGTCGAGCGCCTGGTCCCAAGCGTTGAGCAGCAGGTAGAAGAAGTCGTCCTTGATCGGCCGCCCATGGCGATCCAGATCGGGCATGGCATGACCGTTGAAGAAGATGCCCAGGCTGCGGGCATAGCCGGTATCCCAGTCGGCGGCGCCCATCTCGTCGCCGTCGGGCTTGTACCACCCGATGTCCTTGAGTCCTCCGCGGCCGCGCCCGCGGACCGGGTGTCCCTGGAAGAACCGCCGCCGCGAGAAGACGGGATGGGCCCGCCGCAAGGCGATGAGGGTACGGGTGAACTCGTGCAGGTCGGGGTCGGCGCCGGCCCAGTCGTACCACGAGATCTCGTTGTCCTGGCAGTAGGCGTTGTTGTTGCCATGCTGCGTGCGGCCCAACTCGTCGCCCCCGAGGAGCATGGGCACGCCCTGCGAGAGGAAGAGGGTAGTGAGGAAGTTGCGCTGCTGGCGCCCTCGCAGCTCGTTGATGGCGGGGTCGTCGGTCGGTCCTTCCACCCCGCAGTTCCAGGAGCGGTTGTCGTCGGAGCCGTCCCGGTTGCCCTCGCCGTTCGCCTCGTTGTGCTTGTTGTTGTACGAGACCAGGTCCCGCAACGTGAAGCCGTCGTGGGCGGTGACGAAGTTGATGCTGGCGCTCGGGCGCCGCCCGGTGGCCTCGTACAGGTCCGAGCTGCCCGTGAGCCGCTCGGCAATGTCTCCGAGATGCGCGGTCGCCTCCCGCCAGTAATCACGGACCTCGTCGCGATAGTGGCCGTTCCACTCCGACCAGAGCTGGGGGAAGTTGCCGACCTGATAGCCGCCTTCACCGACGTCCCACGGTTCGGCGATCAACTTGACCCGGCTGATTACCGGGTCCTGCTGGATAAGGTCGAAAAACGCCGACAGCCGGTCGACCTCGAAGAACTGCCGGGCCAGGGTGGCCGCCAGGTCGAAGCGGAATCCGTCGACGTGCATGTCGATCACCCAGTACCGCAGCGAGTCCATGATGAGCTGCAGGACGTGAGGCTCGCGCATGTTCAAGGTGTTGCCAGTGCCCGTGGTGTCCCAGTAGAAGCGGGGATCGTCGGGGCTCAGCCGGTAGTAGCGGGCGTTGTCGAGGCCCCGCATCGACAGGATGGGGCCCATCTGGTCGCCCTCGGCGGTGTGGTTGTAGACGACGTCGAGGATCACCTCGATCCCCGCCTCGTGGAGCGTTTTCACCATCGCCTTGAACTCGTTCACGATGTCGTGGCCGTGGCGTGATCCGTACCCGTTGTGGGGCGCCAGGTAGGCGATGGAGTTGTAGCCCCAGTAGTTGCGCAAGCCCATGTCGACCAGGCGATGGTCGTGGATGAACTGGTGGACCGGCATCAGCTCAATGGCAGTGATCCCGAGGTTGGTCAGGTAATCGATCATCGCCGGATGCGAGACGCCGGCATAGGTACCCCGAAGTTCGGGCGGGATGCCCGGATGGACGGCGGTCAGGCCCTTGACGTGCGCCTCGTAGATGACCGTCTTGTGCATGGGGATCTGGGGCGGCCGGTCGTGGCGCCAGTCGAAGTGGCTGTCGGCCACGATGGCCTTCGGCATGTACTTGGCGGAGTCGAGGTTGTTCCGGATCCTGTCGTCGCCCTTGCTCAAGTCGTAGGGGTAGACGGCCTGGTGCCATTTCACCTCACCGTCGACCGCCTTGGCGTAGGGATCGAGAAGCAGCTTGTGACGGTTGCACCGGACGCCGTTGGCCGGGTCGTAGGGTCCGTCGACCCGGAAGCCGTACCGGGTCCCCGGCGCGGCGCCGGGTATGTAGCCGTGCCAGCAGTAGCCGTCGACTTCGGGCAGGGCCACGCGGGTCTCCTTGCCCTTCGAGCTGAAGAGGCAGAGCTCGACCTTGGTCGCGACCGATGAGAACACCGAAAAATTGGTCCCGACGCCATCCCAGATGGCACCGAGGGGGTAGGGGTCGCCGGGCCAGACCTCGGGCATGGGACGAGACCCTATCGACTGTTGGCGGGGCCTCCCGCCGGCTCAGTCGCCGGTCACCGGGAGGTACACCCGGGCACCGGCGGCGATGAACTCCGCCGACTTCTCTTTCATCCCCGATTCGAGCGCCGCGTCCTCGGCCATCCCCCGGGCGGCGGCGTAGTCACGGACGTCCTGGCTGATGCGCATCGAGCAGAACTTCGGGCCGCACATCGAGCAGAAATGCGCCGTCTTGGCGCCCTCGGCGGGCAACGTCTCGTCGTGGTAGGAGATGGCGGTGTCGGGGTCGAGCGACAGCGCGAACTGGTCGGCCCAACGGAACTCGAAGCGGGCCTTCGACAAGGCGTCGTCCCACGCTTGCGCACCGGGGTGCCCCTTGGCCAGGTCGGCGGCGTGGGCCGCGATCTTGTAGGCGATGACCCCGGTCTTGACATCGTCGCGGTTGGGCAGGCCGAGGTGCTCCTTCGGCGTGACGTAACACAGCATGGCGGTGCCGTACCACCCGATCATGGCGGCGCCGATGGCGCTGGTGATGTGGTCGTAGCCGGGGGCGACGTCGGTCGTGAGCGGCCCCAGGGTGTAAAAGGGCGCCTCGTGGCACAGTTCGAGCTGCAGGTCCATGTTCTCCTTGATCTTGTGCATGGGCACGTGGCCCGGCCCTTCGATCATGACCTGGACGTCGTGCGCCCACGCGATCTCGGTGAGCTCGCCGAGGGTGCGCAGCTCCGAGAGCTGGGCTTCGTCGTTGGCGTCGGCGATGCACCCCGGTCGCAACCCGTCGCCCAGGGAAAACGCGACGTCATACGCGGCCAGGATCTCGCACATCTCGTCGAAGTGGCTGTAGAGGAAGCTCTCCTCGTGGTGGGCCAGGCACCATGCCGCCATGATCGACCCGCCCCGGCTGACGATCCCGGTGATCCGCGACGCCGTCAGGTGGATGAACTGGAGCCGCACACCGGCGTGGACGGTGAAGTAGTCGACTCCCTGCTCGGCTTGCTCGATCAGGGTGTCCCGGTAGACGTCCCACGTCAGGTCCTCGGCCTTGCCGTCGACCTTCTCCAGGGCCTGGTAGATCGGCACGGTGCCGACCGGCACCGGAGAGTTGCGGATGATCCATTCCCGGGTCGTGTGGATGTCGCGCCCGGTCGACAGGTCCATGATCGTGTCGGCGCCCCAGCGGGTGGCCCAGGACATCTTGTCGACCTCGTCGGCGATCGACGAGACGACGGCGGAGTTACCGATGTTGGCATTGATCTTCACCAAGGTGTTGCGCCCGATCGCCATGGGTTCGGACTCGGGGTGGTTGATGTTGGCGGGGATGATGGCCCGGCCCCGGGCCACCTCGGAACGCACGAACTCGGCCTCCAAGCCCTCCCGGAGGGCGACGAACTCCATCTCGGCGGTGATTTCACCGCGGCGGGCGTAGTGCAGCTGGGTGACGGTGCGGCCCGGCCGGGCCCGCCGGACGGGATGGGTGCGGCCCTCGAAGGCGACGGCGGTGGCGCCGGCGCGCACCGCGGCACGGCCGTCGTCGCGCAGCGTCGCCGGCCGTTCGTTGGCCAACTCGGTGTCGCCTCGAGCCTCGATCCAGCCCAGCCGGTGCGGTGGCAGCCCGACGGCGGGCTCGGAACCGGGGCCACTGGTGTCGTAGAGGCGGATGGGTTCGTTGGCCTTGGCGCCCGGCGAATCGTGCAGGTGGATCTCCCGGAACGGGACCAGAAGGTCCGGGCGGCCGCCGTGGAGGTACACCTTTCGGGTGGTGCCCGCGGTCGGCGGGGTCGGGGCCACCACGGTCTCACTCGGCAGTGTCTGGGTCATTCGTTTCTCCCTCCACCGGCATTATCCGGATCAGGTGGACGGTCGCGGCCAGGGAGGCCGCCTCTCAGCCCGGTCCCACCGAGCTCCCGTGTCCCGGCCAGTTTCGCGCACCGCACGACCACGGGCGCCCCGGCGGGCAGCCGCTACAGTGACCATCCTGGATGCCGGGAGTCCCGGCGCAACCGGGCGGCGTGGCCGAGTGGTTTAGGCAAGGGCCTGCAAAGCCCTGTACAGCGGTTCGATTCCGCTCGCCGCCTCCATCCCCAGACCTGCTATAGCCGCAGGTCAGGGATGGTATTCACGGTGACCGGTGTTGACCGGCAGCTACCGTTGAAGACCCCTGGAAGCCCCTGGTTTCGCTCCACGCGTGTTCCCTGCTCGCTCCTCTCGGCGTCGCCGGCAGCGTCGATCTTTGATCTTGGTCTCTTCCAGGATCTCCTAGGTCTTGCCCCGGGGGCCGCTGGACATCGAGCCTTTCGATCGCGCCAGCGACCGCGGCGGGGCGGCCCGATGGCCAGGGCCGCTCGTCCGCCGCCGGTCGCTTCGCAGTGGGGCTAGGCGGCGGTGGAACTGGCGTTGATGGCCATGTCCTTGGCCTTGGCACCCTCGGTGGTGATTTGCACCTTGCGGGGCTTGGCCTGCTCGGCCACCGGGATAGTGACCGTTAGCACACCCTGGTCGTAGTTGGCCTGGACGTGCTCGGCGTCGAGGCCGTCGCCGAGGAACAACTGGCGGCTGAAGCTGCCCTGAGGCCGCTCGCTGGCCACGATCTGCTGATCCTCCGACGGCTGCCATTGACGCTGCGCCGACACCGTCAGCACGTTCTTGTCCACCGTCAGCTCGATCGAGGATCGGTCCACGCCGGGCAGGTCGAAGTGGACCACGAAGTTGTCGCCCTGGCGATAGGCGTCCATCGGCATGACCGCCGGGCGGGCAGCGGCTCCGAGCGCCTGGTGGGTCAGGCGATCCAGCTCACGGAAGGGATCGAATCTCATCAGCATCACAGCTACCTCCTTGCCACTCATGTTGATTGACTAGCAACCTTCGGTGCCGATGTTACCACCAGCAACTTAGTTGACAATAGGGCATATAGCTTTATTCCCACTTATGCCCGCGGGCTACTGGTGGCATGGCGCGAATGACGTTGCAGTCCGGGGAGGAGCTCCTCGGGCCCTCGTCGACCTTGGCAGACGTCTACGGGGTCCGGCCGATGAAGGCCAGGAGTTTGGTCTGGACGTCCACGTCCGTCGGGGACGTGGACCCGGGGGCCGTACTGGCCGCTCTGGCGAAGCGCCTGGTCCATCGGCACCATGCCGGCGAGCATGACGGCACACTTGTCGGGGTCCAGCGTCTCGTCCTGGCCGGTGGCTCGGGCGAGATCCCAGCGGTGCAGGAATACGTCGCTGGTGTAGATCATGTCGATTGCTTGGCCGAGCGGCATGCGACCGATGTAAGGGAGGTCGTGCTCGCGGTCGGAGGTGTCGGCGTCGTCGAGGAGCGCCTGGACGGCATCGGTGTGGGTACGCCAGGCGCCGACGGGGTCGTCGTAGACCGAGGGGCCGCTCGGCAGCGTGATTCCCGCGGCTGCCTGGAGGAAGGCCGAGAGCCACTCGATGAGGTGGTGGACGACGTCGCGGGCGACCCAGCCTTCCGGCGGCGCCGCCTTGTCCCACGACTCCGGAGCAACGCCCTCCACGGTCGCGGTGAATGCCGCCGCGACGCGCCGGTGCTCGTCGGCAAGGCTGCTCATCGGAGCACGACGAGGAGGCTGTCGAGCTTGGCGTAGCCCTCCACGACGCCGGTCTCCATGCCGCCGGCGAGCCACTGGTCTCGGCCCTCGAAGCTGTCCACCAGCGACTGCGCGTGCATTCGGGTGCGGCCGTCGCCGAGGTCTTCGAACCGCAGCACCTGCAGGGCGACGCCATCGGGCTGACCGTCGAAGGTGAAGGTCTGCACGATGCGGTCCTCGCCGACCTCGTGGAAGCACCCATGGAAACCGTACTGCTCGTCGTCTCGCCCGGCGACGTAGCGCCAGCGGCCGCCTGTGGTGGCGTCCCAGTCGAGGATCTTGGTGTCCATCCCATTCGGCCCGACCCAGCGTGCGAAGAGAATGGGATCGGTGTGGGCCCGCATCAACTGCGCCGGGGTGGCGTCGAAGTCGCGGGTTATACGGATGATCGGCAGGGTGGGGTCGGCCTCGATCGAGACCTGGTAGCGATTGGTCGTGGCGTTCATGACGCTGCTCCTTGCTCCGGGTGTCGCTGGTGGGTGTTTTGTTCGTCGCCGCGCATCTCGGCCAGCACGGCGTCGAGGCGGTCGTAGCGCTCTTGGGCCTGTTGGCGGTACCGCTCGATCCACCTCGTCATCAGGTCGAAGACCTCAGCTTCGAGGTGGCATGGCCGTCGCTGGGCGTCCTTGGTCTGGCTGACCAGGCCGGCATCGGTCAGCACCTTGATGTGCTTGGACACCGCCTGGATAGAAACGTCGTAGGGATCGGCTAGCTGCCCGACGGTGGCGTCGCTCACGGCCAGGCGGGCCACCATGTCGCGCCTCGTCGGATCGGCGAGCGCGGCGAATACTCGGGACAACCGGTCGGGGGCCACGACGATCTCCTTATTCAACTGATCGGTTAACGACAACCTACGTTATGCGTGCCTGCCTTGTCAACCATTTAGTTGAAGAGCCGAACCCGCTTCTATCAGCCTCTCTGGTCTGCCCCCGCGAGCAACGCGTCCCTCGATCAGGTGGGTCTGGGTGTGGTGCCTGCTGGGCATAACACCCGTCCGGGGCATCATTCGATAGTGCTCCATCTGGGGCTGTTGTGGGTCATGCGAAAATGGGCCCTGTTTGGGGATACTCGGCGATGAGGGAGATCCGCAGATCGGTCAGAGGCGCGGCCAGCACCATCGGCCGGCCCCAGGCGATGACCGATTCCGGCGCCGGCTCGGTCCCGGTGGCTGGCTCCAGCCGGGCCCGGTCGATCGTGGCGAGCCAGTCGCTTCGACCATAGGCGGGGGAGCCGTTGACGCATACGAGCTCGATCCAGGACGGTTCGGCCTCAACCACGTTGAGCCATGGATCTTCTCGCCGGCGCTCGAGGACCACGAGGTCGGCCGGCCGGCCAGCTTCGATTGAACCCAGCTTGTCGGCCAGACCGGCGATGGCGGCCGCACCAGAGGTCACCATCTCGACCAACGCTTGGGACGAGACCGGGTGGCCCTGCTGCGCCAGTACCCGTCTGGCCACCTTCAGTTCCGCCAGCAGGCTAAGGCTGCCACTGGGTAGCCAATCAGCGCCCACGGCCAAAGGCAACCCGACCGCCAGCGCGTCGGCGGCCGCGCTCGTCACCCCGTACAACCGCAGGTTCGACTGTGGCGACCACACCAACTTGGCACCCGCCTCGGCCATCTGGCCAAGCTGAGTGCGGTCAAGGCCAGTGCCGTGGATCACGATCGTGGCCGAGGTGAGCGCCCCGAACGACACCAGGCGATCGAACTCCGCCGCCGAGACCGGGTCGTCGGGGCGGCCCTCGGCCAAGTGCAGATAGAACGCATCGACCGTGCCGGTCGCGATCTGGGCCACGATCGACTTCAGGTAGTCGGCGGCTGGCGTCCCGGCGAACGGTAAGTCGATCAACGTTCGGGCCCGGGCGGCCCCGAAGATCGGGAGATCGACGTGGCGGACCACGCTGTGGGTGTCGGTGACCTCCCGGCCGCTCGCCCCCTGGATGGCGGTTACCCCGCCGACGAGAGCCCGGACCTCGGCGTAGCGCTCCTGGGTACCGAGCGGTAGCGCGCCCAGCAGCCGGTTCTGAGGGTCGCGGATCAGCTGGCGGTAGATGTCACTGGCCCGCCACTGGTATCGGTTGGCAAAGGTGTTCGGCGGCTCCCACGGCGCGAAGACGTTGAAATCGGGATGCCCGTGGAGGTCGATCAGCCCAGGAAGGATGACACCGTCGGTATCGAGCACGGGAACCGAATTCGGGCGGCGGCTGCCGACCGTGGCGATCAGTCCGTCGGGATTCACCGAAACAAACCCACGGCGCAACTCTTTCGCCGGGGTCAAGACGCTCCCTCGCAACGCAAAGCCACCGTGACTCGGTGCCCGCGGGGGTGGTGGTGCCGCCCCCGTACCCGACTGGTGGTACGCCTCTTCGAAGTGGTCCGTGGTGTCGTCCACCGTTCCATCTTCGCACCGCCGTAGCCCGGGACTCTGGACACTGCGAGTGATGCCTCGCCAAACACCGCGGCCAGTCAACGGTGATCACCGGTATCGTCGCTGATAGATTCCCCATGATCCCGAGGCATCTGGTTTCGGCACTGGCGGAACAATCCGCGCCCGGCGCCGGAGTTTGAGCCCGTCGGCATCCGACCGAGGCACACCAGATGTCGCAGGCAGGCAATCCACCCTCGGTTCGCGGCCTCGGATTCAATGCGCGGAAGGCTGCGCAAATGGTCTGGCCATTAGGCCATCAGGGAAGGCGTAGGATGTCATGGCGATGAAAAGAAGCCGGTCAAGCGGAGAGCTCATTCCGATGCCCGAGAAGGCCGACATTGCCGCGCTCGTCGAGATAGGCCTAAAGAGGCTCCTCTGGGCACCGAAAGACGGGATCCTTTGGCTCGAGGGGAATCAGGTCACCTGCGGGTCCTGGCACTTCGAAGCCGGACACCGGTCGTCCGAGGTACTTGAAAGAATCTTCCAGGGTTCCCTCCGCGATTTCACTTGGAAGTGGTCGAGCGCGATGTACGAAATGCACTTCTGGGACGCAGGAAAGCTGTACCGAATAAAGTTCCAAGGTGCATCAGACATATCTGAGGTTGCCCAAGATGCCGCCTCGAGCATTGATTTGCCCGCCCTCAAGTTGGTCGCTATTGCGGAGCAGATAATGGATATTCATCGGGTGAAGGGCATACGGCATGCCTGGGAAACGGCCTTAAATGCCGCATCTGGGTCACTTCCGGACTGACAGCCGCGGTGTTCGCGCACCATCTCGAAGTGCGGCTACTCGATGCGCGGATTGGAGCGGGTACGGGTCGGATCTCGTCTGGTTAAAATCCGGTACCAATCCTTCAAATGGCGCTATCTCGGTCCGTTTGGCGCGGCCGCAGAATCGAGCTCCTTCCGCATGTGGACAGAGGTCTCTTGGTAGCCCAATGAGGTGTACAGGGATCGCGCGACTTCGTTGCGCGCGAACACGTTGAGTCCTAGGTGCGTCGCTCCATTAGCCCGAGCAAGTTCCTCAGCCAGCAGCATCGTCTTGCGTCCGTAGCCCCGGCCGCGTACTCCTTCGTCGATGGTGACATCCCAAACCCACCATCGCGCCGGATCTTTCCCCGCCGGCCCAATCCACAGCTCGCCAACGCGCTTGCCGTCGAGGAGAACGCGTCCAACGAGCTGGCCCGGCGCCGGAGCTCCTGCTGGGAACATTCGATCCATCGAGGTTGCGACGTTCGCCTCCGCTTCGGCCATGGTGTCGCCTGCTGCCACCCGGTCATCGATGTACTCCGACCTACTTCGGAGGAGCCACACCGCTAACTCAGCGCGGCTCAGTTGCTCGAAGGTCACTTCGCTCACGGAATCAGAGTGGCTCATCGGGAGTGCATCGGGCGCTCGCCCTTCCAGCATTCACCTCCGTCCATACGGCGAACGGCCCCATCCGCTACGGCCCACCGCGCCGAAGAAGCCGTGTGAATCGGATCCTGACTGTGCTCTCGGCCATCGGAATCGCTGTCGGCGGCTACATCCATTTCCACCTGTGGCAGGGGGTGTATCACCACGCCCCGATCCGCGAGATGTTCGTGCTCAATGTCGTCATGTCGGCCTTCCTCGCCATTGCCATCTTCATCCCGACGCGAGTCACGGCGCTGGCCGGGGCGGCGCTGGCGGGGGGAAGCCTGGCGGCGCTCGGTCTGAGCCGTATTGCCAGTCTCCCGACCCCCCATGGCCGCTGGAGCGAGGTAGGGCTCGCCCCGGGTGGCCAGACATTCTTCGGGGTCAGCGACACCTTGATCGTGATCGTCGCCGAGGCGCTGGCGCTGGTCGCGTGTTTGGCGCTCCTGGCGGTGCGAAGCCGCAGTACCGTCGGCGCGGTGACCCGGCGCCGGGGCGCCCCGGTCCCGCAGTGGGCTATGCCGCTGTAGGCACTCTTCTTGCCGCCATCGTGGCCTGGTGGCCGGCGTCAGCGGATAGGGCTTTTGGTCTGGGAGCGGGGCGCAGGCGGGCCGGTGAGCTGGAGGATGACGGCGTCGGGGAGGGTCCGGGCGACGAAGGCCTTCGCGACGTCGGTGAGTTTGGCGTTGTGGTCCCGGGCATACATGCGCAGCCGGCTAAACGCCTCATCGACGGAGATCGCGGCCCGTTCCGCCAAAGCACCCTTTGCCTGCTCGACCGCCACCCGGCTGTTGAGCGCACCCTGCAACTGGGCGGTGATCTCCTGGGTCCGGTGAGCGCTCTGATGCTGGAGCAAGGTGATCGTGGCGGCATGGGCGAGGGCCTGGGCGGCGGCGGCGTCGACGTCGGACAAGAGCCCCACGTCGGCCATGAACAGGTTCAAGGTGCCGACTACCTGTTCCCGCAGCCGCATCGGGAAGGCATGCACCGCCCGCAGTCCGGCCTCGATCGCGAGGGGCCCGAATGCCGGCCACGGACCGGTCTCCAGGTCGTCGTAGACCACCGCCTTACCCCGGCGGAACGAGTCGAGGCACGGGCCTTCCATGTTCTGGATCTGGAACAGCTCGAGCACCCCCACCTGCTCGCTCGATTCCGCCACCACCTGGAGGGCGCCATGAGCGTCGACGAGCATTATCCCGGACGCGGTCGCGCCGAGGACGTCGACACAACGCTCGGTCAGGAGGGTCAGAACCTCAATCGGGTCGAAATCGTCGACCAGCGTGTCCGCCAAGACGAGAAATGTTTCGGCGAGTTGCAACTCGCGTGCTGCCAAAACCGGTTCCTTTCCTATCATCTTTCAGCCAGGACAAACCATAGTGGTCGTACCCCCGAGGAAGACTCGGTAGTCACGGGTCGAAACGGATTCTGCGGGCCACGACTTCGCCGCCAGATCGGTGCCATCTCGGGCGCTGCAAACGACTCCGGGGAAACGGTAGTCGGTCGCCGGCGCGGGCCTTGCGCCTGCTCGCCCCTGATACCGTAGGAGTAGTTCGGTTGCCCAGGCTCGTCTACGTGGCCAAGAGGGTGACCGTGCGTCGCTCGAGACCCCGGTGACGTGCACAGCCCATCGTGCAACCCCGGGGAAACATGCGATGACCGCTTCTCAGGCGAACCCACCGGTAACGGGACCTTTGGTGTCCCGCAGCACCGACCTGCAGGTGGATCGGCACCTGCGACTCGTCCGCGATGGCGCCTCGCCGCGGGTGGGGCCGGGTGATGGTTGCCATGGTGATGACGAGGTGCTGGCGGTTCTGGCCGAAGCCCTCGAGGAGCGACAGGCCATGGGACGCCCCTTCGACGCCGTCGTTGGCGATCTGTGGCGATGACGATCGCGATGCGCCCATCCGACGATGAGCTCGTCGATGCTGTCGCGGGCGGAGACGGCTCGGCGCTCGGAACGATCTGGGCCCGATACCAGAGCGAACTCCAGGCGCACATTCGCCGCCTCCTCGGACCAAGCGCTCCCGTGGAGGAGATTGCCCAGGATGTCTTCCTCCGTTTCTGGACAACCGCCGGCCGCTTCGACGCCCGGCAGGGGCCCCTTCGCGCCTATCTCCACCTCATCGCCAAGGGAAAAGCCCTGGACTGGATCCGTTCCGAGAGGGCACGTCGCCAGCGCGAGGGCAACTACCGCCGGACCGCGCCCGGTGATCGCACCGAGGCGGTGGAGATGCGCTCGGCTGTGGAGTCGCTTCCCCTGAAGGAGCACCGTGCCATCTGGCTCGCCTACTACATGGGCTTCACCTACCGCCAGGTCGCGACGATCCTCGGCATCCCCGAAGGGACTGCAAAAGCCCAACTGGGCTCGGCGTTGCGTCGCCTGCGCTGTCTCGTCGCCGACGACCCGGAGCCCGCCTGCTCGCCGTAGCGGCAGTTGATCGGTAGCGTCGACAGCATGGAACTCAGCCTGCACATCGCTAACTTCAACTGGCCGGGTCAGCCGGGAAGCATTGCGGCAACCCTTGCGGCGACCGCCCAAGCGGCGGAGGAAGCGGGCGTCGCCGAGTTGAGCTTCATGGACCACTGGTTCCAGATGGACCAGTTCGCGCCGGTTGACGACCCGATGCTCGAGGGATACACCTCCCTCGGCTTCATGGCAGCGCACACCAGCACCATGAAGCTGGGCTTGCTGGTGACCGGCGTGACCTACCGCTATCCGGGCCTGCTGGCCAAGATCGTCACCACGTTGGACGTACTCTCGGGGGGCCGGGCGCAGCTCGGAATCGGCGCCGCCTGGTACGAACGCGAGCATCTCGGCCTTGGGGTGCCCTTTCCGCCTGTCACTGAGCGCTTCGAGCGTCTCGAAGAGACTCTCCAGATCTGCCTCCAGATGTGGAGCGACAACGACGGGCCCTACCAAGGCAAGCACTACCAGTTGGCCGCCACCCTGTGCTCGCCCCGCCCGATCAGCCAACCCCGCCCGAAGATCCTCATCGGCGGCAGCGGTGAGCGCAAGACGCTCCGCCTGGTCGCCCGCTATGCCGACGCCTGCAACCTCTTCGGAGCGGGGCCCGACGCCGTGGCCCACAAGCTCGACGTCCTGCGCCATCACTGTGACGCCGAAGGCCGCGACTACTCGACTATCGAGCCGACCATTCTGGCCTTTGGCAACCCCCTCGACGATACCGACGGGTTCCTCGATCAGATGGCGAAATATGCTGCCCTCGGTGTGAAAAGTGCCGCCATCATGCCGATGGGCGATCCCGTCGAGTTGACCCGGCAGCTGGGGAAAAAGGTCATCCCCGCGCTGGCGGAGTTGTAGGCGCCGAGCCTCGAGGAGAGGCACCCCACTACTCTTCGCATGGTGACCATCGAGGGCGCCAACTCGACCAACGCGGTCGATCTGATCCGGTCCTTCGTCTCCCAATCGTCGCGGACGTCCGAGGCAGCGGCCGACTTTACCCCGGCCCAGATCGATGCGGTCTGCCACGAGCTGGGCGTTGCGCCCGGCGCGGCCGCGATGGCCAGGCCGCTGCTCATGGCCTCGGTTCACGCCTTCGCCGCCGACCATGCCCTGCGGTCACCTACCGCCAATTCTCGATGCTGGTCGCAGTGGTTCTTCCGCATGGCGGGACGGGTTTGCCACGTTGGCTGCACCGACATCCCCGAGCTGGTGGCGGCTTTTCACGACGCCATGGCCGCCCTGCCGCCGCCGGCACAGCCCATGCCGTGGCTCATCACCGATATCAAAGCGTCAATCGCGGGCGCGCTGGCCTGGGAGCTGCTCGAGATTCCCGACGCCCAGGGCCAGGTTCACATGACCGATGGCGAGTTTGTCGAGCTCTTCACGCTCTACACGCACCAGCTGCATTTTGACGCGGACGCCATCGGCGGGTTCCTGGCCGGACATCCCGACTCGCGCACAAATCCGGTTAAGGCGTCGTTCGGCTTTTTCGGACAATGCGTTCGTGGCGACCAGATGAAGGCAATTGGCATGTTGAGCGGAAATGATTTCGGCGAGCATGTTCTGCCCCTCTCGGCCGCCAAGCTCATTTCCTACGTTTTGCATGCCGCGCCACCGCAACGTTCTTCCTATGTGGAATCCAACGACCTTCCCGAGGAGATGCTGACGGCGTTCTCCACGGCGCTCAACGTGTGGCGCGCCCACGGTGGCGGGGTGCAGTTCCTCACCGCTCAAGCCGGTTACGCCGCCCTGGTCGATGACGCCGGCGGTGTCGTCAGCTCCATCAACAGCGCGTTGCACATCCTGTCGGGGTCGGGGAGGGTCGCACCGACGGACTTCCTCAATCTGACCAGATTGCGCAGCGAGTTGCTGGAGCGGGTCCACGTATCCCAGGAGCTTCAGGGCGTGCGGTCCTTGCGGGCCGACGCCGACCACGCCCTTGCCGTTGCCAAGGAAAGCTCAACTCAGATCCCGACCGTCGTCGGTCTCTTCGCGGCGGTGATCGCCCTCGTCATCGGGTCGTCGCAGCTGGCGCAGGGGATCCCGGCGCGCAGCCGGATCCTGGTGGTGGCGGCGCTTGGGACGGTCCTGCTCACCTTTGTCGTGGCGCTGGCGGGCATCGTCAGATTCATGGCCGGTACGAAGGTCTCGGTGGCACGCCTGGGGCTGTTCATGATCAGCGCCGCCGCTGTCGCCGGCGCCATCCTGGCGGTGCTGTACTGGGCGGCGGGATAGGGATCTAGGGCTCCGCGATCAGCAGGCAGCGGCTGGCCATGGCGACGGTGCGGCCGAGCGAGTTCATCATGAGCGAGTTGGCCAGCGGGTGGTCGTGGAAGTCCCACAACGCCCGAGCGGTCGACCAGGCGACGTCTCGGGCCGCGTTGATGCTCCAGTTGGCCAGAACATTGACGACGGCGTGGAGGTGCTGGTCCATCTTGAGGGCGATCCCCGCCTCGAACGACTCCCGCACCGACTGCTCCGCGGCATCGAGAAGTTGGTCGACCTTCTGGTAGTCGTCGTGGTGGTTGCCGATGTCGGGAGCGGTGTTGAGCTCCTGGCAGGTGGTGATCAACGCCACCGGGAGGTCATGGTTGATGTGGGCATTCATCCCCGCCAGCGCGAACTGGATGGGTTCGATCCCCGGGGTCAGGCGCCGCTCCAGGAGGGGCTGCCAGGCATCGGGCAGCTTGCCGGGATCGGTGGAGGCGGCGTCGACGGCGTCGAAGTACAGATTGGCGAACACGACGTCCATGTGGGCCAGGAACGTGGGATCGTCGAAAAAGCCCTTCTGGATATGGTCGTTGACCCCTTGCGTCACCTCGAGGTACATGCGGTTGAAACATGCCAACCCGTCGGCGGTGGGCAATGCCTCGTCGATGGCCTGCATGCGGGCGATGGCCTCGTCAACTGTCGTCACCGGTGGTCCACTGGGGAGTGCGGGCGCAGGCATCGACCCATGATAGATCCGGTCCCGTCGGACAGTCCCTGGTTCGGGACGCGCCGACGGGACAGCCCGAGGGCGCGCTGCGCCGTACCGAGCTGTCCCGCCACACCGAGAGATTGACGGTTACACGGTTAGACGCCGCACGCCGAGTGCGTGGACCACTGCCCCCAGCCGGAACGCCCCTGGAGCTTCTGGGCCATGGCGTCTTGCACCGGGGGCGGGGCCTGGCTCGGCAAGCCCGTGCCCCCGAGGCTCCGCCAGGTGCTCAGGAGGAACTGGTAGGCGCCGTAGTACCCGTTGCCGGTGTTGGTTGCGTAGTTGCCCCCCGATTCTCGGGAACGGATGCACGCCCAAACTCCTCCCGCCGAGCCCCCCGAAGCCCGTACGGCTGGGGCGGGCGGGGCACTAGGGATCGCCGCCGGGGCCAAAGGCGGCGCGGGCGATGCCGCGGCGGGGACCGCGGTCACCGAAAGCACCGCGGCTGCGGCCGCGGCCGGAGGCAATGCCGGGATGGCAGGGGCCACGAAGTCAATCAGGGTCACCTGCGGGAGGCTCCGCGGGCCGGGTGGTTGGACGGGGGAATGGCCACGCGCTACGAGGCGCGACGACCGCTTTAATCGGATTGGGGCCCCGGAAATGAGCGGGCCTTTGGATCTCGTCGGTGAAAAGGTAAAACTTGCGCTAGGCGCTACGGAGGCGGCACATATGCCGCCCACGGTGACTACAGAAAAGACAAGCCGTGCTCGTCCTCGCATGTTGACTCCTCGGGTCGTGCGCCCGGAGATGGGCGTCGTGCTCTGGTGTTGTCTCGAGCGAGCGAAGCCGTGCTAATTACGCACAGACCGCTCCAATGTGGACGTATCGGCGCTCCCTTCGGTTAGGTGACCGCGTCACGATACAGGCAAGCCGCCGCTATTCAGCCAACCGGACGAATATCAGCCCAGTGGGAAGGGGCTTACGTCCAACCATTCCTTGCTTGGAACCTCGCATTCCGGGCACTGGATGTCGATCAGTTTGGCCAGCGCGATCAGGTCATGCGCGGCCGGCAGGATGGCGTGCGAGGAAGAGATCGATGTGACTTCCGCGGTTTGGTACACCGCTCCCCACCGATCGGCCTGGATGACCGTCGCGTGGTCGTCACCGACGTGCAGCCGGGCCCTCCCAGTCGCGGCAGAGTCATCGAGCAGGACCACTTCGCCAGGGACCCGGTATTCGCAGGCGCTACCGCCTGTCACGAGCACCAGGGCTCGGGTCGCCCACTCCTCGAGGCCCGGGGCGGCTGCCGCGAGGACGTCGAGATATTCCGTGCAGGCCGGGCACGGCCTACGGTGGGGGACGAAGACGACTGACGCTCGCGTCCCGGTGTTCAACGAGATCGTCCCCGGCGCGGTCAACCTGGCAAACGAGACCCGAGGCAGCATGGCGCCGGTCATAGCGGCCAGGCTACCTGGAACCAGACCGGGGAAAAGCCGCGGGAGGTACTCTCGGAGCCATGAGTGTGTCCGTAGCGCTTGAAGGGCTCCGCGACGAAATTGGCCGCCAGGGCCCCGTTGCCTTCTTCCTCTCGGTCGGCAGCGACGGCCGCCCCCACAGCGTCCAGTTGCCCGTTTCGTGGGTCGAGCCGGGCCAATTGGTCGTTCACCCCGGCAACGGCACCGTCGCCAACGCTGCCGCCCGACCCCTCGTGAGCCTCCTATGGCCCCCGACGCAGTCCGGTGGGTACAGCCTGATCATCGATGCCACCGTCGTTGCCACATCCGGTTCCAGCGAAGGGGCCAACTCGGTCACTGTCGCACCCACCAAGGCGGTCCTTCACCGTCGCGCGGGAGCCGGCGATCCCTCGGCCGCGGCCCACGGTTCTGACTGCGTGCGGGTCTTCTCGGAGAAGTCCGCTTCCGCCTGAGCCGGGCATCAGGCGAGGGCGGGGCCTTCGGCGTCAGTCGAGGGCGAGGGCCCGGGCACCGGCGAGGATGGCGCCGGCCAAGGCAGCATCGCCGGTGATGTTGGCCGCCAGTGCGTCGGGGGACATCCGGTTGGCCACTAGCCGGCAGAACGACGCGGCGTCGGCGACGATGCGGACATCGGTCGGGCCCGGCTGGGTGCGATCTAGCGAAGCCTGCCAGGTGCCGCCGCCCGGTCCGGTCAGCACGATACGGGCGGTGCGCCCCGGCTGCGGGCGATCGATGTAACCGAGTCCTGTCGGGAGGGCCGACACCGCCAACTCGGTCATCAGGCGCAGCCGAGCGGGGTCAGGGGCCGCCAGCGGCCGGCCGGTCGCCCGGCGGATGTCCTCCTCATGGGTCCAGCACTCGAACGAGCGAACCACGAGCATCCGCTCCACCGAGACCGTGAAGGCGTGCAGGGTGATCGGACGCTCGAGCGCGCCCCCGTCGAGCCCCGTGGTAGAGGTCACGGTGTGGGCGAGCAGCTCCCGCCACTCGGTGTGGGTGGCGGCGGGTGTCCGGCCGGCCTGGGCAAGTGCATCGGCTTGGGTCGAGCCCACGTGATCGGTGCTGATCGTGATCGGTGGTCCGATACCCAGGGCGCTGTGGAACTGGCGTTCCACCCCGATCAGGTGACCGACCAGACCCTGGATGTCGAGGTCGCGGAGCACGTGGAAATGCCATTCGCGGTCGGTCAGCTCCGCCAGGACGGAGTCGAAGGACACCATCGTCCGCCGGTAGGCCTCCGCGGGGTCGATGGCGGGTCCTGCGGCCACATGGGCGCCGGCGGGGCGGGCGCGGTGGACCGCCTCGAGGACCCGGGCCCGGAGGGCCACCGGGGGCTGGTGGGCCTCGGCCTCGGCGAGCGCGTAGCGCAACTCCTCGATCGGCTGGCGGTGCGGGCTGGGCGCTGTCATGCCATCTCCAAGAGGTGGGGGGCCAGCCATGCAGTCAGTTTGGCCTGAGCCAATCGCAACCGTGATTTGGCTGTGCCTTCGGGAATTCCCAGCTTCAGGGCGAGTTCCCGCTGGGTGAAACCTTCGAAATACGCGAGTTCGACTACTTTGCGCTGTGCGGCGGGGAGACGGCCGATGGCCTGCCTGACGATCTCGACCAATCCGAGTGCCTCGACCTCGTCGGGCGAGGGCAATCCGGCGGCAGGATCGAGCGCCTGATTGCGACCTTCGTGGGTGGCCCGGCGGGCCTCACGGCGGATGGCATCGACGGCGCGGCGGTGCGACTGGACTCCGAGGAACGCCCGCAACGAGCCCCGCTCGGGATCGAAGCGGCCGGGATCAGTCCACAACCGAGTCAGGACTTCCTGGACGACGTCCTCGGCCATCGTCCGCTCCCCGGTGACCCGGTGGGCCAGGCCGTACAGGAAGGGGCCGAAGCGGTCGAAAATCTCCGCGATCGCCTCATCGTCGCCGGCCGCCAGCCGGGCTACGAGGAGCCCATCCCCCGAATCCATAGGCGGCACAGTAGTTCGGGGGATCCAATCAGGGCGCCTGGGACGCGACCGTACCGGCGCGGCCAAGCCGGCCACGGGTGCCGCGACGGCGGTGCCTGCTCCAGCTCCCACAACTGGAGTACGAACCTGGCCGCCTCGCTGGATCATTCCGATTCCGGTCGGGGTTACCGCCCGTGTCGCGTCGCGATTGACGAGGTCGTGGTAGGGGAAATAGTCGTGGTCGTCGTTGGAGGCGCGGTCGTCGTGGTGGTGGTGGTGGGTGGCGGCAGGGTGGTGGTGGGCGGCGGCAGGGTGGTGGGGGGTGGCCTGGTCGTCGTAGTCCGCCGCAGTGTCGTGGCGGTCGTGCTTGAGGTGGCGGCGACCGCGAGGGGCACGCTCGACGCTACCGGCGCCGGCGTTGTCGGCGGCAGTGATGTGCTCGTGTCGCCGGGGACCGTGGCCGGAGACGACCCGAATGCCGGCACCGTCGTCGTCGTGTCGCCGACCGCGACACTCGCAGGCGTGCCGCCGGACTTGGCACCCTTGCCTGCGAACACGGAGTAACCGATGCCGAGGCCGGCGGCGACGATGAGGATGACACCGGCGACCGTCGCCAGATCCCGCGCCGCGAATCGCCGCCGTGACGTAGCCAGCATGGCTGCCGGCTGGCTGTCGAAACGCCCGTCGGCGAAGACGCTGACGGGTGCCATGGCCACGGTGGGAGAGTCCGCCGGGGCCGCCGGCGGTGGTGGCCACGACAGGGCGGTCGCCCCCGCCCCCGGCATGGCGCGATCTCCCGGGATGGCTGCGCCGGCCGCGTCGCGGCTTTCGTCGATCCCGACGTCGTAGCGGTCGGGGATGTCCCACAACCAGTCGAGCAACTCGCCGTCGGAGTCGACTTCGACGTCGTCCCACGAAGACATGCCCGGAAGCTTACGAGCCGTGGTCGCAGCCGCCGGGATCATGTCTCTGCGATTCAGCCGATGCCCCGACCCAGATAGCCGGCCAGCCGGTCGTAGGGCGAGGCGTCGCCGGCCACCGCCACGACGGGCCCGAAGGGGATCGGATCCCCACGTTGGTCAACCGGTAAGGCAAAGTGGGCCACCGCCAGCGAGGCCACGGCCAGCTCGTCGTCCAGGATTCCCACTTGACCGGTCGCCTGCGCCAGGTCCCAGGCGTGCGCCGTGAGCTCCATGGTGTAGAGCGCGGCCACCGTCGCCCCGTCGAAGGTCCCGAACGGAAGCGAGATCTTGCGGTCCAACGCCGCATCGTCGGCCCAGACGGTGTGAGCTTGGGCGTTGAGGTCATCGCAGGTGTCCGCCAGGCGCCCCTCGCTGCCCGCCGGCACCCGCGCGGGGCCCTCCTGGGGCTCACCGCGCCCGGCACCGGCCACCCGGTTGCACACGCCGACGATGTGGCTGAGCAGGGCGTTCACGTCGAATTCGGTGCACGGCGTCGGGAGGCGATACTGATCCTCCGCGACCGACCGCACCACCATGGCTGCTTGGTCGAGGCTGCGGTAGAGGAGCGGCCGTTGGTCGGAGCCTTCTTGGTTGATGGTCATGGGGCAACGCTAAGCCGGGTAATAGGACAGCCTGTGCCCTATTTGATTCGTTACCGTGGCAAATGTGCGCGCCGACCGGCTGGTCGCCATCGTGTTGCTCCTCCAGACCCACGGCCAGCTCACCGTGGGCGACTTGGCGGCGCGCCTCGAGGTCTCCGAGCGCACCATCCGCCGGGATTTCGAAGGCCTGAGCGGCGCCGGGGTCCCTGTCTATGCGCAACGGGGGCGGGGCGGCGGCTGGGCATTGCTCGGCGGTCACCGCATCGATCTTTCGGGGCTCACCGCGGCCGAGGCTCAGGCCCTGTTCCTAGTGGCGGGCCCCAACGCCCTGGTGGGCGTCGGCGTCGACCCGGGCGTCAAGTCGGCGCTGCGCAAGCTGCTGGCCGCGCTTCCGGCCCCGATGCGGGAGAAGGCGGAGGCCGCGGGCGCCGCGGTCCTGGTCGACCCCGTCGGTTGGGGCCGCCCGAGCGACCAGCCGCCTCACCTCGACGTGCTGCGCAACGCGGTGCTGGCCGGCGTGCAGGTCGACATCACCTACGCCAAACGGGGCCAGGAGCCCGCCTCGAGGCGTATCCACCCGTACGGCTTGGTATCGAAAGGGGGCACCTGGTACCTGCTGGCGGGCTCCGAAGCGGGGCTGCGGACCTTTCGCGTTTCCCGGGTGCGGTCCGCGGTCGTGACCGGCGAGGCCGTCCATCGACCGGACGATTTCGACCTGGCCGAGGCGTGGGAGGCGGTGCAGAGCGAATTACCCGCACGGCTCGTGGGCGAGGGCGTGACGGTGGAGTTCCTGGTTGATCCCGGTGCCGTCCGCCTCGTGACCGCCGTCCTGGCGCGCTGGGCCCCTCTCAGGGAGCGGCCGGGCGACGGTGGCCCAGCGGCCTGGGTGCCCCGAGCGGCCACTTTTCCCAGCCCTGAGGTCGCAGCTGCCGAGCTGGTCCGCTTCGGCCGGCGGATCGAGGTCACGAGCCCGCTTGAAGTCCGCGCTGCCATGGCCCACCTCGGCGCCGATCTGGTGGCGGTCTACGGCCCACAAACCAACGGCGGCTCATCTCCTGCTGCAACGTGACGTACTAGTCGTTCCGCAGCACTTTGGGGCGAGTGTCGGGCCTATCAAGCCAAAAGGTCGCCTTTGAGGACTGTCACCGCCTGGCCAGAAAGCAGCACGCGCTCGCCCCGCACCGTGACGCCGACGAAGCCGCCCCGTGCCGACGCCTGATAGCCGATCAGGTGGCGACGACCGAGGCGCGGCTGCCAGAAGGGAGCGAGGCAGCAGTGGGCGGCGCCGGTCACCGGGTCCTCGTCGATCCCAAAGTTGGGGGCGAAGAACCGGGACACGAAATCGGCGTCGCCGTCGCCCAGAGCCGTCACAATGACCCCACCGGCATCGAGCCCCGCGATGGCGGCAATGTCCGGGGCCAACGCCCTCACCGTTGCCGCGTCGGCCAGTTCGGCCAGGTAGAAGCTGCGCCCCCGCCCGACCACGACCGGCTCGACGCCGAGGGCGGCGGCCAGGTCCGGCGGGACGGCGATCGGCTGCGGCGGGTCAGCGGGGAAGTCGAGCTGGATCCCGGACTCGGTGCGTTCCGCGCTGAGGATGCCGCTGCGGGTGTGGAACTCGAGGGTCGCCTGCGTCTCACCGGTCTCCCACAAGACGTGAGCCGACGCCAGGGTGGCATGGCCGCACAGGTCGACCTCGACCGTCGGGGTAAACCAGCGGAGCCCAAAGCCGCCGCCGGGGGAAGCCGGTCGCTCGATGAAGGCAGTCTCGGCCAGGTTCATCTCGCTGGCCACCGCCTGCTTCCACTCATCGGTGCGCCCCTCGGTCAGCAGGCAAACCGCGGCCGGATTGCCCCGGAACGGCTCCTGGGCGAAGGCGTCAACTTGAAAGATCTGCATGTCTCCTCCTCAGCCCCCTCGGGAGCCGCAGTGTCGCGCCGGCGCGGGGCGCCCGGGAACGATTATCCGGCGACGGTAGAGTCCTGGGGCCGCGACGGAGGATCCAGCTTCCTGCTTCAGTCCATGCGAAAGGCTCAGAAGGCCCCGACAATCACCGGTGCCGTCATCCTGGTCGTAGTTGCGTTGATCGCGGCCGCGGGGGTGACGACGGCCCTGACGCGACATCATTCCGGGCCCGCCGTGGCCAAGCCGGTGCGCGCCGCCGCCCCGGCGTCGCTGGCCCCGTACGCAGCGCGCCCAGGGCCAAACGGCACCAGGATCCTGACCGAGACGATCGATCCGCTGTCGCTGGCCGTGCCCAGCGACTGGATGGCGCCGGCGGCCGATCAGCAGACGCTCCCCGGCGCGCTGGACGCCTTCGCCGCTCAGGCGCCGGCGTTGGCGGCCATCTTGCACACCGAGTCGGACTACGCCCACCGGGCCGCGATTCGCATCTTCGCGTATCAGCCGGTCGCGCCATTCGCCTTTGTGTCGGTCCTGAGCTACGCCTCGCCGAGCACCAAGCCGTTGACGGCAGAGAGCGTCGCCGCGGTGACGGCCGCTAGCAAGCAGAAGAAGAAGCCGAGGGGCGCGGCATTGAGCGGTGTCGAGTTGCCGATCGGGCCGGCACTCAAGGTCGATTCCAGCATGGTGAGCAAGAAGCAGACCCTTGTTGTCGAGCTGGTGACACTGGTGGCGGGCGGCCGGACGACGCTGGTGCTGATGGTGAGTGAGACGAATGTGCCCGCCATCCCCCCGGTTTTCGACCAGATCGCCCGGAGCCTGAGCCGGACTTAGGAGCCCGAAGGCGGTGGAGGGGGTGGCGAGGGTGGCTCGGCTGGGGGCGGCGCCTCGGCCTCGACGATGGGCAGCAGCGGCGCCGGCGTCGCCGGCTGGGGCGCCGGTTGCGGTTCCGAGGGGGCATCGGGCGCCGGAACCAGGGGTTCGGGGACGATCGGCTCGGGGTCGGGAACGGGCACAATTGGCGCCGGCGTCGGCTCGGGCGTGATCGGTTCGGGCGTGATCGGTTCGGGCGTGACCGGCTCGGGCGTGACCGGCTCGGGCGTGAGGGGTGCTGAGGTGACGGGTTCTGGGGTGACGGGTGCTGGGGTGATGGGTTCTGGGGTGACGGGTGCTGGGGTGACGGGTGCTGGGGGGATGGGTTCCGGGGTGAGCGATTCCGGGGTGAGCGATTCCGGGGTGAGCGGTTTGGGGAGGGCGGGTTCGGGGAGGCCGGGTTCGGGGAGGCCGGGTTCGGGGGTGATCTCCTCCGGCGTCGGCGCCGCAACAATCGGCTGGTGCGGAGTGGAATCGGGTGCTGGTGGCTCCGGGGTGATGGGCGCTTGGACCGACGGTTCGGGAGCTGACGGTTCGGAAATCTTTGCCTCAGGTTCGACCGCCGCGAAGGCCGCTTTCTGGGATTCGGTATCCATCTCGTCGTCCTCGGCCGAGGGGGCACGGATCTCGTCGGGGAGATCGGTCGTCGCCAGAGTGCTGCCCGACGCCCCGGCGGCCACCGCGACCCGGGAACGCTCCCGCTCTGCGTCGTCCGCGGTTGCCTCGGACGACTTGCGGACCAGACCCTTGGTCACCACGATGGTCACGGCGGTGACGAAGATGACGATGCTCGTCCAGTCGTTGAGGCGCAACCCGAGAAACTTGTGGGCGAAATCGATTCGCAGGTACTCGGTGAAGAACCGGCCGAAGGTGTAGAGGGCGACATATACCCAGAAGAGGTAGCCCTTGCGCAGCCGCACCCGCCTTTCGACGACCAGGACGAGGCCGACGACGGCCAGGTCCCACAGGCTCTCGTAGAGGAAAGTGGGTTGAAAGGTGGCGGCATGCGCGTAGGCGAGCGGGCGATGGGCGGCGTCGACCTGCAGACCCCACGGCAGCGAGGTGGGGTGGCCGAAGAGCTCCTGGTTGAAGTAGTTGCCCCAGCGGCCGATGGCCTGGGCCAGCGGTAGGGCGGGCGCCGCGCAGTCGAGGAGGGCGCCGAAGTCGAGGTCATGGCGGCGGATGTAGACCGAGCCGAGCAGCACGCCGCCGGCGATGCCGCCCCAGATCCCGAGGCCGCCCTGCCAGATCTTGAAGGCGTCGAGCGGGTGATGGGTGTACAGCTCGTAGTCGGTCGCCACGTGATAGAGGCGGGCGCCGATGAGACCACCCGGTACCCCCCACATGGCGATAGCGGAGAACGTGCCCTGCGTGCCCCCCCGGGCGCGCCAGCGCCGGTCGGCCAGCCAGACCGCGGCCAGGACGCCCGCCACGATAAGAGCGCCGTAGACGTGGAGGCGCAGCGGTCCGATGCCGATGTCGCTGCCCGGCGGGGCCGGGATGGACGCCAACCACATGTCAGCGACTGTAGGCGTCGACCAGCGGAGGGTCAGGGTCGGCGGCGAGGAGGGCGGCGTAGGCGGCCCTGGCACGCTCGGTGACCGGGCCGGGGCACGACGCCAGCCCCCGCCCGTCGACGGCCCGGATCGGCTGAACATCGCGCGTGGCAGACGTGAGAAAGGCCTCGTCGCTCATGTAGAGCACGTCCAACGGCACGTTGCGCTCGTCGACATTCAGGCCGCACCCCTCGATGACCAGGCCCCGGGTGACCCCCGCCAGGCATCCCGCCGCCAGCGGGGGCGTGACCAGCTCGCCGTTGATCACGAGGAACACGTTGGTGCCCGATCCTTCGCACAGGTTGCCCTGGGTGTTGGCGAAGATGGCCTCGGTGGCCCCGAGGCGGTGGGCGTCGGCCAGAGCCATGGCATTCTCGGCGTAAGAGGTGGTCTTGATCCCCGCCAGTGCGCCGCGCTCATTGCGGGGCCAGGGCACCGTGATGACCTCGGCCAGGGCGTCGTACGGCGACATTGCCCGGGCCGCAACGACGGTCGTGGACGCGGCGCTGCTGCGACCCGAGCCGACGGTGCCGGGACCTGAGGTGTACGTCACCCGCAGAGCACCCCAGCTAACGGCGGGGTTGGCGGCGATGGTCATGGCGACGGCGCCGAACAGTTCGTCGAGATCGGGCCGGGCCAGGCCCATCTTGGTCGCGGAGCGCACGAGCCGGGTCAGGTGCCGGGTGGGGGCATAGGCGATCCCCGCCCGAAGGGCGATGGTCTCGAAGACCCCGTCGCCCACGGTAAAACCGTGGTCGAAGATGTCGATTGCGGCGGCGGCGTCGTCCACCAATGTGCCGTTCAGGTAGGCGAGCACTGGGCGATGGTAAACCGCCGCCCGCCGTGGTAGAAGTCCGCCATGGACGACTCCGCAACAAATGAGGCCGAAACGGTCGCTAAGGACAAAGAGCAGCTCGACCACCTCGACGATGAGATCCAGCAAGCTCGGCACCACCTCGACGACGAGACCCACCAGGAGGAGGACAGGCCGGAGTTCTACGAGGACGACCAGGCGGACAACGAGGTCGACAACCAAGCCGAACACGAGGCCCCGGGCAACGACAACCCTCCCGCCTAACCCCCCCGCAGAGTCACCGGGGTTTGGTGGGGACGACCGCCCGGCGGGTGGCCCGCACGAGGGTCTTCCCGTCGACCACCTCGAAATCGAGTTGGTCGACGAGGGCCTGGACGAGAAAGAGGCCCCGGCCCCGTTCGGCCATCGCGTCAGGTAGCTCGTCAGCGGGCCCCGGAAGGACCACGGGCTCCCCACCATCGTCCTCGACCTCGACGATGACATCCTCGCCGCGGACCGACGCCCGCAATGACACGGTCCCCGGAAGGCCGCTGGCGTGGCGCACCGCGTTCGCCGCCAGCTCGGTGACGACCAGTAGGAGGTTGGTCGCCTCCTCTACCTCTACGGGCACCCGGATCAGCCAGTCCTCGAGGAAGTGGCGGGCCAAGGGGACCGCCGCCGTGGTCGGCGTGAAGCGGTACTCGAGAGGCGCGAGGGGTTTCCATGTCGTAGCGGGCGGTGATGAACGGCGGCGCAGGACCAGGGCGAGGGAGTCATCGTTGCGGACCGCGCCTGCCTGGGAGCGCTCAACCAAGGTCCGGGCCAGGTGGGTGGCGGGGTAGCGAGCCGTCTCGAGGGCGAAGCCGGCGAGGTTGTCGAGCCCCTTCAAGATGTCCTTGGTCGCCTCGATCAGGCCGTCGGTGTAGAAGATGATCGTGTCGGAGCGGTCGAGCATCGTCGTCACCACACCGTCCGATCCGGCATCGGGAAAACCGATGGGGCGGCCGCCAACGTTGAGCCACCGGGTCTCACCGCCGATCAGCGCGAGCGGCGGGGGGTGGCCGCCTCCGGCGAGTTGCAGCTCCCCCGTCGTGGGGTCGTAGCGCCCGATCACGAGGGTAGCCACCAGGTCCGGGTTTTGAGCCGTGACCAGGGCATCGGCGCGGGCGATGACCCGATCGAGAGGCACACCGTCGAGGACCAGGAGGCGCACGGCGTGAGTGACCGCCACCGCGTCCTTGGTCGCCGCCACCCCTTTTCCCATGACGTCGACCACCGCCAGATGCAGGGTCCCATCAGGCCGCACCAACCAGTCGTACAGGTCGCCGCCCATCGATGCCTGCTCGTCAGCCGCCAGGTAGTACACGCCAAGCTCGGTCTGGGCGATCGACGGCGTCGGCGGGCGGACCGCCTCCTGCAGCTTGTGAACGACGCTGCGCTGGGCCGCTTCGAGGTCGGCCATGGCGACGCGGTTGTCGAGGGCGACCCCGAGATGCGCAATGAGAGCCTCGGCGGTGGCAAGGGAGCTCGGCGGGGGCGGTTCGTCGGGCAACCAGCCCAAAAGGGCGAGGCCGTGGGCCCCGCCGCTTGCGCTCGGGACCGCCATGACGATGACCGAGTGGAGGCCGAGCACCCGGCGGAAATGCTCGTCGTCGGTCAGGCCTTGGCGTTCCCCCCGCAGGATCGCCGCCAGCGCCGGCTGGGAGTACGGGTCGCCGAGCGGCGAGAGGTTGCGGATGGCGCCCGCAGCCATCACCCAGTGACGGGGATGGCTGTCGATGTCGACGGCCAGGCCGGCCACCGCAGCGCGGGTGGCGGTGGCGAGCGAGTTGGCGACCCACGCGAGGAGTTGATCTTGATCGCGTTCGGCATGAATAGCACGGGCGGCGGCTCGCAGGAGTTCGTCGCCCCCGGCGCCGAATTGTGCGGCCACGCCGCGAAATCTATCTGACGGGTCGCTGACTGGGCCCCAGGAAGGTCCGTAGGATGCCAGGTCGGGTCGTCGGGTCGTCGGGTCTCGTAGGTCGTTCAGCTCGTACAGGTCGTTTCGGGGGGACATCGTTGCCCAGCAGCCGTGAAGTCGAGGAGATGCTCACTGGGCCCGGCGGCATGTTCGAGCTGGTGGACGAGGTGGTCCGGGGAATCACGATGCCCGTGTACAAGAACCGCATGACGTCGTTGCGAGCCCTGGCGGAACTGGGCTGGGGGCGGGGAAACGAGACCGAGCACCTCGTTTCCGGCGACCGCCGCCTCGGGCCCCGTGCCGTGGTCGAAGCCGCCAACTCGCTCTCGTGGGCGCTGGCCGCCGTCGGGGTCACGGCAGGTGACCGGGTGGCGATCTTGTCGGCGAACAACCCGGAGTGGGTCTTCTCGTTCTGGGGCGTAGTCGACATGGGGGCGGTGCTGGTCGGGCTCAACGGGTGGTGGAAGGCCGACGAGATCCTGTACGGGTTGGCGGATTCAGGGTCCAAGGTGCTTATTGCCGACCGGGACCGCTTCGCCCGGGTGGCGGACCGCCTCGGCGAGCTGCCCGACCTGGAAAAGGTGTACCTGATCGACGCCGACCCGGCGGAGTTCGGGGGCGGGGCGGCGGGGGTCGGCGAGCTCGGGGAGTCGGCGGGGGTCCGCGAGTCGGCCGGGGTGGAGGGGTCGGCGGGAGCCCGCGAGTCGGCCGGGGTCGAGGTGCGTCGCTTCGCCGAACTGGTGGCGGCGCCGACGTCTACCTTGCCCGACGTCGCCATCGCCGAGGATGACCCAGCGGTGATCCTCTACACCAGCGGCACGACAGGGCGCCCCAAGGGGGCCGTCTCCACCCACCGGTCGATGATCGCCAACGTGCAGAACACCTTTTACGTGACGGTGGCCGGCTCGATGATCTGGAGCCAGTCCGACGGGCTCGGCGCGGGACAACCGGTGGCGCTGGTGACCGCGCCGTTGTTCCACGTCACGGGATGCCACGCGGGCATCGTCGTCGGTATGGCGGCGGGGGTGAAAGTGGTCATGACCGTCGGACGATTCGATCCTGAGCAGGCGCTGCGGCTCATCCAGGACGAGGGCGTGACGGTGTTCGCCACCGTCCCCACCATGGTCGCTCGCATCGTCGAACACCCCGCCCGGCATGACTTCGACCTCTCCTCGGTGCGGACGGTGGCCTACGGGGGTTCTCCGTCAGGGAGCGTGCTCCAGCGCCGGGTACGCGAGACGTTCCCAAACGTCGCCATGTTGCGCAATGCCTACGGGTTGACCGAGTCGTCGTCGGCGGTGACCGTCAACTCGGGTCCGGAAATGGACGAGAGGCCCCTCTCGGTGGGGCGACCGGTCCCCGGTGTACAGGTTCGCATAGT
This sequence comes from uncultured Actinomycetota bacterium, assembly GCA_963851105.1. Taxonomy (GTDB): domain Bacteria; phylum Actinomycetota; class Acidimicrobiia; order Acidimicrobiales; family Palsa-688; genus DATARN01. Next base: position 164,499 of record CAWKNP010000007.1, read on the forward strand.
TGACCCAACGGGTTGCGATGTGCCTGCTCACACCACCGGCGAGATCTGGATGCGCGCTGCCCAGATCATGCCCGGCTACTGGGGCAAGCCCGAAGAAACGGCGCTTGCCGTGACCGACGGATGGCTCCACACCGGAGATATCGGGTACCTCGACGACGAGGGGTACCTGTTCGTCACCGACCGGGCCAAGGACATGATCATCCGCGGCGGCGAGAACGTCTATTGCGTCGAGATCGAGGACCGCCTTATCCAGCACCCTGCCATTGCCGACGCCGCGGTGATCGGCGTTGGTCACCCGGTGCTCGGCGAAGAGGTCAAAGCCATTATCCAGGTGCCTGTTGGGGCTGACTTGACCGACGCCGAGGTGCGGGCATGGGTCGCGGAGAAGTTGGCTGATTTCAAGGTCCCGACCTACATCGAGATGCGCACCGAGCGGCTACCCCGAAATTCGACTGGCAAGCTCCTGAAGAACCTGCTGCGGGAGGCGGGGGGGGCGACGGCGTTCACCGAAACTCTGTAGCGGTCCGACGCGGGCCGGCGAATGCTTCGGGTGCTCCCACTGGGGGCGGTGGTTGGGGTCGGCGGCTTGGCGCCGGTGCCGGGGGATGGCGGCCTGGCGGGCGCTGGTGCTTGGTCGGGCTTCTGTCGCTGGCGGCGCACCGCTGGCGCTGGGCCCGGTGTCTCGGGTTCGGGTCCGCTGCGGGAGGCGCTGCTACGCTGGCGCCTCACGGGCCGTTGGCGCAGTTGGTAGCGCACTTGCATGACGCGCAAGGGGTCAGAGGTTCGAGTCCTCTACGGCCCACCGTAAAAGACCTGGTCAAGGTCGCTCGACCGGTGGCTCGTCCCAGCCCTCAAGTCGCCATCCTCGGGTCGGACGACACCGTTAGGTTCCTATGCCTGGTCGAGACCGGCTCGCTGCAAAATCAGTTCGGCATCTGGGTCGCTGACCTGGCTGGTGTCGACGTCACCGGCGCAGCAGAACAAGCGATCGGGATAGGCGGCACCAGTTTCAGCGCCCGGACCGTCACGGCGACGCTCCGCTCGCCGAGTTCCGCTGGGAGGGACCCGTGTCGTTCTGCCAACCATGGCCGTTCGACTTCCAGCTTCTTGGCCAACAAGGTTTCCTCCGCTGGTTCACCGTCAACATCGGCGCCGCCAATGAAACACTCGACATCGTCGCCAACACGCAATAGTCCGCCACCGAGCGTCCCAGAACAAGTGCCCCCGGACCGCGCTACCGCACCGCCCCCAATCGTCGGTTTCGGTCGAAGGCGTCGCGACTGCCGAGTGAGATATGGCGAGGTGTCAGACCCGTCGACAACGAGCTTCCCCATCCGTGAACCCAAGGAAGGTCAGAAAAAAATTTTTGGTCGGCTGTCGATTGGGGCGCCCGCTGGGCGTCGAGGTAGTAGTCCGGCAAACGGTGCCGGGTGGTGAGGAAGGAGCGAATGATGACGAACTATGTGCTGGCGTTCCGAGGTCAGCCCGACCGGAGCCCCGCCGAGGGCGAGGACGCGGCGTGGGGTGCCTGGTTCGGGTCGGTGGGGTCTGCGATGGTCGACTCTGGACACCGGGTGGTCCACGCCCGAACCCTGCAGCCTGAGGGCCAGGGCACGCCGGACGCACCGGTGCTCACTGGCTATGTGGTGATCGCCGCGGAGGATCTGGACGCGGCCACGAACCTGGCGTCGGCCTGCCCCGGATTGAAGTCTGGGATCAGCGTCGAGATCGCCGAGACCGTTAACGCGTGACCAAGCTCCGGCAGGTCGGATCGGGGCCGGGCGTAACGCTCGCCCCGATCCGGGGCCGGCCGAAACGAAGGAGGAAGGTGTTTGATGGCTCAATACCTGATCTTGATCTACGACGACGAGGCGGCCTGGGCAGCGACCGACCGCCACACCTATAATCGCGTGCTGGGCGAGCACCAGCATTTCATCGCCGAACACTCAAGCGTACTGCGCGGCGGTAACCGGCTGCGGCCGAGCGACACGGCGACCGCGATACGCCGGGTCCCTGGCGGCGGTTTCAAGGTCACCGATGCCCCATTCGCCGAGACTAAAGAGGTGCTCGGCGGCTACTACCTGATCGATGTGGCCGATCTGGACGAGGCTTTGGCGGTGGCCAAGGCCGTCCCCGCCCCATTCGGCGGCGTCGAGGTCCGACCCGCGTGGCCTACCGCTGAACCGGATTGAGCGCCGGTGCCGCCCGACGCAGCCGTGGCCGCTGCGGTGACCGAGGCGCACCGTTCCGAGTGGGCGTTTGTGCTCGCCTCGACGGTGCGGGTAACCGGAGACATCGACCTGGCCGAGGAGTGCGTCCAAGACGCCTACGCCAAGGCGCTGGCCGTCTGGGCGACTCGCGGCATTCCCGAGCGGCCTGGAGCGTGGCTGACCACGGTCGCCCGTCGACGGGCCCTCGACTTGTCGCGGCGGCGCGGCACACAAGAACGTGCTCTGCCCCTTCTCGTCCAACGAGAAGCGGTCACCGCACCGGGTGAGACGGAACCGTCTGAGATCGCCGACGACCGCCTGCGCCTCGTGTTCACTTGCTGCCATCCGGCGCTGGCGCCGGAAGCTCAGGTGGCGCTGACCCTGCGGCTTATCTGCGGGCTCACCACCGCCGAGGTGGCACGGGCGTTCCTGGTCACTGAGGCAACCATGGCCGCCAGGATCACCCGGGCGAAGAAGAAGATCGCGATGGCCCACATCCCCTACGAGGTGCCGCCCCTCAAGGAGCTGCCCGCCCGGATCGACGCTGTGCTCACCGTCGTCCACCTGCTGTTCACCACGGGCCACACCGCTCCGGCCGGCGCGGACCTCGTGCGTCGGGATCTGGTCGAACGCTCATTGGACCTGGCCCGCATGCTGCGGGCTTTGGTCCCGGGCGACGCCGACGTGGCCGGCCTGCTCGGCCTGATCCTGCTGACCGACGCCAGACGCCCCTCCCGGATCGACCAAGCTGGTCACCTGACCCTCATGGCCGACCAGGACCGCGCCCACTGGGACCACACGGCCATCGCCGAAGGCATCGCCCTCGTGCGCGAGGCGCTGGCCCGCCGGCCCCCTGGACGCTTCGCCCTGATGGCCGCCATCGCGGCAGTGCACGACGAGGCCCCGTCATGGGAGGCCACCGACTGGTCGGAGATAATCGGCCTCTACGACCTGTTGGCCACCATCTGGCCCTCCCCGGTTGTCGCCCTCAACCGCGCGGTCGCCGTCGGCCTGGCCCAGGGCCCGGCTGCTGGGCTCGCCGCCCTCGACCAGCTCTCTGACGAACCGATCCTGGCCGCCTACAGCTATCTAGCCGCCGCCCGGGCCGACTTCCTCGTCCGCCTCGGCCGGACAGACGAGGCCCGCCTCGCCTACGAGGAGGCGGCGATGCTCAGCGAGAACGCGGTCGAACGGGAGTTCCTTACTGCCCGGCTGGCCCAACTCGATTGCTAGGCCTCGTCCCGCCCATCTGCGTTCCATCCCGACCCGCTACGGGCTCAAAGCCATGGACCTGGCCGAGTCCATTGCCTATCTGCGCCACCATTAAAGAGTGTCAGCATGGCGACGTTCTCGTTTTCGGATCGGCTGTACGTGGTCATTGGGTTCGGTCCAATTCACGAACCCTTCCTGAAGTAGCGCCTTTGGTCATGAGCCTTCGACGAGTCGATGTCGATATTTTCGGTCGCTCGGGGCGGTGAGATCGAAGTTGGGGCACGCCTTAGGACGCCCCGGCCAGACCGACGACAGCAGGGGGCTGCGCAGAGAAATCGGAACGGCCAGTCGGTCACCGAACACCCGAGCAGAAGCACAGGCTAGGGGAGCGCCGCGTCAGCCGGCGAACACCCGAGGGCAGGTGCCGTCCGAACCGTCCGAGTGGCTCCGTGCCGGGCGGCTGGGGAGCAGAGAGTGCACCTCGGGGCCGACCGGCTCCGCCGCAGGTCAGCGGTTCTTCCCGACGCTGTGGCGGATGTCCCGTCTGGCCCAAGGAACCAGTGACAACCCGGCCTGATTGCCTGACGCTAGGCCGCCCGACGGAGTGACGGTCGGCTGTCCCGGCTGATTGCTTGTGCTATCGAGACGATGAGCAGCCATAGGGGGCCGACCACGCCGGCCATACCGGGCAGGCCGGTGACGACCAAGGGGATGACCGCCAGTGCCACCACAATGGCGCTGAAGATACCGATCCAGCGGGCAAAGAGGTGTTCCCGGAGGGAGCCCAAGGTGACCGCGGCCGCGGCGATGGCGACTCCCCACCAGGCGACGAAGGGGGCGAAGTCGACGACCATGTAGATCGGGAGGAGGCTGCTGTGGGCGAAGGCGTGCTCGTCGATGCCTCCGGGTAGGTAGACGGCAAGCGAGCCGAGCAGTCCGTAGCCGATCATCATGGCCGCCGTGCTGGCGCCTAGAGCGGAGGGGATCACGTTGGCCGCCGTGCTGTTCGGGGTTCGGTCCGCCGCCCAGCGTCGCCACCCGGCGGCGTACAGAAGGAGGCACCAGACGGCGCCGAAGCCAGCGACAACGGCCACGTGGTACGTCCAGCGGTGCAGGCTGTCGATCACTGCGGCCGTCAGTCGATCGTTACTGAGTTGAGGGTTGACCTTGCCCGGCAGGAGGGTGGCGACGGCGCCGAGGAGGGCGGCGCCAACCCCCCACAGCGCCCAGCGATCGTTCTTGACCGGAGCTGAGTGGTCGCCGGTCGCGACCGACGAGTGGTGCGGGTTAGCCGTGCGGTTCGGCGTGCCTATGGCGGCCACGTTGAATTCCTTTTTTTCGGTGAATTGGTACGACGGATTGTAAAATCGTGCGAGCGTCGTGTCGTCAACCCGTGGGTTGGTTTTGCCGTTCCTCCTATCAATCTCGAGATTGACGACTCCGAAATTGAAGACCAATCTCCGTATTGACGACTCTGCCGGCCGCCTGGCTTACCCTCACCGCTATCTGAACTCTCGGCGCGGGCAATAGCGCCGTGGCAATCGTGAAGTGAGAGGAGAGATATGTTGAGACGCGTTCTTGGGCTCATCGCTTTGGGGATAATCGGGTCGGTTGCGGTCGGGTGCGGGTCGTCGGCCTCATCCACCACCTCGACGAAGCCCCGCCCTTCGACGTCCGCCACCGGCGCAACGGCGGGCGGAGCGACCGCCGCCCCGGGGTGGTCGGCGGCCGAGTCGTTCACGGTGGATGATCATCACTATCAGCCCCCGGCCGGGCTGGTGAGCGGTGTCGACCTGTTGGCGCTGAGAAACGAGGGCAGCCAACTGCACGAGTTCCGGTTCGTGCTGCTGCACGTCGGAGTGACCGCCGATGACGTTAAGGCGGCGATCAGATCGCGGGACCGGGCGCGATTGGCGGCGTCGACCGACAGTTACGGGGGGGCCATGGTCGCCCCCGGGGCCACGGCGATGTTTGGGGCGCAGCTCACACCGGGGTCGTATGTGGTGTTCTCCACCGAGACGGGACCGGCGGGACCTGACGTAGCCGCCGGCCTAATTACGGCATTCACCGTCGAGCCGGGCCCGTCCCGATTCGTAATCCCCCCGTCGGCCGGGGTGGTAACGATCAGCGACAAAGGTTATGACCTTCCGTCCGGCTTCGGCCACGGCAACATCTCCGTTGTCAATAGCGCCTCGTCGGCCCAGGAGTTCCGCCTGTTCCGCGTCGACGCCAGCAGGTCTCTGGCTGATGTGCGGACATTCTTCGCCGGCCCGTCCAACGGTCCCCTCCCGGCGTGGATTCAAGATACTTTCAGTGGCGTCTTGGACCTGTCGCCGGGAGTGAAGGTATGGGCGTCGGTGTCACTGACCACGGGCCGTTACGTGGCAACGAGCTTCTCCCTTGACCCCAAGACACAAGTTCCCGAGGCGGTGGAGGGTGCAATGCTGACCGATTTCACGGTCAAGTGATGCCTCGCCGTCGCTCTCGCCGCCGGGGTCCATAGGCTGTGTTGCGGTGACGAGGGGGGGGTTCCGAGGAGCGGGGCAAGCGGCGGTGGGGGTGGCCGTGGCGGCCGCCAGTGTCGTCGAGAGCGTCGTCTGGTCCCACCGCGTCGAAGCCGCGCTAACCGTCGGGGGGGTGGCGGCGGGAGTGGCTTTGTCCGTCCGCCGCCGCTTTCCGTTGGCGAGTCCGGTGGCCGCCGAAGTCGTTATCTTCGTGGCCGCCCTCGGCGGGGGGAGCGGCTACTGGCACTCGTTCGCCTTGCCGTTCGCGGCCATGCTGGCTATGTGGGGCATAGGGCGGGACAACCGGATGGCCGCCGCCCTTGGAGGCGGCGCGGTCGGCCAGGCGTGCATCGTCGTGTCCGGCGAGTTCGCGCCCAAATGGGCGAGTGTCAACCCGGTCGCAGTTGCGCTGCTCCCGCCGGCCTGTTGGCTGGCCGGGGTCATCGTGCGTCGTCGCGCCGAGAGCGCAGGGGTCCTGGCCGCCGCCGCCGCTCGGGTGGAGGAGCAGCGGGCGGTGGATCTCCAACGTGCCGTTCGTCGCGAACGAGCCGGGATCGCCCGCGAGTTGCACGACTTGGTCTCCCACACGTTGACGATCATGGCCTTGCAGGCCGGGGGGGCCCGCATGCTGCTCGACAGCGACACCGAACGGGCCCTCGAGGCGGTGCGAACGGTTGAAGCGGCGGGCCGGGGGGCGCTGGCCGACCTGGCACGCCTGGAGAAGGTCTTGGAGGGCGACGACGCTGGCGTCGTGGCGGCGCACCCTGGCCTCGCCCAGTTGCCACGCCTTCTGGCCGACGCCAAGTCAACTGGTCTGCTCATCGACGCCGAGCTCGACCTGCCGCCGGAGGGGCGGTGGGAGGGCAGTGGCGTCGACCACATCGCCTACCGGGTTGTGCAGGAGGGGCTGAGCAATGCCCTTCGCCATGGCCGCGGGACCGCCCGTCTGCGGCTCGGTCAGGAGAGCGGAGCGCTAGTCGTGGATATCGTCAATGACGTTGGCGACACTGGCCACCCGGGTACCGGGCGCGGGCTGATCGGTCTTCGAGAACGGGTGGCTCTCTACGGCGGCGACATCACAGCCGGCCCGCGAGGAGACGGTTCCTATTTGCTGCACGTCCGCGTGCCGACACCGGCGACATGATCGAAGCGACCCGGCGCCACCTCGTCGACTTGGCCGTCGTCGTCGTCGGCATCTTTTCCCTGGCCGACAACCTGCGTCGGGGAGGGTTGTTCATCGTGTTGGTCCTTACCACCACAGCGTGGGTTGGCGCCACCCTCCTACGGCGCCGGTGGCCCCTGGCGCCCCTGGCGGTTCCTGCCATCTTGGCCTTCAGAGCGGTAGTCACCCCCTCGATGGTCCCCTCCCGGGTCGACTTCTTGGTTCTGCTGCTGGCGGCGTGGCTGCTCGGGTACCACGCCCCCAGATGGCAGCGGGTCGTTGCCGGTGCCGTCGCCTTTTCCGTCTTTGTCGCCGTGATGCGTTACCGCAACAAGGCGGGCCACCCCACCATTGACGTCGCCTACATCTCCCTCTTCGTGGCCTCGTCCCTGGTGGTGGGCTTCGTGGCCGGCAAACACGAACAAGAGGAGCAGGCGCAGCGTTCGCGGCTCACCGAGGAAAGCCAACGGTCCGAGGACCTCCGCCGCCACCTAGTGGCACAAGAGAGAGCGAGCATCGCCCGCGAGCTCCACGATGTCGTCTCGCATGGGGTCAGCGCCATGACCGTCCAAGCCGGCGCAGCTCGTATGTCGCTGGAAACCGGCGACCGGGGCGTCGCGGCTCGGGCGCTCGAACAGGTCGAGGACGCGGCCCGGACCGCCCTGTCGGACCTACGGCGCATGTTCGACGTTCTGCGCATCGACACTGCACCTGAGGTCGATGAGCCCGGCGGTTGGCTCCTGCGACTGCCGATGCTGGCCCGATCGGCGGAGCTGCGCGGACTCGACGTCGACCTGAATGTCGGCTTGTTGCCGGACTGGCGCAGTCCCGGCGTGGACGCCGTGGCCTACCAGCTCATCCACGACAGCCTCGAGGACGCGGCGGCCGCCAACGCCGTTCGCGCCGTCGTGTCCATAGACTGGGGTTCCGGCGTCCTCACCATCGAGATTCGCCAACACCCCAGGGGGGACCCTGCTACGAACGGCGCCGAGGAGGCGCTGCGGCGCCGAATCGGGGCCCTCGGCGGGACACTGATTGTCGACGATTGCGATGATGACCGCCTCATCCGTGCCACCCTGCCCGCCGACAGGCACCTCTCGTGATCCGAGTGCTGCTCGCCGACGATCAGGCGCTGGTCCGCGGCGGCTTCCAAATGATCCTCAGCTCGCAAGCCGACATCGACGTGGTCGGCGAAGCGGCCGATGGCCGCCAAGCGGTCGAGCTGGCCCGGCACCTCGAGCCCGACGTCGTGCTCATGGACATCCGAATGCCCGAACAGGACGGACTCGAGGCGACGCGCCGGCTACTCGCGTCGGTAACCCCCTATCCTCCCCGGGTCCTCATACTCACGACCTGGGACCGAGACGAGTACGTCTACGAAGCTCTCAAGGCGGGCGCCAGCGGCTTTCTGCTCAAAGACGTCCGGCCCGAGCAACTGGTCGAAGCGGTGCGCACCGTCGCCGCCGGAGATGCGCTTCTGGCACCGACAATCACTCGGCGGTTGATCGAAAACTTCGTCCGCCGACCACCGCCTGGCGGAAAGGCTCGACCGTCCGACCTCGACAGCCTCACCAGCCGCGAGACAGAGGTGTTGCGGCACATAGCTGGCGGGCTGTCCAACCTCGAGATCGCCGACACCCTCTTCGTCACTGAAGCGACGGTCAAAACACACGTCAATCGGATTCTCGCCAAGCTTGGCCTGCGCGACCGAACGCAGGCGGTCGTCTACGCATACGAGGCCGGACTCATCGACGCGGGCCGAAGTTGAACCGGCGAACCGTGGGCCTGCCTCCGATATCGGCGTGTTCTCCTAGGCCGCCCAGATCGACACCCGCTTGCGCTCACGGCCACCGGCGGAGGCAGCGCCGATCAGCCGCCGGGCGATTTGCTCTTCGCTCTCACTCCTCTTGAAAACCACCACCTCGACGCGGTTGGCCTTGGTGCGGGGCGTGATCTTTTTCATGTAGCCGTCGCCGAACCTGCCCGCGGCGGACATCTTTTTGGCGGTATGAGTCTGGCTCACTATGAGAGTTCCTTTGGTCACTTGTCGAGTGGCCTGCATCGGCTTGATCCCCCCGGTGGAGGTTTTGGGCGGGGCCGTCTGTCCTAGGACATATATCCCGGCTGGGCTGGACATGGTCCCGTGACAATGGGACACCACTGGCCTCATCGTTATCGAGGGCAACCAGACCCAGCGGCGGAGTATCGGGAGACGCGGTGCACGCTGTATCCGGAGCTTTGGAGATAGGAGGGAGACATGAAAAAGTTTGCGACTGGCATGCTGGCGGCGCTGCTAACCGGCGCCATGACGGTGACAGCATTCACCGGTTTAGCCTCGGCGTAGCCCGCGGGAAGCACCGAGCGGTTCACCATCATCCAGACGAGCGAAAACGGTGGCGAAGTTATCGCTACCGGGGCGTTCACCGCTATCGGGACAAACGTCGAGCAGCCGAGCAACGCGCCGAGCGCGACCTCGACATTCATGTTCCCGAACGTGACGATCACGGTGGCCCGCACCGACAATCCCGGGGGAACGGGCGACTTCAATCCTGTCGCCTGCGTCGGTCACTTCACCAACACCGGCACCTATGTGCTCACCGGCGGCACCGGCGCCTACCTCGGCATCAGCGGCGGCGGCACCTACAGCACCTGGGGGACAGTCATCTCGGCCTACGCCTCCAGCGGTTGCGGCAAAACGCCGATCGCGGTGTTCGGCGTCGGCCGGCCAGGGGCGCCGCTGGCAAAGCTTCCTGGCGCTGTCCGCCAAGCTGCTCGGCTACTCCGCCCGGAACATCCTTTTGGTCATATGCTCTGGGCTCATCACAAGGACGGGCCGCCGGGTTGCACCAGCCCTGTCTCGTAGGCGACGACCACAGCTTGGACCCGGTCGCGCAGCCCGAGTTTCATCAACGTTCGCGCCACGTGAGTCTTTACAGTGCTCTCCCCGACAATCAGAGTTGCAGCGATCTCGGCGTTTGACAGGCCGGCGGCCACGAACTTTAGGACCTCCAGTTCGCGAGCCGTCAGCTCGGCGAGGGTTTCGGGCACCGCTGATGATGGCGATGGTCGGCGGCAGAACTGTTCGATCAGGCGGCGTGTGATCGTCGGCGCCAACAAGGCGTCGCCAGCCGCGACGGTGCGGATGGCGTCGGTAAGTTGGCCCTTGCGGACGTCTTTGAGCAGAAAGCCACTGGCTCCAGCCTTCATGGCCTCGTATACGTATTCGTTCCGGTCGAACGTCGTGAGGATAAGGACTTTGGGCGGACGAGGGTCAGCGAGGAGGCGCCGTGTCGCCTCGATACCGTCGAGGACAGGCATACGGATGTCCATGACAACAACGTCGGGGCGCAGTTGGCGGACCACGGAGAGCGCTTCGGCACCGTCTGCCGCCTCGCCCAAGACCTCGATGTCGGTCTCGAGTTCGATAAGGGCTCGGAACCCATCGCGAACCAGGGCCTGATCGTCGGCAAGCACGACTCGGATCACCGCGGGCCACCGTCGAGCGGCAGGTGAGCTCGGACGACGTAGCCACCGTTGGGGTCTGGCCCGGTTTGCAACACGCCTCCGTAGAGGCCAACTCGCTCTCGCATCCCGATCAAGCCCCGCCCCCCGCCGTCGCCATTGACGGGTCGCGCGCCTCCTCGGCCGTCGTCGGTGATCTCGATATCGATGCCTTCGGGGCGGTATCGGAGAGTCAATTGGCTGTGAGTGGCGTTGGCGTGCTTGAGGGTGTTGGTCAAGGCCTCTTGGATGACGCGATAGACAGCCAGATCCACTCCTGGGGCCAAGTCCTTGGGTGTTCCCTCGACCTTGAGGATCACGGGCAACCCGGCCTCGCCCACCTGGGCGATGAGGCCGTCGACGGTGGCCACACCCGGCTGGGGGCCCAAGGCCAGCACACCGTCTTCTTGGAGTATCTCGACAAGTCGGCGCATCTCGGCCAGGGCCTGGCGTGCGGTCGCCTCGATCGACGACAACCGGGCCGCGGCCTGCTCTTCTTGATGCTTCTCCAGCACGCCCTGGGCAGCGACCGACTGGACGACGACCACGCTCACCGCGTGGCCGATGACATCGTGTAGCTCCCGAGCGATGCGGGCTCGCTCTTCGGCCACCGCCAGGCGGGTCTGTTCGTCACGGTCTCGGCGAAGCTGGCGGGTCTCGACCTGTAACGTTACGTAGCGCTCCGCCCGACGCCGGAACGCCATCCCAACAGGAACGGTGGCCAACAGGAGCCAGTAGAAGATGGCTTGGGAGCCGCTAAAGCTCGACACCGCGGGATCCAGGAGCGTGTTCAGCACCATGGCGCCCAAAGCGACCGCACCGGAGACGATCGTGCGACGAAATGTGTTGTAACGAGCCATTGAGTACAGGGCGATGAGCAGCGGGAAGTAACCCCCGAGGCCCTCGGATGCACCGGCGATGACCCATTGCGAGCTCTCGAGGGCGACGATCGCCACGAGCACCACGAGCGGCCAGCGGCGACGAAACACCAGCGCAGCCGAAACAGCCAGGTAGGTGTTGGCGAGAAGGGGCTTTGGGCCCACCACGTTCTTGATCATCACCCCGGTGGGTGTCCACACCTCAAGCTGGCCCAGGACAGCGAGACCAACCGCCAAGATCCAGTCGAAGCGGCAGGGAAATCCCACCGAGCGTCGCTCCTTCATGCGCCAACGGTATTCCCGCCGGGCCGTCCTGGCATCGTCCAGGAGACGACGTTTGTCGTCGGTGAGACGACCCGAGTCCTCCCTTCGACGGAGGCCGGGTCCGAATCATCGGCTTCACGCTCGTCGTCGGGTTGACCCGTGATAGTCCCGGCGGCCGACGACATCGCCGACCGCCGCCTTTACCGTCGCATCAGGTCCCGGAACGGCCGGGTCGAGAAAGGGAGAGGAAGAACGATGGGCGCGAAGGAGATCGCGAATCGACAAAAGGGGACACTGACCAAAGCGGTCGCGTCAGCCACTCTGGCCGGCCTGGCCGTCCTCGTCCTGTCTGGACCGGCGACCGCGGATACGGCGACGAACGTGGCCCTCACAACCATCGAGGTTGGTCGCGGGCCAGGGATCGTCGTCGCCACGGGGGCGATAAGCGGGGTAGGTTCGGAGACCAATAACGAAGGCGCAAAAGGACCCGGCCAGCCATTTCAGGACGTCATGAGCTTCCCGCAGGGCCAACTGTTCCAGACCGTGGCTCCCGCCGGACCGCCGCAAATTCAGTTCGATCCGCAGGCTTGCGTCGTGACGATCGTCGAGCCCCAGGCCACAACGGTGACTGGTGGCACCAAGGCGTTCGCAACAGCGGCAGGCTTCGGCACGTCGACCGCTCATATCACCATCATCGAAAACCGCGGGAACGACGGTACCTGCCAGCAGCCACCCGCGCCGCCGCGGCTCCTGCTTGCAATCGTCCAAGGCGCGGGAACGGTTGACCTGGGCGGCTCGTCGTCGCACCGATAAAGGCGACACACCGGACGTGACAGCCCAGCCAGTTTGGCAAGGCTGTCTCCGTCGCGCTTGATAACTGTGCGGACGTCGGCCGGTGGTAGATGACAATGGCGACGTCTCCGTCGAGCTCGTAGACGAAGCCGGCCGCCCTTGGCGGCGGACAACCCGGCCGCCGCAAGGGCGGCAGTGCGTGCGGCACTAGCCCTGGTCCGCGGCGACGCGCTGGCGGACGAATCGGTCCCGAAATGGCCCGAAACGGTCCGCGCCGCTACCGCTCGGACGATGCACGCTCCCGCCTGATCGACGTAACAGGCTGCGCCGTCGGGATTCCCCGGAACTGGGATGCACCATTTTCACTGAGCGACAGACTTGTCCGTTCGCTCAGTAAAACTGGCGGATTTCTGGGGGGAGAAGGGAGAGATGGCAAGACCGGTCGATGAAATGATGAGGCGACGTCCTTCCGTTATGGCGCGTAGCTGTTCTGGTCGAAGCTGAGGCCTCCTCGGGCGTGGGTGCGACGATCCATCGGCGCCGGTGGGCGCGGTAGCCGTCTCTGCGTCGTTCGGAGGGCTCGCTGGGGAGCTTCCGGGGAACGGGCAACTTCAACCCTGTCACCTGCGTCGGTCACTTCACCAACAGCGGCACCTATGTGCTCACCGGCCGCACCGGCGGGTATGCCGGGCATTAGCGGCAACGGCACCTACAGCACTTGGGGGACAGCATCGCGGACCACCCCCCCGGCTGCGGGGACTCGCCGATCGTGGTGTTCGGCGTCGGCCGGGCCCATGGCCCGGTCTCATTCTCCTAGGAACGACCGGCGTGCCGGTGGCTTGTGACAACGCCCGCAACCATGAGGGAGGCGATGAGCCCGAAAGCCGATCGACATGCACGCGCCGCCGATCAGCTGGGAATGCTTACCGTGCCGGCCATTCGTGCGATGAACACGCTTAGGGCAGGCGGTATGCCCGACCCGGGCCCGAAGCATTGCCCTTGGGTTCCGCGGCTGCCTACTGTGATTCCGTGGCCGCTGTAGGTGCCTCCGCCAGTGACGCCGGAGTAGATGCCGGAGTGGCCGGTGATGGTGAAGGTTCCCGACTCGGTGGGCTTGGCTATGCAGGTCGCCGGGTCGAAATTGGACTGTCGAACGCCGGAGAGGTCGACGGACACAACGCCGGTGTCGAAGGTGAATGTTGCCAGGACGTCTCCGTTGGGCCCGTCGGTCTCTGTTTCGATGCCGACGCGGGTGACCGGTCCCGAAGCGATTACTTTTCCTGGCTGGCGAGGATTGCCCGCAGACACGAGGAGGAATCTCTGTCTAGTGGTGGTGCGAGCCGACGCCGAGCCGGCAAGTACTGCGATCGTCAACGCTGACATCACGATACCCATGATGATTTTTCGCATCTTGACTCCTTTGTGAAACCGCGACCAATGTGGTCGTCGAGACGGATTAAGAACGATTCCAAAGGCGCAGCCCCCGCCTGAACGGCACGGACCGTCGCAATCTGGTGATCGGAACGCGATAGGGGCGATTCGGCATCGATGTTGAGCGCGGATCGCCTATCCGCTGTCAGGTCTCGGACCGAGCAGCTGCTTTCTGTGGACTGCCGCCAGCCGTGGCTTCGGGAACTTCTACGAGCGAATGCGTCGGGTTCGGTGGCGTGCGATGGTGACCACGCTGCCAATGACCAGGAAGAGGCCGCAGGCAACGAAGCTCCACCAGAAGATCCGGCCGATTACGAGGCGCACCCCATGCCCTCTGTCGCCCATGACGGCGGCGACAATGAACAACACGAGAGTGACGCCGGCGAGGCGGCCGAGCGACTTGCGGGTGATCATGGCGTGGCTCCTGTGATTGATGGGACTCTTCCACGGTAAAGTTCGGGGGCGCTCGGCGCATCTGCCGTCCGGCCGATTTTTCCATCTGTCGTAAGGCAGAGGCGCATGCGCGAGCGCGGCGTTAGGTTTGCAGCGATGCGATGGCTGAGGCTGGAGACCCGGGGTCGTGAGCTTCTCCTTGCCGTCGCCATGACTGTCGCGGTCGAGTTCGAGCTGGTCTTGTCGGGTCGCGTCGACACCGTTGGACAAGTCGCTGCTGCGCTGTTGATCACCGCCCCGCTCGCGGTGAGGTTCCGTTGGCCGCTTCCGGCGTTGTCAGCGGTGGTCGGTGGGTTGGTGCTCGTGGGGGCACTCGACGGCCACCCGTTGTCGGGCAGCGGACTGCCAGCCGTCGCCGTCCTCTTAGCCCTCTACGGCCTGGGTTCGCGCGCCGGCGCAGTCCGCTTGGCGCTCGGGGCGTGCCTCTCGCCGGCGGCCCTGTTCGCGGCGTTCCGGCTCAGTGGCGCCGATGTGGGTACCAGTTTGGCGGTACCCGTGCTGCTCACAGGCGTCGGATTGGTGGTTGGCCGTGCGCTGGGCGTCTTACGCTTCGAGGCGGATGAATTCGCTGAGCGCGAGGCTCGCCTTCATCGTGAGCGCGACGAACGAGCAGCGCGTCGCGGTCGCTGAGGAGCGCCGGCGAATCGCCCGTGAGCTCCATGATGTCATCGGGCACAGCATCAGTGTCATGGGCGTACAGGCGGGCGCGGTACGAAGCGTGTTGCGCGACGATCAGGTGCGTGAGCGTGAAGCGCTCCTGGCAGTGGAGCGCGCCGGACGCCAGGCAGTCGGCGAGATGCACCGGTTGATTGGCCTTCTCCGAGCCGCCGACGAGACCCTCGACGGTCCCGCCCCGTCGTTGAGTCAGGTCGAGCAGCTTGTCGCCGACATGCGAAACGCCGGGCTTACCGTGACGCTGAGCGTTCACGGCGATACGCATTCGCTTCCCCCGGGTGCGGATCTGGCGGGGTACCGCATCGTCCAAGAGGCGCTCACCAACGTGCTGAAGCACGCCCCCGGGGCGAGCGTCGAGACCCGGGTGTGCTGCACCGAACAAGAGCTTGTCATCGACGTGGTCGACGACGGCGGCGGCGGGAACAGTTCCCGGGCCGGCTCCCAAAACTCGTCCGCCCACGGATTGCTCGGCATGCGCGAACGCGTTGCGCTGTACGGCGGCGAACTCGTCACCGGGCCTCGCCCGGGCCGGGGATTCGCGATTCGTGCTCGCATCCCAATCGAGGTCCTCTGATGGCGATCCGGGTCCTGCTGGCCGACGATGAGGCCATGGTCAGATCTGGGTTCGCGATGATCCTCGACGCCCAGCCAGACATCGACGTGGTTGGGGAGGCGGATGACGGGAAGCGCGCAGTCGCCGAGACCGCCCGCCTCGGCCCAGACGTGGTGGTCATGGACATTCAGATGCCAAGGCTCGACGGGATCTCGGCGACCGCCGCCATCGCAGGGGGGGCAAACCCAGCACGGGTGCTCGTAGTGACGACCTTCGACATCGAGGACTATGTCTACGAGGCCCTGCGGGCCGGGGCCAGCGGCTTCCTACTGAAGAACTCACCGCCTGAAGAACTCGTGCGGGCGGTACGAGTGGTGGCCGCAGGAGAATCGCTCCTGGCACCACGGGTCACCACCCGTTTGATCGAAGCGTTCTGCCAACAGGCCTCCCGGCGGGCGCCCCCCCAGACGCTCAAGCAGCTCACCGCCCGAGAATACGAGGTCCTAACGTTCGTCGCGCAAGGTTTGTCCAACAGCGAGATCGCCGAGCGACTAGTAGTCGGCCTGGGGACGGTCCGGACCCACGTCGCTCACATCCTCATGAAACTCCACCTCCGAGACCGAGTCCAAGCCGTAGTACTGGCCTACGAGTCAGGCATCGTCGCCCCCGGCCAGACAGGCGAGCGCCAGCCCAGATAAC
Organism: uncultured Actinomycetota bacterium; assembly: GCA_963851105.1. GTDB lineage: Bacteria > Actinomycetota > Acidimicrobiia > Acidimicrobiales > Palsa-688 > DATARN01. The sequence continues at coordinate 180,833 of CAWKNP010000007.1, forward strand.
GACCCACCTCAAAGGCGAGCGACTTCCGCGGCCATTCCTAGGACGAAGCCAGTCGAAGGATGTTCGAGCAGCGCGGAACATGATCGGCCGCAACGAACGCGTCCCCACGCGCGGGATCGGTCATCGCCTGGGGTGCCCCCCCTCAACGTCCATTCGGCCTGGCTGGCCGAGCAGCACGTCAAAAGTTGAGGTGGCCGCCGCGTTACGCGGTGGGCAGATCCAGCACGAGCGCAAGTCTGCGACTTTGCCTAGTGGTATGGTGCCTGGTCGGTGAGAGTCTCAGGCCGATCTTGGGCTGCGAGAACTGGGAGTAGGGGGACAGGCCCGGACCGGTTGGCCGCCTTATTGGCATGCCTGGTCTTGGTACTGGGCGGGACGGCAGCGACGGTTCAGGTGATGGGAGCGGCCGCCGCGAATGCGACGACAGCGCCGCCGCGTCCCTTTACGGTCCACGTTCCCCCAGGCTATTCGTCCGCCTCGCCGGCTCCACTTCTAGTCATGCTCCACGGCTACGGAGCGAGCGGTACGACCGAAGAGGCCTATCTCAGTTTGACGTCTGCGACTGACGCTCACGGGATGCTCTATGTCTACCCCGACGGAACAGTCGATGCCAACGGGAACCGGTTCTGGAACGCAACAAACGCCTGCTGTGATCTGTTCGGTTCGGGAGTTAATGACTCTTCCTACCTGGCAGGCCTTATCGGCCAAGTCCGAACCCAGTTCAATGTCGACGCCCACCGCATTTTCGTTGTCGGGCATTCCAACGGGGGCTTCATGGCCTATCGCATGGCCTGTGACCACGCGGACGTGGTGGCAGCCGTGGTGAGTTTCGAAGGGGCCACCTACGCCGATAGCTCCCAGTGCAAGCCGATCGAACCAGTTGCGACCCTCGAGATCCACGGGACCGCCGACCAAACAATCACCTACAACGGCGGGACCACTAGCTTGGGCGCTTATCCCAGCGCACCTATCACGGCGCAGACATGGGCGGCCTACGACGGATGTTCCCCCGCCCCGGACAATCCTGCGCCGGCCCCGCATCCGATCGAGCAGGGGCTGCCCCCCGCGACTGTCACGGCGTATTCGTCGGGCTGCGCGCCCGGCGGTCACTCCGAGTTGTGGACCCAAACCAATGGCACTCATATACCTAGCCTGGACCCGACGTTCCAGGAACAAGTCATTCAGTTTCTTCTCTCTCACCCCAAAGCCTCGGTCCTGCCCCCCCCTACCACCACCACCACCACAGTGCCGCCGACCACAACAGTGCCCCCGGCCACCACCACCACGACCTCGACGACCAATCCACCGGCGACGACAACTACCACGGTTGCGCCGTCCGGTTGCACCCGGACCGTCACCGGTCGTTATACGGGCGGGCTAGTGGTAGCGAGAGGTACGACCTGCATTGTTAACGCCCAGATCCAGGGTTCCGTTATCGTGCAGCACGGCGCGGCTATCGTGATCGAGAACTCCACGATATCCGGTTCGGTAACCGCTAACAACGCCACCTCTGCCCGGATATGCGGTAGCGCCACCGCCGGCTCGATCACCATCAACGGTTCTACCGGCTTTGTCCTCGTAGGAGACACAGGCGACGACCAATGCGCCCCCAACTCCATTGGTGGGGCCCTGAACCTGCAGGGAAACACCGCCGGTGCGGAGGCGATTGGCAACGCCGTCAGCGGTGCGGCCACCAACACCGCCGAGTCCGGCCACGGCCCCTTCCTCGAGGACACCGCCCCGAGGTCGGCGGAACACCACCTCCAGTAGAACGCCTGGCGGCAGCCCGGCGTGTGCAGGCACAACAGCCGAGCTTCGTCGGCGCCGGAAATCCTAAACGCGTGAGGGACACCTCGGGGAGCGCTGGCAACGCCGCTAGCGGTGACGGTTTGCTCTTCCCCGTCGAGGTGCATGAGGATCTCGCCAGCCGGCCGATCATCGTCTCGTTAGAGCTTGAGGAGATATACGGGGGCGACGGCCGTCAATACCGCGAGGAACTGCAGCAGGACAACGCGCGCGGTTCTCAGGGGCGCAGTCCGCAACCATCGGACGGCAAACCACGCGATGACCGGCACCTGGCCTGCCATCAAAAGCTGCCACAGATGCGTCGCTGTTCCTTCGTCAGGTTGGCGCGCAGGGCCATGCATCGCGATGTAGCTGAGAACGACGGCGAGAGCGGCTGCCGACATCACGATCGGAATCAGCGCGCTCGGGCGTCGCAGGGTTGGCCCGCGCAATTGTGCGCCTCCTGCTGTTTGCATGGAGGAGCCGAAGATCTCGGGATGAAGATGCGCGTCGACTGCGCCGCGAATGAGATCGAAGGCGATCGCGAACGACAGTCGCTGATCGCCGACCAGTTCTTCGAGTTCGTCGCCGTAGCGAAGCCGCCAAGCCCGGGGATACAGCGCCACGAGGTAGCGGGTCTTCATTGCGCAGCCAGTCGAAGCGACGCGTTTGCCGCGACCTTCTTGAGGATCTCGACGGTGTCCGCCAACGCATCGGTGCCGGAGCCGGTCAGGCGATAGGGCCGTCGGGTGGCGTTCGCCTCCGTGGCAGCGATATAACCCGCCGCCTCTAGACGAGCGATCACCCCGTAGAGGCTCCCGGGGCCGAGACGTCTGCCAGACAGACTCTCGATGTCTTGCTGGATCGCGTATCCGTGCTTCGGACCGCCCGCCAGGCTGGTGAGGACCAGGACGGCCTCAGCCGAGAGCTTTGTCGGAGCGCCCACAGAGACGAGGGTACTACGCGGCGCGTAGTAGGGTCAAGAACCACTCCGTGACTCGACGCAGCCGTACTGGTTCCATGTCGAAGGGACTGGACGTCTCCAAAGTGGGCTGATCTGCAGAGCTATGCGACCGAGCAGATTGCCCGCAGTGGGCTCTCCGTTAGTCGCGGCGATCGACCAGCCCACCACCCGACGGCTGAAAGCATCGAGGACCACCGCCAGGTACACCTTGCCCTCGGCGGTGGGTGCTCGGTGACATCCATGCACCACTTCAAGCCGACCGAGCCGGACCGGCTGTTCAGCAGCTCTAGCCCGCGCTCGGCTAACACGTTCCACACCGGCTTCCAGTACTGGGCCGTCGACTCCATGACGACCAGTCCCACCTGGTTGGAGGTGAGCCAATCCGCCCTAGAAGAATCTCGTTCTAGAGCTCGGCCACGCGCAGCTTGCGGCGCAACTCGACCACCTCGGCCCGCTCCCGGGCCAGCTCAACAGTGCTGCGGATCGCTGAAATTCCCCACTGTCGATCACCGAAATTCCCCAGTTGGTCCTTGAGGGTCGGTGGGCTTGGTGTGAGTCTATGGGTGTGTCAGGGGCGACCTCCGTTGCCCGGCTGGTGGCCGGGTCATGGGGTGGTGATGGCCCGGCGGGTTGCTTCGGCGCGGGCCCGGTGGGAGCGCATCCGGTAGCTGTCGCCGTTGATGTTGAGGACCACCGATCTATGGAGTAACCGGTCGAGCATCGCGGAGGCGATCATGGGATCGTCATTGAATACTTTCCCCCAGCTGGCGATCCCCAGATTCGTTGTTAGTGCGATGCTGCCTTTCAAATATCTTTGGGAGACGACTTGGAACAATGCGGCCGCGGCCTCGGCCGGCAACGGAAGATATCCGACCTCGTCGATTATCAATAATCGGGGTCCGGCGTAGAACCGCATGACCGTCGCCCATCGTCCCTCGAGGGCGGCGCGGTGGCAGCGGGCGGCCAGGTCGGCCGCGGTGGTGTAGTAGGTGCGCATCCCTGCCGCCACCGCGGCGTGGCCCAGGCCGACGGCGAGCATGGTCTTGCCGACACCGGGCGGCCCGATCAAGAGCACGTTGGTGGCGTCTTCGACGAAGCGCAGGGTGGCCAGCTCGGCGACGAGTTTGGGGTCGACCGAAGGTTGGGCGGAGAAGTCGAAGTCGGCCAGGGTGAACGGCGACGGCAGGGAAGCGAAGCGGGTCATGCTGACCTTGCGGCGTTCGTCGACCGCGGCCACCTCGACCGCCAGGAGTCGTTCCAGGAACGCCTGGTGCGACAGTTTCGCCTGGGCCGCGTGGTCGAGCTCGCCGGGCAGGGCCTCGGCCGCCGCGGTCATACGGAGGAACGCCAGATGGGCTCGCAGCTTCTGGTAGTCCGAGCCGACGGCGCTCACGCCGACACCTGCCCGCCGGGGACCTCTGTGCTGCCCGGGAAGGCCCGGGCCACGACGTCGGCCAGGGCGGCCAGGTCCACCGCCGGTTCCGCCCCGGCGGCTCCGAGGAGCTTGGCCCGCTCGACCAGCGCCGCTTGCCCGGGCGGCTTGTTCGCCTTGCGGTCACAGGGCCGGGCGGTGGAGAACTGGGAGAGCACCGCGGTCTCCAACGCGGCGCGATGCGCCGGGGTGCGCACCACCATTCCCGCCCCCGGCGGCGCCAGGCGATGGGCCACCAGCAGCACACCGCCAGGCGTGAAGACCTCCACTGTCGCTGTCCCCAGGCGGTGACGCAGCGTGAGCTCGACGCCGCCCAGGCCCGGGTTGACGGAGTAGCGGTTCCCCCTAAACGCCACCGTGGCCCGGTCATCGACCCGGTGGGCCTCTTCGATGGTGGCGGGGAACGGCACCGCCGGCAACGCCATCAACGCCTCGCCCTCGGCCAGCTCGCCCACCGTCGGCCACGTCGGGCGGACCCCGTCGATGAGGGTGCCCGGCTCGGCGTAGCGGCCCGGGGGTCGAAGCCGGGCGTCGCCCGTCGTCGCCCAGAACCGGTCCAGGGACACCTGGGCGGCCTCAGGTGTGGTGGCGGTCATGGTCCGCCACCACCGGCCGCACATGAACTTCACGCCGCACTCCACCGTCCCCTTCCGGTTCCCCCGCCGCGGCGGGCAGGGGACCACGATCGCCCCGTAATGCTTCGCCACGGGCACGAAACTGGCCTGGACATCGGCGCTGCCAGGCCGGATCACAGTGGCCAGACGGTCGGTCCGCCATTTCCGGGCCGTGCCTCCCAGGCGGCGCAGAACGCCGTCCAAAGCCTCGACCAGATGCGCCTGGTCCATCGAGACGGCCAACACCTCCCGGGTCCGCCCCGAGTACGCCAACGTGCCCAGCAGCCCATAGCAGGTGCCGCCCCACGGGGCGTTACGCCGTTCCGCCCAATCCCATTGGATCTCCTCGCCCGCGGGATGGGCGATCTCGACGGTCTCACGGCCGGTCACCCCGGAGCACGCCTCACAATGGGGCCGCAAACCGGCCGCACGGACCTGACGCACAAACGTCGGATACGACTGGCCGTAACCGAGATCGACGACCTCGTCAAACAACGCCGACCCCCATAAATGCGGGTCATCGACGAACCGGGCCTTCACATATTCGGCGAACGGGCCCAAAGGGTCCGGCACCGAAGACCGGCGGACGCCGGCAACCCTTTCACCGGTCAAATAGGACCGGACCGTCTTGCGGTCACGGTCGAGATGCCGGGCGATGGCCGAAATCGACCAACCTCTCTTGAACAACGCATCTGCTTCCACGTCTTCGCTCCCTGACAACATGGGCTGGGACTCCTCGTGCTGATCGGCTGGAACCGTCAGCGTCGGGGAGTCCCCAACCGAACTGGTGGACCTCTCGCTTGCGGGGCCCACCAACCCTCAGGGCTGGGGAATTTCAGTGATCAAGTCTGGGGAGTCCCCGGTGATCCCTACCAACAGCTCGACGACGGAACTCCGGTGGATTAGGACGAGGCATCAGGACTCCTTCCCGAGGTGCTACCACCTCAGCGCAGGTGTCCGTCAAAGGGGATGCTCACTGCCACCTGGACGACCATAACGGGTCCCGGAGTTGACGCCTGAGGTGATCGAAATGTGATCGAGAGGACCACATATAGGTTCGGGCGGCGGGAGCCCGATGATCGGGCTCGGGTCACCAACGGGGGGCTTGCGTCGCGCACAATGGTGGCCCTGGACACCGAGGTTCGCCCTATGCATTCTCCCCATTGTCCAGGCGGAAATGCTTGCCGCGGCCGTCACCGATGACCGGCCTACCAGCGTTGGAGACGAATCCACCATCACCGCCGAGCTCAATCGAGCCGCCAGCGAAGTCGGGCGCGACCTCGCCGTTGTCGCACGCTGATCCATCGAGCCACGAGAAAACAGGACCTTCGCCGAGACGGTCGTTGGGTCGCATGCTTCCCGCCGGCGTCGCCTACCTCGGGCCCCTGGATAAGCCACACCGCATCGCCGAGTTGCCATCACGAGCACAGTCGCGACCGACACCGACCCGAGATAACGGCACCTCGAGGACAGGGGGCCGGTGGCGGTCATGTTGGGATGCGGTAGCGGAGGTGTACGACGCCGTTGTCGAATCGGTGTTCGTCGAGGAGGTCGAGGTTGGTACGGATGCCCGCGGGCAGGGCCGGTTTGCCGCCGCCGACGATCATGGGCCAGACGAACAGCTGGTATTCGTCGACCAGGCCTGCTGCCATGGCCTGGGCGGCCAGATTGGCACCGCCGATGGTGAGGTCGCTGGTGGCTGCGGCCTTCAGTTCGTGGATGGCGTCGGGAACGAAGTCGCGTTCGAGGCGGGTGGTCGTCGTCGACACGGCGGTCAGGGTCGTGGAGTAGACGACCTTGTCCGCTGCCTGCCAGACACTCGCGAATTCGCCATGGCGGTGGGACAACTTGGCGAGGGCAGGGTCGGTTTCCCAGACAGACATCGTCTCGTAGAGACGCCGTCCGTAGAGGAACGTGCTGAAGGATCTCAGCAGGACGGTCGTGGCTGCGAACACCTCGTCGTCGGGCTCGTAGAGGTCGAAGGCGCCATGTTCGTCCTCGATGTAGCCGTCGACGGATGCATTGGTGAGGTAGACGAGCTTGGCCACGGCGCTACACGTCGATGTCGGCGGTGGCGCTCTGGAGGTGAACCAAGGTGGCATCGAGCTTCTCAAAGCCCTCGAGCCAGCCCTGGTTGCTGGGGCCAGTCAGGCGGTCGGGAAGCCATTGGCGGATCTCGACTCGGGTCCGTCGGTCGGGCTCGTCGTGGAACTCGATCCGGAACCTCGTCTCGAATGGCTCGAAGCCTTCCTGCAGGCGGCCGGAGACGTGCACGACGCCTTCGAGGAGAGCGCCGTCGGCAACGTCGGTCAGGTCGATGTAGACATGGACGCGGAGGTCGGGTTCGGCGACCGCGACCTCCGTCCACCGTTGGAAGCCACCGGGTCGCACGTCGAAGTCAATCTCGTCGCGTGGCAACGAATTGCCGCTCGGCCCCCACCACGACGCGAGGTGGTCCGGATCGGTGAAGGCCCGGAAGACCAGCGTTCGGGGTGCGTCGAACACGCGTGAGAAGGCCAGCGGTGGGGTTTCGGAATGCATCAATGCTCCATGGTGTCGGTGCGCTCGGCGGCCTGGACCGCCGCGAGGTGGGCGTCGAGGCGGTCGAGAGACGAGTCCCAGAAGCGCTTGAAGCGGTCGAACCAGTCGGCTGCGTCGCGAAGCGGGGCGGTCTCGAGGTGGCTGGTACGCCACTTGCCCGACTGCGTTCGCGAGATGAGGGCCGCCTGCTCGAGCACCTTCAGGTGTCGTGACACGGCCGGCATCGACATCGGGAGGGGAGCGCTGAGCTCGGTGACCGTTGCGTCGCGCTCCGCCAGCTCCTCGAGGATCGCCCGACGGGTCGGGTCGGCGAGCGCCGAGAACACCACGCTTAGTTGATCGGTACCTGCCACCGCACTCTCTTACTTAACGAACTCGTTAAACGTATGGCAGGGCCGCTCGAGTGTCAAGCAGGCCTGCGCTGGCGAACGCACCACGAGTCGTCGCTGAGCCCTGCACAACGACTCGACGGTGCCAGCACGCCGGTTCGGCGGCCGTAGCGGGCGACACGTGCGGTCGATCTGTACGGCCGGCGTCCGGATGGCCCGCAAACATCTCGGCAGGGGCTACCCCGACCACGAGCGCACGAAGTAGCCGACCGCCTGCCCGGTCCGAGTACGCACCAGATGAGTTCTCGACCGTCGTAGCGTCGAAGCCCGTATGAGATTCGACGCTCGACGCTTGGCGCGCCTCGCGAAGGCGATGCAGCACCATGTCGAGCAGGACCGGGTGGGCGGTGTGGCCTGGCTGCTCGCGGCAGGCGATCAGGTGGAGGCCGGTGTCGCCGGCCAACTCACCCGAGGCGAACCGGTGCCTGTCGGCCGCGACAGCATCTTCCGCATCTCGTCAATGACCAAGCCGATCGTGGCGTTGGCGGCGCTCATCTTGGTGGAGGAGTACAGGCTGCGGCTCGACGATCCCGTCGACGAGCTGCTCCCCGAACTGGCCGACCGGCGCGTACTCGTCGACCCTCGCGGTCCGATCGACGGGGAAACGGTGGCCGCCCAGCGTCCCATCACGCTGCACGACGTGTTGACATTCCGACTCGGCATCGGCATGGACTTCGCGGCGCCTTGGCCGCAGCCGTTCCTCGACGCGCTGGCCGAGCTCGAGCTCGGCGCCGGTGCGCCTGAGCCGCAGGTACCGCCGCCGCCGGACGAGTGGATGCGCCGGCTTTCGACGCTGCCCCTCCTTTACCAACCCGGCGAACGCTGGCTCTACAACAACGGGGCCGATGTGCTCGGCGTGCTCATCGCCCGTGCCGCCGGCCAACCGCTCGACGTCGTGCTGCGCGACCGTGTGTTCGAGCCGTTGGGGATGGTCGACACCGCCTTCTCCATCGCCGACGACATCCACCGGTTCGGCACCTGCTACGCCACCGACGCATCCGGCGCACGGTTCGTCTTCGATCCGCCCGACGGCCAGTGGTCGACGCCGCCCGCGTTTCCGTCTGGCGCGGCCGGCCTTGTGTCGACGGTGGACGACCTGCACTCGTTCGGACGGATGCTCCTGTCAGACGGGCGGCTCCCCAATGGCTCCCGCCTCTTGTCGCGTGCCTCCATCGACGCGATGACCACCGACCAGATCGATGTCACAAGCGGCGCCCCCGGGCCTCTGCCCGACGGCTCGCAGGGCTGGGGTTACGGCGTCGGTGTACAAGTGCGCCGCACCGGTCTCGGGCCCTCATCGGGGCCTACGGCTGGGCGGGCGGCATGGGAAGCATGTGGGCGAACGACCCCAGCAACGAGCTCGTCGGCGTCGTTCTCACCACCGACGCCTTTGCCGGCCCGTTCCCGCCGCCAGCGGTCATCCAGGACTTCTGGACCGGCGCGTACACCGCGCTCGAGAACTAACCGGGGAGGTCGTGACGTCATCGCCTGCTCCGACACCCGATCTGCACACCGGCTTCAGCGCGCCCGGCGCCAGGCCGACGCCGTGGGACGACGTCGTCGGCGTGCTGGTATCGGCCGAGCTGTTCTGGATCTCGACGGTGCGCACTGACGGTCGTCCGCACGTCACGCCGTTACCGGCAGTGTGGCGCGATGGTGCGCTCTACTTCTGCACCGGTCCCGGCGAGCAGAAGGCGCTCAACTTGCGGGCCAATGACCAATGCGTGCTCACAACCGGCGACAACCGCTGGAAGGCCGGCCTCGACGTGGTCGTCGAGGGACGGGCCGAGCAGGTCACCGACGACGCGACACTGTTCGCGCTGGCTGCAATGTGGGAGACGAAGTACCACGGCGACTGGCGGTACGACGTGAGCGACGGCGCCTTCCACCACGAAGCGGGCGTCGCCCTGGTCTTCGAGGTCCGTCCCCGAAAGGTGCTCTCGTTCGCCAAGGGCCAGTTTGCCCAGACCCGGTTCCGCTTCGATGGCTGATCCTCGGACCGCTCAGATCTGCGCCCGGTCGCCCGGATACCCGCCCCAGAACCTCGGCTGGAGTCGACGCCCGGGCGCCAACCAACAGCCGGGACGGTGGCGCCGCTCTCGGCGGGGCATTCAGGCGCGCAGAACTTTTTCGATCGGTCTGCCCTTGGCCAGTTCGTCGACCAGCTTGTCGAGATAGCGGATCTTCTGCATAAGCGGATCTTCGATGTTCTCCACCCGAACGCCGCACACGACGCCGGTAATCGACGAAGCGTTCGGATTCAGCCGCGCCTCGGCGAAGAACGCCTCGAATGTCGAGCCCGCCTCGAGGCGCTGCTGCAACGCCGACTGGTCGTATCCTGTGAGCCACTCGATCACCTGGTCCAGTTCGGCCCTGGAACGTCCTTTGCGCTCGACCTTCGCCACGTAGTGGGGATAGACGTCGGCAACACTGGTCGTGAAGATCCGGTGCACCTATCGCAGGCTAATGGGGTCATAGGGATTGAGCGCAACGGTACCTACTGAACTGCCACAGAACGCCGGACCGTTGGCCGGCTTGACGCCGTGCCCGAACGCCGGGAGTGCGCGACGCTTGACAGCGACCTCCTGGTGAACCGTCGGTGTCATCGTGCGATGAGATTGGCGGCGCGCAACGGTCGCAACTGATCGTGAGTGTCCGCTAGGGCGCCGGGGCTGCAGCAGGAGGAGTGAACCATGAACTCGATGGCACGGCGGATGTTCGAGCTGGTCGAGCCGATCGGTGTCATCGCCTACTCAGCTGACGAACCCAACGAAGCGATGTTCGCCCTCGGGTTCACCAACTACTGGGACACCTACTTCGCGGGACGGGCGGCGCCCCTGGGCCTGGCCACCGCGGAAGTGGTGGACGCGCTGTTCTACAACTTCGCTCCCGGTGAGGTGGCCCGACACATTCCGAAGGTGTGGCGCTCCACCACACCCGAAGCGGCGATCGCCGCTCGCCAGGCGGGCTGCGTGAAGGCGTTGCGGCGGATCCTCGGCGATCACGTCGACTCTGCCGGATTCGCCCGCGCCGCGGAACTGTTGACCACCGCCGCGACCAGCGCACCGTTCGAGGGCCGGCCGATGTATGCCGCGCTGCGCGCCATCCCGATTCCCAATGACCCGGTGGGTCGCCTGTTCCATGCCGCTTCGTTGTTGCGCGAACACCGTGGCGACGGACACATCGCCGCCCTCATGGTTGAAGGTGTCGGCGGCGTCGAGGCTCACGTCCTGTTCGCCCTCGACCTGGGCATGCCCGCGGAGAAGTTCGGACGCATCCACCATCTCCCGGCCCCGCAGCTCGCCGCGGTCATCGACGGAATGCGTCATCGCGGCCTGATCGGCGATGACGGTTGGCTCAGCGAAGAGGGTCGGGCGGTCAAACAGCGCGTCGAGGCGCTCACCGACGACCTCGCGGCGAAGCCCTACGAAAGCCTCGAACGGGGCGAGCTCGACGAGCTCATGGCCACGCTCGAGCCGCTCGCCGCGCTGCTACTCGCCGCCCAGGACTGGTAGCCACAGCAGCCAGTTCTGGAGCGACATTGTCTTCGAAGGCTTCGGCGCACGAGATGATCGTCCATGGGGCGACCGCCCCGAAACACCGGGTCGTTGGCCATGGCGACGGGTGATCCGGGGACATGCTCCGGCCGCGTCGATGCGAAGACCGGCCGCGGGGGTGGGAGGTGCCGGTGCCCTGTCCTACGGCCATGAGGCCGGGCCCGCAGGTCCGCGGGACGAAGCGCATTACGAGAGGAAGGGGCCCACGAGTGCCCGGAGCTCGTCGGTGCGCTGCATGACCTCGGTGTGGCGCGTGGCGGGCAGCACCGCCAACCGACAGTCGGGGAACAGGTCGAGCATCTCGGCGGCGTGGTCGAGGCGCACGAAGTCCTGATCGCCGATCACGAGAAACGTGGAAGCGGTGATCGAGCGGATCTCCTCGGCGGTCCAGCCGGCCATGTCGTGGACCACCGGCTGCAGGCGCTCGAGGAATGGGAAGAGGCCGTCGGGGTTTGGCGCCACCGCTTCGTAGTCGGCCTTCCAGGCGGCGAACTCCTCCTCGGTCGGTAGACGCCTGTCGTCCTGTTCGGGTGCCGTGATCTCGGCGTGATACCCGTCGGGGCGTATGTTCGAGGCGGCGAGCACGAGACGGCGGACCTTGCCCGGGTGGCGCACCACAAGGCTCGTTGCGGTCAGGGCTCCGAGGCTGTACCCCCACACGTCGACGGCGCCGTGGCCCACGACCCGGTCGATCAGCTCTGCGACATCGTCTGCGAACCGCTCGATCGACATGGCGCGGCCGGTGTCGGGCGTGTGGCCGTGGCCCTGGAGCTCGACGCCGATCACCCGGCGGCCCGCGCCGAGCCAGGGGAGAACGTCGTCGAAGCTGCGGTGGAACGTGAGGATGCCGCCGTGCAGGGCGACGAGCGGTGGTCCCGACGGGTCGCCGTGCTCCTCGTACCAGATGGGGACGCCGTCGATCTCTTGATGTGGCATGCCCTTTCGACGTTAGAGGCCGTGCAGGTTCATCGCCGCCCCGAACGTCGGGTCGGCGGCCGGGCAGGATGGAATTGTTCTGTCGCGGAGACGGCGCCGGCCCGAGGAGTGTCCGGAGCGCCATACCGCCGAACCGGAGCGGCGGCCGAACGTCGTCGCCGAGGAGATCTAGACCCGCGTGAGAGCCGGCGCTTGCAACTTCGTATTACGTACGACACGGACCAGAGTTTCATGGCCGGTGAGCTCCCGCTTGTGCTCCTATCTCTTCTCGCTGACCAAGCGCAGGGAGGCTACGAGTTGCTTGGCGGGCTGGAGCGCCGCTTCGCGCCCACCTACCGGCCAGGCCAGGGAGCGCCTACCCGGCCCTGTCCGCGTTGCGAGCGGAAAGGCTCGTCGAGCAGATCCCGGCCCGAGTGACGGTCGAGAAACCGTAGCTCGGTCGTGAGCGCATGGTGGCGCCGGGTCGGCGTGGGCGCGGCCTCCTGCATGTCTCTCAGTGGCACCCCAGCATCGGGTGATGAAGGATGCTCAGCGGTAGTTGTCAGTGCCCACTACTTGACTAACTATAATAGTAGGCGTAGTCTAGCTCCATGAGCTCTACCCACGACCCGCAGCTGCTCAAGGGCGTCTTGTCGTTGCTTCTGCTGCACCTTCTCGCCGAACGGGAGTCCTACGGCTACGAGGTCGTGCAGCGGCTGCATGAGATCGGCTTGGCCGACGTTCTCGAAGGCACCGTCTATCCCGCCCTGGCCCGGCTCGAGCGAGAGGCCCGGGTCAGTGCCCGGCTGGTCTCCTCCAACGCCGGCCCCGCCCGCAAGTACTACCGCCCCACCCCCGCGGGATACAAGGCCCTCACTACCGGGAGGGCCAACTGGATGTCTCTAGCCGACGTCGTGAGTTCGGTATTGATCCGCCCTGTCCCCGCAGAACCGATCAAAGGATCCTGACATGCCCTACACCGTGACCTGGCTTGACCGGCTGCGCATCGAACGTGCCGTCTGGGCGCTCGATCAACGCCTCTATGACCTGCCCCGCAAAGTCCCGCATCGCGAAACGCCGGGAGGTTCGACAGAACCTGCTCACGGCGGCGCACGACATCGGCACCGTCGACGCACTGAGCCACCTCGGCAACAGCCGCCAGCTGGCGGCCGAGTACCGTCTCGCCGAATTCGGCGAAGGGCTGCGGCCCTACTGGGTCGCCGCAGCCACATTCGCCGTCACTGCCCAGTTGCTGTTCACCTGGCTCCTGGGCGAAGCCGCGGCTGCGTTCGGCCACGGCATCACGGCAGCGAACGCGCACGCCACGGGCACCTTCACCTGGAGCGGCATCCGGTACCTGCAAGCCACCATCACCTACACGTTCGTCGACGGCAAAAGTCGCTCGGTGGGCGGCGCATGGACACCCCTGTCCTGGGCCATCTGGATCGTCGTGACCCTACTCGTCGGCCGGCTCTGGCGGGTTGTGTCGACATGGCGCCGTCGGTACCGAACCACCACCACAACGGTCTGAACCGGAAGGTTTGCTCGACATGACTCATCGCGAGCAATCCCGAACGATTCATCCGTGGTCACCCACTATTTCCATGCCGATCTACGGCCCACGGTAGATCCCATTTCCGGGTCGTCGGAAATAAACTTGACCACACCGGCCAGGGGGCCCAGCTTTGATCGATCCGTTCGTCGTGCTCCGGAATAGATGGGCTGCCGATGGACGACTGAGAGGCCGCGGCGCTCGTGTGTGTGGCACGTGCCTACTACTGCGTCGAGTGCGCTTCGAATCTCCCCTGGCGCATATGTAAATTATGACCGTTTAGTATCGCCGTGAGCACATTGTACAGCCGCTTATCCTCGGCACCTTTGGGGATAGGCTTCGCACAGGCGAGAATGTCAGGTTTGACCTTGGAGGAAGCATGGACCCGGCGTCAGCGGTACCCGATGAGCAACTCAGCCCCAGTTCCCTGGCGTACCTATTTGCGAGCCGGTTCGTCGTAGCGGCAAAACCCGGATCGGTCGGTATGAGGTCCTTCGCTACCGGCGTGACGGTCAATACAGAGGTTTTAGCCGTGCATCTCCCGGTCATCGCACTGTGGTGGCTGCATAATTCAGGGAATATCTCGCTGCGCCCGTACGAGGGGAGGCGGTCACAGGCGCTTCGCTGGGTGATGAACGGAGGCGGCTCAAACTTGCGGGCGGTTCTGCTCCGTCCAGAACCGTACGGCGGGCTGGAAGGGCGTGTCCTCGGTTATCTGGGACGTACAAAGAAGAGGTCCGATTCCGGCGAGGACGTCTACAGTATGTTGACAAGCCTGCTGCCGGAAAGTAAGCACCCATACGAGGCGGTAATCGAGGTTGTGCTCAAAGAGGTCACGGATAAAGGATATGTGACACGGGTGTCCCGTGACCCAGGAGTTGGTGGGAGCCTCGTTCGCAGGCCGAAATGGGTCTACGAGTCGAATCCGGAGCGATACGCGCCCCTAGCCGCGAGGGTCGACGAGTTGGCCAGTGAATGGAAGACCTTTGGCAACGAACTCTACAAATCCCTCCGCGAGTCCAGTAAACGGGCAATCGACAGCAATAAGAAGGACGATCTCATGGACAAGTTGATCGACCAGGTCTAGCTTGAAGCATATAAGAAATCCACTTCGTCGGACGGTCACGCAATCATGGGCCTGCCTCCTGAAGCGTCCCCTCCCGGTAGCCCGGCAAGGGCGGCAATAAGCGATCGACCGCACCCTCCCTCGGTCAAGGCGTGTTGATCGTGGCTGAGGTGAGCGCCAGTGGGCGCCAGGCGCGCGTAGCCCACGGCGGTGAAGACAGCGCCTAATGGGTAGAGCCACCACCGGGAAGTAAGGATGAATGCGGCGAATCCGGCCAAGCTTGCGGCTTCAGAAAATGCGATCCGTAGAAAGAAGCGTTCCCGGTAGGTCGTGGCGAGTCGCAGATCGTCCGAGCAGTCGAGGCGCCTGTCGAACAGTTGGCGAGCGGCGAGCCCGGCTACGCCGATGACGGTGACTCCAATAGCAATCGGAAATGCCGAGAGCGTGCCGCCCCGGAAGTGCGCCACGTTCACCAGGACCGCGATAACCGCGCCGATGAGGACAAGGGCGTTGGTGAAGGCAGTGAACAGAACTCGCAAAAGCGTGAGGCCATGGGTAGGATGATTCAGCTGGTACTTCCGGAACAGGACGAAACCGACACCTGGTATCAGGAGCCAGACCATGGGACGTAGGACGGGGCCCCACCCCGGATCGCCGCCGTTCTCAAGTCCAGACCCGTGGGGCACAGCCTCACCCTAGCCCTCGGGGTTTCCGAGAATCGTTCAAACTCAACCGACCCGGGGTCGGTACTGACCGGAGCAGTACATCGCGCCGTTCCGTGCCGAAATGGACGGGTCGGGGTTATTGCCAGACCCCATTCCTAGATCTCACGATCGGTCAGCGAGCGTTCTCATCATTTCGGTGAGCGTCCACTATTTGTCCAACCTTCGGCTGAGAACCGACACCTCGTCATCGCCATAGCCCAGCCGCTGATAGAACCCGAGCACATTGGTATTCGAGTGCCGAATCATCACCTGGATCTTTCCGATACCACGATTTCGGACCCATTCCTCGCATGCCTCCATCAACCGCCGGCCGACTCCCTGCTGCTGGTGACCCGGCGCGACCGCCAAGTAGTACACCCAGCCCCGGTGGCCGTCATGGCCGACCATGGCGGTACCCAACAACTCGTTTCGCTCGGTGCATGCGAGAACGGTGGATGCCGTCCCCCTCATGGCTCGGCGGAGGTCCTCAGCTGGGTCATTCCACGGCCGGGCGATGCCGGTGATGTGCCAAAGGGATACCGCCTCCTTCTCCATACCGTCCGGAAGCACTTCGATCATCATCGGCGGATCGTAACGCCCGGGCGGTTAATGAGCGTTGCGCCCCCAGCTCTACCTCACCTCTCGGCGCTCGCCCGCGGTCGCTATTCGGGCGGGCGATACGCAGCGCGACGCGTGTGCCGAACCCGAGCGCAGCGATGGTGCTGGACTCGGAAGGTCGTGATCCCGTTCGACACTGCGACATGCGAGGATGCGGTAGCGCTCGGAACGGGGAGAGTCTTAGTGCTCGCTCATGATTTTGCCGGCCACGGGTCCGACGTAGTGCTGCTGCACGCGGCGATCAGTGATCGCCGATTGTGGGATTGCCAATGGCCGTGGTTGACGGACAGGCACCGGACGCTGCGCTGCGACCTGCCCGGCTACGGTCAGTCGCCTGTGCCGTCTGGGCCGTATCGCAGCCGGACACGGCTCACGTGCCGTACTACGAGCGTCCCGACCTGTTCGACCCGGTGCTTCGGGATGTGTTGAGTCACTTCGAGCAACTGGCACCCGTCCGACCGGCGCATGGCTGAGCCGGGAAAGACGGCTCGCCAGGTCCGGCGCCTGCGGTCCTGGAGTCCCGGGCTGAGGACTCCGAGGCGAACGATTACCCCGCGCTCCACTGGTGCCGTTTCACGGGTGATCACTCGAAAAGAGGGAAGCGGGAATCGATGACCTCTCCCGATCACTCGACCAGGGAGCCAGATCTTTGTGCTTCGCGCTGCCGCCGGCTGAGCGGGGTGCGCGACGTAGGGGACCAAGAGCCTTTTTCCGAGATATCCCGTCGCCGGCCGATGAGTCGGCGGCCCCAGCTGAGTCGGATCCGGCATGGCCAAGGTGCTGACTCACATGTGCATGTCATTGGACGGCTTCGTCGCCCAGCCCGACGACAACCCGGCGGAATTGTTCGACTGGTACTGGAACGGCGACGTCGTGGTGCCGAGCGCGCAGGAGAGCATGAGCTTCTCGCTCGACGCCGCTAGCGCCGTCATGCTTCGAGAGCTCACGTCAGGCTGCGGCGCGCTCGTCGTCGGGCGGCGGCTGTTCGACCAGACCGACGGCTGGGGCGACAACCACCCCGCCGGGGCGCCTGTGGTCGTCGTAACTCACCGGCCACCGCCCGACGACGCCGCCGAGCGGTTCCCGCGGACGACGTTCACCGGCAGTGTCGAGCAGGGAATCGCGACGGCGAAGGAGATCGCCGGTGACAAGTTCGTCACGATCGCCAGCGCCGACATCATCCAGCAGGCCCTGAACCTCAACCTGGTCGACGAGCTGTGCATCAGCCAGGTGCCGGTCCTGTTCGGCACCGGCATCCGCTACTTCGGTGAACTCGTCGGCAACCACGTCATGCTGGACGACCCCGTTGTGATCCAAGGCACCCGGGCGCTCCACCTCCGCTACCCGGTCCGGCGCTGACATGCCTCGGCCGCTGAGGCATCGCCACGACAGGTGATCCAGCCGGTGGCCCTTAGCGCATCGGCGACGAAAGGTGCGGCGTCCCAGAGCCGGGCGATCTGTCGTCGACCGACACGACCTTGAAGGTGGTGCACGTCAGACGGTTCCAAGATGGGTGGTCGCTCTGACTTTTCCTCGGAGCTTTCGTGGCGAGTTCTCGGCGAGGATGTCGAGAATTCGGGGCCTGCTCCGTCCCAGGGGTGCATCCCGCCGGCAGGGCCCGGCGTCACACAAAGGAGAACACCATGGCCAAATACCTGTTGCTGAAGCACTATCGAGGCGCGCCGGCACCGGCGAACGGTGTCCCGATGGACCAGTGGAGGCCCGAAGAGGTCGAGGCGCACATCCGCTACATGAACGACTTCGCATCGCAGCTCGAGCGCAGCGGCGAGTTCATCGACGGACAGGCGCTGTCCCCCGACGGCATGTGGGTCCGCTACGACGGCGAGGGGCGGCCGCCGGTGACCGACGGGCCATTCGCGGAAACGAAGGACTTGATCGCGGGATGGATGGTGATCGACGTCGACAGCTACGAGCGAGCGATCGAAGTCGCCGGTGAGCTGTCGGCAGCGCCGGGAGCCGGCGGCGAACCGATCCACGAATGGCTGGAAGTCCGACCGTTCCTCACCGCGCCGGCCAACTTCTGCCACTGACGTGGACGACGTCGAGCTCCGCGAGCTCGTCCCACGCGCCTTGAGCGTCCTCGTCCGTCGCGGAGCAGACTTCGCGACAGCCGAGGACGCGGTGCAAGAGGCGCTCATCCGGGCGGTCTCCTCGTGGGGGGATGAGTTGCCCGCCGACCCCACGGGGTGGCTCATCACGGTCGCGTGGAGAGCCTTCCTCGACATGACACGGTCAGAGGAGGCGCGCCGGGACCGGGAGGTCCGATTCGACACCGAGCCACCAGCTGGTGCGATCCCGAGCGCCGACGACACCCTGCGGCTCTACTTCCTGTGCGCGCACCCCGATCTGACGTCGTCGTCGGCCGTGGCGTTGACCCTTCGAGCCGTGGCTGGCCTCACCACACGCCAGATCGCGCAGGCCTACCTCGTGCCCGAAGCCACCATGGCGCAGCGCATCAGCCGTGCCAAACGCACCGTCAGTCGCGCCGGTGTCGATCGCCCCGGCGACGTGCGGACGGTGATGCGCGTGCTCTACCTCGTCTTCAACGAGGGCTACTCCGGCGACGTCGACCTCGCGGCCGAAGCGATCCGACTGACCCGGCAGCTGGCCGCCTTGGTCGACGTCGCCGAGGTCCAGGGGTTGCTCGCCCTGATGCTCCTCCACCATGCCCGCCGCCGCAGCCGCACCCGAGCGGATGGAAGCATCGTGACGCTGGCCGATCAGGACCGTAGCCAGTGGGACACCGGGCTCATCGCCGAGGGGATCGGCATCGCACAGGCTGCGCTGGGGCACGATCAGCTCGGCGAATACCAGGCGCAAGCGGCTATCGCCGCGCTCCATGCCGACGCGGCGCGCGTCGAGGAGACCGACTGGGTCCAGATCGTGGAGTGGTACGACGAGCTCCTTCGCTTCGCCGACACGCCCAACGTCCGGCTCAACCGTGCTGTCGCCGTCGGCGAGGCCGACGGTGCGCCGGCGGGACTGGCGGCTCTGGCCGAGGTCGATGAATCTGTCCCTCGGCGCGAAGCGGTCGCCGCGTACCTCCACGAGAAGAATGGCGATCTCGAGCTCGCGGCCCGCCTGTATGCCGACGCAGCTCGCAACGCACCCAACCTGGCGGAACGCGACCATCAGATGCGTCAGGCGGCGCGACTCAACCAGCACCTACAGCACCACAGTTGAACAGTCGCCGGTGGTCGCTTCGCTACCCGCCGGCCATGGCGCCGAGGATCACGAAGACCTCCTTGCCGGCCGAGACGGAGGCCGGCAGCGGCTCGTCGGCCGGCTGGTGGGACAGGTCCTGCTCGCAGGCGAAGAACCTGACCCATGGCCGGCGCCTTTTCGTCTGCTGATCCCGGATTGTCCCCCGCAGCACCGGATAGCGCGCCTCGAGGGCGTCGATGACCGACGACGAGGTGACGGGCGTCGGGACATCGAGATCCACCGCACCTTCGACGCCGGCCAAAGCCTTCAGGTGGGCGGGGAGCGCCACGCGGATCATCGGGTCATGGCAGGGTCTGCACCTCGACCGAAACCACCGCCGGCAAGTCACGCACGATCGCCGTCCAGTGGTCACCCGCGTCGCTCGACGCGTACACCTGGCCCCCGGTCGTACCGAAGTAGATGCCACAGGCGTCGAGATCGTCGACGGTCATTGCGTCGCGCAACACGTTGACGTAGCAGTCCTTCTGTGGCAGGCCCGCCGTCAGCGGCTCCCACTCGTTGCCGCCGGACCGGCTCCGGTAGACCCGCAACCGGCCGTCGGGCGGGTAGTGCTCCCCATCGCTCTTGATGGGCACGACATAGATGGTGTCCGGCTCATGGGCGTGAATGGCGATCGGAAAACCAAAGTCGCTCGGCAGGTTGCCGCTGATCTCCCGCCACGAGTCCCCGGAGTCGTCGCTGCGCATGACGTCCCAGTGCTTCTGCATGAACAGGACATGGGGGCGAGCGGGGTGCATGGCGATGTGATGAACGCAGTGGCCAACCTCTGCGTCTTCGTCGGGGATGCCTTCAGAATGCAGCCCCCGGTTGATCGGCTGCCATTTCTCGCCCCCATCGTCGCTGCGGAACGCGCCGGCCGCGGAGATGGCCACGTAGATCCGCCCCGGATCCTTCGGGTCCTGGATGATGGTGTGCAGGCACATCCCTCCGGCCCCCGGTTGCCAGGCGGCGCCCGAACCGTGGTTGCGGAGCCCAGCGAGCTCGTGCCACTCGTGCCCGCCGTCGACCGAGCGGAACAAGGCGGCGTCTTCGACCCCGGCGTAGACCGTGTCGGGGTCGGTCAGGGACGGCTCGAGATGCCAGACCCGGGCGAACTCCCAGGGGTGGGGCGTCCCGTCGTACCACTGGTGCGTACCCGGCACACCCTCGTAGAGGAACTGGTTGCCGACGGCATCCCAGGTCGTGCCCCCGTCATTCGACCGCTGGATGAGCTGGCCGAACCAGCCGGTGCTCTGGGAGGCATAGATGCGGTCGGGATCGGCAGGGGAACCCTTCAGGTGATAGATCTCCCAGCCGCCGAAGAACGGGCCGGCGACGCTCCAGGTGTCGCGGGCGCCGTCCGACCGCAGGATGAAGGCGCCTTTACGAGTACCGACCAGCACCCGCACCTGGCTCACGTCACGACTCCACGACGCTTCCCAACCACTGCCGGTTCCGTGTCGATCGTGCTCATGCCATGGTCCCCTTCCTGTTTCGTGGCCGCGGACAGCGACCCTGACGTTATGACGCCGGTGTGACGGCCGACTCATCGCGTCTCGACCGCCAGACTTGTGAAAAAGTTCACAAGCGGGTATGGTGGTAGCAGCGGTCAGGGGCTCTGCCGCACTCCGCGCCCTCCGCCGTTTCCTGGCCTCGCTGAATGAAGCACTCCGAGCGCCGACTCATCTGCATCAAAAAAGATGCTCTTTTGTGCTTCTTCTTTAGCGTCGCTTGCCCACGTCAAGGTGGCAGAAATAGTGAATATTGTGCAGTTTTTAATTGTAGCGGCGATTCTGCTGTAGAGTGCAAAGTGCGCCGAGGTACTTACCAAAGGTGCTCGAAGGTACAAGGAGATATTTGATGGTAAAAGACCAGGGCTTGAATCGCGATCCTGAGGGCACGAATCGTTCGTTTGGATACCACTCCAGCATGAACATGGCTCCTGGGGGCGCCATTGCGGTATGGGGCGATGTCACCCCGGGCAGCAAGCGCATCACCGGTGACACCGAGAGTGCTAGGGCTCAGCGTGATTCGATCGCCCGCCAGTACACCGCGACCCCCGCTATTACCGCCGTCGCGTAGTTCACACCGCTGGAGATTTTCGCCTCCAGAGTTGCCTTGTTTGGTTTCACTGGTGACAGACTGGCGGCGACTAAGCGACCTTGCACAACGGAATCCTGCCATATTTGCCGCCCGGCTTTAGCCGGTGCGGCATCTGGCGCTTTAGTGCTTTTCAGCCATTTGTAATAAGGACCGACCACGGGGCCACCCTGTTGTGTGAACATCCGCGTTGGGCGCAACCGGGGGAGGCCGGCTTCTGATCTCCTCGTCGCTCCTGCGATCTGCCTACCGGCGGGAGATCCCCGGCTACCAGCCCCTGCGTGGACATGACGGACTACCGCTGCGCCTGATGCGGTAGTCGCGGCAACGGCAATGGCTAGGGTCAAGCCGTGCTGCGGATGGATGGCACCGAGCGCCGGGCCCGCCTGGCCCTCCGCCATCATCTGGCGCCCGCGGCCCGGGCGGGCAGCACCTTGGAGGTGGCGCAGAGCCTCGTGGCGGTTCATTCCACCGACCCGGCATCGGTGGTCCTCGGGTGCATGGCCCGCACGGGCGGTGACGTGGCAAGCGTCGAGCAGGCGCTCTACGAGGACCGCTCCGTCGTGCGGATGCTCGGGATGCGCCGCACGGTCTTCGTGGTGCCCACCTCCGACATCGGCATCATCCACGCCGCCTGCACTCGGGCGATCGCGATCCAACAACGCCGCAACCTGATCCAGGTCATCGAGGCGGCGGGCATAGCGACCGATGGCGGCGCCTGGCTGAAGCGAGTCGAGGGCGACACGATGACGGCTCTCTTGGAACGGGGCGAGGCATTTGGGCAGGAACTGAGCGAGGCGGTTCCCGAGTTGCGGACGCAGGTGAGCTATGGCGACGAGACCAAGAAATGGGCCGGTGTCTCCGCGCTGACCACTCGGGTCCTGTTCGTTCTGGCCGCCGAGGGCCGGATCGTGCGAGGCCGGCCTCGCGGTTCGTGGATCAGCAGCCAGCACCGCTGGGTGCCACGCGAGGTATGGCTGGATAGCCGTGAACCCTGGGATGAGCCGGCAGTCGGGCAGGCCCAGGCTGACCTGGCCGGGAGGTGGCTGGCCTCCTACGGGCCGGCCACAGCCGCCGACCTGAAATGGTGGACGGGCTGGACTTTGGGAGAGGCCAAACGAGCCCTGGCCGCACTCGACGTTGTAGAGGTGGCCCTGGAGGGCAGCGCTGTCCCCGGATTCGTGCTGCCCGATGATCAAGACCTTCTCGCCACCGTGCCAGACGATTCCGAGCCGTGGGCGGCTCTGTTACCCGCCCTCGACTCGACCGTCATGGGATGGGCGAACAGAGAGTGGTTCCTCGGAGATCAGGCTCAGCGGGCGCCACTGTTCGACCGGTCGGGCAACGTCGGTCCCACGGTGTGGTGGGGCGGGCAGGTTGTGGGGGCCTGGGCACAGCGCAAGGACGGCGAGATCGCCATCGCACTGCTCCGCGATGTCGGAACCGAAGCTGTTGCCTCGATCGACCAGTTGGCGGGTCGGCTGCAGCGATCGACCGGCGAGGTCCGGGTGACCCCGCGGTTCCGAACGCCACTCGAGCGGGAGCTGGCCGGTTGACCGCCCTACGCCCCAGACGGGCCTCGCTGGCCTGTTGAATGCCCACGCCACACGGGCGGACGGCTCAAGCGAGAGCCAGGCGCCTCCGGGCGCCTAGACCAGACGGGTGTGGGGGACCGAGGCCACCCGGCCGGACTCCCGGAGCTCGATGACGGCGGGGACCGGATCGGCGTCGTGGAACAGCCGCTCGTCGCTGTAGTCCGCTTGGCGGCCGGTCGCGTCGACCACCCACCACGTCGCCTCGAGCGCGATCCCGTTGGGGTCGGTGAAGTAGATCGAACGGAAGATGTTGTGGTCGACGACATCGGTCACCTCGCAGCCGGCGGCTTTGAGGCGGCGCTGCAAATCGTGCAGGGCATTCTCGTCGGGCAGGTTGAGCGACAGGTGATCGAACTGCGGGGCTCTCGAATCGGGAACCCCGGCAGGTTTGGCAAAGGCCTCGAGCTCGAGATCGTGATACTCGAAGAACGCAATGGTTGTCTGCGGGCCGATCTCGAAGAAATAGTGGCGGAACGCAGGCAGACCCAAGGTGGCGACCAACCGGGCACCGAGAACTCCGTGGTAGAACCGCACGGTGGCGTCCATGTCGGATGTCACCAACGCCAGGTGGTTGACACCCCGCCACCGGGGAAGTTCGTCGGGCGAGTCGTCTACGGTCACCGTTCCCACCGTACAACAAGGGTGGAAAAAAGTCCGCCCCGCGCCGGGTGGACACAGGGAGGCAATTCGTTGGAAGGAAAGGTCGTTGTCATCACCGGTGCCAACAGCGGCATCGGCTTGGAAACGGCTGTCGCACTCGCGGCCATGGGCGCAACCACGGTGCTGGCGTGCCGCAATCCGGAGCGGGCTGCGGCGGCATCCGCCGAGGTCCGGGAACGAGCCGCCAGTGACCGTGTCCACACTGTCGGGCTCGATCTGGCTGACCTCGCCTCGGTCCAGACCGCGGCTTCGTCGATCGCCGACGACTTCGGTCGGGTCGACGTGCTGGTCAACAACGCCGGCGGCATCTGGACCTCACGCCAGAGCACGGCCCAAGGCTTCGAGCAGACCTTCGGCGTCAATCACCTGGGCGGCTTCTACCTGACCAACCTTCTCCTCTCGACCCTCGTCGCGGCCGCGCCATCGAGGGTCATCAACCTGTCGTCGGCGGCCCACCGCCTGGCGGTACGGGGCCTGCGGTGGTCCGACCTGCAACACCAGGGCCGATACTCCGCCATGGAGGTCTACGGCGAGTCCAAGCTGGCCAACATTCTCTTCACCCGGGAACTGGGCCGCCGCCTCGACCCGGGCATGGTGACGGTCAATGCCGTGCACCCGGGACCAGTGCGCAGCGGCTTTGGCATGGGTGGGGACACCACCGGGCTGCTTGGCATCGCCAACCGTCTGATCAGACCCTTCGAGGTGACTCCGGCTGCGGGGGCCGATACCGTGATCTTCCTGGCCATCGACGAGTCGGTGGCCGGCCAGACAGGCGGTTACTGGTCCAACCGCAGCCAATCCAAAGTCAGCGGCCACGGCCGCGACGACGACGCGGCGGGGCGGCTCTGGGTCGAGAGCGAGCGCCTGCTGAGCGACGCCGGCTTCCCGTTACCCAACTGAACCTGCGGGACTTTTGTGAACCTGTGGGCTTCAGTGTTGCAGGACGACATTGAAGCCCACAGGAATCAAAAAAGCCCACAAGTTCGACGCCTTCCGTGGGCCCCGTGGGCCCCGTGGGCCTCGCGGGGCCCCGGCGGCTGGGCGACGACGCAGGCCGGCCGATGGTTTCGGCCCAAGCCCTAGCATCGGCGACCATGCGGCCGCTGGCGGACAAGGTGATGACCGCACTGGCATCGCTCCTGACGCACATCTTCTTCCGGCACGTGGAGATCGAGGGCGGCGAGAACCTCCCACGCCGGGGACCGCTGGTGGTGGTGGCCAACCACAGCAATGGGCTTGTCGACGGCCTGCTGTTGATGGCGACGCTACGGCGCTATCCCCGCTTCCTGGCGAAGGCCACACTTTTCAAAATCCTGCCGTTGCGGCCATTTTTGAAGTTGGCCGGGGTCGTGCCCGTCCACCGCCGCTCGGACAAAGAGGCGGGGACAGACAAGGGCCTGGGCAACGAAGAAACGTTCCGGACGTCCCGGGCCCTGCTCGAGCGTGGCGGTGTCGTCGCCCTTTTCCCCGAGGGGATCAGTCACAACGAACCGGCCCTGCAACCCTTGCGAACGGGCGCCGCTCGCATCGCGCTGGGCGCCGCCGCCGGGGGCAGCGACGACGTGGTCACCGTCGCGGTCGGCCTTGTCTATGACGCCAAGGCGACCTTCCGGTCCCGGGCATTGGTACGGGTAGGACCGGCCCAATCAGTCACACCATGGGTCGAGAAGTACCGCGCCGACGAGCGGGCGGCGGTGCGCGCCCTTACCGAAGAGCTGGGCGATCAGCTTCGTGAGGTGGTCACCACCTATCGCTCGTGGCGGGAGGCGGAGCTCTTGGCCGCCATCGCCGAGGTGGTCGTCGCGCCGGCGCCCGACAGCGGGCCGGCGCCGGAACTGGAGCTCGGGGCCTTGGCTGAACGGGAGCGGTTGGCGGCGGAGCTGGCCTCGATCGACCTGGACACCGACGACGCCGCGGCCCTATTGGAGGCCTATGAGACCTACCGGCGGGACCTGGCGTTGATGGGTCTGACCGACGCTCAGGTCACCGCCCGCTATGGCCGGAAGTATCGCCGAGCCCTGGCCTGGTCGCTGGTCAAGCTGGGTGCCGCCGTACCGCCGGGATTGGTGGGTGTCGCCGTCCATGCCGTGCCGTATCAGATCATGAAGCGCCTGGCCAAGCTGCCGCGAGACGAGAGCATCAAGTCGACGGTCAAGCTGGTCGGTTGCTTTTTCCTGTTCAGCATCGAGTACCTCGTCATCGCCGAGGTGGTGCGGCGCAAGCGGGGATGGCTCGCCGCCGCTATCGCCTTCGTGGCGGCGCTGCTCAGCGGCTACGCCTCCCTGCGTTTGAGCGAACGGGCCAAGTCGGTCGGCGGGTTGATGGAGGGAGCCTCCATTGTCAGGAGCCGAGGCGCCGTCCTCCCTGCGGTGCTGGCTCACCGCGCCGAGGTGGTCCAGCGGGCCCGCGTCCTGGTTAGCCCGCCGGCGCCGGCGCCGGCTGCCTGAACGATTTCAGGTGTAGGTCCCTCTGGTCATCCCCGCCCAGTCGCCGAGTCGGATCCCGCCTGAGGACGGGCTGGCCGCCGCCCGAGGACACCGAGCTGTTTGAGCGTGCTCCGCAGCCGTTTGGCCGCGGCCGGCTGGACCAGGGGTACCACCTGCTCGAGGAGCCGATCGACCGGAGTCACCGAGTCGAGGAGCCAGCGCGACAGGATGCCCTCGTCCATCCAGCCGCCGGCGCCCGCGGGCAGCTGCTCATTGAGCCACCCCGGCTCAGCCGCCTGGGCGACCAGGTAGCTCCACGACCAGCTGTCGGCCCCGATTCGCATGACGCCGGGTAGCTGCAGCGGGCCCACATCGATTCCGTTCTCCGTCACGACCTGGATGACGGGGTGGAGGCGGCCCACCGCTTGCCAGGTCAGGGGCTCGGACGCCCGTTTGGCGGCACCGAGGACATTGCTCAGCCAGATACTGGCCAGCAGGAGGTCGGTCGACTCCTCTGGTGGAGGAGTCGGGAGCCGGAAACACCTCCGCATGCAGTCGACGACCCGCCCGACCGTTGGCGCCTCCTTGATCAGCACCGTCTTCCCGTCGCGCAGATAGCCGGCCATGGCGCCGGTCCGTGTCATTAAGCACACGACGCGGACCCGGCGGCGCTCGCCCGGTGCCAGGATTTCGACCGGGGGCGGCGGGCCGCCAACTTCCATCGCGTGGGCCCAGCCGTACCCGACGGTGGCGATGGCGTCGCACCCGGGGGGCGCTATGAAGCCCACCATGGTCTCGAGGTGCCGGTGCCATTGGACCCTTTCGGGGTGGTCGAATGGACCCAAGATCTCGGCCCAGGCAGGATCGGAGCCCGCGGGCCGCAGCGATTCCATGCTCTGGGCGAGGCGGGTCAGGGTTTCGGAGAGAGTGCTCACACCTCTCTCCATGCCGCGCCGGCACGGGCACCCCGCAGGGCGTCCTAGTTCGGGGGCTTGGGCAGCACCACTTGGAGGTGGAGCTCCTTGAGCTGGTCCTCGCTCGCGGGGCTCGGGGCGCCCATCAACAGGTCCCGGGCAGTCTGATTGAGCGGGAAGGCGATGACCTCGCGCAGGTTGGCCTGGTCGAGCAGCATCATCAGGAGGCGATCAAAACCGGGCGCGATCCCGGCGTGGGGTGGTGCACCATAGTGAAACGCCTGCCACAGGGCGGGAAACGACTGCTCGATCCGTTCGGGACCGTACCCCGCAATCGCGAACGCAGCCTGCATCACTTCGGGCCGGTGGTTCCGCACCGCGCCCGAGGACAGTTCGAGGCCGTTGCAGACCAGGTCGTACTGGTAGGCCAGGATGTCGCCGGGGTCCTTGGTCTGCAGCGCCTCCAGGCCCCCTTGGGGCATGGAGAACGGATTGTGGGAGAAGTCCCACCCTTTGGTCTCGTCGTTCCACTCGTACATCGGGAAGTCGGTGATCCAGCAGAACGCCAGCTCGTCAGGGTCGGCAAGGCCGAGATCTCGCCCCACCGCCGTCCGTTGGGCGCCGAGCACCCGGCTGGCGGCTTCGGAGGGACCGACGGCGGTGAGCACGGCGTCGCCCGGTTGCGCTCCTACGGCCTCGACGATGACATCGATCTCGGCCGCGACGAGCTTGCGGGCCAGCGGTCCCTTGACTTCGCTACCGAGCTCGGCGGGGAGCTGCAGCCAGCTGCCGATGACCCCCGCCTTGTTGGCAGTGTCGGAAAAGGCGTCGAACCACCGGCGAGGCTGGGGCGCGCCCCCGGGGATGCGCAGCGCCCGGATGGCGTGGCCCTTCTCCGGGACCTGGAGGAACATGGGAAGTTCGGTGGTGCCGCCAAGCACGGCGGTCGCATCGGCGATGGCCAGGTCGAAGCGCAGGTCCGGCTTGTCGGTGCCGTAGCTGGCCAGGACCTCGGCGTGGGTGAGGCGGGGGAATGGTGCCTTGGCCTGCTTGATCGGCGCCATGCCGCCGGCGGGGAGCTCGGTGACCACGTGCATCATGAGCTGCTCGACCTCGTCGAACACGTCCTCCTGGGTTGCGAACGCCATCTCGAGATCTATCTGGTAAAACTCGCCGGGACTGCGGTCGGCGCGCGACGCCTCGTCGCGGAAGCAGGGGGCGATCTGGAAGTAGCGCTCGATCCCGCCCACCATCAGCAACTGTTTGAACTGCTGCGGCGCCTGTGGCAGGGCGTAGAACTCGCCGGGGTAGAGCCGGCTCGGGACGAGGAAGTCGCGGGCTCCCTCGGGGCTGCTGGCGGTCAGGATCGGCGTGGTGATCTCCAGGAAGTTGCGCTGCGCCATGTGGGTGCGGACCAGTTGCGCCAGGCGGGCTCGGGCCTGGAGGCGGGCAACGACGGGTCCCCGGCGGAGATCGAGGTAGCGGTAGCGGAGCCTGGTGTCCTCGGAGACGTCGGCGGCGGGATCGATCGGAAACGGGAGCACGTCGGCCCCGGACAGGACCTCGACGGAGTCCACGGCCACCTCGATGGTGCCCGTGGCCAGCTTCGGGTTGTAGTCCTTCTCCTCCCGCGCCACCACCTCGCCGCTCACCGCGACCACGCTCTCGAGGCGAAGCCGGGTGAGGGTCTCGAAGCCTGGCCGGTCGGGGTGCGAGACCAACTGCACGATGCCGCTGGCGTCGCGCAGGTCGATGAACAGCAGGCCGCCGTGGTCGCGCTTTGCCGCCACCCAGCCCGCCAGGCGGTGACGCCGTCCGACGTGGGCCTCGGCGATCTCACCGGCACGGATGTTTCGGTAGGTGTTGTCGCCGGTGTTGCCGGCTGCGTTGTCGCCTGCGTTGTTGGCCAGGGGAGGGAGATCAGCTACTCGATCGGTCACGGTGGCGACGAGGCTACAGGGCCGGGATCACCGCTCGACTCGTACCGCCGGCGACAACTCGCCCTCGCCAGCGGCTCGGACCCTCGCCGGCAACGAATGAGGCCCCCGCCGCAGCGGGGGCCTCATCACTTACAGGAACTGCGGTGGGTTACGGGTTGGTACGGGCCCTGCGCAGCAGGCGCCGCGTGCCCTCAGCCATGATCAGGAGGCCAACGGCAATCCACGGCAACGTGGGACCGGTACCGGTGGTGGCCAGACCATTGCCCGAGGAGGTGACCGACGGAGCGATCAGGGTGATTGAGCCGCCGATGATGGCTTGGTCGACCGCTCCGATAGCCGTGGCTTCGCCCGAGGCCCCGCCGGTGCAGTTGCCGAGACCGGCAGTCACATTGGCGGTGTCAGCCAGGACGCCGTTAGGCGAGTTGGCCGGGATCGACACCATGACGGTCAGTGCTATGGGCGCATCACCTGGGTGGTAGGACCCCAGATCGGGCCAGGTGATGGTGCCGGTACTGGTGTTGTACACCCCGCCCTTGCTGATCGTCCCGATGGTGAACGACGGGCTGCCGGAGTTGATCGAGATCTTGTCCGTGGCGTGGATGTGAACCAGGTCGCAGGTGGAGTCGCTCAGCGCCGATGCGCTGGACGGGATGAGGATGGTCCAGGTGAAGGTGTTGCCGGCGGCGACGGTCGGCGCACTGGCCACCTTGGCCACCGGCACGGTGCAGGCGATGGGCCCGTTGGGCAGCATGACCGAAGACTCGACATGGCCGACGCGCACATTGGCGACGGTGATACCGGCGGCGGGGATGCTGGCATTGATGGACAGGAGGTCATAGGCCACCGTCGTCGCGGCCGGGGCAATGGCGGCTCCGACGTTGACGCTGAGGTTGATGCCAAGAGCCGCCAGCGTGGTATGCAGCGCCGAACCAACGCCGAGCAGCGGGTTGATGATCCCGGCCAACAGGCTCCGCTTGACCGATGCCAGCGTGATGGGTGCGGCTGCACCGATCTTCAGGGCGATGGTGATAACCGGATCACTGTTGCTGGTGGTGGTGCCGGCATGGCCTTCTCCGTCATTGAAGGTGCTGATGGAGAACGGGTTGTTGGCGTCGGTTCCTTGCACGGTCACTGCGATCTGCAGCGCGGTACCGAGGTTGACGGTGAGGGGAGCGATGATCTCCTTGACCGTGTTCTGGATGCCGAAGGTGCCGTCAGCGTTGGCGACCAGGTCGGTCCGGGTGGTGGTCTGTGCCGCCTGGGTGCCGGCGGCGCCGGTACCGGAGACGACCGGCGGCGTGGCGCCGACGACCGACGTCGGAGCCGACGCCTCACCTTCGCCGTAGGCGAGAGGCTGGCCAACCGGGCAGAAGCTCGAGTTGTAGGCCGCCGCCGCCCGACCCGTCAGCAACCCGGTAGTCAGCAGCCCGGGAATGTTGAGCGGAATGGCGGTCTTGGTGATGAGCCCGCTCGGCGGTGCCGCGTGAGCCTCGGCGATGCCGAGCTGGATCTGGTTCTTCTGGGCCTGGGTCAGCCCGAGGCCGACCTCGATGCCTGAGCCCCGCCCGTAGGCGTTGGCCGCGTTGGCCGTCTGATCCGTCTGGACCAGGGCACCGGTGACCGGTGAGGCGACGGCGGCGCCGAGACCGCCGGATGCGGCGGTATTGGCGGAAAACGCCTGCTCCACGCCAGCCAATGTGGTGGCCCCGAGAGTCAGCGCCTTGAGGCTGATCTCACTCCCAGTGCCGTAGGCACCGAAACGGGCCTGGGCGAATGGGGTGCCCGCGGCGGCCAGGGCACGAGGGGCCGCCGAGGCGGGCACCGCCGGGACCATCGCCACCGAGGCGCCGCTGAGAACTACCGCTCCCAGCACCGCCATCCCTCGCCTGCGAAATCGGATCATTGTGTTGCAGCCTCCCTCAGGTACCCGTCGTGTCGGGGAACAACCAAAACCACCGAGCTTCACAAAGCAACGACGCCGGGATGATTCCCGTACATATCGCCTCAACCTTGGTTGCCTCTACTGCCTTGTCTGTCGGTCCTTCTTACCCACCCTGACCGTTCCGGTTGTTCGACTGGTCAGTCTGTCCATTTTTAGTGTTCTGCCGCGCTTCCCAGCAATCTGCACACCTTAGTCAGGTGTCGGCACCGGTGGCGAGCTTGACTCCCCCAGCTGTTCTTCCAGCCACTCGCGAAGATTCGTGAGCTCTCGCCGCAGGTTAGCAGTCTCTGCTTCGAGGGCCAGGATCCGTTCGGCGAACGCGGCGGATTTCGTGGCCGGACCTTCCGAGGTGTCAGACAACTCGATCGGTCCCAGGAGGTGAATCCAGCGATCCTCCCGTTGCCCGGGGCGCCGCCCGATGAAGCTTACGAGCGGGTCCGGTCGCCGGCCCAGGCGATCGAGGACCCCGGGCACGCCTCCGAGTTCACTGAGGTCGCCGTAGCGCTCGGTTCGGGCCACCAGCTCGGATTCGGTCTGGGCCCCCCTCAACAGAAGGACAGCCAGCACGGCCAGCTCCGGCGGAGTGAGGGCCCAGACCTCGTCGAGGACGTGGCGGTACTTGGTGACGCGGGCGTGGGCCGGATAGACGATGCGGGTCAGCTTCTGTTCCCGCAGCGAGGTGAGCGCGGCGGTCACCGTGTCCTCCCGGTAGTTGACGACGGGGTCACGGTTGCTCGTCTGGTTGCACGCCGAGATGAGGGCGTTCATTGTCAGCGGATAGTTCTCCGGGGTGGTGGCCGCCTTCTCGAGCAGGCTGCCCAGAACCCGTTGTTCCTCGCCGGTGAGCTCCACCGGGCGCAGCATACGGGCGGCGCGGCTCCGGGCTCATGTGGCTGCCCGAGCCGTATGATGCGACGCTCCGGGTGATCGATACGAAGAGGAGATTCCCGTGGCCAGCCAGCACAACAGCTTCGGTGCTCGCTCAGTGTTCGTCGCGCCCGACGGTCGC
Source organism: uncultured Actinomycetota bacterium (assembly GCA_963851105.1). Taxonomy (GTDB): domain Bacteria; phylum Actinomycetota; class Acidimicrobiia; order Acidimicrobiales; family Palsa-688; genus DATARN01. The sequence goes on from CAWKNP010000007.1 coordinate 212,781, forward strand.
ACGCTCACCGCCTTCCGGCTGGACCGATTGAGCCTTTCGGGAGATATCGGCAGGCTCCCCTTTTCCCTGAAGATCCTTCTCGAGAATTTGTTGCGGCACGAAGGGGGCGCGGCGGTGACCGCAGCCGATGTCGAGGCACTGACCCGCTGGGACGCGGCCGCGGAACCGTCGCAGGAGATCAGCTTCTCCCCGGCTCGGATCCTGCTGCAGGACTTCACCGGGGTCCCGGCGGTGGTGGACCTGGCCGCCATGCGCGACGCCATGGCCGCCATGGGCGGCGACGCCAACCTGGTGAACCCCCTCGTCCCCGCCGAACTGGTCATCGATCACTCGGTTGTCGCCGACATCGCAGGGGTTCCCGAGGCGTTCGCCCACAACGCCGCCCTCGAATTCGACCGTAACCGGGAGCGCTACCAGTTCCTCCGGTGGGGCCAAGGGGTCTTCGACAACTTCAAGGTGGTGCCGCCCGATACTGGAATCTGCCACCAGGTCAACCTGGAGTACCTGGCCCGGGTGGTCTTCGTCGATGACGAGGCAGGCGCCGTCTATCCCGACACACTGGTCGGCACCGACTCCCACACGACCATGGTCAACGGCCTCGGCGTGCTCGGCTGGGGCGTGGGCGGTATCGAGGCCGAGGCCGCAATGCTCGGCCAACCGATGTCGATGCTCGTCCCCCGCGTCGTCGGCTTGAAGCTGAGCGGCGCGTTACCCGAGGGCTCCACCGCCACCGATCTCGTGCTCACCGTGACCCAGCTCCTGCGCCACCACGGTGTCGTGGGCAAATTCGTGGAGTTCTACGGCGAGGGCCTGGCGTCGGTACCGCTCGCCAACCGGGCGACCATCGGCAACATGTCGCCGGAATACGGCTCCACCTGCGCCATCTTCCCCATCGATGACGAAACTCTCCGCTACCTGACTTTCACGGGCCGGTCCCCGGACCACGTCGCCCTGGTCGAGGCCTACGCCAAGGAGCAGGGGCTATGGCACGACCCGACCCACGAGGCCGACTACTCAGAGCGCCTCGAGCTCGACCTGTCCACGGTGGAGCCCAGCCTGGCCGGGCCGAAGCGGCCCCAGGACCGGGTGCCGGTCCACGCCGCCAAGGCGATGTTCCGCCACGCCCTGGTAACCGCGCTGCCTGAGGCCCGCCCGGCGGCAACGCCGGCTACCGATCGGGGGTCGGGACCCCACAACGCCGCCCGGCCGGCGTCGGTCCGCGACGGCACCACCGACGAGGCACTGGCAGAGACGTTCCCCGCCAGCGACGCGACCTCGCCGGGTGGCGCGCTCGAAAGCGACGGTGACGGTGACAGTGACGTTGACAGTGGCGCCGGCGACGATGACGCCGGCGCGTCCGGCGCCGGCGAACGGCTGCGCAACCCGGTGCCCGTCACGCTCGCCAGTGGGTCCTCGTTCGACCTCGACCATGGCGCCGTGGTGATCGCGGCCATCACCAGCTGCACCAACACGTCCAACCCTTCGGTCATGATCGCCGCCGGCCTCCTGGCCAAGAACGCGGTCGAGCGGGGGCTGACCACCCAGCCCTGGGTCAAGACGTCGCTGGCGCCGGGATCCAAGGTCGTCATCGACTACTACGAGCGCTCCGGGCTCCTGCCGTACCTGGAAAAGCTGGGTTTCAACCTGGTCGGCTTCGGCTGCACCACCTGCATCGGCAACTCAGGGCCCCTGGCGCCGGAGATCAGCCAGGCGATCGACAATGGCGACCTGGCCGTGGTCGCCGTGCTGTCCGGCAACCGCAACTTCGAGGGCCGCATCAACCCCGACGTCCGTATGAATTACCTGGCGTCTCCACCGCTGGTGGTCGCCTATGCCCTGGCGGGCACGATGGACGTCGACCTGCGCAGCGAGCCTCTCGGCGTCGGCGGCGACGGGACGGCGGTGTTCCTTGGCGACATCTGGCCGTCGGCGCACGACGTGGCCCGGGTGGTCTCCGACGCCATTGCCTCCGACATGTTCCGGAAGAGCTACAGCGAGGTCTTTTCCGGCGACGACAACTGGAACGGGCTCGCGGTGGCGACGGGGCAGCGATTCGAGTGGGATGACGCTTCGACCTACGTCCGCAACCCCCCGTACTTCGAAGGTATGACCACCACGCCCGCCGCCATCGCCGACATCCGCGGCGCCCGGGTCCTGGCCAAGTTGGGCGACAGCGTCACGACCGACCACATCTCTCCGGCGGGCAACATCCGCCGCTCCAGCCCCGCCGGCCGGTGGCTCGAGGAACACGGCGTCAGGCCCGGTGACTTCAACTCCTACGGGGCGCGGCGGGGCAACCACGAGGTCATGATCCGGGGCACCTTCGCCAACATTCGCCTCCGCAACCAGCTGGCCCCGGGCACCGAGGGGGGCATCACCCGCTACCTCCCCGGTGGCGAGGAGATGACGATCTACGACGCCGCCATGGCCTACGCCCGCGACGGGGTCCCCCTCGTGGTGCTGGCCGGCAAGGAGTACGGGTCGGGCTCGTCGCGGGACTGGGCGGCCAAGGGCACCCTGCTGCTCGGGGTGCGGGCGGTGCTGGCCGAGAGCTTCGAGCGCATCCACCGGTCGAACCTGGTGGGCATGGGCGTGCTGCCGCTGCAGTTCATAGGAGAGACCGCCGAGTCGCTGTCCCTGACCGGCGACGAGGTCTTCGACATCACCGGCCTCGAATCCCTGGGGGCCGGCGAAGCCATGCCGAACGAGCTCGACGTGCGCGCCGACGGGCGGGAGTTTCGGGTCCGGTTGCGCATCGACACACCGATGGAGCAGGCCTATTACCGCCACGGCGGGATCCTGCCCTACGTGCTGCGCCAGCTCATGGCTCGTTCCTCCTGAGCAGACCGGGGAAAAGGGCGTAGCGTCTTTCGGCGGTGGGTACCGCGGCAGCATTCTTCGACCTCGACCGAACCCTGCTGCGAGGAGGAAGCGGGCCCGCGCTGGCCGAAGCCCTACGCCAAGCAGGAGCAGTGCCGAGCCGGTCCATCCCCGGGCAGAGTCTGATCTACAAGGCCTACGACCGCTTCGGCGAATCGCTGACCGGGATCGCACTGGCCCGGGCGGCGGCCGCCGCCCTGCGGGGCCGGCCCCGGGCGGCGGTGCTGGAGGCGGCGGAGTCGGCCACCGACGACCTTGTCAGGATCGTTGCGCCCTATGCCCTGGCCCTCATCGAGGAACACCACCAGGCGGGCCGGCCGGTCGTGCTGGCAACGACGACTCCGCGGGACTTCATCGAGCCGCTGGCCCGGCGTCTCGAGCTCGACGATGTCATCGCCACCCGCTATCAGGTGGCAGTCGACGGCCAGGGCAACGAGCGTTACACGGGCCGCCTCGACGGGGCGTTCGTGTGGGCGGCCGGCAAATTGACCGCCGTGCGCTGGTGGGCGGCCGAACACGGGATCGAGCTGTCGGACAGCTGGGCCTATTCCGACAGCGTGTACGACGTCCCTCTACTGTCGGCGGTCGGCCATCCGGTGGCGGTGAATGCCGACCCCCGTCTGGCGATCTACTCCACCGTGCGGCGCTGGCCGCAGATACATCTCGACGCCCCGCCTGGGGTGCCCAAGTTGATCGGCTTGGAGCCCTTCGACGTCGTCAAGGCATTCGTCCGTGCCGAGGCGTTCCCCTACGCCCGCTTCGACATCGCGGGGACCGATCACATTCCCCGCCAGGGCCCGGCCATCGTGGTCGCAAATCACCGGAGCTACTTCGACGCCATCGCCCTCGGGCTCACCGTGATGCGGGCCGGCCGGCTGCCGCGGAGCCTGGCCAAGAAGGAGATCTTCGATGCCCCCGTCCTCGGTCAGCTTGCCAAGGTGATGGGCCAGATCATGGTCGACCGGGAGGGGGCCGGGGGCGCTGCCCTGGCCCAGGCCATCCACGCCGTGCGCGGTGGCGAGGTCGTCGTGATCCTCCCGCAGGCCACAATTCCGAGGGGCGACGCCTTTTTTTCCCCGAAGTTGGAGGGCAAGACCGGTGCCGCCCGATTGGCCGCCGAGACCGGGGCGCCCGTCATCCCGATCGGGATCTGGGGCACCGAGAAGGTGTGGCCCCGATCGGCCCGCCTGCCCAATGTCACCAATATCCTCAACCCGCCGAAGGTGCGCGTCCGTGTCGGGCCCCCCGTGAGGGGCCTGACAGGCGATCCTGTGGCTGACACCGCCAAGATCATGAAGGCGATCAGCGCCCAGTTGCCCCCCGATGCCCGCAAGGCCCACAAGCCGAGCGACGACGAGCTGCGCAAGGCCAAACCGGCGTCGTAGCGCCCAGCCGGGGCCGCAGCTATGCGCCCCCCACCCGGCTAACCGTCTGGGCTTCCAGGCGCTTGACCCGGCCGAGGGGTACCACGTGCCAGAAGGCGTCGGCCGTCTCCGACCAGTCCTCGAGCAGGCGGGAGGCCCGGCGAGAGGCAGTGAGCTCGTAATGCTGCTCGATGAGCCACCGCAGCTCCTGCTCGGCGACCGAGTCCAGCCGGACGGCTTCGACCAGGGCGGGGTTGACCAGTCCCGTCGCTCGGTGGTCGGGGTCCCACAAGTAGACGCTGCCGCCGGTCATGCCCGCCCCGATGTTGTAGCCGACGGGGCCGAGGACGACGACGGTGCCGCCCGTCATGTACTCGCAGCAGTGGTCGCCGGTGCCCTCGACGACGGCGGTGGCGCCGGAGTTGCGCACTGCGAATCGCTCGCCGACAGAACCGGCAATCCAGACCTTGCCGCCGGTGGCGCCGTAGAGGCAGGTGTTGCCCGCCAGGACGGGGTCGCCGGCATCGTCGGCGGGCGGGCGGATGACGATGCGGCCGCCGCCCATGCCTTTGCCCACGTAGTCGTTGGCCTCGCCGACCAGGTCGAGCCAGATCCCGTCGGTGATGAAGGCCCCGAAGCTCTGCCCCGCCTCGCCGTCGAGGCGCACCCGGACGCCGCCGCGCGGGGTGGCGGTGCCGAACTCCAGCGCCAGGGCGCCCCCGAGGGCGGCACCGATGGTGCGGTCGCGGTTGGTGATGCGGTACGACAGTTCGAACCGCTCCCCGTCCCACACGCCGCGGTACGCGTCGGCCAGCAACTGATCACCGAGCGACGAACGCGACCGTTGGATGGCGACGCCCGACACGTACCGGCGCGCCGTGTCCGGGTCGGCCGGTGGGACCAGCAGCGGGGACAGGTCGAGGCTGTCGGCGCGGGCGTCGCCCACCGTCTTCTGGCGGAGGCACTCCACCCGGCCCACCGCCTCGTCGACCGAGCGCATCCCGAGTGTCGCCAGGTGCTGGCGGACCTCCTCGGCCACGAACAACAGGTACGAGGCCACCCCCTCGGCCGTCCCCGCGAACTTGGCTCGGAGGTGGGGCCGCTGGGTGGCGATGCCCGTCGTGCACGTGTCCTTGTGGCAGGCCCGAAGCATGACGCAACCCTCGGCGATCATGGCGGCGGTCCCGAAGGAGTACTCGTCGGCGCCGAGGAGGGCGGCGATGATGATGTCGCGCCCGGTCATGAGGCCGCCATCGACGCGAAGGCGGACCCGGTCGCGCAACCCGTTGTCGACCAGCGCCGACTGGGTATCGGCCAGGCCGAGCTCCCAGGGCATGCCGGCGTGCTTGATGGACGACAGCGGCGAGGCTCCGGTGCCACCGTTGGCCCCGCTGATCTGGACCACTTCGGCGAGGGCTTTCACGACGCCGGCGGCAATGGTGCCCACCCCGTCCTCGGCGACCAGTTTGACCGACACGTCGGCGAAGGCATTGATCTGCTTCAGGTCGAAGATCAGCTGAGCCAGGTCCTCGATGGAGTAGATGTCGTGGTGCGGCGGCGGCGAGATGAGCGTCACCCCCGGTTGGGTATGGCGGAGGCGGGCGATCTCGTCGCTGACCTTGTGTCCCGGAAGCTGGCCGCCCTCACCCGGCTTGGACCCCTGCGCCACCTTGATCTGCAGCTCGTCGGCGAAGGCCAGGTATTGCGGCGTCACGCCGAAGCGGCCCGAGGCGATCTGCTTGATCTTGCTGTTCTTGTCACCGGTCGGCTGGCCCCGGGTGCCGAAACGATAGGTGGCCTCGCCCCCCTCGCCGCAGTTGGACCGTCCGCCGATGAGGTTCATGGCCTCGGCCAGGGTCTCGTGGGCTTCCGCGGACAGCGAGCCGTGGCTCATTGCTCCCGTCGAGAACCGCTGGGCGATGACCGTGGCCGGCTCCACTTCCTCGATCGGCACGGGTTCGTCGGCGGGAACGAGCTCCAGGAGGTCGCGGACCTCCGTCGGGGCCCGCCCGTTCACCAGCTTGCAGAACGCCTCGTAGAGGGATGTGTTGCCCTCCGCAATCGCCCGCTGGAGGAGCTTGGCCGCGATCGGGCCGCCGTCGCCGCTCAGGCCGCCGCGGGAGTCGCGGCGGCCGTTGGTGGCGCTGGTGGGCACGAAGTCGTTGGCCTCGCCGCCGGTGCGGCTCATGCTCACGGCCTGGATCGAATCGATGACCGACTTGTTGTGGGTGTGGTACTCGCCGCCGCGCTTGAGATCCCGGTAGTAGCCCGGGTTTTCCAGCGGCGGTGCCGTCTCCGCTCCCCAGCCGGCGGCGGCGTGGCGGATCAACAAGTCGGCGCCGAGCTCGTCGAATCCGATGCCGTCGATCACCGAGGGCATTCCCGTAAAGCAGCAGGCGATCACCTCGTGGCCGAGGCCGATGGCCTCGAAGATCTGGGCGCCGCGGTAGGAGTCGATCGTCGCGATGCCCATCTTGGACAGGATCTTGAGGACGCCGTCTTCGACCGCGACCTGGAAACGCTCCTGGGCTTCGGGGGCCGACAGATCGGAGTCCTCGGACGCGTCGGCGTCGGCGGCGACGGTCTCGAGGGCCAGTTGCGGGCAAACCGCGTCGGCACCGCATCCGAGGAGGCAGGCGACGCCATGGACGTCACGGGTGTCGTCGGCGACGACGATCAGGCTGGCCTGCATCCGCAGGCCAGTGGCAATCAGGTGGTGGTGGATCGCGCCCGTCGCCAGCAGCGACGGCACCGGCACCTGCGTCGGGCTGACGCCGGAGTCGTCGATCAGCAGCAAGGCGGCGCCCATGGCGACGGCGCGGGCGGCTTCCACGCGGAGGCGATCGAGGGCAGCGGCGAGGCCGCCCGGTCCTTCGGCCGCGGTGAAGGTGGCGTCGAGGCGCATGGCGGGGAACGCGGCGGTGGCGGGGTTGGTGAACGCGGTGACGGCGGAGGGGAAGAGGAAGAAGGTGTCGAGTTCGACGAGCTGGGTCGCTTCGGCGGCTTCGGACAACAGTGGGTGGCGGGGTCCCAGCAGGGTGCGCAGGCTCATCACCAACCGCTCCCGGAGGTGATCGATGGCGGGGTTGGTGACCTGGGCAAAGCGCTGGCGGAGGTAGTGATGGATCGGGCGGGGCCGGCCCGCCAATGGGGGCAGGGGAGTGTCGTCACCCATCGAGAACGTCGGTTCTTTGGCGTCGGTCGCCATCGGCTTGACCATCATCCGCAACTCCTCGATGGTGTAGCCGTGGGTCGACTGGCGGCGCGCCAGGGATGCCGCCGCCGGGGTCTCCTGGACCGGTTCCCCGTTGTCCAGATGGCGGAGGCCCTCGGCCGTCCAGTGTCCATAGGGTGCCGCCGCCGCGATGCGGACCTTGCAGTCCTTGTCCTCGAGGGCGCCCCGGCTGGGGTCGACAAAGAGCATCTGGCCCGGTCCTAGCCGGCCCCGGCGGACGGTCCCATGCCCGTGAACGTCGACTGCGCCCGCCTCCGAGCAGGCCGCGACGAAGCCGTCCTCGCAGATGGCGTAGCGGACAGGGCGCAGCCCGTTGCGGTCGAGGGCGGCGCCGACACCGATGCCGTCGGTGAAGATCAGCCCCGCAGGACCGTCCCACGGCTCGACCAGCGACGAGTGGTAGCGGTAGAAGCAGCGCACCTCGGGGTCGAGGTCGCGTGCCCCCTCCCAGGCTTCGGGGACGAGCATGGCGACGGCGTGGCGGATGTCGCGGCCGCCGCGCACCAGCAGCTCGACGGCACTGTCGAGTTGGCCGCTGTCGGAGTCCGACGGGTGAAGGACCGGATGGAACAGCTCCTCGTCGCCCAGACCCGCCTCGACGGTGCCGAGCACGGCGCGGCCCTGCATCCGGCCGACGTTGCCCGCGATGGCGTTGATCTCGCCGTTGTGGCAGAGGGTCCGGAAGGGCTGGGCTCGTTCCCAGGTCGGGAGGGTGTTGGTCGAGAACCGCTGGTGGAAGATGGCGAAGTGGCCGACGACGTCGGGATCGGCGAGATCGACGTAGAACGCGGCCAGGGCGTTGGCGGCCACCAAGCCCTTGTAGACGACAGTCCGGAACGAGCAGCTGGCGACGTAGACCCGTGCCAGGTCGGGTTCCTTCGCGATACGGCGCCGGAGCCGGAAGGCGGCCCGCTCCTGGCCGCTCGACTCCGGCGAGGAGAGAATGGCCTGCAGGAACTGCGGCTGGCTGTCCCGGGCCCGATCGCCCAGCTGGCTTTGATCGGTTGGCGGTTCCCGCCACTCCTCGACTGTCAGGCCTTCGAGGGCGGCCAGCGCCTCGATCCGGGCGCGGGGATCATCGGCGGCCCGCACGAACAAGTTGGCCACCCCGCGGCCGGGGCCGAAGATCGCCGTGGGGATGGGGAACAGAAGTCCGGCACCGTCGCCGGTGCGGGCATCGGCAGCCACCGCGCCGCGGTGGATGACGCACGCCAAGCCGTTCAGGGCGGCGTCGATGATGCTCCGCGAAGGGCGACCGTGGGCGTCGGCGACGAAGCCAATGCCGCAGGCGTCGCGTTCGCGGTCGGGTCGCGTCACAGTGGAGGACAGAGGGCGCATTTGGATGGGCTCCTACTCGAGGTGGACTATCGCCTGACCGGACTTCCCCGTTGAAGGGGAGGCCGCGCTGCCACCCATCCCGGTCCTGGAACAAGGGCCAATCTAGCAAGCAACCGCTAGCGTTCCCTCCAATTGGGAAGCGAGGCAACGATGACCGACAGCGGAAGCCGCGTGCCACCGTATGACGACGCCGAGGAGCCGCCCCCGGGGTACACCAGGCCGCCGGCCCCGCCTCCCCACTATGAGCCGCCGACCTACGAGCCGGCTCCGGGTACCTATCAGCCGCCGACCTATGAGCCGGCTCCCGGCGCCCAAGGGCCGCCGCCCGCCTACCAGCCGCCGGCATCGCCGCCGGGAGGGGCGACCGAGGAGATCCCCGCCGGCGGGGGACCGGGGCGCCACGGAGGCTGGGTTCCGCCCGCACCGCCGCCGCCCGCCGACCAATCGGCGCGCTCGCAGCCGTCCCCGCCGCCCGCCGCAGGACCGGTGCCGCCTCCCCGCTGGCCCCCGCCGCCACCGCCGCCTCCCGACCGTCCGCCGGTCGGGCCCCCGAGCGCGCCCTCGCCCGGGCAGCAGTTCCCGCCCCAGCCGCCCGGCTACGGACTCAGTTACGAGCAGGCACCGCCGTGGGGTCCCGCGCCCACGACGCCCGCCGTTGCGCCCCACAGCCGGCGTCCCCCGCCCTTTTCCCAGGTTGGGTCGCCAGTACTCGCTTCGCTCGCCATCAGTACCGCGATCGTGGTGCTGTTTGTCGCCGACCTGTTCATCGCGCTCGGTGCGTCGCCAGGCACGCCGGGCAACCTGCGCCTGCTGCAGTTTCTCGCCCCTACCGATGTTGCCGTCGCCGCCATGTTGGTGGTGGCGGTGGCTCTGGTCGCCCTGCGCTCGGATGCGTCGCCGGCTCCCGGCGCGGCCGCAGCGGCGGCTCGGAGCACCGCCGGCGGCGTGGCCGGCTTCGTCGCCTTGGGTGCGTTCGTGCGGGCCATCACCGTGTTGACGATCGGCCACCAGCACGCGGCGGTGAAGATCGGCAACATGATCGACGCTCTGGCCGCCCTCCTCGTCGCGGTGGTGGCGACCTACTGGGCCTTCCGGGAACGCGTCGACCGCATGTAGTCCCTGCTGTTAGTCGGCTGGTGCCGCAGTATGCCCCGAGCTGACCAACTAGAGGCGGGGCCAGCGGGGCTCACCGTCGCGGTCGCGGCGGCCGGTCTTGGCGCCGTCGGTCAACGCCCAGGACCGTCGCCACTTGGCTCCCGAGGGGCCGGTGAGGTCGGGGGTGGCACCCTCCGCCGCCCGGCGCCGGGCCGTCCACCAGTCGGTCTGCTGCTCGTCGGCCAGCTCCTCGAGCGTTCGTTCGATATGCGAGGCAAGTTCCCGGGCGTCCATGCCGGGAACCGGGCGGATCGGGGCTCCGAAAGTGATCCGGGTCGTGGCCAGGTGGAGGCGGTTGGCGTTGCGGGGCAGCACCCGGCGGGTGCCTTCGACATAGACAGGGACGACGGTGCGGTTGGTCCGCACCGCCAGCCAGGCAGCGCCCGGGCGATGTGCCTGGCCCCAGCCGTCGGGGGTGCGGCCGCCTTCGGGAAAGATCAGCAGGCTCCAGCCGTCGTCGAGGAGCGACGCCGCCAGGTCTGCTGAACGCCGGTTGACCCGGAGGCGCTCGATCGGTATTGCGTTGATCGTGAAGGCGAAAAACGACGCCTTCCAGCGCCGGTCGAAGAAGTAGTCGGCGCCCGCGGCCACGACGGTGCGATGGCGCCAGCGGTCGGGCAGCACGCTCAGAAGCAGAGGTGTGTCGATGTGGCTGGCGTGGTTGGCGGCGAAGATCACCGGCTCGTCGAGTTGTTCGAGACGGTCGAGGCCGTCCACCTTGGGGGCCGCCAGGACATGGGCGAGGGGACGGGTGATGCCCTCGGTCACCACGACGCGTGCCAGGCGGGCGCCGTAGCTGCGGGCCCAGTCGGTCTCGTAGTCGATCCCGAGGGTGCGCTTGGGCGGTGGTTGCTCGACGCCGCCCGGCCAGGTGGGCGCCGTCCAGGGAAACGTCCGCCGGGAGACGGCCCGGATCCCTGGCGCGTCCTTAATGGACATCGGCGATCATCATCGGCGGGCAATGGAACTGGGTGATGCTGGGATCGCGCCCGACGACGTCGGAGGCCATCTCCAAGGCGTCACGCATCGTCGACGCGCGCTTGAACCCCATGCGGTGCACCGCCTTGGTGTCACCGCCCACGATGATCACGCTCGCCACGTGGTCCATGGCGTGGGCCCCCCAGTACCACATGTAGAACGGGTGAACGCCGTGGTAGGCGTAGCTGGTGCGGTACAGGTGCCGGTACCACTCGTCGTTGGCGAAGCGCTCCTCGTAGGTCTTCTCGATCTCGATGGGGTCGGTGGTATCGGCCAGCACCTCCTCGAAGAAGTCGATGTAGGAGGGGTGATGGATCGGGTTGAAGGCCCACGGCGTCGGGTGGCTCAGGATGATGACGCCGCCAGGACGGACGAGTGGCTTGCCCCGGTACAGGTTGAAGAAGTAGCCGAGTCCGAGGCACATGACGAGGATCGGGTTCATGATCGAGTTGACGTTGTACGGGCAGATGTAGGGCAGGCCGAAGATGACCACATCGGTCTGGCCCTCGACATCGACGAGTTGCTGGCGGTAGACGTGCTCGGTGGTGACGGCGTGGACTGCCTCCACCTCGCCCGCCTGGACACTGCTCATCTTGTGTGGCGACTTGATCGACTGGAAGATCGACCGGGCGAGGCGGTCGGGGGTGCGGTCGAGGCTCTTGCTCACGGCCAGGTAGCTGGCACGGTCGCGTGCCCCCCACTCCCACTCGCGCTTTTGGAGGAAGCCGAAGGCGGAGGGGAAGGTGTCGGTGTTCAGCGTCGTCTCGATCTGGAAAACCTTCACGCCGCTGGCCGCGATCAGGCGCCCCATTCGCCAATTAGAGGTATGGAGCTCCGATTTCGACTGGTCCATGAAGCTGCGGCTGTGCTGCATGGTCCTCACGTTGTGATGGTGACGAAGGCTCTTGTACGACGCCAGCCCGGTGGCCACGCTCTTGTGGCCGCCGTCCATGGCCACCAGGTTGATGTTGACGTACACCAGCAGGTCCGACTCTGCGGCCCGGCGGTTGATCTCGACATCCTCGCCGTGATCGGTGAGCCCCAGGTGCACGAGCGCGGACGGGTCTTCGGCGTCGTGCTGCAGCAGCAGGCCCTGGGGCGCGAAGGCGTCGTAGATCCGGTCGCCTAGGGCGTGGCGCAGCTCCTCGGGTGTCATACGCCGGTGCAGGGCCAGGGCGCAGATGAGCACCACGTCGTCGACGCCGGCGGCGGCGGCCAGATCGAGGACGGCTTCGATGACCCGTTGGCGGTTGTCGGGCTGTTCCATCGGGGGCAGGGGTAGGGAGATGTCGTCGAACGCGATCGTCAGCCGCATTCCGGCCTTGAGGAGCGAGGGCAGGGGGGCGATGTCGCCGAGCGGGTGCAGGAGCGCCTGGCGGATGGCGTCGGCGGGGTCCTTGAGGGCCGCGACCGGCTCCGGCGGGTAGATGATCCGGCTCCCCTCGGGGAGCTTCAGGAGGCGGAACCCCTCGCCGTGCCAGCACAGCGTGGGGGGAGTGGAGCGATCGACCTCGAGGACGAAGCCGGGACGGGACATCAGGCTGAAATCTCCTTGCTGGATCTGGTGAGCGGCCCCTGGCGCCGCAGGTCGAAGGCCACCTTTGTGGCTCCCCTGCGGCCGGCGTCGGCGGCATGGGCGATGGCGTCGCGGTAGCGGGTGAGGGGATACAGGGCTGAGACCAGGCGCTCGAGGCCGGCGTCGGCGACCAGCTCGAAGGCCATGTCGAACGTGCGGCGCTCCGTGGCGCCGGAGCCCGAGGCGTTGGGCAGCCGTTCGGTGCCATAGGCATAGGCGCCGGTCACCGACACCTCGCGCTGCCAGAGACCGGTGAGATCGACCTTGACCTCGCCGGGCATGCCGAGGAGGACGACGGTCCCCCCGGGCTCGACCACCGAGAGGGCCGATGCCAGCGATTGGGCTGAGCCGACGCAATCGAAGACCACGCTGGCGCCTCCCGTCAGCTGGCCGGAATCGAGGACCAACGAGCCTGTCTTGCGGCGCACCGCTCGGGCCAGCTCGGCCGGTTCGACGACGGTGCAGTCGCTCAGCTCGCCGGCCAGGCGCCGCTGCTCGGCGTGCTTCGCCACGACGACGAGCGACGCGATGTCCGGTCGGTACCGGGCGAGGGCGGCAGCGGTGCACAACCCGAGCGTCCCGGCCCCGATCACGACCGCGGTGGCATGGCCCCGCGAACCCACGAGGGCGCCGTGCAGCGCGCAGGCGGCGGGCTCGACCATGACCGCCGCTTGGTCGCTCATGCCGTCCGGCACCCGGTGGAGCTGGCTTTCGTGCCCGACGAGGGCGGCGCCCCAGCCACCGCCGGTACGTGAGCAGTAGCCCGTCTGGAGGCCCGGCTTCAAGTGCCCGAAGGCCAGGTTGCGGCAACGATTGGTCTGGCCCACGGCGCACGCGGGGCACGGTGGATCGATTCCCCGGGCGGCACAGCGCAGGACCGGTTCGAGCACGACCCGGGTGCCGTCGTCGAGTTCGCCCACCACCTCGTGGCCGGGGATGAAGGGGAAACTCACCAGAGGCTCGAAGTATCGCGACGACCGGCCGTCGATCGTTGCCAGGTCGCTGCCGCAGATGCCGGACAACCGGGGCCGTACCCGTGACCAGCCAGGACCCGGGAGTTCGGGTTCGTCGACATCGGTGAGCCGCAGTGGTCCTACCCGGGCGCCGCTGCCGCTGCGAAAGCTCGACGCAACCCGGGCGGCCGCGAACTTGGGCAGGTTGCGCTCGAAGAGCAGAGCCTTCATGAGAGGAGAGCCTTCATAAGAGGAGGGCCTTCATGGCTTGGCAGCCTTCATCGGTTGGCGCTGGCCCGGGCGATAGGCAGCAGGGGGCGCGGGCCGCCCGGCGAGCGGGGCCATTGCTCGACATGCCAGCCGCGTTTGCGGGCAATGGCGGCCAGCTTGGTCTCGGGGTTGACGGCCACCGGGTGACCGACGACCTCCAGCATGGGCAGGTCGCTGGCCGAATCGGCGTATGCGACCGACTCGGCGAGGTCGATCCCCCGAGCGGCGGCGTAGTCGGCCATGAGCAGGGCTCGGGCCTCCCCGGTCGGGGGCCCAGACAGGAGCTCTCCGGTGTAGCGCCCGTTTTCGACGCCCAGGGACGCGCACATGACATCGTCGAAAAGGGGGCGCAGCGGTTCGATGGCGATGTCCAGTGCGCCGGTTATGAGCAGGGTGCGATGGCCGAGGCGCCGATGGGCCCGAACCCGACGGATCCCGGCGGGGAATGCCTTGGCGAGCAGCAGTTCGCTCCACAGCTCCCAGGAGTCGTGCTCGAGGCGTGCGACCGGGGCTCCCTCGTAGCGGCGGTAGAAGTGGCGGAGGAAGTCGCCGCGGTCTTGGCGGTCGAGGGCCAGGAGGCGGGGCGCCTCTCGGATGGTCTTGAGCACCAGGCGCAGGCGGTCTTCCTCCCCGATCCTGCGGGTGGCGAGCCAGGCGTAGGAGTCGACCACGTTGGAGGCGATCAGGGTGTTTTCGAGGTCGAACACCGCCAGTTGGCGTTCAGGGGCTAGGACCGCCTGGCGGCCCCTGTCCTCCCGGCTGAGCGCCGGCGTGCGCCGCTTCGACGGCCCGGCGACGCGCACCCGGGCATGGGCGACGATCGAGGGCATGTGGGTGTCCCGCACGTACATCGGCCACGAGATGCCCGCCGGGTCGAAGGCGAAATCGGCCTGGTCGGCGGCGGGCAGTCGGTCCCAGAGCTCGATCAGCCGGTCGACCCGGAACACCGCTTCGGTCTCGGTGTACGCCCCGTAGAGCTCGACGTAGCCGAGGGCGCGCTCCGCTTCCGAGCGTTTCTCCTCGAGGCGGGCGGCGAGATCGGCTTGGCGACCCCGAAGGGGCAGCGAATGAAGGCCCTTCTCGGCGGCGCCGAGGACCCGGGTGGCCCGGGCCAGCTGGCGCTGCACCCGTCCTCGGCCGGGGTAGGTCCATTCCGGCACGACGATCGGCTGGCCGTTGCTGTCCGCTAGGGGATGCTCGCCGTACCAACCCCGCACCAGTTCGACCAACTGGCGGTAGCGCAGTGGATTGCGCGATCCCGATGCCACCTGGAACACCTCCGGTGCCTCGCCGACCATCGGCCCGCCCGATGCGGCCACGGCGATGAGGGCGGCGACGACCAGGTCGACGGGTATGACGTCGACCACTCCTTCGGGGAGGCCGGGAAACTCCTTCAGCAGGCCCCGCCCGAGGCTGATGATCACCGGTTCGGCCATGCGGAAGCCCCGGATCCATCCCGGCGCCGGTTCGGCCAGCGCCGACTCGATGATCGAGGGACGCACGATCGAGACCCTGACGGCGCCGCGGGACTCCAGCAACGCCCGCTCGCCCAAAGCCTTGGTATAGGCGTAGGCGTCGGGCCATCCCAGGGCCTGGGCCCGCGCCTTGCCGGCCAGGACTAGGCGTTCTTTGACCCACTCGCCCCGGAGCTTTTCCGCCTTGGCGGCCAGCACCGGGGTCCCCGCGGCCCCCAATTCCGAGCGTGCCGCCTTGGCGAACTGCGTCAGGCGGGCAGGCTCGCGGCTGGCGGTGTCGGCGTCGGCCCGAGCCCGCTGGGCGGCCGCCACCTCGGGCCGCCACGCCACCTCGGTGGCGAAGGGGGTGTCGGGAAGCAAGGCCTCGGGGGCATCGCCTCGGCGCGAACCGGCAACGTAGGCGGTCGAAACCGCGATGAGGTGCGGCGGCGCGCTTGCGAGGTCGGACGGCTGGCGCACGCTCATCATGGCCTTGGCGACGCGGCTCGGGCCGAGGAGGTTGACTTCGACGGCGCTGTCGAGGGGTGAGTCGAAGCTGACCGACGCGGCCGAGTGGATGACGATCGGGCAACTGGCGAGGATGGCTTGGCCTTCGGTGTCGAGCCCGAGGCCCTCGGTCCCGACGTCGCCGGCCAATGGAACCACCCGGCGGGCCAACTCCGCGTCGAAGCCGGCACCGAGTTGCTGGCGCAGGAGATCGAAGCAGTCGTTCCGGAAGATCTCCCGGCGGACCCGGTCGGCGGCTCCCCGCCGGCCGGGACGGACAATCAGGACCAGTTCACAGTCGGGGACCTGGCGCAGGAGCCGCTCCACCAGCGCGGTGCCGAGAAAGCCAGTGGCGCCGGTGATGGCGATGCGCTGACCAGCCAGTGCCTCACGGAGCATCCCTCAGTGTCTACCATTTGGTAGATGACTACCGCCAGCACCCGGGATCGTGTGGTCGATGGCGCGGTCGTGGCGTTCGGATCGCGCGGCTACGACGCCACGAGTCTCGACGCGCTGGCGGCGGAGCTGGGAGTGCGCAAGCAGACCATCTTGTACTACTGCCCCTCGAAGGAGGCGCTGCTCGACGCAGCCATCGACCGGGCGGCGGCAGAGCTGTCGGCGGCCCTCGAGGAGGCGCTCGACGGCGCCGGCAACGGGTGGGGCCGGGTCGAGGCGATTGTCCGGTCTGTTTTTCGCCTGGCCGCTCGCCGCCCCGAGCTTCTCGGGCTGCTGCGGGAGGTGAGCCGCCTGGGACCTCCTGGCGCCACCCGGCTGACGACGGCTCTGCGGCCTCTGATCACGCGGGCGGCACTCTTCCTCGAAATCGAGATGGACTCCGGTTCGATGCGGCGCCACGACCCAAAATTGCTTCTGCTGGCGGCCTATTCGGCCGTGATCGGGGTGGCGACCGAAGTCGAGGTGCTCCGGGCGCTCGGCTACGAGCCCACGGCCCGCTCCCTGGTGCGCCGGCGCCGGGAGCTCCTGTCGTTCCTCCATTCGGCCCTGGTTCCGGAGTAACTGCGGCATCTCCTGCTGCAAAACGACGGTATTACGTCGTTCCGCAGCACTTTGGAGTGCACAGGGCGGCGGCCCTAGGTGGCGGCGGGCTAGGGGCGACGGGTGGGCTTCGCCTTGGGCGGTGTGTAGCGGCGGTTCGGCGGAGGCGTCTTGGTGACGACCGGGGCCGACGCGGCCGGGCCCCGCCGGCGTTCCGCTCGGGCCGCGGCCCGGGCGGCTGCCATCTCACGGCGCTGGGCCGGAGTGACAGGACCCTGGGCCCGCCGGGCCTTGCCCTGGGCGTTGCTCGTGCGCATCATGAGGTAGCCGCTGTAAAAGAGGAACCCGAGTTGCAACGGGACGATGTAACTCACGGCCAGTCCGGCCACGAAACCGGCGACCGCAGTCATGATCCGATGGCCCCGGCGCACCGCCAGGGTGAAAACGATGGCGGCCGCGACCCCCAGTCCCGCGAGCCAAGGTTGCGCCTGGCCGGCGATCCCCACCGACAGCGCTCCGGCGGCGCCCACGCCCGCGAGAACGAATCCGATCTGCTGCTCCCGGTGCCGCATCTGCGTCGGGGGGAGGTCCCCGGCGGCCCCAGTGGCTCCCGAGGCCCCAGTGGTTCCCGCGGCCCCAGTGGCTCCCGTGGCTACATTCGCCGGCTTGTCAGCCCTGCTCATGGGTCGCCCGCACCGGCATCTGGCTCGGATCCTTCGGACGTCGAGCCTGTTGCTCGGTCCGAGGCCGACGCACCCTCACCTTTTTCCATCAGCCATGGGCGGATCTTCACGACGTGGGCCGACGGCTGGAAGCCAGTGAGGTCAGCTTCTACTGGGAGATCCGTCGGCGGGTCGCCCGAGGTGACGACGACGATGGATGGCTCCTCGCGTCGCGGCTCAAGGGCTTCCCTGAGCCCGAGGCCGATACCGGTAAGGACAGCGCCCGCCACGCTGCGGCGCCGCCATGACTCCATGCGAGGGGGTAGGGCGGTATGGATCTCACCGTTGGCATCGGGCTCCGGATCGAGGTGGAGCTCCATGCCATCGACATCGACCGTCCGCGGCTGCTCGCCCTCCTCCACGGCCCCAACGGTACTCGGGCCGTGGAAGGAAGGCGCGCAGGCGGGAACTACTTGAGGGCGTCGCCGATCTTGTCCTTGACGTCGTCGACGGTGTCCTTGACCTTGCCGCTTGCCTGGTCGAGCTTGCCTTCGCGCTTCAAGTCGTCATTGTCGGTGAGGTCGCCAATTGCTTCTTTGCCTCGGCCCTTGAGATCGTCAGTGTTGGTCATACCCAAGGTTGTCCCCGGCCGCTGCCGGGCGGAAACGTCAGCGCCGGCCGAGCAGGTCCTCGAACAGGTCCAGGTGCTCGTCGACCATGCGCGTGGTGTTGAAGTAGTCCTCGACGGCGCGCCGGCAGGCGGCCCGGTCGAGCTGGTCGACCTGACTGATGCGATCGGCCATGTCGGACTCGTCCAGGCACAAGAACCCTGTCTTGCCGTCTTCGACGATCTCGGGCGCGGCACCCTCGGGAAATGTCAGGACCGGAGTGCCACACGCCAGAGCTTCGACCATGACCAGGCCGAAGGGCTCGGGCCAGCGGATCGGGTTGAGCAGCCCCCGGGCGCCGGCCAGCAGGCGCACCTTCTCCTGGTGGTCCACCTCGCCCAGGTAGACGATGTCGTCGTTCAGGTAGGGCTTGACGTAGGTCTCGAAATATTCGAACTCCCATGCTTCGCGCATCTTGGCGGCCAGCTTGAGCTTGGCGCCGGCCTTCCATGCCGCCTCCACCGCCCGATGGGCACCCTTCGATGGGGCCATTCGGCCGAGGAAGAGGAAGTAGCCGCCGTCGCCGGCACCGACGGGGAAGGCGTTCGGGTCGATCCCGTGGTGGATGACCCGGGTGATCGGGAGGTCGGGCGCCTGGCTGCGCTGCGAGTGGGAGATCGAGATGATGGGGACCCGGGCGGAGATGCGCTGGTAGATGTCGGTGAGCTCGTCGTTAAACGGGCCATGGATCGTCGTCACGACCGGCAGGTCCGGGTAGCGCTCGGCGTAGACCGGTCCGAGCACGGTGTGGTCGTGGACGATGTCGAAGCCCTGGGCGGCGTCGTAGGCGGCCATCACGTGGCGCAGCTCGGGGACGGTGACGCCGATCCGAAATCCTTCGGCCTTGTCGAGGACCCACTTGGTCGGTACTGACGAGGTCGAATCTCCGGTGGCGAACAACATCACTTCGTGGCCTGCGGCCTGAAAGCCGCGGGCCAACTCGTCGACGACCAGTTCGATTCCCCCGTACAGGGTCGGGGGAATGGGCGCCCAGGGAGGCGCGACAACAGCGATACGCATGCCCCGATTGAACCACGCCCCCGGCGACCCGCTGACCACCCCGGTGCCGAGGTCAAGGTCCTTCCTCCCGGGTTTCCCCAGCGTGGGGGAGGGAACTCCCCCCCGTTTGCCCCTACGGTAAGCGGATGCTCACTTCCTTATCCGTCTCGTCAAACAGCGACGAGGACCCCCGCTGGTCCGACCGGATGGCATCGCTGGCCCTCCCTCTACTCGACGCCGCCACGGTCGCCGCCGCCCGCTGCCATGCTTGGATCGGCCGCGGTGACAAGCACGCGGCCGACCATGCCGCGGTGGAAGCCATGCGCAGCCACCTGGCCACCGTGCCCGGCCATGGGGTTGTCGTCATCGGTGAGGGCGAGAAGGACAAGGCGCCCATGCTGTTCGCGGGCGAGGAGATCGGCGGTGGCCATGGGCCCGAGTTCGACCTCGCCGTCGACCCGCTGGAGGGGACCAACCTGTGCGCCCGGGGCTGGCCGGGAGCCATCACCGTGCTGGCGGCGGCCCCCCGTCACACCTTCGCACCCATCGAGGGCTTCTACATGGACAAGCTGGTGGTCGGGCCCGCGGCGCACGGCGCCATCGATATCGAGGCGCCGATCGAGGAGAACATGGCGACCGTTGCCGCCGCCCTCGGCGTCAAGGTGTCGTCGCTGCAGATCGCGGTGCTGTCCAAGCCCCGCCACGTCGATCTGATCGCCCGCATCCGCGCCACCGGCGCGGGCGTGGTCGAGATCCCCGACGGCGATGTCATGGCCGGGCTCGCTTCGCTGGTGCCTGGTGGCGGCATCGACATTTCCGCAGGAATCGGGGGCGCCCCCGAGGGTGTCATCACGGCGTGCGCGGTACGGCTGCTCGGCGGCGACATGCAGGGCAAGCTGGCACCGCAGAGCGATGATGAGCGCCAGATGGTGGACAAGGCCGGGGAACTGGGACGCCTCTACGCCCTCGAGGATCTATCCGGGTCAGACGACGGGATCTTCGTGGCGAGCGGCGTGACGGGCTCGACCGCATTGCCCGGCGTCACCATCGGACCGGACGGCTATTGCGTGCAGAGCGTCCTCATCACCCGTGATCAGGGCCTGCTGCGGATCGGCTGCACGGTTCGACAAGTAGAGGAATAGAAGGACAACAAAACAACGCAGAGGGTGCCCTCTCCGTCGCAGGGTCAGACGGAGGGGGGCGGTGCCGGGGTCTTGCGCATCGGCGCCGGGCGCGTGAAGCCCCAGCGGATGCCGCCGGGGCCCATGGCCTTGCCACCGAACTTGTCGGCGCTCGACTCGAAGGCGGTGCCGCCACCGGCAACCTCGTCGTAGGGCTCGTCGTGGATCGTCCGCAGCGAGCTCCAGTCCACATCCACCCGGACCCGCCGGCCGGTGTCGTCGACCTCCGCGATCGTGCCCTCGGCGATGTCACCGGTATAGCCCTCGATGATCATGGCGACCGCGCCAACGGTGACAGGTCCGACCAGCTCACTCAGCGGGACCCACGACGGCTCGTCAGGATTGTCGACGTTCTTGGTGATCGTTACGACTGCGATCATGGTTTTTTCGTTCCTAGCTCTCCGGCGAAGCCATCGGCTCCGCCTCGTCCGTTTCCTCGGCCACCAGGTCATCGGCGGTGAGGTACTCGTTGTGTTTTCCGGTTTCTACCCGGTCCCAGATGAGCTTCTCGATCTTGGCCCGGTCATGGGGGCGAAAGTGGCGCACGCAGCCGTAGGGAAGCCGTTTCAGGGGTAGGCAGAGGATGTCACAGGCCACCTCGAGGACGCCGTCGTACTCATTGAGGAGCGAAGACCATTCCGCCGTCTTCGTTTCCCAGGTCTCGTCCTGGTCCGTGTACCACTGCACGATCTCGCGCAAGCGGGTCAGTTCCGCCATGACGACGGCCACCTTCAGGTCCTCGCGGGGGAAGGCGAGGAGGGATTCCTCGATCTCGTGACGCTCGGCCAGCATCATCGCCTTGGCGTGAAATACCCGGGACTCGTCTTCGAACTCGCTGGACTCGGCCGTCGCCAGGAGGGCGCGGACCTTGAGAAGTATGGTGAGCTCTTCCTTGTCGGCCATCGCGGCCGCCAACTCGGCGGCGCGCGACTCTTGCAATTCGGTCGAACCACTGCGGGTAGTGATGGGTGCTCGCCTCCGTCGCCGCTGGGTCGCGTCGCCGCGACCTGTCAGTGCTGCGGATACGAAACTACCAGGGCATCGCCGTTCAGCAAACGCCCGCTGCCGGGCCGCCAGCCAGTCAAGAGGAAATGCGCGTGATCTTGCCCGAGGCCCACAGCTGGGCGGGAGCACGACCACCTTGCTGGCGGTACACGAAGCGCTCGATGCGATCGCGCCCGACGGGATCGATGGCGGTGAAGGCGACGCGCAGCTGCGCGGGACCCTCGGGATCGGGCACGACCTGCACCGTGCGCGCCAGGGCGAGGACGGGATCGCCGCCCGGCGCGGGGATCGCCAGCGCCAGAACGGAGCCCACTTTCAAGGAGGGGTGGGCCGCGATGATCATCATGAGGCCGCCTCCGCCCATGTTCTTGACATTCCCGGGAGCAGAGAGAAAGGACATGTTGGGCCCGTCGAGAAGGGCGACTGCGATGGTGACGTCGACCGCCGATCGGACGTGACGGCGGCGCTGGGTTGTCTTGACCCGAGCCGGGGGCACCAACCGGATGACATACGGGTCGCCCTCGTTGGCCCCGGCGACGGCTTCGACAACTTCACTTTCGAATTGGCAGAAGCCGGAGGGGTCGCCGTAGCTGCCCCGTACCTTTGTGCCTGCCGGGAAGGAGTCGATGATGCTGGCGTCAGGGGTGGTGAGGGTGAGCCCCCGGTCGCTGAAGTTGGCCATGGCGCACGTCGCGGTCACCGCGGGCTCGCTGTCGAGGACCTCGATCTCGACGTGCTCGGGGAACACTTCGGCCTGGACGACATCGCTCATAGCCGCCATTGTTACGCCTCCCGCCGACCGAGGCGACTCGGGACGACCGAGACCCAGATCGATGGCGGCGACCTCCCCCATATGGGGGATTAGCGGAGGTCAATCCCGACGAAAACGATCATCTATCCAGGTCAGGGGCACAGCAGCACCCTCCTCCGTGATGCGCAAGGATTTGTATATGGGTGTGAAAGACACCCATTTACAACCTTGGTCCCGATCCCCTAGACATCCCCCTGGCGCACCATGCGCCGTCCACTAGGACCGCGGGAGGCAAAGCAGTATGGCATCTGCGCTGGACGAGACGGTGATCCACGTCTTGTGGATCAACGCTGGGCTTAGCTGTGACGGCGACTCAGTCGCCCTCACGTCGGCTACCCAGCCCAGCATCGAGGAAATTGCACTTGGGGCACTGCCCGGACTGCCGAAGATCGCAGTCCACTGGCCGCTCATCGACTACGAGTGCGGACCGGTAGGTGGAGCGGACGACTTCATCGAGTGGTTCTTCATGGCTGAGCGAGGCGAGTTGGAGCCGTTCGTGCTGGTGGTTGAGGGGTCCATCCCCAACGAGGCCATCAAGCGTGAGGGGTACTGGTGCGGGTTTGGCAACAACCCGGCCACCGACCAGCCCATGACGACGAGCGAGTGGCTTGACCGCTTGGCTCCGAAGGCGACGGCGATCCTGGCCGTCGGAACCTGTGCCACCTACGGTGGCCTGCACGCCATGTCCGGCAACCCCACTGGGGCCATGGGCGTCGCGGACTACCTCGGATGGGGCTGGAAGTCAAAGGCCGGCCTTCCGATCGTGAACGTCCCGGGTTGCCCGATTCATCCGGACAACCTGTCGGAGACCATCCTGTACCTGCTCTATCAGGCGACAGGCCAAGCCCCGATGATTCCCCTGGACGACGCCCTGCGGCCGCTTTGGCTGTTCGGCAACACCGTCCATGAGGGTTGCGACCGGGCCGGCTACTACGAGCAGGGTGACTTCGCCGACGAGTACGGCTCGCCCAAGTGCATCGTGAAGCTGGGCTGCTGGGGCCCCGTGGTCAAGTGCAACGTCCCCAAGCGGGGTTGGACGAACGGCGTGGGCGGTTGCCCGAACGTCGGCGGTATCTGCATTGGTTGCACGATGCCCGGCTTCCCGGACAAGTTCATGCCATTCATGGACGAACCCCCGGGTGCTAGGGTCTCGACCGCAGCAAGCGGCGTGTATGGGGGAGCGATCCGCGGTTTGCGGCGGATCACAGGCAAGACCGTGGACGAGGAGCCGAAGTGGCGTACGCCAGGCAAGAAGCTCCTGACCGGATACAAGGGCGAGTGGAGGTAAGCAAGGATGCCTACTAGGACACAACAGGCCAGCGGCCTTGTCGAGATGGCATGGGATCCGGTTACGCGGATCGTCGGCAGCCTCGGCATTTACACGAAGATCGACTTCGGTCGTGGCCGAGTCGTTGACTGCCACTCCACCTCGTCGATCTTCCGTGGCTACAGCATCTTCATGAAGGGCAAGGACCCTCGGGACGCCCACTTCATCACCAGCCGTATTTGCGGTATCTGCGGCGACAACCACTGCGAAGTGTCGACCTGGACCCAGAACATGGCGTTCGGCGTCGTCCCCCCGCACCTGGGTGAGTGGATCTCGAACCTCGGCGAGGCTGCCGAGTACATGTTCGACCACAACATCTTCCAGGAGAACCTGGTCGGCGTTGACTTCTGCGAGAAGATGGTCAGCGAGACCAACCCCGGCGTGCTCGACCTGGCCAACCGCACCGCGGCGCCGAACACCGAGCATCACGGCTACGCCACCATTGGCGACATCATGCGGTCCCTGAACCCGTTCTCGGGCGAGTTCTACCGCGAGGCTCTGGCGGTCAGCCGCTGGACCCGTGAGATGTTCTGCCTCATGGAGGGTCGCCACGTGCACCCGTCCACCCTGTACCCGGGTGGTAACGGCACCACGGCAACCATCCAGCTCTTCACCGACTACTACGCCCGGCTGATGCGCTATGTCGAGTTCATGAAGCGGGTCGTGCCTCTGCACGAAGACCTCTTCCTGTTCTTCTATGACGCCATGCCCGGCTACGAAGAAGTCGGCCGTCGTCGCATCCTGACCGGCTGCTGGGGCTCCTTCCAGGACCCGGATGTCTGCGACTTCAACTACCGCAACATGACCGAGTGGGGCCGTGCCATGTTCGTCACCCCCGGCGTCGTCGTTGACGGCAAGCTGGTGACGAACGACCTGGTCGACATCAACCTCGGCATCCGCATCCTCCTCGGTCACTCGTTCTACGACGACTGGGAAGGCCAGGAGATGTTCGTGACCAAGGATCCCCTGGGCAACCCAGTGGACCGCCGTCACCCCTGGAACCAGCACACCATCCCCCAGCCCCAGAAGCGCGACTTCGACGGCAAGTACAGCTGGGTCATGGCTCCCCGTTGGTTCGACGGCCGGGATCACCTGGCCCTCGACACCGGCGGCGGCCCCCTGGCCCGCCTGTTCGCCATCGCCCTCTCGGGCCTGGTGGACATCGGTTACATCAAGGCCACCGGCCACAGCATCGAGTTCTCCCTCCCGCGGTCTGCGCTCAAGCCGGCGCAAGACTTCGTGTGGGAGGTACCGAAGTGGTCCAACGCCATCGAGCGTGACCGTGCTCGTACCTACTTCCAGCTGTATGCCTGCTGCTGCGCCCTCCATTTCATGGACAAGGCGCTGGCAGAGGTGCGTGCTGGCCATACCAAGACCTGGACGCCGTTCACGGTGCCTGACGAAGCCATCGGTTGCGGCTTCATCGAGGCGGTTCGTGGCGTGCTCTCCCACCACATGGTTATCCGCGGTGGGAAGATCGCCAACTACCATCCGTACCCGCCCACCCCTTGGAACGCCAACCCGCGTGACAGCTACGGGACGCCGGGACCCTACGAAGATGCGGTCATGAACACCCCCATCTTCGAGGAGAACAGCCTCGAGAACTTCAAGGGCATCGACATCATGCGTGCAGTCCGGTCGTTCGACCCCTGCCTGCCGTGTGGCGTTCACATGTACCTTGGCAAGGGCAAGGTCCTCAAGCGGACGCATTCGCCGGCCGCTGTTGCTGAGGATTGCACCCTGCAGGTCGGTTAGCACAAAGAAGCAACTGGGTTCCCGGCGTCGGTTGACGGCGCCGGGAACCTAGTCATTTGTTCGAGAAAAACTTTGAACCCCGGAGGGGGGGCCCATGGCCGAGAAGAAGAACCTCCGGGCCGTTGGTGATCGGATCGAGCAGCTGCTCGACGAGCTGCGAGCAGCTGCTGATCCGCGCTTATACGGCCAGGCTGAAGAGATGTTGGGCCTGGTCACCGATTTGTATGGCGGTGGCTTAGCCCGGATCGTTGAGATAGTGGGGGAGAAAGATCCGGCTGTGCTGGGCCTTTTGTCCCATGACGAGCTGGTTTCAAGCCTGTTGCTCGTGCACGGGCTGCATCCTGACGATCTGGCCACACGGGTGGCGCGCGCGCTCGAAGGTGTCCGGCCGATGCTCGCCCAACACGGTGGTGACGTCGAGCTACTCGACATCGACGCCGTGGCCGGTGCCGTCCACCTGAACCTGCTGGGCAGCTGTCATGGTTGCCCGTCGTCGACGCTGACCCTGCGGATGGCCGTCGAGACGGCGATCGCAGAAGCGGCACCCGAGATCCAGATCATCGACGTCGAGCAGCCAACGGAAGAGTCGCCGCCCGTTGGCGAGCCAGTCCCCATTACGCTGGGGGCCAAGAGGACTGTTTTCGAAGAATGCCCAGCGGAATTGGTACAGAGGTGACCAGCTAACAATGAGTGACAGTGTCAGCGACCCGGTGAGCCAAGCTCCCCGAGAGCCGCTTAAAGTTCTAGAGCGCATCCGGGACCGCAGCGTCGCCCGGCGTCCCCGCCCTGGCGAGGTGTGCGAGTTGTGCGGGGAGGCGATCCCCGACGAGCACGGCCATCTGGTCGACCTGAAAGTCCGCAACCTGATGTGCGCCTGCCGCCCCTGCTACCTGCTGTTCACCCATGAGGGCGCAGGCGGCAAGCATTACTTGGCGGTTCCCGATCGCTACATCTACTTCGAGGACTTCTCACTGTCGGCGGCGCAGTGGGACTCCCTCCAGATCCCTGTCAGCACGGCGTTCTTCTTCGTGAACTCCGAGCTGCAGCGGGTGGCCGCGTTCTACCCGAGCCCCGCCGGCGCGACCGAGTCGCTCCTGTCCCTCGAGACCTGGGACGAGGTGGTGGCGGCCAATCCGAGCCTGGCAAGCATCCTTCCCGACGTGGAGGCCTTTCTCGTCCACAAGGACAAGGCCGGCAACAACCCCCAGTGCTTCCTCGTCCCCATCGACGCCTGTTACGAGTTGGTGGGCGAGATGCGCAAGCTGTGGCGGGGCTTCGACGGCGGTAAGGAAGCCCACGAGGCAATGGACGCCTTCTTCAACCGAGTGCGGACGAAGGCAGGGCAGCAGGCAATATGAGTTCGCTGGATTTCGAGGTTCTCGGTGCCAAGGCGCAGCCCTACGCGGCTGTCCCGACGATCATGTTCAAGATCCGGGTGACCGAGGCGTCGGGGTATTACGTCCACGCCGTGGCGTTGCGGTGCCAGATCATGATCGAGCCTCAGAAGCGCAACTACAACAGCGACGAGCATGGTCGGCTGTATGAGCTGTTCGACGAGCCCAAGCGCTGGGGCCAGACGCTCAAGCCCTTCTTGTGGACGCACACCGGGGCGGTCATCCCCCGCTTCGACGGCACCACCGAGTTCGAGTTGCCGATGACGGCGACCTACGACTTCGAGGTCGCGGGCAACAAGTACCTCCACAGCGTCCGCGACGGTGAGATCCCGCTGCAGCTCATGTTCTCGGGGACGTTCTTCACCAACGGGGACAACGACTCACCGAATCACGGCTTCGCGGCGGAACCGATCGGTTGGAACAAGGATCGCTCGTTCAAGATGCCTGCCCGGGTGTGGCACGACTGCATGGACATGTACTTCCCGAACAGTGGTTGGATCAAGGCGCGCAAGGAGACGATCGACCTATTGACGAAGTACAAGGTCAGCAAGGCTCTCCCCACGTGGGAGGACGCCTTCGAGGCCCTGCTCAAGCAGGCGGGAGAAGAGGTATGACGCCCGCCGCCACCCTGACCGAGAAAATGGCGTCGCGCTTCGCGACCGCCAGTGGCGTTGCCGATACCGTCCTGTACGAGGGGTACATCCTGTACCCGTACCACGCCACCAATGGGAAGAACCATGGCGGCGTGCGCTTCCAGTGGGGCGTACTGGTCCCGCCGTCGTGGCTCGCCAATGACTCCTGTGAGCGCACGACCATGCGGACCGAACTCATCGTGGATCCCGGCCAGGAGCCGCAACTGGCAGTTCGCCTCCGCTTCCTGCAGCTCCAGCATCGGGCGCTCGAAGAGGCCGACGAGGCCTCCGAGGGCGGATTCCGGTGGACCGACAAGCTCCAGGTGGGCGACCGGGTCTGGATGGAATGGGACGAGGCCATCGAGCGCGAGATCGACCTGGCAGTCATCTCCCTGCTCCCGGTCGACGAGGCGTCGGTCACGATCCCCCTCGTCTTCCCCGCGACCTCCGAGACCGAGATCGTCACCGAGGACGAAGCCGACCCCCACAGCGAGGTGCGGGGCCGCATCGTGCGCAGCACCGAGGACGTGAGTGGCGAGGCCCGGGTCACCATCAGCTGGGCCGACGGTCCCGGTGTACTGGTGAAGGTGTCCATCGAAGTCGAGAACACGACGGAGTGGACCGTGAGCGGCGCTCGCGAGGACGTCATGCGCCGGTCGCTTATCGCCGTGCACACCTTGGGTGCGCTCGAAGACGGAGCCTTCTGCTCGGTGTTCGATCCTCCCGACCACGCCGTCGATGCCGTCGCCGGGTGTCACAGCGTGGCTTCCTACGCCGTGCTGGTCGGCAAACCGGGCGCTACCGACCTGGTCCTGGCGTCGCCCATCATCCTGTACGACTATCCCGCCATTGCGCCCGAGAGCGACGGCGATTTCCACGACGGCTGCGAGATCGACGAGATACTGGCGCTTCGGGTCCTTACTCTGACCGAGGAAGAGAAGGCCGAGGCCCGGGGCACCGATCCCCGTGCCCGAGCCATCATCGACCGCTGCGACAACATGGAAGAAGGCTCGTGGGACAAGCTCCACGGCACGATGCGCGACATCCGCAGCATCGAAGCCGAGGCGATGGGCGTCGACCCGGAGGAGCCTGCGGCCGTGCCGTGGCTGGACCCGGTGGTCGATGCCTCGTTCGACCCGTGGACCGACACCGTGATCATCCGCGACGTCGAGATCGGCAAGGGATCGCGGGTGCGACTCGTGCCCAGCCACCGCGCTGACGTCCACGACATCTTCCTCGCCGGTATGACGGCGACGGTGGCGGGCATCTTTCACGACGTCGACGGCGGCTTCCACGTCGCGGTGACCGTCGACGGAGACCCGGCCACCGAGGTTTACGAATTCCAGGGCCGCTTCTACTACTTCCACCCCGACGAGATCGAACCCCTCACCGAAGCCGAGGCCGATGCCGTCGGCCAGGCGGAGGCCATCGCCAATGCCGGCCGCGAGGTGGACACCCCGGGAAGGCTCGACCGGGGGATGGAAGACTTCGATTTTCCCACCATCGTCGGCGACGGCGGGATGGGAAAAAAGGGTGGCGAGGAGCCGGCGCCGAGTGCCCCCGCCGGCGAGGCGACGACATGAGCCCCCGCATCATGTGCGCGGGGATCGGCAACATTTTTTTCAGCGATGACGGCTTCGGCGTCGAGGTGGCCAACCGTTTGGCCGCGATGCCGTTGCCCGATTGCGTCCGAGTCGAGGACTACGGCATCCGTGGGGTGCACCTCGCGTACGACCTGATGGATGGGTACGACGCGCTCGTCATCATCGATGCCATGCCGATGGGTGACGAACCCCCCGGGACGGTCGTATTGCTCGAACCCGACGTGCCGCCGCCGGCTTCACATGGTGAAGACGACGATGTCGTGCCGGTGATGGACGCTCACACCATGAGCCCACTTGTGGTGTTGACGACTTTGGCTAATCTCGGTGGTTCCGTCGATCGGATACTGGTAGTTGGGTGCCAGCCGGCGACAATCGAGGAAGGGATGGGCCTCTCGGAACCGGTAGCTTCGGCTGTCGACCGAGCTGTTGAGATGGTGAGCGAGTTGCTCACTGAGTTGGTGGGCGACCTGCTCACCGACGTGTGCCAACCTGCTGGAAGGGAGACCAGAACATGATCCGACGTTTGATGATGTCATTGGTGTTTGCACTGATGGCCGCAGTAGTTGTGAAGTCGCTGCCTGACATCGCGCGTTACCTGAAGATCCGGGAGATGTGACATGAGCATCCTCGGCCTGATTTTCCTCGTCATCCTCGCGCTGGTCGTGGTGTTTATCCTCGTCCTACTCGCGGCTTCGATGTCCAGCATCTCCCGGTACAGCCGAATCCGGAAGATGTAATCGTCAACATGGAAAGGCAAGTCCAATGTGCCTAGGGATTCCTGGCCAAGTAACGGAGATGCTCGATCATGAGCACCTCGCCCGGGTCGATGTAGCCGGTGTAGGCCGGATCATCAATATCGGATTGCTGGAGGATGAGACGGTCATCCCCGGCGACTGGGTCCTCATCCACGTCGGCTTCGCCATGTCCAAGATTGACGAGGAAGAAGCTGAGCAGGCGATGGCAGGGCTTCAAATGATGGGCGAGGCATACACCGACGAGATGACGGCGATGTCGTCATCGAGTGTCACGACCAATACAGGAGGGAACGCATGGCAGCGATAGTGGGGCTGATCATTGGCTACCTGCTAGGTACGCGAGCTGGGGACAAGGGTCACGAGGAGCTCACCGACTCGTGGCGCACCATCACCACGTCGCAGGGATTCCGGGACATGCTCGGGGGACTGTTTGCCCTGATGGGCGAGTTCCTGAACCGTGGTCGTGGCGCTCTGGCCCAAAAGCTCCAGACACCTGAGATCGAAGCCCGCTCACGCGAGCTCGAGCAGGCGGCTTAAAGCAAGATGCGCTTCGTCGACGAGTACCGTGATCCCGCCGCCGCGCGGGCCTTGGTGGGACGGATCACCGAGCTGGCCGGCGACGACCATTTCAAGTTCATGGAGGTGTGCGGGGGCCACACCCATACCATCTACCGGCACGGAATCGAGCACGTTCTGCCGTCCAGCGTCGAACTGGTTCACGGCCCGGGCTGCCCGGTGTGTGTCATCCCGATGGGGCGTGTCGATGACGCTATAGCGGTTTCTGAAAACCCGGGCGTCATCTTCACGTCTTTCGGGGACATGATGCGAGTCCCAGGCAGCAACGGCAACCTGCTCGAGGCGAAGGCCCGTGGCGCGGACATTCGGTTCGTGTACTCGCCACTTGACGCCCTGCGCATTGCCATGGAGCATCCCGACCGCGAGGTTGTCTTCTTCGCGGTCGGCTTCGAGACCACCGCTCCCTCCACCGCCCTCACGTTGCTGAAGGCCAAGGAGCACGGCGTCACGAACTTCAGCGTGTTCTGTAACCACGTGACCATCGTCCCGCCCATCAAGGCGATCCTCGAGTCCCCGGACTTGCGCCTCGATGGCTTCTTGGGACCAGGCCACGTGTCGACGGTGATTGGTCAGCGCCCGTATCGCTTCGTCACGTCGCAGTACGGCAAGCCGCTGGTGACCGCCGGATTCGAACCACTCGACATCCTCCAGGCGATCGCCATGCTGCTCCAGCAGATCCGCGACGGTCGCTGCGAGATCGAGAACCAGTACACCCGCGTCGTGCGTGACGAAGGCAACCCCCGTGCGCTGGCAGTCCTCGGGGAGGTGTTCGAGCTCCGGCCGCATTTCGAGTGGCGGGGACTCGGATTCATCTCCCAGAGCGCACTGAAGCTGCGTCCGGAGTTCGCCGACTTTGATGCCGAGCTCAAGTTCCACGTTCCTGGTGTCCGGGTCGCCGACCCCAAGGCTTGCCAGTGCGGCGAGGTGCTGAAGGGCGTCATCAAGCCTTGGGAGTGCAAAGTGTTCGGCACCGCGTGCACACCAGAGACTCCGATCGGGACCTGCATGGTCTCCTCGGAGGGGGCGTGCGCGGCGTACTACAACTTCGGTCGCCTCCATCGGGAAGCGGCTGTCACGTTGGGTCGCCGAGCCTAGAACACGCAGTTCGACTCAAAACTCGCATTCTGTACAGAGATGGACAAGACTGTGGGGCGCCGCGCTGCGGTGGACCTGCTGAGTAACCCACTCGCAAGATGGAGAGGAGCAGGGACGTGGAAGTTCTGGCAGGTTTTGTGCTGGGGTATCTCCTAGGCAGTGAGGCCGGTGGCCAAGGTGTCGGGGTCATGAAGGACGCGTTGGGATCAGTGGCTGGCTCTGGTGACATCCAGTCGATGATGTCGGGCGGAATGTCGACGGCCAATGGGGTCATCGGTGGACTGTTCAGCGGTGGGGGTTCGGTCAAGACAGCTATCAGCGATATGGCTGCCTCGGACGAGGTAAGAGGAATGGTCACCGCGGGATTCTCGACTGCGCAAGGACTGGTCATGAGTCTGGTCGGGCGCGGGACGGAGCTCGTTTCACAGCAGCGGGGCAAAGGGCTCCGGCTGGTTATCTGAACGAAAGGCGAGGGAGAGAGGAAATGGCCGACATCTTCGAGACTGTCATTGGAATGGCCGAGCCGGCGCTGAAGATAGTCGGCGGCTTCGTGGGAGAGGTGCAAGCGACGGTGCAGAAGGTGATCAACAACGCCGTTGCCGAAGCCCTCAAGGCATCGGGCGCAGGAGCGGCAGCTGCCGCTCCTGAGGCACCTGCGCCTGCGCCCGCCGCTGGACGGGTCCGCCCGCTGCGCGCACCCGGCCGGTAACACCCGGGCGGGCCGTGGGGCTTCGGCCTCTGCCCTCGCCCTCGACCGTCCCAGGGGCACCAATTGTCGTTGTGGCCTGACCGGTGAAGGCTCGCCGGTCAGGCCATTTCGCGTCCCTTCCCTCGTTCTTGTATAACCATATAGCTATGGATCGCTGGGAATTCGTATTGGACGGTCTATGAACGCCGCGGCACTATAAAGGGGACACGACAGAAGCAGTACAGCCATTCGAACCCTGGGAGGCTTCATGGCAGATGGCAGCGGTAACGGCAAGCAGGGTCAGCAACAGCTGGAAGGCGAGAAGCGCTGGGGCGCCGGCGTCATCCCCTACGCCAAGATGGGCTACTGGGAGCCGGATTATGTTCCCAAAGACACTGACGTGCTCTCGGCCCACCGCATCACGCCGCAGGCGGGCGTGGACCCGATCGAGGCGGCGGCCGCCGTGGCCGGTGAGTCGTCGACTGCCACTTGGACAGTGGTGTGGACCGACCGCCTGACCAACTACAAGCAGTACCAGGCCAAGGCGTACCGGGTCGACAAGGTCCCCGGTGACAACGACCAGTACATCGCCTACATCGCCCATGACATCGACCTGTTCGAGGAGGGGTCGATCCCCAACCTCACGGCGTCGATCATCGGAAACGTGTTCGGCTTCAAGGCACTGAAGGCCCTGCGCCTCGAGGACATGCGCATCCCCCGCACCTACCTGAAGACCTTCCAAGGACCGCCCCACGGGATCGTCATGGAGCGGGAGTACGTCAACAAATTCGGTCGCCCCTTCCTCGGGGCCACCATCAAGCCCAAGCTGGGCCTTTCGGCCAAGAACTATGGCCGGGTGGTCTACGAGGCTCTCCGAGGTGGCCTCGACTTCACCAAGGACGATGAGAACATCAACAGCCAGCCGTTCATGCGCTGGCGTGACCGCTTCCTTTACTCCATCGAAGGGGTCAACCGGGCCAACGAGATGTCCGGCGAGGTCAAGGGTCACTACATGAACGTGACCGCCGCCACCATGGAGGACATCTACGAGCGGGCCGAGTTCGCCAAGTCGCTCGGCAGCCCCATCATCATGATCGACCTGGTCATCGGCTATACCGCCATGACCTCGATCTCCAAGTGGGCCCGGGCCAACGGCATGCTGCTCCACCTGCACCGGGCCGGACACGGGACCTACACCCGCCAGAAGAACCACGGGGTCAGCTTCCGGGTCATCTCCAAGTGGGTGCGGATGATGGGTGTGGACCACGTCCATGCCGGCACCGTGGTGGGCAAGCTGGAGGGTGATCCCAGCATGATCGCCGGGTACTACGACACCCTGCGGCTCGACCATACCCCGGTCGACCCGGTCAAGGGCCTGTACTTCGACCAGGAGTGGGGCTCGATGCCCGGCGTCATGCCGGTCGCGTCGGGTGGTATCCACGCCGGCCAGATGCACCAGTTGCTCCATTACCTCGGTGAGGATGTCGTGCTCCAGTTCGGCGGCGGCACCATCGGCCACCCCATGGGGATCGCGGCGGGCGCCGAGGCCAACCGGGTCGCCCTTGAGGGGATGGTCAAGGCCCGCAACGAGGGCGTTGACTACATGGCCGAGGGTGAGCAGATCCTGAAGAACCTGGCCAAGAAGAATCAGGCCCTGCAGGTCGCCCTCGACATCTGGGGCGACATCAGCTTCAACTACGAGTCCACCGACACATCCGACGTCGTGCCCACCCCGACGGCCTGACAGGAGCGACGATGAAAATCACCCAGGGAGCGTTCTCGTTCCTACCGGAGTTGACCGACGAAGAGATCACCAAGCAGGTCGAGTACTGCATCAACAACAGATGGGCGCTCGCGATCGAGTTCACCGACGACCCCCACCCTCGCAACCCCCTGTGGGAAATGTGGGACCTACCCATGTTCGACGCCAACGACGCGTCGGCGGTCGTGTTCGAGATGAACAAGTGCCGAGAGGCCTACCCCAACCACTACATCAAGGTCATCGCCTACGACCCGAGCCCGGGTCGCGCGACGACCGGATTGGACTTCATCGTCAATCGTCCCTCGTCGGAGCCGGGCTTCCGCCTGGATCGCCAGGAGGCAAATGACCGTCACATCAACTACACGCTGCACTCCTACGCGGTGGAGAAGCCCCACGGCGAGCGGTACCAGGAGAACGGCTCGAAATGAGTGACGCTGGGACCGGCCCGGGGCGGGGATTCTCCATCCGCTCCGGGCCGGCACCGGCCGCGGACCAAGGCGGCAACGGTGACGGCCCCGCCACCACGGACTTCGGTGACGAACTTCTGCCCGACGACGCCCTGGTCGATGTCCAGTCGGAAGAGGCGGCCGTCCACACCAAAGAGGTGTTGGATCGCCTCGAGCGCGAGCTCGTCGGCCTGGTGCCGGTCAAGCAGCGCATCCGGGAGATCGGCGACCTGCTGCTCGTCGACCGGCTACGGCGCCGCTTCGGTATCGAGTCCACCCGCCCGACGCTGCATATGTCCTTCACCGGCAGCCCCGGGACGGGAAAGACAACCGTCGCGCTGCGCATGGCCGAGCTCCTCCATCGCCTGGGGTATCTGCGCAAGGGGCATCTGGTCAGCGTCACCCGTGACGACCTGGTGGGCCAGTACATCGGGCACACCGCGCCCAAGACCAAGGAAGTCCTCAAGCGGGCCATGGGCGGCGTGCTGTTCATCGACGAGGCGTACTACCTGTACCGCCAGGAAAACGAGCGGGACTACGGCCAGGAGACCATCGAGATCCTCCTGCAGCTGATGGAGAGCGAGCGGGAGAACCTGGTCGTGATCCTGGCCGGCTACAAGGACCGCATGGATCAGTTCTTCATGTCGAACCCGGGCATGGGCTCGCGCATCGCCCACCACATCAACTTTCCCGATTACAGCCTCGACGAGCTGGTCCAGATCGGCCATCTGATGCTCGACGAGCAGCGTTACCAGTTTTCCGACGATGCCGAGAAGGCATTCCGGGACTACCTGGAGTTGCGGATGCAGCAGCCCCGCTTCGCCAACGCCCGCAGCGTTCGCAATGCCCTGGAACGAGCCCGCCTCCGCCAGGCGGCACGCATCGTGGCCAACCCGAGCCAGAAGCTCAGCCGGCATGACCTGATGCGCCTCGAGGCCGAGGACATCCTCCAGAGCCGGGTGTTCGACGTCGACGAGTCGCAGAAGACGAACTCCGCAGATCCCCCGGCCGACGCCGACCCCAGCTGGTCGGCGTAGCGCCCCGCCCTACTTGACAGGGACGTACCTGGCAAGTAGCAAGGGACGGGAGGTCGGGGGATCTGACTCAGGCGATGGATCATCAGGCAGCAACGCAAGACTGGTCTTCGCACCAGTCCCGGTTCGAGTTCGCGCCGCCGCGCCATTTTCTCCTCCCGGCCATCCTGCTGCTGGTGTCCGAGAAACCGGGCTATGGCTACAGCCTCGTCAAGGATCTGCAGGACTTCCGCTTCGGCCAGGTCGAACGGGCCGGCGTGTACCGCGCACTGGCCCAGCTTGAGGGCGACGGCCTCGTCAAGGTCTGGGACGAGCCCGCCAAGGCGGGCCAGGCGCGCCGGGTGTACGGGATCACCGAGCACGGCGCCCGGGTGCTGCGGGCCTGGATGGGCGTGATCAAAGAAGAGCGGGACTGCCTGGACCACGTCCTGCACCGCTACCAGGCGACGGGCACCGCCGACGCCGCGCTGGCCCAGGTCGAAGGGGCCTGGCACGCGGCACTCGGCCATGCCTGGTCGCCCGTCTCGTCGACGTGTGCCTCCGGGCGCCGCCGGCCGGTCAGCGAGACGTCGCCGGGACCCACCAGCCTGCTGATGCCCTCACGTGAGGACGAGACGGCGAGGCCGGGCACCGCCCAAGGCGGACGCCCGGCCGGGGTCAAGGCTCCGGGATCCAATGGTGTCCACGGACCCGCAGTTGTCCTGCCCGCGCTCGCCAAGGCCGCCACGCCTGCGAGCACCGCTGGTGGGGCCGGCGCGGCCAGTGGCGTCGGTTGGGCCCGTGGCGCCGGCGGGGCCAGTGGCGCCGGCACGCTGGTGTCAGCGGCGGCGAAGGCGCCGGTGACCGTCGAGGTTCCCGTGCGGGCCCGGTTCCGGGTCGTCCCCGACCGATCGGTCGTGCTGATCGAAGCCCGTTCCACGGTCGGCCCCATACGGTTCGGGGCCATGGGCCTGACCGGTGAGATCGAGTTCGACATGCTGGGCGGCGAGATCTGCTGTGACACCGCCCCCCGCGCCCGCCTGGAGATCGCGGTCGACGAGCTTCGCTCCGGCAACGGCCTGTACGACGCGGAACTGCTCCGGCGCATCGACGCCCGGCGGTTCCCCCGCGTCAGCCTGAACCTGCGGGAATGCGTGGCCATCGGCGGCGGCGACCGGTACCGGTTGGGCGCCGACGTGACCTTTCACGGCGTGACCCGGCCCTTGCGGGGCACGGTCGGGTTGAAGCTCCTGTCCGACCGAAAACTGGTCGTCACCGGGGACCACGCTCTCGATGTCCGCGATTTCCAGTTGCCGTCGCCCACGGTGCTGATGCTGCGCATCTACCCCGACGTCCGAGTCAACCTGCACGTCGAAGCGGAGCTCGCAGACTGAGCCCCGGGAGGTAATCCGCAGCATGGACATGGTGTTGGCCTTTGTTGTGGGCTTCCTCTTGGGCGACAGCGGTGGCAGCCGGGGTCCCACCGACATGGTCGACAG
The DNA here is from genome assembly GCA_963851105.1 of uncultured Actinomycetota bacterium. Classification (GTDB taxonomy): domain Bacteria; phylum Actinomycetota; class Acidimicrobiia; order Acidimicrobiales; family Palsa-688; genus DATARN01. The sequence continues at coordinate 249,359 of CAWKNP010000007.1, forward strand.
CTTCGGGACCATCCGCGACTCCGAGGAAGTGGCCGCCGTTGTCATGGTCGCCCGCTCCCAGGTGGGCCGGACCCTGCGCGAGGTGGCCAAGATGGTCGAGGGCACCGCGGGAGAGGCGGCAGCGACGCCCGACCTCGTGGACCGGGTCCGCCAGCTCGTGCAGCGGTAACGGCCCGAGGGGTAGCGCGATTTCCGTCGTGTACACAGCGGAAATCGCGCTAGGGGTCCTGGGGTTCGCGCTCGCTAGTGCCCCGGGCGTCAGGGGGAGGGGCGCCGGCGGTCGGTGACGTCCTGGCCGATGCCGCGGAGGCCGACGACGTCGCCCGCCGAGCCCACCGTCGGCTCGGCCCGGGCGTACACCCAGCGGTGCTCACCACTCGGGCGGATAATGCGGTACTCGTCCTCGAAGGGCCGCCCCGAGGCGACCGCGGCCGCCAGGCCGCGCCATACCCGGGCCTGATCCTCGGGGTGGACCCGGTCGACGTGAGCGTCCAGGGTGCCGTCGAAGTCCAGCGGATCAACTCCGTGGATCCGGTGCAGCTCGTCGGTCCATTGGACGGTGCCGGTGCGAACGTCCCACAGCCAGCTGCCGACGTGGGCCAGTGCTTCGCCCTCGCGGATGCGGGTCTCGATCTCCGCCAGGGTCGCCTGGGTCAGGCGCTGCTCGGTCACGTCGCGGGCGATCATCACCGAGGCGGTGAGACGGCCGTTGCCGTGGAACAGGGGGCAGAGCGACAGCGAGATCGGGATCGGCATGCCGTCCTTGCGCCTGATCTCGGTCTCGTAGTGGTCGACCCGGTCGCCGGCGATCACGGTGTCGAACACCAGCTGGGCCTCGCCCTGGAGATGCTCGGGGAACAACACGATCGAGCACTGTCCGAGGATCTCGTCCTTCCGATACCCGAAAATCCGCTCGGAGCTGCGGTTCCAACTGGTGATACGGCATTCCAGGTCCTGGCTGAAGACGGCGTCTTCTGAGGTCTCGACGAACGCCTCGAGGATGGCCAGGCGCTCCGCGATCTGGTGGTGCTCGCCCGACGGCCGGATCGTGATGAGCGACCCCACGCCTTCGAGCAGGGGCAGGGAGCTGATGGCGACCTCGACCCAGATCTCGCCGCCATCGTTGCCGCGGGCGACACACTCGGTGACCGAGGCATCGCGATCGTGGACGTATTCGTTGAGCACGTCCTCGCGGCCGGTCAGCATGCCGAAGGGCAGCACCAGTTCGATCGACGATCCGACGATATCGTCGCGGCTGTAGCCGAAGAGCGACTCGGCGCCCGCGTTGACTCGCACGATGCGGCCGGTGGGATCGACCGCAACGACGGCGAGAGGTAAGGCCTCGACCATGGCGTCGAGCAGGTCGTCGCCAATCTGAGGCCGGTGGTCAGTCGTGCCGGAAGTAGTCATGAGCGGCCCCTATGAGGGCCGAGGACATGGTATCTGACGGCCCCGCCCCCGGCTCCGGTGGAGCGGGGATCCGAGGGGTAGGTTGCGCGAGGTGACGCTCACGCAGCTCCGAACGTTCCTGGCCGTGGCCGAGACCTCCTCGATCCACGCCGCAGCCGAGCGTCTCTTCGTCTCCCAGCCCTCGGTGTCGGCGGCGGTCGCCAGCTTGGAAAAGGAGTTGGGTGTCGCCCTCGTCGCCCGCCAGGGACGGGGCTTGCGTATCACCGCCGCGGGAGCCGCCTTCGCCACCCGGGTGCGTCAGAGCCTCGGGCTCCTCGATCTCGCGGTCCGTACCACCCAAAGCCTGGAGTCCCCGGGCCAGGGGAGTGTCAAGGTGGTGACCGTCACCACTGCGGCCGAGCGGCTCCTTCCCCCTTTGCTCGCGGTGTTCCGACAACAACAGCCCAAAGCGGGTATCTCGGTGCAGGTCGGCAACCGCACCATGGTCTGGGAAGCGCTGCGCGACCGAACCGCCGACCTGGTCATCGCCGGTCGTCCCCCGGCGGCGTCCCCGTTCGTGGTGCTGGCCACCGCCCCCAACCAGCTGGTCCTGGTGGGGCCCCCGATCGGGGACCGGCCGATGCCTGTCGCCGAACTGGCCGACCAGACCTGGCTCATGCGCGAGGCGGGGTCGGGTACCAGGGGCTCGGCCGACAATCTTCTTGCGGAGCTGGGAATCGATCCCCCCACCATGCTCCTCGGCTCCAACGGCGCCGTCGAGCAGGCGGTGGTGGCCGGCCTCGGCGTCGCCCTCATCTCCCTCGATGCCGTCGTGGACCGCATCGCCACCGGCGAGGTGTCGGTATGGCCGTGCCCCGGCACGCCCCTCGATCGGCCCTGGCACCTGGTCGCCCACGCCGCCGGCAGCCTCAGCCCTACCGCCGCCCTGCTGGCGCAGTCCATGACTGCGGTGGCGGACTGCTTCGATCTCACCTCTGACGGGCGAACGGCTCTGCGGGAGTGACGGCGTCGTCGTCGGCGTGAGGGGAACGGGGCACGGTGACGATGACGGTGGAGCCCTCGCCGATACGGGACCGAACCTCGAGCTGGGCCCCGATGAGCGCGGCTCGTTCCTGCATGCCCTGGAGGCCGTAGGCGGTGGCGGGCGCCGACTGGGCGGGATCGAAACCGACCCCGTCGTCGCTGACGGTGAGGATCACGCTGCCGTCACCGGCCTCCTGCAAACCGATGCGGACATGCTCGGCGCCGGAATGCTTCATGACGTTCTGCAGGGCCTCCTGGGAGATGCGATACAGCGCCGTCTCGATGTGGGCCGCCAAGGCGACGCCCGACAGGTCGACCTCAATCTCGGCGTCGGAGCCGAGCGAGGTGGCCAAACTGGTCAGGCCGGCGGTAAGGCCAAGGTCGTCGAGGATGGCGGGACGGAGGCCGACGATGGCGTGGCGGGCCTCGTCGAGGGCGTCGGAGACCAGCGCCTCGCTGGCGTCGATCTCGGCGAGCACCGCTTCGTCGTGGGCCAGCGCCCGAGCGGCACGCAGGTGGTACCAGGCGCTTACCAGCCGCTGGCTGATGCCGTCGTGGATGTTGGCCGCGATCTGGCGCCGGTCCAACTCCTGCATCTCGATCGTCTTGGCTGCGAAGCGAGCCACGTCGACCTCGCGCCGGGCCAGGTTGTCGTAGAGCACGGCGTTCTCCACGATGCCGGCCAGCACGCTGGCCACTTCGCCGAGGCGGGCGGCGTCGTCGGGGGCGAAATGGTCGGCGGCGCGGGAGTGGACATTGAGGACCCCGACCACCACGCCGCCCGGGCGCAGAAGCGGTACCGAGATCATGGAGTTGAACTCCTCGCCCTTCAGGGCGGGGATGTACACGTAGCGGGGGTCGCTCCACTTGTCGGGAATCACCGCCGGCTTTGCGAACTGGGCGACCCATCCCGCCACGCCCTCACCGAGACGCAACCGGATGGTGCCCGCCAACTTGTCGAACTGCTCGGGGGTGGCGCCCATGAGGACGATCTCGCGGGCGTCGTGGTCGACGACGTGCACGAAGCAGGCATCGCCTTTGGTGGTGGCGGCAACGAACTCCGCCACCCGCCGCAGCACCTCGCGCAGATTGCGCTCGGCGGTGCTCAGCTCGATGATCTGGCGGAGGAGGTCCGACCACGCCCGGTCCCCCGAGGCCCGGTCGTCAACAGTCCCGTCGTCAACAGCGGGCCCGTCTGCCGGCTCGTTCACAGGAAGACGCCCTCCCGCAGCGCGAAGGCCACCGCCTGGGTCCGGTCCGACACGTCGAGCTTGCGGAAGATGGAGCGCACGTGGGTCTTCACCGTCTCCTCGCCCAGCACGAGGCGGTGCGCGATGGCCCGGTTGGAATTGCCGTGCACCATGAGCTCGAGCACCTCGCTCTCGCGCTGTGACAGCCCGAGGTGGGCTCCCGGCCAGAACTCGCCGCGGTGGAGCCGGGCCGCCGACAGCGCCACCCGGCCGGCCAGCGAGGCGTCGATCACGATCTCGCCCTGCAGCACGCGCTGGAGATGGCCCAGGAGCTCCTCGGCTACGACCTGCTTGGTGAGGTAGCCGGCGGCCCCCGCCCGCAGGCCCTGGAACAGGTACTGCTCGTCGTCGTAGACGGTGAGGAGCACCACCTTGAGCGCCGGGGCGACCCGTAGCAGCTCCTCGCACAGGTCGAGGCCGCTGGTCGCCTTCATCCGCACATCGACCAGTGCGATGTCGGGTTCCGCGTCGACGGCGAGGCGGCGGGCTTCGGCCGGCTCGGTCGTGCTGGCCACGACGGTGGCCACGTCGGCGTGGGGACGGAGCATGGCGGTCAGCCCGTCGAGGACCATCCGGTGGTCATCAACCAGCAGGAGCCGGATGGGTCCGGTCCGCGGTGCGGCCATCGACGGGTGGTCGGTCACGTTACGAGACTAGGCAGCGCCGCGGCGCCGCGCCCCATCCTCCTCCCACGGCCGCTCCCTCCGGAGGGGGATGGCACAACATGGCACGATCCGTACCGTTCGTCTATGACTCAGTCGAACGCGGCCATCGCCGGCGACGCCGCACTGACCGCCGGCTGAGGCAGCGTGACCCACAAGAGGGTCGTGATGCGCAGAGCCGGCCCGCCGAGCCCCCACCGGCCGGTGATGATCGCCATTGCCGGCGACAGCGCGGCCGGCAAGACGACCCTGACCCGGGGCCTGCTGGCGGCCATCGGAACCGACGCCATCAGCTCCATCTGCGTCGACGACTACCACCGTTTCGACCGCCAGGAGCGCAAGGGCCAGACGTTCACCCCGCTCAATCCCGCTTGCAATTATATGGAGATCATGGAGCAGCACCTCCAGCTCCTGGCCATGGGCGAGCCGGTTCTGAAGCCCGTGTACAACCATCACAGTGGGACACTCGACCGTCCGGTGCTGTTCGAACCCAGGGACTATGTGATCGTCGAAGGCCTGCTGCCGCTGCACAGCCGGCTGTCACGGGCGTGCTTCGACCTCAGCGTGTACCTCGATCCACCCGAGACGACCCGATACGCGTGGAAAATCAAGCGAGACACCCGCGACCGGGGCTACACCGAGGAACAGGTCCGCGAGGACCTGCGCCGCCGGGAACCGGAATCGGCCGCCTACATCCGCCCCCAGCGGTCCTGGGCCGATGTCGTCGTGCGCTTCGGTCCGATCACCGAGCGCGGCGAGGTCGAGGCCGGCCTGCTCAGCGCCACCGTCCTTTTGCGCCCGACTGCCCCCCATCCCGACCTCACCGGGATCCTGACCGCCGATACCCGCGAAGCGATCCACTTGAAGCTGGCACGCGACGACGACGGCAAACCGGTCGACGCCCTCCATGTCCACGCCTACGCGTCGCGGGAGAAGACCCGCCAGGTGGAAGAGGCCATCTGGGCCGGGCTCGGGATCGGCCAGGACCTGCCGGAATCGCTCGGGGTTATAGACGGCAGTGTCCGCAGCGAACCGCTGGCCGTGGTCCAGCTGATCTTCCTGTACCACCTCCTTCTGGCCCGCCGCAGCCAGGGACGCGACCTCCAGGTGACGACCTAGGGACACCGTTTCGGTCACCATTCGGTCCACTCACCTGGGGGACGTGCGCCTGGGGTCATTTCGCGCGACGATCACGCGTATGACGAACGATTCTTTGCACGCCAACGCTGCGGCGATGGTTGCGCCGGGTAAGGGCATCCTGGCGGCCGACGAAAGCTCAGGGACCATCTCGAAGCGCTTTGCCGCCCTCGGCATCCCGTCCACCGTGGAGCTGCGCCGCCAGTACCGCGAGATGTTGCTGACTGCCCCCGGTATCGACAACTACATCAGCGGGGTCATCCTGTACGACGAGACCATTCGCCAGGCCACCGCCGACGGCACGCCGTTCCCCGAGGTGCTGGCCAGCCGGGGCATGCTGCCTGGCATCAAGGTCGACACCGGCGCCAAACCGTTGGTCGGCCATCCCGGCGAGACGATCACCGAGGGACTCGACGGGCTGCGTGAGCGCATCTCCGAGTACTACGACCTCGGTGCCCGCTTCGCCAAGTGGCGCGCCGTCATCACCATCGGCGCCGGGCTGCCCACGCGGTATGCCATCACCGCCAACGCCCATGCTTTGGCCCGCTACGCCGCCCTCTGCCAGGAAGGCGGGATCGTCCCCATCGTGGAGCCGGAAGTGCTGATGGAGGGCTCCCACGATCTGGCCCGGAGCTACGAGGTCACCCACCGGACGCTGACCGAGGTGTTCTACGCCCTGCACGACGCGGACATCGATCTCGAGGGCATCATCCTCAAGCCCTCGATGGTGATATCGGGCTCCAAGGGCCCGGGGTCGACGGTGGCGGAAGTGGCCGAGGCGACCGTGAAGTGCCTACGCGACACCGTCCCCGCCTCGGTCCCCGGCTGCGCCTTCCTCTCCGGCGGCCAGGCCTCGCAGGTCGCCACCGAGCACCTCGACGCCATGGTCAAGCTCGGCCCCCACCCGTGGACGCTCACCTTCTCCTACGGACGGGCCCTGCAGGACGACGCCCTGCGGACGTGGGGCGGCGATGCCAACAACCGCGCCGCGGCCCAAGAGGTGCTGTTGCTGCGCAGCAAGTGCAACAGCGAAGCCGCCCTGGGCCACTACGACCGGGCCCTCGAGACCGTCTAGTTCGCCTCAGTGCCAGGCGGCTCCGAAAGGGCCGCCGGGCAGGCCGTATCCGTAGACTCCCACCAATGACAGGACCCGCGCGTACGACCAGTGACGCCCGAGTCCGGGCCCGTATCCGCGTCCGCGGGGTCGTGCAGGGGGTCGGGTACCGCCCCTTTGTGCACCGCCTGGCCACCGAGGCGGTGCTGGCCGGCCATGTCGGCAACGACACCGACGGCGTCTTCGTCGAAGTCGAAGGGCCCCCCGCCGCCGTCGAGGCGTTCGCGGCGCGCCTGCACGGTGATGCCCCACCTCTGGCGCGGGTGGACGCGGTGGAGTCGGCGCCCATGGCCATCACCGGCGAGGACGGGTTCCGGATCGTCGAGAGCCGGGCCGATTCCGCGGTTCGCACCTTTGTGGCACCCGATGCCGCCTTGTGTGAGGACTGCCGGCGGGAAATGTTCGACCCCGCGGACCGGCGCTATCGCTACCCCTTCATCACCTGCACCAATTGCGGCCCTCGCTTCACCATCACCAAGCGGTTGCCCTACGACCGGCCCAACACCACCATGGCCCTTTTCCCGCTCTGCGGGCTCTGCGCGGCCCAATACCACGATCCCGGCGATCGCCGCTTCCACGCCCAACCGCTGGCCTGCGCGGCGTGCGGGCCGCGCCTATGGCTCGAGTCGGCGGACCTCGGTGTGATCGACGGCACCGACGCCGCGCTGGCGGCGGCGCAACGGTCGTTGGTCGCCGGGCAGGTCGTGGCGGTCAAGGGGCTGGGTGGTTACCACATCGCCTGCGACGCCGGCAGTGACGAGGCGGTGGCCCTGTTGCGGCGGCGCAAGGGCCGCGCCGACAAACCGTTCGCCCTCATGGTCCGTGACCTCGAGGTGGCCGCCACGCTCGCCCACATCAGCGTCGACGAAGCCCGGCTGCTGCAATCGTGGGCCCGGCCGATCGTCCTGCTGAAGGTGCGCACGCCGCCGCCCGGCCTGTCGCCGCTCGTCGCCCCCGGCAACCCGATGATCGGGATCATGCTGCCGTACACCCCCGTCCACCACCTTCTGTTCAATCCGGTCCCCGGTGCCGCCCCCGAGCTGGCGCCCGAGGTGCTGGTGATGACGAGCGGCAACATCACCGACGAGCCCATCTGCTTCGACGACGACGACGCCCGCCGGCGATTGGGCCGCCTGGCGGACAGCTGGCTCATCCATGACCGACCCATCCACGTGCCCTGCGACGACTCCGTCGTGCAGGTGGTCGACGGAGAGGAACTTCCCGTCCGGCGCTCCCGCGGCTACGCCCCGCTGCCGTTGCGGCTCCCGTTCGACGTGGCGCCGATCCTGGCGGTGGGCGGCGAGTTGAAGAACACCTTCTGCCTGGCGGCGGGCCGCGATGCATGGATGAGCCAGCACATCGGCGACATGGGCAGCCCCGAGACCCTCGCCGCCTTCGAGCGCTCCACCGCCCAGTTCCGGGACATGTACCAGGTCGTCGCCGGTCACGTGGCCGCCGACATGCATCCCGGCTATCACACCCGCAACTGGGCCGAAGGCAATTATCTCGAAGGCAACTATCCCGAAGGCAATCATCCCAAAGGCGCGGCCGAAGGGCGCCTATCGCTCGTCCAGCACCATCACGCCCACATCGCGGCGGTGATGGCCGAGCACGGCGTGGCCGCCGGCGAGCGGGTGATCGGGTTTGCCTTCGACGGCACCGGCTACGGCACCGACGGGGCGATCTGGGGGGGCGAGGTGCTCGTTGCCAGCTACGAGCGCTTCACCCGTGTGGCCCACCTCGACTATGTGCCCCTGCCCGGCGGCGACGCCACCATCAAGCGCCCCGCCCGCGCCGCTCTGGCCCACCTGTGGGCGGCCGGAATTGAGTGGTCGCCCGACCTGGCGCCGGTGCGGGCAACCGGCGCCTCCGAGCTGCGGGCACTCGAGCGCCAACTCGAACGCGGCTTCCAGTGTGTGCCGACGTCGAGTATGGGGCGGCTGTTCGACGCGATCAGCTCGTTGCTCGACGTGCGCCACCAGGTTTCTTATGAGGCGCAGGCGGCCATCGAACTCGAGACCCAGGCCGAGGCCCATCTGGGCGCCGCCCGCCCTTACCGCTTCGGGCGGGCGCAGGACACCGGCGTGATCGACGCCAGCTCGGTCCTGGCCGCCATCGTCACGGATCTGCGGGCCGGGATCGGCGGCGGCCCGATCGCCGCCGGCTTCCACGTGGCGGTCGCCGAGCTGGTCGGCGAGTTGGCCGCTGAGTTCGCAGGGCCGACCGGGGTGGCCCGCGCCGCCCTCTCCGGGGGAGTGTTCCAGAACGTTCTCCTGCTGCGCCTGGCCCGGCGGGAGCTCCAGGCCCGGGGCTTCGAGGTCCTCACCCACCGCATCGTTCCCCCCAACGACGGTGGCCTCGCGCTCGGCCAGGTGGTCGTCGCGTCGGCCATGACGGCCGTGCCCCAGCCATAGGTCCGGACGTAGAGTGGCAAGGGCAAGGTTCGACCGCGCGCCCCGGTCGCGAACTCGGGGCCGAAAGGAACCATCGTGGTAAACCAGATTCTGTCCGAAGAACGAGAGCTGGCGATCGACTTCGCAGCCCTTGAGTCCGTGTCCGACAACTTGGCGGCCGCGGCCCTTTCCCTCGCCCGCCGCTTCGCCGCGGGCGCCACCATGTGGTGCGTTTCGCCCGCCTGGCCGGCCCACGGCCGCCACGTCGCGGTGGAGTTCGTCCACCCCGTGATCATGGGCAAGCGGGCCCTCCCCGCCGTCTTCGTCGACGACGAGGACACCTTGGGCTCCCTGCGGCTGCTGGTGCGCCCCGGTGATGTGGTCGTGGCGCTCGGTACCGAAGCAGATGGGAAAATTGGCTCGGTGCTCCGGCGGGCGGAAGCCTGGGGGCTCACGTCGGTCTGGATCGGGGCAGGGCCCCATCCGCCGGCCAGCGCCGCCGACCACCTGCTCTGGGTGAATGGCGTGGACGCCGATCTGGCCGGCAGCTCAGGCGGCTACGTCCTGATCTATCACCTGCTCTGGGAGCTGGTGCACGTGGTGTTCGAGCACCCCGGTCTCCTGGTCGAGCCGGCCGCCTGCACCGACGAGGTGTGCATCACCTGTTCCGACGAGGGACGCGTCGTCGAGGTGGTCGAGACGATCGACGACACCACCGCGGTCGTGCTGGCCGCGGGCCATCGCGAGCGCGTGGACACCACCCTGGTCGGGTCCCCGGTCCCCGGCGATCTTCTCCTGGTGCACGCGGGTACCGCCATCACCACCATCACCGACGGCCCGCGATGACGCCCGAGCCGACCAACTTCCTGTACCCGTTCATCGATTCCGAGGAACGCGATTCCACCTCGCTGCTCGTGGACCTGGCTTCGTCGGCGCGGGGGAAGATGGCCCAGAGCCGGGCGTTGCAGCTCGCGACGCTGGACCAGTGGGCCCCGGTGATCGAGAACCTCGCTGCCGAGATGGCCGGCCGGTTCAACCGCGGCGCCCGGTTGTACACCTTCGGCAACGGCGGTAGCGCCACCGACGCCGAGATGACCGCCCAGATGTTCCGCCACCCCATGAGCGGTCGTGCCCTGCCGGCGTGGCCACTGGTCGACGACCGGGCGGTGCTCACTGCCCTGGCCAACGATGTCGGCTTCGAACTGGTTTTTTCCCGCCAGCTGATCGCCCACGCCAGGGCCGGGGACATCGCCATGGGGCTGTCCACCAGCGGCAACTCCGACAACGTCATGAAGGCGTTCGGGGAGGCCAAGCACCGGGGCCTGATGACCATCGGCCTCGCCGGCTACGACGGCGGCGCCATGGCCGGCAATCCCGATGTCGACTATTGCCTGGTGGTGCGCTCCGACAGCGTCCACCGCATCCAAGAGGCGCAGGACGCCCTGGTGTTCGAATTGTGGTCGGTTCTACAGCGCCATCTGGCGGACCACCCCACGCTGGAAGGGAGCTCGAATTGACCGACGTCACCGAAGAGGTTGCGGGGCCCGCGGAAGAACACGAACGTGAGCGGGAGGAGGCCGTCTTCGATCGCATCGAGGCGTTCCGCCGGCGCAAGCCCCGCCTGCTCGACGAGGTCGTCACCTCCGCCCATGGCGCCGGCGGCAAGGCCTCGGCGGCACTGATCGATCAGGTGTTCCTGCCCGCCTTCGCCCATGCCGGCTCCGGCCTGCAGACCGACGCCGCCGTGCTGACCCTGCCCACCGGTGAGCGGCTGGCCTTCTCGACCGACTCCTACGTGGTCAAGCCGTGGCGCTTCCCGGGCGGCTCCATCGGCGACCTGGCGGTCAACGGCACCGTCAACGACCTGGCCATGATGGGCGCCCGGCCCATTGCCCTCTCGGCAGCGTTCGTGATCGAAGAGGGCTTCGCCATCGAGTCGCTGCGGGAGCTGGCCGCCGACATGGCCACCGCGGCTGCCAAGGCCGGAGTGTCGATCGTCACCGGCGACACCAAGGTCGTCAACCGGGGGGCGGCCGACGGCGTCTACATCAACACCGCCGGCATCGGGATCATCCCCGCCGGCCGCGACCTCACCGCCACCCGGGTACAGGCGGGCGATGCGGTGATCGTGTCGGGATTCATCGGCGACCACGGCACCGCAGTCATGCTGGCCCGCGGCGACTTGGCGCTCGACGCCTACGTGGAAAGCGACACCGCGGCAGTAAACGGCCTCGTCGAGATCCTTCTTGCCGTGGCCCCCGGTACCCGCTGGATGCGCGACGCCACACGCGGCGGTCTCGGCACGGTGTGCAACGAACTGGCCCGAGACTGCAATCTCACCGTCCGCTTGGACGAGGCCGCGATGCCGATCCGCCCGGTCGTCGGTGGGGCCTGCGACATGCTCGGCATCGACCCCGTCTACGTCGCCAACGAGGGCAAGTTCGTCGCCATCGTGCCCCGCGAGGAGGCCGACGCGGCGCTCGCCGCCCTTCGTGGCGATCCCCTCGGTGCCGATGCCGCCATTATCGGGGAGATGTGGGCCGACCCGCCCGGCCTCGTCGTGCTCGTGACACCCTTCGGTGGTACCCGGATTGTCGACATGCTGGTCGGCGACCCCCTTCCCCGTATCTGCTGAGTCCTTCCTGCGTGCTCGACGAGGGCCCGATGACGGCCCTGGGAGCGCCCTTGGAGCATTGAGGGGGATGACTAGTTAGAAGTAACTAGTCATCCCCCATCTGCTCCACCAGATGGGGGAGGCTGCACCAGGGGAAACGTCTTACGGTCGGTCCTGCGCCGACTGTCGGTGCACAATTTGCTCAAAGCGGGTCATACTTGCCTCAAATGCCGCTCTTGGAATACAGTGCGCGTGAACACCGTTCCGGGCACCTTGAGTCCAGGCAGCACGTCGGTAGGACAGCCTGGAGCGAAGGACCCAGAGACGTACATGCAGCAAACGGGGAACGGACGCAGGACCTGCGTTGATCATCCCTGGAACTTCCCATCCGTCGAAAGGGGGCTTGGTGGCCAGAGGCCGCATGCGTGAAGAGACTGGGCAATCAACGAGTAGCGCGTTGTTGCTCATAGTCGTCTTGGTCGTAGTCATAATCGCAGTGGTGCTGTTGCAGAGGACAGCATCGACCGCGGAGGCGATCAACAAGAAGGCACAGACAATTGCCAGCACCGGCCGGGGGATCAACGACAACACTGATTCGATCCTCCAGCTGTCGAAGACCAACCAGCTCGGCTCGTCGATCCTGGCTTCAGCGAAGCCATTGCAGGGCCAACTCAGCCAGGTCGTCGACTTGGCGAACTCGATCAACGGCCTGGCCGGATCGATCAACGGCTCGGCAGGAGCGATTAACGGTAGCGCCAAGACGATCAACAACTCGGCGGGTGCCATCAACTCGACGGCAACCGGGATCAACTCGACGGCATCGTCGATCCTCTCGGTGGCCAACTCGATCAAGGCCGGAGTTGCCCAGATCAACACCAACCTGGACGCAACGATCGGTGTCGCCCAGCAGATCAAGGGAGACACTGGAGCCATCGTCGGCGGCAGCGGTTCCGGGCTCACCCGGGCGCTCCACTTGGCGGCGTGCATCAACAAAGAACTTGCGGGCAACCCCGCCGGTCTCTGCTAGGGAGGCGAGAAAATGACTGCAGCAATCTCAACATCGCGGCTCCGTAGCGTTGACTTGGACCAGGCGCGGTTCTTGAGCCGGTGGCTCAAGGTCTGGATCGTTCTCCTGTCGGTCGTCGTCCTGGTCGTCGTCTTCTACTTGGTGTTCATCACCAACTCGCTGGCGTCGATCAACGGCCACCTGGGCACTGCCAGCAATGCCGTCTCCGGTGCCGGTGGCCACGTCAAGACCCTTCCGGGTCAGATCCAGAACGTGAACGCCAGCCTGACAAGCATTGATGCCTCGCTCAAGCCCATCACCGGGCAGGCCGGCGACATCGTCAATGCCCTGACGTCGATCAATACCAGCCTCCAGGCTGTCGACGGCTCGCTCAAGGACACCTCGAGTTCGCTGGTCAATACGTCATCGTCATTGGTCAACACCTCCTCGGTGCTCCAATCGGTGCTGGGTACGGCGGGCCAGATCAACACCACGTTGGTCGCAGCCAACCTCCCCGCTGGTAACTGCTCGAGCACCTGCAGCGGTGCCCAGTTGGGTGTGCAGAACATCCATCAGCGGGTCGCCATCGCCAATGGCGTGCTGTCCTCGGCTCGTGGTGACACCGCCAACGTGGCGGCCAACCAGGTGCCCGCTATCAGCAACCAGCTCCACAACATCTGCACCGGTGGAGTCGTGCAGCTTGTCAACCTGCTGCACCTCGGTAGCGCGGCGAGTTGCTGATGCGCCGGCCGACCAGACGCGACGAGAAAGGGCTCGTCGGGGTGATCCTGACGATCGTGATCGTCTTCGCCCTGATCGCAGTGGTGCAGTTGACCCGCACGTTGGAAGCGGCACAGCAGATCAACACTCGGGTATTGGACATCACGGGCTCGGTGAAGGGTGCGAACAGCAACCTGAACACCGGCTGTGATCCGGCCAAGGCAGCGGGATGCAGCGACGCCTTGCCGGTACTGAGCCAGACCGAGGCCATCGTGACGCAGATCAACGACGCAGCGAAGCCGTTGAGTGCGCAAGCGGGGCAGGTCCTGACCGCCGCCAACAGCATCAACACGTCGGCTTCGGCGATCCTGGCCACGGCATCGTCGATCAACGGCACCGTGCACGCCATCAACAGCTCGGTTGCCTCGATCGGCTCGAACGTGGGCTCGATCGCCGGTAGCCTCAACGGGGTCAACGCCGATGTCAGCAACGTCAAACAGGGCGTCGCCGACATCAACACCCGGGCTGACACCATCATCGGACTGGTGAACGGGATCAAGGGTGACACCGGCGCCATCTCCGCTACGGCGGGAGGCATCCTCACCCAGGCTCACGGTATCTGCGCGGACAAGGTGACCGTCCTGGTACTCGGGTTGATCCAAATCGGTGCGAACTGCTAATGCGCTTGTGACATGACGGAGGGAGGGGCTGGTGGCATCGTCACCAGCCCCTTTTCCTCTGGTAGGTCGATATGTATACTCGTGTTGCCGGTGCTGAGCCGGTCTTAAAGGGGGTGTCCCTGTGACGCTGTGGTGGATTGGGAACGCTGTACTTTTAGTCGTAACGCTTGTCCTGGTGCTCTTGCTCCAGCGAACAATGAAACCCATCAAAGAGATCCAGAAGCATGCCGGTGACATCCTGGAACATGCCGGCGGCCTGGCCAATAACCTGACGGCCATTCCCAAGCTCCTGCAGACCCAGCGTCTGGCCGGCGTTGCCCGCCAAGGTGTCGGGGCCTACGGGGCCGCGATCACGAAGCTGCTGTGAGCCGGGACATGCGCAGTCATCGTCGGATTCAAGAAGGAGTGAAGTAATGGCACCTGCTGCCGTTGGGACATTGGTCGTAACCGCCATCTTGGTTGCTGGACTGGCCATCTACCTGATCATGATTGCGTCCAACCTGGCGACGATCAGCCGGGCCTTGGACACCGTCCTGGCGGGCGTGACCGGCATCGCCGGTCAGGTCAAGCCGGCACCGGGTGTGGTGGGCAGCATCGCTCGCGACGTCGGTGCCATCCAGGGCGCCCTCCACGGGCTCATCGCTCTGGCGACAGGTGGCGCGGCTCCCGCTCCGGCGGCTCCCGCCCCCGCAGCTCGCGGTCGGGCAGCTGCTGCCGCGCCGGCACCGTCGGGCCGTAGCCGGCCGAACTTGCCGCCGCCGGTGCACAACCGCCGCTGACGCAGTCAGCTTCAAGCAGTGCAGGGGACCCGGCGCCGGGGTATCGGCGCCGGGTCCCTTCGCGTCGTGCGGCAGGCGCGGGCCCCGAGGGACACGGTGATCGACCAGCGCCGCCGCCGGCAGCGAACTGGGTTCACTGGGTTCACGACATGGTGCTGGTCACGACCTGGCGCTGGGCCCACATCTGTCCCAGTTCCACTCGATCGAGCCCCGCACAAGGTCCCTCCCAGTCACGCCGAGGGAATGTGTCCCTACGGGGCTGAGGTGGCGGTTCCGCTCCCCGCCGGGATGGACCGCAAGCTACCGACGACCTTGTCGAACGTCGCCGCCAGACCGGTGAAGTCCTTGTCCAGGGTCTGGAAGAGCAGGGACACCATCTGATGGGGTGGGAAGAGGAAGAAGTGGGAATGCACGAGCGTCGTCCCCGAGCCCACATCGGTCGGCAACGTATAGAAGTAGTAGTAGGCGGGGAGCCCGTTGACTGTCAGCGACTGCTGCTTGAGCACCGTGATCCGGGTGCCGCTGAGCACCGCGTCGGTGACCGCTTTGATGTTGGCCACGTTGCTGGTGTCGACCGTCGAAGGGATCGGGACCACCCGCACCAGGAAGGTGTTCAAGTTGTCAGTCCCGATCGTCGCCAAAAGCGGGACATTGGGATCATTGGACGGGACCGGGGTCCAGGAGGCGGGATAGGTGAGGCTGAAGCCGGCCGCGGCGTCGGAGAAGGCGGTGAACCCCGCCTTCACGGGCACGGTGGTGGTCGAAGGCGCGTTGTTCGACCCACCTCCGCTACCGGAGGAGACCAGCACCGCGGTCACGGCGACGGCGGCGACAATGACGACCCCCACCGCGATCAAAGGGATCCGCCGGCTTCCCCCTTTTGGGGGAGAAGCGGGGCGAGTTTTGGTGATCCGGTCGGCATCGTCAACGTCGTCTTCGACCGAAACTTCCGCCCGATCAACTCCGTCTGAACTCACCGAGCCATTAACCACCATCTTCACTGCTCCGAACTTTGATTTTGGGCCAACCTCACGTTGACCAGCGCTTGTACTTCGCCTATTGTGACAGACACTCGTAGGAGGGGGTCCGGAATCATGTTCAGTGTGGTACTGACCGGATGGTATGTAGGTTTCGCCATCGCGGTCGTCGTCATCGCAATCGTGGTGGCACTTGTGTCAACCATCTTGCGGCTAGCGCGCCGGATCTCGATCCAGGCGTTAGCGGTAGATGAGCAACTCGAGCTGGCTCGAGCCGCCACCAATTGTATTGGTGACGTGCCCAAGGTCAACGCGGGCCTCAAAGACATTGCCGAGTGCTGCATAGCGGCCCGTGGCGTACTGGAGGCGAAATTCGGATGAGTGTTCTTGCGCTAGCCCACGAGCACATCACCATGTGGTGGGTCTCGATCGGCATCGGCTTCGTCGTTGTCCTGGTTGTCATCGTGCTGCTGTCGCTGTTGCTGGCTTTCGTCCACGACATCGACAACGACGTGAAGAGCATCTTGGACACCGCAGGCGGGATCGCGGGCAACACCGGCAAGATCCCGGCACTGGGCCAGACCGCCGAACTGGCGGGGGTCCTACGCGACGAACTGGGGCGTCACGCCGCCACGTTCCGTTCTCTTAGGGGGCTGTAATGCATCTTCGGGTCGCACTGACCGCCGCCGACATTGTCCTGTTGGCGCTCGTCCTGGCATTCTTCCTGACCAGGGTCACGGCAGGGCTGCAGAGCATCGCCGACAACCTCGGCCGGGTCGCGGACGGGGTGGTGGCCATCGAGGGCCACGCTCGCATCCTGCATCCGGGCGCCGACGCCATCAACAGCAATCTCAACGCGGCTGCTCGGAACCTCACCGAGGCCGTCGGACACGCCCAGGCCATCGCGGGCGGCTGAGTCCGGTAACAGTTTGGTTGGAAGGCGGTCCTGGTCGTCCCCGTGGCGACCAGGACCGTTGCGCGCCGGCCAGCCGGTAGGGTCGAGCCCGAGAGGAAGTGGCGTCGAGTGCACGAGTTGTCGATTGCCGAAGCGATCGCGGACAAGGTGAGGGAGCGAGCCCAGGGGCGGCCGGTCGCCGCTGTCGCCATCCAGGTTGGCCATTTTCGCCAGGTTGTCCCCGACGCCCTCGAGTTCTGCTGGACGATGGTCACCGACGCCACCGGCCTCGACGGTTGCCGCCTCGAGATCGAGCAGATCCCGGCCACCGTGAGCTGCCACGACTGTGATGCCGTCACCACCCTCGACGCGCCCATCATGGTGTGCGAACCCTGCGGCAGCTCCAACGTGACCCTTCTCACCGGCCAGGAGTTCATGGTGGTGTCGCTCGAGATTCTGGAGGTTTGACGATGGGCCGTTTCCACCCGCATCCCGACGGGACGATGCACGTCCATGACCATGACCATGACCATGACCATGACCATGATCATGATGGGTCGGATCATGAGCACGACGTGGGCGATCACAGTGGCTACACCACCACAGGCTCGGCTCGCGTCGAGGTCCTCGAGGACATCTTCTCCGAGAACGACCGGGTGGCCGACGCCAACCAGAAGGACTTCGCCGAGGCGGGCGTACGCGCCATCAACATCATGTCGTCGCCCGGCGCCGGCAAGACCACGCTCTTGAAGCGCACACTGGCGATGCTCGCCACCAAGGCCCGAATCGGGATCCTCGAGGGAGACATCGCCACCAGCATCGACGCCGACGAGTTGGAAGGCTTCGGCGCTGCCATCTCCCTGGTCAACACAAGCGCCGGCTTCGGCGGCGAATGCCATCTCGACGCGATCATGGTGCGCTCGGGACTGATCCGTCTGCCCCTTCCCGACCTGGACCTATTGCTCATCGAAAATGTGGGCAACCTGGTGTGCCCGGCCGAGTTCCGCGTCGGCGAGCACGCCAAGGCCATGGTGTACGCGGTGACGGAGGGGGAGGAGAAGCCCCTCAAATACCCCGTGATGTTCCGGGCCGTCGATATGGTCGTCATCAACAAGGTCGACCTGCTGCCGTATCTCGATTTCGACATGGACAAGTTCCTGGCCAACCTGAAGGCCGTCAACCCCACCGCGACCGTGATCCACGCCAGCGCCCGAACGGGCGAGGGCGTCGATGAGTGGTGCGCCTGGTTGCTCGGCCAAGCCGCGACCGAGGCGTGAGGCGGGGCGAAACATCGCCATTGACGTGAATCCGGCGCGTGCCGGGAATCCCCCCGGCTGGCGCCGGGTTCGGGTCCGAGACCAGTTGCAGTCTTCGCCTAGTGGGGCAAGACTGCGGCTTCCGGGCGCTTAGCTCAGCTGGTTAGAGCGCAGCCTTCACACGGCTGAGGTCGTGGGTTCGAGTCCCGCAGCGCCCACAAGGAAATTCCGTATATGGGCAGGTCAGGGACCCCTTTCAGGGGTCCCTTCTCGTTGCCGCTGACGACCACTGGCGACCATTGGAGCCCCTTGCGTGTGGCCCGTTTTGTGTGGCCCGTTTGTGGCCCGGTGTGGCCCGTTTGTGGCCCGAGCACCACCCGCTCGGGGCGGGGACCGAGCGACCGGAGGGTCCGGCACTTGGCGTCGCCACGAACTCAGGCGACCCCGCACGTGCATGGCCTCGGTGGGGATCACGCTCGGCGCCGTTGGTCTTCGAGACCGCAAGATGTCTGAGGACACGAGG
>CAWKNP010000008.1:0-711597 GCA_963851105.1 uncultured Actinomycetota bacterium
GACGGCTATTTGGCGCTCAGGGAAGCGTGAGGAGCGACGCCGGGTAACCAGAACCCACCGCAGCCTTGGCCGCCCCACTCAAGGTCAAAGTCGTGTGTTAGAAGATGTGTCTCCAAAGGTCCGAAGGATCCAGTCAAGAATTCCCAGGACCACGGCAGCGACAACCCCGACGTACATGGGCGTCAACAACGCAAGGCCGCCCTGACCGTCCGGGATACGCCCACTGGTCGCTTCCCATACGCCGAAGGCGGTGGCGGCCGTCATCGTGGCCAGGGCGATGACAAACAGCGCCGGCCGCCGCACTAGAGCCAGAATCGCCAGCGCAGGGAGACCGACCGCGACCGCCTCGATGAGGAACAGTATTGGCAGGACGCCGGGACGACCTGGCTGCTCGGCGTAGAGGGGTGCGAGCAAGTACGTGACAGCGAATACGGCGAGCGGCAATCCGACCAGGACCGTGAATCGCCGGGGTTGGCTGAGTGCCATGGTTGCATGGTCGTTCCTCATCCGACTCTCCGCCATCCGGGTTTCCCCTCACTTCCGGCTGGGCTACCCCGGCCGGACCGGCCGACAACGGCCATCTGTCAGCGGAGGCCAACCGACTACCTCATCTGGGCCGCTTGGACCCGATTCGATCGAGGCCCCCAGAGCGCGTATCGACGGCGATGTGCGGACTCAACATCCTGAGGACGCTCATCGGCGATGGTGGTCCCGTTACGAGTCCCTCGGCGCGTCACACTGGACGGATGCGACCGGGCCGCCTGCTTGTATCAGCGATCGCGATGCTCTCTGCCGGATGCGTCGGCGGCGGCGCCCGGGCCGCCTCGAAGGCGGTCGCCCCAATCGGCGCCCATACCTCAGTCGCCCGGATGCTCGACGCAAGACCAGGCTTCGAGCTGATCGCCACGACCGACCGGCAGGCCGCGACCGCGCCCGGACTGTACGCATCGACCGACGGGGTCCATTGGCGCAATATTGCCCCCCGAGCTACGACGACTCCGTCCGACACGACCTACTTGAGCTACCCCGAGTTCGTCGACGGGTCGTTCGTCGATGCCCAAACTGGGTGGGTCGTGGCCTGCAACCTGGGCAACTACCGAATGACGGTCTATGAAACCGAGGACGGCGGGACAACGTGGGAGGAGTCACCAGGCGGCGGGGACCACTGCGACGAGACCATCCAGGCACTCTCGGACCACCTGGCGATAAGCCGGACACCCGGATCGGGCGCCGGCAGAGTGGTCCTGGCCAAGACCACCGACGGCGGACACAGCTGGCAAGACCTGTACACGATTGCCGAAAGCCCGCCTCCGGGGCCGTTCCGGACACCGGTGATTTTCGCCGACGAACGCAACGCCTTCAGCGCCTCTCTCATCGGCGACCTCGTTGTCCGTGACGGATTGCCACCGGGATACTTCGAGGTGTCCCGCGATGGAGGCCGCACCTGGACCCAACAGACACCGCCGGTGGCCGGCGGATCGCCGACCCAGTACGCGCTGCCCGTGTTCTCCGATCCCCATCACGGCGTCCTAGCAACACTGGGCGGCGTCGCCAAGTCCCTGACCGTTGGCTTCGACACCACCACCGACGGGGGCCGGACCTGGCAGCAGCAAACATCGCGCGCCACCACCGTCGAACAAGCGCAGCCGTGGCCAGTCTTCGACCGCTACCCAACGGTTGCGGTCGCCTCGGCCACCACGTGGTGGGTTCTGTCGCCAACCAACCCGGTCCGCGTCGATGTCACCGTCGACGCCGGCCGCCACTGGAGATCGCTCTCGGCTGCTGGTCTACCTGCTGCGCCCGACGCCGTACACGCCATCGACTCAACTCATGCTTGGGCGACAGTGACGACCACGGTCGGCGCCGCTCCCACTGATGGCACCGCTAACAACTACAAGGTCGAGGTATACGCCACCAGCGACGGCGGCAACAACTGGACGCCGGTCATGCTGTCGGATCCCTGACGCCCACTGCCACCCATAAAATGCTCGATCTGGAACACCTTGTGCTTCGGATCAGGGTCCTTTCGACCCGCCCAGATCGATGGTTCCGGTTATCGACGACTCAGGCCGGTAGGTTGGGTTGGCCGTGTACTCGCCGGTCGGGGATGCCGTCGTCCCCGTCCGTCCAGGCGCCCGTTATGCTCCGGCGGTACTGCCCCGTCGGGATTGAACCTCAATCCCCGTCGAGCTGCCGCCTCACTTCCTTGATCTCATAAAGCCAATATAGATTTTGATTGCAAACCCAACAGCTATCGCTAGGAACGCCACAATAGTAAGAAGAATCATCTTGCCATCCCTTCCAGGGCCAAATCCGCGCTCATCCTCAAAAGAAGGAATCGGCGATTGCCTTAGCGAGTCAATCTCATTGGACCCCGGGTGTGGTCTCGACGAGGCACCTTGCCTATGGACTGGGTGGGATCCAGGGGAAGGATGCGCTGACCTGTTGGGGATCGGTTCCGTCGCAGCCGACCACAGTGCTCCGCCGGCGCATAGCGGGCGTCGTCCGGGACCGTTAGGGATAGACCGCGGCTGGCTCGATGACCTCCCCCGCCGAGCCGCTGACACCCGGGATAGCTCCAAGGGGGGCCCCCATCCGCATTTCGGTTATCAGCGCCGTCTGGCATTACCAGCCATGAGATTGAACACCAAGCCGACCAAGATCCCAACGATGACACCGATGGCCTTTTCAGCCGGGTTAGGAAGAAGGGCGAGGCTAAGCATGGTTATGGCTATCCCGAGCAATTCCTGAACCAATCGTAACCGTACGTGGCGACATGTCTCTCACTCTTTAATATAGGATGGTCACGAAGGTGGGTTTCTGCTCCCAGTCGAGGTATCGGCTGCCGGCGGCTACTCCCACCACCCAGACCAAATGGACCGGACAAGCTACTGCAAAGGTCCTAACCATTGTTATGGCCCATGCCGACGACGGCGACGCATCGCTTCTATCCTAGCTGCCGTCATCTCAGTGGCAAAGAGTTCCCGCACGGGCCGTGGCGTCATCGAAAACCAACCGGCCTCCCCCTGAGTTCATGACTTGAAAATAGTCGACCGCCCGGCTTCCAGCCGCGACCGTTTCCGGGTCTCGATGTTCGGCTGGATCGTGAAGAGCACGAGCCACGTAATTCCCAATGGCACGTCAGCGACCCAGGGGCAACCCCTCCCGGTGGCGAGGTTCAAGACTCCAAGACCAAGCCAGAGGACACCAGCGACGAGGCTGAACCAACGCAACCCCCGAAGCGGCCGGGCGTTCTCCGTTAGGGCGCGGTCGGTAGAGTTCCCAGTAGATCGCCGCCAAGGGCTTGGTGGCATCGTCGATCACTGGCACGCCGCGACGCACCGAGCGACGAACCCGTCGCCGGGTCTTGGCGTCAAGGCTTTCGGCAGCCCGGAGGATCATCCGGTCCTCTTCGAGGCTTGTGTCAACGCCAATCACCGCCCGATGCATACCCCCTTCAAGGGCCAATCAACCGGCGTCCCTACTTGGGCTCCTCCACCGCTCGAACGACAAGTCGTCCCATGCGACGTCAGGATGCCAGAACAACCCATCTAGTGGTCCAAGGTGTCACGGATCTCGGCCATTGGGAACGCAGATCGACGGGTAGGCTCTCGAACGGATTCGGGATGCGGAGTTCGCCGCCAGGGTATCTCGGCTTCCACGCGGCCCCGCATCCCATCCAGTCTGATCACTCGTCCCGGCGCTCCGACGGGCGCAGCTGCGTCCATGGCCACGGATGACCATTTCGCGGTACTCGCCGCGGCCCCACTCAGCCCCGGGGGCAGGCCGATCGTTAGTTGCTAAGGGGAGTAGTCGACGGCCCCGCCGGTTCCGCCGGCGACGACGGGGTGGACTTCCAGGTAACACAGCGTGTAGTCCGATGCGACCTGCGCGGAGTGTGTCTCATTTGGTGGGGTCACAAGAACCGCCGTGTATGACGGGCAGGGACCGAGCGAGTCCACCGGGCCGTTCCAGCCCTCGAACAGCGCTGACGCCTCATGGCCTGGGGTCAGAACTATGTCCGCAGAGGTGACTGCTCCCGTCGTGGCGCCCAGGCCCGGGCCGCCCAGGTAGCCGGTGGCGGTGCGTTTCGCGTGGACGACGACCTGCCCGCTGCTGTTGACGGCGTCGAGACCGGGGTAGCCGTGAACAACGCAGGTCTTGCCTCCGTTGAGGAAGTGGATGACTTTGCCCCCATGGCCGGCCCCGCCCGTGCCGCCATGGATGGAAATGGTGAGCTGGGCGGCGGTACATGCAGGCTGGCCGCTCGTGGTGGGGTTTGGAGCCGTCATCGTCGTCGATGTCGCCGGGATAGTTGTCGACACCGGCATGGTTGTCGAGGCGTTCGAAGTCGTCGGCGCGCCGGCGAATTTGTGGGAGCTGGTGCAACCGGTCACCACGAGCAGGACGACAGGGCAAAGGCGTATCCATGCGGCGCGTGTCATCGCCGCGCTCTGCCGAGGCAACACCCGGTTCGTCCTAGCCCAAGGCATAACATCTGATCTGGAAGGCTACTGCGGCCCGACGGGCAGCTAACCATGCGCACCGATCGGATCCCGTGCGCTGCGGGGCTGACGGTCGGCCGTACCGAACGCGGCGCCCGATAACGCGTGGCTGAGTCGCCAGCTCAGGGTGACCCACAACGCCGGGTCGGGGTCACGGAGGATGGGGGCGGGCTGCGGAGCGTTCGGCCGTTCGGGTGCCGGTGGTCTCGGGGATCATGTGGGATCGATCAGGGGCTGGCCACAGCCTGAGGCGCTCCAAGACGAGTGGTCCCTGCACCGATGCCGCAGGAGGAGACCCGCTCAGCCATGGCACTCCCCTGTCATCCAACGGTTGCGGCCGGGCCGGGCTCGGGCGTCGCCGCGCAGCCAAGGGATTACAGTTCTGGGTCGAGGGAGCCTCGCCTTCGGGCGGGTACTTCCTCCTTGGGATCAGCGCCTCCCGACCTTTGGCAAAGTTCGTCGGGGGGCGCTGACGCGTCACCGCTCGGGCGGAACGGGGGCCGGTAAATGGGCGCGCCAACCGAAACAAAAATCCGCAGTTCCTGCCTGTCGCCCGCCACGGGCATGGGACCACCTTGGGGTGAGTTCCGCCAGCAGCATGGGACCACCGCTCCGCCAGTGATGGGACCACCCGGGGATCCACCAGCTGCGATGCCGCTGCCGGTGTAGTTGCCACCCGGCCGGTCAGCGGCCACAGAGAGGTGGCAGCGTGTGGCGTTCCGGGAGGTTCGTGTGTTCGAGGTCCGTGAGGTGCTGCGGCTGTGGGTGCTGGGTGAGGGGTTGCGGGCGGTGGAGCGGCTGGCGGGGGTGGACCGAAAAACGGTCCGCCGCTATGTGACCGCCGGCGGTGGACTGCGGGCTGGTCCGCGACGGCGGCGTGGGCCAGCTGAACGACGTGTTGTTGGCGTCGGGTGTGCGAGGCGGTTCGTCCGCACCGCCCGAACGGTCACGGGCTGGCGTGGGGGCGGCTGGTGGCGAATCACGACCAGCTGAAGAAATGGCTGGTCGATCGAGGGGTTGACGGCGGTCAAGGCGTGCGAGCTGCTGGGCCGCCGAGGGGTGGTGGTCCCGGAGCGCACGGTGCAGCGTTACGCCCTGGAGGTGCTGGGGGTGGGCCGCTCGGCCAAGGGGACCACGGTGCGTGTCGCCGATGGCGAGCCGGGCGTGGAGGTCCAGATCGATTTCGGGAAGATGGGCTTGATCCCCGATCCGGAGACCGGGCGGCGGCGGGTGTGCCAGGCGTTGATCTTCACCGCCGTGTACTCGAGGCACACCTTCGTGTGGCTGAGCTTCACGCAGACCACGGCGACGGTGATCGCCGGGTGCGAGGCGGCGTGGGCGTTCTTCGGCGGGGTGTTCAAGGTGGTCATCCCCGACAACATGTCCTCGGTCATCGACAAGGCCGACCCGACCGAGCCGCGGTTCAATCAGGCGTTCATCGAGTACGCCCAGTCCCGGGGTTTCGTGGTCGACCCGGCCCGGGTGCGGACCCCGACCGATAAACCGAGAGTGGAGCGGACCGTTCCCTTTCGTCCGCAACAGCTTCTTCGCCGGCGAGGGGTTCATCGACCTGGCCGACGCCCAGCGCCGGGCCGTGTTGTGGTGCGCCGGGCGGGCCGGGCTGCGCACCCATGGCACCACCCAGTGCCGGCCGGCGGAGCTGTTCGCCCTGGAGGAGAAACCCCATCTGCTGGCCGCCCCGGCGGAAGCCTACGACGTGCCGGTGTACGTGACCGCCAAGGTGCACCGCGATCATCACATCGAGGTGGCCAAGGCCCTGTACTCGATCCCCGGTGACCTGATCGGCGTCCGGGTCGAGGTGCGAGCCGACCGGCAACTGGTGCGGGTCAGCTATCGGGGGGCGGTGGTCAAGGTCCATCCCCGGAGCAAGCCCGGCGGGCCGGGTCACCGACCCCGCCGACCTGCCGTCGGAGAAGACCGCCTACGCCATGCGCGACCTCGAACGCCTTGGCTCGCATGGCCGCCGGCCACGGCCCGGCCATCGGCGCCTACGCCGCGGCGGTGTTGGACCACCCGTTGCCGTGGACCAAGATGCGCCAGGTCTACGCCCTGCTGGGCCTAGTCAAGCGGTGGGGGCCCGAACGGGTCGAGGCGGCCTGCGCCCGGGCCTTGGAGGCCGAAGCCATCAGCGTGAGCCTGATCGGCCGGATGATCGAACGGGCCACCGAGGCCGTCCCGGCCGCCGACACCGTCACCGCGACACCGGTCGGCCCGGCCCGTTTCGCCCGGGACGCTGAGCACTTCGCCACCAAGAAACCCAAGCCCGGCAACGGTTCTGCCGAGATCGACGGCGCCGCCGGCGGTGCCGCGTGACTGCCCCGGCTCCGGTGATCAGCGCCGAGCTCAAGGCCCTGCTGCGCCGGGTCAAGCTGGGCCGCACCCTCGACACCCTGCCCGAGCGCATGGCCCTGGCCAAGACCCGAAACCTCGGTCACGGCGAGTTCTTGGAACTGGTCCTGTCCGACGAGGTCACCCGGCGCGACACCTCCTCGGCCGACCTGCGGGCCCGCACCGCTGGCCTCGACCCGACCATGCGCCTCGAGCACTGGGACGACACCGCAGCGGTCGCCTACGACCACCAGGTCCTCGACGAGCTCGTCTCGCTGCGCTTCGTCGACGCCGCCCACAACGCGTTGATCCTGGGCCCCGTCGGCGTCGGCAAAACATTCATCGCCACCGCCTTGGGCCACGCCGCCATCCGTCGACGTACCAGCGTGCACTTCGAACGAGGCGACCAACTCCTCAAACGGCTCAAGGTCGTCACGGCTCGACAACAGCCACGACACCGAGATCCGAAAACTGCTCCGAGTCGACCTGCTCATCATCGACGATTTCTGCCTCCAGGCCCTGGACGCCGTGAACACCGCCGACATCTACCAGGTGATCGTCGAACGCCACCGTCAGGCCGCCACCGTCATCACCTCGAACCGCGAGCCCATCGAGTGGCTCGGCCTCATGGCCGACGCCCTCCTGGCGCAATCCGCCATCGACCGGCTCCAATCATCAGCCCACGAACTCGTCCTCGACGGCGAAAGCTACCGGCGACGCCAAAAACCCGTACCCGTCAAACCCGGCACCCAACACCCACAACCAAAGCAAGGTCAACGACGATAAGGAGCTACGCACTGAAAGCATCTCAGGCGGGAACCATCCGGTTCCCCCACACCCCGGGAGCTCCCCCTCCGAGGGGTTCACGCCAGGTGCCCCCAGGCCGGCCCCGGCCGGCTCCCCATCTCGGACACGAACAACCAACCCCTCCGCCACTTGACCACGACCGCCGCCCCTGTCAACATCGCCAAGTCAACGCTGACGGCACCCGGACCCGGTCCCATGCCACTGGCGGAGAGGTGGTCCCATCGAGGTGGCGGGCGACACCGTGTCCGCCGAAGACGAAATGAGGGCGGGTTACTAAAGATGTGATCCATCGTTGTGACGGGCTCGGCACCCGTCGGTTGGTTCAGTTCGGGCCAATGCGCGTGGAGTTGCGTGTCCTGTCGCGGATTTCAGGCGGCGCCGCTATTGGCGTAAAAGCTTCCTGTAGAGGGGAGATGAGTTAACACGCAGGGGGTAGCTAAAAGGGCGGTCTAACAGGGATAATGGTTATAGATCGACACCTCGGAAGCCAAAGCCGGGGCGTGGATTCGCTTTAACCCTCGCGACTGTCCCAAGGAGGAATTCGGAAATGTTTGCTGCTTCATTCAGCGCGGCCTTGCGCCTGGTCAAGGACCAGGACCAGGTCGTCATCAGGGTGTTGGACGACGAGCTGGTCGAGCGGGTTGGCCACCGGCCGGGCGATCCCTACACAACGGATTACTGGTTGCCGCTGCTCGGGCCGGCCACCTTCGCGGTCGGCTGCCGACTGGCCGGCGGGGTGTCGAGCTCTGCTGAGTACCCCGTCACGGTGGCCGCGGTCGCGGCGTGCGTGGGCCTGCGCAGCAAGAAGGGCCAGAGCCTGGTGCGGCGGTCGATGGCCAGGCTGGTGGGCTTCGACCTGGCGGCGGTCCAGCAGGGCCCCGGTGGCGTGGTGCTTTTGGTGCGCCGGGCCTGGGCGCCGTTGACGGTCCGCCAGGTCCTGTGGCTGCCCGACTGGCTGGCCGAACATCACCGCTACGAGCACGGCCAGGAGATGGGCGCAGACGGCACCGGCGCTGAGGTCGACGCGGGGCCGGACGAGATGGGCGAGTGACGGTGCCCCGAACCGCCGTGCCGGGCACGATCTACCTCCTCCACTTCACCCCTCGGGGGTATAAGCACGCCGCCCATTACCTGGGAACCCCCGCGAGTTCAGCATTTCTGAAGGACCGAGAACCCCGAACTCGCGGCTGACCAACCTCGCCAGACGTACATGCAACACCGGGTTCCAGCGGGCCACCAATTTGCCGGAGCGGTGACGACGTACGTGCGCCATCCCGAAGTCGTGGCACTACTTTCCGCTTCGACGGGCAACACGTCTCCGGACGCCGAACAGAGCGGCACTGAATAGGAGTAGTCCGCCGAGAATCAGTGCACCGACGAGAGCAGCCGGTCGACCTCGTTTGGAGCCCGCGACGGCCAAAGCACTGCCCGTTCCTTTCGTTGTGGGTGCGCCTAGGGGATCGCTTGTAGAAACTGCTGGGCTCGTCGTTGTTGAGATGCTGCCTACTGTCGTGGTCGTGACTGCCTGTGTGATCGTGGTCGTGGCGGCTGGTTTGGTGGTCGTGGTGCCCGCTGGTCTGGTGGTCGTTGCTGCCGGTCGGGTTGTCGTCGTAGTAGGCGGCTTGGATGTCGTGCTAGTTGTATTCGGTAGAGGACAGCCTAAATCAAGAGTCGCGTGGTATATGGTTCCAAGGTGGTTCTCCGTAACTACGGCGGTCTGTTCAATGGGTATTTGGAAGGTATAACCCTGATGAGCGGTAATATCCACGGCAGGAAATGCATCGACCATTACGCTTACACCATCGGGATTTTGATTTCCGATAGCAAGAAAGACTGTCCCATTGATACTACTGCAATGATCTGCCCATGTTAGTCCCGGCTCACTGGGTATCGGCGATGTAGGCGTGTCAGCTCTTGCCGTCTTTGCGAGCAACGTTGCCACGCCTACAAGCACTGCAATGGCTAATGTTAAGAATGCGACTGTTCGGAACACAGATATTTGACGTGACGCCCACCCCATTTGGAGCCCCTTCCCGTATGGGGAGGGAAGGTACCATCTGTGCTGCTGTGTAGCTTTGCCACGGCGCCACTACTCCTCTCGGGGCTCTTCTGCTGGGTGCTGTGTCTGTGTGGGAGAAGCTGGGCGACTGGCCTCGGTTCATCCAGCTCGAACGATGTCGTCCGCCACTCTGGTTTCGATGTGATGGGGTGGTCGTTCGGCCGGACACGAACTGCGAGGCTCATCGGACCAAGCAAGAGCTGCCGACCTGGTACGCCGTCGCATCAGGTGGCCTACATGGTGACGCACACCTCGGATCAGGAGAACGACCTGCGACTCCGCCCGCCACCTCTCGGCCGCACCTGGCTCTCGCCACCGTAGCTTGCAATCTCGCGCTGCGCTGTCGGCTTCGGTCGTTCGGAGATGACCTCCGCCGTCCGAAAGGATTTCCGAATCCGGTTACCTGGTGCGCTTGATGGTCCGCTTCCGCCGATTCACAGCGCTCAAGAATACCCCCATTGAAATGAGAGCGACGGCCATCGTGAGTAGACGGCCGAAGTGAGATGGGGAACCGGTGAAAGCCAGCTTGGGTGCAGTGGTTGTTGTAGCAGGTGCCGCGGCAGTGACCGTGAGCTGCTGGCTTGCAGATCGCCCGCTTGTCTGGCCAGTCAGTGTCAAGATGTGTGTGCCGGTGGCAAAGGCGCTGGGGATGGTCAGGGTAAAGTTGACGCCGCCACCAGCGCTAGCGACGAAGGTTCCAATAGTTAGCGGCGCGGACTGCAGGACCGCCGTCACGGCTTCTCCTGGAGCGAAGCCACTTGCTGTCACGGTCGTTGATCCCCCAACTGTGAGGCTTGTGCTGGCCATGTGGATGGTCGTGGTCACAACGGGCAGGGTGGTGGTGGTCGAGCTACTTGTGGTCGTCGTCGAGGTACTCGTGGTCGTCGTGCTCGGCGAGGTGGTAGTCGTCCCTGAGTGCGGGATGCAGGTGGAGTCGAGGACGGTTTCAACTGGTCCGAGAGACTGCGCCGGCTCGCTTGTTGGCTTGAACGTGATGGTGGCATCGACCTTTCCGGCGGCGCCGACCGGAAAGATCACAGTCGCAAGTGCACCTTGTGCCTCCGCTGGCGGCATGGGGTTCGGTGACCAGAGGCTCGTGAAATTGCCCGCGATCACACCGGTGAGCTCGAAATCCGTGATTTGAACCGCCTCAGGTGTCGGCTGATGAGCTGGATCCACCCCGTTGACCTGCCAACCGACGGACAGGGAATAGTCAAGGCGCCAACTACCGTCGGTCTGACAGACCGGACCTGTCTCGCTCGGCGTGAAAAAGGACGATCCTGGACCGTGGACCACCTGAGCACCAGACGGCTCGGCCAGCAGGACAAGCCCACAGGTGCTACCAATGAAAAGCGCCGCTAACGATGCTGTCCACCGACCGGCGTTCATCCGGCCACGACTGCGTTTCTTCCCGGCTGCCTTCATTTCGCTTTCCTTTTCGTCGACATGCTCTTGCCTCTAGACCCAGAGAGGTGACGGGGGGCGTGAAATCCCGCGAACCATACCATGGGGTCCGTCAGGACGGATCGTTCCGAATGTCTCCGTAGCCGGGAGGAACTTCAGTGCGGCGGTCTAAGTCTGTGCTGGCGTCGTCGGCCTGGGCGCAGTAACGAACAGCAGTTGGCAGGGCCAGCCCGAACAGTCTCGCGAGACCAACGGGATCTGCGCCGTTCGCCTCCGCTTCAGCCAGGAGACGATCGACCCGCAGCGCCCGGGCCGTCGTTCCCACCATGGTGCACACGCTGTGGACGTAGGACCGTCCCACCGGTCGGATCCCTCCTGCGGTGCTCTGGTTGATCAGGAGGTGAGGGTTGGCTGTCAATGGCCATCGAGCTCGCCGTAGTTGCAGCCAGGCCCCCAGCTCCGTCGCGGTGACCCGGTCGAGATGTCGCTTACGGGGGCCTACAAGCACGGTGGCGGCGTCGGCGTCGACTGCGTCGAGGCGGAGTTGTGTGATATCGGAGCTGCGGAGCGCGTGGACACCTGCCAGCAGCACGATGAGACGTCGATCGGGGCGGTCGAGGCGTCCCAGCACCGAGGCGCACCAGGCGCTGTCGAGCGGCAGCGGTGACCGCACGACGATTGCGCCCGCGGTGAGCCTTGCGGATGGGTCGGTGAAGATCAGACGCTCGGACTTGAGAGCCTGGAACAGCGAATGCATGGCGGAGACGGTGAGGCGCCGCACCGAGTCCTTGGCCGCCGATATCTCGGCGGCGACATCGGCTTCTGTGATCTCGCGGAGCGATCGGTGGTCGCCCGCCCAGTTCCGGAGCGCTGGTTGCAGGGCGCGCAGGTAGGCCTCGATGAGGTGTGCGCCTCGGGCCCGTCGGCGTCGTCCTGACCGCCCGAGGAGCCCGTCGAGCCAGGATCGGACCTCGCCGGCTAGCGGTGCGGGGAGTGTCACTAGGTACTCGTCGATCCATCGGTCAAGGCGTTCGGGTGCGGGCACCGCGAGGTCCTGGTCGACGAGGAACTCGAAGGTGCGCAGCGCCGGTATTCCCGCGTCGGGAAGTCCCATTACCTCGGCCGCGTCGAAGCGGCGGTGACGGTCGCCCACGTTTCTGGTCGCCCAGAGGACTTTCAGTCCCTTGTGGACCCGGGCCAGGGTCAAAGGGGTCCAGCCGCGGGCCTCGCCAAACAGCGTGGCCGAGCTCAGGATCGCCGCAAGTTCCGCGTCTGCGTGCGAGTTGAGGTCGGCTACGAGGACCCGCGACAGGTCGGTCGGCATGAAGAACAGCGTCAGCTGTCCGGCGCATTGGGCGCCGTGTCTCGAGCGAGATGCTTGGTCCTGTTGGGCCGGTGCCTGCGTCGGGTGCCGACGGGTGCCGGGGATGCCGCCGATGAACAACTGCAGCGCCGGCGCTTCGTCGGCGACCTGGCCTGCCGACCCGCAACGTTCGACGATCTGGCAGCGCCGGCAGAGCTCGTGCTGGCCGACCGTTTCCGTCCGGCCGCACCCACTGCAATGACCCACCGAGTGCAGGGAATCGAACTGGGCGCAGCCGTCGCAGCGGTCCGCGCCGATGAGAGGAGCCCAAGCCTGGCAACTCTCGCACCGAGCCCCTGACTCCCGGCGGCAGGCCAGGCACAGTCGGCAGTGACCGCCGGTGCCCAACGGGACCGTCCGGCGGCACGACCGGCACATCCCAGCCGGGTTACGCCGCTTGAACTGGCGGCAGGCGCGGCAACGACCGGCGAGCAGATGGTCGGTCCAGCAAAGGCAATCCACGCAGCCGCCAAGGGCCTCGGCGCGGCGGGTGAGACACATTCGACAGACGCCGTCCCAGAGCCGTTTCACGGGACGCTGGCAGCCGGGACAGACGCCGGTGGCGGCCCGGGCTTGTTGCTTGCATCGCTCGCAGCGATCGGCGAAATGGATGTTGCGCATCTCCCCGCAGGCGACGCAACGGCGCACGCTGGTCCGCGACCGCCGATAGCAGCCGTTGCACAGCCCGGCGGCCAACATGCGGCGGAACTCCCCGCAGCCGGCGCACACCCGGGGCTGGTGGACGGCGCGGGCGTAACAGGTCGGGCACATCCCGGCGATCCCGGGCCCAGTCTTTCCGCACGTCGAGCAGGTGACGACCTTTCGGGTAGAGGTCACACCGGCGGAAGCCCGCGACCGCCTCGAGGGGCCCTTGGGCGGATCGAGCCGGGTGTGGCTGCCTCCGCTTTCGGCGCCTCCTTGGCGACTGCGGGCCTGCGCAGAAGCAGGTCGGACGGCGAGCAGTCGAGCACGGCGCAGATCACCTCAAGGTCGTCGAGGCGGACTGAGATCGGCCGTCCAGACCACAGGTTCGACATCTTGCCGACCGACATCTGAAGTCCTGCCTCAACCAGAAGCCGGCGCAGGTCCGACGCCCGCCAGATCCCCCGCTGCGCCGCCGTCATCCGCAAGTTCCACTCCACGTTCTCACACTCCCTTGAATCTGCTGGCCGCCCGTTCGGCGGCCTGGCGGTACTGGACCTCGATCGTCTCCTCGGCGGTATGGACATATCCCATCGTTGTGGTCAGCCAGCGATGCCCGAGAAGTTGCTGGATGGCCACTAGCGATACGCCTTCGCCGTAGAGACGAGAAGCGCAGGCGTGACGCAACACGTGCGGCGTCAACACCCGCACCGGCCCCTGGAGATGCCGGCCGGCGGCCGCCTTCAACGCGGCGCCGAAGCTGTCGCCGCCGATCGGGCCGCCTCGCTCCGAGGGGAACGCCGGGGCGCCCGGCAGGTCCCAGTCGTCGCCGAACTCGCCGCGGACGTCCTCGACCCACCACACCATGAGCAGGCGGCTGTCGCCCAGCATGGGCACCAGCCGTTCCCGGGGCCCAGAACCCCTCGAGCCCTTCCCGAAGCGGACGTGGATTTTGCCCATCGGGCCGTGATCGAAATGCAGATCGTCCAGGCGCAGCCCGCAAGTCTCCCGCAGCCGCAGACCGACCTCGCCGGCCAAGCGGGCCATCGTGTAGTGACGAGCCGACGTCAGCCATTTGCGGTGCTCGGAGAGCTCTGCCCGCCAGCAAGCGAAGAATGCCGCCAACGCCAGCGGTGTGGGCGGCACCCGGACGATGAAGTCGCCGCTGTGGGTCGGGCGGTTCACCTCGTCGATCGGCGAGGACACCACCCGGCCGGTGAGCTCGAGGATCTCGCCCCGGTAGCGCAACTCCACGAACCGGAAGAAGGCATCGATGCTCAACGCCTTGCACCGCCGCGTCGCCTGGCGCAGGTGGCGTTGGTCCTCCCCCAAGAACCGGTCGGCGTGGCGTTCCTCGACCTCCCACACCCACACCGCAGCCGACTCCAAGAACTCCACCACGCTGGCAACGTCGGCGCGGATCGTTGCGTCTACGCAACCGTGGGCCATGCGGGCCAGGACGAACTCGGCCAGCAGATGCTCCTGATAGGCGGCAGCCGCATCGTTGGTGTCCAACGAGCGAGGAGAACGCAGGTCCCGGATCACCGCCAGCCCCACAGCCCCTCCTAGCGGTTCAGAATTTCCGGTTGACCAGCACTATAGCTGCAATCTCATCAGGAATCGTGCAGTATCTTCACGTAGTCGTTCGCGGGGACACGGGGCCAAACGCCCAACAGGCGTACGGCCATTAGGAACCTCCCCGCCAGATCCCCGACTGGAACTCGCGGTCCGTCCGTCAGTGGACCGAAGACCTGACCGCCCGCCTCGACGCCCACCGTCAGGGCCGGGGCGCCCGGTTGATGGAAGTCATCGCCGAAGCCGGTCTCGGCTTCGTGCTCGCTCGCACCTGGACAGGCACCCGAGCCCTTGAGCGTCGCCTCAAGGGCCGCGGGGGCCACGCCCGGCTGTGCCCGATCTGCCGTCAGTCCCAAGGAGGAACCCAACCATGACCACCATGACCCCCACGGTGCAGCCGTCGGAGCAGACCACCGTCGTGTGGCTCGACCCGCAGACCCTGGCCGCAGCGGAGGGGAACATCCGTGCAGACATCGGCGAGATCGCCGAGCTTGTCGCCTCCATCAAGGCCTATGGCGTCTTGGAGCCGCTGGTCGTGATCCCCGCCGGGGACGGCTACCGCCTGATCGCGGGGAAGCGGAGGGCGGCGGCGGCAGTAGAAGCGGGCGCCAGCCTGGTGCCGTGCTGGGAGCGGGCCGACCTTGCCGGGGCGACCAGTGAGGTGGCGGCCCAGCTCATCGAGAACGAGCACCGGAAAATGCTCAACGTGGCCGAGCGCGCTCGCGGCTACCACCAGCTGGCCATGGCTGGGATGAGCGCCAACAAGATCGCCAAGGCCACCGGCACGAAGGCAGCCGCAGTCAAACAGGCGCTCAAGGTGGGCGGCTCGGACATCGCCACCGCAGCGGCGGAGCGCTACGAGTTGAGCCTGGACCAGGCGTTGGTGCTGGCCGAGTTCGACTCGGACACGGAGCTCATCAAGGTGCTGGTGGCAGTGGCCAAGAAGTCGCCGGGCCAGTGGGACCACACCGTGAGCCGGCTGCGGGCCGACCGGGCCGAGGCCAAAGCCCGCCAGGACCTGACCGAGGAGCTGAACGCCGCGGGAGTGCGGATCATCGAGGACGGCGCCCTCTCACGCACGCTGCGGGTGTCGAACCTGGGCGACAGCGACGGCAAGGCCCTCGACGCCGACGAGCACGCCAGCTGCCCCGGCCACGCAGTGATGATCGTCACTGACTGGAGCGGCGTCCGCACCGTCCCGTACTGCGTCGAACCCGACACCCATGGCCACACCGACCGCTTCCTCATCGCCAACAGCCGGGCGAGCACCACCACCAAAGGCGAGGACGGCAAGCTGACCGAGGCGGCCAAGGCTGAACGAAGGTTGGTGATTGACAACAATCGGGGCTGGCGAGCCGCGGAGCCGGTCCGGCGGGAGTACGTCAAGACGCTGCTCAGTCGCAAGACGCCCCCGAAGGGGACCCTCAGGTACGTTGCGGGCGAGGTCCTGGGCAGGCCGAGCCGGCTGAACGACGGCACCGAGGGCCTCCTGGCCGAACTGCTCGGCGTCACCGACACGGGCGGCTACGGACGCCACGTGGGGGCGACGGCGCTGGCCGACGTGAACGACGTCCGGCTGCCCCTGATGCTGCTGGCCCAGGTGGCGGCCGCCTACGAGCAGACCATGGACGTGCACATCTGGCGCTCCAAGCATCCCGACGCAGCCGACTGGCTGGAGTTCCTGGCCTCCACCGGGTACACCCTCAGCCCCGTCGAACAGCTGGCGATCGACACCGCGGCAGGCCGGGCGGCGACCACCGACGACGGCGAGGCCGACAGTCAGGGCGTCGACGAGGACAGCCCCGAGGACGGCCCCGATGCCGGCTGACCTGCTCGGCGACACGGCCCCCCAGCGGACAGCTGGGGGGCCGGCCCCCACCACCAGTAGACGAGGAACCGAGGAGGGTGGCCAGACGAGGGCGACTGACTCGCGTGAGCGACGGACGGGCCAGTTTGGTAGCCGCACCCGCACCGACATGATGAACCGGCGGGCCGGGGAGTACGGCCTGGTCTTCGCCGACCAACCGCCGCCCCCGGCCCGCCAGCAGGGCCGAGACGAGCAACCAGCCAGGACCAACCGCGGGCCCCGCCGGGCCCAGCTGCCGCCCAGGGTGGTCGTCACCGATACCCACCGGGCCCATGGCACCCATGCCTGCTACGTGCTGGACCGCTGCGGCTGCCAACCATGCCGCGACGCCAGCACGGCCTATGAACGCCGGCGGCGCCACGCCATCAACCGTCCCGACGAGGTGTGGCGGCCGTACGTGTCGGCGGGCCCGGCACGACGCCACCTCAAGCGCCTGGCCGATGCCGGCGTCGGCCTCAAGCAGGTGGCCAAGGTGTCGGGCCTCGGCCACGGCGTGCTCAGCAAGCTGGTCTACGGCGACGGGGCCCGCAACATGGGCCCGTCGAGAAGGATCCGCCAAGCCACGGCCGACAAGATCCTGGCGGTCACCGCCGCCGACGTCGCGGCGGCGCCAAGATCGACGGCGCCGTCACCTGGGCTCTCGTCGAGGAGTTGGTGGCAGCCGGCTACACCAAGACCTGGATCGCGGGACAGCTCGGGCGCAGCGTCGGCAACCTGCGACACCGGCCCCTGGTAAGGGCCTCCACAGCCCACGCCGTGGCCGACCTCCACCGTCGCTACATCGACCGGCCGGCCCCGGCCCGCAACACCCGGTGGGGGCCACGATGACGGTCCCGGACCTCCCGTTGTCTCGCTCGCCTTGGCCCGGCGAGTGGTACCGCGGCGGCCGGTGCCGCACGGTTCCCACCGAAGTGTTCTTCCCGACCCGAGGCGAGGACCTCGAGCCGGCTCGGGCCGTCTGCCGGAACTGTGCAGTGCAAGCACACGTACCCGCACGGATCGAGCATGGAGTAACGACGCCTGTCGGTCAATGGAGCCGTTACCGAGCCGTTACCGCCAGGAGGGTCGAGCCGTTACCGCCACGGTCCACGGTTGGCTCCACACGGACATTCGGTGGCGAGATTGGAGAAGCGGAAATGGCAGCAACGAAGAAGTTGGTCGGTGCGCTTGCGCTGAGCCTTGGTCTGGTCTTGCCAGCGGCGTCGGCGTGGGCCGCCCCGGTAGGGGCGGCGGTGACCTGCGGTCAGCTCGTCACGACCAGCGTGAAGCTCACCGTTAACCTGGTCCGCTGCCCGGGAAACGGATTGGTCATTGGGGCCGACGGAATCACCATCGATCTGAACGGCCACACCATTGGCGGGACCAATGCCGCCCGAAGCGAGGGCATCGCTGATGACGGTCACGGAGGCGTGGCGATCACGAACGGCATAATTCGCGATTTCTTCGTCACCGGGTTAGGCCTCCGTCACGCCGCTTCCAGCCGGGTCCGCAACCTCTCCGTGCTACAGATCGGTGCTGGAGGCGGTCCGAACGACTTCTCGGCCGGCATCCTGGCCATCGATTCTGCCGATGTCCAAGTCCTGGACAGCACCGTGACCAACAACGTGACGGCCTTCGAATCGGACGGCATCTTCGTGAAACGATCACCGGGGGCGTGGCTACAGGGCAACCGGTTCAACCAGAACTCGTGGACCGGTCTCATTCTCAGCGACTCACCCAATGGCCGCATCCTCCATAACACTACGGATGGAAATCCGAACTCCGGCATGGCCGTCCAGCGCTCTGACTCGACGGTGGTCATAGGCAATGAGGTGATCGGGAATGGCACCAACGGCCTCGTCGCCGGAGCCATGCACGGCGTGACGATCATCGGCAATACCGCCAACGGCAACGGCCTCGGCAACCCTGACAGTTGGGGACTGTTGTTCTTCGACCTCCATGACGGGGTCATCTCGGGGAATCAGGCCAACCGAAACCTGGACGGCTTCCTTCTTACCGGTGGTCAATTCGGATCTGATCACAACCGGGTGGTCAACAACACGACCAGCGAGAACATGATCCAGGGCCTCGCCATCGACACCGGTGCGGACGCCAACACCGTGGTGGGCAACGTTGCCGATCGCAATCAGGGTGCCCTCAACGTCGGCGGTGGTATCGGGGTAGGCGGGACCGGCAACCGGCTTCAGGCCAATGTGGCCAACCAAAACGTTGGCAACGGCATCGAAGTGGTTGTGCCCGGGAATTCCCTCACAGCGAACACCGCCAACACCAACGCCGGGCACGGCATGGATGCGGGGACCGGCACGCTCGACGGCGGCGGCAATAGGGCCTTTGGCAACGCCCTCCAGCCCCAGTGCATCGGAATCACTTGTTCGTGATGGTGCCCGCGGGAGATCGGCCTTTGCGATGTAACGACATTGCGAGCTGGCTGCGGGTCAGATCGGCGGTATTGGCCCCTTCATTGGCCACGAACAGCAGACCCTTCGGACTCCCGAAGCTCGAGTTGATGTGGGTGACCGCCAGAAGTCATGTCGACAAGGTGATGGTCGTCAACGACGATCATGGTTGGGGCTACTGGTCAGCGAGCCCGGGATCCGCTAACACCTGCGACTGGCGGCGCAGACACGGCGAGCTGGACGCGACAGCCGGGCAACTTTCCTCGAAGGGCTCGCCGACGAGGCTCCCGGGCGCGGCCGTTACGCGTGGCCGCCGCCGTCTTCAGGACGCAGCTGCCGATCGGTCGTGTAGCGCGGACTACTCCCCGTCGGCGGCATCATCGCGAATGGAGCGCAGCTCTGGTAGTGCTTCGCGCTCCTTGGGCCGGTCCGCCCGCTCCTTGGCCGTGGTGATGTCGTCCGTGCGGCGGCCCGAACCACAAACCCGTCACCGTGAAGAATCGTCGACCGTTGCACCAGCTTCTTCGTGCAGCACGAGATGACCGTCTGCTGTGCGGTGAGAATTCGATCAAGCGGCGAAGATCGGACCATGGGTTCGAACACAGCAGCCAACTCCGGGTCAAGCCAAAGGTTCGTGGCCACCTCAAAAAACTTGCCGACAACCTCTAGACCAAGGCTCACCCACTATCCCACCCACTATCTGCACGGACCAGACGGAACGCAACCGACCTGACGGACGGTCGGTTGGACGAAACCGCACGTCAGGGCCTTGCGACGTACTGGGCGGACGGCCCGGCAGCGAACTCTTAATCCGCAGGTTCCGGGTTCAAATCCCGGGGGGCGCACCGAGAACTAGCCGGTCACAAGAAAAGGGTAGTCAACTCAAGACCTTTCGAGCGGTCACACCGGCGGCAGCGCCCGGCTGCCTCGGGGCCCTCGGGGACGGATCGATCCCGTGTCGCTGCCTCGGCCGCGGGCCGCTTTAGCGACTGCGGGGCTGCGCAGCAGCAGGTCGGCGGGCGAGCAGTCGTCGTCGACGACGTCGTCTGCCTGTCCGATGTGGCCGCCGTCGGTGCCGCTGCCCATCGCGACATCCGCTTTGTCCGCTTGACCGACGACATCGGGGGCCGGGGCCGCGCCTCCGCGAGCGGGCGTCGGCTCGCCTCGGAGGTCGACCAAGAGGGGGGCACCGGCTTCGACATGGGCCTGGGCCTGACGGAGGAAGGCGGTCCGGCGCCCCCAGGGCTGGATGTGCATGTAGCGGACTTTCCGCGGTTCCCGGCTCCCGCCAGCGGCGGAGCCGAGGGCCGCGTGCCGAATCACTTCCGGCACTTCAGCTGGCGCCACCCCGTTCCGAGCCATCTTGATTCCGGGAGCGACGCTACTGCTCGCCTGAGGGCTTTCCGGGCAGCGTCATACGGTCCATGAATGCAGGTCCCGCTGACTGGTTGTACGGTCATGGGCGCGGTTCAAAGAGAGGACCGCCAAAGGGGTCAGACATGGGCACATCGCGGGGGCCTCGTTGCTCCCCCACCACGTCCACGGGACGGGCGACCGCGTTCGGTCGTTGCCACTTCGCCACCGGCAAGGGCGCACCCGCCTGCGACACCACTCACGCCGGGCGGACACCGATTCAGAGGCGACCGCAGCCCCGGCGATGGCGGCGACTATGGGACGTCAGACCGTCTCGACGGGGCCGCCAGCCGGTGACGCCCCGTCGCTACCAGCTGTACGGACGGCCCCCAGGCTCAGTCGACGCGCTCGGAGGTACCCGTTGTCGATCAGCCATTTCACGTTGAGCTTCGCCGGGGCGCCGGGCACCAGGCTGCCATTTAGCTCGTATTGGCGGCCCAGTCCCCGCTGTCCGAAGCCAGGTGCGATCGGGCCGGAATCGACCAGGAATGACCTGCTGACCCGGTACTCGTGGAAATTGCACGGGAACGCCGGGTCGAAGTTGTCGAGGCTCATCGGCGGCAGGGCGCGCTGGGCGTAGGTTGTGCCTTCGGGGGCGAGAAACGCCCCGAATTCGCTGCCGAAGCGGTCGACGTCCTGCCCCGGGCCCAACGTGATGGTGTACTCGATGGGGCGCCCGCCCGCGACGAGGAAGCCATTGTCCGGCGGATAGCGCCAGCCGGGCACTGTCGGATCCCAGTACCTGCTGATGAACTGCTGGATCGTCAGGCCGGCGAGCGGGTCGTACCCCCGAACCATCGGTGCGATCTCCCCGGTCGTGGGCAGTTGCTGGGGCCCAAGGCGATTGTCGCCGGCGAGAAATTGATCCGAGCAGCCTGTCTGGCCGCCAGGCCCGGCGGCTGCCGTGACGGGCGAAATACCGATCATCGCTCCGCACAGCACCAATCCAACGGAAAGCGACGCAATGCGACGTCTGAGG
Organism: uncultured Actinomycetota bacterium; assembly: GCA_963851105.1. Classification (GTDB taxonomy): domain Bacteria; phylum Actinomycetota; class Acidimicrobiia; order Acidimicrobiales; family Palsa-688; genus DATARN01. The sequence goes on from CAWKNP010000008.1 coordinate 21,360, forward strand.
GCCATGTGTTCTCTCTTCGCCAGGCGGAAGAATACTTCAGTACTTCAATCCAGCGACGGGCTTGAGTTGGTCGCGCGGGCCATCGAGGTAGTTGTTGGTCTTGGACTACCTTCACGAGCGATGTCGGCGGTCTCCCTCCGTGCCATTGAGCCCTCGACGAGGACTTTCTGTGCCAGGTATATGCCAGTACCCGCGCCCAGGAGCTCCAGACGCACGCAACTGGTCGGAACTCAATTGATCAGGAACCACTTCGTACACGACGCCGAGCTCCGACGCGCCAGCCTGCAACATCGCACGTCTGTAGTGACGAGCACGCCACCCCCAACGAGCAAGGCCACGGCAAGGGCGCCGGCGCTCAGAACGTTGAGCTGCCGGCGCACGCGAAGAGCGAACATCACCGGTACGACAACCCGCGGATATAGCAGCCCAACATCGTCTGGCAATTCCTCCAACGCGCTCAGTACGCGTTGGCGAACGTCACGGTCAAGTGACGAGACCGGGCCCGACAACGCCCCTGTGCCCGATCCCGAGAACGCAGCCCGCCCGAGCCGGTAGTACCAGGAGCTCGTGGTGAACACCTCGCCGTTACGCAGCTGCTCCGCGACGAAGAGTCGGAGCCCGGCCAGCTAACTGTTGTGGAACGGCTTGTCAATAGGGGAGAAATTCCTGCTCAAAGGTGTTTTCGGCCCCGCGGCTGATCAAGGGTGCGGTCGCTGTGCGGATTGGTTGCGACGCGGATTGCGGGTTTGCGGCCTCGGCTGAGGGCGTGCGCCGCCCGGTGTCAACAAGCGGAGCGATGTCCAGCTCGAGGAGTTGGGTTGGGACCTGAGCGGCGAAGGACGAGGGCGGTCAAGAGCACCGGGAAAAGGCCGGGGTCCCCTTCGGGGTGGCCTTTTTCGGCTCTCCGGTGCTCTTGAGGGCCCGGGAGTTGAACACGCCAGTCGATAATAGTGAAAGAAGAGATGCCGCCCCCCGTGCTGCGATCGGCGCTCGAAGTATCGACACCGACATCTCTTTGTTGGGCGGCATCCCTTCTGCCTTTGTCTTGGGTTGCGACTTGGCCTTGGGTTGTGACTTGGCGTTCGGCTTGTGCTCAGGATGTCGAGGCCGCGGGGGGTTGTCACGGAGGGGAGCGCCCTTGAGGGTTCCCACGACGCGTCGGGGCGACAGAAGTCGGCGAACCGCCATTCTGTAGTACGCGGATCGGTGTACACGCATGTCGGCTTTCCGCAAGATGGCGCCCCTGACTAAACACGCCACCGGTGGACCCGGCGGGCTTGGGCATAGTTAGAACGGGGATCTTTCCTGCTGCGGCGGGGCCCCGACGCGTCGTGGAGAAGTTGCTCACCTCCCCGCCGACGAGGAGGTGGGCTCGAACGGTGGTCATCTCAGGCTGTCATTTCGGCCCACAAGAAGCCGCACAGCTCCCGGGCGACGGCGGTGGCCACGACATTCTTGGAGTTCTTCCGCGCCGCCAGACGCCGGAACTTCCCGCACAGGCGGCTCTGCGCGGCCCACGCCCGCTTGATCGTCTCGGCGTGGACACCGTCTTGGCGGCGACGCAACTCGACGCCGACCGAAGGGCCGGACTGGTACGCCCAGGCCGCCTCGATCAGCTGGGTCCGCATATGCCAGTTTCCCGCCTTGGTGATATGCCCCCTCGACGTCTTCCCGCCACTGGAGTACTCCGAGGGGATCAGGCCCGTGAATCCCATGAACGCCGAGGCCCTTCCGAAGCGCCGCCAGTCGCAGACCTCCGATGCCAAGGTCAACGCCCCCAACTGGGCCACCCCCCGGTAGGCGCCCAGGCGGCGCACGGCGTCGGCGAAGGGGTCACGGTCATACCAGCCGGCCAGGTCGGCGTCGCCGCCGCCAACTCGCGTTCGCGGCCGTCGACCACGGCCCGGTAGTGGGCGAAGGTGGCGGCCATGGCGGGATCGTCGAAACGCCGCGCCGTCAGCCACTGGTGATGTTTCATCGTCCACGCCGAGCCGCCCCGCCACACCTCGCTGTGACGCAACAAGAACGCCCCCAGGCGCTTGCGGGCCCGGTCCAGGTCCTCGACCATGTCCGCCCGGGCGCGGCACAGATCCCGGATCGCCTCCTCCTGGCGGTTGGGCACCCTGATCGCGACCAGCTCCCCGGCCCGGTGCAGGCGGGCCAGCTTCTGGCAGTCACGGCGATCGGTCTTGACCCGATCGGCCGCCGAACGGGGGATCAGGGACGGGGCGATCACCTGACACGCCACCCCCATCGAGATCAGCAGCCGGTACAACTCGAAGCCCGTCGGGCCCGCCTCGTAACACGCCACCAGCCGGCGGGGATCACCGAATCGGGCCATGAAGCGTCGCACCGACACCTCATCGTGAAAAATCCTCTCGACCTCGGCGCTGTCATCCTCGGGAGCCAGGATCCCAATCGAGATCGAGTCCTTATGAACGTCCATCCCCAGATGGGTCGAATCCTCGGTGCGGCAAACTGGACACGGCCGGCTTCCTTTCTGCGTAGTGGCTCCGGCTGCCAATGTGGCTGACCCACGTACTCGGCAGACCGGAAGCCGGCCGTTCCATATTGACTAAGCTGGATGCACCGATTCGTAATCCGTGGTGTGGGTTTGGGTCTTTCCGGGGTTATTGGCGGTGTCGTTGTTGATCGGCTCGACGTGAAGCGTGTCGGGGCAACTCACCCGTCACTTCGGCGTGACGCCGCGCCCGTTCCACAAAAACCGCCAACTCCGGATCCAGGTGAAGCTCGGTCGCCATCGCCGAACCAGGCTAGGGGCGTCGCAGTCATCCGAAGCCCTTCAAGCGCATGAACTGCTCGGCCACCAGCAAGGCCCTGCGAAGCGGGACACCGCACTCCCCCAGCGTCGTGAACCCGACATGCATCACCCACGATCTGCACGGACTAGACGGATTTGGGCCTACTCCACGGACCGTCGGACGGACATAACCGCAGGTCAGAGCACTGGAACGTACTGGGCGGACGCCACGGCAGCCGACTCTTAATCCGCAGGTTCCGGGTTCAAATCCCGGGGGGCGCACCACAAGGTCAAGGTCAGGGGGGTTTCAAGCGCCCCGTCTTTTAGTGGACGACGTAGCGGGTGAAGCCTCCTCTGCTAAGACGTCGCCCTCTCGACGGAGGCTCGTCGCAACGCTGGCCAACGTCGTCTCAGGGCGATCGTTCTCAGGCCCGATGAGGCACATTTGACCGTGAAGGGCTTCCCCGGCGTTGCTCGCCGAGCTGTTGCTTCAACTCCCATCCCGGCTTCAGTACCTTGCGGTAGTACTCGATGCTCAAGATGGTGAGAGCGATGATGTCGGCTCCCAGCCAGAACAAGGAGATCCAGTACGCCCAGACGACCGCCGAGATGACCACGACGTCGCCGGTTCAGGTCGCGTCAGACGGCGGCGTGGTGGGCTCCCCGGAAGCTGCCATCGGAGGCGGGGCGCATCAGGCCTCGGGGAGAAATGGCCAGGCTGAAGTACATCACGGCCGCGAAGATGGCGTACCAGGCGATGGCCCAGGTGATCGCCAGCGCTCCGGCAACAGGCGCCACCACGAGCAGCACCGCCGCCGCGAGCGACAGGATCCCGACCACTCCGACCACCCAGGGGACCCGGGCGTCACGGCGTCGGTGGAGAGCGGCCGAGATCTCCAGGGCTCCGGTGACGGCCATCCACACGGCGATGACCCACAGCAGCGCCAGGGCCGTAATACCCGGCCACAGGAATGTCACGATGCCGGCCCCGATTCCCGCAAGGGACTCGACGAAGATGATCCAGCGCCGCGTACCTGATGGGCGCATGATCTCGCCGACGAGCAGGAAAACCCCCTCGACCATCACATAGGCGCCCCATAAGAGCACCAAGACCGCCAGGGTGATACCTGGCCACGCCAGGGTCAAGGCTCCAAATATGAGGGCGGCGACCCCTCGAACGGCGAATAACGCTCGGCTGGCTCGGACGTCGGCATCCATGACTCGGGCTCCTCGTCTCGTTGTTTCCAGGGAGTGGGCCACATTCCGTCGAACCGATCGGCCTACCTTCGGGGGGCAAGGTGGGGGCGTCGTCTCGACTGTCGGTGACCCAACGTCATCAGCGTCGCGCCCATCGCCGTTGACAACATCCCCGAGCCGCGTGGTTTCCTCCCGCGAATTCAGCGGTCGTGTTCTGCCAGATATTCGTGGACCAGGCGGATGGCCATGGATCCCTCACCGACCGCGGCCGCGACGCGTTTGATGGAGCCGCTGCGTACATCGCCCGCCGCGAACACGCCAGGCTGGCTCGTCTCCAGAAACGTACGTGGCCGGTCGTCGGAGGCGCCGTCCTGCGCCGCCTGGCCCGTCAGGACATAACCCCCGCCGTCGAGCGCCACCCGGTCGGACAACCAAGCGACATGAGGCTCGGCACCGATAAACACGAAAAGGCTGCGAGCGACCAGCCATTCGCGGTCGCCGGTCTGAGTATTCTCCACCGCGACCTTTTCCAGACGACCCCGCTCCCCCTCCAGTTCCCGGACCTCGTGGTCCATCCGTACGTCAATCTCGGGGTGGCGCACGACCTGGTCGGCCAGATATCGCGACATGTCCCGATTTATGTCGTGGTGACGCACGACGAGGGTCACGCGGGCGGCATGCTTGGCCAGGAACAGCGCTGCCTGCCCGGCCGAGTTGCCGCCGCCGACAACCACCACCGGGTCGCCGACACAGTTCATGGCCTCGACCTGGGTGGCGGCGTAATACACGCTGGTGCCCTCGAACTCTGCCAAGTGGGCGACGTCGAGCTTGCGGTACCGCACCCCGGACGCGATCACCACCGACCGGGCGCGAATTCGCGACCCGTCATCGAGGGCGATGACATAGTGCCCATCGACGACATCCAAGCCGGTGGCCTCGGAGGGAACCGAGAGCTGGGCGCCAAACTTCTCGGCTTGGATGACCGCCCGCTCGGCCAGCTCGGAACCGGACAGGCCCGATGGGAAGCCGAGGTAGTTCTCGATTCGGGGCGATGTCCCTGCTTGGCCGCCGGTGGCAATGGCGTCGACGGTGAGGGTGGTCAAGCCTTCCGAGGCCCCGTACAGCGACGCCGCCAAACCGGCCGGCCCGGCGCCCACGACGACCAGATCGGCGATGGTCTCCGATGACACCGGGGCCTTCAACCCGATCAGAGCTGCCAAGTCGGAGTTGCTCGGGTTGCGCAGCAGGTGCTCCCCGCGCCACAACACCACCGGCGTGTCCTCGGGCGGCACGCCAAGTTGGCGGAGCAGGGTCTCGGCCACCTGGTCGGTCTCCAGGTCGACGAAACGGTGCGGCAGGCGGTTGCGGGTTGCGAACTCCCGCAGCCTGCGGGTGTCGGGTGAGTAACGGGACCCGACGATGCGAAAGCCGGTCCCCAGCGCGATCAGGATCGAACGGCGGATGAGATATGCCCGCAGTATCAGGTCCCCGAGTGCCGTGCCCTGCCCCACGAGCTGGCGGAGGCGTTCGACGGGCACCTCGATCAAGTCGGACTCCTCGCACACCACGCCGGTGGCGAACACCGCCTCGCCCGTCAGCGCATTCAGCTCACCGAGGAAACGGCCCGCTCCGTGGACACCGATGACATCCTGGTCCGGGGACCCGTAGCCGTCGATGATCGCCACCTTGCCGGCGGCGACCGCGTAGAAGTCACACGAAGGGTCGCCTTCGCGGAACAGCACCTCTCCGGGCCCCGCCCGACGACGTTCCCCCATTGATTCCAGGGTCGCCAACTGCTGTTCGTTCAGACGCGGGAACGCGCCGTTGAGGTCGGGCGTCTCCCGCAATGCTGCCGACGTCGACGGGTAGGTCATTCCCTGGGGATGCGACTGCCACTCGGGATGCGGCTGGCACTCGGGATGGGTGCACTCGGGATGGGACCGGGCGGGGGGCCTCCATCCAGTTCGAACATCAACTCGTCCGCATAGCACCAGAACCAGTCCTCGCCGGGTTCGAACGAGCGCACGATCGGATGACCTACGGCGCGGAAGTGCTTCGAGGCGTGACGCCCAGGCGACGAATCGCAGCATCCGATGTGACCACAGGTCATGCACTCTCGAAGGTGGACCCAGTCGCGTCGCCCCGTCCGTAAACAGTCCTCACAACCGGGCGCCGAAGGGAGCACCGCCTGTATGTAATTAAGGTGACCGCAGATTGCCATAATGCGCCAGGCTGCCAGGGTCAGGCATTTCGTAGCCCACGCGCCGTCGTAGTAATTGGCCGCCCCGGGCTACAGGAGCGTGTCGAAGATCCGAAAGACGCGTTCCCAGTGCTCGCTCCCAGGGTTTTTCAAGGTCGGCTCGATGATCTTGAAGGCGCGGGCCAGCGCCACACTGACGCCGCCCGCGATGAGCGGGAGCCGCCGTTCCAGCTCCTGGCTGTAGGCCAGGTCGAGCTGGGGACGCGCCGCCAGATGGCCCAGGATGGGCTGCAGCTCGATGGCTTCGTCCATCTTTTCGAAGGCGTGCAGGCATTCCTGCAGGCCTTTGGTGATGGGCAGGTCCCAATCTTCGATCATCCCTCGGTCATTGAAGCGGGCCGACGCCTGGGCCATCACCAGCAGGTCCTGGACCTTCCGGAAAATGAAGTCGCTGTAGCGCTTCAGGTCGTCCTTGTCGACGTCGAGACCGCCAGCAGCTCGAAAGAACCGATGGAAGGTGGGGAGGTTGACCACCGTCGTCGTCTGAGTGGTGGCCATCTCAGCTCCCCAGATTCCCGAGCGTCACCGTGACGTCCTGGGTCTTCCCGTCGGCCCGCAACAGCGTCACCGTGGCCTTGTCACCCGGTTTGAGCCCGGCCAGGACGTCCTCGAGGACCGAGAGGGTGGGCGTGGCGGTGCCGTTGATCTTGGTGATGACGTCGCCCGGCTTGATGCCCGCCTTGACCGCCGGTCCTCCGGCCTGGACGCTGGCGACGATCACCCCGACGGCGTTGCCCGCCAAGTCGCCTGCGGTGGCGCCGGAAATGCCGAGGGCGGCACGACCGCTGTCGACCACCTTGCCCTGGCTGACCAGCTGGTTGGCGATGAGTTTGACGGTATTGGAGGGGATGGCGAAGCCGATCCCTCCGGCCGCACTGCCCCCGAGCTCCGGGTCGACGGCCGCCAGAGTCGGGATGCCGACCAACCGTCCCTGCAGGTCGACCAGGGCCCCGCCGCTGTTCCCCGGGTTGATGGCGGCGCTGGTCTGGATGGTGTCGGGGAGCACCACGCCGTTGCCTTCACTGACCGTCCGGCCGGCAAAGCTGACGATGCCCTCGGTGACGGAGCTGGCCAGGCCGAGTGGGTTGCCGATGGCCATGACGATGTCGCCGACCTGCAGCTTGCTCGAGTCGTCGAGGACCAACTTGTTCACCCCTTTGGCCCGGTTGACCTTGATCACGGCCAGGTCGTCGGGGGGGTAGGTCCCGACGAGGGTCGCGGCCACCGTCTGGCCGTCGAAGAATGTCACCTGGAACTGCTGGGCCGTACCGACCACGTGGGCGTTGGTGACGATGTCGCCCCTGTCGTCGAAGACCACGCCGGAGCCCAGCCCTGTGCTGGTGGTGATTTCAACCACCGAAGGCCGAACCTCGTTGACGACGCTGACGAAATCAGCCTGGACGGCTTGCGCCGACGCCGACGCCGACGCGAGCGGCACGGCCGGCGCGCCGGCGTGGGAGCTGCTGCAGGCCGTCACGCCAACGACGGTCAGGGTCACGGCCGTCAGCCTCACACCCCGCAGCCCGATTGCTTTCGATCCCGACCGACCGGCGGGGCGGCACGCCGAGAGGCCCGTCGCCGTCTGCAGTGGTGTGACCATGCAACCAATGGCACCAGAGCCGGGGTCGGCGCCGCTTCACGCGATCGCGTAGAAGCTGCCAAGGTGGTCTGGGATCTCGGACGGACTGACGGACGCGAATGGTGAAGGCGCGCCACATGCTCGGGCGCCGCTGATCACCGCCTGGGTCAGCCGTGGCGGTCGAGGGGTTAGCTGTCCGCGGCGCTCGGGGTCTCCAGGACCGCCTCGATGTCCAGCTCCACCTTGATCTCCTTGCCGACCATGAGCTCGCCCGCTTCGAGGACCTGGTTCCACGTCACGCCGAAATCCTCCCGGTTGATGACCGCGGTGGCCTCGAACCCGGCGCGTGTTCCGCCCCAGGGGTCGGTCGCGGTTCCCGTGTAGTCGACTCGGAGCCTCACCGGCCGTACGGCGTTTTTCACTGTCAGGTCGCCATCTACTTCCCACGAGTCCCCTGACGGGCGCACCGAGGTGGACAGGAAGCGGATCTCGGGATATTCCTGCACGTCGAGGAAATCGGCAGAACGCAGGTGGCTGTCGCGGGTCTTGTCACCGGTATCAAGACTGGCCGCCTGGATCAGGACCTCCACCGACGACTGGGTGGGGTCGGGCGCGATTTCAATAGTCCCGGAGAACGAACTGAAATGGCCTCGTACCCGGCTGATCATCATATGCCGGACCGCGAACTGGATCCGTGAATGGGTCGGGTCGATGCTCCATCTCCCGGGCTGCGGAAGTTCCCGACGTTCGGTCTTGGCGGCCTGCGGCGTGCTAGTTGACATTTCTCCCTCCCGGTCCGGTACTGCTCTGTGTCATCGAAGGCAACGACCGTTCCAGCCATTCCCTGAGTTCTGGTTCCGGAGCCGCCCCGGTCGTACGGGACAGGACCCGACCGCCCTGGACGACGACGAGCGTCGGAATCCCTTGCACCTCGAATCGGCGTGCAACCTCAGGCGCCTCGTCGACATTGACCTTGACCAGTTTGAGCCGCCCCGCGAACTGGCGGGCCAGAGCCTCGAGCGCCGGGCTCACCGCCCGGCACGGCGCGCACCACGGTGCCCAAAGGTCGAGCAGGACCGCGATGGCGGAACCGTCCACGATTTCGGCAAAGTCCCTGTCCTGGGCGGCGACGATCCACGGCAGCGGAGAATGACAATTACCGCAGCGGGGAACGCCCGCGGCGGCCGCAGGGATCCGGTTCTTGGTGCCGCACACCGGGCAAACGACAATGGCGCTCTGCATGCCCGATCTCCATTCACGCCGCGGAGGCTGCGGCCGCTCGCTTCACCGTGATTTCCCGAAACGTGGGTCAACGTTTGCGAACCTCCTCTCGGTGACCGCTATTGAGAACAGCGTCGCACCGCCTCGTTTAGGAGGACACCACGCGCCCGCGTGGTCCTGGCGTCCCAGCCTCAGGCGGACCCGTCTCGTACCAACACCAGGCGAGCCAGCTCCACCCGAGACCCCACGTTCAGCTTGCGGAACACCTGCCGGAGATGGAAGTCGACGGTATGGCGGGATAGGAAGAGTCGCTCGGCAACCTTGGGGTTGCTCAGACCTTGGGCCACCAAGTCGGTGACCCGGCGCTCGGCGTCGGTCAAGCTGGCCCACCCCGAGACCGGGCGGGGGGAATGACGGCTGCGGCGCTGCCCCGAGCCCAGCTCCCCAAGGAGGGTCCGGACCCGCGCCGCATGGTAGGACGCACCCATCTGCTCATTAGCGGCCAACGCCCGTTCCAGCTGGCTCCGGCCCCGGCACCGGTGACCCCCCTGAGCCAGTAGGTCGCCTGCATCCTCGCAGGCTGCGGCCCGAGCCCCGGGATGGCGATGCTCACTCCCCAGCCGCTCCAACGTCTCGGCGTCGCGATTGAGCAAGGCCCGCGTATGCTCGGCCGACCCCACCACCACCGAATACATCTCGTTGTCGGTCGCCAGCCGCTCGATGCAGGCCGCCACTCGTTCGGCGGCCGCCAACTCGCCCACTGCCAGGGCGGTGCGAACCAGCCACCGCGACGCCGCCGGCTCGGCCACGAGGAGTCGCCGGTGCGAAGCCGGGTCCTCATAGACAGCCGCCATGACACCGAACCCCGCCTCAGGACCGTGCCGGGCCTCGGCCAACTGGGCCCGCGCCCACAGGAGTGACGTGGCCCCCGTGAGGGCCCGTCCCCCCGGAGACGTTGCGTCGAGCTCCTCGAGGTGGCCTTCGGCCACTGCGAGATCGCCCCGCATCAGGGCAACCAGGGCCATGACGAGCAGGGCTGGAGACGCCAAGAGGTCGGTTCCCTGCCGACGAGCCAGCGCCAGCCCCGCCTCCGCCTCGTCGTGGGCGGCTCCGAGACGCCCCGTCGCCAGCGAAAGGCGGGCCTGGAGAATGTCCGGACCCGCGGCCCAACCGGCGCCCGCCGACCGCCGGACCCGGTCCCGGCCGGCGGCGTGCAGGTTGAACGCCCGTCGAAAGTCCCCGATCGCCAGGTACGCCGCGGCCAAGGCGAAGCGCGGCAGCGGGCAGCCGACCGAGAACTTGGCGTCGTCGGCCCGGCGCACCGCCGCTTGCAGGAACCCGATGGTGTCGGACACCCGGCCTTCGTTCCATGCGACGAAGGCCAAGGTGGTGAGGGCCCCGGCCAGCGCACCATCGCCTCCGGGACCGACGGCGCCCCCGAGGAGTGCCTCGGCCCGCCGGTGCGCGACCGTCAATTGACCCTCGAGCATCCAGCCGAAGAGGCGCATCACCTCGGCGGCCGCCCCCGCGGCGGCGCCGATCGACGCCTCACGGAAGACCGCGTCGGCGTGGGCCACCGACTGGTCCGGCCGGCCAGCGAGGAAGCAGAGATGGGCCAGTTCGAGGTGCAACTCGGCGACACCATCTTGTGGTCGTCGTGCCGCCAAGGCTCGACGGGCCAGGTCGGCTGCGCCCGCTCGGTCGCCCATCGCCAGCAGCGCCTTCACCTGGTTCGCGACCCCTTCCAGGCGGTCAAGCGCGATGGGGAGCGACTCGGGGGCGGGGTCCGGGTCCGAACACGGCGCGTCTTGTGACACCGGCTCCGGCCTGACGGCCCGCCGGGTAGGCGGCTGATCCCGCGCCGTGTCGTCGGCGCCGGCCGCGTCGGGCGAATCAGCCGCGACGGTGGCGTCGGGCGAACCAGCAGCGACGGTGGCGTCTGGCAAGTCGGCGTGGGCATCAATGGCGGCGTCGGCCAATTCGACGTCGCGATCGCCGATCCGGCGGTGCAGGGCCATGCGGATGGGGCTCGGAACCCCCTGATAGATCGCCTGGCGGACCAGCTCATGACGAAACGCCAAGCCGTCGCCGGTGGGCACGATGACGCCTGAGGCCAGGGCGTCACGCAGCGGAGGCATCACCTGGCCGAGCGGCTCGCCCATGACCTCGGCCGCCTCCTCCACCGAGAACGTCGGCCCGATCACCGCGGTCACGTCGAGGAGGCGCCACGCGCCGGGCGTGACCCGCCCGAGGCTGCGCGCCTGCTGGCCCTGCAGCCGCGACGGAAGCTTGGCCAGAACCGACCGGACCCGAGTGGGAACAATTGCCGGCTCCAACTCATGAACAGAGGTGGTGTCGGGCACTGGCGCATCCGCAGGAGCGGCCACCTGGATAGTCTATGGATTCGCAGCTGGGACAAAACAGGTCCCAGAGGACGAACCTCACGGGGACGGGAGACCGATTTTCCCCAGTCTTGAGAAACGGTCAATGCGCGACCGGTCGGACAGGATAAAGATAACGATGGAATTCGTCCTCCCAGGACGAAGAATCCCTTTCGCTCGACGTCGGTGGGAGGATCGGCGTGTCATCGTCGACCCCTGACCCCGTAGGCGAGCCATTATTCGGTTCGCCCATGCCGGAAGTAACCGTGGGGGCATTACCGCCCGCTTCGGGGGAATCGGACGCCAATTTTCGCGAGCAACTGTCGAACCTGCAGGGACTACTGGTCCTGTCGATGCTGATGACCGAGGCCGGCGACGAACGCAAGATCCTCCACCTGGCTTCGACCGCCGTGCCGTCGCTCGGGCGCAGCCGCCTGTGGGGCGTCCATCTGCGCGGCTCTGGGTGGCGGTCGATGACCGACGGTCCCGCCCCAGGCGGGGTCGGGCATGCCGACGTCACGGCCCAGTTGGCGGTGCTCGGCAGCGCGGGCGGGGTCGTGGCGATCGCGGGCGAGGCATGGGGGTGGGCCTTCCCGCTGCGCAGCCTCGACGGTGAGTTTGGGTACCTCGTGGTCGCAGCCGACAGCTTGCCGCCCCCGCCGGAGCAGTTCCTGCTGCGGGTCCTGGCCCAGCAGGCCGCCATCGCCCTGGCCAACGCCCGCCTGCACGGCCGGGAGCGGGCTCGGGCGGTCGAGATGCGCTCAGCCAACGCAGCCCTGGCGGACACGGTGGCGTCGCTGAAGCGCAGCACCACCATCCACGACCGGTTGACTCAGGTGGCCGTCGCCGGGGAGGGCCAGGAGGGAATCGCACGGGCCGTCCATGAGCTGACGGGACTGCCGGTGGCAATCGAGGACCGGCACGGAAATCTCACCGCGTGGGCCGGCCCTGACCGTCCCGACCCCTACCCCAAGGACAGCCCGGCGCGCCGGGAGCAGGCGCTGCGCCACGCCAGTGAGGCGGGGGGGCCGGTACGGACGCACGGCCGGGTCATCGCCCTGGCCCGGCCCCGGCCCGACATTGTCGGGGTGCTGGCCTTGCTCGACCCCGAAGGCCGCTTCGGTGCCGCCGAGCAGGCGGCTCTGGAACACGGGGCAACGGTGCTGGCCATGGAACTGGCCCGACTGTGGAGCATCGCCGAGGCGGAACTCCGGGTCGGGCGGGACCTGGTCGAGGAGCTCTTGGTCGCGACCGACGATCAAGCACCCGTGCTGCGGGCCCAAGCCCTCGGGTATGACCTCGAACGGCCGCACCGGGTACTTGTCATCGCCAGCCCGGTAGAGGGAACCAGCTCGAGTGACGACTCCCTCTTCCATGCCGTGCGGCGGGCGGCCAGCGACGTGGTAGTGGGCTCACTGCAAATGTCTCGGGGCGACACCGTCGTGCTGTTGTCCGACGCCGAGCAGGACTGGGAGGAGTTTCGCGCCGCCGTCGTCACCCAGCTTGGGGGTGGCCGGTGCCGGGTCGGCGTAGGCAGCTTGTGCGTGCGCCCCACCGACTTTCGGCGTTCCTACCGCGAGGCCGGGCTGGCCCTACGTTTGCAGGCCGGCCTGGGCGGAAACGGCGGCGTCGACCGGGCCATCTCATTCGACGACCTTGGCGTGCTACGGCTCCTGCTCACCACCGATGACACAGGGGCTGTCGAGCGCTTTGCCCACGAGTGGCTCGGACCGCTGCTCGACTACGACGCCAAACGAGGGTCGGAGATGGTAGCCACCCTCACCGCCTACCTGGAGTTCGGTGGTAGCTACGCAGCCACCGCAGCGGCGATTGCCGTCCACCGAAGCACCCTCAAGTACCGGCTGCAGCGCATCGAGGAGATCACCGGGTACAACCTGTCGGTTCCCGACATCCGGTTCAACCTCCAGGTGGCCGTCCGGGCCTGGCAGGTTCTGGAAACTCTCCGCGCCGCACCCTCCTAGGCGTAGCGACCTCATAGCACTGAGGACGCGTGGTCGCAGCCGCATCAGGCGTCGCGTGGTCGCTAAGAAGCCTGGGGAAAACCCACGCGTTCGCGGGATGTATCTCCCCGGAGGTCACCTCCAGGCTGGTTCACGAGAGTCGACTGAGAGGAAGTCAACCAATGGCGAAGGCAGTCGGGATCGACCTGGGAACCACGAACTCGGTCATCGCGACCGTCGAAGGCGGCCAGCCGGTCGTCATCCCCAACGTCGAGGGCTCGCGGACGACGCCGTCAGTCGTGGCCTTCACCCCCAACGGTGAACGCTTGGTCGGGCAGTTGGCACGGCGCCAGGCCATCTTGAACCCGAAGGGCACGATCTCCTCGGCCAAGCGGTTCATCGGCCGGCGCTATCGAGGAGGTCCAAAGCGAGCTCAACGCCGTCTCCTACGACGTCGTCGCCGGATCGGACGGCTCGGCCCGCTTCAAGATCGGCGAGAAGCTGTACGCCCCCGAGGAAATCTCGGCCCTGGTGTTGCGCAAGCTGGCCGACGACGCCTCGAAGTTCCTCGGCGAGAAGGTGACCGAGGCGGTAATCACCGTTCCCGCCTACTTCAACGACGCCCAGCGCCAAGCCACCAAGGACGCCGGTCGCATCGCCGGCCTCGAGGTGCTGCGCATCATCAACGAGCCCACCTCGGCCGCCTTGGCATACGGGTTGGACAAGAAGGGCAACGAGACGGTCCTGGTCTACGACCTGGGCGGGGGCACCTTCGACGTCAGCATCCTCGACGTGGGCGACGGTGTCGTCGAGGTCCGGGCCACCTCCGGTGACACCCACCTCGGCGGCGACGACTTCGACCGTCGCATCGTCGACCACCTGGCCGACCAGTTCCAGAAGGACAACGGCATCGACCTGCGCACGGACCCCCAGGCCCTGCAGCGCCTGTTCGAGGCGGCCGAGAAGGCCAAGGTGGAACTGTCGTCGGTGACCCAGACCACCATCAGCCTGCCGTTCATCACCGCCGACGCCTCCGGGCCCAAGCACCTGAACACGACGATGATGCGCTCGACCTTCGAGTCGCTCATCGCCGACCAGTTGGACCGCACGATGGGTCCGGTGCAGCAGGCCATGGCCGACGCCAAGGTGACCGCCAACGACATCGACGAGGTGATCCTCGTCGGCGGCTCGACCCGCATTCCCGCGGTGCAAAGCCTGGTGCGGCGCCTCACCGGCGGCAAGGACCCGAACATGACCGTCAACCCCGACGAGGTGGTGGCGGTCGGCGCCGCCATCCAGGCCGCGGTCATGAAAGGCGAGGTCAAGGACGTGCTGCTGCTCGACGTGACCCCGCTGTCGCTCGGCGTCGAGACCATGGGTGGCGTCATGACCAAGCTGATCGAGCGCAACACCACCATCCCGGCCCGGCGCACCCAGACCTTCACCACCGCCGACGACAATCAGTCGGCGGTTGACATCGTCGTTCTCCAAGGGGAACGGGAGCGAGCCGCCGACAACCGGGTCCTGGGTCGGTTCCGGCTCGAGGGTATCCGGCCCGCCCCACGGGGTCAGCCCCAGGTCGAGGTGACCACTGACATCGATGCCAACGGCATCCTGAGCGTGTCGGCCCGGGACAAGGACACCGGCGCCGAGCAGCGAATCACGATCAGCGAGACCTCAAACCTGGACAAGGCAGAGGTCGACCGCATGCTGGCCGACGCCCAGCAGCACCAAGCCGAAGACGCCGCCCTGCGCCAGGCGATCGACGCCCGCAACGAACTCGATGCGGTCGCCCACCAGGTCGAGCGCCGGCTGGCGGAACAGGGCGATTCGGTGCCGGTGCATGAGAAGGCCCGGGCCGAGATGCTCGTCGCTGACGCCCGCCAGGCAGTCAAGGAAGAGGCGCCCCTGGACCGGGTCCGCTCCCTCACCGCCGAGCTGCAGGGGGTTTACCAGGGACTGCTGTCGGCCCGCTCCGCCCCCCCAGGCGATGCGGGCGGTGCCGGCGGCGACGGCCGGGCGAACGGTTCGGCCGGGGCCGGACGTGACGTCGATGATGACGTCATCGACGCCGAGTTCACCCCGGGTTGATGGCCGACCCCTCCAGCGAAGCGGAGGTGTCCGTCAACGGTGGTCCGACCAGGACGGACCTGGAAGCGACCATCGCCGACCTGGAGGGCCGGTGGCGACGCGCCATGGCCGACTTCGACAACCTCAACAAGCGTTTTCACCGCGAGATCACCCGGGAGCGCCGTGAAGAACACGACCAGGTCGCGGCCCGGTTGCTGCCCGTGATCGACAACCTGGAGTTGGCGGTGGCCCACGCCGACGCCGACCCTGGCACCCTGCTCGAGGGGGTACGGGCCGTGCGCGACCAGGCCATCGCGATACTCGGCCAACTTGGCTTTCGCCGGGGCGACGAGGTCGGGGTCCCCTTCGATCCCATGCGCCACGAGGTGGTGGCCACCGAAGCCGACGCCGGGGCGGCCCCGGGCACCGTGGTGCGGGTGGTGCGTCCCGGCTACGGCAACGACGAACACCAGTTGCGGCCCGCCGCCGTGGTCGTCGCCACTGCCGCCGGCCAGGAGTAGAGCAGCGGTGGCGGACCGCCGCGACTTCTACGACGTCCTCGGCGTGGCCCGGACTGCCGACACCAAGGAGATCCAGCGCGCCTACCGGAAGCTGGCCCGGGCCAATCATCCCGATGTGAACAAGGATCCCGGGGCCGAGGAGCGGTTCAAGGAGATCTCCGAGGCCAACGACGTCCTGTCGGATCCCTCCGCCCGGGCCCGCTACGACCGCTTCGGTCACGACTTCCGCCAGGTCCCCGAGGGCGTCGATCCCGACCAGTGGGCCGCAGCCCAGCGACGGGCCGCGGCCGGGGCCGGGGCCGGAACTGCGGGCGGCCGGCGGACCAACTTTGGCGAGGGCGATGTCTTCTCGCAGGGCTTCAGCGTCGGCGACATGGGCGACATCGACATCGACGAACTCCTCGGCGGCTTCTTCGGGCGCAGTGCCGGGACGTCGAGCCGCCGGCCGCGAGGGCCGATGCGCGGCGCCGACCAGGAAGCCGAGGTTGAGCTCAGCGTCGCCGACGCCTTCGCCGGTGGCCGCCGCCGCATCACGCTCTCCTCGGGGTCAGCCTCGTCGGAGCCCCGGACCTACGAGGTCAACATCCCGGCCGGGGTGACCAACGGGCAGCGCATCAGGCTGGCCGGCCAGGGTGGGCAGGGACGTGACGGCGGTTCGCCTGGGGATCTGTACCTCGTCGTCCGGCTGGCGCCCGACGACCGTTTCCGCGTCGAGGGCCGCGACATCTACGTCGACCTACCGGTCACGCCGTGGGAGGCAGCCCTCGGAGCCAAGGCCCCGGTCGAGGGTCCTGGCGGCGTGGCCAAGGTCAGCGTCCCCCCCGGGACTTCGTCGGGCAAGCGGCTCCGGCTGCGCAAGCGCGGCCTGCCCAATCCCAACGGCACACCCGGTGACCTCTACGCCGAGGTCAAGATCATGGTCCCGCCGCGACTGACGCCGCGGGAGAAAGAGCTGTTCGAGGAGTTGGCCCGGTCATCGGATTTCGATCCCCGGAGGCAGACATGACAACAACGGTCCTGGTTCGGCCCGTCTATCTGAACCTCGAATCCTTTTCCCGGGCTTCGGGGATGCATCCCGAGCTGGTCGCCCGCCTGGTCGACCTCGGGCTGCTGGACGCTTGGCGCGACGCGGGGGCCGAGCTGTTCTTCCCTCCACGCCAGTTGGCCCGAGCCGACCGCATCCAGCGCTTACGAGAAGGCCTGGCCCTCAACTACGCCGCCCTGGGCCTGGTCATGGATCTGCTGGACCGCATAGAGACGCTCGAGGCGACGCGGCGCGCCCAACCCCCGCCCCCGCAAGGAGGAACGACCCACCGATGGACCCGAACCGCCTGACCCAGAAGTCCCAGGAAGCCCTTCAGGAGGCCCAGAGCAGCGCGGTGCGCTACGGGCATACCGAGGTCGATGGCGAGCATCTGCTGCAGGCCTTGCTCGACAACCCCGACGGCCTGGTCGCCCGGTTGCTCGACCGGGCGGGAGCCGATACCGCGAGCCTCAAGGCCGGCATCGAGGCGGAGTTGAGCCGCCGCCCCAAGGTCGGCGGCCCGGGGGCGTCACCGGGTCAGGTCTACGTCACGCAACGGCTCTCACGGCTACTCGACCGGGCAGAATCCGAGGCCAAACGGCTCAAGGACGACTACGTCTCGGTGGAGCACCTGTTGCTGGCCCTCATCGACGAGGGCTCCCAAGGAGCAGCTGGGCGGCTCCTGAAGGAGCGGGGCGTGACCAAGGACCGCTTCCTCGAGGCCCTCACGGCCATCCGGGGCAACCAACGGGTTACCTCGGCGTCGCCCGAGGGCACCTACGAAGCGTTGGAGAAGTACGGGCAGGACCTGGTGGAGCTGGCCCGTAGCGGCAAGCTTGACCCAGTGATCGGCCGCGACTCGGAGATCCGCCGGGTGGTGCAGATCCTGTCCCGCAAGACCAAGAACAATCCCGTGCTGATCGGCGACCCGGGCGTGGGCAAGACCGCCATCGTGGAGGGCCTGGCCCAGCGCATCGTGCGCGGCGACGTCCCTGAGGGGCTGAAGGACAAGACGATCTTCGCCCTCGACATGGGCTCGCTGGTGGCGGGGGCGAAATACCGCGGCGAGTTCGAGGAACGTTTGAAGGCGGTGCTGAACGAGGTGCGGGCGGCCGAGGGACGGATCCTGTTGTTCATCGACGAGCTGCACACCGTCGTCGGCGCCGGGGCGGCCGAGGGCGCCATGGACGCGGGCAACATGCTCAAGCCCATGCTGGCCCGTGGTGAGCTGCACATGATCGGCGCCACGACGCTCGACGAGTACCGCAAGCACATCGAGAAGGACGCGGCCCTGGAACGGCGTTTCCAGCCGGTGCTGGTCGACGAGCCTTCGGTGGAGGACACGATCTCCATCCTGCGGGGACTGCGCGAGCGCTTCGAGGTCTTCCACGGCGTCCGGATCCAAGACGGCGCCCTGGTGGCCGCGGCCACGCTCAGCCACCGCTATATCACCGACCGTTTCCTCCCCGACAAGGCCATCGACCTGGTCGACGAGGCGTGCGCCATGCTGCGCACCGAGATCGACTCCATGCCCACCGCGCTCGACGAGCTGACCCGTCGGGTCACCCGCCTGGAGATCGAGGAGGCCGCTCTCTCCAAGGAGAAGGACCCGGCCAGCAAGAAGCGGTTGGAGGAGTTGCGCCGGGAGTTGGCCGACCTGAAGGGCGAAGCCGACGCCATGCGGGCCCGCTGGGAGGCAGAGCGCCAGGCGCTCAAGAAGATTCAGGCCCTGCGCGAGGAGATCGAGCAGGTGCGCCTCGACGCCGACGCGGCCGAGCGCAACTACGACCTCAACCGAGCCGCCGAGCTCCGCCACGGCAAGCTGCCCGAGCTGGAGCGGCGGTTAAAGGCCGAAGAGGAGCAGCTGCGGGCCAAGCAAGGTGACCGGCCCCTGTTGAAGGAGGTCGTCACCGACGACGAGATCGCCCTGATCGTGGCCCGGTGGACGGGAATCCCCGTCGCCCGGCTGTTGGAAGGAGAACGGGAGAAGCTATTGCGCCTCGACCAGATCCTCCACGAACGGGTGGTCGGACAGGACGAGGCGGTGCAACTGGTGGCCGACGCCATCATCCGGGCCCGCTCCGGCATCCGCGATGCCCGCCGACCCATCGGGTCGTTCATTTTCCTGGGCCCGACCGGGGTGGGCAAGACGGAGCTGGCCAAGTCCCTGGCGGCCGCCTTGTTCGACACCGAGGAGAACATGATCCGGATCGACATGAGCGAGTACCAGGAGCGCCACACCGTGAGTCGCCTGGTCGGCGCCCCTCCCGGCTATGTCGGCTACGACGAGGGCGGTCAGCTCACCGAAGCGGTCCGGCGCAAGCCGTACTCCGTCGTCCTGTTCGATGAGATCGAAAAGGCACACGCCGATGTGTTCAACACCTTGCTCCAGGTGTTGGACGACGGGCGGCTCACCGACGCCCAGGGCCGCACGGTGGATTTTCGCAACACCGTCGTCATCATGACGTCCAACATTGGTTCCCAATTCCTCATAGACGGGGTGACTCCCGACGGCGAGATCAAGTCCGATGCCCGGGAACGAGTCATGTCGGAACTGGCGAGGCATTTTCCCCCCGAGTTCTTGAACCGGGTCGATGACATCGTCCTGTTCAAGGCACTGACCGAGTCCGAGATCGAGCAGATCGCCCAGTTGCTGCTGGACGACCTCCGCCGCCGCCTAGCCGAGCGGCGCAACACCCTCGACGTGAGCGACGAGGCGCTGCGCCTCATCGCCCGCCGGGGCTACGACCCGGTCTACGGTGCCCGCCCGCTGCGGCGTTTCATCGCCCACGAGGTCGAGTCCAAGATCGGCCGGGCGCTCCTCGCCGGCGACATCCAAGACGGCGCCGTCATCCACCTGGTGACCACCGACGGCGAGTTGACCGTTACCTTCGACAACCCGCCGGCTGCCGAGGTGGCGGCCTGACTGCGAGCTTCACCTGACACGCCCGTTGCTGGGCGCCCGGTTCAGTTGACGGCGACGGGCGGAGAACCGTCGCCGTTCAGCACCAAAGCAGGGTCGGCGTCGGGGAGTGTCGGCTCGAACGGGACCAGTTCGTCGAGGATGCGCGTCACGCTGGCCTTGATTTGTTCGGCGCCGGATCCGACGTCGATGTCGCCCCGCAGCTTCATAAGCGCCGCCGCAAGCCGGAGTTGATCTTGCACCCGCTGCTCCGACGTCCGGAGCTGCACAGCCATCTCCCGCGTCGCAATGACCTTCTGGGGATCACCCTGGAACAGCGATTCGATGGTCTCGACCAGTCTGGACAAGATCCGGTAAACCACCGACGCCGAAAAGCCTCCCACCAGAGCCAGCAGCGGCCGCGACAGGGAATCACCGCCCTTGATGGGAATGAGAACGGGAAGAACGATTCCCGCGATCAGGCCGAGGATGAATCGCACCCAGTACGACGACTCGTACTTGGGATCGTACGTCCCGTTCGCGATATAGCGATTGGCTCGGAAGAGAGCCGTGAAGGCGGCCCCGATACCCGCAGCCGACAGCAGGAACAGCTCGTTGACCAGGAGCTTCGGCCCGGACGATCTGAAGATGTCGCCGCTGCTCGCGTTCACGTGGGGCGACAGCGCCGTCAGGATGAACCCTCCCAGCAACACGGCTGCGACGAGCATCATCTGGCGCACGAGGCGCACCGGCCCGAGGAACGCCAACCGCGCTGTTTCCCTCTCCTGGCTGAGTAGCAGCAGGGTGCGCGGCGTCGCCGGAGCGACTATACGAGCCAGCTGCTCGTGGGCCGCGGCGAGGCGTCTGATGACATCGGCCTGGCTGGAGCGGCCGCCATTCTCGGCCCCTTCAGTCTCACCAACCGTCGAAGCATCTTTCAGGGCGTCCTCGGCCCGCGCCACGGTTTCCAGAATCGAGCCGGGGACCCTCAGGCCGGATGAAAGCGCATAGGCGGCCATCGCCTCGGCTTGCTTGAATAGCTGCTCGGAGATACTCAATCCTGCGTCGGAAGTGGAGCGGAGCAGTGTCATGGAGGACCTCCGGCTCAACGGTACCTTGCCGTAATCGCGTCGACCAGACTTGCGGTCGGGAAGTCCACCAGAATAGTCCCGCAGTGCTTGTCGGTTCCGTTCTTTCTTATGGAATCCTCGACCCATGCGTTCAAAGTGCTCGCAAAATCCCTGGGATGCAACGCACCAGAGCCATCACTGACATACGTCATCACCCATTGGCCCGGTTTGTTTTGGCGGGCCACTTGAAGGGCTGCGTCTATCTTGCCCCATTTCTCAGAGGTATTTGAGTCCATCCAGTGGTTCTCCAGATAAAAACTGGGTGTATCAACCAGCTTGTCGTTCGTAAGTGGAAGTCCAAATTTGTTCAATGCGCCGCCCATATTCACAATAACGATCTTTCCCCTGCAATCGCGGACAGTGGGATAGATATGAGTCGTGAGAAAATGGACCGGAAGATCCAACCTATTGTCGTTATGCCTTTTCACGATTTCCTTGAAGCAGACATCGAACCTTGGTTCGCTGTTGTGCTCCTGCTGGACCTGGAACAAGATGAACTCTGAGGGGTGCTGCTGCAAGAAGTTCAAACAGTCCTGCAAGACATACCCTTTGATGTCGCCGACATCGCCGGGGTCGACCCAACTACTTTGGTCAAGATAGAGATAACACCAGTCCTCCTCGTGATGGACGGTGAAGTTTGCCTGGCCAGGGGCCACCGGGCCGGTTGGGTCCGTGCTGACCCAACCGGGGTTAACGAGACAACGGAGCCTCATATCGAAGTATCGGATTCCCAGTTGCAGCTGCTCGGCAATATTCAGATCGTTCGTCTTGTGATAGTTCGCGGATTTCAGATACGACGTCCCGCTGTCGTGAGTACCAGGAATGTTGAGTTGGTCGATTGTCGCGGTATCACTTAGGCTCGACATCCAATCGACTGGCACACCGGTCATGGCTCTTGGCTCCTTGCTTGGGCGCATAATGTGGTCCACGCGGCAGTTTGCGGCGCCGCGTGCGAATCGAATCCGTCTGACAAATCCTGAGCTGGAACGAGCATACGATTGGACCGTTCACCTGTCGTCAGTGCCAGCACGTACACCGCGAGGGCGTCGAGCCGATCGGCGAGTACCTAGCCGGAGGTGATCGCCGATTCCCAGGTTGCGCGCCATGTATCGGGACCCACGACCCCATCGACGCCGATGCCCTTTTCCGCCTGAAATTTGCGGCAGATCGCTTCCGCACCCGGGCCGAAGATGCCGTCGGTGTCGATCCGCCAGCCCCGTTTCGCCATCTGTGTTTGCCAGGTCTTCACGTCTGCTCCCGTGAGGAGGGGCTGGCGAACCCGAAGCACCCGGCCGGGGAACTGAGGTGCTGGAGACGCTGCCGGCGATCCCGGTGGGGGACCAGACCCTGGCGATGTCGGAGGCGGAGACGCGCCCTGGGCCAAGTCAAGTACGCGTTGGCGCTGGTTCTTTCGAAGGTCGCCGGGGCAGCCGGGATGGCCACCCCAGGGCCCGCCTCCCATCCCGTGCCAGCCGAACCCCGGTTGGCCCGGCGCCTCGGCCAATCGGTACTGCCACCCGTATTGTTGGTTTCCCCACCGATAGAGCCCCGCTATGGCGCGGCAGGCGGCCTCAGTCAACGGCTCGGTCGCGAATCCCTGCGTACCCACCGAGTTGTAGGTGGCGTTCCCCGACCCGTGACCCCACGCTCGTCGGTCGGAATCGACAAACTGGTCGATGCCACCGTCCTTGTAGACGACCCACGTGTACGACGACTGGCTCGCCCGGTTGTTGAACTGCGCAGCCAAGTCGCCGTCGCCCTCCTGGACGTGCAGGACGAGGCCAAGATGTCCCTCCATCGTCCCACCAAAGTTCACTGCCGGCCGCTTCCGAGCCTCTGAAAACCACATCGCCGTTCCTCCCGTCGGAGATCAACAACAAAGGAATTCGTGGGGTTGCAATCGTCATCGTCAGGTTCGTTCGGCCATCTGCTCACGTACCGAGACGAGTATGGGGAACCGATTGCCACTTGTCGTCAGTGCCACCACGGACACGATGGACGGGTTTCTACGGCAAAGCCCGCACCGCCACCTCGTCGACCATGGACCAACTTCCGAATGAATTCACCCGCACCGTGACGTACCGGCCTTGGATCGGCTGCGTCCCGTTCACCGTTACCGTCGCCGTCTGATCGGTGAGATCGAGTTGCGGCGCCTGGGCCGACCCCAGCAGGCGGCCGAGTTGCCCGGCTGCGTTGGACACATACACATCGATGGTCGGCGGCACGACGACGGCGCCGCCCAGGACCTGGAGCCAGGTCGACGAGGTGGAGCACACCTTGGCGGTCGCCCCCAGGTGCAGGGCAATGTCAGTGGTCGTGGACTGCCATCCCATCCAGGCAGGGTCGACGAACGTCGCCTGCCCGAGCACGCCGTCGGTCAGCTTCTTCTGCGTCGGCGAGTCGAGATAGGGAGCCGCGGCGTGGGCAATGTAGGAGACAATCCTGACCGGGCTGGTGGTCTTGGCCACCTGGCACGGTCCTGGGGCCAGGGGTGCGGCATTGGCGGGCGGTGGCGTGATGCCCGCCTCGATGGCGGCCAGGACAAGGCCCCCCACCCATTGCTGCCCGGCGGGTCCCAGATGTTCGGTTTCGTCGTACACCGGTTGGCCGTCGTGCTCGGTAATGCACACGCCCCCGGGGCAGAGAACACCGTCGAGGTCGAACACCGTTGCACCGTTGCGCTCGGCGGCTGCGGTGAGCATGTCGTTCATGCACTGGGCGGACTGAGGGTCACCGATCAAGGTGTCCCGGTCCGTCGTCAGAAACACCGGAAGGTTGGCGCTGCCATGCAAGGCGGCGATTGCGGTGTCGAGGGCCTGGCGGTATTGCGCCTGGTAGGCAGGCGCGCATACCGCGCCGGTCCCATTTTTCTGCACCGCCGCGCCCTGGTCGTAGGTACCTTCGACCAGAAGCGCCACATCGGGATGGTTGATGGCCTCGGCGTGGGTCCAGGATTGGATCTGCGTCGGGCACCCATTGGATTCCGGAGTGAGAAGCCCGCAGCCCGGTACACCCAGATCGATGACGGTGTTGCGCCGCGCCGGGTCGGCCAGGGACAGGGCGTAGCCCATGTTGCGGCCCCACGAGTCCCCGGTCACCAGAATGCGCAGGCTCGTTGCCGGTGCGGGAGCTCCCGGGCGGCCAAGCGCTGTTCTCGTTGGCCCGCCAAGTGGTGGTGCCCCCAAGAGCACTGGCCGGCTTCCCAACGCCACGGGCAGGACGGGCGGCAACATGATGACCATGGCCCCGACACCTGCCGCGACGGGACCCATCGATGCGAGGAGCTGGCGCCCGGAGAGCGAACTGTTGCGTATCGGCTGCTCCACATACTTGTAGGAGAGCGTCGACACGAGCACGGTGAGGAAGATGCGCACGGTCCACAGGTCCGCTCCGGTGTCGTGCATGGCGGCGCCGTTGAACATGACCCAGATGGGCCAGTGCCAAAGGTAGAGCGAGTAGCTGCGCTTCCCGATCCATACCAGCGGGCGCCGCGAGAGCACGAGGGCGTACCACGATGTCCGATTTGTGACGACCGCCGCGATGATCACCCCGGCGGCCGCACTGCAGCCAATCAACCACCCGTGGTACAGCGAGATGTTCGACAGATCAGCGGTGACCCAGGAAACCCCGAGGAACACCGTCGAGGCGATCACCGCCAGGCTCCATCTTCTGGCTGCGATCCGATCACCACCATCGCGTGCCGTTCGCTCGGCGGTGACTTCGGTGAGGAGGATCGCCACGGTGGCTCCGATGGCCAGCGCCGCGAAGCGGGTGTCGGTGCCCAGATAGGCCCGGTTGACCCCGGATCCATCGGCGATCAGCCATTGCAAGGCCCCCGACAACACCGCCAACCCGCCCACCGCCCACACTAGGTCGCGCAATCCAAGTCCGGCCTTGACGAGAAGCAAGATCACGAGCGGCCACACCAGGTAGAACTGCTCTTCGATGGCAAGCGACCACAGGTGGTTCAGCGGCAGGGCGGTCGTCCCGGCGCCCCAGTAGCCGACCTTGCCGAAAAGGGCGTACCAGTTGTTCAAGTAGGCGACGCTCCAGCCGACCTGCTTTGCCGCCGTCGGTGCCACTGCCGGTGGAGCAAAGCGGTAGGTCCACAACAGCGTCACCAGAAGCACCAGGATCAGAGCCGGCGCCAACCTTCGAAATCGCCGGGTGTAGAACCGAGCCAGGTCGATCGTGTTCGTGGCCCAGGCTTCGTTCAGCAGTAATCCGGTGATGAGGTAGCCGGACAGGACGAAGAAAAGGTCCACCCCGAGGAATCCCCCCCGGAGCACCTCAGCGTGGAACAGGAGCGCGCCAACCACCGCGATGGCTCGCAGGCCGTCGAGGGCTGGCTGGTACGAACCCGTTCGCCTCTGTAGGAATCGTGGCGCTTCGGCCAAGCCATCACGCATGTGGTCGAAGGGTATCGGGCGCCCCGAGTGCCAGAGGGGCGGCGACCCGGCGGCCGCGCCGGCATAGGATGGACCGTCCTCGTTCCTGACGACTGGCCAAGACGGGAAGAGCCGCAGTGAGCTACCCAGGTCGATACCTGAGCCGACCCTGGTCGCCGACGAACGGGCAGCGATTTGCCGCAGGTATCACCGGCGTCGTGGTCGCAGTGCTGGTGGGGGCGTCGATGTCGTTCGCCCGCCCCGTCCCGACGCTGTTGCCCGATCAGCGTGCGGGCACCTGTCATCTGGCCGAGGATCCCAACGAGCTCATCGCCATCCCAAGCGACAGCGGCCCCGACGTGCCCTGCACCCAGGCCCACCAGACCGAGACCATGTGGGTGACGACGGTCACCGGCCCGCTGGCGGCGTCCAAGAGCCGTCCCAACGGCGAGTTGCTCAACCAGACGATCAGCGGACGCTGCTACGACTACCAACGCGAGCGGACCTATCTGGGGGCAAGCCCGTACGACGTGACCTGGGGCATCTTGTCGTGGGCCCGCTTTCCGACCGCCGCCGCCTGGGCCAAGGGTGACCGGACCCTGGCCTGCCAGGGGTCGTCCACCACCGACAGCCCGACCGGGACCGACGATCGACTACGCCATCGCGGGAATCATGGCGACACGGCGTTCCGACAAGTTCCGCTTGTGCCGGGCGCCCACCGGCGCCGTCACCTGCGAGGTACCTCACACGATGGAGGACACCAGCCCGAACGTCAACCTGACCGGGGTGTGGCCAGGCCAGTTCGCGCTGGCCTCGACGGCGGTGAACGTCTGCATCCCGATCGTCGACAGCTACCTCGCCCAGCCCATCTCGAGTCGCCCCGAACTGGTCATCCGCCCCGACATCCCCACGCTGGAGCAGTGGACGGCCGGCAACAAGTCGATCAACTGCTGGATTGCCTCCACCGATGGTGGCCTGGTCACGGGAACGGTACGAGGTGGCCTGAGATGACCGGCACGGTTGCCCCCAATCGTGCCGTTTCACCTCCACCTTCACCGTCGCCCATCGCTCCCGCGTACCCCGCCGATCCTGAGGGCTCGGTAGCCGTCGCCGCCGCAGTAACCGGGGCGGCCTGGGTCGCCATTCTCCTCGTCCGGCTGTTTGCCGGCGGGGCTATCGGGATGGGCGATCAGGGCGACGGGCGGCGGCTGATGTGCCAACTCGGCGTCCGGGCCTCCGTGCCGTTCAACGGCAGCACCTCGGCCTACGTGTACCCGACCTGGATTGCCCACAAGTGGTACGGGGAGGCCTGCAGTGCCGACGGTTCAGGTGGAGTGTTCCGTTCCGCGGAGTTGTGGCTGCTGGCTCTCGCCAAGCACTTGACCCCGGTCCTCGGGCTGCCGGGGGCGCTCGACCTCCGAGCCCTCGGTGTCATCTGTGCCGTTTTGGTCGGCCTGGTCGTCGCGGGACTGGTCGTCACCCTCCCCGGCTCGCTCAGGATGCGGGTGGTCATCGCTTCGCTGGTGGGATTGCTGGCCGCGGACAGCGCGGTGTCGCAGTTCTTCATCTCCCCCTACAGCGAACCGGCTGAGTTGATCGGGACCTTGGCCCTCTGTGCCGCTCTCCTGGCTTTGTGGCGTCGGGGTCACACCACCTGGCCGAGCCTGGCAATCGTCGGTTTCCTGGCGACGTTCGTCATCGGGGCCAAGACCCAGGCAGCAGCCCTGCTCCCCGCCCTGATCGCCGCCCTCCTCTGGCTGCCCCACGACTGGACACCTCCTTGGATGCATCGCCGCGATGGTCGGCCCTTGTCCCGCCCTCTCAATTGGGCCGCGGCGCGGGTCCCAGGGCTGGTGGTCAGCATCCTGCTGGTGATGACGACGGGTTACTTCGTGGCGACGGCACCAGTTGGCCTGTCCCAACAGGATGTCTATGCCGAAGTGTTCGGCGAGATCCTCATCCACAGCTCGAACCCCGCCGCGGATCTGCGCAGCTTGGGGGCGGATCCAAGCCTGGCTTCGGCCGCGGGGAGCAATCCCGAAAGCTCGAACGCCGCGACGCTGCGGCCGGAATACCTGAAGTTCCGCCAAGAGGTCACGTTTTCCAAGATCGTCGAGTTCTACCTGACCCATCCGACCCGCCTTATCAGCGTGGGTGCCGACGGCTTGAAGGGCGTCGACCACTGGCGGCAGGACTACCTGGGGAGCTACGAGCCCAACTCGGGTCATCCCCCTGGCGCCATCGAGCAGCGTTTGGGGGTGTACGGGGCACTCCTGAAGGGCACTCCCGAGTTCGTTCTCGTGCTGATCTGGGCGGCGACGCTCTACACGGGCCTACGCACCGCACGCCATCCGGGACTGCGGCCGGCGGAACGCGCCGTTGGCGCCCTCGCCATCTTCGTCACCATCTCCTCGTTCCTCGAGTTCTGGGCCGTCATGATCTCGGTCGGATTCCCCGACCTCTACCGCCACATGATCCTGACCAACGTGCTGCTGGCCCTCGGCCTACCGCTGATGATCGCATGTATCGCGGCACGAACCCGCGCCGCCCGGTACATCCCGGACAGTTCCCTGTCGTCGATCCTCGGTCCTAAAGAATGGATCTGAGAGAGCGGCCGGGCTTCGACGGTGCCCGTCATCCCTGGGAGACGGTCCGGGCTCAATTCTTTCTCTCTCTCCTCGATCGATTCACGGCGCTGGAAGACCGCGGAAGCTGGCTCGACGTCGGCGCCGGCGACGCGTGGATCGGCCGTCAACTGCATGCTCGCCTGCCTGCGGGCTCCCGAGTCGTCTGCTGGGACGTCAACTACGACAGCGACGACCTGACGTTGTCCGAGCCCGAGACTGTCGAGCTGACCGCCAGGCGACCATCGCAAGACTTCGACGGGGTGCTGCTGCTCGACGTGATCGAACACGTCGCGGACGACCGCCAGTTGCTTGATGACGCCGTCGGCCACTTGACCCGCCCTGGCGGCTGGATCCTGGCCAGCGTCCCGGCGTACCCGTCGTTGTTCTCGAACCACGATCGCTTCTTGCATCACTACCGGCGCTACCGCCCGGGCCGGTTCGTCGCCTTGCTCGGCGAAGCCGGTGTCGACATCGTTGCCCACGGCGGCCTCTTTCACTCCCTCCTTTGCGTGCGCGCCGCTCAGGTGGTCCACGAACGCGTGACCCGCCCGCTCGCCGCCGAAGACGGCGTCGGCGACTGGAAGGGGAGCGCCGCCATGACTTCAGTGGTGACACATCTCCTGGCCGCCGAGGCCGGCGCCTCACTGGCCCTGGGTAGCCGCGGGTGGGGCGTTCCCGGCCTGAGCTGCTGGGCGCTCGGAAAACGGCGTCGGTGACCGCCCCCTCGTCCATCCCGGCCATCATGGTCATCCCTTGTTACAACGAGCAGTTCCGGTTGGACAAGGCGGTCCTGCAGGCCTTCGCGCTGAGCGGAGGTATGCGCTTGCTCTTCGTCGACGACGGCTCCGTTGACGGCACCGCCGAGGTGCTGGCCGACCTGGCCGCCCAGTGCCCGGGCGAAGCCGTGGCGGTACTCCACCTGCCTTCCAACCTGGGAAAAGGGGAGGCCGTGCGCGCCGGCCTCCGCGACGCCATCACGTCGGGAAGCGAAATCGTCGGCTATTTCGACGCCGACCTCTCCACGCCGCCAACCGAAGTGCTGCGCCTGGTCGCCGCTTTTGCCGGGCGGCCGGATCTCGAGGTCGTACTTGGATCACGCATCGCCCGGCTCGGGAGCACGATCGAACGCACGGCCCGCCGCCACCTCCTCGGCCGCGTCTTCGCCACTGCCGCCAGCGTCGCGCTCGGATATCAGGTCTACGACACCCAGTGCGGAGCGAAGGTCTTCCGGGTCACACCGGCCCTGACGGTGGCGTTGCAGCGCCCCTTCCGCTCGGCGTGGGCGTTCGACGTCGAACTGCTGAGTCGCCTGCTGACCGGCGGACCGGGCGCGCCGCCGGTGGGCGTCGAGGCCATGGTCGAAGTACCCCTGAACGAGTGGACGGAGACTCGCGGGACGCACCTGCGCATCGGCGCGATGGCGGGGGCCTTTGCCGATGTTTGTTGGATGGCCGGGCAACGCCAGTACCGGCGTATCTCCCGGCGCCGGCGGCCCTGAGGATGGTCGCCAATCCGAGGGTTCGGGGCAACACCCCGGTTCTTACTGCAACCGTATCCTGGGATCAAGAACGCCGTAGGCAATGTCCGCGACCAGATTGAACACAACAATAAACCCCGCCGTGATCATCAGCCACGGAAGAATTACTTGGATGTCCCCGGCCTGGAGATTGTCGATGAGCACGGCGCCCATGCCGTGGATGGCGAAGATCTTCTCGGTCACGACCAGTCCCCCGAACAGAGCGCCGATGTCGAGCGCCATCACCGTCACCACCGGGATCAGCGCGTTCCGAAGGGCGTGCTTCAAGATTACCCGGCGCCTCGTCAACCCCTTCGCAGTGGCGGTGCGAATATAGTCTGCCGAAAGAGCGTCGAGCATGGATGAACGCTGGTATCGGCTCCACGCCGCCACGAACTGCACCGTTATCGTGGCCACGGGCAATACCAGATGGCGTACGTAGTCGAGCGTCGCCGGAAGGACCCCGGGACTATGGATTCCGTGAAGGCCGACACTGAAGAAGACCGGTGACGCTACGTGCAGCACCGACCGTAACCGGGTTGCGAGGATATCAATGGCGATGAGCCCGAACCAGAATCCCGGCATCGAGAGCCCCACGAATGACAAACCGGTAAAGAGGAAGTCGAGCCGGGTATATTGGCGCACCGCGCTGAAGACACCTATTGACACCGCCAGCAACGCCGAGCACAGGACCGACCAGACAAGCAATTGAAAGGTATTACCGAACGAAGACCACATCTCGGCGCCGACCGGCCTGTTGCTGACGAAGCTCTTGCCCATCTCGCCCCGCAGGAAATGACTCAGCCAGAACCAGTACTGATTCAACACCGGGGCCTTCGTGCATGTCTCCGCGGGCGTCGGCGGCTCCCCGGCGGTGAATGAACGGCATGGCGGCTCGTAGATCCCTTGGATCAAGCCTTCCCTGGCCTTGAGGGTCTGGTCCCGGCTTTGGGCATAGCGGGCCAAGGGATCATTCGTGGCATGCACGAACAGGAATAACAGCAGCGATGCCAGCAGCAGCACCGGGATCGAATAGGCAACGCGTCGCACCACAAAGATCAGCATCGAGTTCCGATCGCTGTGACCGCCTCGGCAGGAAGCACTACCTCAACAGAGCCTGCCAACCCCCATCTGATACAAAGTGGGCCACGCTGACGTGCGGCCTCCTGATCAAAACGTCCTCGATTGCATGCCAGGGACCGATGCCGGTACCGTCGAGTAGATGGACATGGCGGCGTCGGCGGTGCGGAGATGTCGGGTGGGGTTCTTGGCAAGCGCCATGTCGACGATCCTCATCTCTGCCCAGCTTCTGTTCGTCGCACCCGGAATCGCATCGGCGACGACGACCGCCCCGCTACCGTCGGTCCTCGCGCCGAGCTCCAGCTGGCTTGTCGCGATGAACTTCTACCGGGCCATGGCCGGGCTTGCCAGTGTTTCCGAGGATCCGACTCTGAGTTCTGGCGACAACGACCACGCCCGTTATCTGGCCTTGAACCATACCGTCGCCCATGCCGAGGATCCGACCAATCCCTTCTTCACGCCCACCGGTAACGCAGCGGGGATGGCGAGCAATGTCGCGGGCGGATCGCCGTCGTCGGAGCGTGGTTGGGTCGAGGAATGGATGGCTGCTCCATTTCACGCCCTCGGCATGCTGCGCCCGGGACTGGTCTCGTCGGGATTCGGCTCCTACAACAGCGCATCGTTCGCGTCCGCCGCCTTGAATGTGCTTTCCCATGCGACCTTTGGGCCACCCAGCCATCCGGTGGAGTGGCCGGGGCCGGGCACGACGGTCCCCCTAACCGCTTATTCTGGCAATGAGAGTCCGAATCCCTTGACCTCCTGCCCCACGGTCCATGGGTCCGCGGGCCTGCCGGTCTACCTCGAATTGCCGGCGACACCCAATGTATCGGCCGTTACGTTCTCCACGTCTACACAGTCCATTGGGACTTGTGAGTTCGACGAGACAAATTATGTCAACCCCGATCCCCCCACCCAGGATCTTGCCCGGTCGATCCTGGGTGAGATGCATGCCGTCGTGGTGATTCCCGTCGTACCGTTGGTGCCCGGCACGGCCTATTCGGTGACCGTGACCACTGGAAATACCCCGATCAGTTGGCAGTTCTCGGTTAGCACCCCGGCGCCGGCACGGGGCATTCCGTTCGGGGGTCCGTGCCCGGCTCCGCCCCAGGCGACGGTTCGCGGCGCCGCGGCCGCGGTCTATCGGAGCGGCACCTGGTATGTCCGCAACACCTTGAGCGGCGGCGGCGCCGACGCCTGCTTCCGCTTGGGCGATCCACTCGATGTTCCGGTTTGGGGCGACTGGGACCACGACGGGATCGTCACGCCGGGGGTGTTCCGCCCGTCCAATGGCACCTGGTATCTGAGCGACAGCGTCGACGGCTCCACTGTCGACCACGTGGTTCAGTTCGCTTCGCCCGGCGATATTCCGATCGTTGGCCGGTGGGTCAACAATGGGCCCATGCTGTTGGGCGTGTTCCGCCCGTCGAATGGCACCTGGTACCTGCGGGCCTCGCTCACCTCGGGGCCGGCCGACAATGCCTGGCCCTTCGCCTCGCCCGGCGATGTCCCGGTCACCGGCGATTGGAACGGCGATGGCACCGACACCGTGGGTGTCTTCCGCCCCGCAACGGGGCATTGGTACCTCCTCAACTCGTTCGACACCGCCGTGCCGGATCTGAGCTTCGGGTACGGCTCGCCGGGAGACACCCCCGTTGTTGGTGACTGGCTCAACACCGGCTCGACGAGCGTGGGTGTCGTCCGCGCCGGGCAGTGGTTCTTGGCCGACCACTTGAGCACCAACGGGGCCGCCGATCAGGTGTTCGCGTTCGGTGACGCCACCGACCGGCCCCGCCCTCGCTAAGTCGTCGTCCGCGCTGGTGCTCATGTGGCGGACTCAGCGGATCCCGTACTCACCTTCGGCCTCCAGGTCCTCCCGCGAGGACTCGCCCGGCCGGTACCGGAAGTAGGCCCAGAAACCCAGCGAGAAGAGGCAGAACCCCACGTAGAGGACGACGACGAGGACTTTGCCGACCAGGCTGGTGTGACCGACATACCCGGTGCCGGGCTGGATCAGGATCTGAATCAGCGCAGCCAGGGCGAGCACGAACAGGATCGTCCACACGGTCCGGCTCCATGCCTTGATCTTGCTGCCGTCGAGGAACCGCATGGGGAGGAGGCCGACGATCGTGCTCTCCAGGCCGATGACGAAGGCGCCGGCCAGAGCCGCCTCGAGGATGAGCGACCAGAAGCTGGCGCCCGAGCGCATGTTGTAGCCCGAGACCGGGACCCGGGCCGCCCAGGCCAATGCCGCCAGGGCCAGCACGAAGACAGCCGAAACCGCGGCCAGCTCGCCCCGGTGCTTACGGTCGGGATCATGGTGGAACACGAAGACGGCCAGCACCCCGTACAGGTATCCCGGCTGGAAATGCATGAGTCGCGAGACGACCACGCAGAGGGCCCCGACCAGCAGCGTGCCGGGCAGGACCATCAGCTTGCCGCGGTCGTGTAAGCGGAACCCGAAGTACAGATACGACGGGATGGCGAAGCCGACCGTGGTCACCGCCACCGCGAGGGCGAGGCCGATTACGAGGGCCGCGGTGGTGCGGTTGAAACCCACGTCCGGCGTCAAGAAGGCGTACAGCGCCCCGCCGGCCAGGAGGAACGCAGGTGCCAAGAAGCGCTGGTTGACGCCTTGCGCCACCTCCGACAGCGGCCGCCGCAGGTGAAACCAGCCTCTGACCTGCTCGTAGTGCTCTGCCAAGGTGGCGTTGAACAACTGCGCGGGGAAGCCGAGAAGCAGGAACAGAGCCGCCGCGATCGCGCTGCTCAGCGCAATGCTGCGCAATGTAAGCGAGACCTGACGGGGCTCGACGAGCGATGTCAGAAAGGCGGGTCGGTGGATCGCGGAGGGCTTGATGAGATAGGTGCGGACCTGTAACGCGGGCCGACCCGAGGCATGGCACGACGTGCTGACCTGATGGACCCCGGTGCGGGAGTCACCAGGGACCGCCACCTCCGTGACCGTCGCCTGGCGGGAGCTGTTGATCGGCCCCGACCCGATACGGGTCTTGTCGAAGTAGAAATATGCCGTCCTGCACGACGGGGGGTAACCCGAGCCCGACAGGTCGATGCCGGCGCCGGGGGTGCCGACGAGCCCACTGGGCGTCAGCGTCACGGGGTTGGCGATCGGCGGAACCGTCGTGGGTGGGCTCGTCGTGGCCGTGGGTATGGTCAGGCTGCCGATCGGGCCGGGGACCCCGGAGATCCGCGGGCAGGGTGCTCCGGCGACCGTGCGGGCGGTGTCGCAAACCTGCCCTGGCAGGGCACCCGCGGCGCCGGCTCCCCTGCTCTGCGCCATCAGCAGAACCGCCGTCAGCAGCAGCGCCCCGACAGCCATCACGCCAACGACGACCGATCTGCCCCGATCCGCCATCGCCGAAAGGCTACTCACAACTTCTCGCAAATTGACAGGCGGTTAGGTGCGGTTGGCTGCGGTTAAGGGAGGGAGCAGTTGGTGAAACCAGCTGTGGCGGAGATAAGCAGCGTGCCGCCGCCGAACGGGTTGAGGCCGTTCACGAAATTCTCGACGCCAGGCGTCCCCGTGGCGCCCATGCCGTTGACGCCGAAGCTGTTGGTCGAGGAGATCGTCCCCTCCTTGCGCAGGCCGATGCCCATCGCGGGGCCGCTGCTTCCGGCGCTTGTGTTGCCCGAGATGTTGAGGCACACCGTGTCGTTGAGGCTGCTGGCGTTTCCCGAATCGACTCGGATGCCCTGACGGACACCGCTCAGCGGGGCGGCAACGGTGTTGTTCTGGATCTTGGCCCTGAGCGTGCCGGAGGCATCTCTCGCCACGGCGAGGATGCCGTCGCCGTCCGTGGCGCTGACGTGGTTGTTGGTGATTGTGGTCGTCAGGCGCGGCGTGTCGGAGGCATTGAAGGTAAACGAGGTCCCCACACCGATCCCCTGTGTGCCGAAGCTGTTGTGGGCCACGATGGTGTTGTTGTTGATGGTCTCGGCCACGTTGGCGAAGCCGAACGACGAGCTCGAGATGCCGATTCCAGTCACGTTGCTGATGATGTTGCCGGAGATGTTGAAGTTGCCCTGACCCTTGCCATTCACCAGGGCGATGAGGCCTTCGGCCCCGATCCGGTTGGCGGCACTGGCTCCGGCAATGGTGTTGTTCGTGATGGCGATGATGTTGGTGGCGTCACCGGGAATGCCGACGGTGCCCGCGGGCGCGGAGGCCGAGTTGGCGTCGCCCCCTTGGACCTGGAGGGCGGGGGCACTCGGGAAGTTGGTGATCATGTTGGAGTCGATGGTCGCCTTGGCGACGCTGGCGACGGTCGACGCGTTACCGAAGGCGGCCACCAGG
The DNA here is from genome assembly GCA_963851105.1 of uncultured Actinomycetota bacterium. Classification (GTDB taxonomy): domain Bacteria; phylum Actinomycetota; class Acidimicrobiia; order Acidimicrobiales; family Palsa-688; genus DATARN01. The sequence goes on from CAWKNP010000008.1 coordinate 56,290, forward strand.
ATCCCTGAGCCCTTCGACGAGGCCGTCGACGTGCTGCTGGTGATGGTGTTGTTGGAGATGTTCATGTGGGTGATGACGCCGTTGTAGTTGACGATGTCGATGCCGTGGTAGAAGGCGTTGGTCAGGGTGTTGTTGGTGATCGTGACGTCACCGACGATGTTCTGCTCGTTGCCGACGCCGGTGGTGTTGAAACCGATGTTGGAGCCGTCGATGGTCGTGCCCGCGGTGTCGGAGTTGTTGATCGTGCTGTGGTCGAGGAAGAAGTCCTTGTTCATGCCCGGCGTGTCGCCCGCGCCGTTGCCAGAACCGCCCCGGATCCCGCTGCCCCCGGTGTCGTGGATATTCATCCACGAGAGCGACGTGCCCTCGGTGCCGGTCAGCGAGATCCCCGGTCCGGTGGTGTGCTGGATGACGCCCCCGCTGTCCGCGGTCGCCGAATCCCCGGTCACGGTCAGACCGGCGATCAGGCCGGTGTTGCTGAGGATGATGCCGCTCGACGGACCGCCGGAGCCGGTACCGGCCGTGATGCTCTTGAAGGCGAGCCCGCTCGCCCCAATGGTCGTGTTTTCCACGTCGAGGCTGGGGCCGTTCGTCGACGCCAAGGTGTTGTTGAGACCGGTCACGGTGACGGTGCCGCCATTGGCTGCGGTAAAAGCCGACTGGATGGTACCGACGGAGACCGTGACGCCGCCCGTGAAGTTGGTGGTGGTGGTGGCGGTGTTGTTGAACACGTTTATGCCCATCCCCCCCGCCGCGGTCTGACTGACAGCACCCGACAAGGTGACAGTCCCGCCCGTGCGAGCCGAGATGCTGACGACGTTGGCACCGCCTGAAGTTGTGATCGTCGCACCGACGTTGAACGCCCCGTTGCCGCCGGATGCGACGAAGCCGGTACCGCTGCTGGTCGTGATGTTCGATGACGTGATGGTCGTGGCATTGACGTTGATGGCGCGCACACCGTTTCCTCCGGAGGCGTTGACGTCTATACCGCTGATCGTGTCACCCTCCGCCAGTGTGATCGCCGGGTTGGGAGTCGTGTTGGTGATGGTCGGATTGGGACCTCCGGCGGTGTAGATCGTGTGCCCGCCGATCACCAGACCGACCGACGTGCTGACCAGGGTCTGGGTGGCCTTCAGGGTGATGCCACCGGTGTAGTTGGGGGGAGACCCTTGGCCGTTGAGGAAGATGTAGTCCCCGGTCCCGGCCACCGGCTCCACCGAAGAGAGCACGTTGAACGGCGAGATCGATCTGCCGTCCCCATTGACGTTCGCAGAGTTGACGTACCAGACCATGCCGGCCACGGTGATGGTGGCGGTGTTCGACGCAGAGTGGAACCCGTTGGACACGGTGTAGGTGAAGGTGTCGTTACCGGTGAACCCGCCCGCCGGCGGGTTGTACCTGAAGGTGCCGTCGGCGTTCACCGTGAGCAGCCCGCCCTGGGTCGTCCTGGAGGGCCCGCTGGCGGTCAGAGTGTGCCCGGTCGGGTCGGAGTCTCCCGACAACAGGCTCCCCGAGATGTTCACCGTCGGCTGGTCCGGAGTGGTGCCCACGCCGAAGGTGGTGTTGCCCACGGCACCGCTGAAGCTCTGTGCCCTCACGACGGGCGGAGGGATCACAACGGGGTTGGTGACGCTGTTGGTGGCACAGGTGGCGGCGTTGCCGCAACCGGGAGTGTTGAAGTCGGTGAAGCTGGCCTGGTTGGAGATGGTGGATCCGTTAGCGTCGTCCGCGTTGACCGTCACCTGGTACGTCAAGTTGCCAGTGGTCAAAGCCGCCACCGAGGTCAATGCCCAGGTGACTGTCCCCGTCGCCTCATTGACGCTGCAGCTCGGCGTCGTCCCACAGCTGGCGGAGGCCACCACGTAGGTCGTCCCGGCCGGGATGGCGTCGGTCACAGTGACACTTCCTGACGCCGTCGCCCCGGAGTTGGCGATTGCCAACTGGTAGGTGATCGGCGCCGCCTGACCGGCGGTGACCGTGACCCCGGCACCGGGGGTGGGTTCCGATTTGACCACGGAAATCGACGCGTTCGTGATCACGAGATTGGTGACTGTGTTAGTGACACAAGTGGCGGCGTTGCCGCAACCGGCAGTGTTGACGTCGGTGAAGCTCCCCTGGTTGGAGATGGTGGACTTGTTGGCGTCACCTGCATTGACGGTCACTTGGAAGGTCAAGTTGCCAGTGGTCAACGCCGCCACCGACGTCAATGTCCAGGTGACTGACCCTGCCGTCTCATTGACACCACAGCTCGGGGTGGTCCCACAACTGGCGGAGGCCGCCACGTAGGTCGTCCCGGCGGGGATCGCGTCGGTTACCGTCACCGGTCCCGACGGGGTACCACCTGAGTTCGTGATCGCCAGGTTGTAGGTGATAGCAACCGGCTGGCCGGCGGTAACCACCGTTCCAGCACCGGGGGTGGGTTCCGATTTGACGACCGAGATCGACGCGGGCGTGATCACCGGGTTGGTGATCGTGTTGGTGACACAGGTCGCGGCGTTACCGCAACCGGGAGTGTTGAAGTTGGTGAAGCTGGCGTGGTTGGAGATGGTGGACCCGTTGGCGTCGCCGGCGTTGACGATCACTTGGAACGTCACGTTGTTGGTGGTCAACGCCGCCACCGAGCTCAATGTCCAGGTGACAGTCCCCGTCGTCTCATTGACGCCGCAGCTCGGGGTGGTCCCACAGCTGGCGGAGGCCGCCACATAGGTCGTCCCGGCCGGGATGGCGTCGGTCACTGTCACCGCGCCCGACGCCGTACCACCCGAGTTGCTCACGGCCAGGTTGTACGTGATCGGCGTCGCCTGGCCCGACGTGACCGTCACACCGGCACCGGGGGTCGGTTCCGACTTGGTGACGGTAATGGCGGGCACGGACAACACAGGGTTGGTGACGGTGTTGGTGGCACAGGTGGCGGCGTTGCCGCAACCGGGCGTGTTGACGTCGGTGAAGCTGCCCTGGTTGGAGATGGTGGACCCGTTGGCGTCGCCGGCGTTGACAGTCACTTGGAAGGTCAAGTTGTTGGTGGTCAACGGCGCCACCGCCGTCAATGTCCACGTGACCGTCCCCGAGGCAAAGTTCACGCTACAGCTGGGCGTCGTCCCACAGCTGGCCGAGGCCGCCATGTAGGTCGTCCCGGCCGGGATGGCGTCGGTCACTGTCACTGCCCCCGACGCCGTCCCACCTGAGTTGGTGACCGCCAACTGGTAGGTGATCGGCGCGGCCTGGCCCGACGTGACCGTGACACCGGCACCTGGGGTGGGTTCCGATTTGACGACCGAGATTGAAGCGGGCGTGATCACCGGGTTGGTCACCGTGTTGGTGATGCACGGACTGCCGACGCAGCCGGGCGTAAGGACATTGTTGAAGTTCCCCAGGTTGGAGATGGTGGCCCCGTTGGCGTCACCCACGTTGACCGTCACCTGGAACGTCAAGTTGTTGGTGGTCAACGCCGCCACCGACGTCAACGTCCAGGTGACCGTCCCCGAGGCAAAGTTCACGCTGCAACTTGGCGTCGTCCCACAACTGGCCGACGCCGCCACATAGGTCGTCCCGGCCGGGATGGGATCGGTCACCGTGACTGCCCCCGACGCCGTCCCGCCCGAGTTCGTGATCGCCAACTGGTAGGTGATCGGAGCCGCCTGGCCCGCGGTCACCGTGACCCCGGCACCGGGGGTCGGTTCCGACTTGATCACCGAGATCGACGCCGGCGTGATCACCGGGTTGGTCACCGTGTTGGTGGCACAGGTCGCCGCGTTGCCGCAACCGGGAGTGTTGAAGTTGGTGAAGCTGGCGTGGTTGGAGATGGTGGACCCGTTGGCGTCGCCGGCGTTGACGATCACTTGGAACGTCACGTTGTTGGTGGTCAACGCCGCCACCGACGTCAATGTCCAGGTGACAGTCCCCGTCGCCTCATTGACGCCGCAGCTCGGCGTCGTGCCACAACTGGCGGAGCCCGCCACATAGGTCGTCCCGGCCGGGATCGCGTCGGGCACTGTCACTGCCCCCGACGCCGCACCACCTGAGTTCGTGATCGCGAGGTTGTAGGTGATGGCAACCGGCTGGCCGGCGGTAACCGTCGTTCCAGCACCGGGGGTGAGCTCCGATTTGACGACTGAGATCGAGGCGGGTGTGATCACCGGGTTGGTGACGTGTTGGTGGCACAGGTGGCGGCGTTGCCGCAACCGGGCGTGTTGACGTCGGTGAAGCTGCCCTGGTTGGAGATGGTGGACCCGTTGGCGTCGCCGGCGTTGACAGTCACTTGGAAGGTCAAGTTGTTGGTGGTCAACGGCGCCACCGACGTCAGTGTCCAAGTGACAGTTCCTGCCGCCTCATTGACGCCGCAGCTCGGCGTCGTCCCACAACTCGCCGACGCCGCCACATACGTGGTCCCCGCCGGAATGGCGTCGGTCACCGTGACTGCCCCCGACGCCGTCCCACCCGAGTTCCCAATCGCCAACTGGTAGGTGATCGGCGCTGCCTGGCCCGACGTGACCGTGACCCCGGCACCCGGGGCGGGCTCCGATTTGACGACCGAGATCGACGCGGGCGTGATCACGGGATTGGTGACCGTGTTGGTGACACAGGTGGCGGCGCTGCCGCAACCCGGCGTCATGACGTCGGTGAAGCTCCCCTGATTGGAGATGGTGGACCCGTTGGCGTCGCCCGCGTTGACCGTCACCTGGAACGTCAAGTTGTTGCTGCTCAACGGCGCCACCGACGTCAACGTCCAGGTAACCGTCCCCAAGGCAACGCTCACGCCGCAACTCGGCGTCGTCCCGCAACTCGCGGACGCCGCCACGTAGGTCGTGCCCGTAGGTATCGCGTCGGTCACCGTCACACTCCCCGACGCCGTCGCCCCGGAGTTGGCGATTGCCAGTTGGTAAGTGATCGGAGCCGCCTGACCCGCGGTCACCGTGACGCCGGCACCCGGGGTCGGTTCCGACTTCATGACCGAGATCGACGCGGGCGTGATCACCGGGTTGGTCACCGTGTTGGTGACACAGGTCGCGGCATTGCCGCAACCCGGCGTCATGACGTCAGTGAAGGTCCCCTGATTGGAAATGGTGGACCCGTTGGCGTCACCGGCGTTGACCGTCACCTGAAAGCTGAGGTTCTCGGAACTCAGCGGGGCGACTGATGTCAATGTCCATGTAACCGTCCCCGACGAGAACGTCACACCGCACGTCGGCGTCGCCGGCTGACACATCGCCGAGCCCGCCACATACGTCGTGCCAGCCGGGATTGCGTCGGTGACTGTGACCGGTACCGACGTGGCACCGCCCGAGTTGCTCACCGCCAGGACGTAGGTGATCGGCGCGGACTGGCCCGACGTGACCGTGGCTCCGGCACTCGGGCTGGGTTCGGATTTGATCACCGAGATCGACGCGGGCGTGATCACGGGATTGGTAACCGTGTTGGTGGCACAGGTGGCGGCATTCCCACAGCCCGAAGTGTTGACGTCGGTGAAGCCGCCCTGGTTGGAGATGGTGGACCCGTTGGCGTCGCCCGCGTTGACGGTCACCTGGAAGGCCAAGTTGTTGGTGCTCAACGGCGCCACCGACGTCAGTGTCCAAGTGACAGTTCCTGCCGCCTCATTGACGCCGCAGCTCGGCGTCGTCCCACAACTCGCCGACGCCGCCACATACGTGGTCCCCGCCGGAATGGCGTCGGTCACCGTGACTGCCCCTGACGCCGTCCCGCCTGAGTTGGTGATCGCCAACTGGTAGGTGATCGGCGCTGCCTGGCCCGACGTGACCGTGACCCCGGCACCCGGGGCGGGCTCCGATTTGACGACCGAGATCGACGCGGGCGTGATCACGGGATTGGTGACCGTGTTGGTGACACAGGTGGCGGCGTTGCCGCAGCCCGGCGTCATGACGTCGGTGAAGCTCCCCTGATTGGAGATGGTGGACCCGTTGGCGTCGCCCGCGTTGACCGTCACCTGGAACGTCAAGTTGTTGCTGCTCAACGGCGCCACCGACGTCAACGTCCAGGTAACCGTCCCCAAGGCAACGCTCACGCCGCAACTCGGCGTCGTCCCGCAACTCGCGGACGCCGCCACGTAGGTCGTGCCCGTAGGTATCGCGTCGGTCACCGTCACACTCCCCGACGCCGTCGCCCCGGAGTTGGCGATTGCCAGTTGGTAAGTGATCGGAGCCGCCTGACCCGCGGTCACCGTGACGCCGGCACCCGGGGTCGGTTCCGACTTGATGACCGAGATCGACGCGGGCGTGATCACCGGGTTGGTGACCGTGTTGGTGACACAGGTGGCGGCGTTGCCGCAACCGGGAGTGTTCACGTCGGTGAAGGTCCCCTGATTGGAGATGGTGGACCCGTTGGCGTCACCCGCGTTCACCGTCACTTGGAACGTCAAGTTGTTGGTGGTCAACGCCGCCACCGACGTCAACGTCCAGGTGACCGTCCCCGAGCCAAAGTTCACGCCGCAGCTAGCTGTCGTCCCACAACTGGCCGAGGCCGCCACATAGGTCGTCCCGGCCGGGATGGCGTCGGTCACTGTGACCGCCCCTGACGCCGTCCCACCCGAGTTCCCAATCGCCAACTGGTAGGTGATCGGCGTCGCCTGGCCCGACGTGACCGTGACCCCGGCACCCGGGGTCGGTTCCGACTTGGCCACCGAGATCGACGCCGGCGTGATCACGGGATTGGTCACCGTGTTGGTGACACAGGTGGCGGCGGTTCCGCAACCCGGCGTCATGACGTCGGTGAAACTGGCGTGGTTCGAGATAGTCGAGTTGTTGGCGTCATTGGTATTGACGGTCGCCTGGAACGTCACGTTGCCAGTGGTCAACGCCGCCACCGAGGTCAATGTCCAGGTGACCGTCCCCGAGGCAAAGTTCACGCTGCAGCTTGGCGTCGTCCCACAACTGGCCGAGGCCGCCACATACGTGGTCCCCGCCGGGATGGCGTCGGTCACGGTGACTGCCCCTGACGCCGTCCCGCCTGAGTTGGTGATCGCCAACTGGTAGGTGATCGGCGCTGCCTGGCCCGACGTGACCGTGACCCCGGCACCTGGGGCGGGCTCCGATTTGACGACCGAGATCGACGCGGGCGTGATCACGGGATTGGTGACCGTGTTGGTGACACAGGTGGCGGCGTTGCCGCAACCCGGCGTCATGACGTCGGTGAAGCTCCCCTGATTGGAGATGGTGGACCCGTTGGCGTCGCCCACGTTGACCGTCACCTGGAACGTCAAGTTGTTGCTGCTCAACGGCGCCACCGACGTCAACGTCCAGGTAACCGTCCCCAAGGCAACGCTCACGCCGCAACTCGGCGTCGTCCCGCAACTCGCGGACGCCGCCACGTAGGTCGTGCCCGTAGGTATCGCGTCGGTCACCGTCACACTCCCCGACGCCGTCGCCCCGGAGTTGGCGATTGCCAGTTGGTAAGTGATCGGAGCCGCCTGACCCGCGGTCACCGTGACGCCGGCACCCGGGGTCGGTTCCGACTTGATGACCGAGATCGACGCGGGCGTGATCACCGGGTTGGTGACCGTGTTGGTGACACAGGTGGCGGCGTTGCCGCAACCGGGAGTGTTCACGTCGGTGAAGGTCCCCTGATTGGAGATGGTGGACCCGTTGGCGTCACCCGCGTTGACCGTCACTTGGAACGTCAAGTTGTTGGTGCTCAACGCCGCCACCGACGTCAACGTCCAGGTGACCGTCCCCGAGCCAAAGTTCACGCCGCAGCTAGCTGTCGTCCCACAACTGGCCGAGGCCGCCACATAGGTCGTCCCGGCCGGGATGGCGTCGGTCACTGTGACCGCCCCTGACGCCGTCCCACCCGAGTTCCCAATCGCCAACTGGTAGGTGATCGGCGTCGCCTGGCCCGACGTGACCGTGACCCCGGCACCCGGGGTCGGTTCCGACTTGGCCACCGAGATCGACGCCGGCGTGATCACGGGATTGGTCACCGTGTTGGTGACACAGGTGGCGGCGGTTCCGCAACCCGGCGTCATGACGTCGGTGAAACTGGCGTGGTTCGAGATAGTCGAGTTGTTGGCGTCATTGGTATTGACGGTCGCCTGGAACGTCACGTTGCCAGTGGTCAACGCCGCCACCGAGGTCAATGTCCAGGTGACCGTCCCCGAGGCAAAGTTCACGCTGCAGCTTGGCGTCGTCCCACAACTGGCCGAGGCCGCCACATACGTGGTCCCCGCCGGGATGGCGTCGGTCACGGTGACTGCCCCTGACGCCGTCCCGCCTGAGTTGGTGATCGCCAACTGGTAGGTGATCGGCGCTGCCTGGCCCGACGTGACCGTGACCCCGGCACCTGGGGCGGGCTCCGATTTGACGACCGAGATCGACGCGGGCGTGATCACGGGATTGGTGACCGTGTTGGTGACACAGGTGGCGGCGTTGCCGCAACCCGGCGTCATGACGTCGGTGAAGCTCCCCTGATTGGAGATGGTGGACCCGTTGGCGTCGCCCGCGTTGACCGTCACCTGGAACGTCAAGTTGTTGGTGCTCAACGGCGCCACCGACGTCAACGTCCAGGTGACCGTCCCCGACGGCTCATTGACGCTGCAACTCGGCGTCGTCCCACAACTGGCGGACGCCGCCACATAGGTCGTCCCGGCCGGGATTGCGTCGGTCACCGTCACCGGTCCCGACGCGGTACCACCTGAGTTCGTCACCGCCAGGTTGTAAGTGATCGGGGCCACCTGGCCGGCGGTAACCGTCGTTCCAGCACCGGGGGTGGGCTCCGATTTGACGACCGAGATCGACGCGGGCGTGATCACGGGATTGGTCACCGTGTTGGTGACACAGGTGGCGGCATTGCCGCAACCTGGAGTGTTGACGTCGGTGAAGCTCGCCTGGTTAGAGATGGCGGACCCGTTGGCGTCACCCGCATTGACCGTCACCCGGAACGTCAAGTTGTTGGTGGTCAACGCCGCCACCGACGTCAATGTCCATGTGACCGTCCCCGCCGCCTCATTGACGCCACAGCTCGGCGTCGTCCCACAACTGGCGGAGACGGCAACGTAGGTCGTCCCGGCCGGGATTGCGTCGGTCACTGTGACGGGACCCGACGCGGTACCACCTGAGTTCGTGACCGCCAACTGGTAGGTGATCGGTGTTGCCTGGCCCGACGTGACCGTGACCCCGGCACCGGGGGTCGGTTCCGACTTGGTGACGGTAATGGCGGGCACGGACAACACAGGGTTGGTGACGGTGTTGGTGGCACAGGTGGCGGCGTTGCCGCAACCGGGACTGTTGACGTCGGTGAAGCTGGCGTGGTTGGAGATGGTGGACCCGTTGACGTCATTGGCGTTGACCTTCACCTGGAACGTCAAGTTGTTGGTGCTCGACGCCGCCACCGAGGTCAACGTCCATGTCACGATTCCTGAGGCGAACATCACGCTGCAGTTCGGCGTCGCCCCGCAACTCGCCGAGGCCGCCACATAGGTCGAGCCCGCGGGGACGGCGTCGGTCACCGTCACCGGTCCCGACGCCGTCCCACCCGAGTTCGTCACCGCCAACTGATAGCTGATGGGCGTCGCCTGGCCCGCGATCACCGTGGCACCGGCGCCCGGGGTGGGCTCCGACTTGACCACCGAGATCGACGCGGGCGTGATCACCGGGTTGCTGACCGTGTTGGTGACACAGGTGGCCGCGCTACCGCAGCCCGGTGTGTTGACGTTGGTGAAACTCGCCTGGTTGGAGATGGTGGACCCGTTGGCGTCGCCCGCGTTGACGGTGACCTGGAACGTCAAGTTGTTGGTACTCAACGCCGGTGCCGACGTCAACGTCCATCTGACGGTCCCGGAGGCAAAATTGACATTGCAGTTCGGGGTTGGGCCGCAGCTGGCGGAGCCCGCCGCATAGGTGGTGCCCGTACGGATGGCGTCGGTGATGGTAACCGTGCCGGAGGCTGTGCCACCGGAGTTGGCGACGGTCATTTGGTAGGTGACTCGAGCTGCTTGGCCGGCGGTCACGGTTGTCCCGGCACCTGGTGTCGGCTCGGACTTCACTACCGTGACAGACGCCGGGGTCACGACGGGGTTGGTGACCGTGTTGGTCGCGCATGAGGCGGCGGTGCCGCAGCCTGGGGTCTTGATGTTCGTAAAGTTGGCGAGGTTTGAGATTGAAGACCCGTTGGCATCGTTGGCGTTTACCGTTACCTGGAACGACAGGGTCCCGGTGGTTGCGGCGGCGACCGAGGTAAGCGTCCAGGTGACAGTGCCCGCGGCGAAGCTGACACTGCAGTTCGCGGTGGAGCCGCAGGTCGCGGAACCGGCCGCATACCCGGTGCCCACGGGCACGGCGTCGGTGACGACGACCTGAGCCGATCCCGTACCGCCCGAGTTGGTGACCGCCAGTTGGTAGACGATCGGTGTCGCTTGCCCGCTGGTCACGGTCGTTCCTGCGCCCGGCGTGGGCTCAGACTTGATCACGGTGATCGATGCCTGGGGTATGACCTTGATGATGACGGTGGCTGGGTCCGAGAAGGCCACGCCGTCGTTGTCCCGGTATGTGAAGGTATCGATGCCGGTGAAGTTCGCAGCCGGCGTGTAGGTAAAGGATCCGTCGGCTTTGAGCGTGAAAGCGGAGGCATGCGACGGTCCGGAGACGACCGAGGCGGTCAGTGTGCCGCCGCTGGGGGCAGAGTCGTTGCCCAGGACGCCGGGAGGACGAATGGTCAGCGACTGGTTCTCGATAACCGAGTAGTTGTCGTTGACGGCGACCGGAGGAGCATGAGAGCTGATCTCAACCGGCGGTGAGTTGCCGGACTGCACCAATGCGCCTGACACGTTGTTTCCAAGGGCTTCAACGCCTCCAGTGTTGTTCTGAAGAGTCAAGGACCCATGGATGGTGTTGATTCCGCAGCCACCATCAGTGGGGTCGCCGATCATCACCGGGGCGGTCGCTCCGTTCACCGTGACCGCGCCACTGATCGTGCTGCTGCACACCCGGATCGGACCTGAGGAACTGGCGTTGATCGAACCCGTCAGAGTGGAGTTCTCCACGTCGACCGAGCCACCAGGCTGGACCGTGATCCCACCCGTGATCTGCGCGTTGACCACGCACACCGAGCCCGTTACCACGATCGTGCCGACGTGGTTGCCGGTAATGGTTGTCCCGCACGCAACGTTGTACGAGATCGTGGCGGCACTCTGATTGAAGCTGGCGTCCCCCGAATAGGTTGCGGTGACGGTGTGCCCACCGGAACCCAAGAGTGATGTCGAGATCGAGGCGCTACCACCGACCAGGGTCTGCGTGCTCGTTTGGACGCCATCCACGACGAAGGTCACCGTGCCGGGAGCAACGGGGGTGACCGTGGCCGTGAACGTGACCAGCTGTCCAAACGCCAACGATGCCGGAGTCGCCACCAAGGTCGTTGAGGTGTCGACACTTGTCGGCGCGGGTGAAGGAGCTGCCACGAGGCGTTCCAAGGGCGTGGCGGCGGCGCTCGGTGCCATCCCCGCGATCGGAAGAAGCGCCAGAACTATGACGAGCGGCAGCCCCATGGCAAGTGAGGAAATGGTCCGTCGCCGAGCGCGATGGGATCGGAACGAACGCATGGTCGCCACCTGACTTCTGTAGGCCCCGTCTGGTGCAACCTCGGACCGTATCAAACTTCGATCGGGTTGGACGGTTCGGTCGAGTGTGGTGTTGCCGACCAGATCCCGCAGCCAGCGATGTCTAGACGGGTCGCCTGCTCAAATCGCGAGTAAGCCCCGAATCTCCGGTTGGGCGCGCCCAAAAAGGAGCTCACAAGCTCGCTCATCCCCCGTGACAAGGCCGTTCCACCTCAATTTAGAACGGGATGATGGCGGGACCACTGCCCGGGGCCATCGTCGATCCCAAATCTCCGGTCCCGGCGGCTCCGGCGACCCAGAGGCTGCCGGTGTTGGCCTGGAAGGAGACCTCAAAACCGGCGCCCGGCAACGCGGCAATACTGGGACTGCTCTGGTGCATCATCCCGAGACCCATGTCGCCCGAAGGTGCCGGCCCGGAGGTCCAGAGGTCCCCGGTATTGGCCTGGAAGGCAACCTCCGCGCCGGTACCGGGCATGGCCGCGATGCTGGGACTGGTGTTTGGCATCATCCCCAGGCCGAGATCGCCCGAACCCGCCGACCCGGCGTGCCACAGGTTCCCGGTGTTTGCCTGGAATGCCACCTCGAAACCGCTGCCGCCCAGCGCCGCGATCGCCGGGCTCGTACTGCCGAGCATTCCGTAGCCCGCGTCGCCGCTGCCCGAAGACCCCGCTGTCCACAGGTCTGCATTGTTCGCTTCGAACGCCACCTCGAAGCCGTGGCCCCCCAGGGCCGTGATGGCGGGGCTCGAACCCGCGAGCATCCCGTAGCCCGAGTCGCCGCTGCCCGAAGAGCCGGCTGTCCACAGGTGACCGGTGTTCGCCTGGAACGCCACCTCGAATCCGCCGCCCGCAAGACCAGTGATGGCCGGGGTCGTCCCTGGCCACATCCCATAGCCCGAGTCACCGCTACCCATCGAACCCGCCGTCCACAGGTCCCCGTTGTTCGCCTGGAACGCCACCTCGAAGCCGCCGCCGGCCAGGGCGGTTATAGCCGGGCTGGTGTCCGTTTTCATCCCATAGCCGGCGTCGCCTTTGCCAGAGGTTCCCGCCGTCCACAGGTCTCCGTTGCCTCCTTGGAACGCCGTCTGATACCCGGTCTTACCGGCCAGCGGCGAGGGTGGTCCGACCTCGTCGGGGGTGCCAATGCTGATCAGCGGATGCTGGGCGGGATCGAGCCACGCGAGTACCGAATCGAGCGTGCTGGCGGGCAACGCGACGCAACCGGCGGTGACCCCGGAAGTGGTGTCATCGTGAAGGAAGATCGCCGATCCCCGTCCCTGTACCACCGGATTCATATTGAAATTGATGACCGCGAAATGCTGGTAGGCGACGGTCTGTTCCCACAGAGCCTCGGAATTAGGAAGGCGCTGCCCGCAGGGCACTTGGACGAACTGATTGTAAGTGGCGTCGGGCTCCCCCGACCACCAGTCACCGCACGCCAGGGTGTGATAGGCGTATCGGCTATTCAGTGATGTGCCCAGGCCGTACATCGTGGTGCCAATCCCGTAGGTGCCGGTGGGAGTGGTGCCGTCTTTTTCGTGCCGGTTGTCGGAGAGACCGTTGAAGCCGAGCTCTGCCTTCACCGGACCGAATGCGACGTGCCATACGCCGGCCGAATATTGGTACGCGGTCAGCGTTCCGCTCTTGGCGGCATCGGTCGGCGCGGTGACTATCAGCTCCTGAGTGGCACCCCCGGGACCGGGAGACCGAACGGCTTGCGCCACCGAAGCGGTGGATCTTGTCGCTGCCTGAACCGGGGTCGCCCCTGAGACGATCACGGGCCCGACCGTCATTGCCAGCGACAGCAAAAGGGCTCGGAGCGGGACAGGCCGACACATCGATGTACGCACGCGGACACTCCCGTTTCATTTTTCGCAGGATCCTACTCCCAGCGGTCGTCGCCCTCCCGGCCCCCGCCGACCGGACCGCCGCGGCAGGGACAACCGACAAAGCCTGCGGGTTACGACTGATCGCCTGAAGCGGATTCTTGATCCCGCCATCGGGCACGACCCTTTGCATTATCGTGGCCCACGCAAGCATTCCACCACTGCGTAGCGAACCGCCCCGGGCGTGGTCAGCTGCACGCCCGTGATCCGGTCGCCCGACACAGAGGAGCGAGATCATCGCCGGATTGAGGCCCCTTGATCGCTACGCCTTCGATGTCCGCGGCTACGTGCTGTTCGAGCGGGCGCTCGATCGCCGCGGCGTTGCCAAGCTACGGGCCGCCGTCGACCGCCAGGGCCTGCCGCCGGCCGACGAGACGATCGAGCGCCAGCGTTTCGGCCACAACGGGGACCTCTTCGCCTGGGACCGCGCCTTCGCCGACCTGATCGACCACCCGATTGCCCTGGCGGTGCTCACCGATCTCATCGGGCCGTACGTGCGCCTCGACCACGCCTATGGCATCACGATGCGCCCCGGAACGTCGGGCCTCGGGTTGCACGGCCCTGCCGAGCCATTCGACGCCTCGCAGTACTACGTGCACCGCATGGGCGCTATGCGCAGCGGCCTCCTCACGCTGTCGTGGTCGCTGACCGACGGGGCGGACGGCGACGGCGGCTTCGGCTGCATCCCCGGGAGCCACCGGGCAGCCGAACCCCTGCCCGCAGGCGCCGAGTCACTGATCGTCGAGGTGCCCCAACCGGCCGGTTCGCTGCTCGTGTTCACCGAAGCCTTGATGCACTGCACCGTTGCCTGGCACGGGTCGGAGACGAGGTGGGCGCTGCTGTACAAGTATTCACCGGGGAGCACGGCGTGGGGGGCCACGCCGGCGGCGCCCACCGGAGTCGTCGCAGCCCTCACGAAGCGTCAGCAGCGGTTCTTCCAACCGCCATCGGTCGGCGGCCGCATCCCGACCCTCGACCACTGAACGCGCCGACCGCCCGGGATTGGCCGGAAGGACAATTCTTCGGTCAGCCTCGCGGACGCGCCTCTACACTCACCGCCCATGGGTGGCGACGACCACGACGCGCAGGAAAGCCCGGAGCCCCCAGCCACCCCGGATACCGGTGTCCCGCTCGCGTACTCGGAGCTCGACTCGTTCGATCTGGCACTGCTCGACCGGCGGAACCAAGGTCCACCGCCGTTCCGGAAATACCGGCGACCCGCAGCGGCGCGCCCCACCCGGGCCACCGACGTGAGGAAATACCGCCGCACGCCGCCCCCGCCGGTCGATGTCGCCCCTTGGCCGATCCGAGCCCGCCAGCCGAAGCGTCACCAGTCTCTTTGGGTGGCGACCGAACCGGTTCCTATTGTCGTCCGGACCAGGGTTTCGGTGCCGCCGACACCACCGGACCCCGATCACCCCGAAGGCGGAGCCGCCGACGCCACCGCAGCCCCCGAAGCCGCACCCGCCCTCGCCCGCCGTCGCCGAGCCCCCGGCCGTCGCAGCTCGCTGGAGGTGGCGGATCTCGCCGACGCCACCGGCGAACTGACCGAGCCCCGCCATGGCCGCCACCATCCCCGCCGCAGCCACCGCAGCGGGTACCGGGCCATGGCTGCCGCCGCCGTGGCCCTGGGCGTCGGCGGACTGGCTCCGCGACTGGTGCGCCAGCAGGGCACGAAGCGCGCCGTCGAAGCCGGAACCAGGCTGTCGGCGCCCACCACCATCGACCGCTTCGCCATCCATTCCGGCGCCGCCGGCGTTTCTCTGGCGCCCACCACAACGATCGCCGCCACCCCGGCCACCGCGCCCCTGACCGCCGCGCCCCCAGCAGCACCGGTGATGCGCCCGTCGACTGCGCCGAGCGCGCCGGCTCCGACCCTTGCACCGCCCCCGCCCCCACCCACGCCTCCCGCCGTCGTTGCGTCCCCCGCGCCGGCGCCCACCCCGGCGGTCGACTTCTCGTTGCCTTTCTTTGCGACGACCCTGACCGCCGATCTCCAGACCGTCCCGCCCCCCTCGACAACCACGACCGTCGCGCCTCCCCCGACGACGTCGACCACCATGGCGCCTGCGACCACCACCACGACGGCAGCGCCGGCCACCACGACGACGCAACTGGCGACGACCACCACCACGGTGGCGCCCGACACCACGACAACAGCGGCGCCATAAACGCAGCGAGGGGTTTGTAGGGCTCACCAACCAGCGCGAGCAATCCGTGAAGAGAAGACCGATACCCGACCGACGGCACCGAAGAGTGCCATGGCGGGGGTACCGGGCTGGTCAGCCAGGCCCGTCGGGACTGGTGCGCAGTGTCCGGTTTTCCTGGCGGCGCACTTGGATTTTCTCGTCGGTGACCTGGCACTGGTAGACGGCTTGGCCGACGGTGGCGGGGCCCGCGACGACCTCGCCAGTATCGAGATGGAAGCGGCTGGCGTGCCACGGGCAGGTGACGCAATCGCCATCGATTGTCCCTTCCGACAGCGGGCCGCCCCGGTGGCTACACCGGTTTTCCAGGGCACGGATTCGGCTTCCCTGGGCGACGACCAGAAGGCGGGTGCCTCCCGCGTCAACCCCGGTGCCTTCGCCGTCTTGGAGGTCGCCCCGCGCCGCGACGGTCAACCAGTCTTCGGGGCCGCTGTGAAAGGCGTTGGTGTCCACCCCGACGCCTTGGGCGTAAACCATGTGCCCTCCCAGGTAACCGGCGCCGGTGGCGACAGCCATGCCGGCGAGGGCTAGCAGCTTGCCGCTGGGTCCGGTACGGCGGCGGGCCCACCACGATGCGCCGTAAAGAACGATCGCGGCCGAGTTGAGGGCGGCATGGGTTACCCCGACACGCTGTTCCGCTCCGGTCGTGTCGGACCAGTCGGCCAGGCCGCTGAGGGCGGCAGGCAGCGCGCTGAGCACGCCGAGGCCGACGAGGCGCCGCGCCGCGACGCTGCCACGCCCACCGGCGGCGAAGTCGATGATCGTGGCGCTGGTCCACGACCCGATGGGGACCATGACTGCCATGGGATGGGCTGGGTGTCCCAACCACGTTCCGCTCAGGATGTCTTTGACCGGTCCCGGGCGGATCACGTTGTTGATGGCACGGTTCGCGGGTTGGCCGACCCGGTCGATGCCGGGGCGAGCTTCCAGCCAGTCGGTCAACCGGGTCAGTCGCATCCTGATCTCGTTCCCCCGCTTGACGGTGTCTAAGCGGGGATCGGGATTCAAACTGACCAGCAGGTCGGCGAATCCCGCCGGGCTGCGCCCGTGGCGGCGGCCGCTCGTGGTGACCGCGGCAATCGGCGTGGCGACCAGGTTGCGGCCGGCGGCCTTCAGCGCCCGCCACAGGGCGTGGTCCTCACCGGTGGCGACGTCGGCGAAGCCGCCGGCGTGGAGGTAGGCGGCCATCGATACTCCGAGGTTGGTGCCGTGGACGTGGCGATGGGCGAAGTCCATTCGCCCGCGGGGCCAGTACTGACGTTCGTATTCGACTTGGGTGGCGGGCGGGTGTTCATGCCAGGAATCGACGATGATCATGCCGGCGCAGCCGTCAGCGCCGTCGGCTCGTAACCGGAGTTGATGGGCCAGCCAGTCAGGTGGGACGACGCTGTCGGCGTCGGTGGTCGCCAGCCACACTGTTTCCGGGTCGACAGGACCGACGGCCTCGAAGGCGGCAACCGCGCCAAGGGCCCGGGCCTGGCCGACGTTGAGGACCCTGACGGTGATGAGGCGCGACGCCAAGGCGAGCCGATCAGAGGGGGTCGCCGCGGTGGCGAGTGCAGACACCCGACGGCGAGGGCCGCTGACCAGAAGAGTTTCCGCGGCTCGCTGGGCGGTCAGGTCGTCACATGAGTCGAGCACCACGACCAGTTCGGTGCGCACCGCTGCGAGCTGTGGGTGGGCGGCGGCGGCGCGTATGCGCTTTCAGGCAGGCGACGATGGTGTCCTGCTCGTTGTGGGCGGGCACGACGACCGCCACGACCTCGGTTGGGGGGCGCCTCACGGCTCGCCGGCCGGTTCGCCCGTGGTGTAGATGTCGAGGCGGAACAGTGGCTCGCAGTAGCCGCCGCAGTGGTGAAAGAGCCGGTGTTCGCCGATGATCTGGTGAACGGCGTCGCCGGTGAGGGGATAGTCGGTGGCGCCCCTCCAGTGCACGGCGGCCAGCGTCGCCCCAGGCGTCATCGTGGCCGCGGCCCGGTCGAGCAGCAGGGTCAGGTCTCGTTCGTCCAGGTAGTACCCGAGCTCACTGATCACCACCAGATCCCACGGTCCGTCAGGCCAGTCCCGGGGTACGAGGAGGCGGGCGACGTCGACGTGGCCGATATCGGCCACCCGGTCCCGGGCCTGCTGCACCGCGGCCTCGACCCCGTCGGCGGCCAGGAGATACTCACAGCGAACGGCCAGCAGGGCGGTCAGCACCCCGATCGAACAGCCGGGCTCGAACGCCCGCTGGTAGCGCTTCTCGGGGAGAGCAGCGACGGTGAGCGCGTACTTGCGGGCCTCGTACCAGCGCGACGCCAGACACCACGGGTCACGGCGGCGGGCGTAGTCGTGTTCGAAACGGCTGATCGGCAAGCTCGTCACCGCAGGTAGACCTCGTGGCTACGTTGGAAGTGAGCAACGACGCCCGGTGGGAGGATCGTTTCGTCGCCGGGCTGGTCGCTGAGCGGCGCGATCTGGGAGGCGAAGGTAGCTATGGCCCGTTGTTTGCTGCTCATTTCGCCGCGCGAGAGCGGCAACCGCCGTGCAAGGAGCCATGGGACGCGGGGATCGTCCGGGCGCTGCCCAATGCCAGGTCCAGATCATGGAGCGCAGCAAGGTGGCGCCGCGGGCCGAGGACGCCTCATCGGCGGCGGCGCCGGCCGCATCGTGATCGGGGTGGCCATCGTGCGCCCAGGGGGCGACGCACAACACATGCGGTGCCAACAGGGCGCGCAGGCACGCTGCCAGGTGGGCCGAGTGGGTGGCGACGGCGCCGTCGGGCAGGCCCAGCCGACAAATCTGAGCGACGATGCCGAGGCGGTCGAGGGCCACGGCGCGCTCTAAGGTCCGGATGGCGGCCAGAGCAGTTCGGGTCACGGTGGGCGAATCGGGGTGGGAAGCCTCACCGTCGGTCACCGCGACGATGGTCAACGGGACGCCGTTCGGGCGAGGCGTTGCATGAGACCTCCGGATCCCAGAACCTCGTCGTCGGGGTGCGGTGCGACCACCACCGCCCGGCGATAGTCCCCGAACTCCAATAGAGGAAGGCGATCGAGCCGCCAAGCAGCCCACGCCGCCTCGGGGGTACCGGAGCCATCGAGTCTCGGTGCGGATTCTGCCGTCGTCATGCCGATCCCCGGCCGGCGCGGATGTCGCCGTCGAGCACGAGTCGTCCAAGCGCCTCAGAGTCAAGCTCGCCGTGATGCTGGCGGATATACACCGGCAAGTCGGCGTAACGGCGGCCCTGGGCGGCGTCGCGGCACAAGGGGCCGGCGCCGCCGGCGCGCCCGACCCGGACCGCCACGTCAAGGCATCCGTCCTCCACCAGGTGGCGGACCTCGAGGGCCACCGCCCGAATGGCACGGTCGGCATCGTCGGGGTCGGCGTCGATCAATCGGGCGGCCCACTCGACGTGGCGGGCCATGGCGGCGCAGCGCGCCGCCGCCGCCCCCAAGTTGGCCAGCTGGTGGGAGTCGGGCGCCCGCCGCCCGCCGAGGTCGGCGGCGAGTGCCCGCACCAGGCCAATGGCACCGCCCATCCAGCACGCCGCCACGCCGACCGACCCGAACCAGAAGCCGGGCCGATCGACGTACCAGCCCGGCCCGCCCACGCACGCGTCCGCGCCCACGACGACGGCGAAGGTCACGTCGACGCTGTCGGACATCGCCATGCCCACCGCCGGCCACGTCCCGTCGACCGCTTCGACCCCGGGATCCGATACCGGCACAAGGAAAAGGCGGTGACCGGTGGCAGTGGCCGCGGTTACCAGAGCGTGGGTGAGAAAATGGGCTCCTGACGCCCAAGGCTTGCGTCCCTGCAAGCGCCAGCCGCCGGTCACGGCGGTGGCGGTAACGTCGGCGTCGCCCCGCCGCGCGGCCCACACCCCCATAACCGCCGCTGGTGGGGCGGGCCGTCCGGCCTCGGCCAGGATGGCGGCGGCGTCGGTGTGCCCCTCGACGAGACGGCCTAAGGAAAGGTCGACGGCGGCCATCTCGGCCAGGGCTGCGAAGCGTTCCGTGGTGCGGCCCGCCCCCGGAAACGGCAACGTCAGCTTGCCGTCGGTCGCCAGCGCGACGAACGTCTCGGCGACGAACGTGTCCGCGACTTTCCCGCCTTCTGCGGGCGAATCAGGAACGACGAAACCGGCGAGCGCGGCTCGCCGGATCACGCACACCGGCGCTGCCCAACACTGTCGGTCCCCCGCCTAAGTGGCAGGGGAAAGCGCGCGCCACTGGTCCTTCGAGCACAACGATGACAGCGGGCGCGACGGGACCCCGAATGCCGAAGGCGCCCTCGCCGGCGCGTTTTCCCCGGGCTGGTGCCGTTGACCCGTCGGAGTCTCGCCATGGCACTACGGCCATTCCCGGTCGAGCGCGACGCCAAACCGAGCTCGCCACAACAGAAGCTCACCGGGACGCGATTGCGGTGGCGGGATTGACGGTGGCCGCGTCGGGGAATATGACCAGCAAAAGGAGAATCATATGGGCGAACCGCAACACAAGCCGGCCACCATGCCGAGCGACGTAAACGGGGCCATTGGTATATTCGACCGCTTCGCGGGCGGCGCGTCGACCCTCGCCAGTCGGGCGCCATTTTTCGCGTTCTGCGTGGTCCTCATCGTGGTGTGGGCACCGACCATCGCCTTTTTGAAGCTCGACACCTGGCAGTTGATCATCAACACCGCCACGACCATCATCACGTTCCTCATGGTGGCGCTCCTGCAGAACTCCCAAACCCGCGCCGATCAGGCCACCCAGCACAAGCTGAATGCCATTGCCGACGGTCTGGCCGACCTGATGATACGAGTCGCCGACCGATACCAAGACCCATCTCTCGACGACGAGGTGCACGAACTGAAGCTTGCCGTCGGCCTCGAAGGCCGGGAAAGCACCGCCAAGGAAAAGACGCCCGCCGCGGCCAGCGCCCACTGACCTGGCCTGCGCGGTTCCCACGCTCGGGGCTCAACTCGACTGGCCTGACCTGGAGGGGAGATCTAACGGCTCGAAAGTCGCTGCGCCAGCCATCGGGCGTCGTGGACGGCATAGCCGGAATCGTCGTTGTTGAAGTAGGCGTAGACGTCACGGCCGTCGCCCAACCACCTCGAAAGGCGATCGGCTATCCAGAACAGGCCGTCCGCCCCGTAGCGCCCCTGGTACGGGTGGGCGGTGGCGTCGGGGCCATGGAACCGGACGTAGGTCCAGTCGGTGGTCAGTTCCCACGGGTGGCCCGGCAACAGGTCGTGAATACACAGCGCCGCCTGGTGGCGGGCGAGGACCTGGTAGACATCGTCGTGCAACCACGACGGGTCGCGCAGCTCCACGGCCCACCGACAGGTCGTTGGCGCCACGGAGAGGAATTGGTCGAGGCGCTCGACGTTTCGCTTCCACCGGGGCGGTAGCTGCACCAGGGTCGGTCCGGCCGTCGAGCCGAGGCGGGCCACGCGGTCCAGGTGGTTGGGTAGCCACGACTCGGCGTCGCGCAACTTCTTCCGGTGCGAGCCGAACGCACCCATCTTGATCGCGTAGACGAAGCCGGCCGGAGCCTGGGCGGCCCAGCCATCGACGGTCGGTCTCGGCCGGGAGCCGGTAGAAGGTGTTGTTGATCTCGACTGTGTCGAACAGCGTGGCGTAGTACTCGAACCATTGCCTCACGGGCAGTGTCTCGGGATAGACGGCGCCCCTCCAGTGGCGATATATCCACCCGGAGCATCCCACCCGGGCCACGGCGGCGGCCGATGCCATCTCGACTACCGCGACGCAGGAGCGGGTGGTAGCTCCTGGGCTGTCCGCTCGACGAACAGGGCCTCCGATTGGGCTAGCCCCGGCTGGCATCGCCACCGCGCCGAAGGGGAGGCCAGGCCCCAACGCTCCAGGCATTCCCACGACCCCTTCGATGTCGACATCGCCATCGGGCCGCCGCGGATTGGTTCGCGTACTACAGCATCTTGGAACGGGATGGTGGGTATAGCTGAACCCATGGCGAAAGACCTCAGTAGCACCAAGGAGCGTAAGAAGCTGGGCAAGAAATCCTTCGCGTTGCCCGGTAAGCGGAAGTATCCGATCCCGGACAAGGCCCATGCCCGCAACGCGTTGGCCCGGGTGGCTCAACACGGCACGCCAGCCGAGCAGAAGAAGGTAACCCAAGCGGTGAAGAAGCGGTTCCCGAGTATCGGCAAAAAGGCCAAGAAGGCGAAGAAGGGATAGCGGCTCCGTCACAAGAGTTGCTTTTGGGGCGGGAGTTGGGAACGGCCGAGCCCGTGTCGTCCTCAGCTTTCTTGCTTGGCATCAGCGCCCGCCCGCTCTCGGCCTGCTGTTCCGACTCCGATCCGTGGGGTAGCCGCTTGGCCCTGAGGGACGAAGCAGGCCCGACACAACCTGGCTCGGGTGGGGGCCGGGGCACCGACCGCCAGGCCAGCTAGTCGCCGCTGCGGTTTGCAACCTGACGATGGTCGAAGGGCGGGGCGCCGCACACGCTCGGTGATTTGGTGGTCGACTTGTGATCGCCGCCGTGGTCGTCTTGACCTTGCACCGCCCGTTGCACGACGTAGCAGAACGCCCAGCTGGCGTTGTCCAGGTGGCTGCTGAGGACAGCGAAATCCTCACCTGAGTTGGCCTCGTGATCGATGTAGTTCTGGATCGCCTGGAGCTGGCTGTTGGACTCGCCGTCGAGGATGACGGGATGGTGGGGCGAGAACACGTACTGGTGGGCATAGGCGAACGTCAGGCACGACTGGCAGTTCTCGTTGACCGCCACCGCGGCATTCTGGGGGGCGATGGTGGTTGGGTTGGCCTCGATGATCACCGCTTGCAACGCGACGGTGACAGTGCGGCAGCCCGTGCAGTTGAATGAGTGGGAGTACGCCAGATTGGCATTCTCGACCGGGTCGTTCGTGGTGTCATGTGACACCATGCTGCCGGTGGCAACGGCAGGATGTGTGCTATCGGCGTTGTCCAATTGGATGAGATTGTTGTAGCCGCCGCTGGCGCGCGCTGATCCCGCGGTCATCATCAGCGTCGCTATCCCACACGCCAGAAATCCGAGTCCCCGCCGCACGTTGTAGGTTCCTTTCTGAGGATTCCGTGGGTATGGAGCACCATCGCCAGACGGTGCTCCATACTGCCACTGGACGAATTAGTTGCCCTGGA
Source organism: uncultured Actinomycetota bacterium (assembly GCA_963851105.1). Taxonomy (GTDB): domain Bacteria; phylum Actinomycetota; class Acidimicrobiia; order Acidimicrobiales; family Palsa-688; genus DATARN01. Next base: position 79,069 of record CAWKNP010000008.1, read on the forward strand.
TGATCGGGGCCGTCTGGGTCGCGTTCGCATAGGCGGTCGAGCCGTCGGAGAGCGCATTCAACGCGACTGCCGCATTGATCGGCGCCGCTATGTTGGCGTTGATCAACGACATCGCGGCGCGCTCGGGAAGAGCCTCTCCCGCCAACGTGTCGAGCTCCTCACGAGTCAGCTTGCGAAATTCATCCGCCATTTCGTGTGTTCCTTTCAGTAGTGGACTGGAAGCTTTATTCCCATGCCCTGGCAGAAGAAACGTGTCTCTACGTTGACGGTGGCGCCGTCGGGAGGGTCTGGATGGGAGGTACGACCGTGGTGCTCGGGGCGGGGGCGACCGTTGTCGGCAGGGACGCGGCCCGCGTAGTGGTCGTGAAAGCTCCAGTCGCCGTCACGACCGTCGTGGTGGTCCCCCCCGGGGTGAGAACGGTCGATGGCGCAGTGGTCGGGGTGCTCGCCGTGGCCGCCGTCTGGAGATCCTTGGCTGTCGCCTTCTTGTCGAGCTGGGCCGGGTGCTGCGGCAGGTACCGGATGGCGACGATGCCCTCGGTGAGCGTCCCCCGCTCGTGCGGTTGGATCGACCGGTAATTGTGCGTGGGTATCCAGGACATCAGGAGCAGACCCAGGCATACCGCGCCGAGCGCGCAGGACAGGAGCCGCCAGGCGGGTCGGCCGGCGGTGTGGCGCCAGGTCCAGACGCCAAGCTGCTTGGCGAAGCGCCACAGCATCAGCATGATTCCGATGATGGGGATGGCGAGGACGAGGAGTTGGACCCCGTCGGAGATGGCACTGACGATGTTGCTGGCCCGGGTGATGTGATGCCAGAGCGCCTGGGCGGAACTCCCGGCGGTGGCCAGGATCCGGGGCAGGTGGATGAGCACGACGAGCAGCTCGAAGCCCAGGAGGGGGATCACGATCAGCACCCAGGCAGTCACCGCCCAGCGGACCCACGGCTTGAGCACGGTCACCTTCTGGTCCGCAGGGCGACCCGGGATCACGCTGCCGAGAATCGGGCCGATGCGGGCGAACAGGTCGGGCACGCCGGTCAGGTCGGCGACGATGTAGTAACCGTCGAGACGAATGATGGGCAGGAGCTGGTGGACGATCTCCAGGTGCTCGATCAGGACCAGCAACAGGAGCGGCTCGAAACGGGTGGCAAAGAAGGCTCCCACGGTCGCCAGGATGATGACGACGTTGAGGTAGACCCCGCCGAGATCGGTGCGCAGGCGGGCGCGGCGGCTCAGCCGGTAGGCGTCGGTGACATCGGTATAGAACGCCGGCCATGCCAGGTACAGCCCGCAGCCCATCTTGCCGGGGTGGCCGCCGCCGTAGCGGCAGGCAGCGGCATGGCCGATCTCGTGGAGGGCGGCCGCGACCACGACCGCCGCGAACAGGGGCAAGAACAGGCCCGGATGCAGCAACGACTGGCGCAGCGCCTGGGCGACGCCATGGAGGAAGAAGAGCCAGTAGTCGGCTGCGACCAGCGCGACCAGCGCCGCCAGCACGATCACCGGAAGGAAGAGTGGCTTGAAGATCGCGCCAAGGGTCTCCGAAACCTGTTCCGATACCACGCCGATGCGGAACCGGAAAGCGAGGAAGGGGTCCGCCTTCACTGTCGACGGGCTGCTCCCGTCCGCCGCCGCCAGGATGCCGAGGGGGCGCAGCTTCTCTTCGACCAGAAAACGGACATCATCGGGATCCAGCTGCCGCTGGATTTCCCCACCCAGCTCTGTCGCCAACTGTTCGTAGGTGTGCTGCCCATCGGCTTTGCCGGCCAGGCGGTAGAGGAGGTCGGGCAGCTGCACGACCTGGCCGTCTCCGAGGCGGACGAGCGAGGGTGCCTCCCGATATCCCGACCCTTCGTACTCTCCGATCAGCTGGACTCCGTCGGCCAACTGTGGGGGCGACTGGGCGTTGCGGTCGGCGCTGGCAGCAGGTTGCGCCGTGCCCTGCGAGGTAGTGGTCACCGAGCTCCTTCCGACGCCGGTAGCGGCCGCCACCGACGGCTTGTCTTGTTTCCGCCCCCGGAGAGGGGCAAACCCGCTCAGTCCTGGTGATCGCCCGACGCCGGCGGCTCTTGGACGACCGGAGCAGTCTGCTCGGCCGATGCCGAGCTGTGACCCCCGCCGACGTTGCGGACGACCACCCGGTTGACCCGGCTGGAGATGTTGATCCGAGCACCGCCTTGCGCGTTGGCGTTGCGGAAGGCATCTCGAATCTGGCGTTCGATTCGATCGCGAAGTCCCATGGCGCGCGTCGTACCCGGTTGTGGGCCGTTTGATCCGACGATCGAGGGGAATAGCTAGGTCAGTCGTACCCCGGCGTGGCGGAACTTGGCGCCGGTGCAGGTGACCTAACCAAGGAGACCATGAATGAGTGACGAATACCGCAAGCTGACGCGCGCCGAGCTGGACGAGATGGCGGGCGAGGCGCTGCCCGAGCGGGCCGCCATGTCGCTGATCAATGCGAACATCGCGGCACCGGTCAATCTGGCCGCGGCTCTCAATGTGGCTTCGGATAACTCCGTGGCCTACGCAAATGCTCAGCAGACCGCCCCGATCATCCAGCACAACTGAGAAAGGGAGTACCCCGATGGCTGACGAATACCGCAGGATCACGCGCGAAGAACTCGACACCATGACCGGCGAACCGCTGCCCGAGCGGGCCGCCATGTCGCTGATCAACGCCAACATCGCCATTCCCGTGAATGCCGCGGTGGCCGCCAACGTGCTTTCCGACAACTCCACGGCGTACGCGAACGCCGTTCAAGGCACGCCGATCTCCCAGGGCAACCTGGGGGGCCTGCAGTAAAGGCGTTCGCCCTTCGCAGTGAGTCCTGGCGGCGGGGACGACATCGGCTTCCGGCCGTGTCGCCCTCGCCGCCGAGGCATTGATGTCTCGGCTACTTCAAGGTATTGACCGCCCGGGCCACCACCAACGCCCCGATGGAGAGCGAAACGCCGGCCTGCATGGCCATTAGGGACTTGGCCCAGCGGGTCAGAGGCATGACATCAGTCGGGCTGAACGCGGTTGCGTTGGTGAACGACACGTACAGGTAGTCGACGAAGCGCGGCGCCCAACCGGACGGGGCCAGCTGCGGCGCGCTCATCTGGGGGAACAGAAAGTCGGGGTAGGGATCCACGCCCTTGAGGCGGGCGACCGGTCCACCTCTATCGAGTTCCCAGTACCAGAGACCGAAGATGATGATGTTGGTCAGATAGATCGAGGCGCCGCTGGCCAGGAGTTGGCGGGCGTCGGCACCCATGGTGTTGTCGAGCAGGCCTTCGATCAGCTTTGCCCCCGACCAGATGTTGTCGATGCTGATGACGGCGATGAGGCCGACACTGATGCCCCGCAACAGCCGCGACTCCCGGTCGATCTTGCGGGGGTTGGCGGCTACCAGGCCGATGAGCAGGGCCCCTTCGAGCACCGGTAGCAGCCAGGTGGGGTGGAAGGTGAGGTGGTCGGGGAGGCCGACCTGCAGGGCGATCGCCACCGCGATCACGGCCGCCACCGGCATTCGGTTCTCGCCCTCGGTGGCGGCCCGCAACAGCGGCGTCAGCAGGTCCTCGGCTTCGTGGATCTCGGTCGTACAGAGCCGCTCCAGGTGGGTGAGGTGGTCCCGCATGCCGTCGAGCGCCCGGATCATGGGGCTCACCTGAGCCGCGGTCGATCCCGCGGCCGACGGCGAGGCGGCCGATTCCTCGTTGTCGTTGCTGGGAGAGGGATTTGTTGTGCCGGCCATGTCACTACCGTGCCTCATCTCGGCCCACCTCACCAGCCGCCATCGGCGCGGGAAGAGAGTTAGGCGAGATTTTGCCCGTCCTTAGACGGGCTCCGCCGATATCTCCAACAGCGGTGCACGGACGCACCGGCCCCTCTTTCACTGCTGAGGAGACCACCGAGATGTTCTGGAACCGGGCACGTGCCATCGGGTTTGTGGCTGCCGCCGGCGTCGCCATCGGCGGCTGCGGTGTCGCCACCACGGTCGGGAAAACGGCAGCCGTTGCCAGAATGACGGTGGTCGCGGCCACCCACGCCGCGACCGGGACGACCCCGACGCTCCCGACCTTCCCGCAACCGGTCGATGCCGTCAATCTCGCGCCCCCGGCGTCGCCGTCGGCGCCTGGCGCCAAGCAGGCCCGCCCGGCGACGGTGGCGGGGGCGCCCGGTGCCGCCGGGAAAGCAGGGGCGCCGGCTGCCGGCGCCGTAGCCACCACTGCGGCCGGCGCGGCCCGAGCCGTGGGGGCCGCGGGCGCCTCCGGTGCCGACTTGGCGTCTGCCGGGCTCGCCCCCCGTCGCCAACCCTCTGCCGCTCAGGTGAGCCAGGTCATCGCGGCGGTCCACGGCTTCGTCCCGTTCTTCACCCCGTCGGCGGCCGACGTGGCCGACGCCGGCAACAAGGTCTGCACCGCTTTCGACCAGGGCAAGTCGTTCCCGTCGGTGAAGTCGACTGCCCTGGACCTGGTCGGTGCCGGGTCCTACAGCTGGCTCGTCCCGTCGTCGGTGGCGGCCAGCGCGGTGCGGTCGCTGGTGAATCTGTACTGCCCGGCGTACGCCGCTAAGACAGTTTGACGGGGTGCCGGCGGAGCGGCGTCAGAGTCAGACTTGCCGCGGGCAGCGCACGCAGGTGGTGGCGGTGGGTATGGCCACCAGCCGTTCGTCGGTGATCAGCCCGCCACAGCGACGGCACCGCCCGTAGGTGCCCGCCGCCAGCCGGGCCCCCGCCTGCTCGACCTCCGCCAGGTGCGCCGCGGCCAAGGTCCGCAACCCGTGGGCGAGGGAGAGTTCGACGGCCGGCGTGGCGCCATCGGGGTCGTGCTCATCGTCGCGACCTTCGGTCATCGCCGACGCCGCGATGGCGTGATACTCCGACTCCCGGGCAGCGAGTTGGGCGATGGCCTGCACCCGGGTCTCATTCAGGAGGCGGGCGTGGTGGTCGCGATCCACGCCGCCATTTTCCCTCCCTCTTCCGGCCTACCGGCGTCGACAGATCATCGCAACGCCGACCAGGCGGCAACGAGGGCCAGGATGACCAGGACCACGGCCGTGACCTTGCGGACAGTCGCGACCGGGACCCACCGCAGCAGGCCCTGACCGCCTATGACGGCAAGGGCCGCGACCAGCCAGAGAGCTGCGATTGCACCCATCCCCACCGACAGCGGTGAGTGGTAGTGGGCTGCCAGGTTGGCGGTCAGGATCTGGGTGAGGTCGCCCCATTCGGCCAGGAAAATCACGAGAAACGCGGTCGTGAACACGGTGTGGGCCGCCGCCTCCTGCTCGACAAGCTCCTCCTCGTCTTTGGTGCCTTCGCACCATGCGTACACCGCGCCGACTCCGAATGCGACGGCAACCAGCGCCTCGATGGCCCGGTGGGGCAGGAGGTGGAACAGCCCGACGCCAATCGTGGTCGCGATGGCGACATGGACCGCGAAGGCGGCCGCAGCACCCAGCCACACCTGGCGGGGCCGACCCTTCGTGGCCATGACCACGCTGGCGAACATTGACTTGTCCGGAAGCTCGCCGAGAAAAATGATCGGGAAGACGGCGACGACAACGGCCAGGTTCACGGCGTTACCCCCCGACCACCGGGCGCAGCACGATGAGCACGGCACCCGCCACGGCCAGGGAGGGCACCAGGACCTGGACGCCGACCCGGGCGAACGTGATTGCTGTGACCGGGACCTCCAGCCGGGCCAGGGAGGCCTGCCACAGCAGAGCCGCCAATGTGCCCGTGACGAGGACGAGGGGGCCGACATTGACGCCCAGCAGCAGGGCCCAGATCCCGGCGCCGGTGTGGGGCAGGGCGACGAGCAGCGCGGGGAGGTTGTTGACCAGGTTGGCGCCCGCCGCGGCCAGCGCGGTGATGCGGAGCAGGTCGCGGTTTGCGGCGCCGGCAAAAAGGGAGCCGAAATCGACCGACGCCGCCGCGCCGCCCGCAAGGAGGCCGAGCGACGCCGCCACCGCGGCGGTGCCCCACGGGAGGTCCCGGAGCGGAACATGGCCGGTGAGCGCGATCAACACCACGTCGGCGGCGACCGCGACGACCCACTCGGGAACGCCAAGTCCCGGCCCGACGACGAAGCCGACCAGGACCGCGACCACGACGCCGCCCCCGATGGCGAGGGCGCGCCGGTCGGCGGGGCCTTCCGGCGGCGCAGTCGGCCTTCCCGGGCGCAGAGCCCGGCGATAGGCGAACCACCCGATCACGGTCGCGGCCAAGGAGGGGGGACCGAGGTGGACCAGAAAGTCGGTGGCGCGCAAATGCCGGGTCGAAGCCGCGATCAGGTTGGTCAGGTTGGACACCGGCAGGGCGGACGACGCCAGGCAGCTGAGCAGCACCGGTTGAAACCCGAGCGCCAGCGGATCGAGCCCGCAGCGCCGGGCGATGCGTACGTACAGGGGGGTCAGGAGGACGACCGCGGCATCGAGGTTGAGCACGGTAGTGACCACGGCCGCGAAGACCCAGAGGCCGAGGGCGAGGTGCCGACCGTGGCCGAAGACCCGGGCGGCAGCGGCGAAGAACCCGATGCGGTCCAGCAGCGCGCCGAGCGGGACCGCCGCCAGCAGGAACGCCAGCGGCGCCGCCAGCGGCCGCATGAGGCTGGCCGGGTGGTCGAGAGTCCGCGACACCACGGCGACGGCGGCCATTGCGGTCGGTGCTGCCCACGCCGGCAAACCGCGGGGACGAAAGATGGCCCCCGCGACACCGACAAGGAGCAGGAGAACACTGATCACGGGCCATGTTGGTCGTTCTGACTGGCAACCGCCACCCCGCGCCAAGGCCGGGGCCCGCCTCCGTGGAAGCGAGCCCCGGCCTCAGGGCTTACTGCAGTACCTGGATGGTCGCCTTCGCGACGGCGGTGTCACGGCTGAGTGACGTCGTCATGTCCGTCTCGACCACGCTCGCGGCGTTGCCGGGAAGGGTGCGGTTGGGCCGCAGGACAACCGAGAAGCGCAGGGCACCGCCGGCCGCTCCCGGGGTGCTGTTGACGACCAGGTCCCCGGACGGGAGGCCGCTGAAGTTGCTCCCGGCCGACCCGTCGGCGTTCTCGGCGCCGATGTTGACGGGAATTCCCGGAGCGGCCAGGTGGCCGTAGGCAAAGCTGATGTCCTCGGTTCCGTTGACGCCCAGCCAGACCTGGAAGCTCTCCAGGATCGGGGTCCCGAACACGTGGACGTTCCATTGCGCGACGACCCAGGTATCTGGACCCGCGCTCAGGATGGCGACGGCAAATCCCTGGCCGGGAATCGTCCCGCTGCCGCCGTCAAGGTCGGTCCACAACGGTGCTATCACGGCGTTCGGGGGCGAGGGATCGGGGAAGATTTGCGGCGTCCCCGAGCGATCGTTGGGGCCGCCGCCCCCAGCCACCAGGAACCCGTTGGAACCGAACCCGAGCTGGTTGTAGCTCTGCCCAGCAAAGTCAAACGAGACGGGCAGGGTGAAATTGGTCATCGTGTCGTCACCGAGGGGATTGAGCGCGATGCCCAGGTTGCGAACGTCGAAGTAGCCGAAGGGGCTGCTACCCACCGTGACCTTCGGGATGGGCGGTTTCGCGGCCGCCAGCGTCGTCGCCGGCAAGGTTGCGGTGTCTCGGCCCGTCATGGTGGCCCCCGGCGTTGCCGATTGCAGCACCAGATTGTCCGACCAGGTCGTGCTGAGGTTGACCGTCGCCGGCTGCAGTGACGTGTTCTGGGCCACCGCGGTGCACGTGCTGTTCTGGTTGGCACTCAGGTGGATCACGGTGGGGGCGCAACTGGTCGTCAAACCCACCACGCCGGCGGTGGCCGGGCTCGGTTTGAACGCCACCGGCAGATGGAGGTGGTGGTTGCCGCCGAGTTGGGCCAGGTCGATCTGGCCGGTGTACCAGGTGCCGACCGTGCCTTTGGTGGCGTCGATGGTGATGGTCACCGTGACGCTCGCCCCCGGAGGGGCGTTGAACACCGATGGTGTCACCGTGATGGCACCCGCCAGGTCCGAGGTGGCCGTGACCTTGTACACCTCGGGGTGGGCGTCGATGTTCTTGAACGTCCGGGTGGTCGTGACCCGCCCGGGCAGGGAGGCGTCGTACACCGACGGCTCGTTCAGGTCGATGCGATGAAGGGGATCGGTCAGCACGGCGTCCATCTGGTTCCGAGTCACATCGAGGGTGAGGCCGGGGTCCACGACGCCGGCCAGGTCGACCCGGCCGGCACCGTCATCGAAGACGCCGGCGGGCGTATGCCCGTCCTGATTGACCACGTTGCGGGTGGCCGTCGTCATCAGCGCCGACTTCACCTGGGCCGGGCTGAAATCGGGATGGAGGGCGAAGACCAGCGCGGCCGACCCGGTTATGTGCGGTGCGGACATCGACGTCCCGGCGATGGCCTGGAAGTACTGACCCCGGGGACCGGAGGCGGCATCGGTGGGCGTCGGCGTGTTGCCGGCCAGGATCTGGACGCCGGGTGCCGTGATGTCGGGCTTCAGGAAGTCGCCGCCGGGGCCCCGCGAGGAGAAGGCGGCCATGACGTCGCCCTGGCCGTTGGTTTCTTCACCGGTCGGGAAGGTCGCCGTGACACCGGAATGGCCGGCGAGAAACGCCTCGAGGCTGGCGCCCGCCGGCTGGTCGAAGTGGATGGCGGGAAGGAAGTGATTATCGGTCTCGGTGTCCTCGACGACGGGGTTGATGAGGAACATCCCGGCGGCTCCGCCGAACTTGACGTTGAGGCCCTTCTGCACCCGGCCTACGGCGTTGCCACCGGCGTCCACGCCGCCGCGGACGCAGACGACGATCTTGCCGGTAAAGGAACCGGCGGGGGCCCGCTTCGAGCAGATGCTGTCCTCGGCAGCCACCGATGTGGCATTGACGACCGGGGTGGATGTCGTGATGCCGGGCATGATCGAGCTGCCCTGAAGGGCCAAGGTGGCGCCGCCAGTGGCGGTGAGGGTGGCGGTGGACGAGAAGGCCCGCTGCAGCGACGAGGCCCCGACGGTGGTCTCCCACGGTCCCAGGTGGGCGACCGTCGTGGCGCCGGGGCCACTGTTACCCGCGGAGGTGCTGACGAACACGCCGGCATTGAAGGCGTCGAGGAACGCCAGGTCGTCGGCCGAGGTGTAGGCGCTCTGCGGCGCGCTGGGCCCGACGGAGTAGTTGATCACGTCGGCCCCGTCGACCACAGCCTGATTGATGGCGGCAACGAGGTCCGAGTTGTAGCCGCCCTTCGGCCCGAGGGCCTTGTACGACATGACGAAGGCGCCGGGGGCGATGCCTTGGATGGGGCCCCGGTCGACGCCGAACAGCGTGGCGTGGTCGAGCTGGTTGCCGGCGGCGGTGCTGGTGGTGTGGGTGCCGTGGCCGCCCGAGTCCCGGGCCGATGTCGGGTACAGCTCGTCGTGGTTGAGGCTGTTGTAGGTCGTGAGGAACACCTGGCCTGCGATCAGCTTGTCGTTGCAGGCAAAGGCCACGCCGGTGAGCGGGTCGGTCCCGAAGTTGCACGGCCGGGGCTGTCCTCCGGGCGTCGGCGGGGGCGTCGCGAGGTCGGGCCTGGCCGCGAAGGAGGGGTGCTCGGGCCAGACGCCGGTGTCGACGTCCGCCACGATGACTCCTGCGCCCGCAGTGGCACTCGAAGCGAGGGCGGCATAGGCGACATTGCCGCCGATGAACTCGGCGTCGTCGTCGGCCACGGTGGTGGCATCAGGTTGATGGAGGCTGTCGGCCTGGACCGCGACGGCCCCGGGCAGGTTCAGGAGCGACGCCACCTTGTTGGCCGGGACCTGAACCGCGAGACCGCCGTAGACCGTGTGGTACGCCTGTCCGACGGCCGCGGTGGGGACGGCTTGGCGCAGTGCGTTGACGAAGTTCCCCTGAATGGCATTGATGTGGCCCGAGTAGGCCACTGCGGCCGGGCTAGCCCCATTGAGCTTGTGGCCCGTGACCTGAGGGCTGGTGGCGGGCAGGCCCGCCAGGTCACCGCGGTAGCTGGACAGCGGGTCGTAGTCCAGCTTGATGAGCACTGCCGTCGGTGCTGTGCCTGTCAGCTTCAGCAACGCGGGGTCGGACTGCGCCAGCCGGCTCGACAGGGGCCGGTTGGTGGACACGGTCGTGCCGGTCCCGAGGTTCGCCTTCAGCGTGGGTGGGCCTCCCGAGGCGCGAGTGACGGCCCCCGCCCCGGTGCCGCCCACCATGAGACCGAGCAGCGATGTCGCGGCAAACGCCACCGCCACGCGACCTGAGCGCCGGCGCGCGTGTGCGGACCGACCGACCGAAAATGATTCCATAATTGTGTGAACCCCCAAGGGATGATTCCGCCGTTACCTACCGAGACTATGCCGGTGGGCGGGCTTTGCCAAGGGGCTCAGTGTGCCACTGGATTGTTTCCCCCGACAACGAAGTTCTATTCCTCGAGTTCGGCGGGAACGACCTGTAGATCGATCAGCTCGTCGTCGCGCAGCACCCGCAAGCTGTGGCTCCGGCCGATGGCGTCGCTGATCATGATGCGCTGCAGATCGCCGGTGTTCTCGAGTGGTCGTCCGTCGATCTCGAGGATCACGTCCTTGACCCGCAGTCCGGCGCCCGCGGCGGGACTACCGGCCATGACATCGGTGACTCCGACGCCGGCGGCGCGTCCTGTGCGGTCCCAAAGCCGCGGCGCCAAGGCCCGGTGGCCGCCCACGATGCCGAGGTAGGCCCGGCGGAACCGCCCCTCGCTCATCAAGGCGCCGAGGATGCGCCGGGTGTTTTCGTTGATGGGCACGGCCAGCCCGAGCCCGATGCCGGCCACCGCCGAGTTGATGCCGATCACACGGCCGCGACTGTCGGCGAGGGCGCCACCGGAATTGCCGGGGTTGAGGGCGGCGTCGGTCTGGATGACATTGTCGATGACCCGCGACGCCGTGCCCGAACGGGTCGGCAACGACCGCCCGAGGGCGCTCACCACCCCGGTCGTGACCGACCCCGCCAGGCCCAGCGGGTTGCCGATGGCCACCACAAGTTGGCCGACACGCAGGTGGTCGGCGTCGCCGAGGGGTGCCGCGGGTAGGTCCCGGGCCCGGCCCCGGATGACGGCGAGGTCCGACAAGGCGTCGCGACCGACGACCTCGAAGTCGAACTCCCGGCCGTCGATCAGCGCCGCCTGGCCCCCGCGGCCGGCCGCGACCACGTGGGCCGAGGTGACGAGGAAACCGTCGGGCGTCAGCACCACCGCGCTCCCCGAGCCGGCCGTCCGTCCCGAACCGCCGCCTCCCGCCCACACCTGGAGGCTGGCGACCGAGGGCAGGAGGGCTTCGGCGACAGATGTGACGGTGCGGGAGTACGCGTCAAGGAGGGCGTCGTCGTCCACCGGGGTGTCGAGGGCGGCGCCGGGGACTTGGGGGGCGAGGTCGGGGGCCAGCTCGGTCATTCGTGCTCCTTCGGTCCTTCGATCCATCAGATGGCCAGCGGGGGATCCCGGCGCCCCGGCGGGGCCGCGGCCACCGCGTCGCGCAGGTCGCGCAGCCAGTCCGCCTCGTGGTGGCCGACAAGGCGGATGCACCAGGCAACCGCTTCGGTCCGATCGCTGGCGACGCCGGCCGCCACCAGGCCATCGAGCACCTGGCGCTCGGGCATTGCCAAGGGCACCGTCAACGCCGTCCGCATGGTGGTGTACAGGCGCCGCCGGCCCTCGAAGAGGGTCCCCCACGAGACCTTGAGGCCAAAGGCCTCCTCGGCCTGGCGGGCCACCTGCATCCGCTTGTCCCTGGTGGCGTCGCGGAACGTAACGACATCGGACCCCGGCGCCAGCGGCAAGACGACCAGGACCTCCTCGCGGTCAAGGTCGATCTCGGCAGGACCGGCGAGCCACTCCGGCGGCAGGCGCTGCGCGAACCAGGTGCTGATCCGGGACTTGAGGGCTTCGACATCCTGAGTCATGGCTATTACAAGATTACAGATCCATCCGACATACGCAGCGCTTTCCTTCGCCGCCTGCGCCTGTGCCAGCTTCGGCGTCGGCGTCGTAGGGTGGCCCATGGCCGAGCCGAGCCCCTTCGACCTGGCGACCTTGGCAGCCCGCCAGCTGGCCGAGCGCACCGGGGTAGAACGCCACGACGTGGCCGTCGTCCTCGGCTCCGGCTGGCTGGCGGCCGCCGACCGCATGGGCGAGGTGATGGCCGAATTCCCCGTCACCGACCTGGTCGGGTTCCCGGCCCCCACGGTGGTCGGCCACGCCGGCGCGGTGCGCTCGATTACCCGGGGCACGAGGCGCATCCTGGCGTATCTCGGCCGGGTGCACCTCTACGAGGGCTATCGGGCCGCCACGGTCGTCCACGCGGTGCGCACGGCGGCGCTGGCAGGCTGCAAGACCATCGTTCTCACCAACGCCGCGGGCGCCATCAACCGGGAATACTCAGTGGGCCAGCCGGTGCTGATCGCCGACCACCTCAATCTCACCGCACACTCCCCGCTCACCGGTCCGCTCCCACCGCCGCCGTTCGACATCCGCTTCGTGGACATGTCCGACGCCTACTCCTCCCGCCTCCGCGCCGCCGCCCGGCGGGTGGACCCCTCGCTGGCCGAGGGCGTCTACGCCGCCTTCGCGGGACCGCAGTTCGAGACGCCGGCCGAGGTGGCCATGGCCGCCCGACTCGGTGCCGACCTGGTCGGGATGTCGACGGTGCTCGAGACGATTGCGGCCCGGCAACTCGACGCCGAGGTCCTCGCCTGCTCCCTGGTGACCAACATGGCGGCCGGGCTCGAACCCGGGGGCATCGACCACAGCGACGTCATCGCCGTCGGTCGCCGCTCGGCCGAGCGGATGGGCGACCTGCTGGCCCACGTGATCGCCGAGCTGTCATGACAGACCTTCGCGACCTGCGGGCCCGGGCCGCCGCCTGGGCGGCCGACGATCCCGATCCCGCCACCCGCGCCGAGATCGAAATCCTGCTCGCGGGCGATGATGAGGCGGGCCTCGAGGAGCTCTTCGGCTCCCGGCTCGAGTTCGGCACGGCGGGGCTGCGGGGCACGCTCGGCCCGGGCCCCAACCGGATGAACCGGGCCCTCGTCCGCCGGGCCGCCGCCGGCCTCGCCCGCTACCTCCGCCAGCACGGCACCTGTGACGGCGGCGTCGTGATCGGCTACGACGCCCGGCACCAGTCCGACGTCTTCGCCGCCGACACTGCCGCGGTCGTCGCGGGAGCCGGCATCACCGCCCTCCTCCTGCCCCGGTGCCTGCCCACTCCCCTGCTGGCGTATGCCATCCGCGACCTCCACGCCTCCGCGGGCGTCATGGTGACCGCCAGCCACAACCCGGCGAAGTACAACGGCTACAAGGTGTACCTGGGCGACGGGGCCCAGATCATCCCGCCCACCGACCGCGAGATCGCAGCGCAGATCGCGGCGGTGACGTCGCTGCGAGACGTGCCGTTGGCGGCGCCGGGCGAACCCCTGATCGTCACGGTCGACGAAGGTGTCGTCGACCGCTACCTGGTGGCGGCCCAGGCACTGTCGCTCACTCCCCGGGCACGGGAGCTGAGCATCGTGTTCACACCGATGCACGGCGTCGGTGGCTCGGTCACCACCAGGCTGCTCGCGCAGGCGGGGTTCGCCGACGTCACCGTGGTGAGGCAGCAGTTCGAGCCCGATCCCGACTTCCCGACGGTGGCCTTCCCCAACCCCGAGGAGCCGGGCGCGCTCGACCTGGCGCTGGCCGAGGCGCGGGCCCGAGGCGCCGATGTCGTGCTGGCCAACGACCCCGACGCCGACCGCCTCGGCGTGGCCGTGCCCAGCGCCGGCGCCGGCGGCGCGGCCGGTTGGCGGCCCCTGCTCGGCGACGAGATCGGCTGGCTGCTCGCCGACCACATCTTGACCCACACCGCCGGTGACGAGCGGCTGGTCGTCACCAGCATCGTGTCGTCGACCATGCTGGCCCGGATGGCGGCGGCCGCGGGCGTCCACTTCGCCGAGACCCTGACGGGCTTCAAATGGCTGGCCCGCTTCCCTGACAGCCATCCCGGCTGGCGCTTCGTGTTCGGATACGAAGAGGCACTCGGGTATTGCGTGGGCACCCTGGTCCGGGACAAGGACGGCATAACCGCCGCGCTGCTGTTCGCGGAGCTGGTGGCGGGCTTGGAGGCCGAGGGGCGCACCGTCGGCGACCGTCTCGACGACCTGGCCCGCCTCTACGGAGCCCACGTCACCAAACAGTGGTCGTCCACCGTCACCGGCGCCGACGGGCCGGCGCGCATCCGAGCCATCGTGGGCCGCCTGCTGGCCGCTCCGCCCACCACCGTGGCGGGGCACCGGGTGACCGAGGTCGTCGACCTCGAGGCGGGGAACCGGGGCCTGCCGCCGACTGCCGGCGTGGTGTTCTACCTGGACGAGGCCAAGACCATCCGGATAATCGTGCGCCCGAGCGGCACCGAGCCCAAGGTAAAGGTGTACTTCGAGGTGGTGGAGCCCGTCGCCGACGGCGACGCCGCCGCCGCCCGAGCCCGGGGGGCGGCCACCGTGGCCGCGCTCCAGCGGGCCATGGCGGAGCTGACCGGCCTGCCGGAGTAGTCCGATCGCGGCGCCTGCCCCCGCCGCCGGCCCGGCTGCGGTTGCAACCCCGTCAGGCGGTACCGAAGAGGCGGTCGCCGGCGTCGCCGAGGCCGGGGACGATGTAGGCGTTGTCGTTGAGCCGCTCGTCGATGGCCGCGGTCCATACGTCGAGGTCGAGGCCTGAGCGAGCCAGGCGCGCCAACCCCTCGGGCGCCGCCAGCACCACGACCGCCGTGATGTGCCCCGCCCCCCGCGCCGCCAGGATGCGGCAGGCATGCTCCAGCGAGCCACCGGTCGCCAACATGGGGTCGAGCACGATGACCGGACGCCCGTTCAACTGATCGGGGACTGCGTTCATGTAGGGCTCGGGCTGGAAGCTGCTCTCGTTGCGGGCCACCCCTATGAAGCCGGTGTCGGTGCCCGGCAACAGCCGAAGCACCGCCCCCAGCATCCCGAGCCCGGCGCGAAGGATGGGCACGACGAGCGGCGGGTCCACGACGCGCACCCCGGCGGCCGGCGCCAGCGGAGTCTGGACCGTCACCACTTCGGTGGTGAGGGACCGGGTCGCCTCGAACAGCAGCATCACACTGAGCTCCTCCACCGCCTGGCGGAACAGCGCCCGATCGGTGCCCTGGTCCCGCAACCGGGTCAGCAGCTGGGCGGCCAGGGGGTGGTCGACGACGGTCGTTTTCACGGCAGGCTCAGACCCCCATGGGATGCCATACGGTCTTGATCTCGACGAACGCCCGCAGCCGGGCAAGCCCCGGGTCCACCGACCAGTCCTCCTCCTCGGGACGACCCGGGGGCCAGAACACCCGCTTCACGTTGTCCGCGGCCAGCACCTGCAAGGCGGCCACGTCGGCGCCAGCCACCCCCGTCACGTCGAGGGCGTTGACATCCATGTGGGCGGCGAGCACCGGCGCCAGCTCCTCGACGCGGCCGGTCAGCACGTTGACGACGCCACCGGGCACATCGGAGGTGGCCAGCACCTCCGCCAGGGTCACCGCGGCCAGTGGCCGCATCGCGGAAGCCACCACCACCGCGGTGCAGCCCGCCGCCATGACCGGCGCCACCACCGACACCAACCCGAGCAGTGACGACGACTGGGGCGCCACCACCGCCACCACCCCGGTCGGCTCGGGCACCGAGAAGTCGAAGTAGGCGCCCGCCACGGCGTTCGCCCCGCCCAGCACCTGGGCAAGCTTGTCGGGCCATCCCGCGTACCAGACCCAACGGTCCACCGCCGCCGAGACGACCTCGCGGGCGGCAGCACCCGAAAGGCCCTCGGCCGCGGCGACCGCCGCCACGAACTCGCCCCGCCGCCCCTCCATGAGCTCCGCCACCCGGTACAGAATCTGGCCCCGGTTGTAGGCGGTGAGACGTGACCAGTCCCCGAAGGCGCGCCGGGCCGCCACCACGGCGTTGCGGGCGTCTTTGCGCGACGCCTGGGCGGCGTTGGCCAGGAACTGCCCGTCGCCGGCCACGACGACGTAGGTCCGCCCCGACTCCGACCGGGGAAAGGCGCCTCCGATGTACAGCTTGAAGGTCTTGCGGACATCGACACGGCGCCGGGGGTCAGTGGGCAAGGTACGCCTCCAGCCCGTGACGGCCGCCCTCGCGCCCGAACCCCGACTCCTGGTAACCGCCGAAAGGGCTGGCCGGGTCGAAGCGGTTGAAGGTGTTGGCCCACACCACTCCCGCCCGCAGGCGCGACGCCATCCACAGGATGCGGCTGCCCTTCTCGGTCCACACGCCTGCCGATAGCCCGTAGGGGGTGTTGTTGGCCTTGTCGACCGCCTCGGCCGGCGTGCGGAAGGTCAACACCGACAGTACGGGCCCGAAGATCTCCTCCCGGGCGATGCGATGGGACTGCGCCACCCCGGTAAAAAGAGTCGGGGCGAACCAATAGCCCCGCGCCGGCAGGTCGCAGGCGGGCGACCACCGGGTGGCACCCTCCGCCTCCCCGGCTGCGGCCAACGAGGTGATCCTCTCCAGTTGCTCGGAGGAGTTGATGGCGCCCACATCGGTGTTCTTGTCGAGCGGGTCGCCGACGCGCAGCGTCGCCAGGCGCCGCTTCAACCGCTCCAGTAGCTCCGCGGCGATTGATTCCTGGACGAGCAGGCGGCTGCCGGCGCAGCACACGTGCCCCTGGTTGAAGAAGATCCCGTTGACGATGCCCTCCACCGCCTGGTCGATCGGGGCGTCGTCGAAGACGATGTTGGCGGCCTTGCCCCCGAGCTCCAGCGTGACCCGCTTGCGGGTCCCGGCGAGAGTTCGCAGGATCGACTTGCCGACCGCGGTGGAGCCAGTGAAGGCAACCTTGTCCACGCCCGGATGAGACACCACCGATGCCCCGGTCGCGCCGGCGCCGGTCACGATGTTGACAACTCCGGGCGGCAGATCGGCCTGCTGCAGGATTTGGGCCAGGTGCATGGCGGTGAGGGGGGTGGTCTCGGCCGGCTTCAACACACAGGTGTTGCCGGCCGCCAGGGCGGGCGCCAGCTTCCACGCCGCCATCAACAAGGGAAAATTCCAGGGGATGACCTGCCCGGCCACGCCGAGCGGCGCCGGCGCCGGCCCGAGGCCGGCATGAGCCAGCTTGTCGGCCCACCCCGCGTAGTAGAAGAAATGGGCCGCCGCCAGGGGCACGTCGACGTCGCGGGCCTCGCGTATGGGCTTGCCGTTGTCCAGCGATTCCAGCACCGCCAGTTCCCGGGAGCGCTCCTGGACGAGGCGGGCGACGCGGAACAGGTACTTGGCCCGCTCGGCGCCGGGCATGGGACCCCACACCGTCTGGTAAGCGGTTCGGGCGGCAGCCACCGCCCGGTCGACGTCGCCGGGTCCTGCGACCGCCACCTCGGCCAGCACCTCCTCGGTGGCCGGGTTGACGGTCTTCAGGCTGCTGCCGTCGACCGGGTCGACGAACGACCCGTCGATGAACAGTCCGTACGAGGACCGGATGTCCACGATGGCGCGCGATTCCGGTGCCGGGGCGTAGTCCCAATCCATGCCGCCCCCTCAGTCGAGCGTGAAGTAGTCGGGCCCGGCGTAGGCGCCGGTGCGTTGCTTGGTGCGCTGCATCAACAGGTCGTTCAGCAGGCTCGACGCCCCGATTCGGAACCGGCTCGGGTCCAGCCAGTCGTCGCCCGCCGTCTCGTGCACGACGACGAGGTAGCGCAGGGCGTCGGTGGCCGTGCGCACCCCACCGGCCACCTTCACGCCCACCGGCCGGCCGGTGACCGCCGCGAAGTCACGCACCGCTTCCAGCATGACGAGGGTCACCGGCAGGGTGGCGGCCGGGGCGACCTTCCCGGTGGACGTCTTGATGAAGTCGGCGCCGCCCAGCATGGCCAGCCACGACGCCCGGCGGACATTGTCGTAGGTCGCCAGCTCGCCGGTCTCGAGGATCACCTTGAGGTGGGCGTCACCGCAGGCCGCCTTGGTGGCCACGATCTCCTCAAGGACAGCCCCGAAGCCACCGGCGAGGAAGGCGCCCCGGTCGATGACCATGTCGATCTCGTGGGCGCCGGCACCCACGGCGTCGGCGACATCGGCCAACTTCACCGCCATCGACGCCCGGCCGCTGGGAAAGGCGGTGGCCACTGACGCCACTTTTACCGCGCTGGAGGAAAGAGCAGCCACTGCCACGCCCACCAGGTCGGGGTACACGCAGATGGCGGCGACCGGCGGCGCCGTCGGGTCGGCCGGGTCGGGCCGGCGGCCTTTGGCGCACAGGGCGCGGACCTTGCCCGGGGTGTCGGCGCCTTCGAGCGTGGTGAGGTCGACCATGGTTATCGCCAGGTCCAGAGCTCGGCGCTTGGTGTCGTGCTTGAGCGAGCGGGTGGCCAGCATCGCGACGCGGGACTCGGCGCCGACCGCGTCGACCCCGGGCAGGCCGGTCAGGAACCGCTTCAGGGCGGCCTCGGAGGCGGTGACGTCGTCGAACCCGAGGGCAACGGTGCTCATGCCGGCACCGGAGCCTTCAAGGCCGCGAAACCGGGCTTGATGACGTCGTTGATGATCGCCAGACGCTCGTCGAAGGGCCAGAAGGCACTCTTCATGGCGTTGATCGTCATCCATTCGATGTCGTCCCAGCCGTACCCGAAGGCGGTCACCAGCGCCGCGAACTCGCGCGACATGGTCGTGTCGCTCATCAGCCGGTTGTCGGTGTTGACCGTGACCCGGAACCGCAGGCGCTTCAGGAGGTCGATCGGGTGCTCGGCGATCGACGGGGCGGCGCCGGTGTCGACGTTGGATGTCGGGCACAGCTCGAGGGGCACCCGCCGGTCCCGGATGAACGATGCCAAGCGCCCGAGTTCCACCGAAGAGTCGGCGTGGACCACGATGTCGTCCACGATGCGTACGCCGTGGCCCAGGCGCTCGGCGCCGCACAGCTGCACCGCCTCCCAGATCGACGGCAGTCCGAAGGCCTCGCCGGCGTGGATCGTGATGTGGCCATTGCCCTTGGCCACCACCTGGAAGGCGTCGAGGTGGCGGGTGGGCGGGTTGCCGGCCTCGCTGCCGGCGATGTCGAATCCGACCACCCCGTGGTCGCGGTGTCGCAGCGCCAACTCGGCGATCTCGAACGAGCGGGCCGCGTGGCGCATGGCGGTGAGCAAGACGCCAATGGTGATGGTACGGCCCTGGCTGCCCTCGGCGATGCCGGCAGCCACGGCGTCGACGACCTGGTCGAGCGACAGCCCTCCGTCGAGGTGGAGCTCGGGGGCGAAGCGAACCTCGGCGTAGACCACCCCGTCGGATGCCAGATCCGAGGCGCATTCCGCCGCCACCCGGTGCAGGGCGTCGGCGCTCTGCATGACGGCGACGGTCTGGCGGAAGCGGCCCAGGTACAGATCCAGCGTGCTGCGGGCCTCGGCCCGGGTAAACCAGCGGGCCAGGTCCTCGACATCGGTGGTGGGCAGCTCGTGGTAGCCCGCCGCGGCCGCCAGGTCGATGACGGTCCTGGGACGCAGGCCACCGTCGAGGTGGTCGTGGAGGACCACCTTCGGAGCCCGGACGAGCGTCTCCAGGGTGGGTTGATCGCTCATGGGACCACGATAGGGTCCCGGCGGTCTTCCCCGTCGTGGCGGAAAGTCCCTTGCTACAATCCGAACCTCTCAACTCGGTGGGGGCCGGGAGAGGCCATCGACGGTCGTACCGCAGGGCCCGGCCACACACAAGGGGGACACAATGACCCGTTGGACGAAACCCGCAGCCCTGTTCTTCGTGGCGGCCCTTGTGGCCGCGGCGTGCGGCTCGAGCAAGAAATCGACGACCAACACCACCGTGGCCGCCGGCGGCGGGACGACGACGACGTCGGGCCCGACGTCCAAGGCGGCGCTCACCGCCTGCATGGTCACCGACACCGGCGGCATCGACGATCGCTCCTTCAACGCCTCGTCCTACCAGGGCCTGACCGACGCCAAAGCCGCTGACCCCAACATCACCACCCAATACCTCCAGTCGACGACCCAGAGCGACTACACCCCGAACATCAACGCTCTCGTCCAGCGCAAGTGCGGGATCGTCGTCACCGTCGGGTTCCTCATGGGCGACGCCACCCAGACCGCGGCCAAGGCCAACCCGACCCAGAACTTCGCCATTGTCGACTACAGCTACTCGCCCGCCCTGCCCAACGTGAAGGCGCTCATCTTCAACACCGCCCAGGCCGGCTTCCTCGGCGGTTACCTGGCCGCGGGGATGACCAAGACCGGGTCGGTGGCGACGTTCGGCGGTATCAAGCTGCCCACGGTCACCATCTACATGGACGGTTACGCCGAGGGCGTCGCGTACTACAACACCAAGCACAACTCGTCGGTCAAGGTTCTGGGCTGGGATGAGAAGGCGCAGAACGGCACCTTCACCGGTGACTTCACCGACCAGGGCAAAGGCAAGAACGTGACCCAGACATTCATCCAGCAGGGCGCCGACATCATCTTCCCGGTGGCCGGCAACGTCGGCCTCGGCGCCGCCGCCGCCGTCCAGCAAAACGGCAACGGCGTGCACATGCTCTGGGTCGACACCGACGGCTGCGTGAGCGCCCAGCAGTACTGCAGCCTTTTCCTCTCCAGCGTGGAGAAGGGCATCGCGGTCTCGGTCAAGCAAGCCGTGATCGACGCCGCCAACGGCGCCTTCAAGGGGGGCAACTACATCGGCACGCTCGCCAACAACGGTGTCGGGCTGGCCCCGCTGGCGTCGTCGGTGCCCGCGTCGCTGAAGGGCGAGCTCGACACGGTCAAGCAGGCCATCATCAGCGGATCGATCACCATCACCTCGCCGAGCCAGCCGACCAGCTGACGGCCCCCCGAAGGCCGCTTTGAAACTCGAGCTCCGGGGAATCACCAAGCGCTTCGGTTCCCTGCTGGCCAATGACCACATCGACCTGATCGTCGAGCCGGGCGAGATCCACGCCCTGCTGGGCGAGAACGGCGCCGGCAAGTCGACGCTGATGAACATCCTCTACGGGCTTTCCCGCCCGGACCAGGGCGAGATACTGATCGACGGGCAACCCGTTGCCTTCGGCCGTCCCAAGGACGCCATCGCGGCCGGCATCGGCATGGTGCACCAGCACTTCATGTTGGTACCGGTCTTCACGGTGGCGGAGAACGTCGTGCTCGGTGCCGAGCGGACCAACCGCATCGGACTGCTCGATCGCCGCCGGGCACGCGCCGACGTGCTGCGCGTGTCCAAGGAGTACGGCCTCGCCGTCGACCCCGACGCCCTCGTCGAGAATCTCCCCGTCGGCGTGCAGCAACGCGTCGAGATCATCAAGTCGCTGCTGCGCGACGCCAACCTGCTGATCCTCGACGAGCCCACCGCGGTCCTGACACCGGGCGAGACCGAGGACCTGTTCACGGTGATGCGCTCACTCCAGGCATCGGGACGCTCGATCGTGTTCATCACCCACAAGCTCAAAGAGGTGCAGCAGATGGCCGACACCATCACCGTCATCCGCCAGGGGCGGGTGGCGGGCACCATGGCGCCGAGTGCGTCCGACGACGATCTGGCCGCGCTCATGGTGGGCCGGGCAGTGCGATTCGCGCCCGAAAAGGCGGCGGCGACCCTCGGCGAAGCAATGCTCGAAGTCAAGGACATGAGCGTCGACGACGACCTCGGCAACACCGCGGTCAAAGATCTGTCTTTCGCCATCCGCACCGGTGAGATCCTGGCCATCGCCGGCGTCCAGGGCAACGGGCAGACCGAGCTGTGCGAGGCCCTGGTCGGCCTGCGCCCGGTCACGGGCGGACGGTTCACGTTGGGCGGCCGCGATCTGACGGGCCAGTCGACCCGGGAGATCCTCCACGCCGGCGTCGGCTACGTGCCCGAGGACCGCCAGGCGGAGGGCCTCGTCACCGCGTTCACCGTGGCCGAGAACCTGGTGCTCGACACCTACGACCAGCCGCCATTTTCCCGGGGGTTGGCGCTGAACCTGAGCGTCATCGACTCCTCGGCCACCGAACGCGTCGCGCAGTTCGACATCCGCACCCAGTCGATCCACACCCCGGCGTCATCGCTGTCGGGGGGCAACCAGCAGAAGGTCGTGGTGGCCCGGGAGCTGTCCCGGCCGCTGCGCCTGCTCATCGCCAGCCAGCCGACCCGGGGGGTGGACGTGGGGTCGATCGAGTTCATGCACCGCACGATCGTCGAGGAGCGCAACAAGGGGGCCGCGGTACTGCTGGTATCGACCGAACTGGACGAGATCGCGGCGCTCGCCGACCGGATCGCCGTCATGTACGAGGGCCGCATCGTCGCCTTCAGGCCGCCCGATGTCAGCCGCCCCGAGCTGGGCCGGCTGATGTGCGGGGGCGCCGAGGACTCCCTGAGCGCGCCCCGGCCGCACCTCCAGTGGCCCCCGCAGCGCCCGCGGCGGCGCCCGCGGCGGCGGCCCCGTCGGCCCCGTCGGCCCCGTGAGCGAGACCCGGGAGCCGCCGGCCGCGGACCCCCTCGACGACGACCCCCGTTGGCGCCAGCAGCTGGTGGCCGCGGTGGTCGAGGGCAACGCCCTCACCGTGACCGTCCTGGCGTTCGTGGCCGCCATCGTCGTCGGCGGCCTCCTGATCGCCTTCACCGACCCCAACGTCCTGCCCAAGTTCGGCCACTTCTTCTCCGCCCCCGGCGCCGCCCTGGCGGCCGCCTGGTCGTCGGCCAGCGGGGCCTACACCGCCATGTTCCGGGGATCGGTCGTCAACATCCACACCGTCTCGGCCGCCTGGCGCGGCGGTTCTGTCACCGCGGTCTTCGAGCCGCTGTCGGAAACGGTGGTCAACGCCACCCCCCTCATCCTGGCCGGCCTGGCGGTGATGCTCCCGTTCCGCTGCGGCCTGTTCAACATCGGCGCCAGCGGCCAGTTGATCGGCGGCGCCGTCATCGCGGGCTACATCGGCTTCGCCATCGCGCTGCCGCCGGTCATCCATGTCGTGGTGGCGGTGGTGGGCGGCGTGGTGGGCGGCGCCATCTGCGGTTGGCTGATCGGCGTCTTGCGGGCCCGGACCGGGGCCAACGAGGTCATCACCACGATCATGTTCAACTACGTGGCCCAGTTCCTCCTGCTGTACCTCCTCGGGACCCGGCTCTTCCGCCGCCCCAGGCGCATCGACCCGATCAGCAAGGTGGTACACGGCACCGCCCGCCTCCCCCACCTGGCGGGCGGCTCGCTGCGGATGAACTTCGGCTTCGTCATCGCGCTGGCGGCCGCGGCCGGCGTCTCGTGGCTCGTCAAGCGCAGCACCCTCGGCTTCGAGCTGCGAACCATCGGCGCCAACCCCGATGCCGCCCGCGCCGCCGGTATGAATGTCGAGCGGGGCTACATCACGGTGATGTTCATCGCCGGGGCGTTGGCCGGCCTGGCCGGGGCCAGCGTGGTCCTCGGGACCGACTACTCGCTCACGCCGGGGATCTACGGCACCTACGGCTTCGACGCCATCACCGTGGCCCTGCTCGGCCGGGGTACCTCCCTCGGCGTGGTCCTGGCCTCGCTCCTCTACGGCGCCCTCCACGCCGGCGGCGTGCAGATGCAGGCCGCCACCCAGACACCGGTCGACATCGTGACGGTGATCCAGGCCCTCATCGTCTTGTTCATCGCCGCGCCGCCGCTCGTTCGCACCATCTTCCGGTTGCGCGGGCAGCGGTCAGGCCCGGAGAAAAGGGCGGCGCTGAAAGTGGTGGGAGCGTGACGACCACGCTCGCCCCCGCCCCGCCCCCGCCGGCTCCTGTGATCACCAACCGGCGCCGCCGGCTTTCCCGCTCGACTGCCGGCGGCCTGGCAATGAGCCTGCTCGGGATCGTCGAGATCGTGGGGTTCGGCCTCCAGGCGCGCCCCGGCAAGGCGCAACTAGGTCTCACCCTGGGCGGCGCGTCGCTGCACCTGGCCCCGCTGAAGCTGCCCCCGGGGCCAACCGCCATCGTGGCGGGCGTGATCACGCTGGGGCTGTCGGCATGGTGGTTGCGCGCCCCGCTGGTGCGCTGGGCCCGGCGCGCGGTCATGGTCGGCGTCGGGGCGCTGTTCATGTTCTCGTTCCTGTGCTGGGCGTCGGCGGGCAAGTCGCTGAGCCTGGTCGGGCTTCTCCAGAGCTCCGTCGACCGCTCCATCCCGATCGTGCTCGGCGCCCTCGCCGGAGTCCTGTGCGAGCGGGCCGGCGTCGTCAACATCGCCATCGAGGGCCAGCTCCTCTTCGGCGCCTTCGCGGGCGCGATCGTCGCCAGTGCCAGCCACTCGCTGTACCTCGGATTGCTCGCCGCCGCCGCCGCCGGGGCGTTGCTGGGCCTCATCCTGGGGTTGTTCGCCATCCGCTACGCGGTCAACCAGATCGTCGTCGGGGTGGTGCTCAACGTCCTGGCAACCGGGCTCACCGGGTACCTCTACGACCGTGTCCTGGTCAAGTACCAGAACACCCTCAACTCGCCCGGGGTGTTCGGGCGCATCCAGATCCCGCTGCTGGCGAAGATCCCGATCCTCGGGCCGGTGCTGTTCGACTCCAGCATCTTCCTGTACCTGACGTACGCCATCTTGATCCTGCTGCAGGTGGGGTTGTTCCGCACCCGCTGGGGGCTACGGGTGCGCGCCGTGGGAGAGCACCCGGTGGCGGCGGAGACGGTGGGCATCCGGGTCCTCGGCATCCGCTACGTCAACGTGATCCTCGGCGGCATCGTCGCGGGCATCGGCGGTGCCTACCTCACCATCGGCTCGGTCGGGCCGTTCGGCAAGGACGTCTCGTCGGGCAAGGGCTTCATCGCCCTGGCCGCGGTGATCTTCGGGCGGTGGACCCCCATCGGGTCCCTGATCGGGGCCCTCCTGTTCGGCTTCGCCGACGCCGTGCAGAACATCCTTTCGGTGCTCGGCACCTCCATCCCCTCCGACTTCCTGCTGATGATCCCCTACGTGGCGACGATCGTCGTGGTGGCCGGGTTGGTGGGCCGGGTCCGGCCGCCCAAGGCCGACGGCCAGCCCTATGTGAAATCCTGACGGGGTGCACGTCGGAGTCGAGGTCGCGGCCGCCCTCGCCGAGGGTCGTCCGGTGGTGGCCCTGGAAACCGCCATCGTCACCCACGGGCTGCCCCGCCCGCGCAACCTCGAGGTCGCCGTGAACCTCGAGGAGGATCTGCGGGGACGGGGCGTGACGCCGGCGACGGTCGCCGTGATCGACGGCGTGCCGGTGGTGGGCGTCACCGGCGATCAGCTCGAGCGGTTGGCGAACGCCGCCGGCCCGGGTGCCGCCAAGGCGAGCGTGCGGGACCTGCCCGTTGTCATGGCCCGGCGGGGCCTGGCGGGCACGACCGTGGCCGCCACCGCCTGGCTGGCCCGCCGCGCCGGCGTCCGGGTGTTCGCCACCGGCGGCCTCGGCGGCGTCCACCGGGGCGCGTCGAAGAGCTTCGACGAGTCCGCCGACCTGCCCGTCCTGGCCCGGACCGCGATCACCGTGGTCAGCGCGGGAGTGAAGTCCATCCTCGATGTGGCGGCCACGCTCGAGCGGTTGGAGACTCTGGGGGTGACCGTCGTCGGCTACCGCACGTCGCGCTTCGCCGGGTTCTACCTCACCGACTCCGGCCACCCCGTCGCCACCCGGGTCGAGGGGCCCGACGAGGTGGTCGCCATCATGCGCGCCGCGGACGCGCTGGGCCTCGCCAGCGCCCTGGTGGTCGCCAACCCGGTGCCCGCCGCCGACCAGCTCGATCCCGATGCCCACGACGCCGCCATCTCCGACGCCCTGGTGGCGGCGGCCGCCGAGGGCGTGGCGGGAGCGGCCATTACCCCGTACTTGCTGGACCGCCTCCAGGCGGCGACCGGTGGCGCCAGCCTGGCCGCCAATGTGGCGGCGGTGCGCCACAACGTGCACGTGGCGGGCGAAATTGCCCGGGCCTGGGCCCTTTTTTCCCCGGGTGCCCCATGATCGGCGTGCTGGTGGTCGGCGACGTGATCAACGATGTCATTGTCCGCCCGGCGGGCGCCACGGTGGTCGACTCCGACACCGCGGCCGCAGTCGCCTCGGTGCCGGGAGGGTCGGGAGCCAACCTGGCCGCGTGGTTGGCGGCGTCGGGCGTGCCGGTCCGGCTGGCGGCTCGGGTGGGCGCCGCCGACGCCGAGGCGCACCGCCAGGGCCTGGCCTCCGCGGGCGTCGACGCCCGCCTCGGCGTCGATGCCGGGGCCGCCACCGGGTCGATCGTTGTGCTCGTGGGCGCCGACGGGACCCGGTCGTTCTATACCGACCGGGGGGCCAACATGGCGTTGGCGGCCGGGGACGTCCCGCTGGCGCTGCTCGACGACATCGGCCACCTCCACCTGTCGGGCCACGCCCTGCTCGAGACGGGCAGCCGGGACGCGGTGGCGCCCCTGTGGCAGGCGGCCGCCGATTCCGGCCTCACCCGGTCGGTCGATGTCGGCTCCGCAGGGTCGCTCGGTGACCGGGGCCCCGACTTCGTGGAGTGGAGCCGGGGGGCCGACGTGGTGTTCGCCAACCTGGCCGAGGCCCGGGCGATCACCGGCGTCGACGACCGCGACGGCACCAGCGACGTGGTCAGCCGCCTGCTCCAGCATTACCCCGTGGTGGTGCTCAAGCTGGGGCGCGACGGGGCGATCGTGGCCACCGAGTCGGAGCAGCTGGCGGTGGAGACGGCCCCGGCGGCGGTCGTCGACCCCACCGGTGCCGGCGACGCCTTCGACGCCGGTTTTCTGGCCTCGTGGCTGGACCGCGGCGCCCTGGAGGCGGCCGGGGCTGCCGGGGCGCGGGCCGCCTCGCTGGCCGTCAGCCTCGTCGGCGGCCGCCCCCCCACCACCGCCGACGCCCCCGTCCCCCCGAGTATCCCCTGGGCCGACCTGCGCAGCGCGGCCCGCTCCGTCGCAGCCAATGCCTTCGCCCCCTACTCCGGCCTGTCGGTCGGCGCCGCCGGCCTCACCGACGACGGGCGGATCGTCGCCGGCTGCAACGTGGAAAATGCCTCCTTCGGGTTGACCCTTTGCGCCGAGTGCGGCCTGGTGTCGGCGCTGCGGGCTTCCGGCGGCCAGCTCCTGGTGGCCATCAGCGTCGCCGCCGGCGACGGCCAACCGCTGGCGCCGTGCGGGCGGTGCCGCCAAGTCCTCCTCGACAACGGCGGCGCCAGCCTCCTCGTCGACCGGGGCCCGGGTGCCCTGCCGGTCATGCTCGAGCAGTTGTTGCCCGGGGCCTTCGACGCCGAAGAGCTGTTCCGGCGCAGCGAGCTATGAGCACCTTCGGCGCCGTGGAGGTGATCAAGACCAAGCGGGACGGTCGGGAGCTGAGCGACGCCCAGATCCGCGGCTTCATCGCCGCGTACACCGATGGCACGGTGGCCGACGAGCAGGCCGCCGCTCTCCTGATGGCGATCGTCTGGCGGGGCCTTTCGGCTGGCGAGCTCGCAAGCTGGACGGCGGCCATGATCGCCTCGGGCCAGCGGCTCGACCTGTCGGGGGTGGGCCGGCCGACGGTCGACAAGCACTCCACCGGAGGCGTGGGCGACAAGGTCTCCCTGCCGCTGGTCCCGATCGTGGCGGCGTGCGGAGCCGCGGTGCCCCAGCTCTCGGGCCGGGGGCTCGGCCACACCGGAGGGACGCTCGACAAGATGGAATCCATTCCGGGATGGCGGGCCGCGCTGGCGCCCGCGGAGATGCTGACGGTGTTGCGGCGCGTGGGCGGGGTGATCTGCGCAGCCGGCCCCGAGGCCGGCCTGGCGCCCGCCGACGGAAAGCTTTACGCCCTTCGCGACGTGACCGGCACCGTGGAATCGATCCCCCTCATCGCCAGCTCAATCATGGCCAAGAAGATCGCGGAGGGCACGTCGGCCCTGGTGCTCGACGTGAAGGTGGGCGCGTGGCGCCTTCATGGCCGACATCGGCCAGGCTCGGCTCCTGGCCGAGACCATGGTCCAGCTGGGCGAGGCGCACGGTGTGCGCACCTCGGCTCTCCTCACCGCCATGGACGCCCCCCTCGGCCGGGCGGTCGGCAACGCCATCGAGGTGACAGAGGCACTATCGGTGCTGCGAGGCGGGGGGCCCGAGGACCTGGTCACCGTGACCGTTGCCCTTGCCCGGGAAATGCTGGCGCTGGCCGGGATCGCCGGCGGCGGCGGCGAGGCGGGGGTCGCCGGCGGCGGCGCCGGAGCCGGCGGCGCCGGCGACCTCGTGGAGGCGGTTCGCCGGGATGGAAGGGCGCTGGCCACGTGGCGGGCCATGGTGGCCGCCCAAAGCGGCGACCCCGACGCCGCCCTCCCCCAGGCCACTGCCTCCGAGGTGATCCGGGCGCCGGCGACGGGGTACGTGACCCGCCTCGACGCCCGCGCCGTCGGCAACGCCGCGTGGCTATTGGGCGCCGGCCGGGCCCGCAAGGAACACCGGGTCAGCGCCACCGCCGGCATCTGGTGCCGGGCCAAGCCAGGCGAATGGGTAGAAGCGGGCCAACCGGTCCTGGAGCTGGCCGTCGACGATCCGAAGCGGGTCCCGCTGGCCTTCGACGCGTTGGCCGGCGCCTTCACGATCGGCCCCGAACCTCCCCAGGATCGGCCGCTGATCCTCGACCGTATCGGCCCCTGACCTTCGGGTCCCGATCGACAGCGAAGCTGGGGGACTTAAGCGAACCTGGGGGACTTATGGTCGTCCTGCAACCATAAGTCCCCCAGGTTTCCAAAAGTCCCACAGGTTCGTCGATTCGGCGGGCACGAGAACGGGCCGGCGATACATCACCGGCCCGTCTGGCGCTGTTCCCCCCGAACTCGATACAGAGCGGCCTAGCGCTCAAGCTTGACTACTTGGCGGACTCGGCCGCCCGCTGCTCGCCTTCCTTGGCAGACGCCTTGGCCTCGTGGGCCTTGGCCTCGGCCCGAGCCTGAGTGGCTTCACGCTCGGCTTCACCCTTGTCCTGCTGGGCCTCGCCCTCACGGCGCAGGTCGTCATTGTCGACAATCGAGCCTGCCGCCGCCTTGGCCTTCCCCTTGATCTCTTCGCCGATACCCATCTTGTTCTCCCTCTCTCAGTTCTCGTTCAGTTCTTGGCCCGCTGAGCGGCCCGCTCTTCACGCTCGAAGGCGCTGGCCTTGGCGTCTTTCATCTCCGCCTCGGCTTCTTTGCGCAGGGCCCGCAACCGCTCACTGGCCCGGTCCTGTTGTGCGTCGCCCTCTTGTTGGAGGCGGTCGTTGTTGGTCACGACGCCGACGAACTCTTTGGTGAGACCGAAGATTTTTTCGCCGACCCCGCGCAGCTTCTGCAGGTCGATGGTTCCCATTTGCATGCAAGAGGTATACCCGCCAGTAACTTCGGCAAACACCCTCCGTCGCGAAACCGCCTCTCTGCGGCCGCCGAGGTTACGGTTGCCCGGTGGAATGGCGAGCGTTCGGGGAGACCCTCGTGACGCTGCTGGTCATCATGGATCCCGCCGGCAACACCCCGATCTTCGTGGGCCTCACCGCCGAGATGACACCGCGCCAGCGGACCAACGCCGCCATAGGCGCGGTGAGCGCCGCCACCAGCCTCATCGTCGGCTTCGCCCTGTTCGGGCAGGTGATCCTCGACTACCTGCACGTGTCGCTGGAGAGCCTGTCGATTGCCGGCGGCCTGCTCCTGTTGCTGGTAGCCCTCGAGATGCTCCGGGGCATGGACATGACGCCTGTTCCCGGGCGCAACGTGGCGCTGGTCCCGCTCGCCACGCCCCTGTTGGCGGGTCCGGGCGCCATCGCCACCGTGATGGTTCTGGTGCGCCGCTATCCCGGCGGCACCAGTCGCCTCGCCGTTTTCGGCGGGATCGCCGCGGCCGCGCTGGTGCTCGGCATCGTGCTCCTCCTGGCGGGGCGCCTGGCCAAGCTCATCCCGCTACCGCTCGTCCACTTTCTGACACGTGTCTTCGGCCTCCTCCTCTCCGCGGTCGCCGTGCAGCTCATCGTCGACGCCGTCCGCGTCCTTGTCCGGGAAGGCTGAACTCCTTCGCCGCAGTGCCTGCCTCGGGGTTGTAGACCGCTCGGGTGTCGCCCCCGTTGAGTTATCGCCCGCCACTCCCCGGGTAGATACCTCTCAGTTGTCAATGAAGGGAGACCTACCAATGGCGGAAGAACTGCAGGGCATGCGCGTGGCGTTCGTGGTGGCCAACGAGGGGATCGAGCAGATCGAACTCACCGAGCCGTGGGACGCGGTGCGCAAGGCCGGCGGTATCCCGGAGCTGATCGCACCCAAGCCCGGCAAGGCCCAGGCCATGAACCACCTTGACAAGGCCGACACCTTCGGGGTGGACCGGACCACGGGCGAGATCAGCGAGGCGGAGTACGGTGCCGTCGTGCTGCCCGGTGGCGTGGCCAACGCCGACGCGTTGCGCATGGACCAACCGGCGGTGGCCTTCGTACGCTCGATGTTCGAAGCGGGCAAGCCATGCGCTGTGATCTGCCACGGCCCCTGGGCCCTGGTGGAGGCCGATGTGGTGCGGGGCCGGACCCTCACCTCGTGGCCCAGCTTGAAGACCGACATCGGCAATGCCGGCGGCAACTGGGTCGACGCCGAAGTGCAGGTTTGCACGTCGGGTCCCAACGTGATCGTGTCCAGCCGCAAGCCCGACGATCTCCCGGCGTACTGCGCCCAGATGACCGACGTCTTCGAGCAGTCGCGCCGAGTCACCAGCGCCCGCGCCTAGTCTCCGAGGCTCGATGGAGAGCCTTCCGGAAGATCTCGAGGTCCACCGCCGGCTCGGGGCGCGGTTGTTCAACGACACCTGGGACCTGATCGACGCGGCGGATCGTGGCGATGGCGACGACGACCAGATGCTGCTGGCGGCCATGGCGTCGCGGTGGCACTGGGGCCAGGTCGGCACGGCTGAGCAGGTTGCGACCGGCGATTGGCAGGTGGCCCATGTCTTCGGGCTGGTGGGATACGCGGCGGTGGCGGTGCGCTTCGCCCGCCGCCACCTCGCCACCGCCATCGCCCAGGGCTGGGACGGCTGGCGGCTGGCCTCAGCGCACGAGGGCATGGCGCGAGCGTTCGCGGTCGCAGGCGACGGGGCAGGGCGCGCCGAGCAGATGGCAGCCGCTGAGGCCGCCTTGGCCCGGGAGCCCGATGCTGGCGATCGCGACGCCATCGCCGCCCAGCTGGCGACGGTGCCCCCCGCTTAGTCTGCCGACAGGGGGGTCGCGACGTCCTCCAGGGACCGCTGCTCGGCGTCAACCCCGAGCTTGAGCTCCGCGATCGCTCCTGCCAGCATCAACGCACCGCCGATGGCGTAGCCGACGAAAAGATTGTCCCGGTTCCCGGACTGCACCAGCGCCCCGAACAGGATGGGGCCCGCAATGCCGCCCAGCCCGCTGCCGACCGCGTAAAAGAAGGCGATGGCGTTGGCCCGCACCTCGAGAGGGAACACTTCGCTCACCGTCAGATAGCCGGCGCTGGCCCCTGCTGAGGCAAAGAAGAAGACGGCGCCCAGCGATGCCGTCAGGCCGACCGGCCCGAAAGCATGTTGGGCGAACAGGAAGCCGACCGCGGCGGTCCCGACGGCCGCGATGGCGTAAGTGCCCGCGATCATCGGCCGTCGACCGATGACGTCGAACAGCCGACCGATGGTGAGCGGCCCGAGGAAGTTCCCCACCGCGAAGATCAGCAGGTACCAGCCGACGCTGCTGTTGCCGACCTTGTAGAAGGTGGTCAGGGTGATGGCGAAGGTGAAGAACACCGCGTTGTACAAGAAGGTCTGGCCCACCATGAGCGCGAGCCCGAGGATGGTCCGCCGGCCGTTCTGGCGGAACACCACATCGACGACCTCCCGCATCGGCGTCCGGTCGCGGCGGCGCACCGTGAGGCGCTCGTCGCCGGGCTCGGGGAGCTCGCGGCCCGTCGATTCCTCCACCTGGCGCTCGACGTCATCGACCACGTCCTCGGCTTCGGCAACCCGGCCGTGGGTCATGAGCCAGCGGGGACTCTCCGGCAGGAGCCGGCGCAGCGCAAGCACGGCCACGCCGAGGACTGCGCCCATGCCGAATGCCACCCGCCAGCCGACATCCACCGCGAAGATCTTGGGATTGAGCAGGACCACGCTGGCCAGGGCGCCGATGGCGGTGCCCAGCCACCAGCTGCCGTTGATGGCCAACTCGACGGCGCCCCGCACCCGGGCGGGATTGAGTTCCTCGGTTGCCGAGTTGACGGCCGAGTACTCGCCGCCGATACCGGCGCCGGTGAGGAACCGGAACAGGAAGAACACCAGCGGGCTCCAGGAGAAGGCGGTGGCGACGGTGGCGACCAGATAGAGGAGAAGGGTCCAGGTGAACAGGCGCTTGCGGCCCAAGCGATCGGTGAGATAGCCGAAGCCCAGAGCGCCCACGACGTTTCCTGCCACGTAGATGCCGCCTGCCATGCCGATTTGGGCACCCGTGAGGCCCAGCGTCTGCTTGTCCTTGAGGACCGTGGCGATCGCCCCCACGATGGTGACCTCGAGGCCGTCCAGCAACCAGGTGATCCCGAGGGCGAAGACGACCAGCCAATGCCACCGGCTCCACGGCAGCCGGTCCATGCGGGCGGGAATATCGGTCTCGACCTCGTCGCGCTCCGCGGGGGCCTCCCCCCGATGCCCACCAGTCGGTCGCTGGGTGTCGGTGCTCGCCATGTGGATCCCCCCATGTCGCCGGCTCCGAAAACGTGCCGAGGCCGCGCCGGCTGCGTTGGCCCGCTCCTACCCAGGCGAAATCCCGACGAAACGATCGCCGGCCCGATCGGTACGCTCTTCGCCTCGTGCGACGGTTCCGGGCTTGGGCGATGGCGGTGATCCTGGTAGCCGCCGCCAGCGCCTCGTGCTCGGCGCGCCGTGCGACCGCGCCGCCGCAGCTGCGATGGAAGGTGAGCGCGGCCTTCGGTCTTGGCGTGTTCGTCGACAGCGTTCTGGCCGGACCGTGGATGGCCGTCGGTTCGGCTCGCGGCGCCGGCGGCGTGGCGGCCACCGCCTGCTTTCGTTCCGCCGACGGGCTCTCCTGGACAACGTGCGCCCTCGCTCCCATCGACACCGATGGTGCCCACACCCGCCTGCTGAGCGTCGTTCGGGTAGGGGCGACGGTGGTCGCGGGGGGCGTCGCAGTCGGGGCCTTGCACGGCAACGCCCGGCCGTACCTATGGGCGGGACCGCTGGACGGTCCCCTCACCGAGCTCAACTTGCCACGTGAGTTGTTCGGCGGGGAACGCATCATCACGTTCGGGGGCCTGGCCGCGGGTCCCCTCGGGGGCATCGCGGCCGGCACCTGGGACGGCGTGACCAACCAGTCCGTCGCCCAGGTGTGGCGCAGCGCCGACGGGCAGGATTGGCGCCGGCTCGACGGGGTCGCCAGCCTGACCAGCACTTCCGAGGAGATCCTGCGGGGCAATGCCGCCGCCGTGGGGTCCCGGCGCGCCGTCCTCGTCGGGACCGCCTTCAACCTGAACCACCTCCGCGACGGTGACGACGGAGCGATCTGGTGGTCGGACGACGCCACGTCCTGGGTCCGGGCCGATGTCGCGGGCGCCGGGATGGCAGGCCCCGGCGATCAAGAGCTGCGAGTGGCGGCGGCGACGGACAACACCGGCGGCACCGGCGGCTTCCTGGTCGGCGGTTCGTCGGGCGGGTCCGCCACGATCTGGACATCCGGCGACGGGCGGCAATGGCGCCGCGCCGATCCTCTGCCGGGGGGCACCGGCCCGGGGGCCACGGTCACCGCCGTCGCCCCCGCGGCAGTCGGGGCACGGCGCGGCGCCGGCGCCGGCGCACCCGCCGAACGGACATGGGCTGCCGGCGTGGTGGGCGGGCAGCCCAGATTGTGGAGCTCATTCGACGGTCGCCACTGGGACGCCGTCACCTTGCCCGCGGCCGCCCTGAGCAGTGTCGGGCCCGCTCAGCTCGCGTTGGTCGCGGCCCCGGGACCCATTCTCGTGGTGGTGCAGGGTGCCCGGGGCTCCGTTGCGGTGCTCGCCCCGGGCTGAGGCGGCGGCCTACCGAGCCACGATGAAGCTGACGTCTTCGGCGTGGTTCCAGCCAAAACCGGGGCTTTCCGTCCAGATCCGGGCCCAGAGTGTTCGCCCCGGTGGCAGGCCGGGGACGGACTGGCTCGTCTGCGAGGCGGGAATGAATGCGCGGTACAGATCGCTCAACCCTCGGGAGGTCCCGACGGCCAACTGATACGCCGATGCGACGGGAGAGGCCGTCCAGGAGAATGGCTGGACCATCGTACGGACGGGCGAGCCCACGATTGGGTTCAGGAAGCGGGCCGGGGAAATGGTGAACCGGGCGTCGGTACCGAATTGCCAGTTCTGCCCCGGAACGGAAGTCCAGATTCGCGCCCACAGCGTCCGCCCCATAGGCAGGGCGGGGATCGCGAGCATGTTCTGCGTCGCCGGCACGAAGGCTGTGAAAACGTCCGACTTCCCTTGGGTACTGCCTATCGCCAGGTAGTAGGAGGTGGCTGCGGGCGCCACCGTCCAGGTGAAGGGAAGTGTCATGCCGACGTTGGCGGACCCGACGATGGGATTGACGAAGTTCGCGACCGGGGAGGTCGCGCTCGCCGGGGCCCCCTGGCCGGGTGATGCCCAGGCCGCGGATGACGGCAAGGCGCCCGAACCTACGACGCCCGCCAGGACGATGACGGTGAGCCAATCCGCGACCCGTCGGCTCGGGTATCGATGCATCAAATTCCTCCAGTTCCGTGCGCTAGCACGGATAGCTATAACGGCGGTTTCGTCGGCTTGGGCTACTGGTCAGACTTGTCCGTTATGGCACGAGCGGCTGAGGTTGGCTGCAGCAGACCGACGCATTTATCCCCAGCGTCGCGAGACAGCCGCGAATTGGTTGCTTGGTCCGGGAGCCAAGCCATCGCGCCCTGTGACTCTTGTCGCCTGTGTCGCAGCGCTATTTGCTGCCGAAGGTGTCAATCATTAGCCGGACGTCGTCGCCCAGAGGGTACAAGATGGGACACGTGCACCCGAACGCCACATACTCGGCCACTTTGGCCCGGCACTCGTCGGGCGTGCCGCACGCCGTGATCATCTGCACCACCTCGTCGGGGACCAGGGCCGAGGCGGCGACGACCTGCTCGTGGGTGGCGGGCCAGGTCAGCACCGCGCCTATGCGCTCGAGGACCGCCGCCGGCACACCTGAGGCTTTCATGATGTGGGGTTGCTGGCCGAGGTACTGCGTGACCAGGAGGCGGGCCCGGTCGACGGCAGTGGCCCGGTCCTCGTCGACCGAGCACACGATCAGTTGGGGGCGGTCGATGTCGTCGAGGCAACGGCCGGCCCGGTCCGCCCCGATAGCCAAGTGTTCGAGGGCGGCAGCGTTGTACGCCGGCGACACCAGGTAGTTGAGCACCGCCCCGTCGGCGATCTCGCCGGTCAGCTCCATCATCTTCATTCCGGTGGCGCCGATGTAGATCGGCACGTTCTTGGGCCGACGCTCCTGGTACACGTAGTCGAGCTCGACACCGTCGAGATGCACGAACTCGCCGTCGAAGGTGACCGTCTCGTTGGCCAGCAACGCCCGCACCACGGTCACGATCTCGCGCATGGCGAGCAGCGGCCGGACCCGGTTGACCCCGACCTTGCGGGCCAACGGCTCCCACCACGCCCCGATGCCGAGAATGATCCGCCCGGGGGCCAGGTCGTCGAGGGTCGAGAAGGTGGCGGCCAGCCGGGCGGGATTGCGGGTCCAGCAGTCCACCACCCCAGAACCCACCGTGATGCGCTCGCTGGTCGCCGCGAACGCCGCCATGGCCACGCTGCACTCACGGACCAGGCGGCTATCCGCCTGCCACACCGCCGCGAAGCCCTGCTCCTCGGCGTAGCGCACGTACTCCATGGCGTCGCGCAGCGGATGGGCGTCCTGCAGGTACAGCGCGACGGGCGTCACCAAGCCTCCTCGATCGGACGATCACCAGCAGGGGGTAGCGCGATTTCCGTCGTGTACACGGCGGAAATCGCGCTACCCCCCACACCACGCAAGTTCACAGCCGGGCGAACAGCCGTGCCGCCTGCTCCGCGGCCTTCGCCCGCACCTCATCGGCGTCCACCCGAGTGGCGACACCGTCGCGCAGCACCTTCTCCCCCGCCACCGTCACGTCCCGCGCCCGGACACCGGTCGTGAACGCCGCCCGCCAGGGGTCGCCGGCGCCGGGGCGGTCCCACACCACTTCGTCCGATGCCGCCTCCGGCACCAGGCAGTAGCCCGCCTGCAGCCACGACCAGGCCACTAGCGGTGAGGCCGAGACGTCGTCCTCCCGGTGCCGGGCGTACGCCAAGCGGAACTCCTCCATCATGTCCGCCCCGATCCCGTCGGTGCCCAGCACCACCCGGTTGCGACGGGCGGCGGGCCGGGCGTAGCCGACCCCATTGTTCATGTTGGACCGGGGATTGTGGGCGATGGTGCCCGGCAGGTCACGGTCCAGGTGAACGCAGTGGACCAGGAGCCAGTCATCGCGGGCCAGCCCCGCCAGCCGCAAGCCCGCGCCGGCGTCGACGGGCCCCTCGGCCACGTGGATGTGGACCCCGACCCCCAGATCGACGGCCAGGCCCGCGGCCGCCTCCAAGGTGTCCTGGGAACAGGTAAAGGCTGCGTGGACGCCGACCATGCCCCGGCCTCCGCCGCGCAGGTACCGGTCGTTCTCGGCCAGTCCCCGCCGGGCGCCATCGGGCCCGTGACGGTCGGTGACGCCGTAGGCCAAGCACGATCGGACGCCGACGGTGGCGCACGCCTCGGCGATCACCGTCAGGCTTCCCTCGATCGCCGACGGCGACTCGTGATGGTCGACGATCGCGGTGGTTCCGCACTCCAGCGCCTCCAGCGCGCCGAGCATCGCCGACCACCGGATCATCTCCAGGTCGAGGGCCACGTCGAGGCGCCACCAGATCTGCTCGAGGATGTCAACAAACCCCGTCGGTGGCACCGGTGGCGGGGGCATGCCCGGGGCCAGGGCGGAGTAGAGGTGATGGTGGCCGCAGACCAGGCCACCGGTCGTCGCACCGACCAAGGGATTCAGTCAGAACCGGCGGCGGCCGGGCGTCGGGGTCGCATGGGGAGGGTGTCGCGCCACACCCCGTCGAGGTCGTGGAGGGCGGCCGCCACCGCCCCCGCGGTGGGCACCAGCCCGATCTCACCCACTCCCTTGATCCCGTACGGGCTTCCCGGCTGGGGCGCCTCGACCAGGTGCACCTCGATCGGAGGAACGTCCTTCGGGCGCAGGATGTCGAGGCTGCGCAACGTCATGTGCAGGGGTTGCCCGAGCGAATCAGAGGGAAAGTCCTCGGTCAGGGCGTAGCCCAGGCCCATGTGGACGCTGCCTTCGATCTGGCCCTCGCACAGCTGCGGGTTGACGGCCTTGCCCACGTCGTGGATGGCCACCACCTTCTCGATGGCACCCGAGGAACGGTCGATGACGACCATCTGGGCGGCATAGCCGAAGGCGGAGTGGATGACGGGGTGCTCGAGGCCCTCGGTCAAGGAGTTCGTCCAGTCGACCCGGTACTCCCCGGTGTAGTCGACGTCGACCTGGCAACCCCCCGCCCGGGCGGCGGCGCAGGCCGACCGCACCGCCCCCGCACCCATCAGGGTTCCCCGGCTGCCCGTCGTCTGGCCGAACCCCAGCTCCCGGGTCGTGTCGACGAGCACCCGGATCCGATCGGCGGAGACCCCCAGCTCCGACACCGCCACCTGCAAGGCAACGGTGTGGATCCCCTGTCCCATCTCCGTCCAGCCGTGGCGCACCTCGATGGTCCCGTCCCCGCAGAAGCGGACGACGGCCCTGGTGACCTCCTTGAACCCGTTGCCGAGCCCGGAGTTCTTGAGCCCGAGCCCGAGCCCCACGGCCTTCGCGGGGTCAGCGAGCGCAGCCTCGTACGCGGGTCGTACCGCCTCGAGGCACATCGCCGCCCCCAAGCACCCGTCGTCCATGATTTGACCGGGGCCCCACACGTCGCCGGGCCCGATGACGTTGCGCCTGCGGATCTCCCATCCGGAGATCCCGACCGCCGCGGCCAGCCGGTCGAGCACCCCCTCCATGGCGAACTGGGCCTGGTTGGCACCGAAGCCCCGAAAGGCACCGCAGATGGGGTTGTTGGTCCGGGCCGCGATGGACTCGACGTCGATCGTGGGGACCCGGTACGGGCCGCTGGCATGGCCCGCGGCACGCTCGAGGACCTTCATCCCGACGCTGGCGTAGGCCCCGGAATCGCCGAGCAACCGGCACTTGAGCGCCGTCAGCTCCCCCGACGGCGAGCATCCCGCCCAGTACTCGGCCCGGACGGGGTGGCGCTTGGCATGGATGAGGAGGCTCTCCTCCCGCGACAGCGTGCACTTGACCGGCTGGTCCAGCAGCCACGCCGCCAGCGCGGTCTGGGCCTGGTTGGCCATGTCCTCCTTGCCCCCGAAGGCGCCGCCGTTGGAGACCAGCTCGACGGTCACCGCTTCGCGCCCGATCCCGAGAACCGAGGCGATCTGGTTGCGGTCGTCCCAGACGCCCTGGCCGCCGGAGTACACGTGCAGGCCGCCGCCCGCCACCGGCACCGCCAGCGTGGACTCGGGTTCCAGGAACGCCTGCTCGACCCGCTGGGTCTGGAACACCTGGTGCACGACATGGGCCGACGCCGCCAACGCCACCTCGACGTCGACGTCGCCGCGCCGGTAGGCGGAACGGGAAAGGACATTGGAGTCGGTCCCCCACACCGCAATCGGGCTGTCCCCAGCAATCGCGGCCGCCGCCGACGTCACCGGCGCCAGCACCTCGTAGTCGACCAGCACCAGCGCGGCCGCCGCCCGGGCATGCTCCCGGGAATCGGCGACGACCACGGCCAGTACG
This sequence comes from uncultured Actinomycetota bacterium, assembly GCA_963851105.1. Classification (GTDB taxonomy): domain Bacteria; phylum Actinomycetota; class Acidimicrobiia; order Acidimicrobiales; family Palsa-688; genus DATARN01. The sequence goes on from CAWKNP010000008.1 coordinate 117,827, forward strand.
TCGCCCAAATACGAGGTCTGGCCACCCACGGGTATGAAGACCGGCCAGTCCTGGTGGATGATCCCGACCCGCAGCTCACCGGGCACATCGGCGGCCGTGAACACTCCGACCACGCCCGGCGCCGCCGAGGCGTCACTCGTGGAGATCCCGCGCACCCGAGCGCGGGCGTGGCTGCTCAGGTGCAACGCGGCATGCAACATCCCCGGCACCCGCATGTCGTCGATGTAGTCCCGGTCCCCCAGCGTCAGGGCCTGGGCCTCGTACTTGGCCGCGCGCGTCCCCACGCCCCCCGCCGGGGCGGCCACCGAGGGCTGAGCACCCTGGGCGATCATCTCGATGGCGTCGAGGATCTTCACGTACCCGGTGCACCGGCACAGGTGGGCGCCCAGGTGCCGGGCCATCTCCTCGCGGGTCAGGGCGGCACCCTTCTTGTCGATCTGGGCCTTGGCCCGCACCACGATGCCGGGAATGCAGAAACCGCACTGCAGCCCCCCGCACGCCGCGAACGCCGTCGCAAACCGGTCCCGCTCCTCGGCAGGCAGCCCTTCGACGGTGCCGATGCTGCGCCCTGCCGCCTTGGCGACGGGGTACTGGCAGCTGACCTGGGCCTTGCCGTCGATGAGCACGGTGCAGCACCCGCATTGGCCCGTCGGCGAGCAGCCGTCCTTGGCCGCGGTGAGATCCAGCTCCTCGCGCAGCGCGGCCAGGAGGTGGGGGTGATCCCCCCGCACCGAGACCGGCGACCCATTGACGGTGAAGGTGACGACTGCGGTGTTAGAACCGCTCGTGTCCACGGCAGTCACGGAACCTCCTCGGGCGGCGCGACGGCGCCCCGCCGGCTGGTGATCAGTCCGTAGTGCTCGATCATGCGGTAACGCTCGAAGTCGAACAACGTGTCCTTGTAATGGGCGCACAGGTCGAGGTCGCAGGCGGCCACCACCACTTCGTCGCCCGAACCCCTCGCCGAGGCCACGATCTGGCCCGACGGGGCGATGATGCAGCTGTCGCCCAGCATCTCGACGCCCTCCTCGCACCCCGCCTTGGCGGTGGCCACCACCCAGGTGCCGTTCTGGTAGGCGCCGGACTGCATGACGAGCGAATTGTGGAACCCCTGCAAGGGATCCTGTGAGGGATCAGGCGGATAGTGCATCGGTGTGTTGTAGCCACACAGAATCAGCTCGACTCCTTGCAGGCCCATTATCCGGTACGTCTCAGGCCAGCGGCGGTCGTTGCAGATCATCATCCCGATCACGCCCCCGAAGCAGCGCCACACACCGAACCCCGCCTCACCGGGCGAAAAGTAGCGCCGCTCCAAATGCTGGAAGGGCCGCCACGGCTCGTGCTCGCGGTGGCCCGGCAGGTGGACCTTGCGGAAGGTGGCCACCACCGAGCCGTCCCCGGCCACCAGGATCTGGCTGTTGAAGCGATCGCCGGAGGGGGTCAGCTCGGCGTAGCCGAGCGAAAAACCGACGCCGAGTGCGGCTGCCTCCTCGAACAGCGCCTTGGTCTCCGGTCCCGGCATCTCGGTCTCGTACCAGCTGTCCAACTCGCCGCGGTCTTCGATGTACCACCGAGGGAAAAAGCTGGTCAGCGCCAACTCGGGAAACACCACCAGCTGGCACCCCTGGTCCGAAGCCTCCCGCAGCAGCGCCAGGAGCCGCTCGACCACCGCCGCCCGGGACTCGTGGCGCGCCACCGGCCCGAGCTGTCCTGCGGCCACGATCACGGTCCGGCTCAAGACGCCAACCTCGCGACGACCTGCAGCAGCACGTCGGCGCCCGCCACCACGTCGGCGGGGGCGGTGTACTCCGCCGGGTTGTGGCTGATCCCGCCCACACTGGGGACGAACACCATGCCCGCCGGGCACACCCGGGCCAGCATCTGGGCATCATGGCCGGCGCCCGACGGCATCCGCAGCGTGGAGAATCCAAGACCGGCGGCGGCGCCCTCCACAAGGGCGACCACGCCGGGATCGAAGTCGACCGGTGCGAAGCGGGCCAGCGACCGGGCGGCGATGTGCACGCCTTCATCGGCCGCCAGTTGCCGGGAAAAAAGGGCGAGGTGTTCCTCGGCCTGGTATAGCGCAGTCGCGTCGGTGTTGCGCAGGTCGACGGTGATCGTGGACCAACCCGGGACCACGTTGATCAGGTCGGGGTGCACACGAATCGAGCCGACCGTCGCCACCTGGGAAGGACCCATCCCTTTTGCCAGGTCCCGGACGAACGTCGCCACCGCCGCCGCCGCGTAGCCGGCGTCATGGCGGAGGGCCATCGGGGTCGTGCCGGCGTGATTGGACTGGCCGGTGATCACGAGCTCTTGCCACGAGATGCCCTGGACCCCTTCCACCACGCCGATGTCGATGCCTCGATCCTCGAGAACGGGGCCCTGTTCGATGTGCAGCTCGACGTAGGCGTGGGGCGGCGGCCCCGGGCAGGGTTGGGCGCCGAGGTAGCCGATGCGGGCCAACTCGTCGCCGACGCGGGCGCCGTCGATGGCCACGATGTCATGCGCCGCCTCCACCGTCAGGCCGCCGGCGTAGGTCAGGGAGCCCAGCATGTCGGGGGCGAAACGGGACCCCTCCTCGTCGGTGAAAAACGCCACCGCCAGCGGCCGGCGCAGGCCTTCGCCCGATTCCATGAGCGATTCGATCACCTCGAGGCCGGCGAGGACCCCGAGATTGCCGTCGTAGCGGCCGCCGGTGCGGACGGTGTCGATGTGCGATCCCATCATGACCGGTGCCCCGCCGCCCCCCCATTGGGCGATGACGTTGCCGATGGCGTCGATGCGGACGTCGAGGTCGAGCTGGCGGAACCAGGAAACCACCAGGTCCCTTCCCGCCTTGTCCTCGTCGGTGAGGGCCAACCGGCAGCTACCGCCACCTTCGATGGCGCCGATCGCAGCCAGTGCTCCGAGGCGCGCCAAGAGGCGGTCACCGTTGACCCGCACCGTGGTGGTCATTTCGTGCCGTGGTATTTACAAGTTGTAAACTCCCGATCGACGTCCTGTCAAGCCGGGGGCCAGATGGAAGTACGACTGGAATTCACCGTCGAGCCATTCGTGGAGGGCGCCCCCGGACCCCACGTGCAGGCCGCAGTCGCCGTGGCCCGCAGCCGAGGCCTCGATCCCGAGATGGGTCCGTTCGCGACGACCGTCGAGGGCCCCGCGGGCGAGGTGCTGGCGCTGCTGCCCGTCCTGGTGGGCGCGGCGGTGGACGCGGGCGCCAGCCGGGTGGCACTGGCGGTTTCGCCCCTCGTCCCGGCGCTCGTGCCCAGCCATCCCTTCCTCGATGCCCTGGCCCCCCTGGCGGCGGCCCTCGACGCCTCGGTCGTCGCGCCCGGCGACGTGGCGCCCGGCGACATCCCGCTGGCCTTCGAGGGCGAGGTCGTGGCCGGTTTCCGCCTGCCCCGGGCGCGGGGGATGCTCGACCGCCTGATCGCCGAGGTGGAACGGGAGCTCGGCGCCAAGCTGGCCGCACTGAGCCGCGAGGACAAGCAACGGGCGGTGAAGCTGCTCAACGACCGGGGCGCCTTCAGCCTGCGCCGTTCCGTCGAGGACGTGGCCGACGCCTTGGCGGTGAGCCGCATCACGGTTTACAACTACCTCAACGCCGTCACCCGCCAGGTCCTCTGACGTGTCCCGGGTGATCGTCGTGGGCAGCATCAACATGGATGTGGTCGCGCTGGCGCCGCACCATCCCGAGGTCGGCGAGACGGTGCTCGGGACCGAGTTGCGCTTCGCCCCCGGCGGTAAGGGTTCCAACCAGGCGGTCGCCGCGTCCCGGTTGAAGGCGCCTACCGAACTGGTCGGCCGGGTGGGCCGCGACGTGTTCGGTGACTCGTTGCTCGCGTTCCTGGCGGCGGAGAAAGTGGGCCGCAGCGCAGTGCGCCAACTCGACGACGTGGCCACTGGCACCGCGTTGATCGTGGTGGGGGCGAGCGGGGACAACACCGTCGTCGCCGTGCCAGGAGCCAACTTCGCCATGACGCCGGCCGACGTCGATGCCGTGGGCGTCGATGTCGACGACGTCGTCGTCGTGCAGTTCGAGCTGCCCCTGGCAGTCACCTACGCCGCGCTGTCGCGGGGCCGGCGCAACGGTGCCCGCACCATCCTCAATCCCGCTCCCGCCAAGGCGGCGCCGCCCGAACTGCTGCGGCTGGCCGACTTCTTAGTGGTCAACGAGACCGAGCTGGCGTTTTTCGCCCCCGGGGACCACCGTTCTGACGGCGACATCGAGGAAGGTTTGCGAACCTTCCGCCAGCGGCCCGAGCAGGTGGTGATCGCAACGTTGGGCGCCGGGGGCGCCACCGCCCTGATCGGCTCGTCGCTGTTGCGGGTGCGAGGCCGGGAGGTTCCTGTCGTCGACACGACGGGCGCCGGGGACTGCTTCGTGGGTGCCCTGGCGGCGGCGCTGTGCTCGTGGGCCGACGTCGAGGACGCGATCCATTTCGCCAACCTGGCGGCGTCGGTGGCTGTCCAGCGCTTCGGCGCGGGCAGCGGGATGCCGGTGCTCGCCGATGTCGAAGGGCTGAGCTGAATGAAGTCGCTGTCGCCGGTTGCCCCCGCCTCGTCGCGTCGGGCAGCCTGTTTGGCTTTTCCCCCATCCGCCTGTCGTGGAAAGGACACATGCCCCGCCCTGTGATCATCGATACCGACGGCGGGGTCGACGACGCGGCCGCGTTGTGGTGGGCGCTCCTCGACCCCGCGCTCGACGTGGTCGCGGTCACGGTGGTGTGGGGCAATGTCGACCTCGAGCGGGCGTGGCGCAGTGTGGCCCGGGTGCTCGTCGCCGCCGGGCGCGGCGACATCCCGATCGCGGTCGGGGCCGAGGGGCCGGTGGGCGTGGCCCCCGCGCTGCGGCCCGCCACCTTCATCCACGGAGACGACGGGCTCGGCAACACCACCTTGGGGCTGCCCGACCCGCCGGTGGTGCCGGTGGACGAACCGGCCCCCGCGCTGCTGCGGCGCCTGTGCCGGGCGCGGCCGGGCAAGGTTTCGGTGGTCACGATCGGGCCCCTGTCGAACCTTGGCCTGATCCTGGCCGCCGATCCTGGTTTCGCGGCCACCGTGGACGAGCTGGTCGTCATGGGCGGCTCGGCCCGCGCCGGCGGCAACGCCCTCCCCTGGGGCGAAGCCAACATGGCCCACGACCCGGTCGCGGCGGCGGCAGTGGCCGCGGCCGGCTGGCGGCGGCCGCCGCTGATGGTCGGCCTCGACGTGACCCGCGAGGCCACACTCACCGACGCCCACTTCGCCCTGCTGGCGTCGCACCGCAGCGCTGCCGCCGAGTTCCTCGATGCCCCTCTACGGTTCTACCGGGAGTTCGGCTCGGTCCTGACCGCTCCCAACTGCCCGTGCCACGACCTGGTAGCGGTCATGGCCCTTTCCGACCCGGGGCTCATCCCCGACGCCCCGGAACTGCCAATGGCGGTCGACACCGCCGGTGGGCCGGCGTGGGGAGCGACCGTGGTCGACTTCAGGGCCCCCGCCATCGCCCGGCTGCGGGGATCGGAGCAGGACCAGGCGTCCGGTTTCGGGCTGTGGCGGGTGGGCCTCGGCGCCGACGTGGCCCGCTTCCGCGACCAGGCCGCCTCGTTGTTCGGCGGCTGATACCGGCATCGCGGTGGACCTCGATTCGGCCGCCCTCCGCCTCCAGGACGACCCCCGGCGCTGGTGGGGGCTGGCCGTGCTGTGCCTGGCGTTGTGCGCCATCGTCATCGACAACACCATCCTCAACGTGGCGCTGCCTACCCTCCGCCGGGAGCTGCATGCCAGCGAGACCGACCTCCAGTGGGTCACCACCGCCTATGCCCTGACCTTGTCGGGTCTGTTACTGCCCCTCGGAGTGCTGGGCGATCGCTACGGCCGTCGCAGGCTCCTCTTGTGCGGGCTGGTCGTGTTCGCCTCGGCCTCGGCGGCGGCCGCCTTCACCTCGAGCCCCCTCCAGCTGGCGGTGGCGCGCGGAGCCATGGGCGTCGGCGGCGCCGCGACCATGCCCGCCACCTTGTCGATCCTGGGCAACATCTTCAACCAGCAGGAACGGGCCCGGGCCATCGCCATCTGGGCCGGAGTGGCGGGCGTGGCGGCGGCGGTAGGGCCGATCGCCGGTGGGGTGTTGTTGAGCCGGTTCTGGTGGGGTTCGGTGTTCCTCGTCAACGTGCCCGTGGTCGCGGTGACGATGGTGGCGGTGATCGTCCTCCTGCCCCATTCGCGCGCCGATGTGCCTCGTGCCGTCGACGGGGGAGGCTCGGTGCTGTGGTCCTGCTCGCTGGCGCTGCTGCTGTTCTCGGTCATCGAGGGGCCAGTGCGGGGGTGGCTGTCGACGTCGGTGGTCGCAGCCTTCGTGGCGTTCGTGACGCTGATCGTGCTCTTCGCCCGCCAGGAGGGGCGGGCGCCGGCGCCGATGTTGCCGCCGGCGGCGGCGCGCCACGCCGGCATGCAAGCCGGGGCGATCACGGTGATCGGGATGTTCTTTGCCATGTTCGGGACCCAGTTCACCCTTACCCAGTGGATCCAGGGGCCGCTCGGCGACAGCGCCCTCGTCACCGGCCTGTGCTTCGCGCCCATGGCCCTGACCACCGTGGTGTTGACCACCCGCAACCCGGCCCTGGCCCGGCGGTGGGGGCCGGTGGCGGTGATTGCGGGCGGCCTGGTGACCATGGCGGTCGGGCTGGTGCTGGCGGCGTGGGCTGTCGAGTCGGCACGTCTTGTCGTGGTCGTGCTGGCGCTGGTCGTGGTGGGCGCCGGGGAGGGAGCCGCCATCCCGTCGGGGGTCGAGCTCATCATGACGTCGGTGCCCCCGGCCCAGGCGGGGACTGCGGCGGGGGTCAACGAGACCCTGGTCGAGGCGGGCGGCGCCGTCGGCATCGCGGTGCTCGGCAGCACCCTGGCCGCGGGGGCGGGCTTCGCCGCCCCCCTCCTGGTCGCCGCCGCCGTGACGGCGCTCACCGCCGCCGCCGTGGCGAGACCGTGGGCCCGTCGCTCACCCGCCTCGGGGGACTGACGGGCGGAGTCGTCCCCGGGCCTACACTCCCGATGCCAGGGCGAACACCGGCGCCAACTCCCTAGCGCAGCGAAGACGCGACAGCCCCGTTCGTATCCGGCTCTTGACCGTTCCCTCGGGCTTGCCGAGGAGTTGGGCCACTTCCCGGTAGCTGTGGTGGCCGAAGTACGCCAGCACGATCGGTTCCCGCTCGTCGGCTGGCAGGGTCTCGAGCGCCGCCCGGACCCGCGACGCCTCATCGGCGCGCACCACGTCATCCTCGGCGGTCGCTGCGGTGGCAGTCACGGGGTAGAATCGATCCTGGCGGGCCCGCCGGGCGTGTTCGGACCGGAACATGTCGATCGTACGGTGGTGGGTCAGCACCAGGAGGAAGGTGCGCAGCGAACCGCGTGCGGGGTCGAAGCGGGCGGGATCGTTCCAGAGGGCCAGGAATACTTCCTGCGTGATGTCCTCGGCCATCGCCGTGTCGCCGCAGCGCAACCGGGCCTGGCGGGCGACGGCGCCGCCGTGGAGCCGGTAGATCTCGGCCAGCGCCTCGGGCCGCCGATCCGTGAGCCCCTCAGCCAGGCGGATGTCGCGGTTGTCGGAGTCCCACCGGCTGGCGACGCCGCCGGCCGAGCCGGCCGGGCCCGTGGGCTCCACCCCATTGTGGTCCCCACGGGTCGGCTGCGCGGTGCCTGCTTCAACTCCCATGCCCCAGTGGTACTCCTGTTGTAGAGTTTTTGTCAAGGTTTTATCTATGTTATAGTGAGATTTGTGGAACAGGACCGGGGGGCCTTGCGCATCGGAGAGCTGGCGTTGCGAACCGGGGTGGGTGTGCCCACTCTTCGCGCCTGGGAGAGCCGGTACCGGTTGCTCCGCCCGGCGCGTACCGCCGGCGGCCACCGCCTCTACAGCGCCGAGGACGAAGCCCGGGTCCGAGAGGTGCAGGCGCTGATCGCGGAAGGCGTCGCGGTGGGCGCCGCCGCCCGCTACGTCGGCGACCGCCGCCCCGATGCGCCAGTATCCGGCGCCACTGGCGCCACCGGCGCCGCCGCCGCGACCGGCGCCCGCGCCGGCACAACCAGTACCCGGGTGCAGGGCACGCGAGGTACCGCATTGGCCACCCTGGCGCCGCCGGCCCTGCTCGCGGCCGGCGAGGGCGGCGCCGAAGCGCAACTCCTGGCCGTCGTGCACGAGACCACCCGGGCGATCGTGCATGCGGCGACGCCGGCCGATGTCGTGGCGGTGCTGGCGGGATTCGTCCGGGGTTGTGGCGCCAGCCTGGTCGACGCTCGGATCGACGAGGCCGTACTGCCCGTCGATCTGTCCTTTGGCGAAGGGCCACCCCTGCTTCCCCGCGCCGAGCCATTGAGCGTCGCCCGGATGACGTTGGAGGAGGCGTTGCCGGCGCTGGTGGAAGATGCCCGGCGCCTGATCGATCTGTTGCGGCGAGCCGAGCCCTAGCCACGACCACGGTCCGACCCGCCCACCAACCCGGGTAGCTTGGCAACGAACACGGCCTGGGAATGCCTTACGGAGCTCAAAAGATGGCAACCGACGACCGGCGGGCTTACCTGGAGCGCCTCCTCGCCGGTGATCTCGAAGGTGCTCGCCTCCTGGTCCAGGGTTTCCTCGGGCGCCGGACGCCAGAGCGTCTGATCCTCGACATTCTGGTGCCCGCGCAGACCGAGATCGGCCGGCGCTGGGAGACCAACCGCTGCAGCGTGGCCGACGAGCACGTGGCCACCTCGATCACCGACGCCGTCTTGGCCGAGGTGGCGGCGACCATCCCGCCGCCCGCGGGTGAGGCTCGCATCGCGGTCGCCTGTGCCGAAGGCGACTGGCACACCGTCCCGGCGCGTATGGCCGCCGAGTTGTTGCGGGCCCAGGGCTACGCCATCCGGTTCCTCGGCGGATCGCTGCCCGCCGACCACCTGGAGAGCTACCTGGTCAAGCTCCAGCCGGCCGCGCTCGTCCTCAGCTGCTCGCTTCCGATGTTCCTCCCCGGGGCATTGCGATCGATCGAGGCGGCCCACCGCGCCGGGATCCCGGTCATGGCGGGTGGCCGGGGCTTCGGCCATGACGAACACGCCGCCTACCGATTGGGCGCCGACGGCTGGGCCCGGAGCGTCCCCAGCTCGAAACGACGCCTCGATCTCTGGTCCCGCCGGGGCCCTCGCCAGCTGGCGACGCCGGCGGTGGACATCACCGGATGGTCAGCTATCGAGTTGGCGGGCCCCGAACTGGTCGACCACGCCATGGGCTTGCTGGCCGACCGCCTGCCGTGGATGGGCGAGCTCGACCAACGCCAGATGGCCCGCACCCGCGAGGACCTCGCCTACATCTTCCGGTACCTGGCCGTGTCGCTGCTCGTCGACGACGACCGCATCTTCGTGGAGTTCCTGGTGTGGCTGAAAGGCGTGCTCACCTCTCGGGGCCTGCCGGCGGGCACTGTCGCCACCACGTTGCCGGTATTGACCGCAGCTCTCCTTCTAACCGGCCACCTGTCGCCGAAGATCGACCGGGTACTGAACGCCGCGACCACCACGCTGGTCCCGATGCCGAGCCCCGCCCCGTCGTAACGCCTCCTCGAAGAAAACTGCCTAGGCGGGCGCCGCCAACCACTGCTCGATACCGGCCAGCGCGGCGCGCTTCAAAGCCTCAGGCGCGCCGCTGGCCTCGATCGAGCAGCGGGCAATGAACGCCAGGCGGGTGTCGTCGAAGCCGAAGGCGGTGCGGCACAACTCGTACTCCTCGAGCAGGTTGGGGCCGAACAAAAGCGGGTCGTCGGCGTTCAGGCTGCAGCGCACACCGGCGTCGAGGAGGGCTCCGAGGGGATGCTCGTCGAGGGAGGGAAAGACCGAGAGCATGATGTTCGACGACGGGCAAACGTCGAGGCACACCGCCGAGTCGGCGAGGCGGGCCACCAGCGACGGGTCGTCGATTGCCCGCACCCCGTGTTGGATACGGTCGGCGCCCAAGGCGTCGAGGGCGCCGATCACGCTGTCGGGGCCGCCCAGCTCGCCGGCGTGGGGCGTCGACAGGAGCCCGGCGGCGTTGGTGAGGGCGAAGGCGGGGGCGAACGGCTCGGGCGCCGACCCCGTCTCGTCGTTGGCCAGGCCGAAGCTCACCACGCCCCGGTCGATGTAGGCCAGCGCCAGGCGGGCCTGGGAAACCGCGTCGGAGGGGTCGAGGGTCCGGTCCGCCGACACCATGAAACCGGCGCCGATACCGAGGCGCGCGGCAGTCGCCTCCATCTCGTCGAGGATGACCTCGAGGGCCGCCTGGTCGCTGCGGTGGTAGTGACGGTGATGGGGCAGGTAGCTCGACGGCTCGACCCAGACGGCGCCCGCGCCGGCCGCGTCCTCCACGACCTCCGACACCAGGCGTCGCAGGTCGCCCTCGGTCCTGAGGGTGTCGCAGGCCGCCAGGTAGGTCGCCTCGAACGCCCCGAAGTTCCCGTAGCTGTCGATCGTCGGCACCGCCAGGCCGTAGCGGGCGCACAGTTCCCGGAGGGTGGCGGGGCGCATGCCGCCTTCGAGATGGATGTGGAGATGGGCCTTGGGCAGGCTCCGCAGGTCACGCTGGGACATAGGTGCTGTCTAGCGTCTCTTGCCCGCGACCTCCGGGGCATATCGGGCCAGTACCGCCGCCTCGAGGGCGCTCACCACCGAGTAGGCGATCATGGCGACCGCCGTCACCAGGACCACCGCGGCCCACAACTCCCCGTAATCGGAGGTGTTCTGGACGGTCAGCATCTCGGCGCCCGAGCCCTTCCCCGTCGCCAGCCACTCGGCCAGCAGGGCGCCGATCATGGCGGCGGGCACGTTGATCCGCAGCGACGCGAAGATCGACGGCAGGGCCGACGGGACGAGCACCTTGCGCAGCGTCGTCCAACGGCTGGCCCCGTACGACCGCATCAGGTCGAGCGACGAAGGAGCGGCCGACCGCAGCCCGTACATGATGTTGACCAGCGCCGGGAGCAGGCACACGATCCCGCCGGTGGCGGTCACGACCAGGATGTCCCGCCCGAAGATGAGCGTGAGCAGGGGCGCCATGGCGATGAGTGGGACCGACCGCAGGACCAGCGCGACGGGCATGAACGCCTCCTCGATCATGTGCTGCAGCACGAAGACGACGGCCACCACCATGGCCAGTCCGAACCCGGCCACGTAGCCGAGCGACGCGTCTCGCAGGGTGGTCTTCAGGTGGGAAAAAAGGATGTGACGGTTCTGGGCGGCGCTGCGCAGCGCATGTACCTTGTCGACCCGCTGGGTGAAAAGGTAGCGCCACACGTCCAGCGGGCTCTTGGCCACGAACGACTGCACGTGGTACAGCTTCAAGAAACCGATCCACAGCGCCAGCATCACCAGGATCGACACCAGCACCGAGCCCAGGTTGCCAGCCAGGCGGCTGACGGCGACGGAGCGAGAATGGCCCCTCTTGACGACGCCCGCCGGCAGTCCGGTGGTGGTCATCGCCGGCCCCGGCGGGGCGCCCAGGGAGCCACGAGGCGGCCGATGACGCCGGTGAGCAGGTAGGCGACGCCGCCCGCGATCGTGCACAGGAGCCCGATCCCCCATATCCGCTCCGTCTCGATGGCGGCCTGGGCCTGCACCATCATGATCCCGAGGCCGTTGGGCTGGGCACCCAGGTACTCGCCGACCATGGCGCCCAAGATGGCGGACGGCGCCGCGATCTGCAGCGCGGTGAAGGTGCTCGGTATGGCGGCGCGCAGCCGCACCTTGAACAGCTGCGTCCACGATCCTCCCCCCGCCGCCCGTATGACGTCGAGGGACGACGGGTCCGCCGAGCGCAACCCGACCACGACCCCGACGAGGGTCGGGAAGAACACCAGCAGCCCGGCCAGCACCGACTTGGCGGCGTCGCCGTTGAGGACCGTCGTCAGGATGGGACCGATGGCGATGATGGGAAGGCAGTAACTGGCGATGGCAACCCGCAGGAGCGCCTTCTCGACCAGCGGGAGCTGGACGAACGTCACGGCCAGCGCGATCGCCAGCAGGTTGGCCACTAGGTAGCCGGTGACCGCCTCCTTCATCGTCTGGCGGATGCCGGGGCCGTACAGCCCGGCGTGGAAGTCCGACCAGAATTTGGTCACCACGCCCGTGGGGGTCGGCACCCCCGACCCCGCCTTGTGGAAGACCGTCAGCGCCAGGATCTCCCAGGCCCCGACCAGGATGACGAAGCCGATGGTGGCCCCGACCCACGCCGGCCGGCCGTCGCGGCCGTCGCCGCCGGCGGCGCCCCCGGTCACCGGCGCCTGGCTCCCGAGGGCCTCGCTCACGACCTCGACGGCTGCGGAGCCGGTCGCGGTCACACGTCGTCGCCGCTCGGGGCGATGCCCCCCCGGCTGAACAACAACTCCGAGAGCTGGTCCTCCAACTGGTGGAAATGGGGCGTGCGGATCATGTCCGGGGTACGAGGTCGCGGTAGGTCGATCGGGACGAGGGCGGCGATGCGGCCCGGCCGGGGGCTCATCACCGCCACCGTGTCGGCCAGGAAGACTGCCTCCGCGATCGAGTGGGTGACCAGCAACGTGGTAGTCACCCGCTCCGACCAGATGCGCAGCAACTCGAGGTTGAGCCGCTGGCGGGTCATCTCGTCGAGGGCGCCGAACGGCTCGTCCAGCAGAAGGATGTGAGGCTCGGTCACGAGCGCCCGGGCGATGGCCACCCGCTGGCGCATCCCCCCCGACAGCTGGCTGGGCCGAGCCTTCTCGAAGCCCTCGAGCCCGACCAGGCGGATGAGATCGGCGATCGCGGACGGCCCGATCGGCAGCCCGCTCACCTCGACGGGCAGGCGGATGTTGGCCTGCACCGACCGCCAGGGCAACAGGGCGGCGTCCTGGAAGGCGATTCCGAGGTGGTGGTTGCGCCGGGCGACCGCCGGTGGCTCGCCGTGGATGAGGGCGGTCCCGGCGCTCGGCTGCTCCAGGTCGGCGAGGACCCGCAGCACCGTCGACTTGCCACAACCCGACGGCCCGAGCAGGGCGAGGAAGCCGCCTTGCGGGGAGACGACGTTGACGTCGTCGATGGCGGTGACGCTGGCGCGGCCGAGCCGGAAGATCTTGCTCAAGTGCTCGATGCGAATGCCGTCCCCGGGCCCCGGGGCGGCGGCCGGGGTCGGGGCGCCAGACATCGCCGCGTTGACGGCCGCCGGTTGGTTCACGCGCCGCCCCGGTCCTGCGTCAGATCGTTCCGAGAGGCGGGACCGACTTCAGGTCACTGTGAGCGGCGTAGATCTCGTCCAGCACTGACATGTCGAACAATTGATCTGCCGTCACGGTGGTACCGCCGAGGCCCAGCGTGGCGATGTTCTGGGCCTGGGCCGCCGACGCCACGTAGAACAGGCCGTTGGTCAGGGCATCGCCCTCGGCGATGAGCTTGTTCTGGGCGACCGACTGCTGCTGGGCGGCGGGAAGCGTCTGGGCCGTCGGGAAGCTCTTGAGGGTGGACTGCGCCGGCTCGTCGGGATGGGCAATGCATTCCCGCCACGTGGTGATCTCGGCGGTCATGCACGCCTTGACCTTGGCCCGGTTGTTCTTCAGCGAGTCGGTGGTGGTGATGTACACGTTGCCGATCTCGGGGTAGTTGTTGTCGGCCAGCAGGAAGGTGTGGGTCGGGAAGCCCTTGAGACCGAGGGCGATGGGCTCATTGGTGATGAAGGAGAACCAGCCGTCCACCTGGCCCTGCGACAACGGAGTCGGATCGAAGCTGACGACCACCTTGTTCACCTGCGACGACTGGAGGTTGTTGGCCTTCAAGAACGCGGCCCAGACGGCGTCGTTGACCGACTGGACACCGATCTTTTTTCCAATCATGTCCTGAGGACCGTTCAGGGGCTTCGACGCGTCCGACATGATGCAGAACGGGTTCTTCTGGTACTGCGTCCCGATCACCTTGAGGGGGGAGCCCTTCTGGATGGCCGCCGCCGTGGAGTCGAGCGACGTCACCGCCATCAGCGCCTTGCCGGTGAGCACGACCGTCTCCTGGGGGGTCGCGGTCGGGCCGGCGGGGATCAGGTTCACTGCGGTGAAGCCCTGTTGGGTGTAATAGCCCTTGTCCTTGGCCAGGTATTCGCCACCGGACTCGACGTCGGGAACCCAGGGCAGGTTGAAGTTCAGGGTGCCCAGATTTGCCGGCGCCGTCGTCCCGGTCCCCGCCCCGGCAGTGGTGTTGGTCGTGGTCGCCGGCGACTTGCTGCTGCACGCCTCCAGCAGCCCCGGGCCCGCGACCCCGACCAGCGCGGCACCGCCGAGCAGTTTGGCGCCACCACGCAGGAACATGCGACGGTCGATTTCCGGCCCCCGCGTCACATCTCGGCCCCTCTTCATCCTGACTCCCCTTTTGATTTGCGGTGAAGTGCTGCTGCCCACTGTTGTCGCTGGCGACATCGTCTCGTGGTCAGGGCCTCTCGGAGCATCCCCGGAACCGCGAAGCGGCAACGGCGAAAGATCGTATCGGGCCGCTGTCGGCCTCGGCGTCAACGGCGGGTTGCATCTCCTTGTCGCGTTCCTTTCTGCTGCTTATGGCCTACCGTCGTGCAATGCCGGAGCCTCCGACCGCCGATCTCCTCGTCACCGGCGCCGACATGGTGGCAACCCTCGACGAGTCCCGCCGGGAGATCGCGGGTGGCTGGGTGGCGATCGCGGGAGGCCTGGTCGCAGCCGTCGGTGGCCCCGGCGAAGCACCGCCCGCAGCCGCCAGCGTGCTGCGGGCCAACGGCTGCCTGGTGACCCCGGGGCTCATCAACACCCATCACCACATCTTCCAAAACCTCACCCGCAGCTACCGGCCGGCGGTCAACGGGTCGCTGTTCACCTGGCTGAGCACCCTGTACCCCCTGTGGGCAGGCCTCGATGAAGAGGCCAGCTACCTCTCGGCGTGGGTCGGCCTGGCCGAGCTGGCCCTCGGCGGCTGCACCACCACGACCGATCACCTCTACGTCCATCCCCGCGGCGGCGGCGACCTGATCTCGGCCGAGATCACCGCGGCCCGAGAGCTGGGGATGCGTTTCCACCCCACCCGGGGGTCGATGAGCCTCTCGCAGAAGGACGGCGGCCTGCCGCCAGACTCGGTCGTGCAGGACGACGACGAGATACTGGCCGACAGCGAACGGCTGGTGGCTCAGCACCACGACCGGTCCTGGGGCGCCATGGTGCGCATCGCACTCGCCCCGTGTTCCCCCTTTTCGGTGACGCCGGAGCTGATGCGGGCCACCGCCGAACTGGCGGAGCGCCTCGACGTGCGCCTCCACACCCACCTCGCCGAGGACCCCGACGAGGACAGCTTCGCCGCCGCCAACCTCGGGATGCGGACCATCGAGCACTTCGAGCAGATGGGTTGGCTGACCGACCGCTCGTGGGTGGCGCACTGCATCTACCCCGACGCCGCCGAGGTGGCCCGCCTGGGCGCCGCCGGCGTCGGTGTCGCTCACTGCCCGTCGTCGAACATGCTGATCGGCGGCGGCGGCTTGGCGCCCGTCGCCGAGCTGCGTGCCGCCGGCGCCCCCGTCGGCCTCGGCTGCGACGGCTCGGCGTCGACCGACCACGCCTCGCTTTGGCTGGAGGCCCGAGGCGCCCTCCTGCTCGGGCGCCAGCGCAAGGGGGCGACGGGGATGACGGCGCGCGATGCCCTGGAAATCGCCACCCGCGGTTCCGCGGCCTGCCTGGGCCGCCTCGGCGAGCTCGGCGTGCTGGCCCCCGGTGCGGTGGCCGACCTGGTGTGCTGGCCGCTCGATGGCATCGCCTTCGCGGGCGCCCTGACCGACCCGATCGAGGCGTGGTTGCGCTGCGGCCCGGTTGCCGCCCGGCACACGGTGGTGGCGGGCGTGGCGGTGGTGGCCGACGGGCAGCTGGTCGCGGGCGGCGTCGACGACATTCTCCGCCGGCACCGGGTCGTGGCCGCCAGATTGCAGGGGCTCAGCTGATGAACCTGGACGAGGCCCTCGACCAGCTCCCCAAGGTGGAGCTGCACTGCCATGTGGAGGGCACCATGCGGCCCGCCACCGTGCTCGACCTGGCCACCCGCAACGGCATCGCGCTGCCCACCACCGACCTCGACGACCTGTACCGCTACCACTCCCTCGACGAGTTCCTCACCGTGTTCTGGCTGGTCCAGTCGTGTCTGGCGGGCCGTGACGACTGGGCCCGGCTCGCCTACGAGAGCGTGATCGACGCCGCCGCCCACGGCCGGGTGTACGCCGAGACGTTCTTCACCCCGGCCCGGCACCTGGCCGCCGGGCAGCGCCTGGGCGACATCGTGGCCGGCCTGGCCGCGGGGATCGAGGCGGCGGAGGCCGAGACCGGGACGCAGTGCTTTCTCATCGCCGACATGGACCGGGCCTTCGGCCCTTCCGCCGGTGAGGACCTGGTGGCCGAGATCGCCTCCCTCCGGCGACAGGGCGCGCCGGGCGCCGGGCGTGTGATCGGCGTCGGCATGGACTCGACCGAGATCGGCGTCGACCCCACCTCGTTCCTCCCGGCCTACACCGCCGCCCGCTCCGTCGGCCTTCGCCTCACCGCTCACCAAGGCGAGGACACCGGGCCCGCCACCATCGCAGCCGCCCTCGACGTCCTCGGGGTCGAGCGCATCGACCACGGCCTGTCGTTGCTCCAGGACCCCGAACTGACCCGGCGCTTCGCGGCCGAGCGCATCCCGCTCACGGTGTGCCCCACGTCCAACGTGGTGATCGCCAACAAGGTGGCGTCGCTGGCCGAGCACCCCTTCGCCGCCATGCGCGCCGCCGGGTTGCTGGCCATGCTCAACACCGACGATCCCGCGCTCACCGACCTCGACCTTGGCCGGGAGTACCAGGCGGTCGCCGGCGCCTACCACTGGGGCTTCGCCGAGATGGTGGCGGTGGCCCACGACGGCATCGACGCCACCTGGCTCGACGACGCCGCCAAGGCCGCCCTCCACCGCCTGACCGACGCCCGCGCCCGCGAGCTGGGCGCCCAACTGGCCGGTTGAGGGGGCGGCCGCCCCGTTCGCTTAGAAGCCGGGCCCCGTTCGGCCGCCGCGCCCCGGGCCCTGCCACGTTGTGCCGGGGGGAAAGCCCGGAGCACCCGCCCTCCTTTTCCCGGGCCTCACTCGGCCGCCAGCGCCGCCCGCCGGGCGAAGAGCTCCTCGGCCGCGGCCTGCGCCTGCGCCCGGACCGAGGCGACGTCGAACGTCAGGGGGCGCCCGTCGGCTACCAGGCGCCGGCCGTCGACCCACACGTGGCGGACGTCGCGTCCCGAGGCGGAGAAGACCAGGTGGGCGGCGACATTGAAGTCGGCCCCGTGGAGCACCGGGGTGGTGTGGAGGCCGGTGAGCGACACCGCGACGATGTCGGCCGCCTTGCCCGCCTCGAGCGACCCGGTGACGCCTTCGAGGCCGAGGGCGCGGGCGCCGTCGATGGTCGCCATGGCCAACACGTCCCACGGGTCGCCGGTCGTGGGATCGAGCGTCGACACCTTCTGCAGGAGCGAGGCGAACTTCATCTCCTCGAGAAGGTCGAGGTTGTTGTTCTCCTTCTCGCCGTCGGTTCCGAGGCCGACGACGATCCCGGCGGCGGTGAAGGCGCCGACGCGGGCCGGGCCCGACGACAGCTTCATGTTGGAGCACGGGCAGTGGGCGACCGCCGTGGCCGTCTCGGCCAGCAGCTCGATCTCATGGTCGTCGAGCCAGACGCAGTGGGCGATGACGGTTCGGGGCCCCAGGATGCCGCGACGGAACATCTCCTCGATCGGCCGGGCCCCGAAACGCGTCAGCGACTCCTGCACCTCCCAGGTCGTCTCCGAGGAGTGGGTGTGCAGGCCGGTGTCGAACTCCTCGGCGAGGGCGGCGGCGGCACCGAAGGCGGCGGGCGTGCAGTAGAAGAGGTGCTCGAGGCCGACCCAGGCCCGGACCCGGCCGTCGGCGGTACTGCGGTGCGTCTCGAGGAGGCGGCGGTTGGTCTCGAGTGTCTCGAAGTAGTCGTAGCCGGGGGCGTCGGCGACATAGGGGACGAGCGTCGCCCGCAGCCCGATGGCGGCCGCGGCGGCGGCCGAGCCCTCCATGAAGCGCCACATGTCCATGACCGAGGTGGTCCCCGCCAGGACGCTCTCGGCGTAGCACAGGCGCGATGCCGTCGCCGCGATCTCGGGGGTCAGGGCCCGGTGGGCGGGGTCGACGTAGGTCTTCAGCCAATCCCAAAGGGCGAGCGACTCGGCGGTGCCCCGGAGGAGGCCGGAGTGGAGGTGGCAGTTGTGCAGGCCGGGGAGCAGGGCGTGGCCGGTCACGTCCACCGTGTCAGCCGCCGCCGCCCGGGGGTCGGCGGCGACTGCGGCCGCCGGTCCGACCGCCAGGATCGTGGTGCCGTCGACCAGGACCGAGCCGGGGTCGTAGACGGCTCGGGGGGCGGCGGGAGCCATCGGAAGCACGATCCCGCCATGGAGGAGGGTGCGGGGCATCGGGGCACGGTAACCGCCGCGCTCGGGGCCTGCGGCCACTGCCGCCACGATGGCCCCCTACGCTTCTGCGGGATGTCCGTCCTCCTCCCCACCACCGTCGGCGAAGCGGTTGCCGCGCTCGCCGACCCCGCCGTCGAGGTGCTGGCCGGCGGCACCGATTTCATGGTCGAGGTGAACGCCGGCCGCCGGCGCCTAGATCAGGTGCTGTCGATCGGGCGCATCGCCGAGCTGCGCACCTGGTCGCACAGCGCCGCCGAGGTCCGCCTAGGCGCGGCGGTCACCTACACCGACCTACTCCAGCCCGCCCTGGCCCGGCACCTGCCGGCGCTGGCCCAGGCGGCGCGGACCGTCGGCTCGCCCCAGATCCGCAACGCCGGGACCATCGGCGGCAACCTGGGCACCGCCTCCCCGGCAGGCGACACCCTCCCGGTGCTGTCGGCCCTCGAGGCCATAGTGGAGGTGGCGGGGGCCGGCGGGGTGCGGGACATCCCCATCGGGGCGTTCATCACCGGGGCCAAGCGCAACGCCCTCCTCCCCGGGGAGCTGATCGTGGCGGTACGCATTCCGGTTCTGGCGGGCCATCAGGAGTTCCGCAAGATCGGGGTGCGAAACGCCATGGTGATTTCCGTGGCCTCTGTTGCGCTGGCCCTCGACCACCGCAGCCGTACCGTCCGCTGCTCACTGGGATCGGTGGGCCCTGGTCCTATCCGGGCCACCACCGCCGAGGCGTGGCTGGCCGCGGCCATCGATTGGGACGGCCTGGCGCGGCCCGGGGGCTCCGCCTCGGCGGGGCCGGCGGGCGCGACGCCTCCCGATCTGGCCCACTTCGGGCGCCTGGTGGCCGGCGACGCCCGCCCCATCGACGACCACCGGGGCACCGCCGCCTACCGGCGCCACGCGGTCGCGGTCCTGGCGGAACGAGCCGCCACGCAGGCGCTGGCGGCGCCCCCACCGCCATCGCCGGCGGGACCGGCATCGGCATCGGCGGCGGCGTGACGGCGCCCTACTCCCTCACCGTCAACGGGACGCGCCACGAGGTACTCGACGCCTGGCTGGGCGAGAACCTCCTCTACGTCCTGCGGGAGCGCCTCGCCTTGCCCGGCTCCAAGTCGGGCTGTGAGCAGGGCGAGTGCGGCTCCTGCTCGGTGCTCATCGACGGCACCTTGGAGTGCGCCTGCCTGGTGCTGGCCGCGGCCGCGGTGGGCCAGGAGATCACGACCGTCGAGGGCCTGCAACCCGACCGCGGGGGCTTCACCCCGATCCAGCAGGCGTTCATGACCGAGGGCGCGGTCCAGTGCGGCTTCTGCACCCCCGGGCTCATCGTCGCGCTGACCGACCTGCTCGCCCGCCACCCCCACCCCGGCGACGTCGAGGTGCGCGAGGCCATCTCGGGCAACCTGTGCCGCTGCACCGGCTACGGGCGCATCTTGGCCGCGGTGCACACGGCCGTCGCGTCGGGGCCCGCGGGGATCGCCGAGGAGGCGCCGTGACCGACGTGGCCACGACCAACCTCGGTACCGGCCGGATCGGCGAGAACGCCTCCCGGCCTGACGGCGGGCCCAAAGTGCGCGGCGAGTTCGCCTTTGCCGGAGATCTCTGGGCCGAGGGGATGCTGTGGGGCCGGACCCTGCGGTCACCCCATGCCTCGGCGCGCATCGTCGCCGTCGACGTCTCGGCGGCGCTGCGCATCGCCGGCGTACGGGCGGTGATCACTGCCGACGACGTGCCCGGTGCCGGCCACTACGGGCTCGAATGGCGCGACCAACCGGTCTTCGCCCGCGACGTCGTCCGCCACGTGGGCGAGCCGGTGGCCGCGGTCGCCGCCGACCACCCCGAGACCGCCCGGCGGGCGTGCCAGGCCATCGTCGTCACCTATGAGGTCCTGGACCCCCTGCTCGACCCGGCCCTGGCCGCCACCGCTCCCGCCATCCACCCCGACGGGAACGTCTTCCGGGCGTTGACCATCCGCCGCGGTGACGTGGCGTCATTGGGCCCCATCGTGGTCGAGGGTTCCTACGAGATCGGGATGCAGGACCAGGCGTTCATGGGCCCCGAGGCGGGCCTCGCCGTCCCTGCCGCCGACGGCGGTATGGACCTGATCGTCTCGACGCAGTGGCTGCACAACGACCGCCTCCAAGTCGCCGAGTGCCTCGGCCTTGCGCCCGAGCTGGTCCGCCTCACCCTCGGCGGGGTAGGGGGCGCCTTCGGCGCCCGCGAGGACGTGAGCCTCCACATCCACACCTGCTTGCTGGCGCAGCGGACGGGCCGGCCGGTGAAAGTGGTGTACAGCCGGGAGGAGTCGTTTCTCGGCCACGTGCACCGTCACCCGGCCCGGATCTGGATGCGCCACAGCGCGACGCCCGACGGCCGGCTGGCGACATTCGAGACGCGGATCCTCCTCGACGGCGGTGCCTACCGCTCGTCGAGCTACCACGTGGTCGCCAACGCCGCCTGTTTCAGCGCCGGTCCCTACAACGTCGACAACGCCCACGTCGAGGCCATCGGCGTCCGCACCAACAACCCGACCTGCGGCGCCATGCGGGGGTTCGGGGCGGTCCAGGTCTGCTTCGCCCACGAGGCGCAGATGGACAAGCTGGCCCGGGCGTGCGGACTCGACCCGGTGGAGCTACGCCTGCGCAACGCGCTGGCACCAGGCGACCGGCTGCTCACGGGCCAGATCATCGACGGCGCCCTGCCCGTGGCCCGGGTCATCAGGGAAACAGCGGCGTTGCCCCTGCCCCCCCCGGTCAGCGCGGGCGCCGCCGACGCGGCCGTGGACCCGATGACCCGGCCCGGCGGGGCGGGGCGCACCGCCGACGCGGCCCACGTTCGCCGGGGCGTCGGCTTCGCCGTCGGGTTCAAGAACCTCATGTACGCCGAGGGCTACATGGACGCCTCGGCGGCGCGGTGCCGCCTGGTTGACGGGTTGGCGACGGTGACCTGCGCGGCGGCCGAGGTCGGGCAGGGATTCGTGACCCTGGCCCAGCAGATCGCCCGCACGGTGCTCGGTGTCTCCGACGTGCTGCTGGAGCCCGCCGACACCACCATCGGCTCGGCAGGGTCGACGTCGGCCAGCCGCCAGACGTGGATGTCGGGGGCGCGGTCGAGAAAGCCTGCCTGGCGGTGCGGGACGCGCTACTGGCCCACGTCGCAACGGCGCACGGGGTCGACCCCGCGACCCTGGTGATCGTCGACGGGCGGATCGTGTCGTCGTCATCGCAGGTCGACGTGGCGGTGGGCGACGCGGCGCCGGGAGTCGTCTTCGAAGAGGAGGCCGAGTACCACCACCGGCTGACCCACCCCTTGGACCACGACGGCCAAGGTGACGCCCACGTATCGCTGGTGTGCGCGGCCCACCGGGCGGTGGTCGACGTCGACGTCGACCTCGGCCTCATTCGGGTGGTGCAGATCGCCACCGCCCAGGATGTCGGCAAGGCGCTCAACCCTCTCCAGGTCCTCGGCCAGATCGAAGGAGGGATCGCCCAGGGCCTGGGCCTCGCCACCATGGAGGAGCTGACGCTGCGCAATGGCCGGATCCAGAACCCGTCGTTCACCGACTACCTGATCCCCACCGCGCTCGACATGCCGACGGTCGTGGCGACGCTCGTGGAGGAACCGGAACCGGGCGCCCCCTTCGGCGCCAAGGGCGTCGGTGAGCCGCCCACCATCTCGTCGACGCCGGCCATCGTCGCCGCCCTCCGAGCAGCCACCGGCAAGGTGCTCCCCCGGGTCCCGGTACGACCCCAGGACATCGCCTTCGGCGCAGCGGAAGATCCATGAGCGAGATCCTCGACGTCGACCTCCTGGCGTTCGAGGGGGGTTCGAAACCGGCCCGGCGGGCGGTGGTCGACGGCGTGCGGCGCAGCCTGGGCACCGGCTTCGTCTTCACGTCGCACGATGTCCCGTCCGACCTGGTCGACTCGGCCTACGCCATGCTGGCGGCGTTCTTCGCGTTGCCCGCCCCGGCCAAGGCCCGATGGGTGGCCCCGGAGAGCCACGGCCAGACCGGCTACACCGGACTACTGGTCGAGACCGCGGCCGGTTCCGAGGCCGCCGACTGGAAGGAGATGCTCAACTGGGGCACCGAACTTCCGGCCGCGCATCCCCTGCGCCGGCGCTACCCAAGTCATTACCACGACCCCCTGCTGCCCGAGGCCGACGTGCCGGGGATCACCGCCGTCCTGAGCGCGTTCCACCGGCGGGTGCTGGACATCCAGCGCCGTTTCCTGCGCATCGTCGCCGTCGGCCTCGGTTGCCACGAGCGCTTCTTCGACGACTTGCTGGTGGACGGATCCACCCTGACCCGGGCCATCCACTACCCCCCGATGACCCATGCCCCCGCCCCCGGCCATGTCTGGGCGGCGCCCCACACCGACATCAATCTGGTGACCGCCCTACCCCGAGCCAGCGCCCCCGGCCTGCAGTTACTCACCGCCGGCGGTTGGGTCGACGTCACCGCTCCCGAGGGCAAGGTCATCATGAACAGCGGCCTGATGCTGGAACGCCTCACCAACGGGGTCATCCCCGCCGGCGTCCACCGGGTCGCCGCCTCCTCTCCCGCCTCCCCCTCCGAGCCCGCCGCAGCCACAGCCGGGGATCGCTACTCGGTGGTCCAGTTCTGCCATCCCGCCCCCTGGTTCTTGCTGAGCCCCCTGGCATCGTGCGTGACTGCCGAGCGGCCGCTGCGATACGGCGCCATCGAGGCCGGCGCCCTCCTCGACCGGACCCTCTGGGACATCAACCTCATCCCGCCCGACGAGGCATGAGAGTTTCTCGGGGCCAAAGTGCTGCGAAACGACGTACTACCGTCGTTTCACAGCACTTTGGGTGAGATTCCGTAGCCGCCACCGGCTGATCCGCGAGGACCGGCAACCGGGCTAGCTTTTTTTCATGGAAGCCTCAGATTCCCCCGATCGCGAGGTGATGACCTGGGCCGGCTTCGGTGAGGCCAGCCGCTGCCTGGCCCGCCAGGTTGCCGAGAGCGGTTTCCGCCCCGATCTGGTGCTGGCCATCGCCCGGGGCGGCCTCCCGGTGGCCGGCGCCCTCGCCTACGCCCTGTCGGTGAAGAACTGTTTCGCGATGAACGTCGAGTTCTATACCGGCATCGACGAGCGCATCGAGGTACCGGTCCAGCTGCCTCCGCTGCTGGACGTGGTGGACATCAGCGGGATGCGGGTGCTGGTGGCCGACGACGTGGCCGACACCGGCCGCACCCTCGAACTGGTACACAAGGTCATCAACGCCCATGTCAGCGAAGCCCGTTGCGCGGTGCTCTACCAGAAGCCCCAGTCGGTGATCGACTGCGAGTACGTGTTCAAGCGGACGGACCGGTGGATCAACTTCCCGTGGTCGACCGAGGAGCCGATCTGGGTCCCGCCGTTGGCGCGAAGCGCTGCCGAGACCGTGTAAAAGGGGTTGACAATGACCGGGCCCGGGGGGGCCGGGCGATTTCGGAGGTGTACCCACCCGAGATCGCGCCCGCCACGCCCCGCCGCCGTCGCCGCCGCCGCCGCCGCCCTCGTCCTGGTCTTGGGCGCCGGCTGCAGCTCGTCGGACAAGACCTCTGTCGGGACCACGAAGCCCGCCAACGGCACCTCGATCACCCTGTCGCCCCTAGGGCCGGCGACCACGCTCGCCAGCTCGACCACGACCGTGGCGCGGGACCCCTCCGTGTCCGTCGTGCCGTTCCTCGCCGAGGGCCCGGCGCCCTACGTGGCGGGCCAGGGCGCGCTCACGATGACCGGCGCAGTCCAGGCCTCGGCCCAGTTCTCGGCCGCCTCGTGCGACCACCTGGCGCTCAGCGCGGCCACCGGCTGGGTAGCCCACCTGACCTTCGTGGCGGCGCCGGGTACCGCGGGCGCCACGTCCTACGTGGTGGACTTCGCGGGCGGGGAGTACCGGGGGGCGAGTGGAACCGTGACCTACCAGCTCCCCGACGTCGAGGACCCGAGCCTGCCCCGCCAGGCGCGCTTGTCGGCTCCGAATGCCCTGCACTGGGGCACAACCCCCTCGGGCGCGGCCACCGCCGGCGCGACGGGCGAGTTGCGTCTCTCCAACTTTTCCCAGGCCGGGAGCTTCGACCTGCAGCTGAGCGCGAGCGGCACGGACCGGGCCCCGGTCCACGCCGTCGGGACCTGGCAATGCGCCCATGTCCCGTATTAGGTGATCGTCAGCGACCGCAGCAGGCCGTTGGTATGGCCGAGGATGGCGGAGGCATACCGGTCGCTGCCGAGCACGACATAGAGGCAGAACGCCCGGCCCTGGGTGTTGAAGAACCGCTGGCAGCCGATCTGGACCGCACGCGGGCGCTGCAGCGCCTGCGCGTTGAAGTCATACGGCCCCAACGGTCCCGGGACGCCCTGCGCCGAGAAGAGGGCCTTTGACGCCGAAGACCGGTCGTACTCGAACAGGGCGACGAAACCGTCGGCCGCGGCCATGAGTTCGACCGCGCCGCCGCCGAAGTCGCCCCGCTCGGAGGGCAGGGGGAAACTGGCGGCGTGCAGTACCGGCGGCGTGCTCGGCGCCGCCGCGCTCGTCGGGTCGCCCGCTCGCCGGATCGGTGGCCGGGTGTAGACCTCGCCGCTCCATCCTGGGGGCAGCTCGGCGGCGACGCCATAGCGGGAGATCCTCGTCACGTTCTCGGTGCCCCGTTGTCCTCGGCGGCCAAAGGGTCCCCGTAAAGGCTCGGATGCCCGGGGGCGATGCCCGCGGCCAGCAGGTCGGCATCGACCAGCGACTCGCGCTGGCGCCGGCGGCCGGGAGATGGTGCTGGTTGCCCGGTTGGCGACATCACCCAGCCGGCGTCGTCCCATACCCGCTCGAGCAGCGAGATCATCTGCTCCCAGGTGGCCGCCGCCCCCTCGCCGATGACACGCCCGCTCGGGCCGTCGACGAGGACGAAGTAGGGGCTCACCGGGATGCCGTAGGTGTCCCACGCCGCGGTCGACATCACGGTGGTGATGTCGGGTGGTGCCAGGCGGGAGACGGCGGCGGGCGATTCCGACTCGGGACCTTTGGTGACGGCCACGAGCTTGGTGCCGCCGCGCAGCCGCGCCGGTGCGCCGGCGCCGAAGGCGTCCCAGAACCCGGCACAGGTCGCGCACCCGGTCGTGAGGAAGGCGAGGAGGGTCGGATGGCCGGCCCCCACTATGCCGATGACGACCGTGGCGCCATTGGGGCGGACACCGGTGACGTCGGCCGCCGGCGCGTCGGCGGGTCCTGGGCGAGGCGGGGCCACCCCGGGCACGGTCACCGGTGCGGCGGCAGCTCCCGACCGCAGCGAGACCTCGGTGACCACGCCCCCCGCGGGCGGCGCGCCGAGCGAAGATCCCCCGGGATCAATGCGCTCGAGGCGGCGCAGGATCTCGCCATGGCTGCGGAGCAGCGCGATCACGAGCAACCCCAACAGGACGATGACAAGACCTTCGAACACGACCAGTCCCACCATCAAGGCACCGTCACAGTCCGGCAGCCGAGTTGCGGGTTGGCCGTGCCGGCGCCGGAGTTGAGGGCCACCACACACACGTTGTGGGTACCGGAGGAAATCGGAGCCGTGACGTCGAACCCGTGGTTCGGGCCATAGGGAGGGAAGGCGGCGGCGATGTCCGGGCGAGGGCCGTCGGCCGGCGCCGACGCCACTATTTTGCCATCCACCAGCACCTGGACGGTCACCGGACCGGCGATGTCGGGATCGATGACCCACCCCTGGGCCCGTACACCGCCGGCCACGACCCCGATGGCGTCGATAAACCCGAACGGGTTGCCGCCGACAATCAAGGTGTTGCACGCCAGCGTCGGATTGGCGGTCCCAGGCCCCTGGTTGGACGCGACCACGCAGATGGAGCGCTTGCCGGCAGCAACGGACACTGTCATGTCGAAGCCGTGGTTGGGGCCATAGCCGGGGAACGCGTTCGCGATGTCGGGCCGGGGCTGGTCAGCGGGGAAGGAAGTGATCGGCGTGCCGTCGACGACCACGCTCACCGTCACCGGGTTGCCGGTGTCGGGGTCGACTGCCCACCCCGCGATCCGGGCCCCCCCGGGTACCACCTTCATCACGTCGACAAATCCGACCGGGTTGGCGGCCAGCGTCATGGTGACGCATCCGAGTGTCGGGCTGGCGCTGCCCTTGACGGCCAGAACACAGATCTTGTGCGGGCCATCGGGAACCGGCACGGTGAAGTCGTAGCCGTGGGCCGAGCCCGAGGCGGGAAAGGCGGCGCCGACGTCGGGACGGTCGATATTGGCGGTGCCGGTGGCGGCGACGGCGCCATCGACCTGCACCTGAATGGCCAGCGGATCGGTCGTCTGCGGGTCGATGGCCCAACCGGTCACCTGGACCCCGCCGGGGATCCGGACGACGGAGTCGACAAAGCCGAACGGCACTCCGACCGCGACCGCCAGGCAGCCCAGCAGCGGGTTGTTGCTGTTCCCCGCCCCGACGCCGGCATTGATGCCGTAGGCACATACCTGGTGGGTGCCGCTGCTGAGGCTCGGGACGACGGTGTCGAAGCCGTGGGCCCCGCCGTAGCCGGGAAAGGCAGCCGCGATGTCGGGACGAGCGGTACTCGCCGCGACCGCGGTCACGAAGTTGCCGTCGATGTAGATGTGCACCGTGATCGAGGCGTCGGTGTCGGGATCGAGCGCCCACCCGACGAGGTGGAGGCCCGACGGCAGCGAGGTGGCGGCGTCGAGGGAGCCGACCGGCGTGTGCAGGCAGGAGGCGTCGTGGCCGGCGGTGGAGGAATCGGTGGCCGGTGTCATGCCGCACGTGGTGTCGACCTGCCATGGCGGCAGGCAGGTGACGACCCGGCACACGATGGGGCCGAGGCAGCTGATCTGCTGGTTGCACTGGCCGTAGCGGAACTGGGTGCAACCGGTGCGGCGATGGCTGCACTGGTTGCCGGCGCAGGAGCACGCGGTGCCCGAGCACGAGCCGCTGCAGACACCGGCGCTGCCGCAGCCACAGCCGCCGCAGTGGGCGTTGCAATCGATGTAGTAGCGGGGGCCGTTCCCGCAGAAGTTCGACCCGTCGACCTTCCACCAGCCGGCGGCCGACGTTCCCGGCGGGCAGGCATTTCGTCCCGACAGGGTGCAGCAGAACTCGGTGTAGCCGTCGCAGCAGGCGCTGCCGCAGGAACATCCGGGGCCGACACACGAGCAGACGGCGGCCAGGGCGCTCATGGGCTTGAGCACGTACTCGACGGGGTTGACCGCCAGGGCGCTGCCGACGACCGCGACGCGGGTGAGAAACCCCCGCCGATCGGTGCGCGTCATCCCGAGGGAAAGCCGCTCGACCAGGCTCATCCCGGCCCCCGCATCCCGAACAGCTCGACCGGCCGGGTCGCGCCGCCAGCCGCGGCCGCAGCTGCGGCCGCCCTCGAAATGTCCCGCACCGACCGCAGGGGCCCGAGGGCCGCGACAACCAGTACCGCGCCCGCTGCGACCAGCACGCCATGGGCCACGCCCGCCGCCGGCAGCCGCCCGTGGTCGGCGACCAGGCCGGGCACCGGCCACAGGACACCGGCGAGGGCCACCAGCGCGGCGGCGGCATTGCTCACCACGTGGATCCGACCCACCCGCGACGACAGGGCGCCGAAGCAGCCGCACGACGTGTCCGAGGCCCGCGAGACCAGCACGACCGTCACCACGGTGAACGCGGTGAACACGACCGCCAAACCGCCCGCCGCCCTCCGGCCGCCCACGATCAACGCCGAGCCCCCGACCGCCAGCTCCACTGCCCCGAGCACCCGCACCGCGCCCGCCGATGCCGGCAGCCGCAATGTCGTCATCACCTCGGCGGTGGCCCCGGGGACGGCGAGCTTGGCCGCCGCGGCGACCACCAGGACCGCCGCGACAACGGCAAACGGCCCCAGAAGTACCACGGGGCGAGAGCCTATGCTCGCCGACCGCCGCCCGGTGACCTCGCGGGCGGGTTAGAACAAAAGGGGTAAAGAAGGGGCCGCCCCGGACGGCAGGTAATATCCGTGACTCCGGGACCCGCCTGGCTCTCGACGCGGAGGATCCGACTTGATGACGAAGCGTGCGCTGATAACGGGCATCTCCGGCCAGGACGGCTCCTATCTGGCCGAGTTGCTGCTCGCCAAGGGGTACGAGGTGCACGGCATCGTTCGGCGCTCGTCCAGCTTCAACCGCCACCGCATCGACCACCTCGACCACGGCCCCGACTCCCCCCTCACCCTTCACTACGGGGACCTCTCCGACGCCGTCGGCCTGGTCAACTTGGTCCGCGACGTCCAGCCCGACGAGATCTACAACCTGGGTGCCCAGAGCCACGTGGCTGTCAGCTTCGAGGTTCCCGACTACACCGGTGAGGTCACCGGCCTCGGCGCGGTGCGGCTGCTGGAGGCGATCCACGCGTCAGGGGTCAACGCCCGCTTCTACCAGGCCTCCTCGTCGGAGATGTTCGGCGCCGCGCCGCCCCCGCAGTCCGAGGACACGCCGTTCCATCCCCGCAGCCCGTACGCCTCGGCGAAGGTTTTCGCCTATCACACGACCGTCAACTTCCGCGAGTCCTACGACATGTTCACGGTCAACGGCATCCTCTTCAACCACGAGAGCCCCCGCCGGGGCGAGAACTTCGTGACCCGCAAGATCACCACCGCCGTCGCCCGCATCTCCGCCGGCCTCCAGGACCAGCTGCACCTCGGGTCGCTCGACCCCAAGCGGGACTGGGGCTACGCGCCCGAATACGTCGAGGCCATGTGGCTGATGCTCCAGCACGACAAGCCCGGCGACTACGTGGTGGCCACCGGCGAGGCCCACAGTGTCCGGGAGTTCTGCGAGCACGCTTTCGACCATGTCGGCCTGGATTGGGAAAAGTACGTCAGCATCGACCCCCGCTATGTCCGGCCGGCCGAGGTGAATCACCTGCTCGGGGATCCGTCGCGGGCCGAGGCGCAGCTCGGCTGGCGCCCCCAGGTCCGCTTCGGCGAACTGGTGCGGATCATGGTCGACGCCGACATCGCCCGCCTCGACAACCCGGGCGAGCGGCAGCGGATCTAGGCGCGGATGGAGCTGAAGCCCGCCATCAAGGCGACGGCGCGCCCGGCGGCCAAAGTTGCCACCTGGGTGGTCACCCGGGCGGTCGGTTCCCGCTTGGCGGCGCTGGAAGCGGCCGCCGCAGCGCAGGGCGAGATCCGCGCCGAGGTCCAGGCGCTGACCGCTGAGGTCCGGGCGCTCGCCGCCGACGTGCAGGCGTTGAAGGCGTACCTCCCCGCCGTCCTCGACGCCGTTTCGAGCCAGCACGCCATCACCCGCGCCGCGCTGCGCGCCGACCAGCAGGCGCGCCAGGCCGCGGAGCGGGTCGAACAACTGGAACGCCGGCTCGAGGGCGCGGGCGATGGGTTCGCGCCGGAAGTGCCAATCCCGTCCCCGGCAGGCTGACCGCCGCGACGTGGACCCGCGCCGAGTCGCGCTGTACAACGGGGTCTTCGTCCGCCACGACGCCATCTCGGACAGCTTGCGCTACAAGCTCGAGATCATCGACGCCCTGGCGGGCGCCGGCGTACCGGTGGCGCCGGTCGTGTTCACCCACCACAGCGACGACGCGTTCATCCCGGGACGGGGGACCTTCGAGGTCCTTACCACTCCCGAATTCTGGCGGGTGAACCTGCACTGGTACGAGTTCGGCATCGCCTACGACCTGTTCAACACGATCTTCGCCGTCCCGGCCGGCCGCCCGGTGCTCGGGACCTACCACAACGTGACCCCGCTGGCACTGGTGAGCGACCCCGACAGCCGCCGGGCGGTGCAGCGCTCGACCATTCAGCGGCACAACCTGGCCCGCGCCGAGCACGTGGCCTGCGACAGCGAGTTCAACCGCCACGATCTCCTCGCCATCGGCATCGCCGCCGAGCGCCTCTCCGTGCTGCCCTTGCCGCCCGCGGTGGCACCGCCGGCGGCGGAGCGCCGCCCGTTCCAGGCGCAGCACCACCCAGACGACCCGGTGCGCCTCCTCTTCGTGGGCCGCTTCGTTCGCTCCAAGGGCCTCGTCGACCTGATCGAGGCGGTGGCGCAGGTCCGCCAGCGCAGTGGGACGCCGTTTCACCTCACCGTGGTCGGCAACCCCGAATTCGCCGATCCGCCGACCCGCCACGAGATCGAGGCCCTCCGCGCCCGTCACGATCTCGCCTCGCTGGTGACCATCACCGGCGCCGTCGACGACACCGAACTGAGCAGCCTGTATCGACACAGCGACGCCCTCGTCCTGCCCTCCTACCACGAGGGGTACTGCGTGCCGGTGATCGAGGCGCTGGCCCACGGCTGCTACGTCATCACCTACGACGCCGGCAACCTCCCGGCCATCGCCGGCGGCCTCGGCTCGCTCGTCGCGACGGGCGATATCGCCACCCTGGCGGGCGCCATCGAGGCGTTCGTCGCCGCCATCCACGCCGCCCGGACCGCGGGCCGCCACGCCATGCTCCCGACGACAAAGGGGCCGACCCCGGAGCCCGAGTGGCGTGAAACGGTCGCGGCCCACGTCGAGCACCACTCTCGGGCCAACTACCGCCATGGTGTGCTCGATCTCCTGGCCCGGTACCTGCCGGAACTGGCGGAGCATGCCGCCTGGGACGGTGCCGTCGCCGCCCTCGTGGCGCTCGCCGCCGTCGTCGCATGACTCCGACCCCGACGATCTCGATCGTCGTCAACACCTACAACCGGGCGGCCAGCCTCAGGGTTACCCTCGCCTCCCTCCGCCAACTCGACTACCCCAACTTCGAGGTCGTCGTCGTCGACGGCCCCTCCACCGACGACACCGCGGCTGTCCTGGCTGGCTACGCGGGCGAGATCAAAGCCGCCTCGTGCCCGCAGCGAAACCTCTCGATGTCGCGCAACATCGGTGTCGGCCTGGCGGCAGGCGCCATCGTGGCCTTCATCGACGACGACGCCTATCCCGACCCGGCGTGGCTCGACCGCCTGGCCGAGGCCTACGGCGACGACGAGGTGGGCGGCGCCGGCGGCCCGGTCTACGACCACACCGGCGCCGCCCTCCAGACCAAGTACCTGATCTCGAATCGGATCGGGCAGTCGACACCGCTTTTCGAGCCCAACCCCGGCGCGTGGCTCAACGTGCCCGGCTCGAACGCCTTCCCCACCCTGCTCGGCACCAACTCCTCGTTCCGGCGGGACCGGCTGGTTGCGATCGGGGGCTTCGACGAGGAGTTCGAGTTCTTCCTCGACGAGACCGACGTCTGCGCCCGAATGGTCGACGCCGGCTATGTCATACGCCAGCTCGATGACGGTTTCGTCTACCACAAGTACCTCCCGAACTACCTGCGCGGCGACAACCGGGTCGTCCGGGACCGTTTCCCGGTCGTCAAGAACATGTGCTACTTCGCCCTGAAAAACGCGGCCGCCGGCTCGTCGTTCCACCGGGCGTGCGTCGCCCTCATGGAACTGGTCGCCGGTCAGCGGGGCGATTTCGTGACCAAGATCGGCCAGGGCCTCCTCGATCCCGCCGACCTGGAGAAGTTCGATGCCGATGTGCCCACCGCGTTCGACGCCGCGCTCGAACACTTCCTGGCCGGCCCCCCGAAGACCCGATCCCCTGACTGGTTCGCGGCGTGGCAGCAGCCCTGGCTCCCGTTCGCCACCGTCGGGCGCAGCACCGACAAGCTCCACATCTGCCTGTTCAGCCAGGACTACCCGCCCCGGCCGCTGGGCGGCATCGGCCGCTTCGTCCACAGCCTGGCCACCGGCCTGGCCGCCTCCGGCCACCGCGTCCACGTCCTCACCATGAGCGCCGGCCATCACATGGTCGACCTCGAGGAGGGGGTCTGGGTCCACCGGGTCCCGTCCCTGGAGCACCCGCTGCCCAAGGACCCGGCGCTACCCGAGGTCCCTGCCCACATCTGGAACCACGCCGCCTCGTTGCTCGACGAGCTGCGTCGCATCGACGCCCACCGCGCCGTCGACGTCGTCCAAGTTCCCAACTGGGATGCCGAAGGTTTGGCGGTCCTGCTGGCGGGCGGCTTCCGGTGCGTCGTCGGGCTGTACACCCCGATGAAGACCCTGCAGCGGATCGACCCCCGGCTGGCCGCCGACCCGGTGGCCGAGCAGATCGCGCGCTGCGAGCGGTTCTGTTACCAGCACGCCACCGCCCTTCTGGCCGACTCCGAAGCCGTCGTGCACGAGATCGAGGAGTCCTACGGGATCACCCTGGCGAACCGAAACCTGGCGGTCGTCCCCCTCGGCCTCCCCGACCGAGCCCCGCCCGGCCCCGGCCCGGGCGCCGGCGCCAGTGGCGTCACCGTCCTGTTCGTCGGCCGCCTCGAAGCCCGCAAGGGCATCGACACCCTGCTGGCCTGCCTCCCCGAGCTCCTGGCCGCCGCCCCCGACGCCCGGGTCGTCCTGGCGGGACGCGACGACGTCGGCGGCGCCGGCGGCCGCAGCTACCGCAGCTCCTTTGAGGCGTCACCGGCCGGCGCCGCCCTCGGCGAGCGGGTGCAGTTCCTCGGCGCGGTGTCCGACGAGGAACTGACCCGCCTCTACGCCGACAGCGACATCGTGGTCGCGCCCTCCCGGTTCGAGAGCTTCGGGCTCGTCGTCCTGGAGGCCATGATGTTCGCCAAGCCCGTGGTGGCGGGAAACGTGGGCGGCGTGGCGGAACTGGTCCGAGACGGGGAAAACGGGTTCCTCGTCGACCCCGGCGACGCCGGCCGCCTGGGCCAGGCGCTGGCCGAGCTGTGCCGGTCGGCCGAGCTGCGGGAGCGCTTCGGCGCCCGGTCGCGCCAGATCTACCAGGAGGGGTTCACCCTTGCCGCGATGGTGCATCGCACCAACGAGTTCTACGACGAACTGACCGGCCGCACCACCACCGCCCCGGCGCCGTGACCGGCGCCAGCTTGTACGACGAGCTCGGGGTGGCCCACGACGCCTCGGCGGAGGAGATGCGGGCCGCCTACCGCCGCGAGGCCCGGCGGCGCCACCCCGACGTTGC
Source organism: uncultured Actinomycetota bacterium (assembly GCA_963851105.1). GTDB lineage: Bacteria > Actinomycetota > Acidimicrobiia > Acidimicrobiales > Palsa-688 > DATARN01. The sequence continues at coordinate 151,223 of CAWKNP010000008.1, forward strand.
CGTAGCCAGCACCGACGAGGCCATGCGCAGGCTCAACGAGGTGTGGGCAGTGCTGGGCGATCCCGAGCGCCGTCGCCAGTACGACCTGACCCTGGCCGGCCCGGCGCCGCTGCTCGCGCCCGCGGTGGATGCCGCCCCGTCCCCGCCCCGTCCGCTCCCGCCCCGGCGGCCCCTCTTCCTGCGCCCATCGGTTCTCATCCTGGCGGTCCTCGCCGGGATCTTCGTCGTCACCGCCTACGCGGGATCACCTGCGAGCAACCACAGCGGCCCCACGCCGGCGACGGTGAGAGCACCGAGCACCGTCCCCGGCTCGGCCTCAGTTCACCCCATCGGCCAGTGCCTGGCGGGATCCGACGCGGCCGGCGACGTCGCCATCGTGGGCTGCTCGGCCCCCCATTTCGGCCAGATCATCGCCGAGGCGGCCACCCCCAGCCAGTGCCCGACGGGCACCGTCGCCCGCCCCTGGGCCCTGCGCCCGACGGTGCTGTGCACCGTCGAGTCCGCCGCCGCCCCGTAAGCACTCGCCCCGCAAGCACCCTCCGCCGCCGAGTAGGCACCCGTCCCCGCAAGCACCCGCCGTAGGCTTGTCCGATGCCGCCCGTGTCCTCGCCGGAGCTCGTCAGCGCCGAGGCCTACCGCCACGCCGTCACCCGCTTCCGGGAACAGCGCATCGCCCTGCCGACCTTTGCCCAGCTGAGCGACCCGGCCACGATCCCGCCCGCCGCCCAGGAAGGCCTGAAGACGGTCGATCGCAACAGCGCCGACCCCCGCAACCTGTTCCGGGTCCACTGGCACAACCGACTCCACGATGGCGCCCAGACCGAGGTCCCCGAGTACCTCGTCGTGCCCCCCGAGCTCACGGGAACCAGCGCCCCGATCGTCATGCTGCTCGGCAACCGTTTCCCGCTCATCGGGGCCCACAAGGTCCTGGCCGCCTACGCCTGCCTGGCGCCGCGCATCGTGACCGGCCAGTTCGACCCCACCTGGCAACGCGCGGTGTGGCCCTCCACCGGCAATTACGCCCGCGGCGGCGTCGCCATCTCCCGCATCATGGGCTGCCGAGGCATTGCCGTCCTCCCCGAGAACATGAGCCGGGCCCGCTTCGCCTGGCTCGACGCCTGGGTCAGCAACCCCGCCGACATCATTCGCACCCCCGGCTCGGAAAGCAACGTCCGAGAGATCTATGAGGCGTGCGACGAGTTGGCCACCGATCCGGCCAACGTCATCTTCAACCAGTTCAGCCAGTTCGCCAACCACCTCGTCCACTATCAGGCGACCGGGCAGGCGGCGGCTCGGGTCTTCGAGCACCTCGCCGGCCCCACCCAGAACCTCCGGGCTTTCGTGGCGGCCACCGGGTCGGCGGGCACCATCGGGGCCGGCGACTACCTGAAGGAGCGCTTCGGCTCCCTGACCGTCGCCGTCGAGGCCCTCGAGTGCCCGACCATGCTCTACAACGGCTTCGGCGAGCACAACATCCAGGGGATCGGCGACAAGCACATCCCCCTCATCCACAACGTGATGAACAACGACGCCGTCGTCGCCGTCTCCGACCATTCGTGCGACGCCCTCGACGTGCTGTTCAATCTGGAAAAAGGGGGGCAGTTCCTTGTCGGCCTGGGTCTGACGCCCGGCGAAGTCGCCGGCCTGGCCAATCTCGGGCTATCGGGCATCTGCAACCTGCTGGCGTCGGTCAAGCTGGCCAAACGGCTGGACCTCGGCCCCGACGACGTCGTGTTGACCGTGGCCACCGACAGCGCCGCCCTCTACGGCGCGGAGCGCGCCTGCCGGGTGGCTGGCGACGCCGACTGGGATCCCGCCGCCATCTTCGACCAGCACCTGGCCGGGGTCACCGACGACCACCTCCTGATGCTCAGCGACGTCGACCGAAACCGGGTGTTCAACCTGGGCTACTTCACCTGGGTCGAGCAACGCGGCGTCAGCCTGGCGGACTTCGAGGGCCGCCGTGACCAGGCGTTCTGGCGGGACCAGCGACAGAACCTGGCCCGGTGGGACGAGATGATCACCGAGTTCAACGGCCGCGCCGCGGTGTGATCGTCCGCTGCGCCGGGTGCGGGACTGAGCACCTGGGCTGGGCCTGCCCGCGGCGCCGTGACGGCGATGACATCGACCACGTGCTCGTCGCCGAAGTGGACCTGGCGGCACCTGTCGCCGCCGGTGAGAACCCGTTCATCCGCTATCGCCGCCGCCTCGCCTCCTACCAGTTGTGGCGGGAGGCAGGTCGCGATGACCAATCCTTCGTGGCGCTCGTGGCCGAGCTCGACGGCGCCGTCGCGAGGGTGGCGGGACAGGGCTTTCGCCGCACCCCCCTCACGTTTTTCCCGGCCCTCGACGAGGCCATCGGCGCTCGGGTGTGGGTCAAGGACGAGACCGCCAACGTGGCCGCTTCCCACAAGGGCCGCCATCTGTTCGGGCTCCTGCTGGTGGTCGCCGCCCTCGGAGCCGATGGGGATCTGGCGATCGCCAGCTGCGGCAACGCCGCCCGCGCCGCCGCCGCCGTCGCCGCCGCCGCCGGCCGGCCGCTGACGGCGTTCGTGCCGCCGGGCGCCGACGTCGAGGACCTGGCGCAGCTGGGCGCGGCCGTGACCCGCTGCGCCCGCGACGGCCGTCCCGGTGACCCCTGTTACCGGCGGTTCCGGGAGGCGGTCGCGGCCGGCGCCATCCCCTTCGGCTGCCAGGGGCCCGACAACGGTTTCGCCATCGAGGGCGCCTCGACGATCACCTGGGAGGTGGCGGAGGCGCTGCCCGCGGGCGTGGACCGGGTGGTCGTGCAGGTCGGCGGCGGGGCGCTGGCGAGCGGACTGGCCCGGGGATTCGACCCCCTGCCGGTGTTCGATACCGTGCAGACCGGCGGTGCCCACCCGCTCGAAAGGGCGCTGCGGCGCCTGCGAGACGACGGGGTCACCCGCCAGGAGGCGGCCCGGCACCGCAGCCGGTACATGTGGCCTTGGGAGAGCGAGCCGGTCAGCGTGGCCGACGGGATCGTCGACGACGAGACCTACGACTGGCTGGCCGTGGCCGGCGCCATGGTGGACTCGGGCGGCACGGCGCTGGTCGCCGACGAGGCCACCCTGGTCGAGGCCAACCGCCTGGCCCGGCGCACCACGGGGATCGATGTCGACGAGACCGGCTCGGCGGGCCTGGCGGGCCTGCTCGTCCTGGCCAGAGCGGGCGCTGTCGAGGCGGGCTCGGAGGTGCTGGTGCTGTTCACAGGAGGGGGTCGGGATCGTGTGCCGTCTCCACCAGGCACTCCCGGGTGATGGTGTCGCAGCGGCCGTAGCCGGAGAGCGCCATCGTCAAGTCGAGGTCCGCCAGCAGGCAGCGCAGCACGTGCTCGACCCCGTCGGCGCCGCCCGCGGCCAGGCCGAAGACGTAGGGCCGGCCGAGCAGCACCGCCCGGGCGCCGAGGGCGAGGGCCTTCACGATGTCGCTGCCGGTGCGGATGCCGGAGTCGAACAGCACCGGCGTGTCCCCGGCCACTGCGCACACATCGGGGAGGCAGTCGAGGGCGGGCCGGGCGCCGTCGATCTGGCGGCCGCCGTGGTTGGAGACGATGATCCCGCTCACTCCGGCATCGATGGCGGCGCGGGCGTCATCGGGATGGCACACCCCCTTGACGAGGACCGGCAAGGAGGTCTGGGTTCCCAACCAGGCGATGTCGGCCCAGCTGAGGCCGGGGTTGCCGAAAAGGGAGGCCCAGCGGGCGACGGCAGCCGGCGGGTCGTCCTGCGGAGATCGGGCGAGGGGCGCGCAGAACGCGGGATCGGTGAAGTAGTTGGCCAGGCCCGCGCCGGTGAGCATGGGTAGGTAGCCGTGTTGCAGGTCCCGCGGCCGCCAGGCCAGCGCCCAGGTGTCGAGGGTCACCACAATGGCCCGGTAGCCCGCCCGTTCCGCCCGGTTCACCAGGCTGACCGCCACCTCCTTTTCCTTGGGCCAGTACAGCTGGAACCAGCCGGTGCCCCCCGCCGCCGCGAGGGCGGCGGCCACGTCCTCCATGGGCGTGCTGGCGAGAGTGGACAGGACCATGCCGACGCCGACGGCCGCCGCCGCCGCCGCCACCGCCAACTCGGCCTCGGGATGGACGATGCCGATCGCCCCGATCGGAGCCAGGAGCACGGGGGCCGCCAGCGCGCTGCCGCAGACCTCGATGGCCAGATTGCGCTGTTCGACCCCGCGGAGCATTCGGGGCACGATCTGCCAGCGCTCGAACACCCGCCGGTTGGCCCAGGCGGTGCTCTCGGTCCCGGCCGAGCCCGCCACATAGGCGAAGGCCTCCGGTGACAACGCCTCCTCGGCGCGTCGTTCGAGGCCGTGGTACGTGAAGGCGAAGCGAGGCTTCTGCCCGCTCAGGCCGGCGAGGTACAGGTCCGACTGGAAGTCTCCGAAGTTCGCCACGGATCGCCAGGGTAGGCAGGCGGTACCGGCGGCAACACCCGCCGACGCCAATTGGGGACCACGCTCCCGGCGGCCCGGAGAAATATCGGTCGGAACGGAGAAACCGCTCGACCTGCGATCCGCGGCCACCGCCGGCGAGGCGGGGGCGCTAAGAGTTGACCGTGGCCCACGATGTCCGGCAGGTAACTGCCGCCGAGACCTATCCCCTGCGCCAGCGGGTGCTGCGGCCCCACCAGACCGTCGCCGAGGTGGGGTGGCCCGGCGACGCCGACGCCGACGCCGGTCACTACGCCGCCTATCGCAACGGAGAGGTGGTCGGAGTGGTGACCGTGCTCCATCAGTCGCCCGACGACCAAGCCGACGACGGCCGGTGGTGGCGCCTGCGGGGCATGGCCACCGCCGAAGAGGTGCGGGGCCAGGGCGTGGGGCGGGCCCTCGTGGCCGCCGCCGTCGCCCACGCCGTCGCCCACAACGGAACCCGGCTGTGGTGCAACGCCCGGTTGCCGGTGACGGGCTTCTATCGCGCCGCCGGCTTCGAGGCGACCGGTGAGGTGTGGGAGGAGCCTGCTCTCGGGCCCCACATCGCTATGTGGCGGGACCTGCCTTGAGCACCGCCACCGAGTCCGGCGGCAGCACCACGGCACCGTCGGCCACCGCCACATCCGCTTCGGAGGCGGCGAGCAGGAGAAGTTCGGCGGGGGCGGGCAGGGTAACGGTCTGGTTGCCCAAGTTGACGGCGACGGTAAGGGGACCGCGCTCGAGGACGAGCCACCCCTGCTTTTCGTCGTAGGAGGTTCGGGCCTGTTCCCGCAGGCCGTCGGTCAGCACGGGAAGCTCCCGGCGCAGGGCGATCAGGCGGCGGTACCAGTCCAAGATGGCGGCGTGGTCCGCAGACGCCACCTCGTCCCAATGGAGCTTCGACCGTTCGAATGTCGCCGGGTCCTGGGGGTCGGGCACCGTCTCGGGCGCCCATCCGAAGGACCCGAACTCCCGGCGCCGGCCCTCGGAGACCGCCTGGCCCAGGTCCGGGTCCTCGTGGGAGGTGAAGTAGAGGAACGGCGTGGTCGCCGCCCACTCCTCGCCCTGGAAGAGCATGGGAACAAACGGCGCCAGGATGGTGAGGGCGGCGCCGATCTTGGCCCGGCCCGAGGTCATCGCCGCCATGTGGGTGATCCGATCCCCCGTGGCCCGATTCCCTACCTGGTCGTGGTTCTGGAGGAAGACGATGAAGCGCTCGCCACCGAGGCCGAGCGGCGGCCGCCCATGGACGCGGTCGCGGTACGGCGAGTAGTCACCGGTATAAACCCACGCCTGGCGCAGCGCCTTGGCCAGCTGGGCGAGGGATCCGAAGTCGGCGTAGTACCCCTCGTTCTCGCCGGTCAGCACGACATGGAGGGCGTGGTGGAACTCGTCCGCCCACACCGCGTCGGCCCCATAGCCGCCGCCGTCGGGGTGGCGCACGAACCGAGGATCGTTCAAGTCCGATTCGACGATCACGAACAGCGGTCGCCGTTCCCGCGCCGCCAGCCGGTGGACCGCGTCGGCGACTTGTTCGACGATGTGGCAGGCGGAATGGTCCTCGATGGCGTGGACGGCGTCGAGCCGCAGCCCGTCGCAGTGGTAGTCCCGCAGCCACATGAGGGCGTTGTCGACCACGAAGTCACGCACGCCGCCGCTGCCGGCGTCATCGAAGTTGATGGCCTCGCCCCAATTGGTCGTGTGCTTGGGCGTGAAGTACGGCCCGTACTGGTTGAGGTAGTTGCCCTCCGGTCCCAGATGGTTGTACACCACGTCCATCACCACGCCGATGCCGGCGGCGTGGCAGGCGTCGACCAGGCGTTTGAGGCCGTCGGGGCCCCCGTAGGCGTGGTGGGGGGCGTAGAGGTCCACCCCGTCGTAGCCCCACCCGTGCTCCCCGGAGAACTCCGCCACCGGCAGCAGCTCGATCACGTCCACGCCGAGGTCGACCAGATGAGGGAGGCGCCCGATGGCGCCATCGAAGGTCCCCTCGGGTGTGAAGGTCCCCACGTGGAGCTCGTACAGGACCGCGGAAGGGAGGTGGACTCCCCGCCACGGGCCGTCGGTCCACTCGAAGGCGGCGTGGTCCACCACCCGTGACATGCCGTTGACCCCGGCCGGTTGCCAGGCCGAGCGGGGGTCGGGCCGGGGCGGCCCGCCATCGACGGAGAAGCCGTAATCGCAGCCGGGTCCGGCGCCGTCCACCTCGGCGGCCCACCAACCCCGCCCCGCCGGCGCCAGCGGCCATCGCTGCGCCGGTTTGGTATCGAGAACGACGTCGATGTGCCCGGCGTGGGGTGCCCAGACGGCGAAGCGCTGCGCCGCCATCACCGGTCCCCCGCTTCCGACATCGCGGGCGCGGCGGGCGCCGCCGGTACCGCCGGCTCGTCGAGCACCGCGGGCTCGTCGCGCACCGCGGGCTCCTCTATGTCCGTGGGCCCTTCGCGCATCGCCCGCACCGGCGCGTCGGCTGGTCCCGCCAGGACCGCGACGGGGAACGCGGCCCACAACTCGGCGACCGAGACGGCACCTTCGAGGCGGGCGCCGCTCAGCACATCGGTCCAGGAGCCGGGCGGCAGCACGAGGCGGGCATCGGCCACCCGCTGCGCCGACAGCAGCGCCTGCCCCAGCCGGGGCACGACGGTAACCAAGCCACCGGGGCGGGAGAAGGCGACCACGTGGCTGCGGTCGGGGCCGTCGACGGTCAACGAGTTGTACCCCGACGACGGTCCGTAGGCGTCGGGTCGGGCCCGCCGGTCGGCCAGGACCCGGTGGGTCAACCACAGCTTGGCCGCTCCGTCGTCGTCGATAGCGGGCGGGCCGGTGTCGACACCGGTCTCCCCGGCCATCTCCACGCAGGCCATGGCGGCCAGGAGCTTGCGCCGCAGTTCGTAGTCGACCGGGCGCCGGTTGTCGGGGTCCACCAGGCTGTGGTCCCACAGCTCGCTGCCCTGGTAGATGTCGGCGACGCCGGGCGAGGTCAGGAGCAGGGCCATCTGGGCCAAGGAGTTGACCCGGCCGGCGTGCACGACCGCGTTGACCGCCAGGAACTCCTCGAGGGCGGCAACGAAGCCTTGGTCGGCCAGGATGCGGGTGACGAAGGCGCTGAGCGCCTGGTCGTACTCCGGGTTGGGCGACACCCATGAGGTGTTGACCTTGGCTTCCTTGGTGGCCTTGGCCATGTAGGCGACCACCCGGTCGCTGTCGATGGGCCAGGCCCCGACGAGCGTCTGGTAGAGCAGGTACTCGGCGTTGCGGTCCGGCTCCTGCTCGCCCCAGTAGCGGGCGTTGCGCTGCGCCCAAGCGGTCACCGCGGCCCGCCAGGGGCCCGGGATCTCCGACAGGACGTTGATACGGGCCCGGGTGTCCGGCCCCCGTTTGGTGTCGTGGGTGGCCAGCGTCAACTGGGTCGCGGGCCAGCGGGCCACCGCCGCGCAGTTGTGGCCGTGGAAGCGGTCGACGGCGCCGTCCACCAGGTCGGGACTGCCGCCGACCTCATTCAACGAGACCAGGCGGTTGTAGCGGTAGAAGACCGTGTCCTCGACGCCCTTGGCCATGACCGGCCCGCTGAACTGCTGGAAACGGGCTGCGAACTCTTCCTCCCGGGCGCCGGGATACTCGAGGCGCAGCAGGGCCCCGAGGAAGTTGAACAGCTCGGGGTCGACGTCGCCGCGGCGCACCTGGGCCTCGCACACCGAGCGGTCGATCACCTGGCGGTCGAATTCCCTGACCGGATGCCCGGGCCGCACGTAGGTGCGGTAGACCGGGAAAGCGGCCAGCACCTCGCACAGCCCGTCGCGCAGCTCCCGGCGGGTGTAGTCCCGGTATCGCCGGTGGCGTTCGGCGACGGTCGCTAGCAGGTCGGTCAGCCGGTCGACTTCGGCGGCCAACTCCTCGCGCATGATCTGGAACTTGGCCTCGCGGACGAGGTCGGCGTACTCCGCCGTCACACCGGAGAAATCCCGGTACAACGACGTGAGCTCGGCCAGGTTGTCGCGGGCCACGAAGAGACCGTTGACCCGGTTCAGGAACTCGTATCCCGTGGTGCCGGCCACCGGCCAGTCAGCGGGGAGCTCCTCGTCAGGGGCCAGGATCTTCTCGACGACCACCCACACGCCGCCGGTGGCCTCCTGGAGGCGTTCCAGGTAGCCCGCGGGGTCGAGCAACCCGTCTACGTGGTCGATGCGCAGACCGTCGATCAGGCCGCCGACGACCAAGGCGACGATCACGCTGTGGGTGTCCTCGAAGACCTCCTCGTCCTCGACCCGCAGGCCGACGAGGGTCTCGATGTTGAAGAACCGGCGGTAGTCGAGCTCCTCGCTCGCAGTCCGCCACAACGCCAGGCGGTAATTCTGGCGCTGCAGCAGGGCGTCGAGGACGTCGTAGTCGGCGTTGACCGCGTCCACCTCGGCGTCGATGGCGGCCGCCACCGCCGGCTGGGTGGCGACCAGATGGGCCAGGCGGTCCTGGAGCAACCGGCTGCGCCGGTGGCGTTCGGCGGCCACGTCGGGCTCGACGATGAGGGCATGGGGAAGGCTCCCGAGTCCCGCCGCCAGCACCGCCAGATCGGCCGAGCTGACCCGCGACGCGGCGCGTGCCAGCAGGTCGTCCACACTGCGGGGCGACAGGGGGAGGACGTGGTCGAAGTAACGCACCACGAATGACCCCTCGTTGCGCGCCACCGTCAACTCCCCGGCCTCGAGCACCCGGCCGTAGTGATCGCCGAGGATCGGGACCAGCACGCTGCCGGTCAGCTTGCGCTCGGGCGAGTCCCAGTCGATGTCGAAATACCGGGCGTGGGGACTCGAGCGCCCGTTGGCCAGGACGTCCCACCACCAGCGGTTGTCCCGGGGGTCGATGGCCATGTGATTGGGGACGATGTCGAGTACCTGGCCGAGGCCGTTGCGCTGGAGGGCGTCCACCATGTCGGCGTAGCCCGCGGGGCCGCCCAGCTCGCGATTGAGGCGATGGGGGTCCACCACGTCGTAGCCGTGGGTGCTGCCCGCCACCGCCTGGAGCGAAGGAGAGCAATAGGCGTGGGTGACCCCGAGCTCGGCCAGGTAGTCAGCGACCGCCGCCAGGTCACAGAACGTGAACTCGTGGTGCAACTGGACCCGGTAGGTCGACCACGGCTGGGAACGGGGTTCAGTCACGGGCGGTCACGGCTCACCCTCTACCCGTCGCGGTCACCGGGCACACCGCGCAGGCTAGGCAGTCAGTACCACCGCCGCGTCGGGTTCGAGGACCCGGAAGGTGAAGCTCTCCTCGAAGTACAGCCGCACGTTGGTCTCGTCGTGGTCGAGGTAGCCGATGGACAGGTCCTCGCCGCAGTCGAAGACGAAATCGCCGCCCCGGAGGCTGACGAGGACGGCGCCGTTCAGCCCCGGTGTCCGCACCACCGGGCCGCCCACGATCTCCTTGACGTGATCCATGAGCAGGTCGCCCGCCTCGGTGGTCTCCAGGATCTCGATGTAGGCGTCAGGGCTGACCGCCAGGCCGTACGGCCCGCCGATACCGACGGCGAGGAGGCGGTTCACGGCGTCCGATACCCGCGTCGCGTAGGCGCTGCCCGCGCCGCCGAGTGCCACCGGCGAGTGCGACGACCGCTGCGCGATACCCCCGATACCGGCGGCCGCGTAGCCGTAAAACACCGCCACGTTCTCCGCCACCGCGATGCGCTGGGCGGCGGCGTCGAGCTCTCCGAAGTCGAGGTCCTCGGCACCCCGGTCGGCGTCGGCCAGCTCCGCCCGGGAGATGGCAAACGGGGTGCGTAGCTCGACGAGGGGCAGCAGCCGGCGCTGCTCGGCGGTCACCCCTTCGGTCGGGCCGTCGATGGCGCTGACCCGCCCCAGGTCGATGGCCGAGCGGCCCCACCCTTCGGGGCCCCGGAAATCGACGAGCTTGCGCGCCGCCAGGTACGTGGCCAGGCGAGGCTTGGCGTCATCGGACAGGGCGTCCCAGCCGGCGTCGGTGATGGGGGCCAGATCTCGCAACAGATGATTCATCACGCCTCCTCTCGTGTGTTGCCGATTCCCAGGGACCCATCGCCGCCTCCGTCGCCGCCTTCCGCCGCCGCCGCCTCGATCTCGGTGATCGGCCCCTCGGTGAACAGGTAGGTCCGCAGGTGCTCGTTGAGCTTCGGGTCGTGGCGCCGCAACCACTCGAGGGTCATGGCGGCATGCTCCTTCTCCTCGTCGCGGTTGTGGGCCAAAATGGCGGCCAGCGTGGGGTCCTTGGTCGCCGCCACCCGTTGGTCGTACCAGTCGGCGGCCTCCAGCTCCTCCTTCAGGGAGACATAGGCGCGGTGGCGGTCGATCGTGGCCTCGTCGAGCAGTTCGGCCGCCTCGTGCAAACCTTCGCTAGCCATGGTGTGGTGCCCTTCTGCTCGAGAAAATCGGCGGCGAGGGACGGGCTGTCCCCATCAACCCCAAAGCTAGGGCCGGTACTAGGACACCTCTACCCAAAGACCGGAATAGATCATCAGCACTTTTAGCTGGAGATCCTGAAAGACTAACGATCTTGGCCCACGTCTCCCCCCGCCGGCCGGCGCCATGAACCAAGCTCTGCCCCCTCCTTGGATGCGGGGCATGAACCGCCGATCCCCGGCGCAGCAACGTATCTACCTGCGCCGGCGCATCGTGGCCGGCGTCATCGTCATCGGCATCCCACTCATCGTCATTGTCCTGTTGCTCAGCGGAGGCGGCGGCGGCGGCTCCAAGGTGGGGACGAAGACGACGACGACCCTCGCCCCCGGCCGGACGACAACGACGCGGCCGCTGCAGCTGGTGGTGGCCGCCGCCACCTTTCATCTTCCGGTACCGCTGTCGCGTTCGGTCGTCCTGCCGGTCAACACCAACATCGGCGTCTTCGGGGGCCTGACCACCGGCGCCACCTCTGTCGGCGTCACCTCCAAGAACATCTACGAGATCGACCCCGCCACCGGGATCGGCACCACCATCGCCACCATGACCGCGCCGGTCCACGATGCCGCCGGTGCGGTCATCGGAAGCGACTACTACGTCTTCGGCGGAGGTGCCGCCACCGAATCGGCCGCCGTCCAGAAGTACACCTTCACCAATTCCAACAAGCTCACGGGATCGCTGGCGACCACTCTTCCGAGCAAGCGGGCCGATCTCACGGCCACGTCGTTCAACGGCCAGGTGTATCTGGCCGGCGGCTTCGACGGCAAGCAATGGCTTCCCTCCGTGCTGGCCACCACCGACGCCGCCACCTTCACGGCCCTCGCCCAGCTGGCGACCCCGGTGCGCTACCCGGCGGCGGCCGCGCTCAACGGCAAGTTGTACCTCATCGGCGGCGAGCTGGCGCCCAAATCTGCCGACGCCACCAACGTCCAGCAGATAGACCTCCAGACCGGGGCCGTGACCTCGCTCAGCCCCCTCCCGGTCGGTTTGTCCCACGCCTCGGCCGCGGTGCTCAACAACACGATCTACGTCTTCGGGGGCCGCTCGGGAGGCCACGCCATCGACACGATCAGCGTGCTCAATCCCGCCACCGGCCAGCTGCAATCGGTCGGCCAGCTGCCCGCCGCTCGCTCCGACATGGGCGTCACGGTGGTGGGCTCGACCGCCTACCTCCTCGGCGGCGAGACCGACACCGGCAAACAGGTCAACACCGCGGTGACGGTTCGCCTGGTCACACCCGCAGGCGGCTAGCCGATGATCCGCCACATCGTCCTGCTCGAGCTGAACGATGCCGCGACGCCGGAGCGGATCGCAGAAATCGACCGCCAGCTGGCGGCCCTTGCCTGCCCGGGACGGACTTCGTTCGCCATGGGAGTCGACCTGGGGCTGCGGCCGGGCAACATGGATCTCGCCATCGTGTGCGACTTCACCGATGCCGACGCCTTCCGCGCCTACGACTCCGACCCCGAGCACAACCGGATCCGCTCGGACCTGATCGCCCCCCTCACCGTGCGCGTCGAGCGCAGCCAGTTCGAGTTGTAGGACAAATCCACAGCTTTTCCGCCTAGCACCTCACAGGGCCGGCTCCCTACAGTCGGCCCGGTGACCATCACGGGTCGCCTCACCGGCGATCGGCGCGGTTTCGACATCGACAGTGTCGACCGCCATGTTCTCTACCTCTTCGCCATGGTGAGCGAGGGCCTGGCGGCGGCGACCGACGCCTTCCTGGCAGGCGATCGCGACGCGGCGCGCCATCTGGCGGCCAGCGACCAACAGGTCGACAACCTGCAGCTCCAGATCGAAGATCTGGTCTTCAGGGAGCTCACCGAACAGCGCAGTGACGACCCCGCGGAGCTGCGCCACTTGCTCATGGTGATGCAGATCGTTCCCGAGCTGGAACGCAGCGGCGACCTGGTGGAGCACATCGCCATGCGCGCCTCGCAGGGTCTGGCGGGCGAGATCTCCCCCCACTGCCGGGGCCTGGTCGAGCAGATGGGCATCGTCGCCACCGAAATGTGGCAGCGGGCGGCGACCGCCTACCGCGAGGCCGACCTGACTGCCGCCGACCGCCTGCGTACCCGCGACGACGTCCTCGACGACCTCCACGTCACCCTCACCGACGAGCTGACGACCTTGACCCTGCCGGTCGCGGTCGCCATCGAGATGGGTCTCGTCGCCCGGTTCTTCGAACGCCTCGGTGACCACGCCGTCAACGTCACCCGGCGGCTGGCGATGTTGCAGGTGCCTCGGTGACGGTGATCGGCAGCCGGGTCTCGGGCCTACCGACCATCGAGGCCCAGCTAGAGCGAGCGCGCCAAATGCTGGGGGAAAAGGGGGATCCGGGCGCCGCGGCCGCCGATGAGGCCGGCCACGTGCTACGCGATGCCAGCGACGCCTTGATGGCGATCCTGGGCGAATACGGGGTCGAAACGCCGCTCGGATGGCGGCTCCACCAGTTGCGCAGCCGCCTCGATGCCCACCTCCTGGCCGCCAGCGCACTGGCGGACGCCGATGTTCCCGACGCCGTGGTCGCAGTCATGCGGCGATCGATTGCGATGGTGACCTCCGAACTCGAGGCCCTGCCCGGGACTGGGGCAACAGACATCCCCGCCCCTTTTCCCCGCGTATCTTCTGACGTAGCCGTGATAGTTAGATAACCTCACTATGTGACCAACGCCGCCGTCTCGGTTGCGGACCTCCGCAAGTCCTACGGGGACTTCGAGGCCGTCCGGGGCGTCAGCTTCGAGGTCGCCCCCGGTGAGACGTTCGGCTTCCTCGGCCCCAATGGGGCTGGGAAGTCCACCACCATCTCCATGTTGTGCACCCTCATCAAGCCGTCGGGTGGCCACGCCCGTGTCGACGGCTTCGACGTCGTCAGCGAGCGGATGGAGGTGCGGCGGCGCATCGGCCTCGTGTTCCAGGACACGACCCTTGACGACTACCTCACCGCCGAGGAGAACCTGCGGTTCCACGCCGAGCTGTACGGCGTCGCCCGTCCCGTCGTCGCCGAGCGGCTGCGCCGGGTCATGGAGATGGTGGGGCTGTGGGAGCGCCGGGCCAGCATCGTGCGAACCTTCTCCGGGGGGATGAAGCGGCGCCTGGAGATCGGGCGGGGGCTGCTGCACTCACCCCGGGTGCTGTTCCTCGACGAGCCGACTGTCGGCCTCGACCCCCAGACGAGGGTCTCGATCTGGGAGTACATACGCGAGCTCAAGACCCGAGAAACGATCACCATCTTTCTCACCACCCACTACATGGATGAGGCCGAGAACTGCGACCGCATCGCCATCATCGACAACGGTGAGATCGTGCGGATCGACACCCCCGAGGCCCTGAAGGCCAGCGTGGGCCAGGACCGCGTCGAGCTGCACACCGCCGACAACGCCGCCGCCATCGCCGCTCTGGCGGCGCATTTCGGACTCACCGCCACCATGAGCGAGGGGGCGGTGACGTTCCATGTGCCCGGCGGCGAGCAATTCGTGCCCCGGTTGTTCGCCGAGCTGGGAATTCCCATCCAGTCGATCCGGGTCAGCCGGCCCACTCTCGATGACGTGTTCATGAGCTACACGGGCCGCACGATCCGCGACGCGGAATCGTCGGGCAACGAGCGGCTCCGTTCCAACCCCATGATGCGGATGCGGCGATGACATCTGTCGGGGAGTTCCCGGGCGTCGTCGTTGCCGGCGGCACGATGCGCGACGACCTGCGCGCCGTCCACATGATCTGGAAACGGGAGCTGATCCGCTACTCCCGCAATCGCATCCGCATCGTGACCTCGCTGGCCCAGCCGGTGCTGTTCCTGTTCGTGCTGGGCAGCGGCCTGTCGCCTCTGGTGGGGGCGGGGTCGGGGCCGCAGGTGAACTTCAAGACGTTCATGTTTCCCGGTGTGATCGCGATGACGATCCTGTTCACCGCCATCTTCTCCGCAGTATCGATCGTCTGGGACCGGGAGTTCGGGTTCCTCCGGGAGATGATGGTGGCGCCGATCCGCCGCGGCGCCCTGGTCACGGGCAAGACGCTCGGCGGGGCCACCGTGGCGACCATGCAGGGCATCATCATGCTGCTCCTGGGTCCCCTCGTCGGGGTGCCGTACGACCTGGTGCTCATCGTCTGGCTGCTGGTGTTGATGGCCCTTTGCGCGCTCATGCTCACCGCCATCGGGGTGGTCGCGGCCAGCCGCATGCAGCAAGTGGAGTCGTTCCAGGTCGTGATGCAGCTGTTCGTGTTGCCCATGTTCTTCCTGGCCGGAGCCATCTTCCCGTTGACCGGTCTTCCCACCTGGCTCGCAGTCCTGACCCGCATCGACCCGCTGGCGTACATCGTGGACCCCATGCGCCGGGCGGTGTTCTCCCATCTCCACGTGTCGCCCGCCGCCATGGCGAAGTTCAGCCCGGGACTGCATTGGGGCAGCTGGCGCCTGCCGGTGCCCCTTGAGCTGGCGGTGGTCGCGGCCGTGACCCTCGGATGCCTGGCGGTGGCGGTCGCCATGTTCTCCAAGCAAGACTGACCCTGGGTGGCTTTGGCGGGCCTGAACCGGCCCGTAGCATGGGAATCGTGGGCGCTGACCAGGTGGATCTCGTCACTACCGGCGCCGGGCTGCCCTCGGGATGGCGGTCGTCGCGGGCCGGGGGGTTGGTGCGCACCGCCCGGCCCAAGCAGTGGCTGAAGAATGTCCTGGTCTTCGCGGCGCCGGGCGCCGCCGGCGTGTTGACCCATCGCCACACGTTGATCGACGCCGTGGCCGCCTTCGGAATCTTCTGCCTGGTTGCGAGCGGCGTGTACTTCGTGAACGACGCACTGGACGTCGATGCCGATCGCCGCCACCCCCGCAAGCGGCTGCGGCCCATCGCGGCCGGCGTCATCGGGGTCCGCCAAGCCCAGGCCATCGGGACCTGCCTGGTCGCGCTGGGGTTGGCCCTCTCGGCGCTGGTCGCGCTCAAGTTCACGGTGGTCTTGGCCATCTACGTCGCCGTGCAGGTGGCGTACAGCCTGTGGTTGAAGGACGAGGCGGTCGTCGACCTGGCCGCGGTGGCGTCGGGCTTCGTGTTGCGCGCCATCGCCGGCGCGGTGGCCGTCGGAGTGCCCATCTCGCAGTGGTTCCTGATCGTGGCCACCTTCGGCAGCCTGTTTATGGTCACGGGCAAGCGCTTCGCCGACCTGGCCGAGGTGGACGACGACCAGATCGCCCTGCGTCCCGCGCTGTCCACCTACAGCTCCGCCTACCTGCGGTCGGTTCTGGTGATGAGCGCCACGGTAACCATCACCGCGTACTGCCTGTGGGCCTTCGAGAACGTCAAGGCGGTAACCGCGCACGACGGCCACGCCGCCTTCTCGTTCCAGTTGTCGATCGTGCCGTTCACCCTCGCCCTGTTGCGGTACGGGCTGCTGGTGGACCGGGGCCAGGGAGGCGCGCCCGAAGATGTCGTCCTCGGTGACCGGTTGCTCGGGGGCCTGGCCATGATCTGGGCGGTCCTGTTCGCCTTCGGCGTGTACCGCTAAGACGCCCGGTAGGCGTCGACTTGCCGGGGATGGATCGTTCTTTGTTGAGCGGCTGGGGGCGCACCGCGGCCACCGCCGCCCGGGTGCTGACCCCGACGACGGCGTCGGAAGTGGCGGCGGCGGTGGCCGGGGGTGCGGCGGGGCCCGGGGGCGGGGGTGCGGGCGATGGGCGGGGCGTGGTGGCCCGGGGCCTCGGGCGCAGCTACGGCGACGCGGCGCAGAACGCCGGGGGCGACGTGTTGCTCATGACCGGGCTCGACCGCCTGCTGGCGTTGGACTTAGAGGCGGCCACGGTGACGGTGGAGTCGGGCGTGAGCCTCGACTGGTTGATGCGGACGCTGCTGCCCCTCGGGCTGTTCCCCCCCGTGACCCCAGGTACCCGCCAGGTCACCATCGGCGGCGCCTTGGCATCCGATATCCACGGGAAAAATCAGCACGGCGCCGGCAGCTTTGCCAACCATGTCGAATCGTTCGTGCTGGAGACGCCGGCACTCGGGCGCATCTCGGTGTCACCGGAGTCGCAGCCGGACTACTTCTGGTGCACCGCCGGGGGCATGGGCCTCACCGGCGTGATGGTCTCCGCGACGGTGCGGATGTTGCCGGTCGAGACGTCGATGATGCGAGTCGACACGACCCGCCTGCCCGACCTCGACACCGTGATGGCGAAGATGGCGGAAACGGACGACCGATACCGCTACTCGGTGGCGTGGGTCGACTCCCTGGCTCGGGGGCGGCACCTGGGGCGGGCGGTGCTGACCAGTGGCGACCACGCCAGGGTGGGCGACCTCCCCGAACAGGCGCGAGGTGAGCGCCTGGCGTTTGCCGGCGGCACCGGGCTGGCCGCGCCGCCCTGGGTCCCG
Organism: uncultured Actinomycetota bacterium; assembly: GCA_963851105.1. Lineage (GTDB taxonomy): Bacteria > Actinomycetota > Acidimicrobiia > Acidimicrobiales > Palsa-688 > DATARN01. The sequence goes on from CAWKNP010000008.1 coordinate 168,435, forward strand.
AGCGGCCTGCTCAACCCGCTGACGGTGGCGGCGTTCAACGACGTGTGGTTCCACAAGGCGCCTCGCTCGCGGCGCGACGAACTGACCTCGATCGGCGCCTTCTTCCACCCACTCGACGGCGTGGCCGGCTGGAACCGCATCTATGGGCGCCGCGGCTTGGTGCAGTACCAGTTCATGGTGCCGTTCTCGCGCTCGGACGTCGTGCGCCTCGTGCTCGAGGAGCTGAGCTCGGCCCAGTGCCCGTCATTCCTGACGGTGCTGAAGCGCTTCGGGCCCGGCAATCCGGGACCTTTGTCGTTTCCCATGGCAGGGTGGACGCTCGCCCTCGACCTGCCCGCGGCCACGCCCGGCCTGGCCCGGCTGCTCGACCGTCTCGACGACCAGGTCGTCGACGCCGGCGGCCGCATCTATCTGGCCAAAGACTCCCGGATGCGGCCCGAGCTGTTGGCCGACATGTACCCCGAGCTCGACCAGTGGCGGAAAATCCGGGACCAGCTCGACCCCGGCAACCGGTTGCGCTCGGACCTGGCCCGGCGTTTGTGGCCCCTGACCCGAGATGCGCGGTAGGCAGGGCGGATGCGCGACGGCCTCGGGGACATCCAGACGGTGCTGCTCCTCGGGGGTACCTCCGACATTGGGCTGGCTATCACCCGCCGGCTGGCGGGACCGCGCCGGGCGGCGGTCGTCCTGGCCGGGCGCGACCAAGCGGCACTGGAGGCAGCTGCCACCGGCCTCCGCGCCGGAGCGGGCGACGGCGCCCCCAGCGGGCGCGGCTCGATCGGGGGCCGCCCCGATGGGCGCGACTCGATCGGCGACGGCCCCGGTGAGAGCGGCTCGGGCGGCGACGGCGATATCGGGGAGGTCTCCACGCTGGCGTTCGATGCCCTCGCCACCGCCGACCATGACGCTGTCATCGACTCGGCGACGAAACTGCTCGGCGACATCGACGTCATCATTCTGGCCTTCGGGCTGCTCGGCGACCAGGCTGTTGACGAGGCCGAGGGCGGGAGCGAAGGTGCGGTGCGTCTGGCGCAAGTGAACTACGTGGGGGCGATGTCGGCGGGGCTGGCCGCGGCCCGGCGGCTGCGGATGCAGGGCCATGGCACGTTGATCGTCCTGTCGTCGGTCGCCGGCGAGCGGGTGCGCAAGGCCAACTTCATCTACGGCTCGTCAAAGGCGGGGCTCGACGGCTTCGCCCAGGGCCTGGGCGACTCCCTCCAGGGCTCCGGCGCCGGGGTGTTGATCGTCCGCCCCGGTTTCGTCACGACCAAGATGACCGCGGGCATGAAGCCGCCGCCGTTGTCGACGACGGCTGAGAAAGTGGCCGACGCCACCGACCGGGCGCTGCGCCAGGGACGCGAGGTGGTCTGGGTCCCGGGGCTGTTCCGTTGGGTCATGATGGTCATGCGTCACCTCCCGCGGCCGATCTTCCGGCGCCTGCCGTTCTGACCGCGCCATGACGACCCATGACAGGCCCTTGAGCGATCCGGCCGAGACATCGCAGGTCCCCCAGGGGGTGGCGGCGTTCGACTTCGACGGGACCTTGATCCGGGGGGACAGCTTCATTCCCTTTCTCGTCCGCGTCGTCGGCCCCCGCCGCTTCGGCCAGATCGTGATCGTTTCCTCTCCCGCCACCGCTTCGGCGTACCGGGTGGGGCGGCGCGACGCCTCCAAGGCCGCCCTGGTGCAGCGTTTCCTTCGGGACTATCCCGCCGATCGTCTTGCCGAGCTGGGCCAGATCTATGGGGAGCAGCTGGCCCGCAAGATACGGCCGGCCATGGCGGAGCGGGTGGCGTGGCACCGGGAGCAGGGTCACTTGCAGCTGATCGTGTCCGCCTCGTTCGGCGTCTACCTCGACGCCACCGGCCGCGGCTCTGAGATTCGACGCGGTGCTGGCCACCCAGCTCGAGGTCGCGGGCGACGGGCGCCTGACCGGAAGGCTGCAGGGCGCCAACGTCCGGGGACCCGAGAAGAAGGCGCGGGTCGAGGCGTGGATCGCGCAACGCCTCGGGGATCGGCCCTTCCGGTTGTGGGCTTACGGTGACAGCGCCGGCGACCGGGAACTACTGGCCATGGCCGACCATCCGGTGAGGGTCTGAGGGGTAGCGCTCGCCGTCTACCAGAGGAGGAATGCCTGGCTGGCTGCGAACTCGTTCACGTCGACGTTGGGAGCCGGAATGGTCGGGAAACCCGACCGGATGATGTACTGCCAGGCGACGGTGTTGTTCTGGCAGGCAGGGCGGAAGGGATTCCATGATGGCGCCGCCGTCTGGCGGGGATCGGCGCCCGTCGTCTGCGGCTGGTCGGACCAGATGGCCATGCCCGCCACCGCAGGCACGGCGGCCACGGCGCTGCAGTAGCTGGCCGCGAAGGCGCCATTGATCGGGTTCTCGTACATACCGGGCACGTAGCCGGCGGAAGCGACGGTCTCCGCCCACGCCGTGATGTAGGCGGCGTCGATCGGGTCGCTGACCTCCACATCGCGGAACAGCGCCTTGCCCAGCGGGACCCCCATGGCCCGGGCCTGGTTCACACCCTGGGTCGCCTCTGCTTGGCCCACCGCGGCGCCAGTAAGGGTGCGGTTGCGCTGGTCGACGATCGTCAGGATCTTGATGCCCTGATTGTGGATGTAGGTCACCTCGTCGGGACCGAGGGAGTTGCCCGCCTCGAAGATCAGGTACCGCCCGATGAAGGCGGGCGCGCCCAACTGGTTCCTGGTGGCGGTGACGTCATTGGTGGTCATGACGTTGTCGACGGTGTCGACGCCCCACAGGTAGGAGCCGAGGATCCAGGTGAGGGGCACGTCGCCGGGGTTGCCGAACAGGAACGACCGATCGGCGCCGCCCGACGTCACGCTGTTGCGGAGGTACCAGGTTCCGCCCCGGACGACGCCGGGGACGTCATGGCCGGCGGCGGTCCAGTCACCGGCGACGGGGATGTCGGTCGGGTTGCCGTAGGCGAAGGGGGCCAGGTCGGCGGGACCCGAACTGGGGGTGCTTCGCAGGTACCAGATCCCACCGCGCACGACGCCCAGGCCGGCGACCCTGCTGCCGGTCCAGTGGCCGACAACGGGGCGGTCGGTGGCGTTGCCGAAGGCGGCGACGATGTCGGCCCCCCCGCTGGTGAGGCTGGCACGGAGGTACCAGATGCCCTGGCGGACGACGCCGGGCTGGGCAAAGCCCCGGCCGGTCCAGTCGCCGCACACCGGCGTGTCGCCGGGGCTTCCGAAGGAGAAGGCGAAGTCGGCAGGGCCGTTGCCCAGGTTCTTGCGGATGTACCAGACACCGGCGCGGAAGACGCCGACCCCGGAGGTGCCGTCGCCGGTCCAGTCGCACATCAGCGGGACGTCAGACGCGTTGCCGTAGTTGAAGCCGAACGTGGTGCCTCCGCCCAGGGCACCGAGGTAAAACGTTCCCTGCCGGGCGACGGCGGGCGCGCTTGCGCCGGTGGCGGATGTCGCGGTGTGGAGTCCGGCACCGTGGATGCCGGCGCCCGGGATGCCGGCGGCGTGCGGCGCGTCCGAAATGCCGGCGGCGCGCGCCGTTGCCGTCGCCGTCACCGTCATGGCGGACGCCGTGCCCGCCAGGCCAGCGCCCATCATGGCCAGGACCATCACGACCATCAGGACCGTCCAGGCGCCTCGGCGCCCCATTCGTGAATAAGCCATCTGCCCCTGTTCCTTGTCGCGCCGCATCGCGGGTCCGGGTATCGGCCGCCCGACCGCAGCCCCGCCGACGTGATCGTAGTCCTGGCCGGCGCCGGAATCCCTGCAGCCCTAGTAGGCGCGCCAGGAGGTCTCGAGATCGACCACCCCGTGCGGGGGCCGCCCCGTCGGGGCGTCGAAAACCATCAGCGGGATGCTGCGATCGAGGCAATCCCACACGTGTCCGGTGTCGGCGTGCTGCAGGGCGACGGTCATGACGAAGGCCCCCTTGAGCAGCGGCAGCTTGGGGATCGTCACGTCGATCGTGCCGGAACCGTCGAGGACCGGGCGCAGGTCGCACTCCTCGGAGCTGTGGCCGTAGATGTGGACCATGTCGCTCGAGCGGAACACCTGGACGACGCAGTTCCCTTCTTCCAGCCGTTCCCGGGCGTTGTAACGCACCCGGATGGTCACCGGCTCCCCGGTGCTGAAGGCGTTCATCTCGACGCCGTTGCGGTCGAGGACGAGGACTTCGTCGATCTTCACCTCGCCGGTACCGAACCGCCCCTTCTTGCTCGCGGAATGTTCCGAGCTGTCGTCGCCGCGATAGACCTCGGCCAGGTACTCCGAGACGACGTCATTTGACTTGCCGTAGGACCGCAGATTTCCCTTGTCGATCCAGATGGCATCCTGGCAGAGGGCGCGAATGTTTTCCAGGCCATGGGAGACCAGCACGATCGTCCTGCCGTCACGCCGGAACTCGGCAATACGCTGATGGCACCGTGACTGGAAGTCCTCGTCGCCCACGGCCAGCACCTCGTCGATAACGAGAATTTCCGGGTCAACGCTGATCGCCAAGGCGAAGGCGAGCCGGGCATACATACCCGACGAATAGTTCTTCATGGGCATGTCGATGAACGATTCGATGCCCGCGAACTCCACGATCCCCGAGTAGTTCTTATTGAGCTCCAGTTTGGACATCCCCATGACCGAACCACCGAGGAAGACGTTCTCCCGACCCGTGAGCTCCGGGTGGAATCCGGTCCCCAACTCGAGGAGGGAAGACATCCGTCCCTCCACGTGGACACTCCCCTTATTCGGCGTGAGAATCCGGGCGATGGTCTTCAGAAGGGTCGACTTGCCGGACCCGTTGGAGCCGACGATACCGAGGGTCGCGCCATGGGGGATCTCCAGGCTTATATCCTTCAGGGCCCAGAATTCCTCGAAGTGATTCCGCCGGGTGATGACCCGTTCCTTGAGCGAATTGGAACGCTGATGGTAGATCCGGAAGCTCTTCCAGACCTCCTCACAAACGACGGCAGATTCGCCCATTCAGACAAGTTCCGGGAACATTGCCTGGCGCCGGTTGAACACAAAGGCACCGAGCACGAAAATGAGGGCCGAAATTCCGAGGTCGTAGGCCAGAAGCGGCACCGAGGGCGGCCGGTTGAGGAGAACCACGTTGCGGACTCCAATTACCATGCCAGTCATTGGGTTCAACTTGAGCAGGAATTGAAAGCCCGGATGGTTGTCCACGAACTGTAGCGAGTACAGGATCGGCGTCCCCCAGAACCAGATCTGGAGGAGGATGTTGACGAAATGGGCGATGTCGCGGAATGTGACTGCCAGTGCCGCCAGTAAAAGCCCCAGGCCGTAGGTGAAGAAGCACACCATCAGCACAAGGAACGGAACCCAGATGAAGCGCCAAGATGGCAGGCCGACGGTGATGATCCCCGCCGCCATCGCGACGCCGAACTCAAAGGCGAAGGTCACCAGCGCCGACAGAACCGAGGTAAGCGGGAGGATGGCGCGGGGGAAATAGACCTTCCGCAGGAGGTAGCTCGACCCCAGGATTGAACCGGTCGCGCCCGACAAACCGACCGCAAAGAGGTTCCAGACCGCCAAGCCGCAGAAGAGATAGACCACGAATGGGACAGCGCGCACGTCTTTGATCGAAGAAGCATGCAGGATGTACTTGAAAACAACGTAGAAAAGCCCGACCATCATCAGCGGGGTGGTGAGCGACCACAGCATGCCCAGAAAGGTCCCGCGATGGCGGACCTTCAGGTCGCGCCGTACCAGGTTCAGCACCATTTCCTTGGAGCCTGTGAACTCGGATACCGTGGTCCGGAGAGACCCAATAGTCGGCGCTGGCACTCGTCAGAGACTACCAGTCGGGCAGGGTTCGAGACATCACTGGCGCGGGCTCGGCGTGCTTCGGCCGGGGCGCAGTGATGGTTGGTTCGCCGTAGGGTTGCAACCTAACCTAGGTGCCTGCCACTTCCTCCGCGACCAGAGGTTCCCCGCGTGTCGACCCTTCTACTGCGTCTCGCCCGTCGTGTTCTCCGACCCATCATGGCGAAATTCGACGAGCAGACCCGTGCGTTCGATACCAGTTTGCGAACCCTCGACCGCAAGCTGCAGGACAGCTGGCATGACCAGAACCAGCGCAATGACGAGCTGAAGACCATGCTGGAACTGGATCACGACACCGCGGTGGAGGCCGCGGACATCCTGGGCGCCGGGCTCCACTCCCTGCGGTCGGACGTCGATGCCCTCATCCAGTGGGGAACGCCCATGAGCGTCGACCGCCTCCGTTCGGGCGCCCTGGCCGACGTGGATGCGACGGTGGCCGCCGCCCTGAACCGCGCCGGCGAGGCGGGCGGCTTCGCCGATCAGGCGGGAGTTTTCGTCGAGCCGATGGTGGCGCTGCATTGGGCGCCCGGGCGCGCCTGGATCGCCGAGGTCACCGCCAGGAGCGTCGTCAACCCCTTTCTCATCCGGGTCATGGGCGCGAGCGCACCGGTGCAGGTGCTGGACGTGACCAGCGGTGACCTGTCGCTGGACGTGGCGATCGCGGGGATGGGCCACCGCGTCTCGGTCGCCGACTATGACGACCTCCCCCTCGAACACCCGCGGCTCGACACCGTACAGCTTGCGCCGGATTGGGCCCGGGTGGCCCCTTTTGACGCCGTCATGGCGGTGGCCACCGAGCCCGCGACACCACCCATCGACGAGGCGTGGCTGGGCCGCCTGCGGAGGCTGGTCCGCCCGGACGGGATCCTGGCCGTGGCGCTGGCGGTCGGCGCCGGCGCCGGCGCCGGCGATGGCTCACGCTCGGGCGCGACCGCCGAAGGCGACGCCGTGCTCACGAGGGCCGAGGTGTTGAAGACCCTCGACGGGTGGGAGATCACCGACGACGCGGTGGCCTTCCGGCGCAGCCCGTACACCTGGGATGTCGTCGCCGGCAGCGACGCCCCCGACGAAGCCGGAATCGTGCTGATAGCCGCCCGCCGCAGCCGCTGACCGGTGGCTGTTCATTTCGGTGTCCAGGCCGTCCAGAGCCTGCACCATTCCGAGCGCGGCGTCTCCCGCTACGTCGGCGACCTGGCCGACGCCCTCGAGGCGCGACATCCCGGGGTGCTCAGCAGCTTGGTCTACGACCCCGAGAGGCGGTTGCCGGGTCGCCTCGACCGCCATTTCGCCCGGGGCCTCCTGCGCCGGTCTGACGCCCTCCGGCCCGACGAGGGCGACATCTACCATCTCGGGTCCGGCTTCGAGCACACCGCGCTCGATCGGCTGTGGCCGCCCGGCGCCCGCCAAGTCGGCTGCGCCCTCGTGGTCACCCTGTTCGACCTGATCCCACTGCTGCATCCCGACCGCTATCTCGACACCGAATCCGAGCGGCGCTTTTATGCCAGCCGCCTCCGGCTGTTGCAGATCGCCGACCGTGTGCACGCCATCTCAGCCAGCACCGCAGCCGATGCCGTCGACCACCTGGGCCTGCGTCCCGAACGCATCGAGGTCGTGGGCGCCGGTGTCTCTGCGATCTTCGTACCCCCGCCTGCGGCCCAGAGGGCGACGCCGGCCGCGGCCGCCGCCGCAGCCGAAGCCGCGGCCCGCCTCGTCCCCGGCCTGCGGGCCGGGTTCATGCTGTGCACCGGCGGCGGGGACTGGCGCAAGAACCTCACCTACCTGCTTGTCGCCTACAGCTGCCTTCCCGCGCCCCTGCGCCGCAACCACCAGTTGGTCGTCGTCTGCAAGCTCGACGCGGTGGGCGAGGCTCGCGTGCGCCGGGAGATCAACTGGCTGGGCCTGGCCCGAGACGTCCTCCTCACCGGCCTGATCACCGACGCGGCATTGGTGGCGCTCTACCAGACCACCGATCTCTTCGTTTTCCCTTCCCGGTACGAGGGGTTCGGTCTGCCGTTGGCCGAGGCGCTGGCGTGCGGAGCGCCTGCCATCTGCGGGGCCGTCTCTTCGCTACCGGAGATCCTCCCCGACCCTGAGGCGCACTTCGACCCCGAAGACCCCCGTTCGATCCGCCAGGCGATCGAGCGGGCACTGGTCGATCCGCAGCACCTCCAGCATCTCCGATCGAACACCCTGGCACCACTGCATCGCTGGGATGCCGTGGCCGACCGGACGGTGGAGTCCTACCAGGCGCTCGGCGTCCGCCGCCGGCACGATCGGCCGCGGCGCCGCCTAGCTCTGGTGTCACCCCTCCCTCCCACTGCGAGCGGTGTCGCCGACTACAGCTTCCGGCTGGCGAGCGCCCTGGCCCCACTGTGCGACGTGACGGTGCTGGTCGACGACAGCCGCGATGTGGTGGCACCCGAAGGCGTGACCGTCGGCCTGGTGAGCGAGATCGACAAGGTCGAGGCCGAAGGCGGCCCGTTCGACAGCATCTTGTGCGCCATTGGCAACCAGACGTTCCACATCAGCGCCATCCAGCTGTTGGCCCGTCGCCGCTGCTCGGTCCTGCTCCACGACATCCGACTCGACGGACTCTGGGCCTGGGGATCCGTCCATCGGCGGGATTTCTCGCCGATCAGCTTCTACGAGCGCCTGCAGACGCTCTACGCCGGGCGAGTCCCTTCCGACCTCGGTAGCCGCGGCTGGTTGGAGCGGTCCGAAGCCGAGGAGTGGGGGATCTGGATGGTCGGGGACATCGTGCGCCAAGCCGACCGGACGTTCTGCCACTCGAACTACGCCGCGGAGGCGGCGCGCATCGACGCCGGCGACGAGGTCGCGGGGCGGGTGGAGGTGCTGCCTTTCGGCCATCCGGGGGCGCTCCGGCGGGCCCCGGCCGACGCTGCCACCGGGCCGATCGTCGCCAGCTTCGGGGTGGTGACCGCCGTCAAGGGCCTCGACGTGCTGCTCGCCGCCCTCTTCGAGCTGGCGGCCAGCGACCAGGAGCTGCGGGTGGCGCTGGTCGGCAATGTCAGCGACGACCTCAGAGAGATCTGCCTCGCCCAGGCGGCGGCCGCGGGCCTGGCGGGCCGCCTCATCGTGACCGGCCGCCTGAGCGCCGGGGCCTACCGCCAGTGGCTGCAGCAAACCACCGTCGCCGTCCAGCTTCGGGCCGCGACCGGAGGCGAGTCATCGGCTGCGGTCGCCGACTGCCTGGCGGCGGGAGTGCCGACGATTGTCACCCGCCTCGGTGCCCAGGCCGACCTCGACGAGCGCGGCGTCGAAATGGTCGAGCGCTCGATCTCGGGATCCGAGCTGGCGGCGAGGATCCGGTGCCTGCTCGACGACCCCGACCGGCGCCGCGCCCTGGGTTTCGCGGGCCAGACTTTTGCCCGGGATCGATCGTTTCAGGCCGTCGCCCGCGAGGTCTACCGGCGCGTCGTCGTTCCCAAATATGCCTCAGTCCGATGAGAAGGGATATGTACTTCTTGATGCATCGCTTCTGGCACCATTATATCGTTCCTACGCGGGTTTTTAACCAACCTATATTGAGACATTCCTGTGGTGGGTCTTTGGTTTCCGGCGCTAACATTGGTACGCGATGACGAACGACGTCGATGTCCAGCGGACCATGTTGAGTCTCGAACTCACGCTGGAACGGACCCACCCGACGGGCACAGTTATTTTCGACGGTACCGACCCCTACATGTTCGGGGCGGGCAACTTGCGCCGGGCCGCCGTCATCGCGACCGAGTTCAACTCGGGGAGCGACCGGCCGGTCATCGGCACCGCCATCCGCCATGCCAAGCGAATCGTCCGGCGAGGGCTGCGCTGGTACGTGGCGGCGCTGTTCGACCAGCAGTCGCGGTTCAACAACCAGCTGGTCGACGCCGTTGAGCATTTGTCCGTGCGCCAGGAGCACCTCGTGAGCGTCGTGGGCGACCTGGAGCGGCTGACGCAACTCCAGGCCGACGAGATCGTGCGCCTCCGCGAGGGCGGCGGGCCCGGCGTGAGCGACGAACCGGGCGAAGGCGGGCCCGGCGACAGCAAACCGGTCCCCACTACCGCGCCCGCCACCGGGACCGGTACATGACCCTCGCCGCCGGCACCCAGCCCCGGCCCCGGGTGGCGGTGATCATCCTCACCTGGAACGGTTTGGCCGTCACCCGGGAATGCATTGCCGCTCTGCAGGCGATGACCCATCACCCTGACTGGCGCCTGATCGTCATCGACAATGGCAGCACCGACGGAACGCCGGAGTACCTGCGCGGGCTCGAAGGCATCACCCTGATCGAGAATTCCGAGAATCTCGGGTTCACCAAGGGGGTCAACCAAGGACTACGGGCAACGGAGCCCGATGAGGACATCGTCCTCATGAACAACGACATCGTCCTGAATGACCCCGCCTGGCTCGAGACGATGCAGGACATCGCCCTCTCCGCCCCAATGATCGGCCTCGTCGGCTCCCGCCTCGTCGACGCCGAAGGCCGGATCAACCATCTCGGGTCCTATATGCCGCCGCTGCAACTCATGGGTCAGCAGATGGGCGGACTCGAGCGCGATATCGGCCAGAGCATCAGGACTCGCGAGGTCGAAGCCGTGATATTTGCGCTCTGCTATATCCAGCGCGCCTGCATCGACAAGGTTGGTTTGCTCGACGAAGACTTCTTCGCCTACTACGAAGATACCGATTACTGCGTGCGCACTCGCCAAGCCGGTATGAAGGTGATGTACGCCGGCGGAATTTCGCCGATCCACTACCACAATACGTCGACTATTGAGAACAAGGTGGACTTCTGGTCCATCTACAACGCCTCCAAAAAGGTGTACACCGCCAAGTGGGCGTCGTGGCACCAGGAGGACTCGTATGACGCCTCGATGACGTGGCATTCGGTCGTCCACCGCCCGATGGGTTACGCCATGGGCGCCCGCTCCATGATGCAGGCGTTCCACTTCCACGGGATCCGCGTGGCGTACACCAATGCCTATGGCGACGAGGACGCGCCCGCGAACAATCACCTCGTCGCCGACCTGCAGCGCCGGCCCAAGGATCCCCGGGCCATCCAGGTCGCCTACTGCCAGGCCGACGCCTTTCCCCGCGTCGAGGGGCGACCCCGGGTGGGCTGGACGATGCTCGAGGTCACCGGGTTACCGCAGAGCTGGGTCGACGGGTGCAACTACATGGACGAGATCTGGGTGCCCGCCAGCTTCAATATCGAGACCTTCCGGGCCAGTGGGGTGCGCCGGCCGATCCGCGTCATGCCGCTCGGAGTTAACCCCGACTACTTCCATCCCCAGATCGTGGGCCACCGCCCCAGCCAGCGCTTCACCTTCCTCTCCGTGTTCGAGTGGGGCGAGCGCAAGGCGCCGGAGCTCCTGTTGAAGGCCTACACCGACGAGTTCGGCCCCGACGACGACGTCCTCCTGCTGCTCTCGGTCGTCAACCGCGACCCGGCGGTCGACGTGCGGCGCGCCATCGAGGACCTCGACCTGCCCGACGGCGCACCGCAGGTCGTCCTGATCAACGCCGGCTTCGCCAGTTATCAGATGGGTTCGCTCTACCGCTCAGCGGACTGCCTCGTGCTGCCGACGCGCGGTGAGGGATGGGGAATGCCCGTCCTCGAAGCGATGGCATGCGGCCTCCCGGTGATCGCGACCGATTGGAGCGGCCCCGCCGATTTCCTGTCCGACCGAGTCGGCTATCCCCTGGCCACCCGGGGCCTGGTGGCGGCCGAAGCCCGCTGCACCTATTACGACGGCTTCCAATGGGCCGATCCCGACCCCGATCATCTGCGGACCCTCATGCGCCACGTCTACGAGCACCCCGAGGAGGGGCGGGCGAAGGGTTTGCTGGCCGCAGCCTTGGTCGCGGACAGCTTCACCGAGGACCACACTGCGGCCAAGGTCAAGCAGCGGTTGCTCGAGCTTTCCTGACAGTGGCCACGGGGCGGCGTTAGCGGGCGACGCCCGGGCGGGTGGCCCTGGCCCCGGTCCACGAACCGGCGATCGGCGTGTCAGTCGGGTTGCCGAAGTTGAACGACAGCTCCGACGGCCCGCTGGCCAAGGTGTTTCGCAGGTACCAGGTGCCGCCCCGGACAATGCCGATACCAGTCGACCCGTTGCCATCCCAGTCGCCGACGATGGGCACATCGCCGGTGTTGCCGTAATTGATGACGAACTCCGGGGGACCGGAAGACAACTCGTTGCGGAGGTACCACGTCGTTCCCCGGACCACGCCGATCCCGTCGGTCCCGCTCCCGGTCCAATCACCGACCACAGGAATATCGCCAGGGTCGCCGAAGAGGAAGGACCCGTCGCTGGCGCCACTCGTCAGTTCGCTGCGCAGGTACCACATGCCGTTGCGGAAAACGCCGATGCCATCGGCATTTTCATTTCCCCATCTGCCGACGACCGGCACGTCGGCGGCGTCACCGTACGCCAGTGCGATGTCACCGCCGCCGCTGCTGATCTCATTGCGGAGGTACCAGGTATTCCCCCGAACCACCCCCGCCGAATCGATCCCGTCGCCGTTCCAGTCCCCCACGATCGGCCGGTCACCGGCATTACCGAACGAAAAGAAACCGTCGGCGCCCCCGCTGGTTAGCTCGTTGCGCAGGAACCAGGTACCCGTCCCCAGGCCGCCGCCGGTGGATTTCGGCATCTGCGACCACACGATCGACGAGACACCCTGAATGGTCGTGATCCCGTAACCCATGGTCGGGTCGCCGGAAGTCAGCACGGCGATCACGTAGTCCCGTCCGCCGCCGGCGATATGGCCGATGCTGTTGATCTCCCAGCCGCCGCTCACCGGCAACCAGCCGTTCTTGAGGGCGATAGAAACCCCTGCGGGGACCCCGCCCGAGACGCCCCAGCGCTGCGACGGGGTGACGTTCTGCATCAGGCTCTGGGCGTAGGCGCGCGAACCGTCGCTCAGGATCGAGTTGGAATAGGCCAGGGTACGCACCAGCTGCACCTGGTCGGGCGCCGTCGTCCGGGTCAGCCCCCAAAGGCCGCCGGAACCGGGGAAGGTATTCGGCAGCGGGAGCAAGCTGTTGTAGCGCGCCACCCCGGGCCCTCCTCCCACCTCGTTCCACAAGGTGGTGGCCGCGTTGTTGTCGCTGATCTCGATCATCTGGGTCGCGGTCGCCTGCTCCTGCGACGTCAGGGCGCGCCCCGCGCTCTGAGCCTGGCGAAGGAGGGTGGAGAGGATGTCGGCCTTGACGATGCTTGCGGTGATGAAGCTGCTCTGGGGCGCCACCATGTAGGTGGCGCCGTCGGTCACGTCGAACACCGCCACCGAGGCGGCGCCGGCGCGCCCGGCGAGGTAGTTCTGGATCGTGGCCTCGAACGGTGTTGCCGTCGCCGCGGCCGGGGCGGCGAGTGCCGCCGCCTTGGGCGTCGAGGCGATGACCACCGAGACCCGCCAGCTTCCGTCGAGACGGTCACCAGGCGCCACACCGGCGGGCGGCGGCCCCGGCGCGGGCGACACCTCGGCAGCAGTCAGGCCGGAAAAAGGAACAGTGCCGCAGTCAATATCGCCCAACGCCGCGCCCCCGTTCACCGTGGCCCGTGTTCGGGCGTCCACGGCCTGGAAACCGACCCGCAACTGGATATCGGGCGCCAACGGTCCCGCGGGAGTCCCCGATGGCAGCGCCACCGCAATCGTCCCGAGCCCGGGACAGGTCATATTTTCCGAATGTCCCGCCGCGGCCGTCCGGATGTTGCCGGCGAAGGCGGGTCGCCCGCCCCCGGCCGCGATCAGCGCGACGGTGCTGAGAATGAGCCCGATGGCGGGTCGCCGAGCGGCCCGATGACTGCGAACACCCGCCCCCGACGCCACGTCCCATGGTAGCGCCTGGGGGACAAACGAACCGGTTTCCCTTTCCGGCAACCGGTGCACCAGGCGGGATTCGAACCCGCACGAGCGGAGCTCACAGGATCCTAAGTCCTGCGCGTATGCCAGGTTTCGCCACTGGTGCCGGGCGGTTCTCCGACCTCAACCTAGCGCCGGGGGAAACTCCGGTTTAAGCCGGTGCCGGCTCCGTCACGTCGGCAGCCTTTTCGATCACCGCGTCGATGATGCCGTAGGCCTGGGCGTCGGCGGCGGTGAACCACCGGTCCCGATCGCTGTCGGCTTCGATCCGCTCGATCGTCTGGCCGGTGTGGAACGAGATCCGCTCGGCCATCATCCGCTTCAGGTAGACGATCTGCTCCGCCTGGATGGCGATGTCCGAAGCCTGTCCCTGCATCTGGCCGGAAGGCTGGTGCATGAGGATCCGGGAGTGGGGCAGGGCAAAGCGCTTGCCCGGCTCGCCTGCGCACAGCAGGAACTGGCCCATGGATGCGGCCAGCCCCATGCAGACCGTCGAGATATGGCACGGGACGAACTGCATGGTGTCGTAGATCGCCAGGCCGGCGGTCACTGACCCGCCCGGCGAGTTGATGTAGAGCGAGATGTCCCGGTCGGGATCTTCGGCGGCCAGCAGCAGCAACTGGGCACAGATCACGTTGGCGGACGTGTCCTCGACCTGGCTGCCCAGAAAGACGATCCGCTCCTTGAGCAGCTGCTGGTAAACGTCTCCTGCCCGGTCGAGCGTTTGGAGCTGGGCGCGGAACGTTCGCGGGTTCAGGTCCGACATGTCGGTGAGGTTACCGCTTCCCTGCAGCCTTCCGGCCAGGCCCCAGGGCCCGTCACGGCGGGCGCGCGATACTCGACCGATGGATCCCCGCCGGGTCCGACCGGGGGGTCGGCAAGACGGGTCGGGACCCGATTCGCACCTGCGTCTGGCGATCGACGCGACACCGCTGCTTGGCTTGCGGTCGGGCATCGGGGTCGTCACCTCACTGCTGATCAACGCCTTGGCCACCCGTGACGATCTGCAGGTGGCGGCGTATGCCGTCAGCTTGCATGGCCGCAAGGACCTGGGAAAAGAGCTTCCCCCCGGAGTGGCCCTCATCGACCGGCGCATGCCTGACCGCCCCCTGCATATGGCCTGGGAACATCTCGGCCGACCGCGCATCGAATGGTGGTCCGGAGCGATCGACGTGGTGCACGGCACCAACTACGACGTTCCGCCGGCCCGGCGCGCCGCCAGGGTGGTGACGGTGAACGACCTGTCGACGGTGCGCTTCCCCGAACTGTGCCAGGTCGCCACCCGGCCGTTTCCGGCTCGGGTCCGCCGCGCCATCGCCGAGGGGGCCTTCGTGCACACCCCATCGGCGTTCGTGGCGGGCGAAGTGATCGAATTGCTCGGCGCCGATCCTGCCCACGTCCGGACGGTTCCCTACGGCGTCCCTCCAGTGACGCCCGCGCCGCCGCCGTCCCCGGCGGCTGCCGCCGGCCGGCGCTACATCCTGGCGGTCGGCACCGTCGAAGCGAGGAAGGACTACCCCACCTTGGTCCGGGCCTTCGACCGCCTGGCCGCCGCCCATCTCGATGTGGACCTGGTCATCGCGGGCGCCGACGGGGGCGCCACAGCCGCCCTCGACGCGGCGATCTCCGAGGCCTACCACAAGGACCGGATCACCACCCTCGGGTGGATCGGAAATGAGCGCCGCGATGCGCTCCTGCGCGCAGCCGCCGTCCTCGCCTACCCCTCGCTCTATGAGGGATTCGGCCTCCCGCCGCTCGAGGCCATGGCTGTGGGCGTCGCGGTCGTGGCGACCGACGGCGGCTCGCTCCCCGAGGTCCTCGGAGACGGGGCTCGCTTGGTGCCCGTCGGCGATGCCGACGCCCTCGCCGGCGCTCTGTCGCTCGTCCTCGACGACGAAGCGACCCGGGCGTCGCAGATCGAACGGGGGCGCCGCCAGGTCGCCCGGTACTCGTGGTCGGCTTGCGCCCAGGGCCTGGCCGACCTCTACCGCGACGCCTCCGGGACCTGACGCCGAACCTGCGGGCTTTGATGTCGTAGAGCGACCGTCAGGCCCGCAGGAATCAAAAAGTCCCCCAGGTTCGACCCCGACCCGACCCCGGTCCCGGCCAGACCCCGGTCCCGACCGGGTCCTACGCCGAAGTGTCGGAGGTCCGCGTCATTGCGTTGAAGACCCGCTGGAACTTCCGCAGCAGTCGCTCCTTGTGCTGCTGGCGCACGTTCTCGTCGGGGTCGCCGGGATCCACCTTGAGCGTCAGGTAGGCCAGGGCGCCGACGGGAATAGGCAGCCAGAAATTGAGCAGGCGGTAGGTCGCAACGCCCAGGATCGCCACCGCCGAAGGCGTGCCGAAGCCGACCAGCGTCGAGGCCAGCACGGCTTCGATGACCCCGAGGCCGCCGGGGGTGATGGGAATGGCGGCCAGCACATTGGCCAGGCCGAAGGCCACGAGCAGGCCGACGAAATTGACGCGATAGCCGTATGCGGCCACGAACACCCACAGCGACGCCGCGTCGAACAGCCAGTTGGCCGCTGCCCACCCGGCAGCGCGCATCAGCAGCTCGCGGTCGGTCCCCAGCTCCCGCAGACGCTCCGCCACCCGGTGGACGAGCTGGCTCACCGCTCCTCTGTCCACGAGCGGGATGTGGCTGAGGATCTTTGACAGCACCGCCGCCGACTTGTCCTCCCCCCGCGTGAGGGTGACCACGAGGATGGCGAAGCCGCCAATGGCGATGACGCCGACAATCGCTGCGCTCAGGTAGATCGGGTTGAAGCCGTTGAGTGGTATCGACACGACCAGGGCCAGCCAGAGGATGACATTCAGGACCACCGCAGAGCCCATGCCCTGGGTCGCGAGGGCGAAGGCCGCCTCGGGTCCGGCCACGCCGGCGTGGGTAAGGAGGCGGTAACCGAGCGGCGAGCCCGCCGCGGCGCCGCCCGGCGCCACGTGGCTGAACCCGAGCGTCGACAGCTGCACCCGCAACAATGTCAGCAGGCTCGGGCTGCCCTCGCGCGGCAATACGGCCCGGGTGAGCAGGGCGTACGACACGATGGCGGCCGTTTCGAATCCGACGCCGGCGACCAGATAGGGCACCCGCACGTGGCCCAACAATTTGAGCGCCTTGCGGGTGCCGCTGATCTGGGGCAGCACCAGGTACTCGACCACGAATGCGAACAAGAGGATCTTGGTGATGCGCCGCACCGGACGTGGCAGCCACCGTGGCCAGCGCGAGCGGCGCTTTTGCGCGACCCCGGATGCGCCCGCCACCCCCTCAGCGGCCGGCGCCCCACCGACAACCGGCGGCCCCCCGACAACCGGCGGCCCCCCGACAACCGGTGGCCCCCCGACAACCGGCGGCCCCCCGACAACCGGTGGCCCCCCGACAACCGGTGGCCCCCCGACAACCGGCGGCCCCCCGACAACCGGCGGCCCCCCGACAACTGGCGGCCCCCCGACAACGGGCGCCCCCCCGACAACCGGCGACTCCCTGCCCTCCGTCACCTCCTGGGCCTCCGACTCCCTCGGAGCCGCGCAGACTTCGGGCGCCGGGACATCCCGGGCCGGCCGGGGCCCTGGGAGCGGATCGCTCATCTACGCCCGGGGAACAGGTGCACTCCCCCATGATCGCAGCCGCGCGCCGCCGTCAGGGCTGACCCCCGCTCACAAGGCGCCCCTCGATCGGATATCAGGTAGGGCCCCACCTCGCCCCTCATCACTCTCCGTCAGCCCCCCCGGCGGCGGTTGGCGCCGACAGGAGGGTAGCCAACTGGCCGAACGCCCGCCCCCGGTGCGACAGCCGGTGTTTGGCCCATCCCGACTCCTCGGCCAGCTCGGCGAACGTCCGGCCGTCGCCCTCGTCGGGCACGAAGACCGGGTCGTACCCGAACCCGCCCTGGCCCCGGGGAGCCAAAGCGATCGTCCCGTGGACCACGCCCTCGGCGACCAACTCTGTCCCGTCGGGCCACCGGGCCAGGGCAACAGTACGAAAGCGGGCCCCCCGCCCTTTTTTCCCGGCCACCCCGGACAACGCCGCCACCAGCTTGGCGACGTTGTCGGCATAGCTCGCCGCCTCGCCGGCGTAGCGGGCGGTGTACACGCCCGGGGCGCCGCCGAGCGCATCGACTTCGAGGCCAGTGTCGTCGGCGATGGCCGGCAAGCCGGTGGCCGCCACGAGGGCGGCCGCCTTCAGCCGTGCGTTGGCAACCAACGTCGAGCCGGTCTCCTCCACCTCGGGGACCTCGGCGGGCCGGGGCAACAACTCCACGACGCCGCCCAGCAGCTCGGCAATCTCCGCCGCCTTGTGGGGGTTGGCGGTGGCCAGCACGAACTGATTCACCGCGGCCGGCGGTACGGCGGCGGCAACGCCAGCACCTCGGCCTGGGCGTCGAGGATGTCGGCGATCCCATGCTCGGCGAGGGAGAGCAGGTCGCCGAGCTCGTCTTTGCTGAAGGGCAGGCCCTCGGCAGTGCCCTGGACCTCGACGAAACGGCCTGAGGAGGTCATCACCACGTTCATGTCGACCTGGGCCACACTGTCCTCGCTGTAGTCGAGGTCCAGCATGGCGATGGCGTCGACGATCCCCACGGAGACGGCGGCGCAGGCTTCGGTGAGGGGCATGACCGGGATGACGCCGGTGGCGACCAGTCGGCTGCAGGCGTCGTGGAGGGCGACGTAGGCGCCACAGATGCTGGCGGTGCGGGTACCGCCGTCGGCCTGGAGGGCGTCGCAGTCGAGGGTGATCTGGACCTCGCCCATCGCCCGCAGGTCGGTGACCGAGCGCAGCGCCCGGCCGATGAGGCGTTGGATCTCCTGGGTGCGCCCCGACTGCTTGCCCCGTGCCGCCTCCCGGTCGATGCGCTCGGGGCTGGCGCCGGGGAGCATCGAGTACTCGGCGGTGACCCAGCCCTTGCCGGTCCCCCGCATCCACCGGGGGACTTCGGGCGCCACCGACGCGGTGCACAGGACCTTGGTGCGGCCCATGGCGACGAGGACCGAGCCGGCTGCGAACTCGGTGTAGTCGCGGACAAAGCTGAGGGGCCGGAGGTCATCGGGTTGGCGCCCGTCGGAGCGAGCAACGCTCACAGCGGGTAGGTGGCGTTCATCTGGGCGCACTCAACGGGGGCGCCGAAGGCCGCGGAGGCCTCGGCGGCGCTCTCCGCCGGGTCGACGATGGGCCAGATGTGGCTGATCAGCAAGCGGCCGACGCCTGCCGCCCGTGCGGTGGTACCGGCTTGACGAGCGCTCATATGGGGCGAGGTCCCTTCTCGGTCGTGCAGGAAAGTTGCTTCGCAGACAGCCAGGTCGATGCCCGGCCCCAGCGCCTCGAGCGACCAGGCGGGCCCGGAATCGGCGGAGTAGCCGAAGACCCGGCCCCCCGCTTCGACCCGAACCGCCAGCGTCTCGGGCGGATGGTCGGTCCGGGCGAAGCGCATATGGAACGGCCCGAGCGTCACCTCCGAGTTGTCGGTGATCTCATGCCACGCCAGAGTCGAGTCGGTGTCGGGCCCGCTGCGCATCAGGTCGCGCAGGCCGGCGGGTGCGAACACCGGTACCTCCGAACGCAGCTGGACATAGCGGCACGCGATGAAAAACCCCTCCATGTCGCTCCAGTGGTCCGGGTGCTGGTGCGACAAGACGACGAAGTCGACCTCGTCGAGGGCGATGTGGCGCTGAAGGTTGGCCATGGTTCCCGGGCCGGCGTCGAGCCACAGGTGAGAGCCGTCGCACTCCAGCAGGTAACCACTGCAGGCGCTGTTGGGACCCGGATAGCTCCCCGAGGTCCCGAGGATGGTCACGGTGGGCCCCGGGCTCACGGCGACCACTGCTCGACCTCGTCGATTTCCGGGCCGAACAGATGGCGCCCGAGCTGGCGGAACGTGGCAATATCGCCCGAGGAGATCCAGCGGTGCTCGCCCTTGGCGGCGCTACGGCGGCCGAGGCCGGTTTCGGCCAGGATCGTGCGGACCTCGAAGGCGGTTTCGTCCGCCGAGCTCACCAGGACCACGTCGCGGCCCATCACGTCGCCGATGGTCCGGGCGAGGAACGGGTAGTGGGTGCATCCCAGTAGGAGGGTGTCCACGCCGGCCGCGCGCACCGGCGCCAGGAGCCGCTCGGCCAGCACGTGCACCTGGTCGCTGCGGGTGTCGCCCCGTTCCACGAACTCCACGAAACCCGGGCAGGCGGCGCAGGTCAGCTGCACCGGGGCCCGCTGCTGGCCCGCGGCGCGCTGGTAGGCGCCGGACGCGATCGTGCCGACGGTGCCGATCACCCCGACCCGGCCGTTGCGCGTCGCCCTGATGGCGGCGCGCATGCCGGGGTCGATTACACCGATCAAGGGGGTGTCGTGGTGGAAGCGGAGGAGCTCGAGAGCGGCGGCGGCGGCGGTGTTGCAGGCCACGACGACCAGCTTGACGTGGTGCTCGTCGATGAGCTTGGCGGTGATCTGCTCGGCGAACATGGTGACCTCCGGCAGCGGCCGGGACCCGTAGGGGTAGCGGCCGGTATCGGCGACGTACACGATCTCCTCACCCGGCAGCAGATCGATGAGGGCCCGGGCGACGGTCAGGCCGCCGAATCCGCTGTCGAAGACGCCAATCGCCCGGTCATCCATGCCGCCCAGACGTTACCGGCGACTCGCCCTGCCATGATGGGAGCATCACCCTCTGGAAGGGGACAGCCCGTGGCCACCTCCAAATCGGCCGACTCAGCTCGTGAGATCGCCGACAAAGCCGTCAGCCTGGCCGGCAACGGCGCCGGCGCTGGCGCGGACTGCCGGGCGGCCCTCATCAAGCTGGCCGGCGATTCGTCGACGCCGCTCGAACAGGCACGCGACCTCCTGGTCCGCCGCATCCGCACCCGCAGCGACGATTTCTCCGCCACCTCCGGGCTCATGCTCCTCAACGCCACCCTCAGCCAGATCGGCAAAAAGGACGATCTCGAGTGGCAGCCCCGGGTGTGGCGACTTCCCCGCTAACGGCTGCGGCATGGCCGGGGGAAAAGGGGGGCGGGTCGCCGCACCCTCGGTGGGCGCAAACTCATTCTGAGCACCATCTGGCGCGATATATGCCCTCAGGTGATGCCAAGAATCCAGATGCGCAGCTGGCGCGGCGCCGGCCGGCTAAAAGTAGATGACGCTGCGCGCCCGCTCGGTGACATCGTCGATGTCGCCGGTCCAGGCGTTGGTAGAGAGGTACTTCCAGCCACCGTCGGCGATGATCGCTACGACCACGCCCTCGTCGATCTCGGCCGCGCACTTGGCGGCGCCGGCCATGGCCGCCCCGGAGGAGATGCCGGCGAAGACGCCGACGTCGGTCAGCTTGCGGGTCCATTCGATGGACTCCTTGGGGCCGACGATCTTCTTACGGTCGAGGAGTTCGTAGCCATTTCCCTCGATGAAGACCGGGGGCACGAAGCCCTCGTCCAGGTTCTTCAACCCGTCCACCATCTCGCCGACGGGCGGCTCGACGGCCCAGACCTGGACCAGCGGGTTGCGTTCCTTGAGGAACCGCCCGACGCCGATCAGCGTCCCCGCGGTGCCGAGGCCGGCCACGAAATGCGTGACCTCGGGACAGTCCCGCCAGATCTCGGGGCCGGTGCCTTCGTAGTGCGCCTTCGGGTTGGCGGGGTTGCCGTACTGATAGGTGAACCACCAATCGGGGTGTTCTTCGGCCAGTCGCTGCGCCCGGCGCATGGCGCCGTTGGAACCCTCCGAGCCCGGTGAGTCGATGATCTCGGCGCCCCAGACCTCGAGGAGCTGGCGGCGCTCGGGGGACACGTTCTCTGGCAGGACGATCTTGATGGGGTAGCCCTTGACCCGGGCGATCAGGGCCAGAG
This sequence comes from uncultured Actinomycetota bacterium, assembly GCA_963851105.1. Lineage (GTDB taxonomy): Bacteria > Actinomycetota > Acidimicrobiia > Acidimicrobiales > Palsa-688 > DATARN01. The sequence goes on from CAWKNP010000008.1 coordinate 189,974, forward strand.
CCGCGCCGGTGTTACCACTGGACGATTCCAGGATGACCTGGCCGGGGCGGAGCGAGCCGTTTTTCTCACCCTCTTCGATCATCCCCTTGGCGGCGCGATCCTTGACCGAGCCACCGGGGTTCTCGCCTTCGAGCTTGGCGAAGATCTGGACCCGCCGGTTGGGCGACAGGGCGCTGACATCGAGCAGCGGTGTGTTGCCGATGAGTTCGAGGACGCTCTCGTAGCGGCCCATCAGGCGGCCCCACCGGCAACAGCCGGCATGAGCGTGATCTCGTCGTCGTCGCTCACCTTGGCCTCGAGGCGGCCGATGTAGCGGATGTCGTCGTCGTTCAGGAAGACATTGAGGTGACGGTGCAGGGTGCCGTCAGCGTCGAGGACCTGGGCCCGCAGGCCCGGGTACTGCTCCACCAGATCCTGCACCACCTCGCCGACCGTCGCCCCCGATGCTTTGACGGTCGCGGCTCCGCCCGTCGCGGCTCGCAACACGGTAGGCACACGCACGACACTCACTGGCTCTCCCCTGAAATCCGACTGGAACTGTCATCATTCTAGAACGACTGGCTCCTCTGCGATGTTCCCGCCGGAAATTCGGTAGGAGCGGATCACCGGCGCGATGTCGCGCAGCGACACGATGACGTAGTGCCAGCCGGGATCGGGCGCCTGGGCGACGTCGGTCGGCGACGGGTAGGCGTCGGTGTGGGTGTGCGAGTGGAAGACGCCGACGATCTCGAGGCCCCGGCCCTCGGCGTCGCGATCGGCGCGCAGGAAGTCCCGGGGCTCGACGGTGTAGACCCGCGCCGAGGCGGCGGCGTTCGCGGTCGGGTAGCAGACGGTCGCCGTCTCGTCGCCGTGGTCAGTGGTGAGCCGGCCCGCCAAGAGGCCGCACGCTTCCAGCGGCAGGCCGTCGAGGCAGTGGGCGATCACCTTCAGGTAGACGTCGGGAGCCAGTCGCAGCATGAGGCTCGAACGGTACCGTGGTCAGGCCATGCCCTCGAAGCCCACCGGCCCTAAGCCGGTCGCGACCAACCGCAAAGCCCGCCACGATTTCGACATCCTCGACCAGTTCGAGGCCGGGATCGTCCTGGCCGGCGCCGAAGTGAAGTCGCTGCGGGCGGGAAAGGTGCAGCTTCGAGACGCCTACGCCCGGGTCTACGACGGGGCGGTGTGGCTGCACGGGGTGCATGTCGCGCCCTACGTGTTCGCCAACGGTTTCGGCGTCGTCGATCCCGACCGGCCCCGAAAGCTGCTGCTGCACCGGCGGGAGATCGAGGAGATGCATGAGCGGGTGTCGCAAGAAGGGCTGACGCTCGTCCCCCTGTCCATCTACTTCAAGGACGGCCGCGCCAAGGTCGACATCGCGGTGGCCCGGGGGCGCAAGGACTACGACAAGCGCCACGCCATCGCGGCGCGCGACGCCGACCGCGAGGCCGCCCGGGCGACGGCCGCCGGGCGGCGCCGGTCCTCGGCGGACGACTGAAGTTCATCGATTCGCTACTGCTGCCAGGTAACGGCGGCAGTCGACGTACCGTGGCGGGTAACGAGGGTCGTCCCGGGGTAAGGGGTCGTCATGAAAGAGAACGTACGGTTGGGACGCATCGCCGGCATCGCGGTCGGTTTCAACTGGACGCTGCTCCTGATCGCCGGCTTCCTGGCCATCACGCTGGCAGGCAACCGTTTTCCCATCGATGCGCCCAACTACAGCCACACCGCCTACAACCTGGCGGGGCTGTTCACCGCGGTCGCCTTCCTCGGCGCCGTCCTGGCGCACGAGATGAGCCACGCCCTCGTGGCTCGCCGCCACGGGCTCAAGGTCGACGGGATCGTGCTGTGGCTCATGGGGGGGTACACGCGGATCAGCGAGCCGCCAAAGACGCCCCGCAGTGAGCTGTGGATCTCCGCCGCCGGCCCCATCGTCTCCCTGCTGATTGGATTGGGCTGCGGCGTCTTGGCCGTCGCCGGCCACGCAGTCGGTTTCTCCCGCCTGACGGTCTCGGTGCTGACCTGGCTGGGCACCATCAATGTCCTGCTGGCGGTGTTCAACATGTTGCCCGGCTCCCCCCTCGACGGCGGCCGGATCGCCCACGCCCTGGTGTGGTGGCGCACCGGCGACAAGTACAAGGCGACCCGGGTCGCCAGCCGAGCCGGTACGTACCTCGGCGCCGGGCTGGTCGGTTTCGGAGTGTTCTCGCTGCTGAGCCGGTGGACCGGCGTCGACGGGCTTTGGCTGGCCATCGTGGGGGGCTTCTTGATGATGGCGTCGCGCGCCGAAGGCGGGGCGTCGGCGGTGCTGGAGTCGCTCGACGGTCTCGTGGTGACCGACCTCATGGCGCATCCGGGGGTCGGCCCCGGCTGGCTCACGATCGACGCCTTCTTGCGGGAGTACGCCGGCGGTCCCTTGCGCCCGCCGGCCTACCTGATCGAGCAGTGGGGCGGCGGTTTGGCCGGCCTGGCGCCGACGGTGGCCATGGAGGCAGTGCCGTTCGGGCATCGTTTCGAGGCCCGGGCCGGCGACTTCGCCCTGCCCATGGTGGGGCTGCCGGTCTTCCCCCCGAGCGAGACCGCGGGCGAGGCGGCGACGGTCATGTCGGAGCGCAACGCCCCTTGGGCCCTCGTCGTGCGCGATGGGCAGATCATCGGCGTGCTGAACCTGGGGGACATGCCGGAGACAGCGCGGAAGGTCAAGGCGGCAGCGGCGGGGTCGGCGGTAGAATCGTCAAGTTGGTCCTTGACAAGTCCCACAAGCAGTTCCCTTCGGGGGTGACCGGCTTCGACTTTGGTCGTCGAGGCGGGAGAAGCGAGCCGTGGTCTCCGGAACCACGTTAAAGAGCCGGAACCATACAAATAAACGCCAAGCCTCAGCTTGCGCTGGCTGCCTAAATAGCAGCTCGTTCGTCCGGTCTCAGCCCTATGGGCCGGTAGCGAACGTCATTCAGTAGGGCTCACCGGGCGGCCGTGTCGGCCGACCGCCCGGGACATCTCGCCGACTAGGACCTTTCGCCGACGCCAGTGACGACGAAAGGCCCGAAACCTTCCACTGGCTGCGCTCGGAGAAGTCCCGCTGAGAAGCTGAAGGACGCGGGTTCGATTCCCGCCACCTCCACCCCGTGATGATCGTGAAATACCGTGAGGTGTTTTCACAAAATCCCTCATTGGAGGTGGCGTGGGCTTTGGGAAGTCCCCGCCACCCCTTGGACCAACGCCCCGCCGGCCTTCGGGCCGGCGGTTTCGCGTGTCGAGATCGTTGGACCGCCGATCGGACCCGTCTAGCAAGCTTCGAGGAAACGTTGGTACCGTTCCTCGAGCCGTTGAACATCTGGGCTCGCTGCCCGCTGGCGTGGCAGCCGGATGCGTGTTCCGTGAAGCTCTTGAAAGGAGTACCGCAGAGTCGGGCCGTCAATCTCTGTCAATAGGTCCGATCGAACTTCGACACGATGGTCAGGCCGGATTCCCATGAGATCGTGATCAAAGGCGGCGTGATGGACCTTGCACATTGCGATGCCATTCGTCACCAGGGGATCGCCGCCCTCGGCGTCGCCCGAGATGTGTGCGGCGTCCAAGAGTTCCGTGTGACGTAAGCGGCAAATCGAGCAACGGTTCTCGTAGGCGTGCAGAACTCGAGCCCGAAAGAGCGGTTGATGGAGGCGCTGACGGACGGTCCGCTCGGCATAGCGGCGACGGGCATTGAGATCAATGCCTCCTGCTCCGAACCATCGGTCGACCTGTTCTCCGTCGAGGGCGACGACAAATTGGTGCGCGGCCGGTTCCTCATCGACGAGCCAAACCGGATAGACCGGTAGATACAAGCCCGAGGCGATGCCCTGGAACCAGATAAGAGGACGCCGTTCACGGCAGGCCTCACGCAGGGCCACATTCGTTGAGGCATTGGAATCGAACCCCTGCCACTTATAACGGAGGTATCCGTCGTCGCCCGGAAGATCATCGTACGGTCGCTGATCCGGTCGTGCAGCATGGACTGTGACGAAGCTCAGGGCTGCGGACAGTTGTCTGGGCTTGCGAATACCCTGCTGCGTCGGCATAAGCGGAATCCGCTGTCCATCGAACATGAACTCGGAGACATCTGCATACCGGACGGGTCCGCCGAGCTTTGTCGTTACGGAGTCGAGGAAAGCGAACGCGGCCGACCTCAGGTAGGTGTCGAACTCCCCTTCCTCCACGGCCAAATTCATAGCGCGTCAACGGCCAACCTGCATCTTCGACCCAGGCGGCAGGCGATACCGATCCCATCGGTCTCGCCATGGCGTCAACTGAAGGTCCGCCCGATCATGGTTTTGTGAGCCTGAGGATCCCCAGCTCGCCTTGGATGGGGAAGCTCGACCCGTTACGGGCCTAGACGATGGCGAACGCCAAATCCTCGAGAAGGAAGAGCCAGCTGGTGGATCGCTCGCATTCGGACGCAACTTGGGACTATCACACCCTGGGGCATCCAAGGGGCACAAGGCTCCTTAAGCCTGACACCTCCTTCCGCGCCGCACCCTGTCGAGACTGCTCCGCTTAACCTGTGAAGACTAGTGGCTCGACGCTCGTTCAAGCAGGTCATACCGTTTCGTAACATCCCACCCCCCCATCAACCCACCAACCCACCAACCAGCAAACGACCGACCAACCACGGACCCTTACGAACACAACACGCAGGGGGTCCTATAGAGGTGAGTTGTTCGCGGCTCGACGTCACCGCTTCGGTTGTCAGGCGAGCTGAGGGAGCGGTACCGCGACTCGACACCTCAGTAACAAGCGTTAGTCCGACTAGCAGCGGCCCTGGCCGGGTAGGAGTTGTCGGTGGGCGTGGACCAAGTCCAAGAACAGGTCGCCGGCCGCTACCGGCTGATCGAGCCGATTGGCAGGGGCGGATCAGGCGTGGTGTGGCGGGCCCAGGATTTGCGGCTCCAGCGGGCGATCGCCATGAAGGAGTTGCTGCCGCCGGCGGCCATCGACGAGGCCGACCGGCGCCGGTTGCAGCGTGCCGTGCTCCGCGAAGCACGGGCCGCGGCCCGGCTCCAGCACCCCGGAGCAGTGGCTGTCTACGACGTGGTCGAAGAGGGCGAGCGCCAGTTCATCATCATGGAGTTGGTCGAGGCACCCGATCTCTCGCAGGTCGTCGCCCGCAATGGCCCGTTGGATCCGGCGAGGACGGCCGCCATCGGGCTCGACTTGCTGGACGTGCTCCAGGCGGCCCACGAGTCGGGAATCGTCCACCGCGACGTGAAGCCCGGCAACGTGCTGGTGCCATCGGCCGGCCGGTGCCGGCTCAGCGACTTCGGCATCGCCTCGTTGGTTGACGACCCGAGCATCACCGCCACCGGGATGGTGAAGGGGACTCCGTCGTACATGTCGCCCGAGCAGGCCACGGCGGCCCCGTTGAGTTCCGCGACAGACATGTGGTCATTGGGGGCCACGTTGTATTTCGCCGTGGAAGGCCGCGCCCCCTTCGATCGGGGTCAAGCGATCGCGACACTCACGGCCATCGCCATGGACGATCCGCAGCCCTTCGTGCTGGCAGGGCCCTTGGCGGCCGTGCTGCAGCCGTTGTTCGCCAAGGATCCCGCGGCTCGCCCGGGTCACGAGGCTCTGCGGCGCAGCCTGCGAGCGGTGATCGATAACGGACGTCGGCTGAACCCATTTCTCGGGTTCTCCTCCCCGCCGCCCACCGAGGTGCTTCCAGCCGTGCCATCGCCGCAGCCGATGGCGCGCCCCAATCCCCCACCGGACCTGACTGAGTCCCAGCCCGTTTTACGCCCGGTCGCGGCCGCGCCACCGGAACCCCACGCCCCGCCGAGCGCGCCCCCAACCCAGCCCCCCGAGCGCCCGTTGCCACCCGAAGCGCCGGCGCTCGATGCTGCCCCGCCCCGGTCGCCTACCCCGCCCCAATCGCCTGCCCCGCCCCAATCGCCTGCCCCGCCCCAGTCGCCTGCCCCGCCCCAGTCGTCTGCCCCTCCCGAAGCGCCAGCCCTCAAGCCTGCCCCGCCCCTGTCGCCTGCCCCACCCCGGTCGCCTGCCCCACCCGGGTCGCCTGCCCCGCCCCTGTCGCCTGCCCCACCCCGGTCGCCTGCCCCACCCCGGTCGCCTGCCCCGCCCCGGTCGCCTGACCTCGGCGGGGCCACGAGACCGGCCACGCCTCGGGCGCCGAGATCTCGGCATGCGTCCGGGGGTAGCACTCGCCCGGGCCTGCGGGTTTTGGCGCCGATCGTGCTGGTCGCCGCGCTCCTCTTGGCCGGCTACCTGATCCTGGCCCGGTCGGGCCCGAACCGAGTTTCCGGTTTGGCCCCACCCACCACCTCCCTAAGTGGAACACAGGTGGGGAACGGAACCGCTGCGACGACCCATCCCTCGCCGACACAGGCCCAGCCCCAACCAGCCGCGACCCCGGCGGGTTGGAAGTCCTACACCGATCCCGACACTGGTTTCCGTTTGGCATACCCAGCGACGTGGACCGTGGTGCGCAACGGCACGCTGACTGATTTCCGTGACCCGGCCACTGGCACCTACCTGAGGATCGATCACCAGTCGCCGCCCGCGCCCACCGCCGACGGACCGTGGTATCAGTTGGAACCGGCCTTTGCGGCCAAAAATCCCGGCTACCAGCGGATCGGCATCACCCGCACGACCTTCCACGGTTACGCCGCGGCAATCTGGGAGTACACCTATCAAGGCGGCGGCCAGCGACTTCACGCCATCGACATGGGGATAATCGTCGGCGACCACGGCTTCGGGTTCAACTTCCAGACGACCGATGCCGGGTGGACCCAGAACCAGCCATTGCTCACCAACCTGGAGAACGCTTTCCAGCCGTGAACTGAATCGCAGTGAGGCCGACACCCACACGATTCACTCGCCTTGATGGTGACAAGCCGAAGAATTGCGCCGCTTGGCTGGTCACATATCTTGCCGATGTCCTAAGGCGGCGGCGGGTCGGGCTGTTATGGCTGGGAAAAAGGGAACGGGGCGAAACAAGTCGGCTCGTCCCGATTGTCGTAGCATGCCCGTGACGCCTGCCGTCGTGGTCGGCGCCGGTCGCAATGGCTTGGAGGTCGAGTGATGCGGACTCTCGGACGGCGGGTAGTGGGTGCAGTCGTGGCGGCGGTTCTGGTGGTGCCGCTTTCAACCTCCACGTCGGGCGCCACGTCGCGGACCCCGCGGGTCCTGAGTGTGGGCCAGATCGCCCGCCAGGACATCGCCCCCAAACCAGAATCCGAGCCCGACACCTTGGTCGAGCCGCACGTAGCGGTCGATCCCCTGCAACCGCATACTGCCGTTGCCGTCGCCCACGACGGCCGTTATCCCGATGGCGGCGCCGTCGACATCAGTTACTCGTGGACCCGTGACGGCGGCGCCCACTGGCAGCACGCTCCAGTCCCCTACCTGACCACCGCCGTCGGCGGTGTCTACGACCGGGCGTCGGACCCGGTGGTGCAGTTCGGACCCGACGGGACGGCCTATCTCTCCACCTTGCTCCTCGACGCCGCCACCTGCCCGACAGCGGTCGCCGTTTCCAAGTCGGTCAACGGCGGTGCCACCTGGGGCCGTCCGGTCCTCGTGCACGCCAGCGACTCGTGCAACTATTCCGATGACAAGAACTGGCTGGTCATCGACAGCTCCCCGTTCAGCCCCCACTTCGGCCGCCTTTACCAGTTCTGGACCCCATTTATTTCCAGCGACGGGCAGAACTTCACGTCGCCCCAGGTGGTCCGGTTCTCCGACGACAAGGGCGCCACGTGGAGCCGGACGTTCATGGTCAACCCGATCAACGCCAACACCCAGGACTCCCAGCCGATGGTCATGGCCAACGGGTCGATCGTTGACACCTACGCCAACTACGGACCCTCACGGGTTATCGGCGACAGTCCCCTGAAGCATCCGAACGGCCCGCGGCACTTCGACCAGGCGGGCCCGCCCATTGACCTTGATGCCCGGCGGTCGAATGACGGTGGCATGACCTGGGGACCCGAGGTGACCATCAGCCACAACCTCGGCCAGGGCTTCACCGATGTCCGATGCTGCCTGGAGGCGGCCACTATCGACGCTGTCACCGGCCGGATGTACGCGGCCTTCGAAGCGGCCGGTCCCGGTGACGAGGATCCGGTGATGCTGTCGTCGTCGACCGACGGGCTCACCTGGACGACCCCGTTGACGGTGAGCCAGGGCGACGCCCCGGGAATCCAGGAGATCAACGTGGCCATATCGGCCCTCGGCGGTGAGGTGTTTGTCAGTTACGGCGTCCGCACCGACGCGGCCAACAATGGTGGCTTCGTCCAGCAGAAGCTGGCCACGTCGTTCGATGGTGGTGCCACCTTCGCCAGCATCATGAACCTCGGGCCGGTCTCGTCCCTGCAGTGGGCCGCCCAGGCGGGTGGCCTCTTCCCCGGCGACTACATCGGCGCCGCCGTGAGCGGCCAGTGGCTCTACCTCGTATGGTGCGTCTCGTCACCGCCTCCGACGCCCGAAACCTTCCACCAGACGCTGTTCAGTGCCACCTTGCGGATCTGACGGCTTGACCCGGAAGCGCCGGCGACTGGGGGCGGCTCCGCTCGCTACTCCCGCTCGACGGTCCGTAGCCCTCGCTCAGGCGTCCATGACTGAACGACGAGTCTGGTCGCGTCGGCGTTGAGTCCTGTGATGACAACCTCGGTTATGTCGGCGACGAACATCTCCCCCGCCGGTTGCCCGCTCGATTCTTCGGTGGTTGCCTCGCCCACAGAGCCCGCGGGGATGGCTCGTCCCGCGATCTTCGCCTCACCCAACCATTCGCGCTCGTTCCCCTCTACAGGGTGGAAGCTCGGGCCGTGCAGGGCGAAGCGGGAATCGCGCCTGAGGTCCGCCCCTTTGCGTGCGCCGGGCATCGAACCGAACCGAAGATCGCCCTCCGTGAACTCGCACTCGATGCCGGAAATACGCGGCGAGCCGTCGCCCCGCAGGGTCGCGATTGTCTTATGGCGACCGGCGTCGAACAACTGCCGCACCCGCGTGGCGAACTCTGGTTCCGCTTGCTCGAACTCCCTCCATGGCGGCACGGCCCGAAGGGTATCCGCGAGTCCAACCACTCGCCCGACCCCGGCTCGCAATGACGGCATGCTCCGATTGGTTCGGTGACCGGTCGGAGTGAGCGGTCACCGAACCAAACCACCGCCGTGGATCAGGCGCGAGCGAGGTCGAAGCGATCGAGGTTCATGACCTTGTCCCAGGCAGCCACAAAGTCGCGCACGAACTTCTCCTTGGCGTCGTCGCACCCGTAGACCTCCGAGATGGCCCGGAGCTGGGAGTTCGAGCCGAAGACCAGGTCAGCCGCGGTGGCGGTCCACCTGACCTCGCCGGTCGATCGATCGTGGCCCTCATAGACGTTCTCGGCCATGAGCGACGGTTCCCAGCGCGTGCTCATGTCGAGCAGGTTCACGAAGAAGTCGTTCGTCAACGCCCCGGGCCTATCGGTGAAAACACCGTGGCGAGACTGCCCGAAGTTGGCGTTCAGGGCACGCATCCCGCCGACGAGCACGGTCATCTCGGGAGCGGTCAGCGTGAGCAGGTTGGCCCGGTCCAAGAGCCGCTGTTCCGGCGGCAGTTTCTCTCCGGCACGGAGATAGTTTCGAAAACCGTCCGCGGTCGGTTCCAGCACCGCGAACGTCTCCACGTCGGTTTGCTCCTGCGAAGCGTCCGAGCGGCCCGGCGCGAACGGAACGGTGGCTTCGTAGCCCGCGTTGGCCGCCGCCTGCTCCACCGCCGCGCACCCGCCGAGGATGATCAGGTCAGCCACTGAGACCTTTTTTCCCCCGGTCTGTGAGCTGTTGAAGTCCTGCTGGATCTGCTCGAGGGTTTGCAGGACCGGCGCCAGCGCGGCGGGATCGTTGGCCTCCCAGTCCTTTTGCGGAGCCAGCCGTAGGCGCGCCCCGTTTCCCCCGCCCCGCTTGTCGGTGCCGCGGAAGCTCGCGGCCGAAGCCCAGGCAGTGGAGACCAGCTGGGAGATCGACAGTCCCGACTCGAGGATCTTCGCCTTGAGGGCCGCGACGTCCTCGTCCCCGATCAGGTCATGATCGACCGCGGGAACGGGGTCCTGCCACAGCTGCGGCTCGGCGACCCAGGGGCCGAGGTAGCGCGAGAGGGGTCCCATGTCGCGGTGCAGCAGCTTGTACCACGCCCGAGCGAAGGCGTCCGCGAGCTGGTCCGGGTTCTCGTGGTAGCGCTTCGAGATGGGGGCGTAGATCGGATCCATCTTCAGTGCCAGGTCCGTCGTCAGCATGATGGGGGCGTGCCGCTTCGACGGATCGTGGGCATCGGGTACGTTGCCCCGCGCTGAGGGATCCTTCGGCGTCCACTGCTTTGCTCCCGCTGGGCTCGTCGTCAATTCCCACTCGTAGTTGAAGAGGTTGTCGAAGAATCCGTTGTCCCAATTAGTCGGCTCATTGGTCCATGCCCCCTCGAGCCCGCTCGTGATCGCATCGCCCCCCGAGCCGGTACCGAAGGTGTTCTTCCAGCCCAAGCCTTGGTGTTCGACGGGGCAAGCCTCGGGCTCGGGACCGACGTATTCGGCGCCGGCTGCGCCATGGCACTTGCCGAAGGTGTGGCCGCCGGCGATGAGGGCAACGGTTTCCTCGTCGTTCATCGCCATCCGACCGAAGGTCTCCCGGATGTCCCGGGCAGCAGCGAGGGGGTCCGGGTTGCCGTTGGGGCCCTCCGGGTTCACGTAGATGAGTCCCATCTGCACCGCCCCGAAAGGACCGGTGAGCTCCCGGTCGCCGCCGTAACGCTCATCTCCGAGCCACGTGTCCTCAGGACCCCAGAAAACCTCGCTCGGCTCCCAGATGTCGTGGCGTCCGAAGCCGAATCCGAACGTCGTGAACCCCATCGACTCAAGGGCACACTGGCCGGTGAAAATGATCAGGTCGGCCCACGAGATCTTCCGGCCGTACTTCTGCTTGACCGGCCAGAGCAACCGGCGAGCCTTGTCGAGGCTGGCGTTGTCGGGCCAACTGTTGAGGGGAGCAAAGCGCTGCGCGCCTTCTCCGCCCCCGCCGCGGCCATCGGCGATGCGATACGTCCCGGCCGCATGCCACGTCATCCGGATGAAGAACGGGCCGTAGTGGCCGTAGTCGGCCGGCCACCACTCCTGCGACGTCGTCATCACCGCGAAGATGTCCTGCTTCAGCGCGTCGAGGTCGAGCGTCTCGAACGCTTCCGCGTACACGAAATCGTCGTCCATTGGATTGGACAACTTCGAGTGCTCGTGGAGCACGTCCACATTCGGCTGATTGGGCCACCAGTCCTGGTTCGACAGGGGCCGGTGCGCCTTGGGTGTCGGAGCGGGAATTACTGGGTTTTCGCTTTCGCTTCCGGTGTCAGACACGTTCGTCGTTCTCCTCCGTTGGTTTTGTTTCATCGCTTCTTGCGCGTTGGGTTTGACGTTCACTTGCCGCAATGCAATCGGGGCATCGGCCCCAGTAGGTGACTTCGGCTTCGTCGATCTCGTAGCCCGAGTCGTCGGCGGCCGTCAGGCACGGAGTCTCGCCGACCGCACAATCGACGTCGACCATCCGATTGCAGGTACGACAGATGAGGTGGTGGTGGTTGTCGTCGACGCGGTTCTCGTAGCGGGCCGGCGAACCCGCGGGCTCGATGCGCCGCAGCAGGCCCTTCTCGGTGAGGGTGGCCAGGGCGTCGTACACCGCTTGCCGTGAGATTGCGCCGATCTCGGCACGTACGACGCTGCCGATGTCATCTGCCGTGCGGTGCGGTCGGTCGGACACCGCTCGAAGAACGGCCAGGCGCTGGGCCGTGACCTGCAGACCGTGGCGGCGGAGCAGCGCATCGGTGCCGACGGCTGTCTCCGGTGACATGCCTGGGAATATAGTCCGACTAGTGGAGTAGGTCCAGATCCAGCTGAAATCCAGTTGTGGACTAGTTCGTCATCGGGTTCAGGTAGTCGAACCTCAATCCAGGCACCCGCCGGAAGCCCATTTTGCTTGGGGAATCAGGCGGCGTGGCAGGGTGGTGCCATGACGGAACCCACCACCGCGCTGCCCACCACCAAGGCATCCGGCGAGGACGAGCGCTCGGTGCTCCTCGGCTACTTGACCTACCACCGGACGGTCCTGGCCAGGAAGGCCGAGGGCATCAGCGACTCCGACGCCCACCGCGCGGCGTGCCCGCCGAGCGCGCTGACACTGCTCGGCCTGATCCGCCACATGACCGATGTGGAGCGATGGTGGTTCCGGCGCCACTTGCTGGCCGAGGAGATCCCGGCGTTGTTCGACGACGACGAAGAGTGGCGCGTCCCGCCCGACGCGACCGTCGCCGACTCCCTGGCGGCCTACTGGGAGGAGATTGCGGTTATCGACCGGCACCTTGTGACCGCGAGCATGGATGACCGCAACGAGGGCGAGCCTGATCGCGGCCAGCACACCCTGCGGCGAGCGATCGTCCACATGATCGAGGAGTACGCCCGGCACTGCGGCCACGCCGACCTGCTCCGCGAGGCTATCGACGGTACGACCGGGGACTAGGGGACCCATCGGGCTCCTCACGCCCGGCTGGATAAGGCGGCCACCACCGCCCCTACCGGGCGGCGTTTTTGTTGAACGGCTCGAGCTCCTCGTCGGGGGCCAGGCGCCGGCCTCCGAGATAGGTGCCTCGGAGGTGGCGGCGCACCCCACCGGGAGGATCCTCGGTGGCGCGAGCCGCCGAATGCCACAGATCGCTGTGGTGGAGCATCACGTCGCCGCGATCGCAGTAGACGGCAACTTCACCGGGGACCTTCTCGAACCCGGGCGGCATGGGCTCGGGTGGCAGTCGGTGGCTGCCAGGAACGACACGCAGGAAACCGTTGGCGGGCGACGTTCCGTCGAAATGGAAGGTGACCGCGATCCCGGGCCAGATGTCCGACGTCGGCCGGCTCTGGTGGTCCGAGTGCCACCCGATCCGGGAGTACGTCATGCCGGGACCTGGCCGGGCGTCCTGGTAGACGGCACCGTGGCCGTTGTAGTCCCACAGATAGGCGCCGTGGCCGAGGAGCCGCTCGACCAGGGCGGCCACAACCGGGTGGGCGAACCCCGCGGCCGCCCGCGCCGATAGCTCGGTGACGCCCATCACGTAGTGGACATAGAGCGGGTGGTCCCCGTCGAAGGTACCGACCAGCACGTCGCCCGCGTACTTGGCGGCCAACTCACCGGCCGCGGCGGCGCGTTGAAGACGTTCCATATCGGCCTGCAACGCACCGAGCTCAACTTCGGTGAACAGGCTCGGCACCACGACGTAGCCGTCGCGCTCGAAGGAGCGAACCAGTTCGTCTACCCGTTCGGTCGGGACCTCGGTCACCGTCAACCCTGCCTCCTTGCCCCGAGCCACCTCCGACGGACCCGGTCCCCACAGTCTGCCAAGGGTCTGCATAGCCCGGTAGAGTGCTCAGGTTCGACAGGAGAGGGTTTTCTAGATGGCGAAGCTGATTGCGTTCGATGAGGCTGCCCGACGGGCGTTGGAGCGGGGGCTCAACCAACTGGCGGATGCGGTGCGGGTGACTCTCGGACCGGGGGGCCGCAACGTGGTCATCGACCGGGGGTATACCGCCCCGTTGATCACCAACGACGGTGTCACCATCGCGCGGGAGATGCAGCTTGAGGATCCTCACGAGCAGCTCGGCGCCGACCTGGTCAAAGAGGTCGCCAACAAGACCGACGAAACTGCGGGCGACGGCACCACCACCGCCACGGTGCTCGGGTGGTCGATGGTCCGCCAGGGCCTGCGCAACGTGGCCGCCGGCGCCAACCCGATCGAGTTGCGCATCGGCATGCAGGACGCGCTCGCCATCGTCCTCGACAGCCTGAAGAGCGTCACCGTCCAGGTCGAGACCCAGGACCAGATCGCCCAGGTGGCCACCATCTCCGCCGCCGACGAGGAGATCGGCTCCATGATCGCCGAGGCAATGGCCAAGGTCGGCCGGGAAGGGACGATCACCGTCGACGAGTCGAACAGCTTTGGCATCGAGCTCGAGATCGTGGAAGGGATTCAGTTCCGCAGTGGCTACGTTTCGCAGCAGTTCGTCCACGATCCCGAAACCGTCGAAGTGGTCCTGGAGGACCCCTGTATCCTGGTTTCCGAGACCCGGATCTCTGCGGTGCGTGACCTCATTCCGACCCTCGAGACGGTCAGCCGGGTGGGTCGCCCCTTAGTGATCATCGCCGACCGGGTCGAGGGCGACGCCCTGGCAATGCTGATGGTCAATCAGTCCCGGGGCATGATCAAGAGCGTCGTGATCCAGCCGGGGGGCTCGGGCGAGAGCAAGTTCGCCATGCTCCGCGACATCGCGATCCTCGTCGGCGCCAAGGTGATCAGCGAGGAGATCGGCCTGCGGCCCCACAACGTCAGCATCGATCTGCTGGGTAGGGCCCGCAAGGTCGTGGTGACCAGAGACGACACCACGATCGTCGACGGCAAGGGCTACGAGGCCTACGTGAACGAGTACATCGGGCGGCTGAAGGTCCAGCTCGACCAGGCGGAAGAGCACGAGCGCGAGATGCTGAAGGAGCGCCTGGCCCGGTTGTCGGGTGGCATGGCCCTCATCAAGGTCGGCGCCCCCACCGCCCTCGAGTTGGAGCAGATCAAGCACAAGGTCGTGGACGCGGTGTCGACGACCAAGGCGGCGGTGGCCGACGGCGTGGTGCCCGGCGGCGGCGTGGCCTTGTTGCGGGCCCAGAAAGGCCTCCTGGCGTGGCTCAATGGGACTCCCGGTCCCCGCCGACCCAAGCCCGCGCTGCCGCCGTCGCCTGCGTTCGGATCCGACGTCGCCACCGGTGCCCGTATCGTGGCCCGGGCCCTCGAGGAGCCGTTGCGCCAGATCGCCTCCAATGCGGGCATGGAGCCGGGCGTGGTTGTGGAGCTCGTGCGGGAAATGGAAGGTTCCATAGGCCTCAACGCGGCTACCGGCGAGTACGAGGATCTGATCACCGCCGGCGTGATTGACGCGGCCAAGGTGACCCGGTCGGCGCTGCAGAATGCCGTGTCGATCGCCGCGCTGTTCCTCACCACCGAGGTTCTCGTCGCCGACGACCCGGACTCGCACCTCTACGAGCACGAGGATGGCGGCCACGGGGACTACCCGTCGGGCGACAACATGGCGATGGAGTAAGAGGCCCCGGCGTAGCTCGTAACTACATCGCGCCGTCGTCGAGGCGGACGACATCGACCATGACCTCGAGGTCATGCTTCGTGCCCTCCGTGAAGATGACGCCCTTGAGCGGCGGTACGTCGGTGTAGTCACGGCCCCAAGCCGCGACCACGTAGCGGTCGTTGGCGAACTGCCGGTTGGTGGGGTCGATCTCGAGCCAGCCGACGCCGGGCACCAGCGCCGCCGCCCAGGCGTGCGACACGTCGGCACCGGTCAACCGGGGCCGGCCGGGCGGGGGGAAGGTCTCCAGGTAACCGCTCACATAGCGCGCCCCGAGCCCCAGCGACCGCAGGCAGCCAATGGCCAGATGGGCGAAGTCCTGGCACACCCCTTCGCCCTTGGCCAGCACCTGGGCGGCGGTCGTCGTGACCCCGGTGGCGCCGGGCTTGTAGGGAAAGTCGCTGTGGATCCGCTCGGTGAGATCCTGCAGCGCCTCGACGACGGGGCGTCCCGGGAGGAACGACACCGCTCCGTAGGCCGCCAGATCGCCGCTGGTCGCCACGAGGGGCGAGTCGAGGACGAATTCGACGCCGTCGTCGCCCTCGGCGCAGGCCGCGGCGTCCATGACTCCCGGTGTCACCCGGGCCGACTCCCACGGCAGGTCCCGGGCCGGATGGGCGGCCAAGGCCACCGTCTGGTGGCGGCGTTCAGGAGCCACATCCACCCAGCTGGTGGTGCTCACCGACAGCTTTCGGTGGGCCGCCAGGATCTCGAAGTACCCCACCCGGTTGCCGAAGAAGTCGTACCGCTCCCGGTAGTCGTGCGGTTCGGGGTCGATCGCCACCGACGACGTCTCGCAGCGCTGCGCCGGCGTGTCCCGGGGCAGTAGATGGACCTGCCCGTAGCTGGCCGACACCTCGTCGCGGTAGTGGTAGGTGGTCGTGTGGGCCACCCGGTATCGGGTCACACCATGACCGCCCTCACACCAGGAACCCGTGGGTCGCCCGCGCCGCCTCCGGGTCGGCCGGAGTCAACAGCGCCCGCTGGGGCAGACTCGGGGTGAAGTGCTCCCCCGCCAGCGCATCGGCGGCGGCGTACAACCGCTGCTCGATCATCGCCAGGAAACCGTCCAGGCCCTGGCGTGTCCCCGCGGTACCCGGTCCCGACACAGCGATAGCCGATGGCCGGGCTAGCGCCGCGGTGTCGACGGACCGCAGCGTCGTCCATGCTTCGAGGACCAGTTTCTCGGACTCCGACACCCGGCCGCCTCCCGGATGCCCCGGCAACGCCCGCAGGTCCTCCAGTAGCCGGTCGAGCTGGTAGCCGAGCGACCGGGGGTTGTCGGGATCGAGCAGCATCAGGTCGAGCAGGGTCTGGAGCTGGGCCCGGGAACGGTAGCGGCGCCGGTAGGTGATGATGCTCTCGGTCGCGATCAGAAGCGACTCGAAGATCAGGCTGTCGGTCGGCGCGTCGCGCTCCACGGTCACCGTCGAGCGCAGCAGGGCGGTCAGCTGGGCGCCGCGCTCTATCCGCCGGCCGGCGTCCATGAAATGCCACCCCGGATCACGGACCAGGCTTTCCGCGGTCAGCCCGGCCAACGCCAGCAGGCTGGTCACCACCCGTTGCAGCGTCGCCCGCTCCAGCACCTCGACGTCGAGAAGGTCGCGCTGCAGCGAGCTGATGACCAGCCAGGTGTCGACCGAGAGTTGGTCGCGGGCGACGTGGGCGGCGTCGACCAGCCGGCGCACCGCGAACGCCAAGGTGCCCGGGCGGTCGCCGTCGATGGCGAGGGACTGCAACTCGTCGCCCGGCTCCGCCAAATTGCCGGCCGCCCGGAAACCGGGATAGGTGTCGGTGACCTGGGTCAGGGAGGCGAGCAGGACACCCACGCAGGCGACACCGGCGGGGTTGGTGCCGTCGGCGAAGTCGTTGCGCCGGTCGTGCACGACGCGCAGCATCCGCAGCGTTGCTTCCGCCCGCTCCGCATAGCGCCCCAGCCACACCAAGTTCTCGGCCGCCCGCGACGAGATGGACGCCTCGGGAGCGACTGCCGCCACCGCCGGCCCGGGCGAGAGCCAGTATCCGGCGGTGTGCTCCGGCTCCGACGCCAGCACCCAGGTGTCCTTGCTGACGGCCCCCGCCTGGTTGGAGATGTAGGCGCTGCCGGACCCCGACACCCGGGTCAGGCCACCGGCCATCACCGAATAGGAATCGCCCCGGGCCACCGCGAACGTCCGCAGGATGCTGCGCTGGGCCGCCAACCCATGCTCGCCCACGGTGGGCGCCGACGACAAGGAGAGGTGCTCCTGGCCGACCCAGCGGTGCGGCTGGGCCTCGATCTGCCGGCGCAGGGCGTCGCGATCGCCGGCGCTCAGCTCCCACCCGAACACCACCGCCGAGGCCCCCCAGCCCTCGCCCCCCGACCCTGAGCCGCCCGCACCCGCGCCGACCGCGCCAGAACGCCAACCCCAGCCGAACTGGCGAGCCGTCGGCTTCACTACCAGCCGTTCGAGGTTGGCCAGAACGTGGCTGCGCCCCTCCGCCGAGCCACACCACCACGTGGTCACCGAGGGCAGTTCGAGCGCCTCGCCCAGCAGGCGCTGAGCCAGCTGCGGGAGGAACGCGGCCAACCCGGCATTTTCGAGCACACCGCTGCCAAGCGGGTTCACCACCGAAACCGTGCCCCTGCGGCATGCCTCGACCAACCCCGGCACCCCGAGATAGGAATCGGGTCGCAACTCCAGCGGGTCGCAGAACCAGGTATCGACCCGCCGCAGGATGACGTCCACCGGCTCCAGCCGCCCGACCGAGCGCATCCACACCCGGCCCCCCTGGACCACCAGGTCGGCCCCCTCGACCAGCGAATACCCGAGGTGCCCGGCGAGGAAGGCGTGCTCGAATGCCGTCTCACTCTGGGCGCCCGGGGTCATGACCACGATTCGGGGGTCGGCGACGCCCGCGGCCATCGCCACGGCCTGCAAACCCGAACGCAGCGCCCGCACGAACGGCGCCAGCCGGTGCACCTGGGCGTCGCGGTACAGGCTGGGGAACACCCGCGACATCACGACCCGGTTCTCGATCGCGTACCCGGCGCCCGACGGCGCCTGGGTCCGGTCGGCCAGCACCCACGACCGCCCGTCGACGTCGCGGGCCAGGTCCACCGCCGCGGTGAACAACTGGTGGACCCCCGCCAGCGCGATCCCGTCGCACGCCCGCAGGAAACCCGGATGGTCGAGTACCAGCTCCGGCGGTAACCACCCGCTGCGCAGCAGCTTTCGAGGGCCGTAGAGATCGGCCAGGATGAGATTGAGCAGCTCCGCCCGCTGGATGACGGCGCTTTCGATCCGGGCCCATTCGTCGCTCGTGACCAGCACCGGCACCGGGTCGAGAGGCCAGCGCGACGCCGTCTCCCGGCCCTGGCCGTGGACGTTGTACGTGACGCCGTCGTCATCGAGCAGCCGGCCCGCTTCCGCCCGCCGGCGCTGCAGCTCGCCCAGCCCCATCCCGTCGAGCACCCGGCCCACTTCGGCCCAGTGCGGTCGTACCCGCCCGCCGGCGTCGACCATCTCGTCGAACGCGCCCGCCAGGGGCTCATACCCGGTGGTCATCGGAGGCCGGGGAAAAGGGGTGGGGTGGGCATCACGTCGGTCGTGCCGAGTCGGGTGGGGCGCCGGCGCGGGTTCAGGGCATGAAACTAGCCGTCAGGTACGACCGCCCGGTCCGTGCCCGGGGGGCGGTCACCACTAGTTGGCGGGGCGCCGCCACCCCCGCTCGAATGGGAGCCGCCAGTGGTGGGGGGCGATGAGATCGTTCATTGCCTCGGGACCCCACGAACCATCGGGATAGATCTGCACGGGAGGCGGATTCTCGAGCAGGGGGGTGGCGACCTCCCACAACCGCTCGATGTCCTGAGCCGTCGTGAACAACGTGCGGTCGCCGCTCATGGCGTCGTGGATCAACCGCTCGTACGCTTCCAGGACATCGCCTTCGTAGGTGGTCTCCTGCAGGGCGAACTGCAGGCTCAACTTGTCCAGCTTCATCCCGGGACCGGGGCGCTTGCCGTAGAACGACAGCGAGAGCCGGGACGAGTCGGCCAAGTCGAACGTCAAGTGGTCGGGGCCCTTGGTCCCGACACCCGAGCCCGGAGGGAACATGCTCCGGGGGGGCTCCCGGAAGGCGATGGAGATGATCCGGGCCCCTTCGGCCATCCGCTTTCCGGTGCGGAGGAAGAACGGCACCCCCGCCCACCGCCAGTTGTCGATCGCGCACCGCAGAGCTACGAATGTCTCCGCGTCGGAGTTCGGGGCGACGCCCGGCGTCGAGCGATAGCTCTCGTACTGCCCCCGCACCACCTCGTCGGGTTTGAGCGGGCACAAGGACCGGAAGACCTTGTTTTTCTCCTCGCTGATGGCACGCGGCTCGAGAGCCGTCGGTGGTTCCATGGCCATGAACCCCAGGATCTGGAACAGGTGCGTCACCACCATGTCCCGGAAGGCGCCCGTCTGCTCGTAGAACGACGCCCGGTCACCCACGGACAGGGTCTCGGGAACGTCGATCTGGACGTGGTCGATGTGGTCGCGATTCCAGATGGGCTCGAACAGGCCGTTGGCGAAGCGGAATGCCAGGATGTTCTGGGCCGCTTCTTTGCCGAGGAAGTGATCGATCCGGTAGACCTGCTCCTCGGAGAAGACCTCGTGGACGGCGGCGTTCAGGGCCTTGGCGCTGGCGAGGTCGGTACCGAACGGCTTTTCCATGATGATACGGGCGCGCTCGACCAGGTTGGCCTGGCCCAGCGTCTTCACCACCGCCCGGGCCGCGCTCGGCGGGATGCTCAGGTAGTGCAGGCGGCGAATCCCCGTCACGCCGGGATCGGCGGCCAGCTCCCGTTCCGCCCCGGCCACGGCATCGGCCAATCCCTGCGGGCCGAGGGACTGGGGCACATAGTGCAGGAGCCGTTCGAACTTGCTCCACTGCTCGTCGGAACACCGGAAGCGGGCAAACTTGTCGCACGCGTCCCGGGCCAGGTGCCGGAAGCCGGCGTCGTCGAGCTCCTCCAGTGAGGTCCCGATGATGCGGCATTCCGGCAACAGGCCGGCTTCGGCCAGATGCAGCAGTCCGGGCAGCAGCTTTCGCTTGGCCAGGTCACCGGTGGCACCGAACAGCACGATGGCGTGCGGCGGAAGGGGTTTCATGGCGGCCGCGGGGATTTCCCCTCCGGCCGCTACCGGCGCCTCGGTGAGCGAACCAGATGCCTCAGCCACGACTGGACTCCTTTCGCCGGAGACTCGTCTCGTTCTACTTCAGGCTAAGCGCTTCGCGCTCAGGCGACGTCGTCGACGATGTGACCGATGCCCGCCGTGTCCGGCGTCGCCGGGGCGAACCGCTCCGGGACCTCGAGGCCCGGCCGCCGCCGGGCCGCGCTGCGAGTCAGCCACAGGAACAACCGCCCGTGCGGCGCCAGATCGATGAGCGCCTCCGGATGCCACTGCACCGCGACTATCGGCGCGCCGTCGCTGCGCTCGACCGCCTCGATGACACCGTCGGGGGCCCACGCCACCGCTCGCAGTCCCCGGCCCACCCGGTCGATCGCCTGGTGGTGGATCGTGTTGACACCCACCCGGCGCTGCCCCAAGATCTCGGCCAACCGGCTGTCGGGCGCAATGTCGACGCGGTGCACGGCCTCTCGGTCCCGAGCCCGCTGGCGGTGGTTCTCGGTGGTGACTGTCGGGAGGTGCTGGATCAGCGTCCCCCCGGCCGCCACATTGATCAACTGCGCCCCCCGGCACACGCCGAGTACCGGAACCTCGGTGCCCGCGGCGGCGACCAAGGCCTGTTCCCATTCGTCGCGGGCGGGATCGGTGTCGTACACCTCCGGGGCCGGCTCCTGGCCATAGAGCCATGGCGATACGTCGCCGCCACCGGTCAGGATCAGGCCGTCGAGGCCCGCCACAATCTCCTCGGCCTGGTCGACCGCCAGCGTGGGCAGGATGAGCGGCGTTGCCCCGGCGCGGACCACGGCGTCGACATACCACCGGCTGACACGGTCGACCCGCCGCTCATCTTGCACGGTTGGCGCGCTGGTTATGCCGACCCGTGCCTTCATCGTGATGCCAGTTTAGGACCGGCAGGCCGGTGCGAGCCGCTGCGTCGATCGCGGCCGCTCGACTCGGCGGCGGCGGCTAACTCCGAAGGGACCACCGGCGGGCGGCCGTAAGCTGACCAGGCCCTATGTCGCTTCCGCCGCCCGTCACCATCGAAGTCCACGACCCCTCCGGTACCGAGGCGCCACGGGAGGTCGAGGCGGGGACCACCGCCGCCTCCCTTTTCCCCGATCGCCCGGAGGTGATCGCGGTGCGCATCGGCGGCCAGTTGCGGGACCTGGCCACGCCTTTGGCCGCCGGCGACGTCGTGGAGGCGGTCGCCATCGACAGCCCCGACGGCCTCTACATCCTGCGCCACTCCACCGCCCACGTGCTGGCCCAGGCGGTGCAGCAGCTGTTTCCCGACGCCAAGCTCGGGATCGGCCCGCCGGTCGAAAACGGCTTCTACTACGACTTCGACGTCGCCGTCGCCTTCACGCCCGAGGATCTGAAGGCCATCGAGAAGCGGATGCGGGACATCGTCAAGCAGGCCCAACGCTTCTCCCGACGGGTCAGCGACCCGGAGTCGGCGCGGGCGGAGTTCGCCGGCGAGCCGTTCAAGCTGGAGCTGATCGGGCTCAAAGGTGGCGGTGTCGAGGGCGAGGCGGGCGTCGAGGTCGGCCCCGGCGAGCTCACGATCTACGACAACCTGCACGGGCGCAGCGGTGACCTCGTGTGGAAGGACCTGTGCCGGGGCCCTCACGTCCCGACCACGAAGAAGATTCCGGCGTTCAAGTTGCTGCGCACCGGCGGCGCCTACTGGCGCGGTAGCGAAAAGAACCCCCAGCTGCAGCGCATCTACGGCACTGCGTGGCCGTCGCAGGATGCCCAGGACCAGTACCTGACCCAGTTGGCCGAGGCCGAGCGGCGGGACCACCGGCGGCTGGGGGCCGAGCTGGACCTTTTTTCGTTTCCCGCCGAGGTCGGCAGCGGGCTGCCCCTGTTCCACCCCAAGGGGGGCACGGTGCGCCGGGTGCTGGAGGACCACTCCCGCCGGCGCCACGAGGACGCCGGCTACCTGTTCGTCAACACGCCTCACATCACCAAGGAGAACCTGTTCCAGACGTCGGGCCACCTCGGCTTCTACGCCGAGCACATGTTCCCGCCGATGGAGATGGAGGGAGTGCGGTACTACCTGAAGCCGATGAACTGCCCGTTCCACATCCTGATCTACCGGGATCGGGGCCGGTCGTACCGCGACCTGCCGATGCGCCTGTTCGAGTTCGGCACCGTATACCGCTACGAGCAGTCGGGTGTGATCCACGGCCTCACCCGGGTGCGGGGGCTGACGATGGATGACGCCCACATCTTCTGCGCCCAGGACCAGGTCGTGGACGAGCTGAAGAGCCTCCTGCAGTTCGTGCTGTCGCTCTTGGCCGACTATGGGCTCACCGACTTCTACCTGGAGCTGTCCACCCGGGGGAGCGATGCCTCGAAATTCGCAGGTTCGGATTCGGATTGGGACTCGGCCACCTCGGCGCTTCGCACGACCGCCGAGGCCGCGGGCCTTGAGCTGGTGATGGACGAGGGTGGCGCCGCCTTCTACGGGCCCAAGATCTCGGTCCAGGCCCGCGACGCCATCGGCCGGACGTGGCAGATGTCCACGATCCAGGTGGACACCCAGCTCCCCATCCGCTTCGAGCTGGAGTACGACGCCCCCGACGGCACCCGGCAGCGACCGGTCATGATCCACCGGGCCCTGTTCGGCTCCATCGAGCGGTTCTTCGGGATCCTGACGGAGCACTACGCCGGGGCGTTCCCGGCGTGGCTGGCGCCGGTCCAGGTGGTGGGCATCCCCATCACCTCGGGCCAGGTGTCCTATCTGGGCGACGTGGCCGCCTCTCTGCGGGCGGCGCGCATCCGAGTCGAGGTCGACGGCTCCGACGAGCGAATGCAGAAAAAGATCCGCACCGCCCAGAAGTCCAAGGTGCCCTTCATGCTGATCGCGGGCGAAGAGGACCAGTCGCGGGGGACGGTCTCGTTCCGCTACCGGGACGGGTCCCAGCGCAACTTCGTCCCCGTTGCCGAGGCGGTGGCGGAGATCATCGCTTACGTCGAGTCCCGAGACAACTCCGATCCCCGGGCCCCTGCGCCCGCCGGCGCCGAGGAGCCCTCGCCGGCGTAGGGCCGGCGATGTCGTTCCCAGCCCCGCGCCCGGGAGGCACAGCCCGGCGAGCAACGCACCTCACCATTGCCGATCAGACCGCCAGGCTGCGCACCGTCTGGTAGGTCCAATCCGGCTGCTTGAGCATGATCCGCTTGTCGTACACCACCCGGCCCTCACCCAGGTCCACGATCTTGGGGACCACGTACTCCCGCCGGGCGACGATGGGTCGCTCGAGGTGCTCGACGAACTCCTCGGGGAACGCCCGCATGATGCTGCTGACGACCGCCTGCTCCTCCTCGGGCAGGAAGCATCGGTTCTGGTCGGTCACCTGCTGGAGCAGCCCGCCGATCTCGTTGACGTCGGAGATGGACGCCAGGCCCTCCTCGAGGCGTTCCAGGCGGGCGGTGATCTCGCCGCTGTTGATCTTGCAGGCGCTGCACTGCCCGCATGACTCCACGTACAGGAAACGGGACCACATGCGGGCCACCGCCACCATGTCGGCGGTGTCGTCGTACACGATGAAGCCGGCGGCGCCCAGCCCGCTGCCGATGGCCCTGAGGCCCTCGTAGCTGCAGGGTGCATCCAGGTCGGCGGCGGTTATGACCGCGTTTGAGACCCCGGAGAACACGGCTTTGATCGTCCTCCCCGGCGCCACGCCCCCGCCCACGTGGGAGATGACTTCACGCAACGAGATCCCGAGCGGGAGCTCGGCGTAGTCGGGACGTACCACGTCGCCCACGACGGTGAAGACCATGGTGCCGGGCGACTCTTCGGTGCCGAACGAGCGGTACCACTCGGCCCCCCGGGCCAGAATGTGGGCCGCGCTGGCCAGCGTCTCGACGTTGTTGACCAAGGTGGGGTTGGCGGCGGCCACCGTCGAACCCGAGTCCGAGCCCGAGCCTTCCGTGCCCATGCCCACGCCCTCCGTGGCCCCCGCGCCGGAGCTCCCCGAGCCCGCCCCGTCGCGATGGGCGGACCAACCCATCTGGGGCCCGGTGGCGAAGAGCCCGTGGATGTACGGCGGGAAGCGTCGGGGCAGGGGGTCCTCGCCCTCCACCACTTCGAGCAGCGCCTTCTCCTCACCGAAGAGGTACGCGTCCGGCCCCTCCACGATCGTGATCGGGACCGACCCGACCATGCCCGCGTCGGTCATCTCCTGCAACGCCCGCCTGACAAGCGCGATCTCGCGGTTGAACGTCTTCTTGATCGCCAGGAACGCCCCGGAAGCGCCGATACAGAACGCCGCGATGGCCAGGCCCTCGATGACCTGGTAGGGGTTGTGGCGGAAGATGGCCCGGTCCTTGAAGGTGCCGGGTTCGCCCTCGGCGCCGTTGCAGACGACATAGCAATGGTCAGCGGGTTCCGCGGCGGCACGGATCGACGCCCACTTGACCCCCGTCGGGAAGCCGGCGCCGCCGCGACCGCGCAGCCCCGACAACCGCAATTCGCGGATGGCCAGCGTAGGCCCCAACCCCCGGGCGGCGACCAGCCCTGCGCCTCCGCCCCGGGCGAGGTACTGCGGGAGCGTCGTGACCGGGTCGCCGCCGAGCAGCGGCCCGTCACCAGTCAGATCGTTCATTTGTGAATCCTTTCACAAGAGTCCTCTTCATTGTTCCGCGGCGCCGATGGTTATCGATGGGCGAGGCCGGAAAAAGGGGAGGGAGCTCCCGCCGGCCCCGTGGGCGGGGAATGCCAGTCCTGGGCCACGGGGTTTCTCCGTTCATGGAGATCAAGGAACTCGGCCATCTCGTGCTCTACGTGCACGACGTGAACCGTTCAGCGAGGTTCTACCGCGATGTGCTGGGCTGGAAACAGATCAGTCCGCCCGGCCTGCCAGTTGCCGCCTTCTCGAGCGGCCGGACCCACCACGAGCTGCTGCTGATCGAGGTGGGGCCCGACGCCGCCGCCCTCCCCCGCGGCCGCCGCGTCGGCCTCTATCACTTCGGCCTGAAGGTCGGCGACAGCGACGACGACCTGCGCCAGGCGCTCGCCACGATCGAGGCGGCGGGCGTGAAGGTGGCCGGCGTCGCGGACCACACGGTGTCGCACAGCCTCTACATCTTCGATCCCGATGGCAACGAGATTGAGCTGTACGTCGACGTGCCCGGCGTCGACTGGGTCAATCACCCCGAGATGGTGCTCGCCGCGGTCCGGCCCCTCGCCCTTTAGGGCTGGGCGGCCCGGGACCGGAGGAAGGCCGCGATCGCCATGCCCCACACGATGACAAACACGCCGTAGATCCCGAGGGGCCCCGCTGACGCGGCGCCGAACGACGCGGTGGCGATCCCCGCCGCGATGGCGAAGTCCCGCATCGAGGTGGTCAGGAGGACCGCTGAGCCCGCGGGCGGCGCCATCGCCCGCTTGAGCCCCGCCCCGAGCGCCGTCGACGCGACGAGGAAGACGGCGGCGGCGCCCATCACTGCGACATAGGCGCTGGTGACGGCGACCTGCGAGGCCACGAGCCACACGAGAACCGTGACCAGGGCCACCGGGGCCGCCCGAAGCACCCGCGAGTGGGCCCAAGCCCGAGGGAGCCGTCGCCGCAACGCCAGCCCGAGGATCAGGGGCGTGGCCACCACCGCCGCGAGATTCACTATGACCGCCTCGGGATGGGCCCCGCCGCCGCCAGCCATGATGGCGAGGACGGGTCCGGCAACCACTACCGACAGCAGGGTCGAGCCGACCAGCAGGCCCTCCGCCACCGCGGCGTCGCCGCCCGCCACCGACACCGCGGCCACCGACGCCACCTCCGCCGGCGCGACACCGAGGCTGAGGATCCCGTGCCGCAATATCGGGGCACTGACCAGCTGCGACGACAACCAGGCAAGCGCCGGCAGGACGATCGCCGACACCGCCAGCGTCAGGGCAAGGCGGCCCCGGTGGGGCCGCAGACTTGCCCACGCCCCCTCCGGCAGGCCGACACTGGTGCTTCCGACCAGCGCCGCCAAGGCCACATCGACGCCGGCGCGGCCGGCCAGCCACCGCCCCGGTGCCGGCACCGCCACCGCCGCGCCCGCCGCCACCACAACGAGAAGGACCTCGGCGTAGGACCAGATCAGGGCCC
Organism: uncultured Actinomycetota bacterium; assembly: GCA_963851105.1. Lineage (GTDB taxonomy): Bacteria > Actinomycetota > Acidimicrobiia > Acidimicrobiales > Palsa-688 > DATARN01. The sequence continues at coordinate 216,388 of CAWKNP010000008.1, forward strand.
CCGCCCTGGCCGCGGCCCGGCGAGACGGCCGGCCGAGGCTGCTCATCGCGCCGCAGCGTAGGCGGCCTCATCCAAAGCACCCGACAGACCCGAACAACAGCCGGACGGAAACGAAAATCCCGTTTTGGGGATGGATCGATTACCGCTCCGAGCATTTCAACGAGGCATCAATATCCGTCCCCTATTTGTGTCGCAAGAAGAGAGGAACCCTGTGTCAATAGATGATGGGGCTCTCCGATCATTGATCGAAGAGTCCGCCGACCTGCAGTCCGACGCCATGAAGACCACGAACAGTGGCCTCGCGGACGTCGTCGAACAGGGACTCGACCGCCGGGCAGCCGGAGGGTACGACCCGGACGAGACTCGGGCGTACCACATCGAGCGCCGGCGCCTGCTGGCCACCAGCCTCAAGGGCATGGGGGCTTTCGCCGGGACCGCCGTTGGTGTTGGCCTGTACCAGATGTTCACGCAGCCGGCATTCGCCGACACCACCATGGACGTTCAGGCCGGCCAAACCGCCGCTTCGATCGAGAACCTGGCGATTGCCGTGTACAACAAGGCCGCCGGACTTCCGTTCATGAAGAACATCCCCTCGCCCGCCGGTCCGACCGTTGTTGTCTTCGTGACCCAGACCATTCAGCAGCACACGCAGCACGCGGCAGCATTCAACGCCGCCGTGACCGCCCTCGGCGGCAAGGCCCAGACGGGCTTGGACATGCCGGTGTACAACGGCGTCGTCGTGCCCGCTCTGCCCACCCTCAAGACCCCGCTCGACGTCGTCAACTTCGCCGCCAAGCTGGAAAACGTGGCCGCCGAGACCTACGCCGCCGAGACGGCTGCGGTCAGCGACAAGATGCTGCGCAACACCTTCTCGAGCATCATGGGTGTCGAAGCCCAGCACGCCGCCGTGCTCTACGCGGTGTCCGCGCTCCTGCAAGGTGGCGCTCCGCAGTTGATCACCATCCCCCCGCCCGCCGACAAGCTGCCCGCGGCCGCCGGTTCGGTCGGCTTCCCCAACTCTTTCCTCGGCCTCGACCAGGCACGGCCTGCGACTGAGGGAGCGGTGGCATGACCAAGCCCGGAGAAGAAATGCAGATCAGTGAGTACCAGCTCAATTCCATGACCCGGGATCTCGACGAGATCCACCACGCCACCCTCCCCGCCATGCACGACGCGGTGGCGGAGTGGACCGAGCTCCAGCGCGAGCTGCGCGATGAGCCGGCGGCACCTGCCGCGCCAGCCCGGCGCGGCCCGAGCCGCCGGGGCTTCATCGTGGGCGCCGGCGCCGGCCTCGGTGGCCTGCTCCTCGCCGCCTGCTCCAGCAGCAAGAAGACCAGCACGACGGGCACCACCACCGCCGGCTCGGGCGGCACCGCCGGTAGCGGCAACCCCTACACCGGCGATCTGGCCGTGGCTGCCCTGGCGGCATCGCTCGAGAACCTGGCCGTCCAGACGTACCAGGCGGGACTCGACGCCGCCACCGCCGGCAAGCTCGGCGCCGTACCCCCGGCCATCGCCACCTTCGCCACGACGGCCCAGAAGCAGCACAAGGACCACGCCGCGGCGTGGAACTCCATCATCACCAACGCGGGCAAAACGGGGATCACCGGTGTCGACACGACCGTCAAGAACGCGGTCGTCACCCCCGGCTTCGCCGCCGTCAAGGACATCCCCGGTCTGGCCAAGTTCGCCTTGGTCCTCGAGGATGCCGCGGCCGCGACCTACTTGAACGGTATCCAGAACGCTCTGTCGTCCTCGGCCGCCATCAAGATCGCCGCCACCATCCAACCCGTAGAGATGCAGCACGCCGCCATCTTGCACTTCGTGCTCGGCGACTACCCCGTGCCCGACGCTTTCGCCAAGACGACCGGAGCCCGGCCGCCGAGCGACAGCATCGGCTGACGCAGCACCCGCACGATCAAGGTGGCCCCCCAGCGTCGGGGGGCCACCTTCGCGTCACCCCCGAATCACCGCCGCCGATGCGTACCAGCCGCCGGGCCCCGACAGCACCGAGATGTCGATGAGGTTGCCGTTGGCGAGGATCCGGTAGATGCACGAAGACGGGCCCGCCACCGCGTTCGAGCAGCCCCGGGCCTGGAGGCCTCCCGCCGGGTAGGGCTGGGAAAAAAGGGCGGTCACCGCGGCCGGCGCGGCGGCGGTGAGCGCCGATGCCCGGTCACCCGCCTGCCAGGCGGCCACCAGGTGGCTGGCCGCGGCGTCTTGCGAAGCCTGGGGAGCCGACGGCTGGAAAACGGTGGTCGGCGGGATCGTGGAGGTCGTGGTCGTGGCCGCGACCGTCGGGGGCACCGTCGTCGGTGCCGCCGAGCCCCCGCCGCCGTTGCAGCCGGCAATCCCCAACCCGAACCCGGCGACAAGAACCACCGTGGCGGCCCGGCCCCCGAACCTGTTCACACTCAACGGTCACGGCTCGTCGTCATGGAGAGCATGGGGCAGCATCGCACGCACATCGGTGATCACGTCGACGTCGGCCGCCAATTTGTCCTCGCGATAGCGTCGGATCCGGGCGAAGCGCATGGCGACGCCGCCGGGGTAGCGCTTCGAGACCTGCACGCCGTCAAGGGCGACCTCGGCCACCAGTTCGGGCCGGACGAAAACCACGATGCCGTCGCGCCCGGTCTCGAGTTCCAATAGCCGGGCCGTCTGCCACACCAACACGGCGTCGGTCAGCCCCTTGAAGGTCTTGCCGACCATCACGAACCCGCCGTCGGGATGACGCGCCCCGAGGTGCAGGTTCGACAGCCACCCCTTCCGCCGGCCGTGGCCCCACTCGGCCGCCAACACCACCAGGTCGAGGGTATGGACCGGTTTTACCTTCTTCCACGCCTGGCCCCGCCGGCCTGCTTGGTAGCGAGAATCGCAGGCCTTGATCATCACGCCCTCGTGGCCGGCCGCGATGGCGCCGGCGAGGAACGCCTGGGCGGTGGCGACGTCGGCGGTGACGATACGGGGCACGCAGGCCTCGCCGGCCACCGACTCCAACACCTGGCGCCGCTCCTCCAGGGGCCGGTCCAACAGGTCGGCGCCGTCGTGGTGCAGGCAGTCGAACCACCACACCCGGAGGTCCCCGCCCCCGGCGCTGAAACGGCTCATGGTGTCCTGGAACAGCTCGGGCCGTTCGCTCGCGGCGATACCGACCACCTCGCCGTCGAGGACGAACTGGTGTCCCGGCATAGCCCGCACTCCCGCCACCACCGCCGGCAGCCTGGCGGTCACGTCGTTCAGGTTGCGGGTGAACAGCCGCACCTCGTCGTCCCGGCGATGCGCCTGGATTCGGGCACCGTCGAGCTTCCATTCGACCGACGACCGGGCCCCCGACTCGAGCGCCTCGGCCACGCCGGCCGCGGTGGCGGCAAGCATCGGCAACACCGGCCGCAGCACCTCGAGACCGATAGTGGCCAGGCCCGCCGCGCCGTCGGTCAGGGTGACGGCCGCCACCCGGGGGAGGTTGCCGGCCAGCATGACGGCGCGCCGCAGCGCGGGCGGCGCCACCGCCGCGGCCCGAGCGACGCCATCGGTGACGATCCCGTCGAGGGCGCCCTGGCGGAGCTCGCCCATCAGCAGCCGGCGAATGAAAGAGGCCTCCGAGGCGGTCGCCCGGCGGAACAGGTCGGCCAGGACCGCGGCGCGCAGCGCCCCGGAACCGGAGCCGGCGGCGGCCTGCAAGGCACTCACGGCCCCGTCGAGATCCCCCACGGTCAATGTCGCGGTCTCGGCGGGAACCGCCGACTGGTTCACCTTCATGGCGGCCCAACCCACCCCGACCTTGCCCTGGCGGGGCTCCCCCGCCACCGCCGCGACGACCGCTTCGACCTCGTCGGGCGCCAGCCGGCGGAACAAGTCGGCCAGCGCCGCGATCTTCGCCGAGCGCGATGATGTGGCCGCTACCGCCGTGACGGTAGTCACCACCTCCGAGAGCAGCATCCCCCGATCCTGGCGCGAGGGCGGCGATAACGTCATCACCGATGCCTGACGAAGACGTGCACGCGGCGGTACACCGCCTGGCCGAGGACTACTGGGAGACGGTGCTTGAGGCCAGTCCCACCAACGCCACCATTCTCGGCGACCATCGCTACGACGACCGGATCGAGGATCTCTCGGCGGCCGGGGACCAGCAGCTCCGCCGCCGGTGGGCAGCTCTGAGCGACCGGCTGGCGGCCGTGGACCGCGCCACGCTGGCCGTCGAGGACCGGGCGACCTGCGCCCAGCTGGACCAGGAGCTGGGCGACGCCATCGCCTTCATCGACGAACGCCTCATCGAACTCCAGTCGGACCACATGACCGGCTACCACGTCGGCCAGCTGATCTCCGCCGCGCTCGTCTCGGCGCCCGATCCCGAGTCGGCGGGAAAGCGGGTCGAGCGCCTGCGCCAATTCCCCGGAGTCTTCGAGCAGGCCGCTCAGCGGTTCCGCGACGGGGTCACGGCCGGTCGCACCCCGGCCCGGGTGGCGGTCGAGCGGTCGCTGAACATGGTTGAGGGATACCTCGATTCCCCGCTCGAGAGCGACGCCTTCATCCAGATCGCAGGCCCCGAGGCATGGGATGGAGAGGCCCGCTGGCGCGCCACCTTGGAGGAGACGGTCCGCGACACGGTACGCCCGGCGTACCGGCAGTTGGCGACTGTCCTGTCCGAAGAACTGCTGCCCGTCGCCCGCGACGACGCCCACGCCGGCCTGACGTGGCTCCCCGACGGTGACGAGCTGTATGCCACCTGGATCCGCCACCACACCACCCTGGCGCTCACCGCCGCTGAGATCCACCAATTCGGCCTCACCGAGGTCACCGAGAAGCTGCCCCGTGAGTACTCCGAAGTGGGTGGCCGGCTGTTCGGCGTGACAGAAACCGCAGAGGTTTTCGCCCGGCTCGGCGCGGACGAGTTGCGCTACGCCACGGGCGAGGAGATCATGGCCGCCGCCCGGACCGCTCTGGCGGCGGCCGGCGCGGCCGCGCCGAGGTGGTTCGGACGCCTGCCGCAGTCGCCCTGTGCCATCGAACCGGTGCCCGACTTCCTGGCCGACGACTCGCCGGTCGCCTACTACGTTCCGCCCGCGCCCGACGGCTCGCGGACCGGGACCTACTTCGTCAACACCGCCAACCCTCGCGACAAGGCCCGCTACGACGGGGCGTCGATCGCCTACCACGAGGCCATCCCCGGCCACCACCTGCAGCTCACCATCGCCTCGGAACTCACCACACTCCCCCGCTTCCGCCGCTTCTCCTTCGCCAACGCCGCCTATTGCGAAGGCTGGGGCCTCTACTCCGAGCGCCTGGCCGAGGAAATGGGCCTCTACCGCCACGACCTCGACCGCATCGGCATGCTCGGCGCCGATTCGCTGCGGTCGTGCCGCCTCGTCGTCGACACCGGCCTCCATGCCCTCGCCTGGTCCCGGCCGCGGGCCATCGAATTCATGGCAGCCAACACGCCGATGACGACCGCCGAGGTGGCCATCGAGATCGACCGCTACATCGCCATGCCGGGACAGGCGTTGTCCTACAAGGTCGGGCAACGAGAAATGTTCGCGCTGCGCACCGCCGCCCAGGCCGCCCTCGGGGAAGGCTTCGACATCAGGCAGTTCCACGACGCCGTCCTGGGATCGGGCTCGGTCGGCCTGCCCGTGCTCCGCGAAGTCGTCGAGGACTGGATTGCCCGCCGCCGCTAGAAACAGCCGCAAGTCCAGCTGGGTTCGTGCGTTCCCCCTCTCGGGGGGCTCGTGCCCGTCTTTGGTCGTAGGGACTGGGCAGTGCCGCCAGCGCCAAAAGGGTCCCACGCGAAGGGCGGGGCGTGCAGGGTTGACCGGCCGATCATGACGATCGGCCGGCCGACCCTGTGTATCGTGGCCGCCGCCGTCGCGCCGGATTTGTTCAAACTGTAAGCCCCCGACGTACTCCCGCGGCGGGCGGCGAGCAAGGATGGGCCGGTGCCGCCGACCGAGCCCCCGGCGTCCGAACCCCCGGCGTCCGAACCCCCGGCGCCCGGACCACCGGCGTCCAAACCGGTCGTGAGGGCGGCCCGCACCACGGTCACGCCGCCGCCTAATCGCCGGGCCTACCTGGTCGTCGCCGTCGCCCTCGTGCTCGCCTCCGTCGGCGCCGTGTTGCTGGCCGCCCACACCAGCCCTTCGAAGATCCAGCCTGCGGTCGATACCCAGCACCTCCCGGTGGGGCCGGTGGCGCCCGCGGTCAACGCCGTGGCATGGACCAACGCCGCCCCTCTCACCCCGGCAGCCCTGCACGGCAAGGTGGTGCTCTACGACTTCTGGACCTACTCCTGCGTCAACTGTGTCCGTACCTTCCCCTACGTCCGGGCCTGGTACGACCGCTACCGCAATGACGGCCTCGTCATCATTGGCATCCACAGCCCGGAGTTCGATTTCGAGAAGAACCACGACAACGTGATCCGAGCGGTGAAGAACCTGGGCGTCACGTGGCCGGTCGCCTTCGACGACAAGATGGTGATCTGGGACGCGTTCAACAACAACTCCTGGCCGGCCGATTACATTGCCGACCGGACCGGCCACGTCCGCTACACCCATGTGGGCGAGGGCGACTATGCCCAGACCGAAGACGTCATCCGGGCCCTGCTCGGTGTGGCATCGGGGTCTCCTCGCGCCGGCCAATCGGGCGGCCCCACGACCACCGCCACGACCCCCAGCCCCCAGTCCCCGGACCTGACGCCGGAGACCTATCTCGGGGTCCTCCGCGGCAACGACGCCAAGCAGGGCCCGGCCACCTACCCCGACTTGGGCAACGACTTGGGGAGTATCCCCGTCGACACCGCACAGCTGGTGGGAGCGTGGACGGGCAGCGCGCAATACGTCCAGGCCGACACCGCCGCCAGCGCCATTGTCCTGCATTACCAGGCCCGGGAAGTGAACCTGGTGCTGGCCCCGCCGGCCACCGGCCCGGTGACGATTGACATCGAGCTCGACGGCCATCCGCTGCCCCCGGCCTCCCGCACCACCCAGACCACGGTCGACCCGACCGGGCGCACCACGGTGGTCGTCGCCAACGCCGACATCTACCGCCTGGTGCTCGCACCGGCAATCGAAGGCCACGTGCTGCGCGTCACCGCGGGCGCCGCGGGCCTGCAGGCGTTCAGCTTCACCTTCGGCGCCTGATCGTGGTCCGTGACCTCATCGCCTTGTTCGGAGCAGGAGTCGCTTCGTTCCTCGCCCCCTGCCTGGTCCCCCTGCTGCCCGCCTATGTCGGGATCATCACCGGCGAGTCGGCCAGTGGCGGCGACGCCCGCCGGGCGGTGCCCGCCACCGCGGTGTTCGTGCTCGGCTTCGCCACCGTCTTCGCCGGCCTGGGCGCCGCCGCGGGCCTCATCGGATCGTCGCTGCACCACCTGCAGCTGGTCGTCCAGCGCGTCGGGGGCGTCATCGTCGCCCTCATGGGCCTGGCTCTTCTCGGCGTGGTGCGGGGCCCGCTCGGACACGAGGTGAGGGTATTCAAGGCGCTGCCCAAGGTGACCGGGCCTTTGCGGCCCTACGTGGTCGGCGTCGCTTTCGGGGCGGCCTGGAGCCCGTGCGTGGGCCCGTTGCTGGCCGCCGCCTTGACCGTTGCCGCCGACAGCGGCCAGGCCGGGCGCGGCGCCGTCCTGCTGGTGGCGTACGCCTTGGGCATCGGTGTCCCCTTCATCTTGGCGTCGCTCGCGCTGGCGTCGTGGCCTTCGCTAAGCGCTTCGCTGCGCCGCGCCGGGCGCAGCATCGAACGGGTGGCGGGGGTTTTGCTGGTGATCCTCGGGGTCCTGCTGGCCACCGACACCTACCGCCATCTGACGTCGTACCTGGCTCGCTTCACGCCTGCCGTCCATGGCCTGTAGGACCCCGAGGCGGGGGGGCAAAGCGCGATAATCTGGGCGCTACGGCTTGATTCGAGGAGGTGAGGAGACGCATGCACAACGGCGAACCCCCGAGTAGTCGCTGCTCCTGCTCCGCCTCCCAAGCCGGGACTGCAGGCGTGTAACTCGCAACGCCGAGTCAGTCGGCGGCTCGGTGGCGGACTACCCGATTCCTCCTCAAATCGAGAGCGAGGGTAGCCAATGGCCATCCGTCCCCCCCTTCCCCCGAACCCGCTGCGCACCGCCCGCCGCCAGCGTGAACAGCGCCACCAGCGGCTCCTCGCCACGCGCACCCTTCGCGACAGCCTGATCTCGATGGCCGGGATCGTGCACGGTCCCGTCCTCAACCAGGCAGGCGAGGAGATCGGGACCCTCGTCGACATCGTGGCGCGCTGGGACGGCGAGGAGTCCTATCCCCCGGTGACCGGGTTCGTGGTGCGCGTCGGTCGGCGGGTCGCCTTCGTCGCCATGGATGACGTGGCCGACGTCAACCACGACCGCGTGCAGCTGCGCTCGTCGCGCCTCGACTTGCGGGAGTTTGCCCGCCGCCCGGGCGAAGTCATGCTGGGCAAGGACATCGTCGACCACCAACTCGTCGACATCGATGGCGTCCAGGTGATCCGCGCCGCCGACCTGTACGTGGCGTGGATGCCGAGCCCCGGCGCGCTGACCGACCGGGTGCTGCGCCTGGTCGGCGCCGACATCAGCATCCAGACCCTGATGCGCCGGCTGGGGCCGAAGCGGTGGCGGGGCCGGCCAACACCCGAGCGGGTCATCGACTGGTCGAACATCCAGCCGTTCGCGGGCGAGGTCCGCCAGGTGAAGCTCCGTTCCTCCAACGAGGGTCTTCACCGGTTGCGCCCCGGCGAGCTGGCCGACCTGCTCGAGGACCTCGGCCGCTCCGGCCGCCAGGAGCTCCTCGCCAGCCTGGAGCCCGAGATGGCCGCCGACGCCCTCGAGGAGATGGACCCCGAGGAGCTCGGCGCCCTCCTGCGCGAGACGCCTCCCGAGCAGGCTGCCGAACTGGTCGCCAATATGGAGCCGGACGAAGCGGTCGACGCCTTGCGGGACCTCGATTCCGACGAACGGGAAGAACTGCTCGAGCACATGGACTCCGAGCAGCGCGACGAGCTGGTCGAGCTACTCGAGTACCGGGAGGACACGGCGGGCGGATTCATGACCACCAGCCTGCTCCTGGCCACGCCCGACGAAGCGGTTTCCGCGGTGCGCGACCGGCTGCGAGCCGAGGTCGAGCATCGCGGCGAGATCGACGCGGTGGCGGTGGTGGACGAGGCCGGCAACTATCTCGACGACGTCAGCCTCTACGACGTCGCCATCGCCCGTGACGACCAGCCGATCCACGAGCTGATCTCCGACACCGAGCCGGTCACGGTCACCGCGGTCGCAGAGCTGCGGGAGGTGGCGGCGCAGCTGACCGAGAGCCGCCGTTCGTCGGTTGTCGTGGTCGACGCCGATGGCCACCCCATCGGACGCATCCTCGCCGACGACGTGATCGACGCGCTGCTGCCTGAGCGCGGTCGGTTCCATTTTCCCCGGTTGCTTTCATGACGGCGACCGCCGAGGAGGAAACCGACGAGCACCCGAGCGGCGAGCCGGCCGCCACTGTCCGGCCCCCGATGTCCCGGCGGCGGCGCTTCCTCACCTACCTGGCGTGGGCCGGCCCCGGCATCATCGCGGCCAACGCGGGCAACGACGCCGGCGGCATCATCACCTACGCCTCGGCCGGCGCCCAGTACGCCTATCGGACGCTGTTTTTCATGGTCCTGGTCACCGTCGGGCTGGTCGTGGTGCAAGAGATGGCGGCCCGGCTCGGCGCCTTCACCGGCAAGGGGTTGGCGGCGCTCATCCGTGAGGAGTTCACGCTGCGGGTGTCGGCGTTCGCCCTGTTCTGCCTCGTCGTGGCCAACGTCGGCCTCGTCGTCTCGGAGTTCGCGGGGATTGGCGCGGCCCTCGAACTTCTCGGTGTCAGCCGCTTCATCTCGATTCCGATTGCCGCCATCGCCATCTGGGCCCTGGTGCTGTTCGGCTCGTACCGCTACGCCGAGCGCATCTTCCTCGTGCTGTCGCTGGTGTTCTTCGCCTACCCGCTGGCCGCCATCTTGGGGCACCCCGACTGGGGCAACGCCCTCGGCTCGACGCTCATCCCTCACCTGCTGACAAGCAAGAGCTTCATCCTGCTGGGGGTGGCCCTCATCGGGACCACGATCACGCCGTACATGCAGCTGTACGTGGCGGCCGCCGTCGCCGACAAAGGGATCGGGCCCGAGGAGTACCGCTACGAGAAGATCGACTCGATCGGCGGCGCCATCTTCGGCGACATCATCAGCATGTTCATCATCATCGCAACCGGCGCCGCCATCGGGACCCGGGGCGTGGCCCTGACATCGGCCAAGGACGCGGCGCAGGCCCTCAAACCGGTGGCGGGGCGCTTCGCTGTGCAGCTTTTCGCCTTCGGCCTATTCGGTGCGTCCATGCTGGCTGCGGCCATCGTCCCGTTGTCGACCGCCTACGCTCTCTCCGAGGCCATCGGCGTCGAGCGCTCGGTGTCGCGGCGATTCACCGAGGCGCCGCTGTTCCTGTCGTTGTTCACCGGCCAGGTCGTCGTCGGCGCAGGCGTCGCACTCCTCGGCGGCAACCTCATCGACCTCCTGATCCGCACCCAGATCCTCAACGGGATCATCACCCCCGTCATCCTGGTCTTCCTGCTGATCCTGGCCAATCGCCGCAGTGTCCTCGGCGACGCCGTCAACGGCCCCATCTTCCGGGTGGTGGCATTCGTGTGCGTGGCGGCCGTCAGCACCATGTCCGCCATCGTGGTCGTGCAGTCGATCCTGCCCTGGTTCGGAATCGGATGACCGTTTGGAATCGGGACGTGACAGAGTGAGACGACCGGCCTGACACCTGGGCGGGCGGGCGTGCCGAGACGAGTCCACAGATGAGCGAGCTGGTCGCAGATGTCCGGGGCCACGGGCCCCCCGTCGTCCTCCTGCACGGTCAGCCGGGCGGGCGGGGCGACTGGAGGTTGGTCGCGGACCACCTCGCCGGCGACTTCACGGTCATCTCCCCAGACCGGCCCGGCTACGGCGAGACCGGGGGCCGGGCCCGGGGATTCCGGGGGAACGCGGCCGCGGTGCTGGCGCTGCTCGACCGCCTCGGGGCGCCGACGGCCACCGTCGTCGGGTACAGCTGGGCGGGCGGGATCGCGGTGGCCATGGCCGAGGAGGCGCCGGAGCGCCTGAGCGGCATGGTGCTGGTCTCGTCGATCGGCCCCGGCGAGCCCCTCAGCCGCCTCGACCGGGTGCTGGCGGTGCCCCCCGTCGGCGCCAGCGTGACCGCCGCCGGGCTGTTCGTCGCCAGTGGGGTGTTGTCGCTCAAACCGGTCCGCCGGGCCTGGCTGCGCCGCCACGGCGACGGCGTGACCGGCGACGGTGCCCTGGACCCCGATGCGCTGATTGCCACGTGGCGCAGCCGGGGTATGTGGCAGAGCTTCGTCACCGAGCAGCGCAGCCTGATCGACGAGCTGCCATTCCTCGAGCCCGCGCTGGCGTCGATCGCGGTGCCGACGGTGGTGGTGGTGGGCACCGCCGACCGCATGGTCCCGCCCGCCACCGGCCGCCGGTTGGCCGCCACCATTCCCGGCGCCTCTCTCGTCGAGCTCGCAGGCGCCGGCCACCTGCTGGCCCATCAACGGCCCCGCGACGTGGCCGCGGCCGTGCGCCGGTTGGCCGACGGTGGCCAAGGAGCGCCGGGCAGGCCGGCCGGCCCGGCCGGCCCCGGCGGAGGAACCCAGTTGTTCTCAGACCGCCAGGAAGCGGCGGACGGAGAAGGCTGAGCCGATGACGCCGATGGCGCCGCCGACGATCACGATGACGAGACCGGTCACGACCGCCTCATGCGAGGTGACGTACAGCGGTGCGCCGCCGACCAGGCTGCCGCTCGAGGCCAGGGAAGCGATGGTGCCCCGGAAGATGAAGCTGATCCCGAAGGCCACCAATGCCCCCAGAATGCCCTGGATCGCGCCCTCCAGCATGAACGGGATCTGAATGAACCAGTTGGTCGCGCCCACCAGCTTCATGACCGCGATCTCCCGCCGGCGGGCGAAAATGGCGAGCTGGATGGTGTTGACGATCAGCGCGAAGGCACCGATGAACGCCGCTGCGGCCAGGAAGATGGCGACCTTGCGCCGGGTGTCGAACTCCTTCAGGAGGCTCTTGATGACCTCCTTGGCGTAGACGACCTCCTTGACGCCCGGCTGGCTCTGGAAGCGTTGCCCGATGGAGTTGATGTCCTCGGCTTTGGTGGGCACGACCCGGTAGGAGGGCGGCATGTCGTTGACCGTCAGGCTGTTGACCAGGTCCGGGGTGTTGGCGAACATCTGCTTGAACTCGTCGTAGGCCTGGGGTTTGTCGACGAAGCGGACCTTCTTGACCTCGGTCATGCCGTTGAGCTCGTGGCCGAGCGCCTGCTGCTGGTTGGGGGTCACCCCGGGCTGGAGAAAGATCGACAGCTCGACACCGCCGCGCCATTGGACGGAGGCCTTCTTGATGGCCTGCTTCATCATCAACGCCGACGCCACCAGGGTGAGCGACACTGCCATGGTGACAATGGCGGCCACCGTCATCAGGAGGTTGCGGCGGAAGTTGCCCCCCGTCTCCCGGAAGATGTAGCCGCCCGAGATCGGCATCAGCCGGTCCCGACGCCGTACACGCCGCGGGCCTGGTCGCGGATCACGCTGCCCCGGTCGAGCTCGATGACCCGGCGGCGCATCGAGTCCACGATGCTTTGGTCGTGGGTTGCCATGATGACGGTAGTGCCGGTGCGGTTGATCCGGTCAAGCAGCCGCATGATGCCCGCGCTGGTGCTCGGGTCGAGGTTGCCGGTGGGCTCATCGGCGAGGAGGATGAGGGGCCGGTTGACGAAGGCCCGGGCGATGGCCACCCGCTGCTGCTCGCCGCCGGACAGCTCGTGGGGCAGGTTGCCGGTCTTCTTGCCGAGGCCCACGAGGTCGAGAATCTGAGGAACCTGGGAACGGATCACGTGGCGGGGCCGCCCGATGACCTCGAGGGCGAACGCCACGTTCTCGTGCACCGTCTTGGTGGGCAGCAGGCGGAAGTCCTGGAACACGCAGCCGATGTTGCGGCGCAGGTAGGGGACCTTCCACTGGGTGAGGTTGGCGATGTCCTTGCCCGCCACCCAGATCTGACCGTCGTCGGGCTCCTCTTCCTTGGTGATGAGGCGCACGAAGGTCGATTTCCCCGAACCCGACGGGCCGACGAGGAAGACGAACTCGCCCTTCTGGATGTCGACGGAAACATCCCGCAAGGCGACAGTGGAGCCCTTGTAGGCCTTGGTGACGTTGTCGAGTCGGATCATGTTTTAGACGCTCGCGATAGGTCGGGGCAGCCGCGCCTCCGCCCGCGTAGCTGCGCAAGATCGTAGTCAACCAGGCGACAGGGTTGGTGTCATCCCCACCCCCGCCCGGGTCGGGCAGGGGTCTCTCAGGCGCCCTGGGTGGTGCGCCTCCAGCGCAGCCAGGCCTCCATGAACGGGTCGAGGTCGCCGTCGAGGACCGCTTCCACGTTGCCCGTCTCCTGGCCGGTGCGCTCGTCCTTGACCTTCTGGTAGGGCGCCTGGACGTAAGCCCGGATGAACGCCCCGCCCCGGCTGACCTGGCCCTGGGGACCGCTCAGCGCCTGGAGCTCGGCTCGGCGCTCCTCCCGCTGCCGCTCGGCCAGCTTTGCCGCCAGGATCTGCATGGCCTTGGCCTTGTTCTGGTACTGGCTGCGCTCGTTCTGCACCGACACCACGATCCCGCTCGGGAGGTGGGTGAGTCGCACCGCGGAGTCGGTGACGTTGACGTGCTGGCCGCCGGCGCCCGACGACCGGTAGGTGTCGACCCGCAGGTCCTTCTCGTCCACTTCGACCTCGGAGGTGGCGTCGTCCAGGAACGGGGTGACCTCGAGGGCGGCGTACGACGTCTGGCGCCGGGCCTGGCTGTCGAACGGGGAGATGCGGTAAAGGCGGTGCACGCCCCGCTCGGCGGACAGCAGCCCGTAGGCATGGCGGCCCCGGACGATGAACGTGGCCGACAGGATGCCGGCCTCCTGGCCCTCGGTCACCTCTTCGAGCTCGAGCTCGAAGCCGCGCCGCTCCGCCCATCGCTGGTACATGCGCAGCAGCATCTCGGCCCAGTCCTGGGCGTCGGTGCCGCCCTCGCCGGCGTGGATCTCGCCGACCGCGTCGCGGGCGTCGTGCTCGCCGCTGAACAGCGACTGCAGCTCCAGGCGGTCGAGGTCGCGCCCGAGGCCGTCCACCGCCGCCGACAGCTCGGCTTCGGGCGAGGCGTCGTCCTCCTCCACCGCCAGCTCGTAGAGGGTCTCGGCGTCGCTCAAGCGGCTGTCGAGGCCCCCCATCTCGTCGACGTCGGCCTTGACGTGGCCGTACTCCCGGGTCACCCGCTGGCCGACATCGGTGTCGTCCCACAGGTCGGGTCGGGCCAGCTCCACCTCGAGTTCGGCCAACCGGCGCTCGCTGCCCTCGAGGTCGAGGTAGCCCGCGGCCTCGGTCAGACGGCGGCGCAGGGCGCGCAGGTCGTCACTGAAATCTTGCACTCCCATCGGCGCTGTTCGCCCCTACCGGCCGTGGCAGAACTTGAACTTCTTCCCGCTGCCACAGGGGCAGGCGTCGTTGCGACCCACCTTGTCGAAAATGGAGTCCTTGACGATGGGGGCCATCGCGACCTCGGCCGCGTCGGCGCCGTTGGCCGACGCCGCCGCTTGGTTGGGGTCGGGCGCCAGCACGACTTCCTCGCCCGGCGCGGGCCCCGCCGCCATGGCCCGCTGGACCCCGGTGTTGCCCTGGACCGGGTCGTCGGCGGCCAGGTACTGGGCCCGGGCCAACTCGGCGGACTCGTCGGGGGTGACCTGGTCGAGCACCTGCACCTGGGCGTGCATCACGATCTTCACGTAGTCGTCGTCGATGGAGGCCATCATCTGGGTGAACATGTCGAAACCCTCGCGCTGCCATTCGACCAGCGGATCTTGCTGGCCCATCGCCCGGAGGTTGATGCCCTCCCGGAGGTAGTCCATCTCCGACAGGTGCTCACGCCATTTCTGGTCGATGATCTGCATCATCACTTCGCGCTCGAGCGCCCGCATGGTGTCCTCGGGCGGGTCGCCGGGCATCGACTTCTCGCGCGTCTCGTAGTACCCGATGGCCTCGGTTAACACGCTCTCGTACAGCTCGTCGGTCGTGGTGGCCGCCGTCAGGTCCTCGACGGTGAATTCGGTCGGGTAGTAGACCTTGGTCTCGCGGATCAGGCCCTCGAGGTCCCATTCCTCGTTGAAATCCGACGGGCAGTTGGCCCGCACGATCGTCTCCAGGGCGCTGGAGAGCACTTCGATGGTCCGGACCCGGAGGTCCTCGCCGTCCATGATCTGGCGGCGGCGGGCGTAGATGACATTGCGCTGCTTGTTCATCACCTCGTCGTACTTGAGGACGTCCTTGCGCACCTCGGCGTTGCGGGCCTCGACGGTGTTCTGGGCCCGCTCGATCGCCTTGGTCACCATCTTGGCCTCGATGGGGACATCGTCGGGCAGCGCCTTGCCCATGACCCAGTTCATGGCACCGGTGGCGAACAACCGCATGAGCTCGTCCTCGAGCGACAGGAAGAACCGGCTCTCGCCGGGGTCGCCCTGGCGGCCCGCCCGGCCTCGCAGCTGGTTGTCGATACGGCGTGACTCGTGGCGCTCGGACCCGAGGACGTACAGGCCACCCAGCTCGCGCACCTTGTCACCCTCGGCCGCGCAGGATTCCTCGTACTTGGCGAGGAGCTCCTTGTAGCGGCCCTGGCCCTCCTCAGTGTCGAGCTCGAGCCCGCTGGCCAGTACCTCCGAAGATGCCAGTCCCTGGGGGTTGCCGCCGAGGAGGATGTCCACACCGCGGCCCGCCATGTTCGTGGCGACGGTGATGCCGTGCAGGCGACCCGCCTGGGCGACGATGTTCGCCTCCCGGGCGTGCTGCTTGGCGTTGAGGACGTTGTGCGGGATACCCCGCTTGTCGAGCATCCGCGACAGGACCTCGGACTTCTCGACCGACGCGGTACCCACCAGGACCGGTTGGCCCTCGTCGTAGCGCTCGACGAGATCCTCGATCACGGCCTCGAACTTCGCCAACTCGGTCTTGTAGATGAGGTCGGCCTGGTCCATCCGGATCAGGTCGAGGTTGGTCGGGATCGGCACGACCGGCAGGTTGTAGGTGTTGGCGAACTCCGAGGCTTCGGTCTCGGCGGTGCCGGTCATTCCCGCCAACTTCTTGTACAGGCGGAAGTAGTTCTGGAGGGTCACCGTGGCCCAGGTGTGGTTCTCCTCTTTGATCTTCACCCGTTCTTTGGCCTCGACCGCCTGGTGCAGGCCATCGGACCAGCGCCGGCCTTCGAGGACCCGGCCGGTGAACTCGTCGACGATCTTCACTTCACCGTCGCCGATGATGTAGTCCTTGTCCCGCCGGTACAGCTCCTTGGCCCGCAACGCCTGGGTCAGCTGGTGGACCAGGTTGGAGGACACGAGGTCGTAGAGGTTGTCGAGGCCGAGCTGGCGCTCGACCTTGTCGATGCCCTCCTCGGTCGGGGCAACGGTGCGCTTCTCCTCGTCGACCTCGTAGTCGGCGTCGCGGATCAAGGTCCGGGCGATGCCCGCGAACTGGTAGTAGAGCCGGACGGAGTCGGTGGCGGGTCCCGAGATGATGAGCGGCGTCCGGGCCTCGTCGATGAGGATGGAGTCGACCTCGTCGACGATGGCGTACTGATGGCCCCGTTGCACCATGTGCTCGACGGAGCGGGCCATGTTGTCGCGGAGGTAGTCGAAGCCGAACTCGGTGTTGGTCCCGTAGGTGATGTCGCTGTCGTACGCGGCCTTCTTCGCCGCCCAGTCGTCGATATCGGGCGTCACCCGGCTGACGGTAAGGCCGAGGAAGCGGTGGACCTGGCCCATCCAGTCGGCGTCTCGGCTGGCCAGGTAGTCGTTGACGGTCACGACGTGGACACCCTTGGCAGTCAACCCGTTGAGGTACACCGGCAGCGTCGACGACAGCGTCTTGCCCTCGCCCGTCTTCATCTCGGCGATCCAGCCGAAATGCAGGGCCGCGCCGCCCATCAACTGGACGTCGAAGTGACGCTGGCCGATGGTGCGCCGGGCTGCCTCCCGGACGGTGGCGAAGCCCTCGACCAGCAGGTCGTTCAGGTCTTCGCCGTTGGCCAGCCGTTCGCGGAATTCGACCGTGCGGTGCGCCAGCTCTTCGTCGCTCAGCGCCTCGACCTCGGGCTCGAGCAGGTTGATGTCGGGGACGAGGCTCTGGAGGGCCCGAACCTTCTTACCCTCGCCCGCTCGGAGGACTTTCGTAAAAATGCCCATGCGGCTACCGAGTGTACCGGCGACCCTACGGGTGACGACCCCCGGGCCTAGGAGGCGGGCCCGCGATTGGCCGGGCGGTATTGCCCGTCGCCACCGATGTCGAACAGGCGCTCGCGCATGGCGTACATGACGGCCTCCATGCGGGAGTGGAGATGGAGCTTCTCCAAGATGTTGCGGACATGGTTCTTCACGGTGTTCTCGGAAATGAAGAGGGTGTCGGCGATCTCGCGGTTGCTCATGCCCCGGGCGACGTGGCGCAGTACGTCCATCTCCCGGGAGGTGAGGCGCGGCGCCAGGTACTGGTCGCGTTCCTCGGCCCGCTTGGCCAGGGAGTTGAACTCATTGAGCAGCTTGGAGGCCATGTAAGGAGAGATCAGGCTCTGGCCCTGGGCCACCGCCCGGATTGCCTCGGCGACCTCCTCGACCGAGATCTCCTTGAGGAGATAGCCGTTGGCCCCCGCCTTGATGGCCTGGTAGAGGTCGTCTTCTTCGTCGCTGACGGTGAGCATCAAGATCTTGGTGCTCGGGCTGATCTCGCGGATCTGGCGGGCCGCCTCGATCCCGTTGACCCGCGGCATCCGGACATCCATGAGCACGACGTCGGGGGCCAGCTCCTCGGTCTTGGCGATGGCCTCCTCGCCGTTTTCCGCCTCGGCCACCACCTCGATGTTCTCCTCAGTTGCCAGCACGACGTAGAGGCCCCGGCGGAACACCGCCTGGTCGTCGGCGATCAGCACCCGGACGACCTCGTCGTGCGACGCCGAGCTCTGCGTCGGCGCCGGCGGCGATCCAGGAGCGGGAGCCGGAGCCGGTCCGGAAACCTCGGTCAAGTCCACCTCGGCGCGGCCCGAGCCGCGCCGGCGTCGAACAACGCGATGTCGCCGTCCGTTTCGCTCCCGCGGTCGGTCATCTCCAAAGCGGCCTCCTCCGGCAGCAAAGGCCGCACGCCGGCGTCCCTACTGCGGTGTCGCACCGCTTCCGCGGCATCGGTACTCACAAGATCCACGGCGCCGGGCTCCATTCTTGCCGCAGACTGACTCGGGGGAAGTGTACCCAGATGATCGCCCGGTGAGCTCCGCCCGCGGCCCGAACCGCTCGCAAATGGCGTGGCCAGGGGCCACGGACCGACCGATTCTCGCCGATCGCGATGGGCATGGGCCTGTGCGGCTGACCTGGTCTTTGACCCCACACTCGCCTGCTGCGGCAATGACGGGAGGGCGGCGGCGGCCGACTTGACCCGGCCCAACGTCGCCCGAATGGCACCCGTTTGATGCCGTCTCCACCCCGGGCCGAGTGTCGGTCCGGGACCGGGCAGGACTTACTCCTAAGCCGCACCATGCTCAGCAACCACAGGTTGCCTTACGTGGGTCGTTTCGCCTGCGACTGGCATCGACTTGCAACCACAGACCCGCACGAGGCCCATGGGAGCAGTGTAGGGAATCGCAATCGCCGGCACTACCCCGTCGCCAACGCCAAAGTGCTGTGAAACGACGGTATGACGTCGTTTCGCAGCAGGAGAGCGGCGGGACGAACACCCTTTTTTCCCCGGCCGCTCCAAAGTGCTGCGAAACGACGCTATTACGTCGTTTCAAAGCAGGAGAGCCGCCGAGGGACGACCACCCTTTTCCCCGGCCGCCTCACCCGGCGCGCAGCTGGGCCTTCAGATCGACCAGCACGGGGACGGGCCCCGGGTCGATCCCCTCCGCGGTCGCCAGCCACCACGAGGTCAGGTCGCCGGTCAAGATCAGATCGAACAGCTGGGCCAGGTCGCCCTCGCCCTGCGCCCGGACTTCGATCACGTCGGCCACCACCTCGCGCATCAGCTCGGCAACCAGCTCGAAGCGCCGGCTCACCTGGGGGTGCTCGCCGTCGTGGCGCAACTGGACCACGGTCAACAACTGCCGGCTGACATCGCCGTGCTGGCCCCATCCGCACACCTCGTTGTGGCACAGCTCCGGCTGGGTGCTCCAAAAGGCCGGTGCCTTGGCGTTCTCGTTGATCTGGGTCTTCCACCGCTGGGCCGCGGTGGCGCCGACTCCCCCGCCGCCGTGCATCAGCGGCCAGGTGCGCCCGATGCTGCGGGCGACCGCCGCCGGCTCGCCGCCTTCGCCCGCCGCCACCAAGGCGTCGCGGCGGCGCTTCAGGTGCTCGACCGCCTCCGCGATCCACGCCCGGGCGCCCCGGAACAGTCCGAGGTCCTCGAGAACCACCAACGGGGGGATGGACATGGCCGCGACCGCGGTCCGAGGCTGCGGTAGGTCGAGGGGGATGGGGATGACCGGCGCCCCCCAGCCCGCCGCCAGGCGGCCCAGTTCGCCGCCGCCGGTGACGGCCACGACCCGGGCCCCGTTGAGCGCCGCCTGGCTCGTCGCCTCGATCGTCTCCTCGGTGTCACCCGACGCCGAGAGGGCGAAGACCAGCGTGTCTTCTCCCACGAACGCCGGGCATTCGTAGGACTTCACGACCACCGCGGGCACGGGCAGCACGGCGCCGGCGGTGGCGACCAGGATGTCGCCGCCGATCCCGCTGCCGCCGAGGCCGAAGGCCACGATCTGCTGGACCCAGGAGGCGTCAGGACCGCGGCTGTTGTGGCGGCCGCCGGCGCCGGTCCCCGCGCCCGCCTCCATCAGCTGGGCAACAACCCCGTCGGTTGCCTTCACCGCTGCCTCTATCTGCTCCGGCAGCCCGATCGTCGCCTCGAAGATCCCCTCGCTGTCCAGCGCCGGCGGGGTCATCGTGCCAGGGTCATCGTGAAAGTCCGCGCCTCAGCCGGCCGCGGGCGACGCGGGGTCGAACGTCGGTGCGATCCCCTCCGCCTCCGCCTTGGCCAGCAGCCGGGCGTTCTCGTCGTCATCGACGGTGGTCGCCTCGTCGATCAACATGATGGGAATGTCGTCCTGCACCGAGTAGCGCCGCTTCAGCCGGGGGTTGTAGAGCGCATCCTCATCGGCGAAATACAGCAGCGGCCCCTTGTCCTCGGGGCAGGCCAGGATCTCGAGGAGCTTGGGATCGAGGGACACGGTGGCTAGGACTCCTTGATCACAGCGAGGACCTCGTCGGTGTGCGCCTGGCAGGCAGCAGGGGTCGCCGCTTCGAGGTTGAGCCGCAACAGGGGCTCGGTGTTCGACGCCCGCAGGTTGAACCACCAATCGCCGAGATCGACGGTGAGCCCGTCCACCCACTCCTCGGCCACTCCCGGGTAGGTGGCAGCAAACTGCTGCGCGACCCGGGCGATGACGCCGCCGGGGTCGTCCACCTCGGTGTTGATCTCGCCCGAGTCGGAGTAGCGCTCGAAGGGCTTGCGCAACTCCGACAGCGGCTGGTCGGCCTTCGACAGCACCTCGAGTACCACCAGGGCGGCGATGGAACCGGAGTCGGCCCGGAAGTTGTCGCGGAAGTAGTAATGCGCCGAGTGCTCGCCGCCGAACACCGCGCCCGTCTCGGCCATCACCGACTTGATGAACGAGTGGCCCACCCTGGTCCGCAGCGCCACGCCGCCCCGTTCGGTGATGATCTCGGGCACCGACTTGGAGCAGATCAGGTTGTAAAGGACCGTCGAGCCGGGATACTTCTCCAGCATGGCGGCCGCCACCAGCGCGGTCGTCGTCGATCCTGAAAGAGGCTGGGCCTTGTCGTCGACGAGGAAACAGCGGTCGGCGTCGCCGTCGAACGCCAAGCCGACATCGGCACCCGTGGCCAGCACCCGGGCTTGGAGGTCGCGGAGGTTGGCCAACGCGATGGGGTCGGCGGGATGGTTCGGAAAGGTCCCGTCGAGCTCGCCGTACATGACCTCGAGGTCGAACGGCAGCCCCTCGAACACCCGGGGCACGACGAGGCCGCCCATGCCGTTGGCGGTGTCGGCCACCACCTTGAGCGGCCGCAGGACGCTGCGGTCGACGAAGGACCGGACGTGGGTGGCGAAATCCTCGAGCACGTCACCGGTCGTGACCGTGCCGGCCTTGTCGCCGGGCACCACCACTCGGGCGGCGGCGACCATCGCCTTGATCTCGACAAGCCCGGTGTCCTCGCCGACCGGCCGGGCCCCCGACAGGCACAGCTTGATCCCGTTGTACTTGGCGGGATTGTGCGACGCCGTAAACATGGCCCCCGGTGCATCCCACCGTCCCGACGCGAAGTAGAGCTCGTCGGTCGACATGAGCCCCAGGTCGACGACGTCGACCCCCAAGGCGGTGACGCCCTCTGCGAACGCCCGGGCCAACTCGACCCCCGAGGGGCGCATGTCCCGGCCGACGAGAATGCGGGGCGCCTTGGTGAACTCGGCGAAGGCGGTACCGATCCGGCGCACCAGGGTGGCATCGAGCTGGTCAGGCACCACGCCACGGATGTCGTAGGCCTTGAAGAGGGTGTCGAGCATTGGCGGCGCGACCTTAGTAGAGCAGGGAAAGTGGGAAAAAGGGGTCAGGTAGGCGCGGGTGGGGTATCAGCCCCGACTCCTTCGTCACCGGGAATGACTTTTGGCCCGATGCTCGGTCCTGCACTCCGGGCAGCGTCGGTATCGGTTCGGGTATCGCCCGGTGCTCCCGGTCGCACTTCCGGATCGCCGCGTGATGACCCCGGCGTGCTGGGCACGGGGCTCGGCGGTGAGCCGTTGTGGACCTCCGCCGCTGCGGCGACCGGTGGCAATGCCGGCGGGGAGCCGCCCAGGCCTGCGGGGAAGCCCAGCCAGGCGTCGAGGTCGTCGGCGGCCGCGGGGTGACCGGCGGCGAACTCCTGGTGGAGCCGGGTGTAGGCGTCGTCGAGGCCCGCGGACTCGGTCATCACGGGCAGGCTGGCCAATCCCCGGGGCGCGCCCGCGAACTCCACCGGTTTGGCCCGAACCAGCCACACCAGCGCGGCCAGGCCGACCAAGCCGAAGAGATACCCCAGCCAGTCCACCGGCGTGTACCCGTAGTGGAGGCGGACATGGTGCGACGTCGGGATGACGACCATCAAGTTGGGCGCGACCCGGTACGGGCCTTTGGCCCCCGACGCCTGCCAGTTGGGGAAGTAGGAGACCTTGACCAGCACCGGAACACCGACGGTGTCCACGTTGAACGACACCGAGTCGTCACTGGAGGTGACTTTGTCGACCTGCACCGGCTGCAGGGCGTTTCTGGGCGGGTTCTGTGACAAGGGCGTGACCCGCGGCCAAGTCTTAGGGCCCGTGGCGGCGTACATGACGTCGGAGAGGTTGGCGTTGAGGTACCACGCCTGGGAGGCGTCAAGCCAGTGCTTGCCGCCCTTGGCGATGCCATTCATCACGACCGGCTGGTTGATGAGCGGGGTCACGATCTGGGAGTCGGCGACCTCGTAGATCTTCCAGGTGCGTTCCTTGACCCCCACCGACGGCCCGGTGGAGTAGCTGACCGGCCACGGGCCCGAGGTGGCCACTAGCTGGAGGTCGGGATTGGCATCGGCCTGGGTCTGAGTTTCGGTCGTCAGGGCCATGTAGTACCGCACCCCGAGCAGCTTCATGTGGCGTACGCCGTCGGTCACGTTGGGCGCCGCGGGATAGGTCAGGCCCCGCACCGGGTCCGACGGCTGGAGGGACAACTCGGCGGCATTGATGAAGTGATAGGGCGTCGTCGCCGCCGACTCGTAGTACAGGCCCTCCATGGAACCGATGCAGCTGTTGGTCCAGTACGGCAGGAGCATGAGGGCGTCGGGGGTGCCCATCTGGTCGAGGCCCGGTTCGTACTCCCACATGGCCCGGCCGCAGCCGTCGGAGCGGCCCAACTTGGACATGGTGTTGATGAGCCCGAAGTACTCGGCCCGGCGGGCCTTGAGCGGCGACTCGTAGCCGCTGTAGTTCCAGTTGGCCCACGACGGGAGGAACGAGGTTTCCGCGGTGGTGATGCCGAGCCAGGTGTACTTGCCGGTCTTGGCGTCCTTATGACCGCCGGGGAGGCCGTGCAACGGGAACCCGACGAAGATCCACACCGCCGCGACCGCGACCAGCGGCAGGGCCAGCGTCGACATCCGGGACCACGTGGGGGTGGTACCGGCTTTCATGGGCTCGAGGAGCGCCGCGCCGCCCTCGGCGACGCCCACCGCGGCCAGCAGGTACAGGCAGAGGAACCAGAACGGCAGGACCCGGGCATTCCACAACCGGGCCTGGGGAGCGAAACGGAACACCAGCACCGCCAGCGTGGCCATGATGGACAGGAAGATCCCCAGCTTCTGGCGCCGCAGGACCGAGACCAGGAACCCCAGCCCGGCCAGTAGGAACAGCCAGAGCTCGTGGGCGGGGAAGAGGTTCTTGTAGTACTGGGTGATCTTCTCGTAGCCCATGTCGGTGGCGTACGGCAGCCGCAGCAGGAACGGGAGCCACCAGAACGCCGACAGCCCGGCCGCCACCGCGAACACCGGCGCCATCCAGCGCCAACTGCGCCGGTCCCAACGCATGGCGGTGAGGACGAGGGCACCGAGGACGGCGAAGATGGCGGGCAGGAGGTGGCACAGCCCGGTCGCGACGAGCGCGACCGCGGCCCACGCCCGGTAGCGCCCGGTTTCCAGCCCCCGGGCGACCAGTCCGAGGAAAATGAGGGCCAGCGACAGGCTGATCGAGAACCCGAACTCGCCGGCCAAGGTGGAGGCGATGTTGCCGCCGTAGATCGTGTAGTTGGTCGAGAACAGGAACGGCAGCGTGGCCGCCGCCAGGCACGCCGGGCCGGGGAAGCGGAACCGGGCCAGCCGGCCGAACATCCAGGCGGCAAAGGGCAGCGACACCATGCCGAGAACCGTGATCAGCTTGAACGCCACGTTGTACGGCATGACGGCGCCGAGGATGACGATGAACAAGCTGGGCAGGGGGAAGTAGAAGACCAGCGAGGGGAAACCGGCGTACCAGTCGGGTGCCCAGCCCGTCAGCCGGAAATGGGTCAGGAGGTGGTCGCGGAGGAACGCCGGCTGCCACACGTGGGCGCCCATGTCCCCGCCTGCGGGCGTGGAGTTGAGGAACAGCTTGGACGGCTGCAGGTACTTGAACACGAACCCGCATACGAACAGCACGATCACGCCGGTGATGATCGTTTCCGGCCAGTTGATCGCTTCGGGCCACCGCCAACGCCGCCGGGGCGCGGCGGGCCCGCCGGCTTCGAGGTCGACAGGAATCGGTGGATCCTGGTCCGCAGCGTCGTCGACGGGCGGACGGTCGGTGATGTCGAGCGCGCTCATGGCGCCCCTATGTTGCCCTGAATT
This sequence comes from uncultured Actinomycetota bacterium, assembly GCA_963851105.1. Taxonomy (GTDB): domain Bacteria; phylum Actinomycetota; class Acidimicrobiia; order Acidimicrobiales; family Palsa-688; genus DATARN01. Next base: position 240,880 of record CAWKNP010000008.1, read on the forward strand.
CGCCTCCTGCGGCGATCAGCGCTCGCGGGCGGCCCGATCGAGCACGTCGGCCAGCTGGATCCGGCCGTGATAGCCCTCCCACCACCGCAGGTCACACGACGAGCAGCTCTTCAGGGTCATCCGTTCCCCCGCGACCGACAGTGCGATCTCGACCATCTGCCGCGACTCACATTTCGGACACTGCACCGGCGCCTCCCCGTTGGAGTTTGAACATCGGCACAACGGCGGCCGGACTTGATCGCCTCTCGCCCGGCGCCGTTGCTACCGCCCGATGGTGAGGGAAATGACGGTCACCGCGTTGAACGCGGCGTGCGCCACGATGCTCGGTCCCAACCGGCCGCTGCGCTGCGCCAGGACACCGAGGATGAGCCCGAACATGATGAGCGCGGGGAGTTGCAGCGGCTCGAAATGGGCCAGGCCGAACACGAGCGCCGAGCCGATTACGGCGGCCACCGGCCCCAGCCAGCGAGTCAGGGATCGCAGCAGCAGGCCCCGGAAGAAGAGCTCCTCGACGATGGGGGCGCCGACGGCCAGGAAGACGATAAGCACCGCGATCTGCCAGGCCCCGTGCACCCCGGCGGTGTCGGTCTTGGCCGGGGCCTCGAGGCGGTGCCGCAGTGTCGGGTCACCCGCCTCGAACGGCAGGTACAGGAGCGGGATCAGTACCAGTTGCGTCCCGACGCCCGCGATCGCCCCCACGATCAGGTCGAACGGCCATCGGAACGACAGCCCCAAATCCTCCCGGAGGCTTCCCGACGCCCGGAAATGGCTGAAGAACCACACCCCGCCGACCAGGCCCGCCCACAGCCCGACGAGGCCGAAGACGGTGACGGCCAGCGGGACCGGCTGGTGGCCGCCCTGGTGATAGCCCGTGGCGCTGGCGGCGATCTGAAGCCCGAGCGCCGAGAGCACGGTCCCGACGAGGAAGGCTCCGACCGCCTCGCTCAGCCCCGACGGTTTCGAGGCGCGAGACGCGGTCACCAGGTCAGACGGCGATGGCGGGCGCGGCGGTGTCGGGCGGCGCCGCTTCGCTCGGCGCAACATTGGCCGGCGCCGCCGGCGGCGGCGGAGGCGGCGGCACCACCGAGGGCAGCAGGGCGGGCATCGGAGCGGCCGGCGAACGGTTGGTGCGGCGATCCTGGCAGGACCAGCCAATCGGAGGCCGGGTCCGTCCGGCGTGGGTCGCACACAGGGCGCTGTGATGGCCCACCGCCTCGACGCTGGGATCGTCGAGCCAGACCCGCTGGCCGGCATAGTCGTAGCTCAACAGCGCGGTGGCGATGCCGCCACAGCCAGGTCGAGCGCAGCGTTGGGTCCCTGCCATCGGTATCCAAGGTATCCCCAGGTGGCGGACCACCACGTGGATCCCGCCCATGGGGCCCGCCAACCTCCGCAGTGCCACGAGATACCGGCCCCGACCCGCGTACCATAGGGGCATGAGTCGTCAACCGGGCGATTTGCGCCCTGGTCGTCCTGACCGCGCGTCCAATCCTCTTTCTCCCGATCGTAACTGGCGACTTGTGGCCATCGTCCTCGGCGCCCTGATCGTCATCGCGTTCCTCGTGTCCAACCCGTTCTCGGCCAAGACGACGAAGGCGCAGACCTTCAGCGACTTCTCGGCGGCGCTCGATGCCCACAACGTGGCGTCGGCCACGGTCAACAACGACACCGGCAAGATCAGCTACACCGACAAGGCCGGGACCAAGTTCTCGGTCTCGGGACCCCATCCCCTGCCCGACAGCGTGGCCCAGGAGATGCGGGCCAACGTCAAGAGCAACCTCAACTTCGCCAACAACACCAGCAGCTGGGTGGCGTCGCTCCTGCCGTTCCTGCTCTACGGGGCCATCATCATCGGCTTCTTCGTGTGGATGAGCCGCCGGGCGCAGGGCCAGATGACCGGCATCATGTCGATCGGGCGCTCCAAGGCCAAGGTGTACACCACCGAACGGCCCCGCACGACCTTCGCCGACGTGGCCGGTTACACCGGCGTCAAGCTCGAGATCCGCGAGGTGGTCGACTTCCTCCGCTCGGCCAACCGCTTCAAGGAGATCGGCGCCCGCATCCCCAAAGGCGTCCTGCTGGTCGGCCCTCCGGGCACCGGAAAGACCCTCCTGGCCCGGGCCGTCGCCGGTGAAGCCGGGGTGCCGTTTCTCTCCGTGACCGGGTCGGACTTCATGGAGATGTTCGTGGGCGTCGGTGCCTCCCGAGTCCGCGACCTGTTCCAGACGGCCCGCAAACAAGCGCCGGCCATCATCTTCGTGGACGAGATCGACTCCATCGGCCGCAAGCGCGGCGCCGGCCTTGGCGGCGGCCACGACGAGCGGGAACAGACCCTGAACCAGATGCTGGCCGAGATGGACGGTTTCGAGACGACCGAGGGCATCGTCATGATGGCGGCCACCAACCGGCCCGACATCTTGGATCCTGCCTTGCTGCGGCCGGGCCGCTTCGACCGCCAGATCGTCGTGCCTCTCCCCGATCTCGAGGAGCGCCTCCCAATCCTGCAGGTGCACTCCAAGGACAAGCGGATGGCCCCCGACGTGGACCTCCGTCTCGTGGCCCGGGGCACGCCGGGGATGAGCGGCGCCGACCTCTCCAACCTGGTCAACGAGGCCGCCCTGCACGCCGTGCGCCGCAACGCCGACGCCGTCCACATGATGGACTTCGAGGCCGCCCGCGACCGGGTGCTGATGGGCCAGCGCCGGGAGTCGACCGTCCTGTCGGACAAGGAGAAGACCGCCACCGCCTACCACGAGGGGGGCCACGCCGTCCTCGCCTACGTTCTGCCCGACGCCGACCCGGTGCACAAGGTGACGATCCTGCCCACGGGCATGGCCCTCGGCGTCACCCAGCAGTTGCCGGTCGAGGAGCGTCACGCCCTGTCGCGGGAGTACATCGAAGACACCCTGTGCGTGATGATGGGCGGCCGCTGCGCCGAGCAGATGATGCTCGGCAGCCTGTCGACGGGGGCCAGCAACGACCTGCAACGGGCGACCGAGCTCACCCGCAAGATGGTGCGGGAGTGGGGCATGAGCGAGCGGGTCGGGCCGATGGCCTGGGGCTCCGAGGGCGCCGTGTTCCTCGGCGAGGACCTGATGCACACCCGGGACTACAGCGACGTGACGTCGCGGGTCATCGACGAGGAGGTCGAGCGGATCCTGCGGGAGCAGGAAAGCCGTGCGATCCGCCTGCTGAAGGAGCATCGCGACGGGCTGGGGCTCGTCGCCCAGGGGCTGTTGGAAAAGGAGACGATCGACGGCGCCGAAGTGGGCCGTCTCGTCAACAACGCCTACGGCCGGCCGGTGCACGAGGAGTACACCGAGGTGCCCCATTTCGCCGACATCGTGGCCGAGAACGGCCACGACCCCGAAGCCACCCCGGCCGAAGCGCCGGCAGCGGCGCCGGCCGTGCCGAGCACCTACCGCCACCAGGGCTAGAACCGACCACCGCCGCCGGCGGCGACCGGCACTCTCCGGTGGTCGGCCGGTCAGCCTTCAGCTCGGGGCGAGTCGGCCCCGTGGTCGCACCCCGCCGGGGTGCTCCCCGGGAACCGGGCCTCGGCCACCGCGGCCCACAGGTCGGTGGCCGTCGGCGTGCTGACAAAGGTCCCCCGCACCACCCCCTCGGCATCGGCGATGACGATGGTCGGCGCCGCCTCGATGGCGTAGCGCTCGTGCAGGTCAGGGCGGGCCTGGTAGGAGACGTCGTGCACCGCAACGTCGGTGCTGGCCAGCACCGCCGCCTTGGCCACCGCCTGCTCGCAGCCGGCGCAGGTCGTGGAGGAGAACACCACGACGAGCCAGGGCGCTTCGGGACGCTCGAAGTCGGCCCGGTCGAGCTGGGCGGGGACCGCCCACTGGGCCTGGGTGGGGGGCTCGGGCTTACGGCGGCGCAGAGCCCCGGCGACGATGCCCGCGACCACGACGAGGGCGGCGGCGACAATCAGGCGTGACATTGCGCCCGCCATCATCGCCCATCGGGCGGCCCTAGTGACCTAGACCCCCAACGGGACCCCGATGCTGGCGTCGATGCCGATCCCCTTGGCCGGCGACGAGTCGCCTTCGACCACAACCGGGCCGTTGGCGGCAACGACGAAGGAATCGCCCGCGCCGGTGGCGGGCGGGAGGTAGCGGCGGTGGCCGGCGATGACCACACCCGATTGCCCCTCCACGGGACCGGTCAGCGTGGAGATGGTGACCCGCACGGGCACCGAAGCGGGGTTGTACACGACGACGACGGCGTTGACGGCGTCGGTCGTGCCATTGCCCGGGACCAGCCAGCGGCGCGCCTCGAGCGCGCTACCGAGCACTTCGGCAACGCCGGTCTGGTTGGCGGGGCTCGACGCCAGGAGGAGCCGGGCGGCTACCACCGGCACACCGTTGGCGCTGCGCAGCGTGGCGCCGTGGCCCATCGCCTTGGGGATGCGGGATTCGCCATTGGTCGTCACCACCGCCACGCCGTGGGGATCCACACTGACCTGGAACGGGTCGGCGATGCCCTGATCGAGATCCGCCAGCAGCGAGACCTGGGCCGCGGTGGGGCCGGGGTTGTAGATCACGTACTGCTCGTTGGCGCCGTCGGAGGCCGCGCCGCTCGGCCACCACCAGGAGGTCGAGGCCGATGGGGCGCCCCGCAGGACGGTGACACCGGGCGGCCACGGCACCGTGCCCGGGGCCGCGGTGGCCTGGGCGGCGGAGCTCTGGGACTGCACGACCTGGGTCTCGAAGGCGGCGACGCGCCCGACGCGAAGGTTGACCGACGTGGCGATGGCCGCCCGGCGCCGCAGATGGCTGCCGAGGTCGAGGCCGACCACGGAGCCGCCGGGCACCACGATCCCCTGGAAGTCCTGGGGGTTCTCCTGGCCCTGCTCGGTCGTGAACGACAAATCGACGATGGCGTCGTCGGCGTAGGGGTTGAGCAGCGATATCGCCAGAGTGGAGCTTTCCTGGGTCGTGCCCGCGGGGAAGTACCAGGCGGTTGATCCGCTGGTGGCGCAGCTGGTGCTGGACGTGCCCTCGGAGCCGGTGACGACCTGCTGCACCGCGGCCTGACCGCCGTCGAGTTCGACGGACGCGCCCAGGTAGGGCGCCGCGGCCGGAGTCTTCTCGGCGACGACCAACCGGCCGCCGGCTGCCACCTCCACGTCCTGCGAGGAGGGAGGGGCATTGCTCGCCATCAGGGTGACGCGCCCGTGAAGGGATCGCGAGGCGGAGTTGGCGATGACCAGGCGGCCATCGCCGGTCTTGGCCGGGGCCGCGACGGGCCCCGCGCAGAACCACGACGAGGACAACGCCCCCGACGGCGCCGCCACCGGCATCACGGCGCCGGCCGCCACGACCGCGGCTGCGGCCCCGGCCGACTGGGCGGAGCGGCGCGAACCCGGGTGGTCGGCGAATGCCGCCAGCGCCACGACCGCCACGATCAGGGCGATCATGGCCAGCCGGGGGACCTGGGGTGGCAGGGGCGGACGCGCCGGTTGGTTCATGTCCACAGCTCGTCGTCGTCGCTGGTGTCGGGGACGGTGACGCGGGCCTTGCGGCGGCCGAGGGTGATCCCGTGCAGCAGCGGATCCAATGAGGCGGCGGGTTCGGGCGGGGCCGCCGCCTCCGGCGTTACCTCGTGGCGGCCGCCGCGCCGGCGATGATCGGCCACCACGACAGCGACAGCCGCCAGCCACAAAGCGAACTCGAGGACCTTGAGAGCCTGCCCCCCGAGCGGGGCTACGAAATGGAGAGACCCTTTTCCTGCGTCGGTGGTGGAAAAGAGCATGGCCCAGCCGAAAGCCTGTTGCCGGGGGGCACCTTTTCCAGCCACCACCAGGTGCCAACCGGCCTGATCGGATTCCGAGACCAGCACGTGGCTGTTCGCCGGCAACGGCCCGGAGAACGAGTCGTGGCCGCCCGACCCCAGGGCCGCGGGAGTGCCCGCCAATTCGGCAGCCTGGCTGGCGGCGGGTGTGGCAGATCCGGGCGCCGCGGCGGCGTCGTCGGGCAGCAGGGCGCGGCCGGGCACCCAGGCGGCGTTTTCGTAGACGCGGAGGGCGTCGTCGACGCGATGGGCCTTCAGGTCGGTCTGCTGATCGAGTCCGGCCAGGATGTCGCCGGGGACGGGAAGGGCCACGCCTCCCGAGCCCTGAGGCGCCGAGAGTACGGGGATCACGATGTAGCGCACCGCCAGGGGCGCCAGCAGGTGGCCCAGGCGCGTCGTCATCCGGGTGGTCGCCAGGTGGAGGTCCCCGGCCAAGAGCGGGGTGGCACCGGCCGCGGGCGGGGGCCACAGGTAGCTGGCGTCGGGAGGTCCGTCGGTGGAGGTGGCGTAGCCGACGCCGGTTGCCAGCTGCCACGCCCCGAGGGGAAGGCCCCGGGGATCGCCGACCCAGAGCACCCGGAACGCCTGCCCCGGCGCCAGCGAAAGGGTGCTGCCGAAATCCTGGTTGGGAATCTGCCAACGGCCGCCGCCCGCTGCGGCCAGCATGGGCAGCGCGGCCATAGCCAGGCCGATGGCGGCGGCCAGCGACGACAGTTGCCGCCACCCGAGGCGGTACCCGGGCAGGTCGACACTGAACGCCAGGGCGCCCAGACCGACCGAAAGCGCCAGGGCGGCGGCGGCGGGCGCCAGGAGCAACTCGGGGGCTGCCAGCGGGATGGGCAGCCATCCCCGGCCCGCGGCCCACGCGGCCAGCCAGCAGCACAGCGCAACCCCCCACATCCGGCTGGCCCAGGCCAGACGCCAGGACCGGCCGATGAGCAGGGGCAGGGCGGCCGCAGCCAGCAGGCCCCAGGCGAGGAACCCGGTGCCGACCGGCCCGGTGTGGAAACGGAGCAGGTCGGCCAGGCGCGGCGCGCCGGCGGCGGGGAGGGCGACGCCGAACACGGCGGTGCGCGACCCGAGGATGGAGAAACTCCAGGGGAGCAGGAGGACGATTGCGACGACGGTCCCGCCGATCGAGGCGGCGAGGGCGCGCAGTCCCACCACCGGGCGACCGGACAGGGTGGCGCCGAGGGCCAGACCGAGGCCCATCAGGGGGACGACGGCGAGCAGCGCGGGGACGAAGGCAGCGGCGAGCGCCAACACCAGGCCGAGGCCGATGACCCGCATGGGCCGGCGGGGCCGGGCCAGGTAGGGGTAGTCGCCCCCGAGGCGGCACAGCAACGTCAGCAGCCAGGGCGCGGCGGCATAGGCGACCAGGCCCGACCAGTGTCCGCCGGCCAGGGCGTTGAAGGGGAGGGGCACCACCGCGTAGGAGACCAGCACCGCGGCCCGGGCGGCCGGCGATGCCAGCGGGCGGGCGGAGCGGTAGGCGCCCAGCGGGCCGATGAAGAGGGGCCCGAGAATGAGCACCTTCTGCAACACCCCGATGCCTCCGAGCAGCACCGTGCCGCTCAGCGCGAGCAGGGCCAAGGCGGGCGATGTCGGGCCTGTGCTCCCGAGCCCGTCGGCCCGCCAGCCCGACCACCAAAGGTGCCACCAGTCCGAGGGGCCGCCGTGGAAGGCGGGCAGCGTCCCCACCCCGGGTAGGTGATGGCCGAGCAGGGAGCGGCTGCCCCACAGCAGCACGACCGCGGTGACACCCCAGGCGGCCGCCGGGAGCCGCCAGCCGCGGGTGGCCAACCGGGAACTGACGGTGCGCCGGGCGGTGAGGGCTTCGAGAGGGTTGGCCCCGCCAAAGGTGGCGCGGAGAAACGCCTTCAGGCTGGCGCTACCCGGGGTCTGCAGGCGCCGGACTTCGGTGTCACCCACCGTTCGCAGGCGCTGGGCCCGCCGGCGCGCCGACAGCAGCGACCGCATCGGGCGCAGCGCCCGCGGCCATGCCATCACCGACGCCCGGGCGGTGGCGGCCCGCCCGGTGACGAACTGGACAACCACCTGGGCAACGGTGAGCACCACGGCCTGGGGCAGCACCCGGATCAGGTGGAAGATGCCGTAGCAGGAGAGGATCGTGCGGATCCGGTGTTCCTCCTGCCGGGCGTAGGCGCGATCGGCGGCCCCGGGATCCTCCCAACCGGCCCGCCGGCCCCGCCCCATGGCCTGGACGTGTCGCACCCGCACACCGGGCGCCACGACGACCCGGGCGCCGGCGATTTGCGACCGCCACGAAATATTGAGGGCTTCGCCGAACAGGTCTATGCCGGGATCGAACCCCTGCAAAGTGACGAACAGGTCGGCGCGGACCAGCAGGCAGCCGCTGGTCGCGCAGAAGACGTCGCGCACCGAGTCGTGCTGTTCCTGGTCGAGCTCGCCCACGTCGACCAGGTCAGCGACCACGCCGGTCTTGTCGACCGATTGCCCGACCGCCAGCAGCCGGTCGGGCTGGTCCCAGTCGACGAGCTTCGGGCACACGATCCCGGCGTTGGAACGGTAGGCCTCCTCCACCAGGACGCGGATCGTTTCCGGCTCGGGCGCCACGTCGTCGTGGCAGAAGAGATAGTGCGAGGCGCCCTCGACGATCGCCAGCACCTCGTTGGCGGCCTGGGAGAAGCCGACCCGCTCCGGGAGGCGCCGGACGTAGGCGCCGGGCAGCACCGCCGCCACCCGGGCGGTCGGGTCCTCGACGCTCGCGTCGTCGATGACCAGCACCGACAAGTTGGGATAGTCCTGTCCCGCCAGGGCCGCCAGGTTCTCCTCCAGCCAAGGGCCGGGATCACAGGTGACGACCACCGCCACGACTGGCGGTGCTCCGGGCTGGGAATCCATCAGGGTGACCGAGCGTAGACAACCACGGGCGCCCAGTCGTGGCATGCCCGACCAAGAACTTTGCCCAAGTGCTTGCAACTGTTATGCAAATGAGTTATTATGGTTAGCGTACACAGGAACGAAGGAGCCGCAAAATGACAACCAGCAACTCAGGAGCCAGCAAGGGCACCGAGACCGCCAAGTCCACCGACACCGCCAAGTCCACCGGCCGGGCAAAGGCCGCCAGCGTCACGCCCGACGCCAAGGCCGATGCCAAGGTCGTGGCCGACGCCACCAAGGGCGCCGGCGCCGAGATCACCCAGGCGCTCACCGACGCGGCCCACGCCGTCATCGGATTCGGTGTGATCGGGTGGAACAAAGCCCAGGTCCGCCGGCGTGAGCTCATGAAGGACCTCAACGCCCAACGCCACACCGTGGAGACCTCCCTCGACGGCGCCAAGGAGCAGATCGCGACCGCGATCCGCACCCTCGACCACAAGATCGAGCCGGTTCGCCACGACATCGAGGGCCAGCTCGATAAGGTCAGCGAGCGGCTGCCGGAGCAGGTGCGCGACATCATGCAGTCGGCCCGCAGGATCGCCCGCGACACCGAGCACCAGGTCCGCCAGGCCGTCGGCGCCCTGTAGCCACCGGGGGTAGCGCGATTTCCGTCGTGTACACAGCGGAAATCGCGCTACCCACCAATCCCACCCATCCCACGAGTCCGGCCGCAGCCGCTCGACGTCAGCGCCGACGTCGACTCGGGCTGCGGCCGTTTCGCGCCTTCTCGGATTTTGGCCCGGCGCGGGCACAATGGCAGGGTGACCCACGCCATAGATCCCGCTTTCCTGTCGCTCGATCGCAGTCGGCTGGCCGACGCCGCCTTGAGCCGGGCGAGGCAGCTCGGTGCCGAACACGCCGACTTCCGGATCGAGCGGATTCGCGACGGGTCGATACGGGCCCATGATGGCGAGTTGCAGGGCGCCCTCGACGCCGAGCAGACCGGGATGGCCGTCCGGGTGGTGCGCGACGGGACGTGGGGCTTCGCGGCCGGCGTCGACCTGACAGCCGAGGCCGCGGCCCGCCTGGCCGAGCTGGCGGTCGAGGTGGCCACCGCCTCCCAGGCGATCACCGCCCAGCGGGTGGAACTGGCTGACGAGCCGGTGTACCCCGACGTGAGCTGGCAGTCGGACTACGTCGTCAACCCGTTCGACGTGGCCGACGAGGAGCGCACCGCACTGCTGGTCGGCTGGAGCGCCCGTCTCCTGACCGCGGCCGGGGTCGACCATGCCGACGCCATGGCCCACATGACCCAGGAGAACAAGTACTACGCCGACGTGGCGGGGACGGTGACCACCCAGCAGCGGGTCCGGACCCAGGCCACCGTGACCGCCGTCGCTGTCGACGCCACCACAGGCGCCTTCGAGTCCATGCGGACCATCGCCCCGCCCGTCGGCCGGGGCTGGGAATACCTGACGGGCACCGGTTGGGACTGGGACGCCGAGCTGGCCCTGCTCCCCCATCACCTGGCCGAGAAGATGGCGGCGCCGGCCGTCGAATCGGGAACGTATGACCTGGTCATCGATCCCTCCAATCTGTGGCTCACGATCCACGAGTCCATCGGCCACGCCACCGAGCTCGACCGGGCCCTCGGTTACGAGGCCGCTTATGCCGGCACCTCCTTCGCCACCTTCGACAAGCTCGGGTCGCTCACCTACGGCTCGCCGATCATGCACGTGACCGCCGACCGCAACGCCGCACACGGGCTGGCTTCGGTGGGTTACGACGACGAGGGGGTGGCGGCCCAGTCGTGGGACCTGGTGCGTGACGGCATCCTCGTCGGCTATCAGATCGACCGGCGCATGGCCCGCATGCAAGGCCTCGGTCGCTCGAACGGCTGCGCCTTCGCAGACTCCCCCCATCATGTACCCATCCAGCGCATGGCCAACGTGTCGCTGCAGCCGGCGGCCGGCGGCCCCGCCACCGAAGGCCTCATCGCCGACGTCGACGACGGGATCTACGTCGTCGGCGACAAGAGCTGGTCCATCGACATGCAGCGGTACAACTTCCAGTTCACCGGGCAGCGGTTCTACCGGATCCGGGGCGGGAAGCTGGCCGGCCAGCTGCGTGATGTCGCCTACCAGGCAACAACGACCGACTTCTGGGGCTCGATGGCCGCGGTTGGCGGCCCCTCGACCTATGTGCTCGGCGGCGCCTTCAACTGCGGCAAGGGCCAGCCGGGCCAGGTCGCGGCCGTGAGCCACGGCTGCCCGAGTGCCTTGTTCCGCCAGGTCAAGATCCTCAACACCGCCGCCGAGGCGGGACGATGACCGGGGGCACCGGAGCGCAGACGCCGCAGGACATCGTCGAGCAGGCCCTGGCGCTGTCGAAGGCCGACGGCTGCATCGTCCTCGCCGATGAGGCCAGCGACGCCAACCTGCGCTGGGCCAACAACACCGTCACCACCAACGGTGTCACCCGGGCCCGCCAGCTCACCGTGATTGCCACCGTCGGCAAGGGGACGGGGGTGGCGGTGGGCTCGGTGTCACGGGCCGGCGTCACCGCCGACCGGGTCGAGGAACTGGTGCGCGCGGCCGAAGAGGCGGCCCGCAACTCGATGCTGGCCGAGGACGCCCAGCCGCTGGTGAGCGCTTCGGGTTCCTCCGCCTCCCCCGGCGCCGCCTGGGACGCACCGCCGCCCGAGACGACGATCGCCGCCTTCTCGGGCTTCATTCCTTCGCTCAGCGATGCCTTCGCCCAGGCCCGCGGCGGTGACCGGCTCCTGTTCGGCTTCGCCGAGCACCAGCTGCGGACCACCTATCTCGCCTCGTCCACCGGCCTGCGACTGCGCCACGACCAGCCGACCGGACGTCTCGAGCTGAACGCCAAGTCCCGCGACTTCGAGCGCTCGGCGTGGCTCGGCCAGTCGACCGCCGACTTCTCCGACCTCGACGTCGGCGCCCTCGAAAGGGAGTTGGGCGAGCGGTTGGGCTGGGCCAACCGGCGCCTCGACCTACCGGCGGGACGGTACGAGACCATCCTGCCGCCGACTGCGGTCGCCGACCTCATGATCGACCTGTACTGGAACGCGGGCGGGCGCGACGCCTTCGAGGGCCAGACGGTCTTCGCCAAGCCGGGCGGTGGCACCCGGGTGGGCGAGACCCTGAGCGACCTCCCCATAACCTTGCGCTCCGATCCCAATGCCGAGGGGGTGACCTGCGCCCCGTTCGTGATCACCCACGCGTCGGGCTCGATGGACTCGGTGTTCGACAATGGGCTGGCGCTGCATCCCACAAACTGGATCGACCAAGGGAAGCTGGCGGCGCTGATCCAGACCCGCTTCTCGGCCCAGCTGACCGGCCTGGCGGTGACACCAGGGATCGACAACCTCATCATGGAGGCCCCGGGCGCCGGCCGCTCGGCGCGGGAGATGGCCGAGGCGACCGAGCGGGGCCTCCTGCTGACCTGCCTCTGGTACATCCGCGAGGTTGATCCCCAGACCCTCCTCCTCACCGGCCTCACCCGCGACGGCGTGTTCCTGGTCGACGGTGGCGAGGTGGTGGGGGCCGTCAACAACTTCCGCTTCAACGAGAGCCCGGTCGACCTCCTCCGCCGGGCGACGGAGGTGGGGGCGACGCAGCGCACGTTGTCGCGCGAGTGGTCGGACTATTTCACCCGCACCGCCGTGCCGCCGCTGCGAATCCCCGACTTCAACATGTCCTCGGTGAGCAAGGCAACCTAGGAGGGGACCGACGCCGGCTGGCTGCGCCAGTAGGCAAGGACATCGGCCAGCGTCTGGTCGAGCGGGTACTCGGCCTCCCAGCCGGTCGCGGCCCGCAGCCGGCCGGCGTCGCCCCGCAGATCGGGCATGTCGACGGGTCGCAGGCGAGCGGGATCAGTGGCCACGGTCAGATCGGTTCCGTTGAGCGCGAGCAACAACCCCACCACCTCGTCCAACGTCACCGACCGCCCTGAACAGATGTTGTAGACCTCGCCTCCGGCGCCGGTTTCGATCAGCAGCCGGTAGGCGCGCACGATGTCGCGGACGTCGGTGATGTCGCGGCCGAGGGCCAGGTTGCCGGTGCGCAGCTCGCTCACCCCGGTCGCGGCCGCCTGAACGATCTGTTGAGCCATGTTGGCGACAAAGAACCGCGGCGCCTGGCCGGGGCCGGTATGGCTGAACGGCCGGGCTCGGATGACGTCGAGCCCCCAGCCCACGTAGGCCTGGATGGCCGCCATCTCGGCCGCCGCCTTGCTGGCCGCGTACGGGGTGGCGGGGCGTAACGGCGCTGCCTCGGTGATCGGCAGGTCGGCTGGGGCCACGATCCCGTACACCTCGACCGAGCTCACCACCAGCACCCGTGCCTCCGGCGCGGCCTGGCGCACCGCGTTGAGGACGTTGAGCGTCCCCATGGTGTTGACGTCGAAGGTGGCCGCCGGGTCCTCCCACGACGAGCTCACGCTCGACTGGGCGGCCAGGTGGTACACGGCGTCGGGGCGGGCGGCACCGATGGCCGAGACCACCGTCGCCCCGTCGGTGACGTCGACGCCGGCGCCCGCCACCACTACCTGGTCCCCGCACTCCTCGAGGTGCTGGCGCAACCACGGGCCGACGAACCCGCGACCTCCGGTGATGAACGCGCGCACAGTGGACCGGACCCTACCGGGCGCCGCCGAGCGCCTCGACATACACCGCCCGGGTCTCGCGGACCGTCCGCTCCCAGCTGAACGGCGCCGCCCGCGCCCGCCCGGCCGCCGCCAGCGCCTCCCGGGCGGCGGCGCCGCCCACCAGGTCGGACAGCGCCCGGGCCCAGCCGCCGACGTCGCCCGGGGGCACCAAACGGGCGGCGCCGCCGGCCACCTCGCGCAGCGCCGGGATGTCGGAACACACGACCGGCGTGCCCTGCACCATGGCCTCGAGCACGGGCAGTCCGAAGCCCTCGTGCCGGCTGGGCAGGGCGAAGACGGTGGCGCCGGCGTACAGCGCCCGCAGCTCGGTGGCCTCGAGGTGGCCCAGCATCTGCAACCGGTCGCCGAGCGCGGCCACCACGGCCGGGGAAAAAAGGTTTCCTGTCAACCAGCCCGCCGGGCCGGCCAGCACCAGGCGGTGGTCACCCAGTCCCTCGGCCTGGGCGAACGCCTGGACCAAGGTGGCGACGTCTTTCCGGGGCTCGTGGGTGCCGACCCACAGGACGTAGGGGACCCCCGCCAGGTGGTAGCGGTCCCGGGTGGCGGCGACCTCTGCCTCGGTGGCGGTGACGTGGTCGACGCCGTTGGGCACCACCCGCATCCGGTCGGCAGCGATGGCGCTGTGGGCCAGGATCTCGGCGCACGCCGCCTGGCTCACGGTGATGACGAGGTCGGCCCGGCGGGCGGCGGCGGCCAGCCCCCGGGCGTGGAACCACCGCCCGTGGCGGGGGAAGGTCTCGGGAAACAGCACCGGCGCGACATCGTGGATCGTGACCACGAGGGGACGCTTCCCTCGAGGCGGCACCGCAGCCGACGGCGCATGCACCACGTCGACGTCGCGCAGGCGAGAGGAGAGCCAGCCGAGGCGGGGGGCGTCGAGGTTGTGCCAGGCCTCGTACAACACCGGCCGGGGCAATGCCAACCGTATCGCCCCCGGCGCCGCCGCCTCGATCTCCGGTCGGCCGTGCCAGGCGGTGAACGCCACCACCTCGTCGCCGGGGAACAGGCGCGGCAGTAGTGTCACCAGCTTCGCCGTGTATCGGCCTATCCCGCCCGGCGGCCGGTACAGGAGTTGCTCGACGTTGACTGCGACCCGCACCAAGCGCATCCTCTCCATCCAGCCCGTCGCCGAGCGCGGCGGCTCTGACCAGGCCCTGCTGCGACTGGTCCGCAGCCTCGCCGAAGACGGCTGGGACTGTCACATCGCCCTCCCCGAGTGGCCCCCGCTGGCCCCCGAGCTCCAGGCCGCCGGGGCGACCCTGCACGTCGTGGCCATGCGCCGCATCACCACCAGCGGGTCGTGGCGCTACTGGCTGGCGTACCTGGCCGGATGGCCGGTGGCGGTCATCAGGCTCAGCCTCCTCGTCCGCCGGGTGGACGCCGCGATCGTCCACAGCAACTCGCTGCACTCGTGGTACGGCTGGGCCGCAGCCGCCCTGACGCGACGCCTCCACGTCTGGCACGCCCGGGAGATTGTGGTCCAGTCCCCGGCGGCCCTGCGGTGGGAACGGTGGTTGACCCGGCATTTCGCGGTGACGGTCATCGCGGTGTCCCAGGCGGTGGCGGACCAGCTCACCGGGTCCCCGGTGGTCGTCTCCTATGACGAGCCCGACGCCGGCGTGTTCCACCCGGGGCGGGCGGGACACTTCCGCGCCGGTGCGGGAATACCCGACGAGGCGCCGCTGGTCGGCGCCACCGGCCGAATCGACACCTGGAAGGGCCTCGACGTGCTGCTGAGCTCGGTAGCGGCCATGCAGGTGGCGCGCCCCGACCTCGAGGTCGTCATCGCCGGCGGCGTGGTGCACGGAAAGGAGGGCTTCGCCCGGCGGCTGGCGGACCAGGCGGCGGCGCTGCCCGGGGTCCATTGGTTGGGGCCGCGCGACGACATGCCCGAGCTGATCGCCGATCTCGACGTGCTCGTGCTGCCTTCGACGCACGCGGAGCCGTACGGCCTGGCGGTGGTCGAGGCGCTGGCGAGCGGCGTGCCGGTGGTGGCCACCGCCGCCGGCGGGCCCCTCGAGATCCTGGGCCGCGAGCCGGGAGACCGGGGCCGGCTGATCCTGCCCGGCGACGCCACCGCGCTGGCCGAGGCCACCATCGCCCTCCTGCCTCCCGGGCCTTCCAGCACCGCGGCCCGCCGGGCCCGCCCGGTGCTGCGACCCGCCACCGCCGCCCCCGGCCCGGCGGCGGTCTTCGACGAAGTAGTCAGTGCCGCGCCTCGGCGGCGTCTCGGTACAGGGCTTCGAGGCCGTCGGCGCAGCGGCGCCAGCTGAACCCCGCCACCCGTTGGCGCCCCGCGGCCACCAGGCGCGCCCGGACCGCCTCATCCTCCAAGGCGGTCTCCAGGGCCGCCGCCAGGGCATCCACGTCGCCCGGGGGCACCACCAGCGCGGCGTCACCCACCGCCTCGGGCACACCGCCGGCGGCGGTGGCCACGACCGGGACGCCGGCGGCCATGGCCTCGAGCGGCGGGATCCCGAATCCTTCGTACACCGACGGGTAGGCGAAGACCGTCGCCCCGGCCAGCAGCTCCGCCTTTCCGGCATCGTCGATCCAGCCGGGTTGGCGGACCCGGTCGCGGTGATGGGCGGTGGCCACGGCCTCGGCCAGCGCGGCGGTGCCCCAACCCGGCGGCCCCGCGACGACCAGCTCGAGATCGGCGTGGCCGGCCGCGATCTGGTCGAACGCCCGCACCAGCAGGGGCAAGTCCTTCCGGGGCTCGGCCCGGCCCAGGGCCAGGATGTAGGGCCGCCCGCGGCCGGCGGGGCCGCAGGCGATGACCGGGGCCGGGTCCACCCCCGGCGCCACCACCCGGATCCGCTCCGCAGGTGCGCCCAGAAGGTCCTCGATCTCCTCGGCCATGGCCCCGGAGAGGGCGTGGACCCAGGCGCCGCGGCCGATGGCCCGGCGGATCAGGGCGGGGTAGCGCAGGGTGGCGGCCTGGCACATCTCGGGAAAGCGCAGGGCCGTGAGATCGTGAACGCTCACCACCTCGGCGGCGCGAGCCGCCGGGGGAACGACGAAGTTGGTGCCGTGCACGACATCGGTAGGACCGGTCCACCACTCGATGACCGGCCCGTCGATTCGCGCCCAGACCAGCTGGAGGGGCGCTGCGGCCAGCGGCAGCCGCACCCGCGACACGCCGGAGGGCAAGAGTTCGGCCAAGGCGGCGCGCCCGCGCCACGTAAGGGCGAAGGCCCGTAGCTGCAGTTGCGGCCGGCCTGCCAGAGCGGTGAAGGCGCCACGGGTCAGCACGCCGATGCCGGTGCGCTCGCCCATGAGCGGGGTGGCATCGAAAGCGACGCGCAGCATCCCGACATCATGGCCGTCGGCCGGGGCCGCCTAGCCTCGGCCCATGTTCGTCGCCCTGGCCGGCGGCGTCGGGGCGGCCCGGATGTTGCGGGGCCTGGCCGACGTCGTGCAACCCGCCGAGATCGTGGCCGTGGTGAACACCGGCGACGACGTGATCCTCCACGGCCTGCACATCAGCCCCGACCTGGACACCGTCACCTACACCCTGGCGGGCGCCGTCAACCCCGAGACCGGTTGGGGCCTGGCGGGCGAGTCCTGGGCGACGATGGAAGCCCTGGCGGCCTACGGCGACGGCACCGCCGCCTGGTTCCGCCTCGGCGACCGCGATCTCGGGACCCACCTGTACCGCACGACCCGCCTGGCGGCGGGCGCCCGCCTGAGTCAGGTCACCGCCGAGATCGCAACGCGGTGGGGCGTCGGCGTCAACCTGATCCCCATGTCGGACGACCCCGTCGAGACCCGCGTCACCGTCGCCGGCAAGGAGATCGGCTTCCAGGACTACTTCGTCGGCCTCCGCCACCAGGTGGCGGTCGAGCACATCGCGTTCTCGGGCGCCGGCAGCGCCAGCCCGGCGCCCGGTGTCGTAGCGGCCATCGACGCCGCCGAGGCAGTGGTGATCTGCCCGTCCAACCCCATCGTCTCCATCGGGCCGATCTTGGCCATCGCCGGCATCCGCGACGCGGTCGTAGCCCGCCGCGACGAGACCGTCGCCGTTTCCCCCATTGTCGGCGGCCGGGCCCTGAAAGGCCCCGCCGACCGCATGATGACCGACCTCGGCCACGAGGCGTCGGTCGTCGGCGTGGCCCGGATCTACGCGCCCTTCGCCCGCACCTTGGTCATCGACTCCGTCGACGCCCACCTGGCCGCGGCGGTGGAGGCGGAAGGGATGACCTGCGTGGTGACCGCCACCGTGATGACCGGGCCCCTTGAAGCCGCCGCCCTGGCCCGCACCGTGCTGGCCCGCCACCGCGGCCTGGCGGCGCCGTGATCTCACTCATCGGAGTCACCGGCATGCCCGAGGTCCACCCCGGCGACGTCCTCGCCGAGCTCATCGCGGCCCACGCCGACCTCGTGGCCGGCGATGTGGTCGTGGTCACCCAGAAGATCGTCTCCAAGGCGGAGGGTCGCCTCGTGGCCGTCGACGCCGATGATCCCGGCGCCCGCCGCCAGGTGGTCCTCGACGAGGCCGTCCGTGTCCTGCGCCAGCGTGGCGAGCTCCTGGTGACCGAGACCCGCCACGGCTTCGTGTGCGCCAACTCCGGTGTCGACTTCTCCAATGTCGAACCGGGCTGGGCTGCGCTCCTCCCGGTCGACGCCGATCGCTCGGCGCGCCGAGTCCGTGACGGCCTACGGGCGCGCGCCGGCGTCGAGGTGGCCGTCATCGTCTCCGACACCTTCGGGCGCCCGTGGCGCCAGGGGCTGACCGATGTGGCCATCGGCTGCGCCGGCGTCGCTGCGGTGCTCGACCTGCGGGGCGCGGTCGACGCCAATGGCCGCGAGCTCCAGGTCACCGAGATCTGCGTGGCCGACGAGCTGGCGGCCGCCGCCGAGCTGGTGATGGGCAAAGCCGCGTCCATCCCGGTGGCGATCGTCAGGGGGGTCGATCCCAGCTGGCTGCGGGAGTCGTCGGTGCGCGACGAGATCGTCCGGACTTACGCCGGCGACCTGTTCCGGTGACCGAAGTCGTCGAGGACCGCCGCGCTGCCGTCGGCCAGGCTGGTCCACGGCTTCCAGCCCAGGTGGATGCCGGCGCGCCCGGGGTCGAGGCTGCTGCGGCGTAGCTCACCGGGGCGCTCGGGGGCATAGGTCGCGGGCTCGCGGACACCGGCCTGGCGGGCCATCGTGTCATACAGCTCGTTGACCGAGGTCTCGTGCCCGGTGCCGATGTTGATGACCAGGCCACCGCCTCGGGTGGCGGCGCGGGCAAAGGCGTCGACCACGTCGTCGACGAAGACGAAGTCCCGGGTCTGGCCGCCGTCGCCGAAGATCGTGCACGCCTCACCCTGCAATAGCCGCCCCGCGAAGATGGCTACGACACCGGCCTCGCCGTGGGGGTCCTGCCGGGGGCCGTACACGTTGGCCAGGGCCAACGCGGTGAACTCCAGGTTGTGCAGCTCGCGGTAAGCGAAGAGGTAGTCGGCCACCACCTTCTTGGCCACGCCGTAGGGCGAGAGTGGCCGCTGCGGGTGGGACTCCTTGACGGGCAGCTGGGAGGGATCGGGATCGCCGTAGAGCGTGCCCCCGCTGGCCGCGAACACCACCTTTCCCGTTCCCGCGGCCCTCGCCCCTTCGATCACCTGGAGGCTGCCCAGGATGTTCACCTCGGCGTCGAAGACCGGCTGGGCGACCGACACCCGGACGTCGGCCTGGGCCGCCAGGTGAAAGACCACGTCGGGGTGGCGCCGGGCGATGAGCTCCTTGACGTCGGGCGAGCGCACGTCGAGCTGGTGGAAGGTCATCTGGTGGTCGGGATTGGCCCGGGCCGCCCCGAGGTTGGCCAGCGATCCCGTCGTGAGGTTGTCGACCACGTCGACGCTGTGGCCTTCGGCCAGCAACCGGTCGACCAGATTGGAGCCGATGAAACCGGCCCCTCCCGTCACCAGCGTCCTCATGAGGCGGCCGCGGAAACCAGGCCGCCCGAGGTGGCCGAGCCGTCAGCCACCGAGGCCCCATCGCCGAGGATGGACAGTGCTTCGACGCGAGCGCCGGCACCCACGTTGGCCCCGGCGCCGATGATCGAGTCCCGGATGACCGCGCCCCGACCTACCCGGGCGCCGGGCATGACGAGAGTCCCCTGCACGCAGGCCCCAGCGCCGACAACCGCGCCGGCCGCGATGATGCTGTCGACCACCGTGGCCGCGACGGAGATAGACGCGCTGGCGTCCACCCAGTGCTGCTCGCGCCGGGCCAGGGTCAAGTTGGCGCTCAGGTAGGTGAGCGCGGTCCCGGCATCGACCCATTCCGCGTCCGAGGCCAGGGCGTACAGAGAACCCGACGCCACCAGGGCCGGGAAGGTCTCCCGCTCGATGGACACCGGTCCCTGATCGGCGATCAGGTCGACGACGCCCGGCTCGAGGACGTAGGTGCCGGCGTTGATGAGGTTGCTTGGCGCCTCGCCCGGCGGCGGCTTCTCCACGAAGGCGCTGACCCGGCCGTCGCCGCCGGTCGCCACCACGCCGTAGCGCGAGGGGTCGTCGACCGGCGTCAGGCTGATCGTGGCGCTCGCGCCGTGGCGGCGGTGGAAGTCGACCAGCGCGGTGATGTCGAGGGTCGTCAGCACGTCGCCGTTTTGCACCACGAAGGTTTCGTCCAGCCCCGCGAAGCGCGCCGCGAAGGCGATACCGCCGGCGGTGTCACGCGGCTCCGGCTCGACCGCGTACTGCAGCCGGACCCCGGCACATGTCCCGTCGGGATAGGCGGCCGCGAAGGCGTCGGGCCGGTAACCGAGGGACAGGATGACGTCGTCCACCCCGTGGGAGACGAGGTGGGCCACCACCCGCTCGATCATGGGGCGCCCGGCCACCGGCAACATCTGCTTGGGCGTGGTGGTGGTCAGCGGGCGCAGGCGGGTGCCCCGACCGCCCACGAGGACCACCGCTTTCACTTGACGCTCGTGGTGGTGCTACCCGCAGGAGCCGTGGTAGTCGTCGCCGCCGGGGCCGTGGTGGTCGTTGCCCCGGGCACGGTAGTGGTCGTCGCCCCGGCGACGGTGGTGGTCGTGTCCGCCGTCGATGCCGTCGAGGGAACGTCCAGGGGATGAAGCATGGCGGCGATATTGGCCGCGGGCGGCGGCGGGATGGCGGCGCCCTTGGGCATGAACGAAATGACGATCATGGCCTGGTCGGCGAGGGGCGCAGTGCGGGGATCCTTGTTGTACAACGTCCCCGACGTCGCCGTCGACGAGGGGAAGATCGTGACGCCCACCCGGCCCGGCTTGCCCCCGCAACTGTCGCTGTCCTTGTAGTCGTGGCCGCCATAGCCGGGGGAGCTCGGGATCTTGAGTTCCCCCGCGTTCAAGGTGACGCCGGTGACGTTGGTGAAGACGCCGAGCACCGCGTTCTTGCCGGCCGCCGACTTCTCGTACGGATGGATGTTGATGACACCGTCACCGTGGGTGTGGATGCCCTGGGGATCGACCTGGTAGCCGAAGGCGGGGATGAATTCGCCCTTGTCGGCCGTGGTGCACACGTAGAACCCGTAGGCCTCGTGCCAATGGTCCTGACCGACGACCGGCGGGTTGGCGCCGACGGTGTTGGCGGCAGAAAGCCGGTGGGACCGGCTGAAATAGATCATGGCGCTGCCCAGCACCACGATGGCGCCGATCGTGAGGTAATAGATCCACGGCGTCCGGCCTCCCGCGGTCCGACCCCCGCTGGTGCTGGCGGCGCGGGCAACCTTTTTGTTGGAAGAAGCCTTTCCCATGGCGGGGGGTCAGGCTAGCCGACGCCCCCAACGGACTGGCCCCGTCCGTGGGCGCGGCGCTCCTCCCGCCATTTCGTGGCGACGGCGGCGGCCGAGCGGCCGGCCACGCCGAGGGCCACCAGCGGTAGCAGGCCGCGCTCGACACCGGTGGTCGTGCGGGCGGCAAACTGCACCATCGAGCGGTGGTGGGCCAGGATCATCCGGTAGGGCCGGGTGTCAGCGGACACGCCCTGGGCGTGGACCACCTCGGCCCGGGGCTCGTAGACGACCCGCCAGCCGAAGCGCCGGGCCCGCCAGCACAGGTCGACATCTTCCATGTACATGAAGTAGCGGGGATCGAAGCCGCCTAGGGCGTCCCAGGTCTCCCGCCGGACGAGGAAGCAAGCACCGGAAACCCAGTCGATCTCGCGGCGCTCCTCATGGTCCCAGTCGAGGAGGCGGTAGCGGCGCGAGAAAGGGTTGTCGGGCCGCACCATCCCGACGAGCCCGTGGCCGGCGGCATCGACGATCGAGGGGAAGGTGCGGGCGGAGGGGTAGATCGTGCCGTCGAGGTTGCGCAGCTGGGGACCGACGATGCCCGTCGTCGGATCGTCGGCCAGAACCGCGGCCAGATACCCGAGCGAGCGGGGCGAGACCGAAATATCGGGATTGCACACCAGGAGGTCGCCATCTCCGCACGAGCGGGCTCCCACGTTGACCGCCCGACCGTACCCGAGGTTGGACCCTGCCGAGATCCACGTGACAGGCAGTGCGGCGTCGCGCAGGGCGGTGCGCGCCGCGGTGTCGATCGGCCCCCGGCGGTGGCCGTTGTCGACCACGATCACCTCAGAAGCCCCGTCGGCCAGGAGGCTGGCCACGCACCCCGGCAGACTCGAGGCGGATTGGTAGTTGACGACAATCGCCCGGATGGTGCGCGCCGGCGCGGTCACGGCGTCGGTGACTGGCGTTGCAGCCGCAAACGGACAAGCGTCCGGGCTGCAGCAAGTCCGTCGCGCCAGGTGAACTTGCGGCCGTCGGCGTCGGCCCGGCCGGCATAGGTCACGGGTACCTCGTAGATGCGGTAATGGCGGCGGAGAAGCTTGGCGGTGATCTCAGGCTCGAAATCGAAGCGCTCGGCGGTCAGATCGAGACTGTCGAGCACGCTGCGGTCGATCAGCTTGTACCCCGTCTTCACGTCGGAGACGGTGGCGTTGAACAGCACGGCGGTGAGCAACGATAGCGAGCGGTCGCCGGCCCAGCGCAGGATGGTGGTCGTTTCCCGCTCGCCGAGGTACCGGCTCCCGTACACCACCTTGGCCCGTCCCTGCAGGAGAGGTGCCAATAGGCGCGGCCATTCCTGCGGGTCGTACTCCAAGTCGGCATCTTGGATGAGCACCACATCGCCACGCGCCAGGGAGATGCCGGTGCGTACCGCCGCCCCTTTTCCCCGGTTGGTTTCATGGGACGCGACCCGGATGGTGGAGTCCTCGAGCGCAGCCAGGATCTTGTCGGTCCCGTCGGAGGAGCCGTCGTCGACCACGATGATCTCGTGGTCAAGGGGGAGGTCGACAAGGCGCATGCGGCGGATGATCTCGCCGACGGTGGTGCGCTCGTTGTACACCGGCACGATGACCGACAGGAGGCGGTACGTCACCTCTGCGCCTCGAACCACGCCGCGGTCTTCTCGATGCCTTCGCGCAGCGTGACGCGCGGCTCCCAACCGAGTGAGCGGGCGAGGGTGACATCGGGGCAGCGCCGGGTCGGGTCGTCGGTGGGCAGGTCCTCGAAGACGACCTCCGACCGCGAGGCCGTGATGTCGAGGACCAGCCGGGCCAGTTCGAGGACAGTGAACTCGGCCGGATTGCCGACGTTGACCGGGCCGACGTGGTCCGAATCTAAGACGGCCAGGAAGCCCGCCACCTCGTCGGCGGCGTAACAAAAGCTCCGGGTCTGCGATCCCTGCCCGTACACCGTGAGCGCCTTGCCCGCCAGCGCCTGGGTGATGAAGTTGGACACGACCCGGCCGTCGTTGGGCCGCATGTGGGGCCCGTAGGTGTTGAAAATGCGGACGATGCGCACGTCGAGGCCGTGGACCCGGTGGTAGGCCATGGTGATCGCCTCGCCGAAGCGCTTCGCCTCGTCGTAGACCGAGCGGGGCCCGACGGGGTTGACGTTGCCCCAATAGCTCTCGCGTTGGGGATGCTCGGTGGGGTCGCCGTACACCTCGCTGGTAGAGGCCTGGAAAAAGAGGGCTCCCTTGTCCAGGGCCAGGTCCAGCAGGTTTTTCGTGCCCGCGCTGCCGACTTGGAGGATTTCGATCGGGATGACGGCGAAGTCGGCGGGAGACGCCGGGCTGGCCAGGTTCATCACCGCGTCGATGGGCCCGTCGACGGTCACCCCGGCGACGACATCGGCGTGATGGAACGTGAACCGGGCGTCGTTTGTCAGCTCGGCGATGTTGGCGCCCGAGCCCGTGATCAGGTTGTCGACGGCCACAACCTCGTCGCCGCGGTCAAGCAACGCCCGGCACAAATGTGATCCGAGGAACCCCGCCCCGCCCGCGACGACGATGCGGCTCAAGCGACGCTCATCGGCGCCCGAGACCCTGGTAGGTGAAGCCCCGGCGGCGCAGGCTGACCGGGTCGAGCAGGTTGCGGGCGTCGAGGATGGCGGGCGCCGCCATGACGCCCGCGACCTTGTCGAAGTCGAGCCAGCGAAACTCGTCCCACTCGGTCAGGACGGCGAGGACCGCCGCGCCGGCGCAGGCGGCATAGGGGTCGTCGCACACCTCGACGTCGAGGTGACCGAAGTGGTCGGGAAGCGATTTTGACACCGTCGGGTCGTAGGCCTTGACCGTTGCCCCGGCGGCAATGAGGCGCTCGACGATCTCTATGGCCGGCGAGCTGCGGAGGTCGTCGGTGCCCGCCTTGAAGGTCAGGCCCCAGACCGCGACGGTGACGCCTTCGAGGGTGCCGCCGGCCAGTTCACCGACGCGGTCGGCCAGGAGCTGGAACTGCTGGTCGTTGACGGCGATGACGCCCTTCAGCAGCTCGAAATTGTAACCGGCCTCGGAGGCGATGCGGACGAGGGCGTGGGAGTCCTTGGGAAAGCACGACCCGCCCCAGCCGGGCCCCGGCTTCAGGAATTCGAAGCCGATCCTCTTGTCGTAGCCCATGCCCAGCACCACGTCGCGGACGTCGGCGCCGACGGCCTGGCAGAGGTTGGCGATCGCGTTGATGAACGACACCTTGGTCGCCAAGAAGGCGTTGCAGGCGTACTTGATGGTCTCCGCGGTGGCCGGGTCGGTAACCATGAGCGGCGCGTTGAGGGCCTGGTAGACCCCCGCCACCTTGGCCGCCGCCGCCTGGTCGTCGCTGCCGATCACGATCCGGTCGGGATGCAGGCAGTCGTGCACCGCTTGGCCCTCGCGGAGGAACTCAGGGTTGGACACGACGAAAACATCCGGCCGGCCGAGGGCCTGCTCGACGACCAGTGCCGATCCGACCGGGACGGTGGACTTGGTGATGACGATGGTGCCGGTCTCCAGCACGGGGCCGATCTCGGCCGAAGCCTGCTCGATGAACCCGAGGTCGGCCGAGCCGTCGGCCCCCTGGGGCGTCTGAACGCAGAGGAAGACGAATTCCCTCCGGGAAACGGCCGGGGCGGCGCCCACCATGAAGCGGAGCCGGCCCGCCGCCTGGCCCTCGGCGACCAGTGCCTCGAGGCCCTGCTCGAAGATCGGGATGTGCCCCGACTGCAGGAGCTCGACCTTGGCGATGTCGACGTCGGCGCAGACGACGTCGTGGCCCAGGTGGGCCAGGCAGGCACCGGTCGTGAGGCCCACGTAGCCGGTCCCGATCACCGCGATCCGGCTCATGGCGACCCCGCCGTCAGGTGCTTGACCAGGCGCTCCAGGGGAATGTGGTGGTCGTCGAGGAGGGGGATGCCCTCGTATCGCAACGCTGCGTTGTCGAGGACAGAGTTGGCGGGCCGGGGGGCCGGGCGCGGCGGCCGCAACTCGGCGGTGGTGATCGGCTCGACCCGGGCGGGGTCGTGGCCGGCGGCGGCGAGGATGTCGCGGGCGAACTGGTACCAGGTGGTGGCGCCGGCGTTGGTGACGTGGAAGACGCCCGGCCGGCGGGCCGTGGCCAGGCGCAGGATCATCCCGGCCAGGTCTTCGGTAAAGGTGGGGCAACCGTGCTGGTCGGCGACGAAGTTCAGTGTCGGGGGCTTGGCCCCGGCGCCTGCGACGTGGCTGGCGGCCAGGCGCAGGACGGTCTTGACCATGTTGTTGCCGTGCTCCCCGCAGACCCAGGAGGTGCGCACGACCGTTGCCTTTGTTGTCAGGGCGCGGACCTCGTCCTCGCCTGCTCGCTTGGACCGGCCGTAGACCGAGAGGGGGTTTGTGGCATCCCATTCGCGGTACGGGGCGGTCGCACAGCCGTCGAAGACGTAGTCGGTCGACACGTAGACGACGTGGGCGTCGACCGCCGCGGCCCCCTCGGCGACGTGGCGGCTCCCGAGGGCGTTGACCCGGAAGGCCCGGTCGGCGTCGCCCTCGCAGGCGTCCACCGCCGTCCAGGCGCCGGCGTGGACGACGACGTGGGGCCGGAATCCGGTGACCGCCTGGAGGACGGCATCGCGGTCGCTGACATCGAGGCGGGCCCGCCCGGCCGCCACCACGTCGTGGTGGGTGGGGCTGCCGGCGAAGGCGGTGGTCAGGTCGCGGCCGAGCTGGCCGCCGGCGCCGGTGATGAGGACCCGCATCTCAGGTGGCGGCCGGTTGCGCCGGCTCCCAGGCGGACTCCACTACCGGTGCCCGGTCCCGCAGCGGCTCCCACCACTCCCGGTGCTCGGCGTACCAGCGCACCGTCTCCGCTAAGCCACTTTCCCAGCTGATGGCCGGCTCCCAGCCGAGTTCGCGGCGGATGCGGCCGGCGTCGAGCAGGTAGCGGCGGTCGTGGCTCGGGCGGTCGGCGACGATGGTCTTGAGCGCCGCCGGCTTGCCCAGGATCTCGAGGATGCGGTCGGCGATCTCGAGGATGCTGGCTTCGAGGCCCGTGCCCACGTGATAGGTCTCGCCGACCTGGCCCCGGCTCAGCACCGCGTCGATCGCCGAGCAGTGGTCGAGAGCGTGGATCCACTCCCGGCGGTTGCCCGTCGAGGCATAGAGCGGGAGGGGCAGGTCGTCGAGGGCCCGGGTCGTGAAGAGCGGTACCACCTTCTCGGGGAACTGGAAGGGCCCGTAGTTGTTGGCGCAGTTGGTGATCGTGACGGGCAGGCCGTAGGTGTAGAAGTAGGCCCGCACGGCGTGGTCGGCGCCCGCCTTGGACGCGTTGTAGGGGGTCCGGGGCCGGTAGGGGCTCTGCTCGGTGAAGGCCTCGGCGCTGTCGAGATCGAGGTCGCCGTACACCTCACAGGTGGAGATGTGATGGAACCGGCCGACGCCGACCCGGCGGCACGCCTCCAGCAGGGTCTGGGTGCCGACGACGTTGGTGCGGAAGAACAGGCCGGGGTCGAGGATGGCGAGGCTGTTGTGGGACTCGGCCGCGAAGTTGACGACGGTGTCGATGTCGTAATCCTTCAGCGCGCCGGCGGCGCCGTCGAGGTCGCCGATGTCGCCGTGGACGAACGGCACCCGGTCCTCGAGACCTGCCAGGTTGGCCCGGTTGCCGGCGTAGGTGAGGGCGTCGTAGGCGACCACGGTGTCCCCCGGGTGGGCGTCGACCCAGTAGTTGACAAAGTTGGACCCGATGAAGCCGGCGGCGCCAGTTACGAGTAGTCGCACGGTTTGCGAGGGTATCGGGTCATTGTCCTTCGCCCTGTCCAGCCCGCGCCCTGGGGTCAGGTCGGGCGAGGTCGAGTCTGGTCCGGTCGGGTCAGGTCAGGTCGATCTGGCAGTCGTCGCCGACCATCAGGCGGGTGGCTGTGGGGCGCAGCCCAGAGCGCAGGACGACGACGTCGCGTCCGAGCAACGAGTCCTCGAGCCGGGCCACGTGCTCGATGCGGCTGCGGGCGAGGATCACCGAGTGCTCGACCTCGGAACCGATGACCTGGCAGTCCTGGTCAATGGCGGTGAACGGCCCGATGAAGCTGTCGATGATCCTCGTGCCGGCGCCGATGATGGCGGGGCCCCGGACCTGCGAGCGCTCGATTACCGCGCCCGCTTCGATCACCACCCGGCCCTCGATGCGGCTGCCTTGGTCGACGGTGCCGTCGATGCGCCGCTCGAGCGTCTCGAGGATGAGGCGGTTGGCTTCGAGAAGGGGTGTCAGCTTGCCGGTGTCTATCCACCAGCCGGTCAACACGTCGGTTCGCACCCGCTGCCCGTCGTCGACCAGCCACTGAATGGCGTCGGTGATCTCGAGCTCGTTGCGTTCCGACGGGGAAATGGCCGCCACCGCCTGGTGGATGGCGGGGCTGAAGAGGTAGACGCCGACCAGTGCCAGGTCGGACTTGGGCTCTTTCGGCTTCTCGACGAGACGGACGACCTGGCCGACGTCGTCGAGCTCGGCGACGCCGAAGCGGTGGGGGTCGGGCACTCGGGCCAGGAGGATGTGGGCGGCGGCGGGATCGAACTGGCGGCGGTCGGCCTCGAAGCGATCGACGAATTCCTTGACGCCCTGGCGGATCAGGTTGTCGCCCAGGTACATGACGAAGTCGTCCTCGGCCAGGAACTCCCGAGCGATGAGCACGCAGTGGGCCAGCCCGAGGGGCGCCGCCTGCGCCAGGTAGGTGATGTCGACACCCCACCGGGATCCGTCGCCGACGGCCTCGCGGACCTCGGCTGCGGTGTCGCCGACGATCATGCCGATTTCCTTGATGCCCGCCTCCGCCATGGCCTCGAGGCCATAGAACAGGATCGGCTTGTTGGCCACGGGGACCAGTTGTTTGGCGTTGGTGTGGGTGATCGGCCGGAGCCGGGTTCCCGCCCCTCCAGCCAGGATCAGCGCTTTCACTGGGGAGGGAGGCTAGCGCCCGCGGCCGGTGGGGCTGACGGGGCGTCGTGTCGTCGCCTCCTGGTGTCGCCTCTTTTGCCCGTCTCAGACGGGGAGGCCCAGGCCCCGAGCCAGCACGAGGCGCTGGACCTCGCTCGTCCCCTCGCCGATCTCGAGGATCTTGGCATCGCGGTAGAACCGGCTGACCGGCGTCTCGTCCATGAACCCGTAGCCCCCGAATATCTGCGTCGCCTCTCGGGTCGCGGTCACCGCTGCCTCGGTGGCATACAGCTTGGCCATGGCCGCCTCCTGCTTGAACGGGCGGCCGTGATCCTTGAGCCAGGCGGCCCGGTAGACCAGGCCGCGGGCCGCGGCGACGGCGACGGCCATGTCGGCGCACTTGAACGCCACCGCCTGGTAGCGGCCGATGGGACCGCCGAAGGCGTTGCGCTGCTGGGCATAGGCGACGCTGTGCTCGAGGCAGCCCTGGGCCAGCCCGACGGCCAGCGCGGCGATGGCCACCCGGCCGTCATCCAGAATCGCGAGAAACTGGGCGAAGCCCCGGCCCGCCTCGCCGAGCAGGTTGGCCACCGGCACCCGGCAGTTCTCGAGGCGCAATCCGTGGGTGTCGGAGGCGTGCCACCCCATCTTGCGGTACGCCGGCTCGACGACCAGACCGGGGGTTCCCGCCGGGACGAGGATGGCGCAAATACCTTCGGGGGCGCGGGCCGTGAGGGTGACGACCGATGTGATCGGGGTCCCCGAGTTGGTGATGAACGCCTTGCTCCCGTCGATGACCCACTCGTCGGTCGCCGGGTCCCGCTGCGCTTTGGTGCGCGTCGCGCCGGCGTCGCTGCCGGCGTCGGGCTCGGTCAGCCCGAAGGCGCCTAGGGCCCGGCCCGCGCACAGGTCGGGCAGCCACCGCTGGCGTTGGTGCTCGGTCCCGAACTGATAGATCGGGTTGGCACCGAGCCCGACGCCGGCTTCGACGGTGACCGCCATGGAGCTGTCGACGCGGGCCAGTTCTTCGATGACCAAGCACATCGTCGTGAAGTCGCTGCCCGAGCCGCCGTACTCCTCGGGAAACGGCAAGCCGAACAGGCCCAGGTCGCCCATCGCCCGCACAGTGGCCACCGGGAAGGTGTGATCGCGGTCCCACTGCTCGGCATGCGGCGCGATCTCCGACTCGGCGAAGTCCCGCACCACCTTGCGGAACGACTCCTGCTCGTCTGAGAAGTCAAGGTCCATCGGATCCAAGTGTATGGAGGGGCGGAGTCGCGAAGTCCGGCCGGAACCTGTGGGCTTTTCTGATTCCTGCGGGATCTGTGGTCGTATAGCGACCGTTAGGCCCGCAGGAATTGAAAAGTCCCACAGGTTCGGGGGCCTTACCGGCCAGCGGGGCCGCCGGCGGCCCGCAGATGGACCACCTCGCCGGCGCTGAACCAGCGCAATTCACCGCCACCGGCACCACCACCGCCACCGCCACCGCCACCGCCAGCGCCACCGCCGGGGCCGCCGGGGCCGGGGCCGCCGCCGGGGCCGCCACCGCTGCCGGGGCCGGTGCCGGCCACGAGCACCCGCAACCGCCCGTCGGCTTCCACGTCCTCGGCCCAGCCGACCACGGCCCCGTCGGGCGTCTCCACACGGACCTGACAACCCACCGTGGCGCAGCGGAGGCGATAGGCGGGCGCGACCTCGTCCCAGCGATCGCACCACCGCTCCAGATGGTGCAGCAGCCCGGCCAGAAGACCACCCCGGTCCACCGCCGCCCCGAGCGACGCGGCGCCCGCGGGCGCCCAGCCCACGTTGATACCGATTCCCACCACGATGGCGCCGGCGTCGGCTTCCGCCAGGATGCCCGCCAGCTTGGCGTCGCCCAGCAGGAGGTCGTTGGGCCATTTGATGGCCACCACTGCCCCGCCCGCCGACACCGCGGTACAGGCATCGGCGGCGGCCAGCGCGACCGCGGCCGGCGCCAGCCACCTCCGCTGCGTCCCCGGTCCCGGCGCGGGGGTGCAGGTCCCGGCCCCGGGGCGCAGCAGGATCGACGCCAGGAGGGCGCCGCCGCGAGGCGCTTGCCAGGTCCGGCCCCGCCGGCCCCGACCGGCCGACTGGAAGTCGGCGACCACCACCACCCCTTCGGGCGCCCCGGTGCGGGCCAGGTCCATGAGGTAGCGGTTGGTGGAATCGACCTCGACCAGCTCGCGGATGTCATCGAAGCGCGTCGACGATGCCAGTCGCCGCTTTGTTGGCTCGTCGACGATCACGCCTGCCAGACTGCCTCTCTGTGCTGACGAAGGTGTTGATCGCCAACCGGGGCGAAATCGCAGTGCGCGTCATCCGCACCTGCCGCGAAATGTCGATCGCCACGGTGGCCGTCTATTCCGACCTGGATCGCAACGCCCTGCATGTCCGCCTCGCCGACGAGGCCTACGCCCTCGGCGGGGAGACCGCGGCCGACAGCTACCTCAACGTCGACAAGATCCTCGACGCCGTCCGCCGTTCGGGTGCCGACGGCGTCCACCCCGGCTACGGCTTCTTCTCCGAGAACGCCGACTTCGCCCGGGCGGTCGTGGCCGAGGGCGTGGCCTGGATCGGCCCGCCCCCCGAGGCCATCGAGATCATGGGCGACAAGATCAGCTCCCGGTTGGCGGCGGCGCGGGCGAACGTCGCCGGCGTCCCCGGGACCACGACGGTCACGACCTCGGCCGACGAGATCGTCGCCTTCGGCGACGAGCACGGCTGGCCCGTCGTGATCAAGGCCGCCTACGGCGGCGGTGGGCGGGGCATGCGCGTCGTGGCGGCGGCGGCGGACGCCCCCGCGGCCCTCGAATCGGCGGAGCGGGAAGCCCTGAAGTCGTTCGGCCGTTCCGAGAGCTACATCGAGCGCTACCTCCCATGGCCCCGTCACGTCGAGGTGCAGATCTTCGCCGACATCGCGGGGCACTGCATTTACCTCGGCACCCGGGACTGCTCCGCCCAGCGCCGCCATCAGAAGCTCATCGAGGAGGCGCCGGCGCCGGATATCGCCCAGTCGGTCACCGATGCCATGGGCCAGGCCGCGGTCAAAGTGGCGCTGGCCTGCGGCTACGTGAACGCCGGCACGGTGGAATTCCTATACCAGGACGGCGAGTTCTTCTTCCTCGAGATGAACACCCGGCTCCAGGTCGAGCACCCGGTGACCGAGCAGGTCACCGGCCGCGACCTGGTGGCCCTGCAGTTGCTGGTGGCCGCCGGCCACCCGTTGCCCATCGGCCAGGACGACGTCGATCTACGGGGCCACGCCATCGAGGTGCGGATCAACGCCGAGGATCCGGCGGGCGGCCGCTTCGTGCCCTCGCCCGGCACCATCACCCGCTTCCGCAGCCCCGGGGGCTTCGGGGTGCGCATGGACGCGGGCTACGGCGAGGGCGACACCGTGAGCCCGTTCTACGACAACCTGGTGGCCAAGCTGATCGTCTGGGGCGCCGATCGTGAGGAAGCCCGCCACCGCATGCTCCGGGCCCTGCGCGAAACCGAGATCCAGGGCATCGCGACCACGATCCCCGCCGACATCGCCATCCTCGAGCACCCCGACTTCGCGGCGGTCCAACACGCCACATCGTGGGTTGAGGAACGCCTCGACCTGACGGCGCTGGCGCCGGCCGGTCCCCCGACCACCCCGACGGAGCCCGAAACCGGCCTGGTCCAACGCGAAGTCGACGCCGAAGTCAACGGGCGGCGCTACCGGGTCAAGCTATGGCTCCCCGATCTGCCCCCAGCGCAAGGCGGGACCGCCGGCGGCCGGGGGGCGCCCCGGGCGCCGGCGCGCCCCCGGGCGGGCGGCGGAGGCGGCACAGGAGGCGGCGGCACCGGAGGGGGCAACGTCACCGTCCCCATGCAGGGCACCATCGTCCAGGTCCTGGTCAACGTGGGTGACACGGTCACCGCCGGCCAGGCGGTCTGCGTCCTCGAGGCCATGAAGATGGAGAACCACATCGCGGCCGAGATGGCGGGCACCGTCCGCGAGATCAAGGTCGCCCCCGGCGACTCCGTCGGCGCCGGCGACGTCGTGGTGGTGATCAGCTAACCGGGAGAGTTATCCAAACGGCGGCGCGGCGGGGGTTTCTGTCGCCCGCCTACACGCTCGCACCACGCCGCGGCGCCTAGCTGCGCCGGCCCGCCAGCAGGCGATCGCGCACGACGTGCTTGGTGGCGGCGTCGATGACCGTCCACGCCATGGCCGTGGCCCCGTCGATCAGGGCCTGGTCGGCGACCGGAGCGACGCAATGGGCCGCGAACTCCGGCTGGTGGTTGACCGCCGGCAGGCTGTCGATGCCGAGCATGGGGTGGATAGTCGGGATGGCCAGGGAAATGTTGGCCATGTCGGTGGACGCCGCCTGCCGATCCCGCTCCTCGTCGGACACGCGCGGGAACACCCGCCCCAACGCTTCGGCATTGGCCTGGTACAAGACGCCCAACTCGGTGTCGGCCCGCATCTCGGAATAGATGGGGCTCTGCGCGATGACCTCCACCGAGCAGCCCGTCGCCACCGCCCCGGCGTCGAAACAGCGCTCCACCCGCGGCTGCAGCTCCGCCAGCTCGTCGGTCGTACGGGATCGGAGGTACCACTTGCCGATGGTGTGGGCGGGAACGATGTTGGGGGCGTCGCCACCCCTCGTGACGATCCCGTGGATGCGGTCCGACGGCCGGATGTGCTGGCGGAGGAGCCCGATGGCGGTCTGGGCCACGGTGATGGCGTCAGCCGCGTTGATGCCACGGTCGGGATACGACGAGGCGTGGGCGGATTTGCCGTGGAAGTGCACGTCGATGTGGGATACCGCCAGGCACGGCATGGCCGCCAACTCGAGCGGATAAGGGTGCACCATCATGGCGGCGTGGATGCCGTCGAAGGCACCCCGGTCCAGCATCAGGATCTTGCCGCCGCCGCCCTCCTCCGCCGGGGTACCGAACACCGAGACCGTGATCCCGAGGTCGTCGGCCACCTGGGCCAGGGCGACGCCGGCACCAACCGCGGCCGCCGCGATCACGTTGTGGCCGCAGGCGTGGCCGATGTCGGGCAGCGCGTCGTACTCCGCGCAGATGGCGATGTGGAACGGCCCGCTCCCGGCCGTGGCCACAAAGGCGGTCGGCAGGTCGCAGATTCCCATCTCGACGGTGAGACCGCCGGTGTCGAGCGCCCCCGCCACCCAGGCCGCGGCCCGCTCCTCCTCGAAAGCCAGCTCGGGGTTGGCGTGGATGCGGTGGGAAAGCTTCACCAACCGGTCACGCGAACCGTCGATCGAGGCCCGCGCCGCTTCTTTGAATGCCGTCATCGCTGACCTCCCCCGAGAAACCGGCTACTCGGCAGCATCGGCGAGTGCCTCCGACAGCGACGGATGCACCAGGACACTTTCCACAATGTCGCTCACTTTCAGGTGGCAGGTGACCGCCAGAGCGATCACCGAGATCAGTTCGGCGGCGTGGCGTCCGACGATAGAGCCGCCCAGCACGACACCGGTGACCGGATCGGACAGGATCTTGACGAAACCCTGGGCCTGGTCGTTGATCAGCGCCTTCGCATTGGCCGAGAACGGCACCTTGGTGACCCGCAGCTTGCGGCCGCTGGCGAACGCCTCCGCTTCCGCGAGCCCGACGTCGGCGATCTCGGGCTCGGTGAATATCGCCGAAGCCGCCTTCTCGTAATCGAGGTGTCGGTGCTCCCGGGTGTGCAGGCCCATCACGTGTTCCGCGATCTTGCGACCCTGCATGGACGCCACCGAAGACAGCGGGAGCTTGCCCGAGAGGTCGCCGGCGGCATAGATGTGCGCGACGTTGGATTGGCAATGGTGGTTGACCGCGACGTAGCCCGCCCGGTCCATCTCGACGCCCGCCGCCTCGAGCCCGAGGTCGTCGGAGTTGGGGATCGACCCGATGGCCAGAAGAGCGTGGCTGCCTTCGGCCACCCGCCCGTCGTCGCACACGACGGCGAGGCCGCCGTCGTCGCGGCGCAGCACCGCCTGGGCCCGCGCACCCTTGAGCAGGCGAACCCCCCGCCGCAACAGCTCCGTCTCCAGGGCGGCCGCGACCTCCGGATCTTTCGCGGGCAACACCTGCTGGCGGCTCACGATCAGGGTGACCTTGGACCCGAACGAGGTGAACATGTGCACAAATTCCACGCCGGTCACGCCGGAGCCGATCACGACCAGATGCGATGGCAAATGCGGCGGCGGGTATGCCTGCTGGGTCGTCAGGATGCGGTCGCCGTCGGGCTCGGCCCATTCGGGGATCCGCGGCCGGCTCCCCGTACACAGCAAAATGGCGTCGGCGGTCAGTTCTTCGATCCCCTCCGAAGTCTCGACCACCACGTCATGAGGGCCCTTGAGCCGCCCGACGCCATGGATCATCCGCACGTTCTGGCTGGCCAGCAGCCGGACGGTGGCGTCGTGCAGATGGCTCTGGATCGCCCCTACCCGCACGCGCAGGGCATCGAGATCCACTTCGGGAATCATCCCGTACAGCCCCATACCGGGGAGGCGCCGGGTAAAGGAAAGCGCGCCACCGGTGGCGATCATCGTCTTCGACGGGATGCAGTCGCGCAGATGGGCCGTGCCGCCGATGATGTCGCATTCGACCAGCGTGACCTTTGCCCCGAGGCGCGCCGCGTACGACGCCGCGGTGTTGCCGGCCGGGCCGCCGCCGATGATGACGAGATGCGTGGACACCTTCAGCCTCCTGGGGTGTAGGTGCCGAAGACCGACCGTAGGACATCGCTCACTTCGCCCAATGTGGCCCGCCGCCGCAGGGCTTCCTTCATCGGCACCAGCAGGTTCTCGGTCCCCGACGCGGCGGCGGACACGTCCGCCAGCGCCCGGTCGACGCCCCCCTGGTCGCGACGGGCCCGGACTTCCCGCACCCGCTGCGCCTGGGCCTCCTGCAACAAGGCATCAGCGGGGAGCACGTCCGTCGCCTCGCCATCGGTCGAGACGTAGCGATTGACGCCGACAATGACCTTCTGGCCCTCCTCGATGGCCTTGGCGTAGTCGAACGCCGCCCGCTCGATCTCGTCCTGAGGGAATCCCGCCTCGATGGCCGCCACCGCGCCCCCCATGCCGTCGATCTTGTCGAGGTACCGCCACGCCGCCGCCTCCACGGCCTCGGTGAGCGACTCGACGTAGTACGACCCTGCCAGCGGGTCGACGGTGTCGGTCACCCCTGACTCGGACGCGATGATCTGCTGGGTCCGCAACGCCAGCCGGGCGGCGCGCTCGGTGGGCAATCCCAGCGCCTCGTCGAAGCCGTTGGTATGCAGGCTCTGCGTGCCGCCGAGGACCGCGGCCAGGGCTTGGAGGGTGACGCGCACGATGTTGTTGTCGGGCTGCTGGGCGGTGAGCGTGGAGCCGCCCGTCTGGGTGTGGAACCGCATCAGCCGGCTGCGGGCTTCATGCGCCCCGAAGCGCTCCGTCATGATCTTGGCCCACATGCGGCGGGCGGCGCGGTACTTGGCGGCCTCCTCGAAGAGGTTGTTGTGGGCGTTCCAGAAAAAGCTCAGCCTCGAGGCGAACTCGTCGACCGCCAGTCCCGCCGCGATGGCCGCCTCGACATAGGCGATCCCGTCGGCCAGCGTGAACGCCACCTCCTGCACCGCCGTCGAGCCGGCCTCGCGGATGTGGTACCCCGAGATCGAGATGCTGTTCCACGCCGGTAGCTGCTGGCGGCAATAGGCGAACGTGTCGGTCACCAACCGCATCGACGGCCGGGGCGGGTAGATGTAGGTGCCCCGGGCGATGTACTCCTTCAAGATGTCGTTTTGGATCGTGCCGCCCAGCTGCTCGGCGCCGATGCCGCGCTCCTCGGCGACCAGCTGGTAGAGCAGCAAGAGGATGGCGGCGGTGGAGTTGATCGTCATCGACGTGGTGATCTGGTCGAGGGGCAGGCCCTCGAGCAGGCGGTGCATGTCCTCGACGGAGTCGATTGCCACGCCGACCCGCCCGACCTCCCCCTCGGACCGGGGATGGTCCGAGTCGTACCCCATCTGCGTCGGCAGGTCGAAGGCGCACGACAGGCCGGTCGACCCGCTGGCCAGCAGCATCTTCCACCGCTCGTTGGTGGCCTCGGCGCTGCCGAAGCCGGCGTACTGCCGCATGGTCCAGGGACGCCCCCGATACATGGTCGGGTAGATGCCCCGGGTAAAAGGGGCCTCGCCTGGCAGGCCCAATCGCTCGGCGGGATCCCAACCGGCCAGGTCGTCGCCGGTATAGACGGCTTTTATCTCGATGCCGTCATCGGTTCGGCGTTGCACGGCGTCCACGCGACGAGGTTACGACCGTGTGGGAAGGACCGGGAAAAAGGGGGCGGAGCCTCAGACGGTGGAATCCCCTTTTCCCGCGTTCCACCGCTCACGGGTCAACTCCTGCACGACCAGCACCTCACCGCCGCGGGGGTGGGTCGTCCTGCGCTCGAAAACAAAACCCAGTTTCTCCATCACCCGCCCCGACGCCACGTTGGCCGGCTCGAAGATGCTGACCAGGCGGTCGAGGCCGAGAACCTCGAAGCCGTAGTCGATGGCCGCGGTCGCCCCCTCGGTGGCGTAACCGAGGCCCCGGAAACGTTCCCCCAGGCGCCAGCCGGCCTCGACCGCGGGCAGGACCTCGGGGAGGAAGGAGGGGACGGAGAGGCCCAGCCACCCGGCCAGCTCGCCGGTCACCTTGACCACCGCCGCGCTCAGGCCGAACCCGTCGCGCTCATACAGCTCCAGGGTGTGCTCGATGAAGCGGTGCGTCTCGTCGCTGGTCATGCCCCGTTGCATCGGGTACCGCCAGAACGACGCCTCGGCGTGCAGCTTGGCCAGGGCCGGCACGTCGCCCCAGCCGAGGGGCCGCAGGATCAGCCGCTCGGTCTCGGCCCGCAGTGGGCTAGGCGGCAGGAGGGGCAATCGGGTGCGGCATGCAGCCGGCGTCGTACTCGGCGATGACGAGCTGCTCCTTCGGGATGCTGCAGGCCGCGCACTCGGGGTCGCGGGGCACCTTGAAGGTGCGGAAGCTCTCCTCCAGGGCGTCGTAGGCGAGGAGCCGGCCGACCAGGGGCTGGCCGAGGCCGAGCAGCAGCTTGATGGCCTCCATCGCCTGGATGCTGCCGATGATCCCGGGGAGGACACCGAGCACGCCGGCCTCGGCGCACGACGGCGCCATCTCGGCGGGCGGCGGCTCGGGCACCTGGCAGCGGTAGCACGGCCCCACGTGGGGCAGGTACACGCTGGCCTGGCCCTCGAAGCGGAAGATCGAGCCGTGCACGACCGGGATGTCCAGCTTGAGGGCGGCGTCGTTGACCAGGTAGCGGGTCGGGAAGTTGTCCGTGCCATCGACGATCACGTCGTAGCCCTCGAAGATGGCCAGCACGTTGTCGGCGCCCAGGCGCACGTCGTAGGTGACAACGTTGACGTCGGGGTTGAGCGCGGTGAGGGACTTCTTGGCCGAGTCGACCTTGCGCTCGCCGATGCGGTCCATGTTGTGCAGGATCTGGCGCTGCAGGTTGGAGGCGTCGACCACGTCCATGTCGATGATGCCGATGTTGCCGACTCCGGCGGCCGCCAGGTACAGGGCTGCGGGCGAGCCCAGGCCGCCGGCGCCGATCAGCAGCACCTTCGACTGGAGCAGCTTCTGCTGGCCCTTGACGTCGACTTCGGGCAGCAGCAGGTGGCGCTGGTAGCGGTTGCGCTGCTCGGCGGTCAAGCTGGCCGGCACCCGCCAGTCACGACCCTCGTCCTTCCAGCGGTTGAAGCCTCCGTCCATCGAGACCACGTCGTGGTAGCCCAGTTGTGTCAGGGTCTCGGCCGCGAACGCCGAGCGGACCCCGCCCGCGCAGTAGACGACGATCCGGGCGTCGTGGTCGGGGATCTTGCCCTCGACCTGGCTCTCGAGGAAGCCCCGGGGAATGTGGATGACGTCGGGCAGGGCGCCTTGGTCGTACTCGTCGGCTTCGCGCACGTCGAGCACTACGGTGCCGGGCTCGGCTATGACCTCGGCCGCGCCCGCGGTATCGACCTCGCGGATGTTGGCCTTGGTCGACTTCAAAAGATCTCGGAACGAGGACATGATCAATTAAACCCTACCCAGCCGGTCGCCATTCCGCCTCTAACCTCGGAGGATGGAATTCCACGAGGTGGTGCGGCGGCGCAAGATGGTCCGGTCATTTTCCGCCGCGCCGTTGGCGCCTGAGGTGGTCGAACGGATCCTGGCCAACGCCCTGCGGGCACCGTCGGCGGGATTCAGCCAGGGGTGGGCGTTTGTCGTCCTTGTGGGACCCTCGGAGACCGAGCCGTTCTGGGCGGCCATCAGCGATGAGTCGTGGCGGTCTGAGGCGAACTGGCCGGGGTTGATGCGGGCGCCGGTGATCATCATCCCCTTGACCGACGAGCCCGCTTACCTGGCCCGCTACGCCGAAGCCGACAAAGCGAAGCACAACGCAGAGTCGGCTGAGGCGTGGCCGGTCCCGTACTGGCTGGTCGACACGTCGTTCGCGACCATGCTCATCCTGCTGTCGGCGACCGACGCCGGACTCGGGGCGTTGTTCTTCGGGCTCAACCACGCCGACGATG
The DNA here is from genome assembly GCA_963851105.1 of uncultured Actinomycetota bacterium. GTDB lineage: Bacteria > Actinomycetota > Acidimicrobiia > Acidimicrobiales > Palsa-688 > DATARN01. Next base: position 279,469 of record CAWKNP010000008.1, read on the forward strand.
CCGTGCTGTCGGCGTTCGGGGTGCCCAAGGACTACCGCCCTATCGGCGCCGTGGCGCTCGGATGGCCCGACGACGGGGACCGGCCGTCACCGTCGTTGGTCCGGGGGCACCGCCCTACCGAGTCGGTGATCCACCGGGGGCGGTGGTAGCGGGCGGCGCCCCAACGGCCCCCTCGGTGAGATGGCGCAGGAAAACATCGTGCGGGCTCCGGCCGTCGCCCGGCCGATCGAGCGGGTCCACCGGCGCTTTCGGTGCTGTCGGTGCCATCGGGCTGCCGCCGCTGCCGGGCCCGTCTGGGCCTTCTATCCCGTCGGTTTCCCCCGGACCCAACAACCCGTCGGCGACGCGCCAGACGTTTCTCGCCATTACGGCCATGCACAACGCTGTGATGACGCCGAAGGCGATCAATTCCGTACCGTTCCCAACAGACAGCGAACCATCACTTCCCTATCGGCTCCGCGATCAGCCACCTTGAGCGCTTTGCCGACGGCCCGGCGGCCGCGGCATAGGGACCCATGAGAGCGCAGCTTCCCCCTCTCGCCGCCTTTGTCGCTGCTCCCCCTCTAACTCTGGCTCTGGAGGCTCGCCATGCGCCCGACCCTGCGTTTCATCACCGACTTCACCTCTTCTGACACCCTCCACATCCGACCGTGGCCCGACGAGGTCATCGACCGCGCCGGCTTCGACCCGCGGTCGTCCTACGTCGAGACCTACTGGCTCGGAATTCTGGGCCCGTCGACGACCTGGCTGCTTCGCCGTCTGGTGGCGGGTCTCGAACGCCAGCCCGACGGCTACCCGATCTCCCTGTCGGAAACGGCCCGCTCCCTCGGGCTGAGCGACCGCGGTGGCCGGTCGTCGCCGTTCGTCCGCGCCGTCAGCCGGACCATGAAATTCCACCTAGCCGTGCCTGAGGGCCCCGAGGTGCTCGCAGTGCGGCGCAAGGTGCCGGCGCTCACCAGCTCCCAAGTGGATCGCCTGCCGCCCGCCCTGCAAAGTGCCCACTCCCGCTGGCAGCAGGAACAGCTGGCGGCACCGCCCAGCGACCTGATGCGCCGGCGCGGCCGGCTGCTGGCGCTCAGCATGATCGAGATGGGCGAAGAGCGCGAGGCGGCGGAATACCGGCTACTGGAGATGCAGTACCACCCCGCCCTGGCCCATGACGCCGCCGGCTGGGCCTGGGACCGTCACCGCGCCGCCTTGAGCTCAGCCAGCTGAGGCGTCCAATCACGCCGGCGGAGGCGCGCCCCGAACACGCCTCCGCCGGTTGATCGGCGGAGGTCCCTAATCTGGCGGCATGGTCCGCCAAGTCGGCACGCCGCCGTTGCTGCCCGAAGGCGAAACTGTAGAACTGCCGCGGCGGGGAACGACCTTCCTGCGGGAGGTGGCGGGGCCGCCCGGCGCCCCGGTGTTGTTCCTGCTGCACGGGTGGACGGCTACCGCGGCGCTGAACTGGTTTCCGAGCTTTGCCCCCCTCGGCGAGCACTTCAGGGTGCTGGCCATCGACCACCGCGGCCATGGCCGGGGCATCCGCAGCCGCCATCCTTTTTCCCTGGAGGATTGCGCCGATGACGTGGCCGCCGTGGCCGAGGCGCGGGGCATCAGCCAGATGATCCCCGTCGGCTACTCGATGGGCGGCCCCGTCGCCGCCTTGATCTGGCAACGGCATCGCGATCTCGTGCAGGGCCTGGTGCTGTGTGCCACCGCGTCGCGCTTCGTCGGTCTCCGCCCCGCCGACCGCATGTTCGGGCCCTGGATGCTCGGCCTGTCGCGCGCCGCCTACCTCTCACCCGAGGCGCTCAGGAAGTTGGCCATGACCAAGCTGGTCAACAACCGCTTCGACGGGACCCATCTCTCGCGCTGGGCCGCCGAGGAGCTGGCCCTCAACGACCCTGCCGCCCTCCTGCGCGCCGGCGCCGCCCTCGGCGGCTTCGACGCCCGCAGCTGGGTGGCGAACATCGACGTTCCGACCGCGGTGGTCGTGACCGAGGACGACCGCATCGTCCCGGCCGCCAACCAGCTGGCGATGGCCGCCGCCATTCCCGGCGCCGAAGTCTTCGGGCTGCCCGGCGACCACGCCGTGTGCGGGTCCGACCCGGACCGCTTTGTTCCCGTGCTCGTCGCCGCCTGCCGGTCCGTCGCCCGCCGCACCGCGACCCCGACGCCCGCCGACCCCCTGTCCGCGGCCTAGCCCCGGCCCCGTCGCCTGGGCGGTGCGTCCGCGCTAGGTAGCCAGATGGCCACGTCGCGCAGATGTCCTCAGTGATGTCCTCAGGGTGACCGCCCGGCCTCCGTGGGGATCGCTGCCCCGCCCCCGCCACCGAACCGCTAGAAGGCCATTGCCCGCCCGACGGCCAAGGCCGCCTCCATGACGGCCGCGGCATATTTCACGCCCGGTTGCCGGGAGGTGCGCTCGATAGGACCCGACACCGACACCGCGCCCACCACGGCACCGTCGACCACCACCGGAGCGCTCACCGACGCCACCCCCGGTTCGCGCTCCTCGACGCTCTCCGCCCACCCCCGCTCCTCCACCGAGGCCTCGCCGCGCAGGACCTTCCCCGCCGAGCCCCGGTCCATGGTGAGAGCCGCCCCCACCGCAACAATCGTGCGCAAGCTGTGGGGTGACTCCCGGGCCGCGACGCAGATGCGGACGTCGCCGTGGGCCACGTAGAGCTGGGCGCTTTCGCCGGTCGCATTCCGCAGGGCCGTGAGGGCGGGGCCCGCGACCGCGGCCATCGCTCGACGGCCCCCCGACCCGGAACGAGCCAACTCGGCGACGCGGGGCCCGAGTTCGAACCGGCCCGAAGCGTCGCGGGCCACGAGCTGATGACGCTCCAAGGCCACGGCCAGGCGGTGGACCGTGGCCCGGGGGAGGCCGGTCGCGGTGACCAGCTCCGTCAGGCTCAAAGGCTCGCCACTGACCGCCCCGAGGATCGAAACCGCCTTGTTGAGGACACCGACATCACTTACACTGTGTTCCACGATACAAGATTGTATCTCAGAATGTGAGATCAGAGGAGATCATGGCCGCCACAACCATGGCCGAGAAGATCTGGCAGCAGCACCTTGTCTATGCCGCCGCGGGCGAACCCGACCTGCTCTACATCGACCTCCACCTGGTTCACGAAGTCACCTCGCCCCAGGCATTCGACGGCCTGCGCCTGGCGCGCCGGCCGGTGCGCCGGCCCGACCTGACGATCGCGACGATGGACCACAACGTGCCGACGACGGGGCTCGACCAGCCGATCGCGGACCCAATCTCGAGAAAGCAGATCGAGACGCTGGCGGCCAACTGCGCCGAGTTCCGGATCCCGCTCTACGCCATGGGCGACCGCCGCCAGGGCATCGTGCACATCATCGGCCCCGAGCAGGGGCTCACGCAGCCGGGCATGACCATCGTGTGCGGCGACAGCCATACTTCGACCCACGGGGCCTTCGGCGCCCTCGCCTTCGGGATTGGCACGAGCGAGGTCGAGCACGTCCTCGCCACCCAGACGCTGACCCAGCCCCGGCCGAGGACCATGGCCGTCACCGTCGACGGCGACCTGGCCCCCGGGGTCAGCGCCAAGGACATCATCCTCGCCATCATCGCCACGATCGGCACCGGCGGCGGGATGGGCCACGTGATCGAGTACCGCGGCTCGGCCATCTCGGCGCTGTCGATGGAAGGCCGCATGACCGTCTGCAACATGTCGATCGAAGCGGGCGCCCGGGCCGGCATGGTGGCACCCGACGACATCACGTACGCCTACCTTGAGGGCCGCCCCCATTCGCCCCGAGGCAAGGCCTGGGAAAAGGGGTTGGACGCCTGGCGGGCGCTGCCATCCGACGACGGAGCGATCTTCGACCAGGAGGTCGTGATCGACCCCGCCGCCCTGTCTCCCCACGTCACGTGGGGCACCAACCCGAGCCAGGTGGTGCCGATCAGCGGCGTCGTTCCCGACCCTGCGGGCCTCGACACTGCCGCGGCAAGGGAAGCGGCCAGCCGCGCCCTCGCCTACATGGACCTGACCGCAGGCACGGCAATGCGCGACATTGCCGTCGACACGGTGTTCATCGGCTCGTGCACCAATGCCCGCATCGAGGACCTGCGCGCCGCGGCCGGCGTACTCGCGGGCCGCCACGTCAGGTCCGGCATGAGGGCGATGGTCGTCCCGGGTTCCGGCCTGGTCAAGGCGCAGGCCGAAGCCGAGGGTCTCGATCAGGTGTTCACCGCCGCCGGCTTCGAATGGCGCGAGCCCGGCTGCTCGATGTGCCTGGCCATGAACCCCGACAAGCTGGCCCCCGGTGAACGCTGTGCGTCGACGTCGAACCGCAACTTCGAGGGTCGCCAGGGCCGGGGCGGCCGGACCCACCTGGTGTCGCCCGCGGTCGCGGCCGCCACCGCCATTGCCGGCCATTTCGCCAGCCCCGCCGATCTCGCATAAGAAGGAAACAACAATGGAACCAGTTCGTGTGGTGAGCGGCACCGCGGTCCCCCTTGACCGCTCCGACGTCGACACCGACCAGATCATCCCGAGCGATTGGCTGAAGCGCGTCGAGCGCACCGGCTTCGGCCAGGGCCTCTTCGCGGAATGGCGCGACGAACGCAGCTTCGTACTCAATCAACCGCAATATGCCGGTGCCACCATCCTCGTCGCGGGGCCCCGATTCGGCACCGGCTCCTCCCGGGAACACGCGGTGTGGGCCCTCATGGACTACGGGTTTGCGGCGGTAATCTCGCCCCGCTTCGGCGACATCTTCCGCAACAACGCCACCAAGTCGGGCCTCCTGCCGGTCCAGGTCACCCCCGAGGTGGCGACCGCGCTGATGGCTGCGGTCGCCGCCGATCCCACACTCGACATCACCATCGACGTCGAGCGGGGCACGGTCAGCGCGCCGGCGGCGGGCATCGAGGCGACTTTCCCCCTCGACGAGTTCACCCGCCAGCGGCTGCTCAATGGGCTCGACGACATCGGCCTCACCCTCGTCCACCAGGGCGAGATCGACGCCTATGAGAAGAGGCGCCCGGACTGGCGCCCCTCCGTCACCGCCTGACCGCTTTGCGGCCACGAGCCACCAAGTCCCAGCTGAAGCGGGTTACGGCGTGGCCTCAGGTACCCGGGCCCCGTCGTCGCGGGCGCGGATGCGCATCACCTTGTTCACGGCGTTGAGGTAGGCGCGCGCCGCCGCCTCGACGACGTCGGTGGACACGCCTCGCCCTGACACCCGTATTCCGTCGGCGACTACCTGGATGATCACGTCACCTAAGGCGTCGACGCCCCCGGTGACCGCGTTGACGTTGAAGTCGGTGAGCTTGCTGTCGACGCCGGTCGCGGCTCGGATCGCCTGGCAGGCGGCGTCGATCATCCCGTCGCCCTCGGCCAGAGCCTCGACCTTTTCGCCGCCTCGCATCAGCACGACCCGGGCGTTGGGTACACCGACAGTGCCGCCGACCACCTCGAGCGCCTCGAGGGTGAACGCCGGGGCAACGCTGGTGCCCAGTTCCTCGGCCACGATGGCCTCGAGGTCGGCGTCGGTGATCTCCACCTTGCGGTCGGCGAGCTCCTTGAAGCGCACGAAGGCGGCGTTCAAGGCGTCGCCGCTCACGCTCATACCCATCTTGGCCAGGGTGTCGGCGAAGGCGTGGCGCCCGGAATGCTTGCCCAGGACGATCTGGCTGCCGGTCTGGCCGACGGTGTCGGCGTCGATGATCTCGTAGGTGCTGCGCTCCGCCAGCACGCCGTGCTGATGGATGCCCGACTCGTGGCGGAAAGCATTGCGTCCGACCACCGCCTTGTTGAACTGGACCGGGTAACCGGTCAGGCGGCTCACCAGCCGGCTGGTCTTGGCCAGCTCCTCGGTGCGGACAGCTGTTTCCAGGCCGGGGAACTGGTCGGCCCGGATCTTCAAGGCCATCACGACTTCCTCCAGTGCGGCGTTGCCGGCTCGCTCGCCCAGGCCGTTCACGCATACCTCTACCTGGCGGGCGCCCGCCTGAACGCCGGCCAGCGAATTGGCGGTGGCCAGGCCGAGGTCGTTGTGGCAATGCGTCGAGAGGACGTAGTCCCCGGCGATCTCCCGGCGGATGTACTGGATCAAGGCGCCGAAATCCCAGGGGATGCCGTAGCCCACCGTGTCGGGGATGTTCAAGGTGGTGGCGCCGGAGGCCACCGCCGTGCGCAGAACCTCCATCATGAAGTCGAGCGGCGTGCGGGTGGCGTCTTGGGGGCTGAACTCCACGTCGTCGCAATGCTCCCGGGCCCGGCTGACACCAGCTGCGGTCTCGGCCAGCACCTGGGCCTCGGTCATCTTCAGCATGTGTTCCATGTGCTGGGGGCTGGTCGAGATGAAGACGTGGATGCGGCTGCGGGCCGCGTCCTTCACCGCCTCCCAGCAGCGGTCGACGTCACTGCGCTGGGTCCGCGACAGCCCGGCGATCACCGGGCCGCCGTCGCGCCCGACGGTGCGTGCGATGGCTCGCACCGCCTCGAAGTCGCCCTGGCTGGCCACCGGGAATCCCGCCTCGATGTAGTCGACGTTGAGGCGCGCCAGCTGCTCGGCGATCTCGAGCTTCTCGGCCACGTCGAGCGAGATGCCGGGCGACTGCTCGCCGTCGCGCAGGGTGGTGTCGAAGATGATCACTCGGTCGGCCATGGCGGTTGGTCCTTTCAGGGTTCCAGGGGTGAGCGGGCAAAACAAAACCTCCTGGCCGAGAAGGCGCAGGAGGCGGGGGGCGAGTCCCAGATGGGGGGCTCGCCGTCAGGTAAGGAGGAGGCTCGACAGGTAGGAGGTCGGGGTCATCGCTCAACTATGGTCGCACTTCGCATCACCCCCGTCAAGGCGACAGGCGGGTACCGTGGTAGTGATGTTGCGGCGTTTGGTCCGAATCATCGTGCCCGGCGGTCTTCTTTTCGGCCTCGTGATCATGGTGCGACGAACCATGACCCTGCGATCCGAACTGGTGCATCCGCGCTCGTCGCCCGACCGGTGGACCCCGATCCCGCTCCCCGACGCGACTGCGGCAGCTGCGGCCACGACAGGCGCCGTCGCCGCCGCCGCCGTCGCCGACAAGCCGGCCCCGGCGTGGCTCGCACCGAACGACGACGGGTCGTGCCCCCCGACGCACCCCATCAAGGCCAAGGCCGCGAGCCACCTGTACCACCTACCCGGGATGTTCGCCTACGACCGGACCAAGCCCGACCGCTGCTACGCCGACGAGGCCGCGGCCGGTGGCGACGGCTTCACCAAGGCCAAGCGCTAGTCGCCCAGAGCGCCGGCACCGCCGACGCCGCCGGCACCGCCGGCACCCGCCGGAGCTACGCCTCGACGATCGCCACCGCCGCGAGGATCCCCGGAGCCGCCACCAAGGCGTCCACGACGGCGGCGGTCACCGCCTCGTCGAAGGACAGGGCCATCATGGCGGTGCCACCGGCGCGGCTGCGGCCCAGCTTCAGGTCGACGATGTTGATGCCCGCGTCACGCATGATCTCGGCGACCACCGCCACCATCCCGACCCGGTCGTCGTTTCGAATCACGAGCATCGACCGGGCGATCGGCAACTCGATGTCGTGATCATCCACCATCACGATCCGGGGCTCGGCCCGCAGCCCGAAGAGGGTCCCGGCCAGGGCGTGGGTCCCGCCCCGCAGGGTGATGAGATTGACGTAGTCCTGGGCGTCGGAGGCGGTGGTGGCCCGCACCGAGAGGCCCCGTTCCTCGGCCAGTTGGGGGGCGTTCACGTAGGACACCGGTTCGTCGGTGGCGGCGTGGAACAGCCCCTTCAGCACCGCCAGCGTGAGGATCCGGGTGTCGTAGTCGGCCAACTGGCCCTGGTACTCGATCTCGAGGACGGGAGCCAACGCCCCCGCCAGGGAGCCGAAGAGGCGACCGAGGCGCTCGGCCAGCGGCAGGAACGGGCGGACCGTCTCCGATGCCTCGGCAGCTCCGATGTTGACCGCGAAGGGTACGAACTCCCCGGCCAGGGCCAACTCGACCTGCTCCGCGATGCTCACCCCGGCCTTGTCCTGCGCCTCCTTAGTGCTGGCGCCGAGGTGGGGGGTGACAACGACCGAGGGCAGCGAGAACAGCGGCGAAACCGTCGTCGGCTCGGCCGAGAAAACGTCCAACGCCGCTCCGGCGACCGCGCCCGAAGCCACCGCCGCCGCCAACGCCGCCTCGTCGACGATCCCGCCCCGGGCGGTGTTCACGATCCGCAAGCCGGGCTTGGCCGCCGCCAGCAGGTCGGAGCCGATGAGGCCGATGGTTTCGGGCGTCTTGGGGAGGTGGATCGTCAGGAAATCGGCCTGGCGCACCACATCTTCGAGCGCCATGAGCTCGACGCCCATCTGCTTGGCCCGCTCCGGGGCCACGTAAGGATCGAAGGCCACGAGCCGCATCCCGAAGGCATGGGCCCGCTGCGCCACGAGAGCACCGACGCGCCCGAGGCCCACGATGCCGAGGGTCTTGCCGTGGACCTCCACGCCTTCCCAGCGGGACCGTTCCCAGCGTCCGGCCACGAGGGCGGCGTGGGCCTGGGGGATGTTGCGAGCCTGGGCCAGCAACAGGGCCATGGTGTGCTCAGCGGCCGACAGGATGTTGGAGCGGGGGGCGTTGACGACCATGACACCGCGCCGGGTGGCCGCGGGCACGTCGACGTTGTCGAGGCCGATGCCCGCCCTGCCCACCACCACCAGGTCCCTGCCCGCCTCGATCACCGCCGCGGTCACCTTGGTCTCGGAGCGGATGATCAGCGCGGCGGCGCCCGCGACCGCGGCCAGCAGCTCATCGCCCGTCAGCCCGAGGCGGACATCCACCTCGTGTCCGGCCCGGCGCAGCGCCTCCAGCCCGCGTGCCGCGATTTCCTCTGTTACCAGGACTCGTGCCATGGCGCCTTCCTCCCTGAGATCGGGGCGCGAGCGGCAGCCCTCGTTACCGGCCTGACCGGAGTCCTAGTCAGCCTCCGCCATCAATTTCCCCACCCTTGACACACCTTCGACGAGATCGTCGTCGGCCAGCGCGTACGAGAACCGGACGTAGCCAGGCGCCCCGAAGGCCTCTCCGGGCACCACCGCCACCTTGGCCTCGTCGAGCAGGAGGGCGGCGAGGTCGAGGGTCGTGGCCGGGGTGCGGCCCCGGATCGTGCGCCCGAGGACACCCTCGAAACTCGGGAAGGCGTAGAACGCCCCCTCGGGTTCGGGGCACAACACGCCCGGGATGTCCCGCAGCATCGACACGATCAGCTGACGCCGGCGGTCGTAGACCCCTCGCATCATGGCCACCGCTGACAGGTCGCCGGTCACCGCCGCCAGGGCGGCGCGCTGGGCCACGTTGCACACGTTGGAGGTCGTGTGGGACTGGAGGTTGACGCAGGCCGCCACCACGTCGGCGGGCCCGACCATCCAACCGACCCGCCAGCCGGTCATGGCGTAGGTCTTGGCCACGCCGTTGACCACGAGCGTCTGGTTGGCCACCTCGGGGACGGCGGTGGCGATCGAGGAGAACACCGCCGAGCCGTACACCAGGTGCTCGTAGATCTCGTCGGTCATCACCCAGACCCCGGTGTCGAGGGCCCAGCGGGCAATGGCCTCGACCTCCGCTGGGCTGTACACGGCGCCCGTCGGGTTGGACGGCGAAACGAAGATGAGGATCTTGGTCCGCGGCGTACGGGCTGCCTCCAGATCGGCGACGGTCACCTTGAAACCACTGGCGGCGGTGGTCGGGATTACCACCGGTACCCCTCCCGCCAACCGGATGGCCTCGGGATAGGTGGTCCAGTACGGCGCCGGCAGCAGCGCCTCGTCGCCGGGGTCGAGAGAGACCTCGAGCGCGGTGGCAACCGCATGCTTCCCTCCGTTGGTGATGAGGACCTGGTTGGCCTTCACCCCGTCCCAACCGGAGTCCCGGGCGGTCTTGGCGGCCACCGCCGCCCGCAGCTCGGGGAGGCCGGCGGCAGGGGTGTACTTGTGGTTCTTCGGGTCCCGGCAGGCAGCGGCAGCCGCCTCCACGATGTTGTCCGGAGTCGGGAAATCGGGCTCGCCGGCGCCGAATCCGATCACCGGCTCGCCGGCAGCTTTCAAGGCCTTCGCCTTGGCGTCGATCGCCAGTGTTGCGGACTCGGTGACGGCTGATACTCGGTTCGATATGCGATTCATTACTGCCATGCTGGCACAGTGGCCAGCACCGCTCCGACCGATATACGCATCCCTGGCGCCCTCGTCCCCGCAGACGGGCGCTTTGGCTGCGGCCCGTCCAAGGTGCGTCCCGAGGCGCTGGCGGCGCTAGCGGCGACCGGCCGGTCGTTCCTCGGCACCAGCCACCGCCAGCCGACGGTCAAGTCCCTCGTCGCACGGCTGCGGAGCGGCCTCGCCGAGCTTTTTTCCCTGCCCGATGGCTACCAGGTGGTCCTGGGCAACGGCGGCGCCACCATGTTCTGGGACATCGCCACCTTCTGCCTGATCGAGCAACGCAGCCAGCACCTCGTTTTCGGCGAGTTTTCGGCCAAGTTCGCGGCCTGCGCCACCGCCGCGCCCCACCTCGGCGCCCCGGCCCTGGTGGAATCGGCCCCGGGGTCGCACCCCTCGGCCGAGCCCGTCGCGGGCATCGACCTCTATGCCCTCACCCACAACGAGACCTCCACCGGGGTCATGATGCCGATACTGCGACCCGCGGGCACCGACGCCCTCGTGGCGGTCGACGCCACCTCCGGCGCCGGCGGCCTCCCCCTCGACGCCAACGAGGCCGACGCCTACTACTTCGCGCCCCAGAAGTGCTTCGGCTCCGACGGCGGAATCTGGGTCGCCCTCCTGTCTCCCGCCGCGGTTGACCGGATCCGGCGCATCGCGGCCACCGGCCGCTGGGTGCCGGCGTCGCTCGACCTGGCCATCGCCGTGGACAACAGCAGTCTCGACCAGACGTACAACACTCCGGCGCTGGCGACGTTGTGGCTGCTCGCCGACCAGGTTGCCTGGATGTTGGAAAAAGGGGGCTTGCCGTGGTGCGCCGGTCGCTCCGCGCGCTCGGCGGCGACCCTGTACCAGTGGGCCGAGGATTCTCCCTACGCCTCGCCATTTGTGACCGATGCCGATGCCCGCAGCTCCGTCGTCGGGACCATCGACCTCGATCCGGCGGTGTCCGACGCCGCTGTCTGCGCCGCCCTGCGAGCCAACGGGATCGTGGACACCGAGTCGTACCGGAAGTTGGGGCGCAACCAGCTGCGGATCGGGATGTTCCCCAACGTTGACCCCGATGACGTCGAGGCCCTGACCCACTGCGTCGACTACGTGGTCGAGCAGCTCGCCTAGACCGGCGCCGCCCGCCTGGACCGGCGCCGCCCCGCCTGGACCAGTGCCGCCCCGCCTGGACCGGTGCCGCCCCGCCTGAGACCGGTGCCGCCCCGCCTGAACCGGTGCCGCCCGCCTACCGGCGCCGCCCGCCTAACCGGCGCCGCCCCGCCTAGACCGGCGCCGGCTCGGGTTCAGTCGCCTGGTCGAGGAGCATGGGGCCGGCGGCACGGACGAGCACCGCCATCCAGGTCCGCCACGGTCGCCACGCTTCGGCGACTCCCTCGACCTGCTTCACCGTCGGCGCATTGCCAAGGCCGTAGAGGGCACCGACCAGGCCGAACAGCCGCGGCTCGTTGAGGGGGAGCACGTCGGTGGCGCCGGTGGACCGGACGACGATGAGATCGGCGTAGAAGGCGCCGATGCCCGGGACCGTCCGCAGGCGCGACCGGGCCTCGTCGGCCGAGACGGCCGTCAGCGCCGCCACGTCGAGGGTTCCCGCCCGGGCCGCCTCGGCCACCGCGATCACTCGTTCCGCCCGCGCCGGCTCGATACCGGCGGCGGTCGCAACGCCGTCGGGGCCCATGGCGATGAGCTGCTCGGGCATGGGAACTGCCCACAGGTCCTGCCCCGCCACGTCGAACGGGCCTTGGGCCGCGGCCGCCAGGCACTGGCGCCACCGCTGCGCCGTCTTCTGGGGGCGGCGCATCGAGATCACCGCCCAAAGCGCCGCCTCGTAAGGCGAGTAGAACAACGGGGGCCGTAGCCCGGGGCGGGCCGCCTGGAGTCGGGCGATGACGGGATCGGTGTCGCCGAGGGCGGCATAGCTGCGGGCGTCGTGGTCGAGGGAGAGGATCCGGGCCACCTGAGCGACGATTGCGGGCGTGGGCGCACCCCCGGTGGTGGCGGTGATCGTTCCGAGCACCTCACCGTCTGCGTCTTCCTGCGTCAGCGAAACGCCGGCCTGGCCTTGATAGCCGTCCACGCAGAACGCCAGGCGCATGGTGCCGTCGAAGGCGGTGTCATGGCGCTGCCCGAACCCGAACAGAGCGGACTCTTCGAGGCGGTACGGGCCACGGGGCGTGATCGTGAAGGTCTCCATATTGATGACGGTACGCCCCCATACTGGCCATCGAGTGTCCTATTTGATGCCGCCGCGGTAGCCCGCGGCAGAAGCCGGTATGCCGATCGGTTGGTTATCCGGCCAGGGTGGTGGGGTCCACTTCGCCGGGCGGGCCGTCATAGATGACGGCGCCGTCGCGGAGGGCGACGCAGCGGTCGGCCTGGCTGACGAAGTCCATCTGGTGCGTGGCCACCACCACCGTGGCGCCCGACGCCCCGGCATCGTCCAGCAACTCGAGCAGCGCGGCCCGGCCCGGGGGGTCGAGTCCGACGAAGGGCTCGTCGATCAGCAGAAGGGAGAACGGTCGTATCAGCCCGAGCAGGATGGCGGTCTTCTGGCGCAGGCCCCGGCTGAAACGCGACGGCAGATCGTCGGCCCGCTCGGTCAGATGGAGGGCGTCGAGGAGCCCGACGGCCCGCCCTTGCCAGTCCTCGGCCTCGTGGAGCCGGCAGACGTATTCGATGTGCTCGAGCACCGACAGGTCGTCGTACAGGACGGGGCTGTCGGGGAGATAGGAGACGGCGGCACGGGCATCGATGCTGCCCGCGGGCGAGCCGATGATCGAAATGGACCCGTCCGACGGCTCCAGCAAGCCCGCCGCCATGCGCAACAACGTCGTCTTGCCCGAGCCGTTGTGACCGACCAGTACCAGGCGCTGGCCTTCGGGTACCGAGAGGTCGAGGGGCTCGAGGGCCACCAGGTCGCCGTACGACTTGCTCACCCCGGCGGTCGAAAGTACGGCGATCGGGGGCGTGGAGTCGGGCATGGGCGACGCCAAAGTTACCGGAGCGGTCGAGTAGGTCATGCTCGGCCGCTGGCGTGCTTGGCTTCGGAGACCTGCGACTCCCACCAGTGGTGGGCGTCCTCCTGGTACCGGACCCAGGCCACCGCGAGCAGCGCGACCACCGCTACGAGTTGCTCGACGCTCCCCGCGGCGACCAGGACCGACAAATGGTGCTGGGCCGCGTTGCGGGCTGCGATGATCGGTATCAGGCCGATGACGCTCATGATCGGGGGCCAAAGCAGGCGGCCCACGGCTCGAGCCCCGGCCGCCTCGGGAATGAGCATCGCCGACGACGTCAGAGCGGGCGGCGGCCCCTTGACCACGCTCATGGCGCCCGCGCCCAGGGCGCAACCGATGGCGGGCAGGACCATGACCGCGCCCAGTTGCCAGGTCGTCGCCGAGCCTGCGGTCACCGCGGTAGCGGCGAGGATCCCCACGGCACCGACGAGGACCATGAGTACCGCGGGCGCCGCCAGCTGCCGGAAATGGACCTCGCCCGCCTTGAGGTCGAAGCTCGCCGACCGATCGGGGTGGTCCACCTCCTGGGCGAGGGGCTCGGTAGCGTCGAGGGCCGCAAGGTAGAGGGCCAGTCCGGCGACGACGATCAAAGGAGTCGTGCCATTCCAGACCCCGACCAGGCACAGCCCGGCGGCGGCGCCGAGCACTGCCACCCGGGCCAGCCGGAGGCCGGGCCAGCGCAGGAGGCCGTGCCAGCCCCGGCGCCACACGGGAAAATGCCGCACCCTGAGGCGGGCGCGGGCGGGCGTCGCCGCCGCCACAGGGCCGGGGTCGGCCGGGACGGAAGGCGCGCCCGCGGGAGGGGCAACCGGGACGGACGTCGCGCCAGCGGGGCCAGGGGCAGCGGGGCCGGTAGTGCCTGCTCCATCGGCGCCCGGCGCCGGCGACGCCAGCCAGGACTTGGGGATGGCACGGGGCAGCCGCAGCCACGGCTTCTGGCGGGGCAACTCCTGGGCCAGCTGGCGGCGGAGCACGATGACCGTCCGCAGGTCCTGGAGGGTCGCCGCGAAGCGGATCTGGCCGACCAGGCCGGCGCGCCGCTCCGACGCCTCAAGAGAGGTGCCCCCCACGCTGGCAAGGCCCAGCGCCAGGGCCACCACGGCGACGACGGGCCCGATCATGTCGACGGGATGGACTGCGAGCGGCCACAGCGCCAGGTGCCCGAGCATGGTGGCGGGCGAGGTGACCCGGTGGCCGGCGATATCTGCGCCCGACCAGCCGAGGACCGCGAGCGCGAGGAGGCCGCCGATCCAGCGTCCGAGCCGGTGGCCGGAAACCAGGAGGCCGAATCCGAATCCTCCGGCTACCGCGATGGCGCCGACCGCGGCGCCGCAGGCGATCCACCCCCCGGCGGGACCCGGCAGCCGTCGCAAGGCCAGCAGGCCGGCGATGCCGCCGGTGGCGGCGCCGACCAGGAGCAGGAAGCGCAGCTGGCGGATCGCAGGCCCCCGCAACGCCGCGCCCCGATCGACCGGCGCCAACAAGACATGGCGTACGTCGGCCGCCTCCACGACCAGGGGACCGCCCCGGCCCCCCGATCGCAGGCCCAACGCGAACACCAGGGCCACCGCCAGGCCGATCCAGGCGCCGCCGTCGAGGCGAATACTGGTCAGGTCGGAGCCAGCGACCTTCGTGTCACCGGTGGCGCCCGACAGCAGCAGGACGCCGAGGCCCACGGTGATTCCCGTGAGGTAGGCGCGGTAGAGCGCCTCGAACGGGTCGAAGTCGGCGATGCGTTGGCGGCGCCGGGCACCCCGGAGATCCTTCAGCACCGTCGCCGGGCCGAGGGTCGCCGCACCATCCACGGCGGGCGACCCTAGCGGGACCCGCTGCCCTAACGGTCCGCACCGCCGGCCGGGGCCCGAATTGTGGTCACAAGGGCCTCCCCCAGCACGACAACTGACCACAGCTCGAGCGAAAATGTCGAACCGCGGGGCGGTAACGCCGGACCGTGCACAGTAAAGGCTCGCCGAGTAGCCCCAACCGTTCACGGTTCCGTTAGGACACGGGATTCCGGCAGGGCACAGGGCTCCGGCAGAATACGGGGCTCCTGCAGGACACGGGGCTCCGGCAGAACCCGGGGCGGTACCGCTGAACCGTGCACAGTACGGGCTCGCCGAGCAGCCCCTACCGTTCACGGTTCCGGCAGAACACGGGGCTCCGGCAGAACCCGGGGCGGTAACGCCGAACCGCGCACAGTACGGGCTCGCCGAGCAGCCCCTACCGTTCACGGTTCCGGCAGAACACCGGGCTCCGGCAGGACACCCGGCGCCGGCAGGACACCGGGCTCCGGCAGGACACCGGGCTCCAGCAGGACACGGGACACGGCGCTCCGGGCAGGGTGCCGAGGACGCCGGGGACCCAGCCGCTAGCGTTGCTTTCGTCTTGTTGGGGGTCCAGAAGTTCCGCGTGCGGCCGCTGGCTGCGGTCGTCATGGCCATGGGCTTGGGGGCCGCGACGATCGTCGCCACGCCGGCGCCGGCGCCCGCCCGACCCCTGACTCCCGTCACCACGGCGGCGCCGCTGCCCCCGCCGAAGGGCTATGTCCTGGTCGACGCCGACACCGGCCGCATCATCGACGCCGGCAACGACCGCACCCCGATGCCCCCCGCCAGTCTCACCAAGGTGATCACCGCCCTGGCGGCCAGCAACCTGGCGGCCACTGACCCGATCAGCGTCAGCGACCGGGCGGCCGCGGCCCCCGCCGACAAGCTCCTGCTGAAGTCAGGCAGCGTCTGGACGGCCGACGAGATGACCCGGGCCCTACTGCTGTCGTCGGCCAACGACGCGGCCGTCGCCCTCGCCGAGCACATGGGCGGCACCCTCGAGGGATTCCAGCCGGTGTTCGCCCGCACCGCCACCGGTCTCGGCATGGCCGACAACCCGGTACTGGTGGATCCCGCGGGCCTCGACGGGCCCGACGGTGTCGAGGGCGGCAACCTGGTCAGCGCCCGTGACCTGGCCATTGCCGGGCGCGCCCTGCTGGCGGTGCCGGCCCTGGCGGCCATCGTGGCGACGCCCGTCTACTACTTCGACGGGCCCGACGGCATCCATCACCGCCTGACCAACCACAACAAGTTGTTCCTGACGACCTATGCCGGCGCCATCGGGGTCAAGACGGGCTTCACCAAGCGCGCGGGCGGCTGCCTGATGGCCGCCGCCCGGGTCGGTGGCCGCACCATGCTGGCCGTCATCTTGAACGGCGCCAACCCCACTGCTCAGGCGAAGGCACTGCTGGACAAGGGTTTCGCCACTCCGGTCGAGTCCGAGTCGATCGTCGACCAGTTGCCCGCGGTCAACCTGGGGGCGCTACGCCCGCCGCCGATCGCCCCCGACACCACGGTGGCGACAGCGACGCCGAGGACCCCGGCGTCGGCACTGGCGTCAAGCGGCTCGGAGGCTTCTTCGGCCGACTCGTCGCGGTGGCTCGTCGTCGCAGGAGCAACCGGCGCATTGCTCGTCGGCCTGGGCCTGATCCGGGGACGCCGTCGCCGGAGCCGCATCTTCGGCCCGCGCTAGGCCTTTTTCAGCCGCCCGAGATGTCCTCGGGGCGCTGGGAGCCGCCGGCGATGAACGGCATCATGCCCCGCAGCTGCTCGCCCACCTTCTCGATGGGGTGCTCCCTACCGGCCTGACGGAGCTGGTTGAAGTTGGGGCGGCCGGCCCTGTTCTCCGCTATCCATTCCTTGGCAAAGGTCCCGTCCTGAATCTCGGACAGGATTTGCTTCATTTCGGCCCGGACGCTTTCGCTTATGACCCGAGGCCCGCGAGTCAGGTCCCCGTACTCGGCGGTGTCGGAGATGGAGAACCGCATCCCGGAGATTCCGTTCTCGTACATCAGGTCGACGATGAGCTTGACCTCGTGCAGGCACTCGAAATAGGCCGATTCCGGCTGGTAGCCAGCGGCGACCAGTGTCTCGTAGCCGGCCATGATGAGCGACGTCAGGCCGCCGCACAACACGACCTGTTCACCGAACAGGTCGGTCTCGGTCTCCTCCTTGAAGGTGGTGTCGAGCACGCCGGCGCGGGTGGCGCCAATGGCGTTGGCATAGGACAGCGCGAGGTCGCGGGCCTTGCCGGTGGCGTCCTGCTCGACCGCGATCAGCGAGGGCACACCGCCGCCGCCTTCGAAGGTGCGCCGCACCAGGTGGCCGGGGCCCTTCGGGGCGACCATGGCGACGTCCACGCCGGGCGGGGGCTTGATGAGGCCGAAACGGATGTTGAATCCATGGGCGAACAGCAGGGCATCGCCCGACCGAAGGCTCGGCTCGATGGCCGCCTCGTAGATCGCCTGCTGCTCGGTGTCGGGCGCCAACATCATGATGACGTCGGCCTCGTCGGCCGCGAGGGCAATGGACGTGACTCGCAGTCCTGCCGCTTCCGCCTTGGCCTTCGACGACGACCCGTCGCGGAGGCCGACGCGCACGTCGACACCCGAGTCGCGCAGGTTGAGGGCGTGGGCGTGGCCCTGCGACCCGTACCCGATGATGGCCACTTTGCGGCCGGCAATGAGGCCGGGATCGGCGTCGCGTTCGTAATAGACGTTTGCCATGATCAGCTCACCTTTCCCAGGACACTCCGAGGGCGGGGTGCCGATTTTTCCAACTTGGGCAGCGCCACTCTTCCGGTGCGCTGCAGTTCCGTGATCCCAAATGGTCGTACGAGGTCCTCGAAGTCGTCGAGCCTGGCGGGCGTGTCGGCCAGCATCAACGTCAACGTCTCGTAGCCCACGTCCACGATCTTGCCATCAAGGACCTGGAGCAGCTCGATGACCTGACCACGTTCGCTGGCGTCGGCGCGCACCGTCAGGAGGAGCAGCTCCCGCTCGACGGATTCACTCGGGGCCAGCTCGGTGATCTTGACGACGTTGATCAGCTTGAACAGCTGCTTGACGATCTGCTCCACCGACGTCTGCTCGGCGTCGACCACGATCGTGATGCGGCTGAAGCGTTCGTCGTCGGTCGGGGCGACGGCCAGGGAGAAGATGTTGTAGCCCCGGCGGGCGAACATTCCCGAAACCCTTGCCAGGACGCCGAACTTGTTCTCGACGAGGACCGACAGCGTGTGGTGGACCGCCGGGGGGGTGGCGGCCATTATTGGACCACCCGGGGCCCGGCGTGCTGCGACGGGTGGACGACCACGTCGCTGTTCGACGCACCGGCGGGGACCATCGGGAAGACCTTCTCCCGGGCGTCGGTGCGGAAGTCGATGACGACGGGGCGGTCGTCGATCTCGTTGGCCTTGTCGATGGTCGGCTGGACCTCCTCCGGAGTCTCCACCCGGAAGGCGACGCAGCCCATGGCCTCGGCCCACTTCACGTAGTCGGGCAGGTCGGGCGACAGGTACACCTCGGAGTAGCGCTCGTCGTAGAACATCTCCTGCCACTGGCGGACCATGCCGAGGTAGGCGTTGTTCAAGATGGCGATCTTGACCGGGATCCGCTCGCTGGAGGCGGTCACCAGCTCCTGGGCGGTCATCTGGAAGCATCCGTCGCCGTCGACCGCCCAGACCATTTTGTCAGGACGGCCCACCTTGGCGCCGATGGCGGCGGGAACCGCGAATCCCATCGTCCCGAGCCCACCGGAGTTGACCCAGGTGTAGGGGTGCTCGAAGCGCCAGTACTGGCTGGCCCACATCTGGTGCTGGCCGACGCCCGACACCACGATGGTGTCGTCGGGCGTCGAGTCCCGGAGGGTCTCGAGGACGTATTGCGGCTTGAGAAGCTCGCCCTCCTCGGGCGCGTCGTAGTGCAGCGGGAACTTGGCCTTCCAGTCGGCGATCTGGGCGTTCCAGGCGCTGCGGTCGGGACGTGACTCGGCGCTTTGGAGACTGGCCCTCACCTCGAGGACCAATTGGGCGATCACCTGACGGGCGTCGCCCACGATGGGCACATCGGGACGACGTATTTTTCCCAGCTCGGCAGGGTCGATGTCGACGTGGATGATCTTGGCGTCGGGCGCGAAGGTCCCCACCTTGCCCGTCACCCGGTCGTCGAAGCGGCTGCCCAGCGCGATGAGGAGATCGGCGTTCTGCATGGCGGTGATGGCGGTGTAGTTGCCATGCATGCCGGGCATGCCCAGGCACAGGGGGTGGCTGTCGGGGAAGGCGCCGCGGGCCATGAGCGTGGTGACCACGTGAATGCCGGTCAGCTCGGCCAGCTCCTTGAGCTCGGCGGCGGCGTGGCTGTTGAGGATGCCGCCTCCGGCGTAGATGACCGGCCGCCGGCTGGCGGCGATGAACCGGGCCGCTTCTTTGATCATGCGGGGGTGGCCCTTGGTGGTCGGGCGGTAGCCGGGGAGCGACATCGCCACCTCGTCGTCGGTCGGCCAATTCCAGTCGGTGGCCGCCATCAGGACGTCCTTCGGGAGGTCGACCAGCACGGGCCCGGGCCGGCCGGTGGTGGCGATGTGGAACGCCTGGCGGATCGCCATGGTGATGTCGTCGGGGTCCATGACCAGCTCGTTGTGCTTGGTGACCGAGCGGGTGATGCCGACCGTGTCGCACTCCTGGAATCCGTCGGTCCCGATCATGGGGCGGGCCACCTGGCCGGTGATGACCACGATCGGCACCGAGTCCATGTAGGCGTCGCACAGCGGGGTGACGATGTTGGTGGCGGCGGGACCACTGGTCACGATGGCGACCCCGGGCCGGCCGGTGACGTGGGCATAACCCTCGGCCATGTGGCCCGCGCCCTGCTCATGGCGCACCAGGATGTGGCGGATCGGCGAATCGATGATCGGGTCGTAGGCAGGGAGGATCGCGCCGCCGGGAAGGCCGAAAACGACGTCGGTCCGTTCCATTTCGAGGCTCTTGATGAGGGCTTGCGCCCCGGTCAGTTTCATCCCGGCATCCCCGGTCCCTTCGTAACTTGGCGGAAAAATGAAACGACCTCCCGGCTGGGAGGTCGTGCGCACGCGTGAGGCCACCGCGTGCGTCAGGTGATGAGTACGAGTTCCCGCGCGGTGACCATTGCCCGCGATTGTGGCACCCCGGGTACCGCCTTCGCAACCAAACTTACGGCTCGGTGATGGCGCCGCGCTCGGCGCCGGTCACCAACTTGGCGTACTTGGCCAGTACTCCGGTCGTGTACCGGGGTAGCGGCAGCTTCCAGTCGGCCCTGCGGCGGGCGATGGTGGCGGCGTCGACCTGGAGGTCGACGGTACGCGACGCAATGTCGATCACGATGCGGTCACCGTCGGCCGCAAAGGCGATCGGCCCGCCTTCGACCGCCTCGGGCGCCACATGGCCGATGCACAGCCCATGGGTGCCGCCGGAGAACCGGCCGTCGGTGAGCAGAGCGCAGTCGCCGCCGCGGCCGGCGCCCTTCATGGCGCCCGTCACGGCCAGCATCTCCCGCATCCCGGGGCCGCCTTTGGGGCCTTCGTAGCGGATAACGACGACGGTCCCCGGCGCGATCTGGCCGGCCAGGATGGCCTCCATGGCTCCGTCCTCACCGTCGAAGACCCGGGCGGTCCCCTCGAAGCGGTCGACGTCGATCCCCGCGATCTTGACCACCGAACCCTCGGGTGCCAGCGAACCACGCAAAATGGCGATGCCGCCGGCGGTGTGGATCGGCCGGTTAGGCGGGTGCACGACCTCGCCGTCGGGGGGCGGCGGGTCGAGTTTCTCCAGATTCTCGGCCATCGTCAGTCCCGTGACGGTCATGCAGTCGCCGTGGAGGAGGCCGGCTTCGAGCAGTTCCCGCAGCACGACGGGGACGCCGCCGATGCGGTCCAGGTCGGTCATGTGGTACTTGCCGTGGGGCTTCATGTCGGCCAGGTGGGGCACCCGCCGGCCTACCCGATCGAAGTCGTCGATGGTGAGCTCGACGCGGGCCTCGTTGGCGATGGCCAGGAGATGCAGAACGGCGTTGGTCGAGCCCCCGAGGGCGTTGACGATGGCGATGGCGTTCTCGAAAGCCTCCTTGGTCATGATCTGGCGGGGCCGGATCCCTCGCTCGAGGAGACGGACGACGGCTTTTCCGGTCGCATAGGCATAGTCGTCACGGCGGCGATCGACCGCGGGCGCCGAGGCACTGCCGGGCAACGCCATCCCGAGCGCCTCCGACACAGAGGCCATCGTGTTGGCGGTGAACATGCCGGCGCAGCTGCCGATGGTCGGGCAGGCGTTGCGCTCGATGAGGAGGAGCTCCTCGTCACTCAGGCCTCCTTGGGCCCGGGCGCCCACCGCCTCGAACACGCTGACGATGTCCAGGGCCTCGCCCCGTTGGCCGCGACCGGGGAGGATGCTTCCGCCGTAGAGGAACACCGACGGCAGGTTGACCCGCGCCGCCGCCATGAGCATCCCGGGCAGGGATTTGTCGCAGCCCGCGAAGGTCACGAGCGCGTCGAAGCGCTCGGCGTGCATGACGGTCTCCACCGAGTCGGCGATCACCTCCCGGCTCACCAGCGAGGCCCGCATCCCCTCGTGGCCCATCGAGATGCCGTCGGAGACGGCGATGGTGACGAACTCGAACGGGAAACCGCCGGCGTCGCGCACCCCGATCTTGGCCCGCTTGGCCAGGCGGTCGAGCGGCATGTTGCAGGGGGTGACCTCATTCCACGACGAGGCCACACCGACCTGTGGCTTGTCCCAGTCGGCGTCGGTCATCCCGACGGCGCGCAGCATGGCACGCGCCGGTGCCCGCTCGTAGCCGTCGGTGACCTCGTAGCTCCGGGGCTTCATGGGGTTGTCGTTCGCCATTGCCGCAATCCTACGTGCCTCGTTCGGCCGCAACCCGCTACGAAGCGCTGGTGGCCGCCCGGCGGTCCCGCAAAAGCGCCGGGACCGCCTTGAGGTCGGCGTTGCCCCCCGTCGCCGCCTTCACCTTGCCGATGAAGAAGCCCTGCAGCTTGTCATCGCCGGCCACGAACCGGTCCCACTCCCCGGGATTGGCCACGATGACCGCATCGACCGCCTGGTCGAGGGCGCCGGCGCCCATGGCCTCGAAGCCGAGCGCCGACGCCACCGCCGCCGGGCTGCCGCCCGACTCCAGGAGATGGTGCAGCACCTCGCGTGCCTGGGCGGTCGTGAGTTCACCGCGAGACTCCATGAGCAGCAGTCGGCAAAATCCATCGGGATCGAGCCGCAGCGCGTCGCCGGCATACGCCGCGACCTCGTTGGCCAGGCGGCGCACAGCCAGGGCGGCGTCGGCACCCACATCCACCGCCGCCATGACGAAAGAGTCCAGGTCGAGGCGCACCACCGTCACGACCGCGTCGCCGTAGACCGGCAGCCCCGACGCCGCCGCCACCCGCTCGCGGCGCTCCGCGGGCAGCGGCCGCATCGAAGAAACGATCGCGTGCACCCACTCAGAAGACGGCTCCAGTGGAACCAGGTCGGGCTCGGGGAAGTAGCGGTAGTCGAACGCCTCTTCCTTGGATCGCATCGAGCGTGTCGAACCCGCGACCTCGTTCCAGTGCCGGGTCTCCTGGACCACCCGTCCCCCCGACGCCACGAGGGCCACCTGCCGTCCGACCTCGTAGTCGATGGCCCGCCCCAAGCTGCGCAACGAGTTCATGTTCTTGATCTCGCACCGGGTCCCGTACGCCGATGAGCCCAGAGGACGGACCGACACGTTGGCGTCGACTCGTAGGGAGCCCTCCTCCATCTTCCCGTCGGACGCGCCGGTGGCGACCAGGATTGACCGCAGCTCGTCCACGTAGGCCCGGGCGTCGGACGAGCTGCGCAGATCGGGTGCGCTCACGATCTCCACCAACGGGACCCCGGCGCGGTTGTAGTCGACCAACGAATACCCCGCGTCGTGGATCCGCCCGCCCCCCCCGACGTGGGTCGTCTTGCCCGTGTCCTCCTCCATGTGGGCCCGCTCGATCCCGATGCGGGCGCCCGAGGGCAGCTCCAGCCAACCGCCGACGTTGATCGGCTGGTCAAACTGGCTGATCTGGAAGTCCTTCGGCATGTCGGGATAGAAGTAGTTCTTGCGGTGGAAGATCGACGGCTCGACCCGGCAGTGCAGGGCCAGCCCGATACGCATGGCGAAGTCGACCGCCCGCCGGTTGATGACCGGCAGCGAGCCCGGCAAGCCGAGGCAGACGGGGCAGACGTTGGTGTTGGGCGAGTCGCCGAAGGCGTTGCGGCAGCCGCAGAAAAGCTTGGTCTCGGTGCGCAGCTCGCAGTGAACCTCGAGCCCGATCACCGTTTCCCATTCGGTGACAGGGGCCGGGGAAAAGGAGGGGTCGGTGGCGGGCGCGTCGGTGCTCATGCCCGCGACTCCTCCCGGGACCGGGGAGCGGCAGCCTCGATGGCCGCCGCCACCTGAAACATAACGGTCTCGCCCAGCGCCGGCGCCAGCACCTGGACGCCGATCGGGAGCCCGTCGCCACCTAGGCCGAAAGGCACGGTCATGGCGGGATGGCCGGCCAGGTTGGAGGGGATCGTGCACAGGTCGGAGAGGTACATCGACAGCGGGTCGGAGGTCTTGGCCCCGATTTCGAACGCGGTCGTCGGCGTCGTCGCCGACAGGAGGACGTCGAACGACGAGTAGGCGGCTTCGAAGTCTCTGATGATGAGGGTCCTGACCCGCTGCGCCTGGCCGTAGTAGGCGTCGTAGTAACCGGCCGACAGGGCATAAGTGCCGAGCATGATGCGCCGCTTCACCTCGGCGCCGAAGCCCTCGGCACGGGTCTTGGAGTACATCTCGGTGATGTCGGCGCCCGGTACCCGCAGGCCGTAGCGCACCCCGTCGTAGCGGGCCAGGTTCGACGACGCCTCGGCGGGGGCAATGAGGTAGTAGGCGGACAACCCGAACACCGCGGCCGGGATGCTGACATCGTCCACCTTGGCGCCGGCCGCGGCCAGGGCGTCGGCGGCCTCGCGGACCCGGGCGACGACGTCGTCGGCGATCCCATCGGCAGTGGTCAGCTCGGTGATGACCCCCACCCTGAGGCCCTCGACCCCGTCGCCCAGGCGGGCGGCCGCCGAGGGGGCGCGCCCGGCAGCGACGTGGAATCGGACGGGTCATGACCGGAGATGACATCGAGCAACGCGGCCGCGTCGGAAACGTTCGCCGCCAAGGGACCGATCTGGTCAAGGGAGCTGGCGAAGGCGATGAGGCCGTAACGAGACACCAGGCCGTAGGTCGGCTTGACCCCCACAACGCCGCAAAGCGCGGCGGGTTGGCGGATCGAGCCACCGGTGTCCGAACCGAGGGCCAACGGTGTCATGCCCGCGGCGACCGCGGCCGCGCTTCCTCCGGAGGATCCCCCGGGCACCCGGTCGAGGCGGGTGGGGTTGCGGGTGGGACCGAAGGCCGAGTTCTCGGTCGACGAACCCATGGCGAACTCGTCGAGGTTGGTTTTGCCCACCACCACCGCGCCCGCCTGGTGCAGGCGGGTCACCACCGTGGCGTCGTACGGGGGCCGCCACCCTTCGAGGATGCGCGAGGAGCAGGTGGTCGGAACGCCGCGGGTACACAGGTTGTCCTTCAAGGCGACGGGTACTCCGGCCAGGGAGCCTGGGTCACGCCCCGCCGCCACCGCCTGGTCGACCGAAGCCGCCACGGCTCGCGCGGTCTCGGTCATCACGTGGTTGAAGGCGTGGATCTCCGGGTCGCGCGATGCGATCACCGCCAGGTGGTCGTCAAGGGCATCGACCGCCCGGCGCCGCCCCGTGCGCACGTCGGCGGCCAGCGCCAAGGCCGACACCGGCGCCGGGCCGCCGCTCACGGCGCCTCGCCGAGGATCGGGGGCACCTTGAAACGGTGCGATTCGACGGCCGGTGCCTGGGCCAGCACCTCCTCGCGATCCAAGCTCGGCACGACCATGTCCTCCCGGAGCACGTTGCGCAGCGGCAGCGGATGCGCGGTCGGCGCCACGCCTTCGGTGTCGAGCGCCGCCACGTCGCCGGCATGCTCGAGCACCGCGCCCAGCTGGACGGTGAACAGCGCCAACTCCTCGTCGGTCAGGTCGAGGCGGGCCAGACGGGCCACGTGCACCACGTCCGCCCGGGAGATCCGCTCAGCCATGACGTTCATGGTAGGCGGGGGGTCGGCGACTCCCTGGCCGGCGCGACCCCCGCAGGCTCGTCCCGGGCGACCGGGGGTAGCGTGCCGCACCGGACCGAGAAGGAGACCGCTGGTGGCGAAGCATCCGTTCCTGAGCGACGAATGGGTGGCCGAGGCGCGCCAGATCCGTGAGGAGCTCAGTGGGAGCGCGCCCGGCGGCGGCGCCACGGTCAGGGTGAACCTGGTCGTGACCGATGTCCCCTTCGGCCCGGGATCCCTCGACGCCCACCTCGACACCTCTTCAGGCGAAGTCGACGTGGAAGCCGGTCATCTCTCCGATGTCGATGTCACCCTCACCCTTGACTACCTGACCGCCAAGGGGATCCTGGTTGAGGGGAACCCCCAGATCGCATTGCAGGCGTACATGGCAGGGAAGATCAGGGTCGACGGCGACCTCACCAAGCTGATGGCTTTGCAGGCGCTGATGGTCAATCCCGACCCCACGGCGGTGGCGATCGCCCGCCGGGTCCGGGATATGACCGAGTAGGCAAAGGAAAAGAGGGTCTGGGGCGGCGGCGCCGGCAGCGGCTGGGGATCACTGCCGTCGCAACGCCGCCAGCCAGACCCTGTGCCAGCAAGCGTACGACTGCCCCATCGCTATCGGACGGCAGCAACGCAGATTCGTCCGCTCGATCGGCGGCGGCGTCGCCTCAGTCGGAGGATCCGACCAACTTGCCCAGTTCGTCCTCCAGCTCGGTGATCATCCAGCGGCCCCGCCGGTCCACCCCATCACCCATGGACCAGGTGGACATGAGCTGAATGTTCCCCCCCTGGGCGTAGAACACCTTCCCTGTGGCCCGGCACCGCTCGGTCGCCAGCCAGCCGACGAGCGGGGACACGTTGGCGGGGTCCCAGACGTCGAAGGCCCCGTCGGCCGGCGGCTGGATCATGTCGTGGAGGCCTTCGGTCGCCGACGTCAGGCGGGTGCGAGCCGCGGGGACGATGGCGTTGACCCGCACGCCGTAGCGCACCAGCTCGTGGGCCGCGATGATCGTGAAGGCGCCGATACCGGCTTTGGCGGCGCCGTAGTTGGTCTGGAACGGGTTGCCGAGCAGGCCGGACGTCGATGAGGTGTTGATGACTGAGGCGGTGACGGCGACCCCTGCCTTGGCCTGGCGGCGCCAGTAGGCGGCGGCGTGGCGGGTGGGCACGAAATGGCCCTTCAAGTGGACCGCGATCACATCGTCCCACTCGTCCTCGGTCATGTTGACGAGGGCCCGGTCGCGCAGGATGCCGGCATTGTTGACGAGGACATGGAGGTCGCCGAAGGTGTCGATCGCCATCTCGACGAGGCGCCGACCTCCGTCCCAAACGGAGACATCCTCGTCGTTGGCCATCGCCTCCCCGCCCCGGGCGACGATCTCGGCGACGACGGCTGCCGCGGCACTGGCGTCGTGGCCCTGGCCATCCATTCCCGCGCCCACGTCGTTGACGATCACCCGGGCTCCTTCGGCCGCCAAAAAGAGGGCGTGCGCACGCCCAAGCCCCCTTCCGGCACCGGTGATGACTGCCACTCGTCCTGCCAGAGCGCCCACGCGGCGTCGCCATCCTTCCCATCTGCCCAGCTGGGCGAGACTAACGGACCCGGTTGGCCGGTCAGAAGTGCGTCAGGAGGTGAACAGGGCCACCGAGGAGCCCCGCAAGACCTGGGCGCCTGCCGGCGGCGACGTCCGCGTCACCGCCTTGAGCGGGTTGCCGGTCACTCCGCTCACGGAAAAGCCGACCGCCTGCAGGGCCTGCGACGCCGCGTCCACGGACTTTCCGGAGACGTCGGGCACCGGCACCAGGTCGGGGCCCTTCGACACGGTCACGGTCACGGTGGAACCCACCGGTACCGAGGTCCCCGCCGGGGGATTCGTGCTGATCACCTGGCCCTTGGGGACCGAGTTGCTGAACACGTCGTTCTCCGTCGATTTCAGGTTGGCGCCCCCGAGGGCCGCCTGGGCGGCGGCGAAACTCTGCCCCGCCAGTGACGGCGGCACCGGCACCACCGGCGGTCCGTCGGAGAGGACCAGGTCCACTGTCGTGCCCTTCGGCAACTGGCCGCCCTGGCCGGACCAGGACAGCACGGCACCTTTCGGCGCAGTGGTGTCGAAGCGCTTGCTCACCGAGGCGACCTGGAGGCCGGCGCCGATGAGCCGATTGGTCGCGTCCTGCTGCGAGAGCCCACTCAGATCGGGCACCGTCACCAGTGGCGGCCCGAGCGACACCGTCACCGCCAGGGTGGATCCTTCGGCCAGCAGGCGGGTCGGCGCTTGCTCCTGGCTGATGATGAGACCCTTGGGCACCCGCTCGTCATAGGTCTGGCCGGCCACCCGGAGGTGGAAATGCAGGGGCCGAAGCGCCGCGATGGCTACCGCCGGGGTGTCGTTGACGACGCTCGGCACCGGGTGGCGCGGTAGCGACGCTCGGGAATACGCCGCGGCACCGATGGCGGCACCGGCCATCACGACGACGGCAAGGATCGCGATCCGCAACCGCCGGCGGCGCCGGGGAGACCGGATCTTCGCCGGGCGCGGCGGGGGCCCGGCGGTTGCAGGCGGCCTTGGCGCGGCCGCCGGAAGCGGTGGCGCCCATTCGGTGGAAGTGGCGGGCCCCGTCGGGCGCGACCGCCGGGGTGGCTCCGGCTGCTCGTTGTCGAACAGCTTGGCGCGGCCGGGCAGCTCGGTCTGGTCGGGGTCCTCGGAGATCTCGCCGGTGTCGACCTCCGACGCCAGCACCAGGGGGGCAGGGGGCGGCAGGTGGCGGGCGGCGCCCGCCAGGGCGGCGGCGAAGCCCCCGGCATCGATGCGTTCGCGGGGGTCGGCCTTGCCGGCCGCCGCGATGGCGGCGCCCAGGGCCCCGAACTCGTCGGGTACCGGCAGGTCCCGGTCGACGCGTGCCATCAGGGTCCCGATGGTCGTGTCGGCGGCGAACGGCACCTTGCCGGTGACCGCCTCGACCATGACCAGCGCGAGGGCGTAGACGTCGGCCTTGCCGTCGAGGGCGGCGCCGCCGATCTGTTCGGGCGCCGCATATCGGGCGGTGCCGATCATGGCCCCGACCGGCTCGGTCCAGGTGGCCTCGGCCAAGGCCCGGGCCAGCCCGAAATCGGCCACCGAAACCTGGCCCTCCTCGTCGAAAAGGAGGTTGGCGGGCTTGATGTCGCGGTGCACCAGCCCCCGCTTGTGGGCATAGTCGAGTGCTCGGGCCGCATCGGCGCCGATGCGTGCCGCCTGCGCCGGGCTCACCACGTGGCCCCGGTCGAGCACGCTGCGCAGGCTGCCACCCTCGAGCAGCTCCATGACGAGGAATGGGCTGCCCTGATCCTCGCCCCAGTCGTACACCCGCACGATGTTGGGATGCCGCAGCGCCGCCACCACCCGGGCCTCGGCCTGGAAGCGCCGGAGGAATGCCTCGTCGTCGGCGAGGCCGGGATGCAGCAATTTGACCGCCACCCGCCGGCGCAGTGTCACGTCCTCGGCGATGTAGACGTGAGCGGACGCGCCGGTACCGAGCGGTCTCGTGAGGCGGTAGCGGGCATTGAGGACGCGCCCCACGTGCTCGACGATGCGGGACGTCGCCACGGTTTGAGGGTACCGGCGCCATCTTCGCTTGAGGGGGATGCCGGTACCGGCGGGCGGAGGTCACAATGAGGGCATGCGTTTGGCGCTGGTCGACGAACTGGAGGAATTCGTGCGGCGCGGTGCCCTCTGGGACGGGCCCGAGCTGGCCGCGCTCATCGCCACGCTCGAATCCGAGGCGGTCACCGGCGCCGATGCCGTGGCCGGGCTATTGAGCCAGCCGCTGCGGTCGGTGGCCCTGCGCACGGGGATGGGACCGATTCCCCCCCGCATGGCCAACGACGTCGAGGGCATCGTCTATCCCCGCCTCTGGAAGATCATGGAAGCCGTCCGCGACGAGATGCCCGACGGCGAGCTCCGGACCCGGATCCAGGTGTTCAATCGCCGGCTGGCCCGGTGCTTCGCCGACGAGCGACCGGTTGCGTGACGAGCATCACCCCAAGACCTGACGAGGACGGCCGGGAGGACGGGCAACGCCGCCAAGGCGCCCAAGGCGCCCAAGGCCGGGAATGGACCCTGCCAGCCGTCGCCGGCCTCGCCGCCCTCGAGACGACCGTGCTCATCTCCACCATCGCCTTCGGCTCGTACCGCGCCGGGCCGGCCCTCATCGCCTTCCTGGCGCTCAAGTACGTGTTCTGCCTCGGCCTCCTGCGCCGCCGTCCCGGTGCCTGGATGGCACTGCTGCTGTTCGAGGTGACCACCGCTTTGGCGGCGCTGACCAAACCGGGCCTGCCGATCTACCAGCGGGCCCTCGAGGAGATGGTCTCGGTGGCCTGTATCGTCCTGCTGGCGGCGGCGGCGACAGTTTTCCCCAGCCCCAAGCTGCCCTCAACGTGATCACTACCCGCCGCACCGTCATCTCCCTCATCCTCGCCGGGTGCATCGCTCTGCTGGTGCTGAGCTTCACCCTCGTCCGGCCCACCCATACGCCGATCGTGTACAAGAACTCGGCGGTTGTGCGGGTGTTCCCCGAGGAGGGCACCTCCACGCTGCGCCAGGCAAACGTCTCGGTCATCCTGGCCTCGGGCTACACGCTGGCCACGCAGAACACCGAGGGCATGAGCTTCGCCATCAGCGGCGCCCGCGTCGGCATACCGCAGGACGAGATCCAGATCCTCCCCGGCCAGAACCAGTACTCCTTCAGCCCGGGCCCGGGCCGTCAGTTCTCCGAGCTTCCCCCCGGGCGGGTCTGCGTCGTGCTCCAGATCGTCCACCGCGTCAACATCAACGAGACGCCCCAGCAGTTCAGCTGGTGCTTCCTGACGCAGTAGCGGGCGGTAGCTCCCCGGTCTCGAGGAGGTGGGCGAAACCCGCCTCGTCGAGGATCGGGACCCCTAGCTCCTGCGCCCTTTTCAGTTTGGCCGTCCCCGGTTCGGCCCCGACCACGACCGCCGTCGTCCTCTTCGATACGCTGCCCGGCGCCTTACCGCCCCGGACCTTGACGGCCTCCTCGGCGGCGTCGCGGGACCATCCCTCCAGGGTTCCGGTCACGACGACCGACTTTCCCAGCAGAATCTGTGGCGCAGCCGGGCCCTCGGGGCCTTCGAAGTTGACGCCGGCGGCGCGCAGCCTTTCGACCACGTCCCGGTTGGCCTCGAGGCCGAAAAACTGCCCGACACTGGCTGCGATCACCGGCCCGATCCCCTCGATGGTGGCCATCTCCTCGATGGGCGCCGCCATGATGCGGTCGAGAGGGCCCATGGCGCGGGCCAGCACCTGGCTGCCGGTCGCGCCCAGATGGCGGATCGACAACCCGACGAGCAGGTTGGCCAGGGGTCGATCTTTGGACGCCTCGATCGCCCGCTGCAGGTTGGCCGCGGAGATCTCGCCGAACCCTTCGAACTCCCGGACGCGGTCGAAGTCGAGGCGGTAGATGTCGGCCACATCGCGGAGCAGTTCCGCCTCGGCAAACTGGTACACCGTCCGCTCCCCGAGCCCCTCGATGTCCATGGCGCCGCGCCCGGCGAAGTGACTGATTCTCTGCACCCGCTGTCCCGGACAGTCGGTGTTGACACAGAAGGTGTCGCTCTCACCGTCGAGGCGCACCAGCGGCTGGCCGCAGATCGGGCAGGTGATCGGGAACTGCCACTGCGGCAGGTCGGGGGGCCGCAACGAAATGATCGGCCCCCGCACCTCGGGAATGACGTCGCCGGCCCGGCGCACGATCACGGTGTCACCGGGGCGGACGTCCTTGGCCCGCACCTGGTCCTCGTTGTGCAAAGTCGCCAGTTGGACTCGTGCGCCGCCGACGATGACCGGTTCCAGGATCGCGAAGGGGGTCGCCTTCCCGGTGCGGCCGATCGACACCATGATGTCCTTGAGCAAGGTGGTGCGCTCCTCGGGCGGGAACTTGAAGGCGATGGCCCACCGCGGGGCCTTCGACGTGGCTCCGAGCTCCTGGCGCTGGCCCAAGTTGTCCACCTTGACGACCACGCCGTCGATCTCGTAGTCGAGGTCGTGGCGGTGCTCGAGCCAGTGCCGGCAGTAGTCGTCCACCTCGTCGAGGCCGTGAACGGTGCGGATGTTGGGGTTGACCGGGAAACCCTTTTCCGCCAGCCACGCCAATGTCTGGCTGTGCTCGGTGAACGTCGGCCCGCCTTCGGTGGCCCCGAGCTGGTAGGCCCAGAATGACAGCTCCCGGCTGGCGGTGATGCTCGGGTCCTTTTGGCGCAGGGAACCGGCCCCGGAGTTACGGGGGTTGATGAACGGCCGGCCGCCCTCGGCGATCTGGCGGCGGTTGAGCTCCTCGAACGCCGAGATCGGCATGTACACCTCACCGCGCACCTCGAGTACCGCCGGCGGCGAACCGGGCAGCTCTTTGGGCACGGCCGCGATGGTGGCGACGTTGGGCGTGACGTCTTCACCGACGACTCCGTCGCCTCGCGTGGCGGCGCGCACCAGCCGGCCGTCGGTGTAGAGCAGCGACATCGCCAGCCCGTCGATCTTCAGCTCGCAGGTGAATGCCACCTCCCCGTCGATGAACCGATCCATCCTCTTGACCCACGCCCGCAGGTCCTCGAGGCTGGTGGCGTTGTCGAGCGACATCATCGGTTGGAGGTGGCGGGCCTCGGCGAACAGCGTCGAGATCCCGGCGCCGACGATCTGCGTCGGCGAGTCCGGGGTCCGCAGATCGGGAAACTCCTCTTCGAGCGCCTGCAGCTCGCGAACCAGGGCGTCGTAGTCGGCGTCGCTGATCTCGGGTTCGTCGAGCTCGTAATACCGGCGGTTGTGGTATTCGAGCTGCCTCCTCAGCTGCTCGGCACGCTCGGCGGGTGCGGGTGACATCCCCATGACCGTGAGGCTAGCCAGGGGGTGTGACAATTCGACCGGCGTTATGACCGACGTCACTGGCCGCGCGACCATCGGGGCGATGCAGCGGCGCCGCCTTTTCCCCTGGCTCATACGCGCGGCATGGCTGGCGCTGCCGTTCGCGGCCGGTCCCGCGTTCGGCGCCGGGCTCCATCCCCACAGCGACGCGGTCCGCCTGGCCGCGACCGTGCTTCTCTGGGCGGGGTGGGCGGTGGTGCTCGTCGGGACGCTGGTGCCCCACCCGCTCGGCCTTACCGCCCTGCGGCTGGGCGCCCCGGCGGTCGCGGCGGCGACGGTCGCGGCGGCGGCGACGGGCCGGCTGTCGGGACCGGCCCTGGCCGGCGCCGTGGCCATCAGCGTGACCGACCTGGCGCTGGCGTTCGCGCCGGTCACCGGCGCCTGGTACGTCAACGGCCCCGCCTACCCCAACGAGCGCCGCTACCCGCTGCGAGTCCCGGGTCCCCTCCTGCTCGGTCCCCTCGAGATCTCCTGGGCGGTGACGCTCGGGGCCCCGGTGGTGGGCATCTTGCTGCTGGCGGCCAAGGAGTGGATCGCCGGGGCCGCGGTGGTTGCGGTCGGACTCCCGCTCGCCATCGTCCTGGCTCGATCCCTGCACGGCCTGTCACGGCGCTGGCTGGTGTTCGTCCCCGCCGGCGTCGTGCTCCACGACCCGATCAGCCTCCTCGATCCCGCTCTTTTTCCCCGGCAGATGATCGAAGCGCTCCGGCCGGCGCCCGCCGACACCGATTCCCTCGACCTCACCCAAGGCGCCCTCGGCCTGGCAATCGAGTTGGTGCTCACCGAAAAAGTTCCGATGACCCGGGCCAAGCCCGGCCACGCCGGCGGGGAACAGGGGGCGTCGGCCCGCCTGTTGTTCACGCCGACACGACCGGGCCGGGTTCTCGCCGAGGCGGTCCAGCGCCGGGTGCCGGTCGGTTGACCGTCGCTGCCACCTTCTAGCCTGCGGCTCATGAACGGCGACGCCCTCAGGACCCGCCTCGCCGGCGGGGAGACCGTCACCCTGGCGGGATGCTTCGATGCCCTCTCGGCCAAGCTGGCCACGGCCGCAGGCTTCTCCAGCCTCTTTCTGTCGGGGTACTGCACCGCCGCCACGCTGCTCGGCCTACCCGACTTCGGGTACCTCACCCAGTCGGAGATGGCCGAGGTCGCCCGGCGGGTGTGCGGGGCCGTGCCCGCGGCCGCGGTGATCGTCGACGGTGACACCGGCTACGGCAACCCCCTGAACACGATCCGCACGATCGAGTTGTACGAGCACGCGGGCGCGGCCGGCATCTTCCTCGAGGATCAGGTGTGGCCCAAGAAGTGCGGGCACATGGTCGGGAAAAAGGTCGTTCCCCGCCAGGACTGGCTCGCCAAGTTGCAGGCGGCAGTGGATCACCGGGATCGGTTGTTCGTGACCGCCCGCACCGATGCCCGGGCCGCGGTCGGGCTGGAGGAGGCATGCCTGCGGGCCCGCATGGCCGCCGACGTCGGTGTCGACGCCGTCTTCGTGGAAGCCCCGGAGTCGGTCGCGGAGATGGAGGCCATCGCCGAAGCCACGCCCGGGTGCATCCGCGTGGCCAACATGATCGAAGGCGGTCGCACCCCGCTGCGGACGCCTGGCGAGCTGCACGATCTGGGCTTCGATCTCATCGTCTCGCCGCTGACCGGCCTGCTGGCCGCGGCCCGCCAGATGCAACGGGCCTACGCCACCCTGTACCAGGAAGGGACGCTCCGCGACCATCTGGATCTGGTTACTTCCTTCGACGAGTTCGGGGCGATCGTGGACCTTGACTGGCACTACCAACTCGAAGCTCGCTATTCCGGCCCCTAGGGTGCATCCCAATGACGTTCTACCTGCCCGACAAAACTGACAGCGACCCGGCGCTGGTGCAGCTGATCCTGGAATGGATCGCCTCGGAAAACTGGGGCAATTCCCGGAAGTTCATCTCCGAGCATGCCGACGCCATGCTCACCGACTCCGGCGAGATCGCTATGCAGAAGTTGATCGAGGGCAACCCCGATCAGGAGATCCTGGGCCTGCATCAGGAACTGCTGGAGGCGGCCCGGATCGGCAGCATCGATGCCGCCTACGAGGCGATCGACGAGGCGATCATGCGGATCGCCCTGGCCGACCGGTTGGTGGCCTGGGTGTCCACCCAATCGTGGGAGGACGCTCGGGCCTACTTCGACGAACATGGCGAGGAGTTCGCCACCGACGAGGCCGAGTCGGTCCTCGACGAACTGGTGGACGACAATCCCGGACAACCGGATCTTCTGGCTCACCAAGGCCTGCTCGGCCTGATCCGCCTCGACGGTGCCGATGCCGCCTTCGACATCCTCAACGACACCGAGGCCCTCGGCGATTTCGTCACCAGCTCGGCCAACCAGGCCGACCCCAATCGCGCCATCCCTCGCGCTCGCCTCCTCGCCGGCCTCTATCCCGACAACGTTGGCGCTCAGCTGGCCCTCGCCACGACTGCCCTCATCCAGGGCGACCGTGACGAGGCGGCGCGGGCCATCGCCCGCAGCGCCCAATCGCTGCCCCACGCGCAACGGATCGTGCTGGCCCAGGCGTTGGCCGGCCTGGCCGACTCTCAGCCCGACCTGGCCCCGGGGCTGACCGCGCTGCGCGAACAGCTGGAGTCCTAGCTCAAACCGGCGGCTCGGGGTCGTACTGGATGTACCGGCGCACGTCCCGGGCCCGGTCGAGGCCGGCCAGGCGATGCACCAGGTGCAACGCCATGTCGATGCCGGCCGACACTCCCGCCGCCGTGATGACGGCACCGGAGTCCACCCAGCGGTCGTCGGGGCGTACTTCGATGGTGGCATCGAGCTCCTGGAGCAGGCCCAGGGCATTCCAGTAGGTCGTGGCCGGCCGGTTGGCGAGGATCCCGGCAGCTGCGTACACCAACGACCCGGTGCAGACGCTGGTCATCAGCGCCCCCGTCGCCTGCTGGCCCCGGATCCAGTCCGTCACGAGGGGATCGCGCAGCTGAGCTCGGGTGCCCTGGCCGCCCGGGTAGACCAGCACATCGAGGGGCGGGGCGGAATCCCAGCTGTGGCTGGGGACGATCGTCAGGCCCTTGGCACAGCTGACGGCGTCACCGGACTGCGACAAGGTGACGACCTGCCAGCCGTCGTCGGGCCACTGCCGGGTCCATGCGGCCAGCACCTCGAACGGCCCGACAGCGTCGAGCTCTTCGGCGCCGTCGAACAGGGCGATGCCGATAGTGCCCACGACAATCACCGTAGCTGCGCCATGCTGACCCCATGCCACCGCCGCGAACCGAACCCGGCCCGGGACAGGAATCGGTGTGGGACTATCCCCGGCCCCCCCGGCTGGAAGCGGTGTCGGCCAGGCTGCAGGTGGTGCTCGGCGGCGTCACCATTGCCGACACGACCTCGGGACTGCGGGTTTGCGAGACGGCCAGCCCGCCCACGTTTTATCTCCCGCCCTCCGACGTCGACGCCGACGTGCTGGAGCTGACGACGAGCTCGTCGGCGTGCGAGTGGAAAGGGCGGGCGGTCTATTTCGCGGTGGCCTCCGGGGATCGCCGGGAAGTCGACGCCGCCTGGTGCTATCCCAACCCGAACCCGGCGTACCGGGCTCTGGCCGGTTACATCTCGTTTTACGCCGGGTGCATGGATGCGTGCTTCGTCGACGACGAACGGGTCGTTCCCCAGCCCGGTGACTACTACGGGGGGTGGGTCACCTCGGCGGTGGTCGGCCCGTTCAAAGGAGCCGCAGGCACCCTCGGCTGGTGAGCCTCAGGGTCGCGAGGCCGCGACCGGTGCCACCACGAGGAACAACCCGCAGAGGATCATCATCAGGGGGACTCGCCATCTCATCGTTGGGCCTCCGAGCACCATGTGTGTCTGCCTCTGCATCGGTTGCTCGGGCGGCCGGGTTGACCAATTCATGGCGCCCTTGGCCCGGCGGGCGCCTAGAGAGCGAGGCCGATACCGATGCCTACGAAGACGCCGAGGAAGAACACCAGCGCGACGGCCAGCATGGCCTGGCGCCCCGAGATACCACTCCGGGAGACAGGGACCGGCGCCGGCATCAGGCTGCGATCCCGCCGCCGAGGACCTCGTCGTGGCGGTACAGGACGACGCTCTGGCCGGGCGCCACCCGGCGCTGCGGCTCCTCGAACAACACGACATCGTCGCCCAGCACCGCGGGCGCGGGCCGCCCGTGGGCACTCATCTGAACCAGGATGTGGGCCCCCACGGCCACGGGGGCGTCCACCCACGTCATTTCGACGAGGCGGAGGTGGTCGTCCAGGAGATCCTCGAGGGTCCCGACCGTCACCGTGGCCGACGCCATGTCGACGTGGAGGGCGTAACGCCGTTCCCCGCCCGCCCGCTGGTCACCGATCCCGCGTCGTTGGCCGACCGTGACCAGTTCCACTGCGGCCACTTTTCCCAGCTGCTCGCCCGTCCCATGATCGACGAGGCGCCCGGGGTGCAGCGGTATACGGTCGCCGAGGAAGGCCTCGCGGCCGCCGGAACGGGTGATGAAGCAGACGTCCTGGCTGTCGGGCTTGCCCGCGGTCCGCAGGCGCAGGTCGGCGGCCAGGGCCCGGACCTCGGCCTTGGTGAGATCGCCGACGGGCAGGAGTGTGCGCGACAGCTGGGCCTGGTCGAGCATGTGGAGCACGTAGGACTGGTCCTTGGCCCGGTCGGCGCCGCGCACCAGGTGCCACCGCCCGCCGTCGGGGCGGATGCGGGCGTGGTGGCCGGTGGCGATGGCGTCGAAACCGAGCTGCATCGCCCGGTGCAGGAAACGGTCGAACTTCAGGTGGCGATTGCACGCCACGCACGGGTTGGGGGTGCGGCCCGCGGCGTGGTGGGCGACGTAGGGCGTCACCACGTGCGCGTCGAAATCGTCGGTGAAGTTGAAGACGTGGTGGGCGATGCCGAGTTGCTGGGCC
Source organism: uncultured Actinomycetota bacterium (assembly GCA_963851105.1). Lineage (GTDB taxonomy): Bacteria > Actinomycetota > Acidimicrobiia > Acidimicrobiales > Palsa-688 > DATARN01. The sequence goes on from CAWKNP010000008.1 coordinate 316,486, forward strand.
ACGCGCCGGGCGTCGTCGACGTCGGCCACCGAACAGCAGCCGGAGTCGGATTCGCCGCCCCACAGCTTCATGGTGGCGCCCACCACGTCGTGGCCCGCGGACCGCAGGAGGGCGGCGGCGACCGACGAGTCGACACCTCCGGACATGGCCACGAGGACCTTCACGCCCGCAGCTGCGCCACGGCGTCGGGGATGACCTTGAGAGCCAGGTCGATGTCGGCGTCGCCGGTGGTGGGACCGAGGCTAAGGCGCAGGCTGCCGAGCGCCCGCCGGCGGTCGATGCCCATGGCGAGCAGCACGTGGCTCGGATCCATGGCGCCGCTGGCGCACGCCGAACCTGCGGAGGCGCACACCCCGGCGTCATCGAGCAGGACGAGGAGGGCCTCGCTCTCGATGCCGTCGATGCACAGGTGGCAGTTTCCCGCCACCTTGAGCGCCCGATCGCCGGTTTCGACCGCTTGCGGAATGCTGGCCAGCAGCTCTTCGGTGAGGCGGTCCCGGAGGCGCCCGGCCCGCTCGACGGTCAACGCCCGGTCATCGACGGTCGCCTGCATGGCGGCGGCCATCCCGACGATCCCCGCCACGTTGTGGGTCCCGCTACGGCGGTCACGCTCCTGGCCGCCGCCGTGGATGAGAGGCGCCACGGTGACGCCGCCCCGCACGGCCAGCACGCCGACCCCCTGGGGACCGCCGAACTTGTGGGCGCTCACCGCGATCAAATGGGCGGGCGCCGCTTGCTTGGCGACGTCGAGCCAGGGGAATGCCTGCACGGCATCGGTGTGCAGCACGGCCCCGGGGGCGTGGCGGCGGACGAGGCGAGCGATGGCGGCGAGGGGCTGGATGGTGCCGACCTCGTTGTTGGCCAGCATGACCGACACCACGCTCACGTCGCCGGCGAGGGCCGCAGCCATCTGCTCGAGGTCGATGGTGCCGTCGGGGAGCACGGCCACTTCCCGCACCTCGGTCGCCAGTCCGAGGGCGGCGGCAGCCCGGGCGGCGTGCAGGACGGCGTGGTGCTCGACGGCGCTGCACACGACGGCTCCCCGCCGGCGGGCGAGGATGCCGGCGATGGCCAGATTGTCGGCCTCGGTGCCGCCCCCGGTGAACACGACACCGCCCGGGTCGACGCCGAGGGCGGCGGCCGCGATGTCGCGGGCTTCGTCGACCGCGCGGCGTGCGGCGCGGGCGATGGCGTGGGATCCGGACGGGTTGCCGAAGCGCTCGGTGAGCCACGGCAGCATCGCCACGGCTGCCTCGGGGCGCAGCGGGGTGGTGGCGGCGTGATCGAGGTAGGCGGTCATGGCACCGCCCAGGCTAAGGCTTCAGTCGGGCGGCGCAAACCCCTCGTTGCCGGCCACGGCGGCGGGCGCGTCCGGCGGGCCGCCGTTGGTCGCCGGCGAGGCGCTCCACCGAGCGTCGAGGCGGGTCGCGGGTTGGGGCGGCCCCCATACTGTCCCGCCACCCCCAGCGCCCCAGGGGGCGGCCGGGGGCGCGGGCGCCGGGGCCCCATGGCGGCGCTGGTACGCGCTGGCCACGCACGCCAGCCACAACTCGGGACCCGCCCCGGCAGGCACGGGCTGCCGCAACCGGACAACAAGAGGACCCGCCAGGCGCGCCGCAAGGTTGGACCGGGGCAAGGGTGCCATTTCGCGGGCGCGGATCAGGAACGACCGGACGTTCTCGTACTCGGCGGCGGTCATGGCGCCGACGTCGAGCGACGCCACGAACGACTCCCAACCCGGCGGGGGGGAAAGACAACGGGGATCGACATCTGCGCGGGCGCCCGTTCACGGATCACCAGGGTCCCCGCCGCCATGTCACCAAGGCGCTGGTCGTTGGGCGACGCCAGCATCGCGATGACCCCGATGACCGGCAGCGTCAGGACCTCGGCCATCCCGACGAGGCCCCGGACCAGCGCGTGGCGGAAGCGGATCGGGGCGCCCTGGCGGGTGACGACCCGCAGGCCGAGCGCCGCCTTCCCCGGCGTCCGCCCCCGCCACAGAGCCTCCCAGGCGATCGGATAGCCGAAGACGATCAGGGTGACCACGATGAGCGCGACGATCAGCCCGGCGCTGCCCAGGACCCCGTTGCTGGTCGAAGCGGCGACAAAGCCGGTCACGATCAGCAGGACGAACAGGGCGCTGCCCTGGATCAGGGCGTCGATGGCTCGGGCGAACACCCGGGACCCGAGCCCCGCGATGCGGACTTCGAGAACAACGGCCTCAGGCGTGACCACCCGCGCCCCCTGAGCCTGCACCCTGGCTACGGTACCCAAGCGATGGACATCGACCAGTTCCTCTCGCGGAACACCCCGACGTGGTACCGGCTGCACCAGCTGACCCGCCGGGCCGGCGCCGGCGTCGGGCGCCTGTCGGGCGGCGAGCTCAAGGAGCTGATCGCCCTCTACCAGCGCACGTCCGGTCATCTGTCCTACGCCCAGACGAACTTCAATGACCCCACGCTCAACGCCCGCCTCTCTCAGGAGCTGGCCGCCTCGGGCGCCATCATCTACGGAAGCCGGCCCCGTACCTTGCGGGCGGCCGGGGAGTTCTTCACCCGGACCTTCCCCGCTGCGCTGTGGCGGATCCGGGCCTTCGTAGCTGTGAGCGCGGTCCTCACCCTCGGTCCGGCCATCGCCATCGGGGGCTGGCTGGCCAACTCGCCGAGCGCGGTCGACGCCAGCGCCCCCGCCGCCGTCCGCCAGGCCTACGTCAACCAGGACTTCGCCGCCTACTACTCGTCGCAGCCCGCGGCCACCTTCGCCACCGAGGTGTACACCAACAACATCAAGGTCGCGGGGCTGGCGTTCGCGGGCGGCATCCTCCTGGGCATCCCCACCGCGCTGTTGCTCATCACCAACGGCGCCACCCTCGGCCAGGCGGCGGGGGTGTTCGCCGCCGCCGGCCAGTCAGCCAAGTTCTACGGCCTGATTCTCCCCCACGGGCTGCTGGAGCTGACCTCGGTCATAATCGCGGGAGCCGCCGGCCTGCGCCTCGGCTGGGCTGTCATCGATCCCGGCGACCGGCCCCGGGCCATCGCCATCGCGGAGGAGGGCCGGCGCTCGGTGGTGCTCGTGCTCGGGGTCATACTTACCCTGGCCGTCGCCGGCATCATCGAGGGCTTCGTGACAGGCTCCACCCTGCCGACGGCGGTGCGTGTCGGCATCGGCGTGGCGGTCGAGGTGGCATTCCTCCTCTACGCGGTGCTCCTGGGGCGCTCGGCCACCGGCGCGGGCTTCTCAGGCGCCCTCAGCGAGGGCCGCCCCTGACTGGAGTGCCGGCTGAGCGGTGTGTCGAGGTGCCGAGGGTGCCGAGTTGCCGAGGGGTCGGGCTGGCGGACTGGCGGGGTGGGCGGGGCGTCAGGGCATCAGGGGCTGCTCGTTCGTGAGCGACGGCGGGTTGTCGGGGGTCCCGAATCGGCGAACTTGGGGGCTTTTCTGATTCCTGTGGGCCTGAACGTCGTAGGGCGACATCAAAGCCCCCAGGTTGCAAAAAAGCCCCCAGGTTCGCGGCCCGAGGCTCAGAGCCGGCCGGTCGCCTTCACCTTGAGGTAGGCGTCGGCCAGCGCCGGTGCCAGGGCGCCCGGCAGGGCGTCGACCACGGTGGCGCCGAGGCCCCGCAGCTGGCCGGCGAGGAGCCGCCGCTCCTCCAGCGCCGCCTGGGCCGCCGCCTTGCGGTAGGCGGCGGCGGCGTCGGGCGCGGGCCCCGAGGCCCAGCGGTCGAGGTCGGGGTCGCGCACCGATGCCACGACCACCAGATGGCTGCGCAGCATCAGCGGCAGAGCGGGCAGCAGGGTGTCGCCCAGCGCCTGGTCGGCCAGCTCCGTGAGTACGACCAGCAGCGCCCGGCGGTGGAAACGTACCAGCGTCTCGGTGAACGCCCCCCGGTAGTCGCTGTCGGCCAGCTCGGGCTCCAGGGTGTACATGGCCTCGCTGACCCGGGTCAGCTGGTCGCGCCGGTGGCCGGGGGGTACCACGGCGCGGATGCGCCGGTCGAAGGCGACCAGGCCCGCCCGGTCGCCGAGGCGGGTGGCAACCGCGGTCAGCATGAGCACGGCGTCCATGGCGTGCTCGACCCGGGCCACGCCGGCGACCTGGCCGGCCATGGTGCGACCGTTGTCCAGGGCCATGATGACCGTCTGGTTCCGCTCAGCACGGTAGGTCCGCACGATCGCCTTGCCGGTGCGGGCCGTGGCCGCCCAATCGATGCGCCGGGACTCGTCATCGACGCCGTACTCCCGCAGCTGGTCGAACTCGGTCCCGCTGCCCCGGCCCCGCGCCGAGCGCAACCCGATCTCGAGGATCCGGGCCCGGTCGATGCGCAGCTCCGCCTCCTTGCGAGAGGCGAAGGGCGGGTAGACCCGCAGGACCCCGGGCAGCTGGCGGCGGCCCTGGCGGGCCAGGAGCCCGAGCGGGCCGCCGACACGAACCACGACCTCCCGGGGCTCGAAGCGCCCCCGCCTGCTGGGGCGGATGGTGGTCTCGGCGGTGAGCCGTTCATGGGCGGCCACGGTCAGGCGCACCCGGCGGGTGCCCGCTCGCAATGACGGCGCCAGCTCGTCGGCGACACCCACCCGAAGCCTGCGGCGCAGTGGGTTGGTGATCGTCCAGACAACGGTTCCGTCGCCGTTGAGCGGCAAGACGGCGGGAAGGTCCCGCTGGACCTCGACGCGCGCCGGCCGGGGAGTGAGGAGCCCGTCGGCGACCGCCACCATGAGTAGGGCGCCGTTGACGATCAGCAGGCCAATGGGCGCGGACAGCGGAAGGGCGAGCACGGCCAGCGAGGCCACGGCGGCGGCCAGGGCGAGGCGACCGGTCGGGACGGGCATTCAGCGCCCGGCCGGCGCGGCCGGCCCCTCTTGATGGACCAAACCCACAACAAAACGCGCCGGCGCCGAGGCCCTTGGGATGCAGAGACTCATGCATCTTGACGAGTCGGGCTGGGGAAAAGGGGGTGGGGATTCCGGAGCGTTTTGTGGGCCCGGACCGACCGCCGGCGCGGGGCCGGGCGCCAATGAAGAGGCGGTCGTCACCGGGGCACAGGGACCGCAGCCAGCAGGCCGTCGAGGACGCGGTCGGTCGTGACGCCTTCCAACTCCGCTTCAGGACGCAGCTGGATGCGGTGACGGAAGGTGGGCTTGGCAATGGCCTTCACCTCGTCGGGGGTCACAAACGGCCGCCCCGACAGCCAGGCCCACGCCTTGGAGGCGCGCAGCAGCATGGTGGCGCCGCGAGGGGAGACGCCGAGGGTCACCGACGGCGAGTCGCGCGTGGCCCGGGCCAGGGTCACGATGTACGCCTGGACGGCGGGGTCGACCCGGATGGCGGCGATCTCGGCGCGGGCGGCGTCGAGGTCGGCCGCCGAGGCGACCCGTTGCAGCCCGCTGCCCTCCAGCTGATGGGGGTTGAGGCCGCGATCGTGGCGGCTCACGATTTCGAGCTCCTGTTCGGCACTCGGGTAGGGCACGACCAGCTTGAACAGGAAGCGGTCGAGCTGGGCCTCCGGCAGCGGGTAGGTCCCCTCGTACTCGATCGGATTCTCGGTGGCGCACACGATGAACGGCGTCGGTAAAGGCCGGGCCTCGCCCTCAACGGTGACCTGGCGCTCTTCCATCGCTTCGAGCAATGCCGACTGGGTCTTGGGCGGGGTGCGGTTGATCTCGTCGGCCAGAAGGAAGTTGGTGAACACCGGTCCCTCGCGGAAGCGGAACGAACCTTCCTGCTGCTGGTAGATCAGCTGGCCCACCACGTCGGAGGGCATGAGGTCGGGCGTGAACTGCAACCGCTTGAAGCCCAGGTCCAAGGTGGCCGCCATGGTCTTCACGAGAAGGGTCTTGGCCACGCCCGGCACCCCTTCGAGCAGCACGTGGCCGCCAACGAGCAGCGCCGCCAGCACCCCGGAGACCGCGCCATCCTGACCCACGACGACCTTGGCCACCTCACCGCGGATGGCGAGCACGGCATCGTGGGGCTGGGCGTGGTAGCGGGTGTCAATGGGCATGGGCCAGCTCCTGTCGGATGATGTCGACCTGGCGGGCCAGGGTGACCAACTCTGCGTCTCCCGTCGGGGGCGGTCCCGCCACGGTTGCCAGGATCATGTTGCGATCAAGGCCAGTGCGCGCCGCCACGACGGTGGCCATCGTCTCGGGCGACACGCCCGCCGGCACCCCCAGCTGGTCCACTACGCCGCGGCGCAGCGCGGCCCGCAGGGTGGCGGCGGCATCGTCGTAGCGGCCACCTTGCTGCAGGAGATTGCCCACCGCTACCACCAGCTCGGAGCCGGGGAGCTCGACGACCGGGGTCTCGGTCACCGGGCGACCGAGGCGCCGGGCCCGCCACAAGGCCACCAGGGCGAGGGCCACCAGCAACTGGATCAGGCCTTCCTTCACTCGCGGGGGCATCAGCTGCAGCAGCGTCTTGTGGCCGCCGCCGGCGCGGGGGCCGACGATCCATTCGAGGGGCGGCCCGGCCGGCGCTCGCGACGCCAGCAGGTCGGCGGCGAGCACGCTGTTGTCCTGGTGCCCGAGATGCGAGTTGGTCCACACGTCGGGCCCCCCGAGAAGGACCAGCTGGCCGGCGCCGAACGGCTGCACCAGCAGGTACGCGCCGCCGTCGGGCGGGTGGAAGCAGCCGGTCGCGCCCGGCGGCGGGCGCAGCGCCACCCCGCTCGCAATATCGATGCTGGTCACACCGGCCACCGCGGGCGACGCGCAGTCGGCGAAAAGGGTTCCCTGGAGGCCGACGAGGCCGCCGGGACCGGGCTGGCGTGCCGGCGCCGCGAACCGTGCGACCAGCTCCAAGTCGGCGGCCACCAGGGTGCCACCGGCCCGCACCCATTCGACCAGTTGACGATCACCCGGCGGGTCCAGGCGGTCCTGGAGGACCAGGGCCACGCCGCCCGATCCCGCGGCGGGCGCCGTCGCCGCCTGGTGGACCCCGGTGCCCAGCTGGTCGAGCAGCTCGGCGAGGGCTTTGGCCCCGTCGGGCGACGTCGAGGTCGGGTCGAGGGGCGGTCCCCCGCTGCCGCTGGATCCGCCCACGGCGCCGAGGGCGACGACCAGTGCGAGCAACACGATCCAGGTGACGGCACCCCGCCACCGGGTCCCAGCCCCACCTGCCACCGGACCCGAGGTAGCCGTCATGGCGCCCGCCGCTCCACCACCCACGAGGCGCCGCCACCAACGGGGGTCAACACCCGGCGGGCCAGGTCGTCGAAGGCCGCCTGTTCGTCGCGCCCGGTGGGCCGATCCCCGTACCAGGCCTGCTCGAACAGGTCGGTGGCGCCATCGAACGCCTTTCCCGCGGCTGGCACCACCGCCGCGACATCCTGGCGGTACTCGCCGCTCGTGCGGCCCGGTATCTCGTCGACCAGGCCCCGCCCGGCCAGCTCCGCCACCAGCGCCCGGTACCGGCACCGCAGGGCGTCGCGCCAGCGGCCCGCCGCCTCGTGGGCCGCGGCCTCTGCCCGCCACTGCGCGGGCCCCCGGGTCGGGCCGTGGCTGCGCACCACGACTCCTGGGCTTCGGGGCACCCGGCCGCCGCGACCGCGCCGGGCGACGGTGATCACGACCAGGCCGATCACCACCGCGGCCACCACCGCAACCACGAGCACCGCACCCCACGACGACCCGGCCCCGCCGCCACCGAAGAGCTGATTGAGGAACTTGTCCAGCTGGGCGACCAGCCAGTGCCAGGCGGCCTGCAACAGGCTGCGCCGGGGCGGCCGGAACTCCGGGCGCCGCAGGATTCCATGCGTCAGGTCCCGGACCTGCGCCGGGTCGACGGTCGGCGCCGGCAGGTCGACCGCCACCGACTCGAGCACCGCGACACCATAGGGGCGTCGGCTCCGGGGTGCGCGGGAACGCGGAACAACCCCGCTGTGACAATCGGATGCCCCGGGTGTTCCACGGGGGTCTCCAGGGGGGCTACCTTTCAATGATTATGGATGCGGTGCCGGGGTGCCCCAGACGATGAGCCAGCTCCGCCTCGACGCCCTGACGGGCCGCTGGGTCGTGATCGCGAGCGAGCGCGCCGAGCGGCCGGCGTTCATGACGCGCAGCCTGCCGGTCGAGGAGGACCCGAGGCCGTGCCCGTTCTGCCCCGGCGGCGACGACTACGCGTCACCGGCCCGGGAAACCTACGGACCCCACGGTGAGTGGTTGGTCCGGGTCGTGCCGAACAAATACCCCGCCTTCGACGGCAACGCCCCCATGGTGGTGACCCACCTCGGGCCGGTGTTCACCCAGGCGCCGGCGAGTGGCATCCACGAGGTCCTGATCCTTTCCCCCGAGCACCGGGCGACGTGGGCCGATCTCTCCGACGCCCACGCCGGGTTGGTGATGCTGGCCATCAGCGACCGCATCAACGAGCACTCTCTGGAGCCCGGCCTTCGTTACAGCCAGGCGGTCGTCAACAGCGGCCGCGAGGCGGGGGCGTCCCTCGAGCACCCCCACGCCCAGCTCATGTCGATGCCGTTCGTGCCCGGCGAGGCGGCCGACGAAGTGGGCAGCTTCGCCCGCTTCCATGGCAACTGCCTGTTGTGCGCCGTCCTCGATGCCGAGGAGGACGCGGGGCACCGCGTGGTGTACGCCGACGAGCGCATCGTCGTGGTGTGCCCGTTCTGGAGTGGAACGCCCTACCAGATGCTGGTCCTTCCCCGGGAGCACAATCCCCATCTCCATCGCAGTTCGGCCGAGGACCTCGCGGCCACCGGACGCGCCATCCGCCTGTCCCTCGCCGCCATGCGGGCCCGCCTGGGCGACCTGGCCCACAACGTCATGTTCCACTCGGCGCCGTACCGGGTGCGCGGCGAGTATCACTGGCACGCCCACATCCTGCCGAAGGCGACCACCAGGGGCGGTTTCGAACTGGGCTCGGGGGTCCTCATCAACGTCATGGCTCCGGAGCGGGCCGCCGGTGAGCTGCGGACCGAGCTGAAGGCCTTCGCCTGACCGGCATAACCGTCAGCACGGTCATCGCGGCATCACCGGAGCGGGTTTGGGAAGACCTGCGTCACATCGCCAGCCATGTGGAGTGGATGGCCGACGCCGAGGCGATCAGGTTCCGGTCCGACCAGACCGAAGGCGTCGGGACCCGCTTCGAGACGGCAACGAAGGTGGGCCCGATGCGTCTGAACGACGTCATGGAAGTGACGGAGTGGCAGCCGGGCGCGGTGATGGGAATCCGTCACACCGGCGTGGTCACCGGTACCGGGCGATTCACCCTGGAGGCACTGGGTGGGGAGAGAACCCGCCTCACCTGGAATGAGCAGTTGAAGTTCCCCCCGTGGATGGGCGGCGCCATGGGCGGCGTGGTGGGCAAGCAGGTGCTGGCCAAGATCTGGCAGCACAACCTGGAAAACCTGCGCCGCCGCTTTGAGGCGCAGTAGCGAACGGGTCCGCCTACGCCCCGATGGTGGCTGGCGTCCAGCTGGACCAGACCAGGTTCCAGTCCATGGTCCCGTGGTCACCGAGATCAGGGCCTCGCGGCGAGCCGGTGACATCGATCACATCGCCGATGCGGCTGAAATTGTAGAACGCCTGGGCGTTGGCCGGGCTCAGGTTGATGCAGCCGTGGGAGACGTTGCTGTTGCCCTGGGCGCCGGTGGACCACGGGGCGGCGTGGACGTACTCGCCACCGTCGGAGATGTTGACGTCCCAGTACACGTGCTCGTCGTAGCCGTCAGGCGAGTTGACCGCGATGCCGACCGACGACGACACCATGTGCACATCCTGCTGGCGGTACAGGTCGATGTGGACGCCGCCCATGGTCGGGTACTTGGTGCGCCCCGCACTGATGGGATAGGTGGCCACGACGGCGCCGTTGCTGGTCACCGTCATCACGTGCGTCTGCACGTTGGCGGTGCTGATGTGGGAGTCACCGACCGCGAAACTGGAGGTCGACTTGCTGTCTCCCCACACGCCGCCGCCGGCGTTGAAGCCCTTCAGATCGGCGGTCACGGTCACCTTCTGACCGGTGGGCCAATACTGCTGGGGACGGAAGTGCAGTTCCCTGCTGCTGAACCAGTGCCACCCCCCGCTCACCGGCGGCGACGCGCTCACGTGGAGCTGCGCCATCAGGGCGTCCTTGTTGGTCACCGCATGGTCGAAGCGCAGCACGATCGGCTGGGCCACGCCCACGGTGAGCCCCGTGGCCGGGGTGATGGTCACGCCCAAGGTGGCGGTCGGGACCAGCGACTTGAAGTGCGTGACCTGCTCGGTGGCCTTGCCGCTCGGCATGGCCGCGTCGATCGTCACGGTGTAGTCGGTCTTCAGAGCCAACGGTGCCGAGGACCGCCAGGCGGTACCGCCCGATGTCAACGAACCGGCGACCGCGGCGCCGTCCGCGCCGGCCACGGTCACCCCGCTGAGGCGGCCGGTGACGGCCGTCACGCTGATGATGGTGTCGAGCGAGACGTTGGTCGCGCCGTCGGGCGGCTGGACCAGAAGGTTGATGGACTCGGCGGTCGTCGGCGTGGCTGACGCCGAGCCGCTATTCCCCGAACCCGACCCCGAGGTGCGGGTGGCGGCGTAGGCGGCCCCGGCCACCGCGATCACCGCAACGACCACGAGGCCAATCACCAGCGCAGAAGGGCCCGATCGTTGTTTGCTGTGGAGAGGCTTCGGGGTGTCGGCCACCGCGTTGAGGATACGTAAAACTCAGCCATACCTCACGTCAACAACTGATCCAAAAGGCGATATCTCCCGACAAAGCGCCCCGAAGCGGTCGTTACCCCGCCGGCTCCAACCAGAGCACGGCGAGCGGCGGCAGCGTCAATTGTGCCGATGCCGGCATCCCATGCCACGACGCGGAGGTGGCCAGGACCTCGCCGCCGTTGCCCATCCCGCTGCCACCGAACTCCCGGGCATCGGTGTTGAGCACCTCGCGCCAGCGTCCCGCGACCGGCAATCCGATCCGGTAGCCCTGCTGCGGGACTGGGGTCAAATTCGCGATGCACGCCAGCACCGGGCCTCCGGCGGCGGCGCCCGCCTCACCGGCGGCCGCGAAGCGCAGGAACGACAGGACACTGTTGTCGGCGTCGCTGGCGTCGATCCAACGGAAGCCGTCGCTGGTCGTGTCCCTCTGCCACAGGGCGGGGCGCTCCCGGTAAAGACGGTTGACCGCCTGAACCATGGCGGCGACGCCGGCGTGGCCGGGGTCGTTCAACAGGTTCCAGTCGAGACTGCGGTCGTGGGACCACTCGCGGTCGTCGGCCAGCTCGCAGCCCATGAACAGCAGCTGCTTGCCGGGATGGGCCCACATCCACCCGAACAGCGACCGCAGGTTGGCCAGCTTCTGCCACTGGTCGCCGGGCATCTTGCCGAGAAGCGATCCCTTGCCGTGGACGACCTCGTCGTGCGACAGGGGCAGAACGAAGTTCTCCGTCCAGGCGTAGATCAGGCCGAAGGTCAGCTTGTTCTGGTGGTAGCGGCGGAACAGCGGGTCCTGGGAGAAATAGTCCAAGGTGTCGTGCATCCACCCCATGTTCCATTTGAAGCCGAAGCCGAGGCCGCCGAGATAGGTCGGGCGGGACACGGCCGGCCACGCCGTCGACTCCTCGGCGATCATCAGCGCGCCCGGGTGCTGGGCGTACACCGCTTCGTTGGTCTCCTTGAGAAAGGCCACCGCCTCCAGGTTCTCGCGGCCACCGAAGACATTAGGGATCCACTCCCCCTCTTTTCGCGAGTAGTCGAGGTAGAGCATGGATGCCACCGCGTCGACCCGTAGCCCGTCGATGTGGTACTCCTGCAGCCAGAACAGGGCGTTGGCGACGAGGAAGTTCCTGACCTCGTTGCGCCCGAAGTTGAACACCAGGGTGCCCCAGTCGGGCTGTGTGCCACGCCTGGGGTCCTCATGCTCGTAGAGCGCCGTTCCGTCGAATCGGGCGAGGGCGAACTCATCGCGGGGAAAATGGGCGGGGACCCAGTCGGCCAGGACGCCGATACCCCGCTGATGCAGCGCATCGACAAGGGCGCGGAAGTCGTCGGGACTGCCATAACGGGCGGTCGGGGCGTAGTAGGCGGAGACCTGATATCCCCAGCTGCCGCCGAAGGGGTGTTCGGCGACGGGCATGAACTCGACATGGGTGAAACCCATGTCGGCCACGTAGTCGGGCAACCATTTCGCCAACTCCTGATACGTGAGCGGCCGCCAGCCGCCGCCGTGCTCATCGCGGCCCCACCGCCACGACCCGAGGTGAACCTCGTAGATCGACATGGGCTGTTCGTGGGCCACAAGGCGGGCCCGCTCGGCCAGCCACGCCGCGTCTTCGGCGGACCAGGCGTGCTCGGGCGGAGGGGCGATGATGCTGGCAGTACCCGGCGGGACCTCGGTGGCGAACGCCAGGGGATCGGCTTTGAGCGACAGGTGGTGATCCGGGGTGACCAGCTCGTACTTGTAGCGGGCGCCGGTGGTGATGCCGGGGATGAACAGTTCCCAGACACCCGACGAGCCGAGTGAGCGCATCTGGTGGACCCGGCCGTCCCAGAAATTCCAGTCGCCAACGACGCGCGCCGCGCCGGCGTTGGGTGCCCACACCGCGAACGAGACGCCGGCCACCCCGTCGTGGATCCGGGGGTGGGCGCCGAGCACGGTCCACAGCCGGTGGTGGCGACCCTCACCGAGCAGGTGCAGGTCGAGCTCGCCGAGCGTCGGCCAGGCCCGGTACGGGTCGTGGAATGTGAACGTCGTCACCCAGCCGGGCTTCCCGTAGTCGGCCTCGAGGTGGTAGTGGTCGGTGCCTTCCGGCACCGGCGCCTCGAACACCCCGGCGGGATGGATCCGGGTCATCTCGATGGGGCCGTCGCCGATGCCGATCGGGATGACCCGCATGGCGAGGGCATCGGGACGGTACGTCCGGACCACTCCGTCGTGGAGTCCCAGGATGCGGTGGGGATCGCCGTGCTCGCCGGCGACGATCAACTCGATGTCGCGAACAGGGGCCGTCACGGGCGCGACGTTGCCTTCGGTGTCAGCCATGTGCCGTACCTACCCCTCAACGCCGGGGATTGACCCTGCCAGGATGCGCTTCACGGCTGCGGCGGGGATCGGGATCCAATCCGGGCGGTATGCCTTCTCGTAGGCGAGCTCGTAGAGCGCCTTCTGCAACTCGAACGCCAGCGACACGGCCTCGCGCACCTCGGGCCGTTCCGGCAGCAGGGCGGCGATGCCGGCAGTGGCGAAATAGCCGTCGCGAAAGGCGCTGCGATTGCGCTGCTCCCACTTGTCGGCCAAGGGCTGCAGCTGCTCGCGTTCGTTGCTCTCCTGCTCTGCCAGCACGTAGGCGGCCGCATAGTGGAACGACCGGAACATCCCGGTCACGTCCTTGAACGGGGAGGTGGACGCCAGGCGCTCGGCCTTGCCGCGAGCCGGTTCCCCCTCGAAGTCGAGTACATACCAGCCGGTGTCGGTCCGCATCACCTGCGCCAAGTGGTAGTCGCCGTGGACGCGGATGGCGGGGCCGGGGTCCTCGACGGCGTGCAGCTGGGCCATCAATTCGCTCGCCGAGCCGCTGAACGCGGCGCCGACCACGGCCCGCAACTGGTCCTCCACCTCGGCCAGAACGCCGGGCCAGCCCCTGGTACGAAACTGGTCCCGGTCGACCCCGAATGAGTGGGCCATGGCCAGGTGCATCTCGGCGGTGACGTGGCCGAGGCGCGCCGCTTCGTGGGCGAAATCGCCTCCCGCATCGGCGGGATCGTCGGGGCGCACGGAGTAGAGGTTGCGCAACGAAGCCAGCGCCAGGGCCCAGCCTTCCGACCCGCCCGCCAGATACCGCTGCACGAACGCCAGGTCGGTGTCGTCGCGTTGCCACACCGCCAGCGGCGCCGCCACATGTGCGAAGCCGGCGCGGGCGAGGGATTCGGTGACCTCGACGTCGGGGTTGCGGCCTTCCTGGAGTCGCCGGAACACCTTGGCAATTACGTCGTTGTCGTACACGAGGGACGTGTTGGACTGCTCGACGCCGACGGGCCGCACCCGTTCCGCCTGCAGCGCGTTGGCGGTGATCACCGCCAGGAAGGGCAGCATCAGCTCGGGATCGACGGTGGCGTCGTAGTAGTAGCGATCGCCGACCGATCCGAGGACCCCCACGTCGTGGCCTTTCAGGAACTCGGCGTGCTCGCCATTGGGCCGCTCCCCGATGAGCAGCTGGTAGCGGGCGCCCGGCGGCGGCGGCGCCGTCGCGTCGTCAGCCGGCCCCGGGGCGGGAATCGTCACGATCGTCCACAACAACCGGTGGGCACCATTGGCGGTGGTGATGAGCACGTCGGAACGCACGACCGCCACCGCGTCGGGACGGCCCCCGCTGTACCACCGCTGGCGGCCCAGGTAATCCGGGATCAGAGCCAGGACACCCTCCGGCAGGAGATCGCTCGCACCTGCGGTCTCGCTCACTGATCCACCAGCTGGAACCAGTAGAAGCCGTACGGCGCCAGGGTCACGAAGTAGGGCAGCTCACCGACCTTGGGGAACGGGACCCGGCCAAGCAGCTCGATCGGCGTCGCCCCCTGGTACTGCTGCAGCGGGAGCTCGGCGGGCTGCGCCAGGCGCGACAGGTTGAACACGCAGAGCACCGTGTCCTCCTCCCGCCAGTTGTCGCAGGTGCGGCGGACATAGGCCAGCACGGACGGATTCTCCGTCGAGATGACCTCGAAGCTGCCGGTCCCGAAGACGGGACGGCGCTTGCGCACCTCGAGCAGCCGCTTCATCCAATGCAGCATCGAGCTGGGGTCGCGCATCTGGGCTTCCACGTTGCACGCCTGGTAGCCGTACACCGGGTCCATGAGGGGAGGCAGGTAGAGCTGGGCGAAGTCCGCCCGGCTGAAGCCGGCGTTGCGGTCGGGCGACCACTGCATCGGGGTGCGGACGCTGTCACGGTCGCCGAGATAGATGTTGTCCCCCATCCCGATCTCGTCGCCGTAGTACAGGATCGGCGATCCCGGCAGCGAGAACAGCAAGGCGTGCAACAGCTCGGCGACGCGCCGGTCGTTGTCGACCAGGGGCCGCAGCCGCCGGGCGATGCCGATGTTGCGCTTCATGCGCGGGTCCTTGGCGTACTCCGAGTACATGTAGTCGCGCTCGTCGTCGGTGACCATCTCCAACGTCAACTCGTCGTGGTTGCGCAGGAAGATGCCCCACTGGGCGCCCACGGGAATGGCGGGGGTCCGCGCCAGGATCTCGGTGACGGGATAGCGCTGCTCCCGGCGGATGGCCATGAACAGCCGCGGCATGACCGGGAAGTGGAAGCACATGTGGCATTCGTCGCCGTCGCCGAAGTAGTCGACGACGTCCTCGGGCCACTGGTTGGCCTCGGCCAGCAGCACCCGTCCGGGGAACTCGCTGTCCACCTCTTTGCGAATGCGTTTCAGGTACTCGTGGGTCTCGGGCAAGTTTTCGCCGTTGGTGCCGTCGCGCTCGAAGAGGTAGGGGACAGCGTCGAGCCGGAACCCGTCGAGGCCCAGGTCCAGCCAGAACCGTACGACGGCGAGCATGGCGTCGGCGACCTCGGGATTGTCGAAGTTCAAGTCGGGCTGGTGCGAGAAGAACCGGTGCCAGTAGTACTGGCCCCGCACCGGATCCCACGTCCAGTTCGATTTCTCGGTGTCGACAAAGATCACCCGGGCCTCGGGCCAGCGCTGGTCGTCGTCGTTCCACACGAACCAGTCCGCCTTCGGGTTGGTCCTGTCCCGCCGGGATTCGATGAACCAGGGGTGCTGATCGCTGGTGTGGTTCATCACCAAGTCGGCGATGACCCGGATGCCTCGTTTGTGGGCCTCCTCCACCAGCTCGACGACATCGGCCAGCTGGCCGTACTCGGGGAGGATGGTGAAGAAGTCGCTGATGTCGTAGCCGCCGTCGCGCAACGGCGACTGGTAGAACGGCAGCAGCCACAGGCAGTCGACCCCCAGCCACTGGAGATAGTCGAGCTTGGCGATCACGCCCTGAAGGTCGCCGGTCCCGTCGTCGTTGGCGTCGTAAAAGCCGCGAACGAGGATCTCGTAGAACGTGGCCGTCCGGTACCACTGGGTGTCGCCCTCGAACGAGGAAACGGGTGTGAATGCCGACATCACGGCGTCGCTTCGTTGACCTGGCCGGGATACTCCGGCGGGCGGGCGTCGGGCAGAGCGATGATGTGGGCCATGCGGACCCACGGTTCGAGGAGCACCCAGGGGCGGGGCCCGAACCACTGGTATTCCTCACCGGAAAGCTCGTCGCGGGCCAGGTACGGGCGGTCCACCGGGAGGCCCAGGGCGTCGAGATCCAGCGTCAGCACGGCGGCCTGCACATGGTACGGATCCAGGTTGACGACCATGAGCATGGTGTCGGAGCCATCCTCGCTGACTTTGGAGTAGGCGAGGATGTTCGGATTGTCGCTCAGGTGGAACTGGGTGCGGCGCAGCTGCAGGAGGGCGGGGTGCTGGCGGCGGATGGCGTTGACCGATGCCGCCAACGGCGCCAGCGTGTTGGGCTGGTCGAAGTCCCGGTGGCGGATCTCGTACTTCTCGGAGTGAAGGTATTCCTCATTGGTGGGCGAGGCAGGCTCGTTCTCGTACAGCTCGTACCCGCTGTACATGCCCCATGCCGGCGAAAGGGTCGCCGCCAGGATCAACCGGCTGGCGAACGCCGCCGGCGGACCGTCGCGCAGCGGCCCGGAAAGGATGTCTGGCGTGTTGGGCCAGAAGTTGGGGCGCATGAAATCGGCGGTCGGGCCGGCCAGTTCCTCGACGTACTCCTGCAGCGAGTCCTCCCCCGTACCTTTGAGGCGCCAGGTGAAGTAGGTGTAGCTCTGGCTGAAACCCACCTCGGCCAGCTTGGCCATCACCTTGGGCCGGGTGAAGGCTTCGGCCAGGAAAATCACCTCGGGATGCTCGGCTCGCACCGCCGCGATCATCCATTCCCAGAACGCGATCGGCTTGGTGTGCGGGTTGTCGACCCGGAAGATCGACACCCCTTTTTCCAGCCAGAATTCGAGAATGCCTTTGCAGGCGTCCCACAGGGCCTCGCGGTCGGCATCGTTCCCGGGCCAGAAGTTGATCGGGTAGATGTCCTGGTACCGCTTCGGCGGGTTCTCGGCGTAGGCGATCGAGCCATCGGGCCGATGGTGGAACCATTCCGGGTGTGCCCGAACCCACGGATGGTCGGGCGAGCACTGCAGGGCGTAGTCGAGGGCCACCTCAATGCCGTACTCGCCGGCCACCTCGAGCAGGTGGGCGAAGTCGTCGAAGGTCCCGAGCGCGGGGTCGATTGCGGTGTGGCCCCCCTCGGAGCTGCCGATCGCCCAGGGGCTGCCCGGATCGTCGGGCCCCGCGCCCAGCGTGTTGTCGGGCCCCTTGCGCTCGGTCACCCCGATGGGGTGGATCGGGGGCAGGTAGAGCACGTCGAAGCCCATTCCCGCAACCGCGGGAATCCGCTCCTCGGCCCCCTTGAACCCGCCGTAGGAACGGGGGAACAGCTCGTACCAGGCGCTGGCCCGCGCCGGCGGCCGCTCGACCCAGAGGGTCTGGGGGTCGGAGGAGGTGAGGTCGGGGGCGCCGCGCGACCCGGGCAGGGGGGTGACGAGCGCCAAGGCAACCAATCCCTCCTCCAAGCCGGCGAGGGCGTCGCGGATGGAGGCCGCCTCGGGGCCGTCGCCGGCGCGCTCGGAGAACAGGGCTAGACCCTCGGCGATCTCGACGTCGATGGCTTGGCCGGCGTCGAGTTTGGCCTTGGTCTTCTTGGCCCACGTCGCCTGGCGGTCGGTCCAGGCCTCGACGACGAACTCGTGCATGGCCAGGACCTCCGGCGTGACGAACGCCTGCCACAGGTCGAGGCCGGGGTTGACGAGGATCATGGGAACCGACTCCGGGTGGCCGGCGCCGCCGGGCCCACAGCCGGTGGGGACGAGGGTGGCCTCGGCGGCCAAGGTGTCGTGGCCGTCTTTGAAGATGACGGCCCGAATGGGGACCCGTTCGCCCACCACGGCCGTCGCCGGGTACCGGCCGGTGGGCGTGCGCGGCCTGATGTCCTCGATAACGATGCGCCCAGTCACGGCCCCCAGGCTAAGGCACCTTTGGGGGTGGCCCAACCAACGCGCCCGCTGGATAACGGATCTCTGACGCCTCGTTGGTCGCAAGAAGGGGTCCGCGCCTAGGTTCGGTCGTCATGAGAGCTCTCCGCAGCTTCACCGTCCGGGCCAGCCTCCCGCCCGCCCTGGCGCCCCTGCAGGAGGTTGCGTCCAACCTCCGCTGGTCGTGGGATGACCGCACGAGAGATCTTTTTCGCTGGCTCGACCCGCAGAAGTGGGAGGAGTCCCAGCACGACCCGATGCGCATGCTGGGCAGGGTCGGCCGGGAGCGCCTCGAAATGCTGGCCCGGGACCCCGCCTTCATGGGATTCCTCGGCGAGATCCGCGACGACCTGACCCGCTACATGGTCGCCCCCCGGTGGTTCCAGAACCTCCCGGCCAGCGCGCTGCGCGCCGTTGCCTACTTCTCGCCCGAGTTCGGCATCGCCGAGGCCCTGCCCCAATACTCGGGCGGCCTCGGGGTGCTGGCCGGCGACCACCTGAAGGCGGCGTCGGGCCTCGGACTGCCCCTGACCGGCGTCGGCCTCATGTACCGCCATGGGTATTTCCGCCAGCAGCTCAACGCGGGGGGATGGCAGGAGGAGTACTACCCGATTCTCGACCCCCACGCCATGGCCCTCACCTTGGTGGAGGGCAAGAAGGTCACCGTCGACCTGGGGGGCGAGACCCTGACCGCCCAGATCTGGCTGGCCCAGGTCGGCCGGGTGAAGCTGTACCTCCTCGACGCCGACGTGGACGAGAACACCGACGATCTCCGCAATGTCACCGACCGGCTGTACGGCGGCGGCACCGAGCACCGCATCCGCCAGGAGATCCTTCTCGGCGTTGGCGGCGTCCGGGCGCTGCTCGCCGTCGGCGAGCCGACCCAGGTGTTCCACACCAACGAGGGCCACGCCGGGTTCCTCGGCCTCGAGCGGATCCGCTCGCTCATTGTCACCAACAAGCTCAGTTTCCGCGAGGCAATCGTGGCGGTGCGGGCCGCGACCATCTTCACGACCCACACTCCGGTGCCCGCCGGCATCGACCGCTTCCCCCGCGAGCTGATGGAACGGTACTTCTGGAGCTGGGCCTCGGAGTGCGGGCTGTCGATCGACCAGCTCATGGAGTTGGGCCATTTTCCCGACGAGTCCCCCCACGCCCCATTCAACATGGCGGTGATGGGCCTGCGGCTGGCGGGGCTGTCCAACGGGGTCTCGCAGCTGCACGGCAAGGTGAGCCGGGAGATGTTCCAGGCGCTCTGGCCGGGCATCGAGACCTCCGACGCGCCGATCAGGTCGGTGACCAACGGGGTCCACGCCCCGACGTGGGTGTCGTCGGAGATGGACGAGCTCCTTACCCGCCACGTCCGCCCGGCGTGGGACGAGGCGGCAGCGCCGGAATGGTCACGGGTGGCGTCGGTGCGCGATGACGACCTGTGGCGGGTTCGGGAGCAGGGCCGCGAGGCGCTGGTGGCCTTCGTGCGGATCCGCCTGCGCCGGGCGTTGCTCGACCGCGGGGTGAGCGAGAGCGACGTGTCGTGGACCAACGAGGTGCTCGATCCCCGCCTGCTCACCATCGGCTTCGCCCGGCGGTTCGCGTCGTACAAGCGGGCGACCCTGCTGCTGTCGCAGCCCGACCGGCTCCGCGACCTGCTGCTGGCTCCCGACCGCCCCATCCAGCTGGTGTTCGCGGGCAAGGCTCATCCCGCCGACGACATCGGCAAGGAGATGATCCGCGAGATCGTCCAGTTCTCCCACGACCCCGCGGTGCGCCATCGCATTGCCTTCGTCGAGGACTACGACATCGCGGTGGCCCGCATGTTGTGCCAGGGGTCCGACGTGTGGCTCAACACGCCCCGCCGGCCCATGGAGGCGTCGGGCACCAGCGGGGAAAAGGCGTTGCTGTCAGGCGCCCTCAACTGCTCCATCCTCGACGGCTGGTGGGCCGAGATGTTCGACGGCTCCAATGGTTGGGCCATCCCGTCGGCCGAGGCCTACGAGGACCTGGTGCAACGGGACAAGGCAGAGGCCGACGGCCTGTTCGAGATCCTCGAAGGACAGATCGTGCCCATGTTCTACGACCGCTTCGAGGGACCGGTCCCCCGGCGCTGGGTGCGGAGGATCCGTTCGTCGCTGCAGACCCTCGGCCCCAAGGTGCTGGCGTCGCGGATGGTCAAGGACTACGTGCAGGAGATGTACGAGCCGACGGCGGCGCGCGCCGACGCTATGACGGCCGACGACTTCGCCCGGGCCCGGGCCCTCGCCGCCTGGCAGGAACGGGTCAGGGCGGCGTGGGGCGACCTGGCGGTCGAAGCGGTGCGGTGGGAACCCAACAGCCTGGTCGCCGACTTGTGGACGGCGCGCCAGGTGGAGGCCGACGTGTGCCTCGGGAAGCTGTCGAGCGACGACGTGGCGGTCGAGCTCCTGCACGGGCCGGTCGGCCCGACCGGTGAGCTGACCGAGACGTCGACCGTTCCCCTGGCTCTTGTCGGCACCGCGTCGGCCGATGGCAAGGCGCTCTACCAGGGGACCTTCACCTGCGAGCGGGCCGGTCGCTACGGCATTGCGGTGCGGGTGGTGGCGTCCCATCCCGATCTGGCGGTGCCGGTCGAGATGGGGTGTGTCACCTTGGCGTAGTACCACCTCGGGCGCGGTGTTTGGAAGCCCCGGGCGTGCTGCCGATGCCTATCGGGCCTCAGAGGAGGCTGGCGACGATCAGAAGCAGGAGGGCGACGATCAGAACGGCCGCGATGACGGCCCTGCCGGGGTGGCGGCGGGCCTGGGGCCGGTCATCCAGATCGTCGGGGGAGCCCCAGTCCCAGAAATCGGGGTCGTTGGGGTCCCGGGGGACGGGACCGACGGGTGTCGGCACCTAGCGGCCCTCGAAGCGGGCCTTGCCGGGCCCCCCGGCCAGGAACGAGGCGACACCGCTGCGGGCGTCGGCGGTCTCGAAAACCTGGACGAACAGCTCGCCTTCGATGTCCAGCGCGTCCGCCAGCGCCCGGTCGTGGCCGGCGTCGATCGCCCGCTTGGCGAGCCCTTGGGCGACCACCGCCCCGGCCGCCAACTGCGCGGCGAGCTCCACGGCCCGCACGAAGACCTGCTCGGCGGGAACGACCCGGTCGGCGAGGCCGATGCGCAAAGCTTCGTTCGCATCGACCTGGCGGCCCGTGAGAACCAGGTCCTTGGCGCGGGCGGCGCCGACCAGGCGGGCCAACCGCTGCGTTCCTCCCGCCCCGGGAATGATGCCGAGCAGGATCTCAGGTTGGCCCATCCGGGCGGTGTCGGCGACGATGCGCAGGTCACAGGCGCAGGCCAGTTCGCAGCCACCCCCGAGGGCGTAGCCGGTGACGGCCGCGATAACGGTCCGGGGTATGGCCGCCACGGTGTCGAAGGCCCGTCGCATCTGGGCATTGACGGCCCGAGCCTCGTCGGGACCCCCGAACTCGGTGACGTCGGCGCCGGCGGCAAAGATGCGGTCCCCGCCCCAGATGACGACCGCCCCGGGGGGATCGGCGACCAGGTCAGCGGCCGCGGCCTCCAGTTGGGCCGCCATCGCCAGCGACAGCGCATTGGCCTTGGGGCGGTCGAGGCGGATGACCGCCACCGCGTCGGGTCGCCGGTCGAGTGTGATGAACGCTCCGGCCACCGCGCCCACGCTACCCACGCTCCCCGGTTGCGAGTTGGATGAGGAGGAGGTCGGCGGCGCGATAGGGGTCAAGGGCGCGGTCGAGGACCTGCTGGCGGACCGCGAGGTAGGCCTGACCGTCCTCCAGCCGGTCGATGTTGCGTTCGAGGCGCCGTATCAGGACTTCGCGCAATTCCATGACCAGCCGCCGCCTGCGACGTTCGGCCAGCTGGCCCGATTCCTCCAGGAATCGCCGGTGGTCACCGATCGCCGCCCAGACCTCGGCCACCCCCGAGCCGGTGGTGGCCACCGCCGCCAGGATCGGAGGTCGCCAGTCGCCCGGCTCCCGGCCGGGTCCCAGGTCGAGCATGTGGTCGAGATCGCGGGCGGTCTCGGCGGCGCCCGGGCGGTCCGCCTTGTTGACCACGAAGATGTCGGCGACCTCGAGAAGGCCCGCCTTGTTGGCCTGGATGGCGTCACCCCATCCGGGATTGACGACGACGACGGTGGTGTCGGTCGCCCCCGCCACTTCGATCTCGACCTGGCCGACGCCGACGGTTTCGACCAGCACCAGGCCGACGCCGGCCGCGGCCAGGACCCGGATGGCCTCCGGCGTCGCCAGGGCGAGACCGCCGAGATGGCCCCTGGTCGCCATCGACCTTATGAACACCCCGTCGTCGAGGGTGTGCTCCTGCATCCGGACCCGGTCGCCCAGCAACGCCCCGCCGCTGAACGGCGACGAAGGGTCGACCGCCAGCACCCCGACGGCGTCGCCGCCGCGGCGGTGCTCGGTGATGAGGCGGTCGGTAAGGGTCGACTTGCCGGACCCGGGCGCCCCGGTGATACCCACGGTGTACGCGTCGCCGCCGTGCGGGAATGTGAGCCGGGCCACCTGGCGGGCCCCGTCACCGCCACGTTCGATCAGCGAGATCAGGCGGGCGGTGGCGGATCGGTCACCGTCCCGGGAAGCCGCGACCAGCTCGTCGGGCGAGCGCCGGCCGGGCGCCGCAGGGAGCGCGTCGCCGACGTCAGGCTCCGGCAACCGCTTCGTCGCATCGCTGCACATCGGCACCGAGGGCCCGCAGGCGCCCCGGAAGGTCCTCGTAGCCCCGATCGATGTGCTCGGCATCGGACACCACCGTCTCGCCTTCGGCCGCCAAGCCCGCGACCACCAAGGCGGCGCCGGCGCGGATGTCGCTCGCCCGCACGGGTGCCCCCGACAACCGGGGAACACCGCGCACCACGGCGTGGCGGCCTTCGGTGCGGATGTCGGCGCCCATGCGGATCAGCTCCGACACGTACTTGAACCGCCCCGCGAACAGGTTCTCCGTCACGATGGCCACGCCGTCGGCGACGCTCAGCATCGTCACGAACAACGGCTTGTAGTCCGTTGCGATCCCCGGGTACGGCAACGTCGCAACGTCGACGGCGCCCAGCCGGCGGTGCGCCATCGCCCACAGCCCGCTGCTGCTCGGGGCGATGCGAACGCCCATGTCGCCCAGTTTCTGGATGAACATGTCCATGTGGTCGGGTCGGGCCCCGTCGATGGTGATCTCGCCGCCCGCCAGCGCCACCGCCGCCAGGTAGGTGGCCGCTTCGATGCGGTCGGGGATGACGGTGTGGTCGGCGGGCTCGAGGCCGGCGACCCCCTCGATCTCAAGGGTCGATGTGCCGGCGCCGACGATCATGGCGCCCATGCGGTTGAGCAGCGCCGCCAGGTCGGCGATCTCGGGCTCGCGCGCCGCGTTCTCGATGATCGTCGTCCCTTTGGCCAGCACCGCGGCGAGCAGCAGGTTCTCCGTCGCCCCGACGCTCGGGAACTCGAGCACGATGCGCGCCCCGAGCAGCTGGTCGGTGGTTGCCTCGATGTAGCCGTGGCGCACCTGGAAGTGCGCCCCCATCTGCTCCAACCCGGCCAGGTGCATGTCGATCGGCCGGGAGCCGAAGTCGTCGCCGCCGGGCATGGCCACCCGGGCATGCCCGGTGCGCCCGAGGAGCGGCCCGAGCACGACGATGGAGGCCCGCATCCGCTCGACCAGCTCGTAGGGCGCTTCGGTCCCGACGTCGGTGCCGCGCCGCAGGATGACCTCGTGGGGCGCCGGCCTGGTGACGGCCACGCCCATGCACGTCAGCAGCTCCGCCATGATGTCCACGTCGGTGATGGCCGGGACGTTGCGGAAGTGGTACTCCCCTTCCGCCAGCAGGCTGGCGGCCATCAGCTTGAGCGCCGAGTTCTTTGCCCCCCCCACCTGGACCGTTCCCTCGAGCGGCCCGTTGGCCCGGACGACGATGTGGCTCATTGTCGCCAAGTATTGCCGCTGAACGCCGGCGAGCCGTGAACCGCGGCCCTCGCTGGCAGACTCTCGTGGTGCCTGCGGCTGCTCTCGACGTAGCGAAGACCAAGCCCCGTTGGCGCGGCGTCGCCCACCTCGGCGCCTTCTGCGTCTCCCTGGTCGCGGGCCCCGCGCTCGTTGTGGCGGCACCGGGAACGGGGCCCAAGGTGGCGATCGGGATCTACGCGGCATCGATGACCGCGCTGTTCGGTGTCAGCGCCCTGCTGCACCGCCGTACCTGGACACCGCCGGCCCGGCGGATCATGCGACGTCTGGATCACTCGATGATCTTTTTCCTGATCGCGGGCACCTATACCGCGGTGGCACCACTCGCCCTGTCAGGAATCGCGCCGGTCATCATCCTGGTCCTGGTCTGGGTGGGCGGTGCCGCCGGGGTCATCGTCGAGCTGTTCTGGCTCGACGCTCCGAAGTGGGTGATCGCCCTGCCCTACGTGGTCGTGGGCTGGGTCGCGGTCGGCGCGGTGGCGCAGCTGGCCTCCGCCCTCGGCGGCGCCGGCATGGCCCTGCTGGGCGGCGGCGGGCTCGCCTACACCGTCGGAGCGGTGGTCTACGCCCTGCGGCGGCCCGATCCCTGGCCGGCCCTGTTCGGCTATCACGAGGTGTTCCACGGCCTGACCATCGTGGCCGCGGCCGCCCACTACGTGCTGATCGCCCGGTACGTCCTGCCCCGGGCATGAGAGTCACCGCCGAAGCGGTGCTCGCCGCCGAGGACGTGGCACGGGTACTCGAGTGCCGCGACGGCCTGGTCGGCGAAGAGAGGGCGGGTGACGGTGCCTTCGAGCAGCGGGAGGGCCCGATGCGGGCCTACCGCCGCGTGGTGGAGGTACTGCCCGTGCCCGGCAACGAACAGCAACGCATCGTCCGGCAGTCCGTCGATTTCCGTCTCGGGCTGCCCTACTTCTCGTTCCTGTTCGTGGTGCCGTTGCGGGGCGCCCTGCGCCCCGTACTGCCGCGCCGGTCGCAGCCATGGTGGGCGCCCCCGCAGCGCCTTGACCGCCGGGCCGCCCACGTCCTCGCCACCCTGTGCGCCCTGGCCGTCGTCACCGGCTACGTCGGAGCCCTCCTCAGCCTGACCATGACGTACGCGGCGTCGGAGTTCGGCGCCTCCCGGGCCGATCAGGGCATCGCCCTCGGCGTGGTGCGGGCCAATGTGGTCCTCGCCCTCGGGATCCTCGCGGTCGCCGACCGGCGGGGCCGGCGCCCTCTCATCATCGGCTGCGCCGCCGGGGCCGCCACCCTCACCATGCTCGGGGCCTTGGCGCCGTCGCTGGCGTGGCTGGCCGTCACCCAGATCGCGGCGGTGGCCCTGACGGCGGCCATGCTGATCCTCGTCGGCGTGATGGCGGCCGAGGAGATGCCCGCCGGGTCCCGAGCCTGGGCGCTGGCGGTGCTCACCATGACCCTCGGCCTTGGCGGCGGCCTGGCCACAGCCGCCCTCCCCCTGGCCGGCACCGGCGTCGGCGGCTGGCGCTGGCTGTTCGCGGGCGCCGCGGCTGCCTTGCCGCTCATCGCCAGCGCCCGCCGCCACCTGCCCGAGAGCCGGCGCTGGGAGCGGTCACAGGCGCCCGTCAGCCCCCTGGCGGCTGCGCCTCGACCGGCCCCCGCCCACGCAACGGCGGCGACCCCCCCAGGCAGCGCCGCCCCCGCCCACGCAACGGCGTCCCCCTCGGTCAGCGCCGCCCCGGCACCGGCGATGACCCAGGGTCGCCGGCTGGCGCTGCTGTGCACCGGCGGCTTCTTGTTCTCCCTGTTCGCGACGCCGTCCAGCCAGTTCGGCAACGAGTTCCTGCGCACCGAGCGGCACTTCACCGCCGCCCACATCACCGCCTTTTCGCTGGTCACCGGCACCATCGGCGGCCTCGGCGTCCTGATCGGCGGGCGCCTCGCCGACCTCCGGGGCCGGCGCCTGGTGGCGGCGGTGAGCGTCGGCGCGGGCGTCGTGACCACCCTCGCCATGTTCGCCTCACGGGGCTGGCCGCTGTGGGGATGGGGCGTCGTCGACAGCTTCCTCGGTTACGCCGTCGCCCCGGCGCTCGGTGTCTACGGGCCGGAACTGTTCCCGACGTCGGTGCGCGGCCGGGCGACGGGGGTGGTGGCGACCGCCTATGCCGCCGGCGGGGTGGTGGGCCTGTTCAGCACCGGTGCCCTCTCGCAGCGGTTCGGGACCTTCGCGCCCGCCTTCGCGGTGCTGGCGGTGGGCCCCGTGCTTCTGGTGGTGCTGATCGTCCGGGCGTACCCCGAGACCGCCCGCCGGGAGCTCGAGGAGCTCAACCCGGGAGATCAGCGTCGGTGATGAACGCCGCCACGATGGCGGCCACCGTGACGTCGACTCCACGCAGCCCGTGATCCCTGCCCTCGATCCAGCGGTGGGTCACCGGTCCCCCGATGGCCGCAGTGGCCTCGGTCAGCTCCTCCGGCGTGGCGAAGGAGTCCCGGGTGCCGGACACGAACAGGCACGGAACGTTCAATTGTGCGAAGTGCTCGGTGCGCAGCTTTTCTGGACGCCCGGGCGGGTGCAGCGGGTACGAGATCAGGACCAGCGCCGCCGCCGGCAGGCCCTCGGCCACCGCCATCGAGCAGATCCGCCCCCCCATCGAGCGACCCCCGAGGGCGATCTCCTCGGGCCGGCATCCTGCCGCCGCGGCCAGATCCGCCGCCTCGTCCCGCACCGCCTTCAGCAGGACCGGTGGCCGATCGGGGGCCCGCCGCCCTGCCTTGCGGTACGGGAAGTCCATCCGGGCCACCGCCACACCTGCCGCCGTGAGCACGGTGTCGATGGCGACCAGGGATGTCTGGTTGCGGTCCGCTCCGGCCCCCGGTGCCAGGAGGAGGGCGACGGGGTTCAAACCTCCGCCCGCCGACCCAAAGTGCTGCGAAACGACGTAATGCTGTCGTTTCGCAGCAGGAGAGGCCGGCGCGACCGGGTCAAATCTCGGCCAGGAGGATGCGCTTGGCCTGGGTGAGCTCGGTGATGCGTTGCCCGGCCCGTTCGGTGGCCCCCCCGTGGTCGGGGTGGGCGTGGAACACCAGCTGGCGGAACATGGCCAGCACCGCCGAGCGCGTCGGGTCGGCATCGGGCTTGAAACCGAGCACCTTGAGGGCCCAGCTCTCGTCGTGGCCGGCGATGCGCCACGGGCGGTAGGAGGCCTCGTCGCCGGTGAGGTAGGCGATAAGCCGCTCGTCGTTGTCGGCGTGCCAGCGGGTGGCCCGCCGCAGGAGCTTGAAAACGCTGCTGCGCACCCGGTACGACAGCTTGCTGGCCGCATAGGCCGCCCCCAGGATCTGGGGCAGCACGGCGCCGTGGTCGTCGAGCTCCAACGCCATCGTCTCGCCGACGCCGACGAGACGGTGGTGGCTGCGGTCGAGGCCCACGACATCGGTCTGGAAACGGTGGCGCAGCCGGGGCTGCGCGATCCTGACCCCTCGCTCCAGGTCGTCCACCAGCGCGTCGAGCTCGTCACGCTCGTCGTCCTCGAGCCGGTTGACGTTGCCGCCCACGATGCCCGCGAGAAGGATGCCGCCGAAGCCGGGGGCCGGCTCGGTCGGCAGCCACAGCTCGCCGAGCGCCACCCGCCGGGTCGGGGCGATCGCGCGCGAGTGGCGGATTTCCAACTCGGCTAGCAGCACGGAATGACGGTAGACCGTTGGCCGGCGCTAAACGAAGTTGGGGTCAGCGGGCGGTCAGACGAACTTGCGCAGGAGGTCGCGCAGGTTGGTGGCGCTGTCTTCGACCGTTGCCCGGCTCGCCTGGCGCTCGATCGACTCCGCCAGGTCCGAGGCCTTCAGGCGGATCTTCCACCATTCGTCGTCGCTCACCGCGAACGGGGTGGCCCAACTCTGGATCATGGTGGCGAGCACCACGACGTCCTCCTGCTTCTGCTCGTTGTCCGGGTCTCCGGACAACCGGTCGGCGGCGCCGAACAGGTCCGACAGCAGCAGGTAGCGCGTCTCGTCGTCGGCGTCGCTCTGCTCGCTCGTTCCCGATCGGGTGACCTCGGCAAGGATCCCGTCGACGGCCTCGTCGTGCGCCGCGCCCACGACCAGGTCGCTACCCTCCCAGTGATAGGGGATCTTGCCCTTGTCCAGCAGGATGCTGATCTGGGCCCGTTCCTCGGGCCGCCACTCGTCGAGCTCGTAGACCATTTCGTCCTCGGCACCCGAGGCCACCTCGACGCCGTCGGCGGTGGCGGAATCCCGCTCGCCGTCGGCACCCTCAGAGTCCCCGGCGTCGTCGGAGCCGATTTCGGCTGCCGGCGCCGGCGTGCCGAATCCGGGGACCTGGTCCTTCAGGTCGGCCAGCATCCGCGACAACAGGGCCGAGGTGATGGCGATCTCCTCTTCCAGGGCCTCGTCGGCGCCGAGCGCCCCGAGGAGGCGGCGAGTGACCCGGCCGAGGGCGGCCCAGGTCTCCTGGTCGACCCCCCAGACGGCGTCGATGGCGAACACGCCGGCCGCCGCTTCCGCCAGGTCGCCGTCGGCGATCATGTCGGTCGGGTCGACCTCGAGGCGACGACTGGCGTCGTAGAGCTTGGTGAGCACCTCGCCGGGCCAGGTGTCGTTGGCGTCGCCCAAGCCCTCGGTGCCGAGGCGGGCGATGAGGTTGTCGACGTCGTCCTCGTCCTCGGAGGCGACGACGAGCTCGTCACCCTCGAAGCGGTGCCGGTACCCGTTGTCGATGAGCGCCGCGATCAGCTCGCCGCGCGCCTCGTCCTCCCACTCGTCGAGGTTGTAGCCGACTTCGTCGTCGGTCTCGCCTTCGGCCAGTTCGACCAGGGGTGACTCGATGAGCAGCTCCTTGCAGCGGTGGCAGCGCCCGCCGCGACCGCGGACCTCGTAACCGTCGGTCGGGCAGTACCAGATACCGGTTGCCATCAGCGTCTCCTCATGACGAAGCGCTGGAGGAAGGCCCACGTGCGTTCGAGTTCGTCCTCGACGACCGCCGCTCGGCTCCATCCATGGCCTTCGCCCTCGTATACGTGGTATTCGACGGTGCCTCCCGCGGCGCGCACCGCCGCCACCAGCGAATCGGATTGCTGCTGGGGGACCACGTTGTCGGCCGACCCCTGCAGGACGAGCAGGGGCGCAGTGATCTTGCCCGCCAGGTTGATGGGCGACCGCTCCCGGTACCGGGTTGCCGCGGCGGGGAGCTCGCCGACGATCGAATGGAGGTAGTGGGCTTCATACCGGTGAGTGGTTTCGTCCAGGTCGAACAGGTCAGTGACACCGTACAGGTCAACCCCGGCGGCGCAGAGCTCCGGGTGGGTGGCGAGGAGAAGCAGCACCGCCATGCCCCCGGCGGAACCGCCTATGGGGACCATCCGGTCGGCACCGGCCCAGCCCTCCGCCACCGCGGCGCGCATCCCGGCGGCGGCGTCGGCCACGTCGAGGCGGCCCCATTCGCCCCGCAGAGCCTGGGCATACTCCCGGCCCCATCCAGTCGATCCCCGGTGGTCGACCAGGAGGATCGAACAGCCCCGGGCCCCGAAATACGCCATGCGGGCGTTGAAAACCACCTGGGTCTGGCCGGTCGGGCCGCCGTGGATCCACACCAGCAGCGGTCCCCCGGCGGGGGCACCAGTGGGCGGACGGTACAGGCGCCCGTGGACCGTGGTGCCGAGACCCGCGACATCCTCGGCCTCCCAGCTGACGAGGGCGGGCTCGACCAGGCCGGCGCCTTCGAACCCCGCCACCGGGCCCCGCGCCAAGGTCTGGCGCGACGCCGACCCCACGCGTGGATCCACGACGACGATCTGGTCGGGGGTCCGAGCGCCGCTGCGCAGGCCGGCGACGCGATCGCCGGCCCACGACAGCGCGCTCCATACCCCCCGGTCCAACTCTGCGATGGTGCCCGTCGCCACGTCGAAAAGGCACAGGCGGCCGAATCCCCCCTCATTTCGCGAGAACGCGATCTGCCCTCCATCGGGCGACCAGGCATAGCTTCGCTGGCCGGGGCCCCACGTCGGGCCGCCGTGCTCGAACGACTCGGCCACGAGTGGCCTGGCATCGGCGCCCGGCAGGGCGGCCTGCCACAGGTTGAGCCAGCCGCCGGCATCGCAGAGGAATCCGAGCGTGCGGCCGTCGGGCGAGAAGCGGGGCTGGCCCACTGCCGCCGATTCCCCGGTCGATGCCGCGGTCACAGCCGCGGCGCGACTGCCGACGGGACCGCCTGAGCGGGCGGCAGCAAAGACGGGCACGGCCACCCCCGGGCTCGTCGCGTCAGCGGGCGCCACCAGGATGCGGCTGTCATCCCACGCCATGGCCGGCACATCCCATTCCTGCCAGGCGACGAGGCGGCCGTCGGGCGCCCAGGCGGGATCGAGGGCGAAGTCCGTTTCCGCGCCCGAAAGGCGCACAGGCCATGACCCGCCGTCGACCAGCGACGCCACCGCCACGTGGCGGCCGTCGCGGATGTACGCCACCTGGGTGCCGTCGGGCGAGACGGCGGGCGCCGCCACAGGGCCGTCGGCAACCACCTGGCGAGGCGGGCCTCCGGCGACCGGCTGGTGGTAGAGGAGGCGGTCGGCGCCGACATAGACGACGGCGTCCGATGAGGGCGTCCAGTCGAAGGTGCCGCCGCCGTAGGCGGCCGTCGGCGGCGGGCGCGGATCGCTGGTGATGACGACCTCGGCTCCCCCGCTGGCAGGCACGACCATGATCGCGGCCGCCCCGCCCGAGGTCGCGACGAACGCTACCGTCTGGCCGTCGGGTGACAGCCGCGGTTCGGCGAGGACACGTCCTCGGCCGCACATGGCGGCGGTGACCGAGGTCGTTACGGCCCTCGCTTCGGCAATATCGGCGCGTCCCGCCCGGTCCCCGCCCCGGCCGCGGGACGGCCTTCTTCGTGGTAATCCTCCTCCACGTTGACGTTCCACACGTCGTGGTGGGCGCCAAGGAGGTTCTCGACGGTCAACATGGCGGTGTACATCGAGTGGTCCTGGTTGTTGTACTTGTGCATGCCGTTGCGGCCCACCGGATGCACGTTGGCGGCATTGGCGGCCAACCATTTCTTCAGCACTTCCACGTTGTCCTTGTACTCGGCGTCGTAGTAGGGGTACGCCTTCGGCATACGCACCACGTAACCGACCTCCACTTGGGCGGGGTCGATCAAGCCCAGGACGGCCAACTCCCTTTTTCCCAGTTCGATGAGGGCCTCATCGGTCATTGTCCACCACTCGTCGCCCTCGAAGACGAAGTACTCGAGGCCGAGGCACGTCCGGCCTTCCTTGACCAGGTACGGCGACCAGGACCCGAAGTTCTGGATGCGCCCGAGTTTGACGTCGGGGGAATGGACGTAGATCCAGTTGTCGGGAAAGCCGACGGCCTCGGGAACGACCAGGGCGACGGTCAGGAAATCGCGGTAGTGGAGGTCGTCGGCCGCCTTTTTCACCTCGGCGGGCACCGGCGGGTCCATGGACCTGAGGAGCTGCGTGATCGGCATCGAGGAGATCACCGCGCTGCAGGGATATTCCGTCTCCGACCCGTCGGCCGACTCAGCCACGACCGAGACGGCGACGCCGCCGGTGTGGCGTATTCGGCTGGCTTTGGTGCTCATCAGGACCTTGGTCCCCGCCGCCTCGACCTTGTCCCGGCACCGCTCCCACATCATCCCGGGCCCGTACTTCGGGTACTGGAACTCCTCGATCAGCGAGGCGATGTCCTTCTGGTTGCGCTTGGGCAGCAGGGCGTTCCAGACCGCTTTGGCCAGCGACAGGTTCTTGATCCGCTGGGCGGCCCAATCCGAAGGCAGGCTGGAGGCGGGTACCCCCCACACCTTCTCCGTATAGGTCTTGAAGAAGATGCGGTAGAGGCGGTAGCCGAAGCGAGCCGCGACCCATCCTTCGAGGTTGGTCTGGTCCTTCGGCGGCCTGATACGGGCCCAGACGTAGGACAACACGCACAACACCGCCTCGACGGGGCCGAGGTTGGTGAGCGCGTTCTTGGCCTTCAGGGGATAGTCGTAGTACTTGCCCTTGTAGTAGATCCGGCTCATGCGCGGCCGCAGCAGGAAGTCCTCGTCGGGGAGGATCTCGTGCCACAGGTCCTCGACCACCTTCACCTTGGTGAAGAAGCGGTGGCCGCCGATGTCGAAGCGCCAGCCGTCGCGCTCGACGCTGCGGCTGATCCCACCGACGACCGTGTCGCCCTCGAGGACCGTCGCCGTCTTGCCCGCCTTGGCCAGTTGGTACGCGGCGGTCAGGCCCGCCGGCCCGGCCCCCACGATGACGACCTCGTCGGCCGGCGCCGGGTTGCTCTTGTTCAAGTCCCCTCCGGAGGTCACTCGGGGAATCGCACGAGTGACGCGTACTCGTAATAGTTGCCCGGGTTGGGCGCCACCCACACTTGGCTGTTGCGCTTGGTGGTCAGCCAATCCATCAGCTGGCTGCACTTGTGCTCAGTACCGGGGTAGCTGGGATTCTGGATGAACCAGATGTCGTGGCCGGCAGCGGCGGCGAGCATCTGCTCGGCGAACTGCTCCACGTTGGTGTTGTGGATCGCCTTGCGGTAGTCGACCCAGTTGATCCGTTGCGGTGGGTCGGCCCGCGGGAAGGTGTACTGCACCACGTTGGCGGTCACCAGCCGGGAAACGGCGGGGGCCAACTGGTCGGGGCAGTAGAGCACCAGGTCGTTGGCGGTGGCCTCTTTGTTGATCACGCTGGCGATACGGCCGGCTTCGGTGCGCTGCGAGAGGTTGCCCCCGACCCCGACGATGAGGCCCGCGCACGTCGTCCAGGCCAGCACGGCGGCCATCACTCGCCGGTCGGGCAGAACGGTCGCCCCGAGAGCGGCGAGCAGGACGAACAGCGGGAAGACGACCGCGGTGTACCGGCCGACGAACGCCGCTTGCGCAATGGCCCCGAACAGGACCGCCACCATCAGCGTGCCCATGAAGACAAAGGCCAGTGGGCGGGCCTGGCGGCGGGCGTTGAGGTTGATCAGCACATGGCGGCCGTGGGAGGACTCACCGAAGACCCCGAGCAGGACCAGGGTGAACAGCGACAGGCTGAGGGCCGCCCCCCAGGGACCGCCGCCGGAGTACTGGGCGAGGACACCCAAGATGTCGCCGAGGCCGGCCGCGTTGGACCACGGCGTGCCGGTGTGGAGCATCTGGAAGGCGAATGACGGAAGCCACGGCAAGAATGCCAGGGCGCCAAGGGCCATGGCCACGAAGCACGACCAGCTGGCCTGGCGGAGCGCTGCGGCCGGGTCGAGCGGGCGATGCGTGACGCGTTCCTGGGCGGCCGTCGCGTCGTCGAGGGCAGGCCTCGCCGCGACATCGGCCAGCTCGGGCACGGGTACCCTCCGCCGGTTCCGGGACCAGCGGGAGCGCATCAGGAGCCACAGCCCGGTGACGCCGACCAGGTAGATGCCCCAGTAATGCGTGTACAGGATTACTGCGGTGAGGGCCCCGACGCACGCCAGGCGCTGCGGCGTCGGACGCTCCAGGGCCCGGGTCAGGGCCAGGAAGCCGAGCAGCGACCACAGGATCATGAACGAGTACATGCGGGCCGCGGTCGCGTAGTTGATCGCGAAGGGGGAGCTCGCCATGAGCAGGAGCGAGGCCCAGGCCAGGCGGCGGCCGCCGAGGCGCTTGCCCGCCATCCAGGCCAGCGGGAGCGCCGCCACTGATGCCAGCCCCGACAGGGACCGCACCGCGAAGTTGCCCTCACCGAAGGCCAGCATCCAGAAGTGCAGCAGGGCGTAATAGAGGGGCGGGGCACCGTCGTGGCGCAGTGCGCCGGGAATTTGCCCGAGCGGCAACTTGGCGATGTTGACGGTCAGCGCTTCGTCGAGCCACAGCTGCGAGGGGGCGATGAAGCGCAGGACGATCCCGATCGCGACCACGCCGGTCGCCACGGGAAGGGCGTGGCGGAGCAGGTCGTCGGCCCGTTCCCGCCAAGTGAAGCGGGTGATCTCGACGGGCGGGAGCGGGGTCTCCTCGGGTGCCGTCGAGGCCAACGGGATCTCGACAGTGCTCGGCACGACAGCAAACTACCCATTAACTCCGCCGGTAGCACTTCACCAGCGAATGCTTCTTGTACATTCCGGACCTATGAACGATGGATCAACGGCCCAAGCTCCTGACCGCAACCTCGCGATGGAATTGGTCCGGGTGACCGAGGCCGCCGCGCTGGCCGCCGCCCGGTGGATGGGACGTGGGGACAAAGAAGGCGCCGATGGCGCGGCGGTCGACGCCATGCGGGTCATTTTGCACAGCGTCCCGATGGACGGGATCGTCGTCATCGGCGAGGGCGAGAAGGACGAGGCCCCGATGCTGTACAACGGCGAGCGGATCGGCGACGGGACGCCACCGGCGACCGATATCGCCGTCGATCCCATCGACGGCACCACCCTCACCGCCCTTGGCCGGGGCAACGCCCTCGCGGTCATCGCGGTCAGCGACCGCGGGACAATGTTCGACCCTGGTCCGTGCGTCTACATGGAGAAGATCGCGGCCGGACCGGAATCGGCTGACGTCATCGACATCAACGCCTCGACCGCCGCCAACATCGAGGCCGTGGCGAAGGCCAAGGGAGAGTCGGTCCAGGACATCACCGTGGTCATCCTCGACCGGCCCCGCCACGAGAAGCTGATCGCCGAGGTTCGGGCCACCGGAGCTCGGATCCGCCTGATCCAAGACGGCGACGTCGCCGGCGCCATCTCGACCGCCTGGCCGGAATCGGGCGCCGACCTCCTCCTCGGCATCGGCGGCACGCCCGAGGGCGTCATCACCGCGGCTGCCCTCAAGTGCATGGGCGCCGGTCTCCAGGGCAAGCTGTGGCCCCGGAACGATGATGAGCGCCGAGCGGCGCTCGACGCCGGCTACGACCTCGACGCGGTCCTGACAGCCGACGACCTGGTGAAGGGCGACAACTGCTTCTTTGCAGCGACGGGGATCACCGACGGCGAGCTCCTGCGCGGCGTCCACTATGACGCCAACGGGGCGACCACCCAGTCACTGGTGATGCGTTCCAAGTCGGGCACCGTCCGGCGCATCGACGCCCATCACCGGTTGAAGAAGCTGAGCGTCTACTCCGCCATCCGTTTCGACTAGCCCGCCGGATCCTCGGTCAAGGTCCGGGGAAAATGGCAGGTCCAGCCGGCATCGGCCGCGGCCGCCTCGAGGGCCGCCGCGATATGGCGGCCGATCCCCTGGTTGCGGTGTACGCGGGCAACCACGACCGCCGCCTGGCACCCGCCCGCGGCGAGCCAGGCCCGGCCGACACCGACCACCCCGCCCTCCCGCCGGGCGGTGACCACGATGCCCTGAGAGTCGTCCGCCAGGAGGGACCCCGCAGCCAGGGCGTCCGCCGCCAGGGCGCCCGCAGCCAGGGACCCCGCCGGGGCGCCCGAGGCCAGGGACCCCGCAGCCAGGGACCCCGCCGGGGCGCCCGAGGCCAGGGACCCCGCCGCCAGGGCGCCCGCAGCCAGGGCGCCCGCCGCCAGGGCGCCCGCCGCGGTCCCGGCCAGCAGCGCCTGGGCCTCGGGGTCGATGAGGCAGCTGCGGGTGAGCTCGACGGCCAGCGGCCCGCCCCGAGCGACGATCGCGGGCGGCCCGAATCCCACGTCGGCCAGCGGCACCCACTGCGGGCCTGCGCCGCCCTCGGGCCGGCGCTCGACGAGGAGGTGGACCCGGTCGAAGGTGGCCGTCACCTGGTAGTCCGCCATGGCGGCAACGGCGGCCGCGATCCGCTCGGCCGGCGCCTCGTCGGCCAGGGTCACATGGGCCACGAACGGCCAGGTCAGGGTGCGGGTGAGCGGCGGCGCCCACACTCTCTCGCGCAGCTTCACGAGCGCCGGCAGGTTCCCGGCGACGGGGAGGTAGAACACGGCGTTGGCGGGCAGGAAGCTCGCCGGCGGCCCGAGGGTGACGGTGAGCTCGCGGGGCGCGGCGGCCGCCGCCGCCCTCAGAACGGCCAGGGCGGTGCCGAGGTGCTCCTGGCGCACGTTGACGGGCGGGACGAGGGTGATGTGGGGCGCCACCCGGGTTCGGTTGGCATCGCCGAGCGCCCGGCGCAGCCCGTCCACCTCGTGGGCAACGGGAGCGGGCAGCAGGAGCGCCACCCCGAGGCGCAGCCTGGGCACCCTTACAGCCTGCCAGGAGCGAGGCTTACGCCGAACATTGAACGCAACGGGCTGCTCGGCAGGCCTCAAGCGTTCAAGGTTCGACTTCCGCCGTCGGAGCCGTGCGCCCGGTAGCGGGCGCTACTGGGCGCCGGCGACCTCGAGGCGGAGCTTGGCCCGGCGGATGGCCTGTTCACATTCGATGCCCTGGGTCTCCGCGCAAATCCGCTCGGCTTCCGCCAGCGCCTTCTCGGCTCGCTGCCGGTCGATCTGCACCGGCAACTCGGCCACATCGGACAAGACGCTGACCCGGTTGTCCCGGACCTCGACGAAGCCGCCGTGGACCGCCGCCTTGACCTCGGTGCCATCGCTCAGGATCACCCGGACCGGAGCCACCTCGAGCACGCCCACGAACGGGGCGTGGCCGGTCAGGAAGGCGATCTCGCCTTCGGGGGTGCGGCACACGACCATGTCGGCCTCACCGGTGTAAAGGATCCGCTCCGGGGACACCAGGGCGACGTCAAGGGTCATGGGAGCTAGAGCTTCTCGGCCTTGGCGAGCACGTCGGCGATGCCGCCGGCGGCCACGAACGCCTGCTCGGGGATGTCGTCGTAGTCACCGTTGGCCAGCTTCTCGAAGGCGTCCACCGTGTCGGCGATGGGCACCGTGGTGCCCGGCATGCCGGTGAACGTCTCGGCCACGTACATCGGCTGGCCGAGGAACTTCTCGATCTTGCGGGCCCGGCCCACGAGGACCTTGTCGTCCTCCGACAACTCGTCGATGCCGAGGATGGCGATGATGTCCTGCAGCTCCCGGTAGCGCTGGAGGATCTGGACGACCCGGCGGGCCACCTCGTAGTGCCGCTCGCCCACCACGTCGGGCTGGAGCACGGTGCTCGTCGATGCCAGGGGGTCGACGGCGGGGAAGATCCCCTTGGCGAACACGTCGCGAGACAGGTTGGTGGTGGCGTCGAGGTGGGTGAAGGTCGTGAAAGGCGCCGGGTCGGTGTAGTCGTCGGCGGGCACGTACACCGCCTGGACCGAGGTGATCGAGTGGCCCTTGGTCGAGGTGATGCGCTCCTGGAGCTCGCCCATCTCATCGGCCAGGGTGGGCTGGTAGCCCACCGCCGACGGCATCCGGCCGAGGAGGGTGGAGACCTCGGAGCCCGCCTGCACGAAGCGGAAGATGTTGTCCACGAAAAGTAGGACGTCCTGGTTCATGACGTCGCGGAAGTACTCGGCCATGGTGAGCGCGGAAAGGCCGACGCGCAGG
Source organism: uncultured Actinomycetota bacterium (assembly GCA_963851105.1). Classification (GTDB taxonomy): domain Bacteria; phylum Actinomycetota; class Acidimicrobiia; order Acidimicrobiales; family Palsa-688; genus DATARN01. Next base: position 353,842 of record CAWKNP010000008.1, read on the forward strand.
CGCACGCCGGGCGGCTCGTCCATCTGGCCGTACACCAGGGCGGTGTTCTTGATGACGCCCGACTCCTGCATCTCGAGCCAGAGGTCGTTGCCCTCCCGGGTGCGCTCGCCCACGCCGGCGAACACCGAGACCCCACCGTGCTCCTTGGCCACCCGGGTGATCATCTCGAGGATGAGGACGGTCTTGCCCACCCCGGCGCCGCCGAACAGGCCGATCTTGCCGCCCTGCACGTAGGGCTCGAGCAGGTCGACCACCTTGAGTCCGGTCTCGAACATCTTGCGCTGAGGCTCGACTTCGTCGAACGGCGGGGCGGGGCGGTGGATCTCCCAGCGCTCGTCGAGGCCCTCGATCGGCTCGCCGCGAGTGTCGAGGGGCTCTCCCAGCACGTTGAACACGTGACCGAGAGTGGCGGTGCCGACGGGCACCGAAATGCCGTGGCCCAGGTTGCGGACGGCCTGGCCCCGCTTCAACCCGTCGGTCGGCTTCATGGCGATGGCCCGGACCCGTGACTCTCCGATGTGTTGGGCCACCTCGGCGGTGATCGTCGTCGTGGTGCCGGCCACCTCGGTCTCGAACTCGATGGCCCAGTTGATCTCGGGCAGCGACGAGGGCGGGAACTCGACGTCGACGACGGGCCCGATGATGGCCACGATGCGGCCTTCTTTCAGGGCCTCTTTCGGGGACTCCTTCGGGGATTCGGTGACGGTGCTCACGTTGGTTGCTCCACTTCTAGGTCGGCTGCTACTGGTGCGACGCGGCTGCTATTCGTGCGACTTGGCCGCGGCCTGGGACATGCCCTCGGCACCTCCGACGATCTCCATGATCTCGGTGGTGATGGTCTCCTGGCGGGCCCGGTTGGCGATGCGGTTCAGATTCTTGATCAGTTCGTTGGCGTTGTCGGTCGCCGCCTTCATGGCCCGCTGCCGGGCCACCTGCTCCGACGCCGCCGCCTCCAGCAGGGCCCCGAACAGCCGGGCCTCGACGTAGCGGGGAAGCAGCTCGGCCAGGATCTCGTCGGGCGAGGGCTCGAACTCGTAAGCGTCGGTGGTCCCGCCCTCTTTCTTCTCCGCCGTCTCGACGATGGCGTCTGGATCGAGGGGGATGAACTGGCGCTCGGTGGCGCGCTGGCTCCCGAGCGACAGGAACCGGGTGTAGACCAGCTGCACCTGGTCGATCTCGCCCGAGGAGTACAGCTCCATGACCCGTGCCGCGATGGCGCGGGCATCTTCGTAGGTGGGCATCTCGCTGAAGCCCGAGAAGGAGCCGTCGATGCGGTAGCGGCGGTAGCGGAAGAAGTTGTTGCCCTTTCGGCCCACGGCGACGAGCCGGTAGTCGCGGCCCGCGGCCTGCTCCCGGGCGATGGCCCGCTCGGTGGCGCGCTGCATGTTGGCGTTGTAGCCGCCGCACAGGCCGCGATCGGCGGTGATCACGACGAAGCCCACCGTGGACACCGCCTCGCGGGTTTCCAGCAGGGGGTGGCTGAGCCCGGCGCCGGCGCGGGCCAGGTTGGCGATCACCGCGGTGAGCTGTTCGATGTAGGGGCGGGCCGCCAGGACACGCTGCTGGGCGCGGACGATCCGGCTGGCCGCGATGAGCTCCATGGCGCGGGTGATCTTCTTCGTCGACTGGATGCTCTTGATCCGGCGGCGAAGGGCCCGCTCTACCCCACCTGCCATGCGTCAGTCAGCCTTCGGTCTCAGAGCCGGTCTTGGATCCACCGGGAGCCGCCGCCTTCTTGCTGGCGGTGAAACGGTCCTTGAAGGAGCCGACGGCCTTGCTGAGCTCGTCCTCGGGCAGCGCGCCGCCGCCGCGGATGTCGGCCAGCAGGCTGCTGAAACGGCCCTGGACCTCGTCGAGCAGCTCGGTCTCGAAACGGCGGACGTCATTGATATCGAGGTCGTCGAGGAAGCCGCGGACCCCGGCGAACAGCGAGACCACCTGCAGCTCGACGGGCAGCGGCTTGCCGTTGGGCTGCTTGAGCAGCTCGACGAGGCGCCGCCCCCGGTCGATCAGGGCCTGGGACGACTTGTCGAGCTCGGAACCGAAGCTGGCGAAGGCCTCCAGCTCCCGGAAGTTGGCCAAGTCGAGCTTGAGCCCACCGGCGACGGCCTTCATGGCCTTGATCTGGGCGGCGCCACCGACGCGCGAGACCGACGTGCCGACGTTCATGGCCGGGCGGACGCCGGAGTTGAACAGGTCGAGGTCGAGGAAGATCTGGCCGTCGGTGATCGAGATCACGTTCGTGGGGATGTAGGCGGAGATGTCGCCTGCCTTGGTCTCTACGATCGGCAGGGCGGTCAGGCTGCCGGCGCCGAGCGGGTCGGAGAGCTTGGCCGAGCGTTCGAGAAGCCGGCTGTGGAGGTAGAAGACGTCCCCGGGGTAGGCCTCGCGGCCGGGAGGGCGGCGCAGCAGCAGCGACATCTGGCGGTACGCCTCGGCCTGCTTGGACAGGTCGTCGTACACAATGAGGGCGCTGTCGCCCTGTTCCATCCAGTGCTGGCCCATGGCGCAGCCGGAATAGGGCGCCAGGTACTTGAACGGGCTCGGCTCCGAGGCCGGCGCGGCCACGACGATGGTGAACTCCAGCGCCCCCTGGTCCTCGAGGACGCGCACGACCTCGGCGATGGTGGAGGCCTTCTGGCCGATCCCGACGTAGATGCACTTCACGCCGAGGCCCCGCTGATTGATGATGGTGTCGACGGCCACCGACGTCTTGCCCGTCTTGCGGTCGCCGATGATCAGCTCCCGCTGGCCCCGGCCGATCGGGGTCATGGCGTCGATGACCTTGATACCGGTCTGCATCGGCTGCTTGACAGGCTGGCGGTCGACGATGCCCGGCGCCTGGATCTCGATGCGGCGAATGGTGGTCTGGGGGATGGGTCCCTTGCCATCGAGGGGCTGGCCGAGCGGGTCGACCACCCGGCCGAGCAAGCCGTCACCGACAGGGATGGAGAGGATGCGCCCGGTGGCGCTGACCGGTTGGCCTTCCTCGATATGGGACGCGTCGCCCAGGATGACGGCGCCGATGTTGTCCTCGTCGAGGTTGAGGGCCAGCCCGAGGACGCCGCCGTGGAACTCGAGGAGCTCGTTCACCGACGCCTGGGGCAGCCCCGACACGCGGGCGATCCCGTCGCCAACCTCGATGATCCGGCCGACCTGCTGGGCTTCGACAGTGGGCGTGAAACCCTCGAAAGCCTTGCGGAGGGCCGACGCGATGTCATCGGGGTTGATGGTGAGGTCGGTCATACCGGGATTCTCCTGCGTTCGGTGTTCATGCTTGCAGCGATTCGCGAAGTTGTTCGAGGCGATGGCGGATGCTGCTGTCGATCACGGTGTCGCCGATGATCGCCACCACCCCGCCGAGGACGGCCGGGTCGACCACTTCTTTTATCGAGACCCGCTTGCCCGTGGCCTTGCCGAGCGCATCGGCCAGCCGTTTGCGGTGGTCTTCGTCGAGGGGGAAGGCGGTGTGGATCTCGGCCACGGCTTCTCGCCGCTCCTCGGCCGCCCGCGCGACCAGCTTGTCGACGATCTCGGGCAGGTTGCGGCTGCGGCCCGTGCTGATCACGAACTCCACCAGCGACACCGTGATGGGAGAAGCCTTGCCGCCGAGCAACTCCTCGACCACTTTCTGGCGCCGCTCTACGGGGATGGTCTTGTCGGTGAGCGCCATCCGCAGTTCGTCGCTGGCGTCGAGTGTCCGGGCGAAGCGGAACAGTTCGTCTTCCACCCGCGCCAGGCTGCCCTCGGCCTTGGCCACCTCGAACAGCGCCTCGGCGTAGGCGTCGGTCAGATCGGACACGTCATGCGCCCCCGGCGGGCTTGGCTTCCAACTCGGCGATCAGCTGGTCGACGAGGGCCAGGTTGCGGGTCCGGTCGAGATTGGCGCCCACGACCTTCTCGGCCAGTTCGATGGCCAGGTCGCGCACCTGGAGGCGCAGCTGACTCATCACCCGATCCTGGGCCGCGTTGAGATCTTCGATGTTGCGGCGCCGCAGCTCGGCGACCTCTTCGTCGGCCCGCCGCACCATGTCCTGGCGCAACTGGTCGGCGGCCTGGCGCGCCTCCTCGATGATCCGGTTCGCCTCGTTTCGGGCGTCGGCCAGCTGGCGCTGGTACTCCTCGAGGATCCCCGTCGCCTCCTGGCGGACGTGCTCGGCCTCATCCAGGTTGCTGCGGATCTTGTCCGTGCGGGCCTGCATCGCCTGTACCACCAAGGGGAAGGCGAACTTGTACATGAGCCCGCACAGGACGGCGAAGGCAACGGTGCCCCAGAGGAGCTCGGTGGTCGACGGCAGGATGGGGTTCGGTGCCTGCTGGGCCGGCGCCACGGTGGTCGTCGTTTGCGCGACCAAGGCGTAGAGGTGTGATCCGGTGGCCAACGTGGCGCTGGCAAGCGACATCTTCGCTCCCTTAGGTGTACTTGAGAAGGATGAAGACGACGAAGCCGATGAGGGCCAGGGCTTCGGTGAAGGCAATACCGAGGAACATGGTCGTGCGGGCCACGCCCGCCGACTCGGGCTGGCGGGCCATGGCGGTGATGGCGTTGCCGACCACGATGCCGATACCGATGCCGGGGCCGATGGCCGCGGCGCCATAGCCAATACCAGCCCCGACGGCACCGAGACCCTTCAGGATCTCGCCGGTCGGAACGGCTTGGGATGCTGCCTGGGCCAGCAGTTGAATCACGGCTGTTCTCCTAGTGCTCTATGTGGATGGAGCTGCCGAGGTACACGGCAGTCAGGATGGTGAAGATGAAGGCCTGAAGGATGGCGACGAAGGCTTCGAAGCCGGTGATGGCGATGTCCATGGCCAGCGGCAGGATGGCCACCGGTTTCATGAACACGATGCTCGAGCCGAGTAGCGCGCCGGTCAGCACCGCGAAGGTGACGAGCAGCAGGTGGCCGGCCAGCATGTTGGCGAACAGCCGCACCGCCAGCGAGAACGGTCGCACGATGAACGTCGACAGGAACTCGATGGGGATGATCAGGAACAGCAGGGCGAACGGCACCCCCGGCGGCTTGACGCTCTTGGAGAAGTACGAGAACCCGTGCTTCTTGAACCCGACGACGATGTACATCACCCAGGTGATGACCGCCAGCAGCAGCGGGATCGCCATGCGGGCGCTGGCCGGGAACTGGATGATCGGGATGATCTCGGTGATGTTGCAGAAGAAGATGAAGAAGAACAGCGTGGTCAGGTACCAGAGGTACTTCATTCCATCGGGGCCCATGGTCTGCAGGATGATCCCGTCGGTGACGAACTCCACGACCGACTCGACCAGGTTCGCGGCGCCGGTCGGCACCAGGGACTTGCTACGGCCGGCGAGGAAGAACAGCAAGAGGGTGAAGAAGGTGGCCGAGAAGCAGATCAGCGCCACCTTGTTGAATCCCGCGGGCAGGAATGACGGCCACTTGACCAGTTCGCCGATGGGGGGAAACTTGAGCGCGGCGACAAGGGTCACGACGGTTCAGCGACCTTTCTGCCCGAGCGCCTGCCGCTCGGCCGGGGCTTGAGGGCGGGGTAGGCCAAGGTGGCCGAGACATACCGGGTTTCCCAGAACAGCAGGCCCAGGTGGGTGATCATGAGGGTGAGGGCCAGAGGAACGACGACTACCCAGGATTGGTGGATCACAGCCAGCACGGCGACGGTGACGAGGGCCAGTCGGGCCAGGTAGCCGCCGAGGACTGCGGCCATCATCACCGCCAGCGAGATACGGGCGGTCACGGTCAAGATGGCGGCCGAGAGGGCGAAGTTGGCGAGCACGATGACGATGGCGTAGCCACTCGACAACGCCCCGTCGACGCCCCAGATGAGGCCCGCCACCAGCATCAGGACCGGGGCGACGGGGAGGGCCCGGCGGATCATGTCGCGGGCCACTTCCTGCTCCACGGCAGGGCCGTCGAGGCGAGTCAGCAGAAAATTTGTCTGTGTCATGTCGATCGCTGGCCCTGGTTGGCCTTGGTGGCCGCGGCCCGGCCCCAGGGCGACTCGGCGTCGTGGGCCTTCATTTTGATGTCGTAGGCGTAGAACATCTTGATCACCGTCGCCACGACCGCGATCAGCATGAAGACAATGGTGAACACCGGCACCGTCGCGATGATCCGATCCAGCGCGTATCCGATTCCGCCGGCCACGAAAGGAGTCAGCGCCAGTTCCATGGCGTGGGTGTAGCCGTCGTCCATTCCTCGGTACAGGTCGCGGTTGTCGGGAGTAGTCATGGGAATTTTGGTGGGCGCTCAGTCCAACAGGACCTCAGGCAACCGATGGCGAATGTATGGAACCGGAGTCGTCACCGCAAATCCGGGGCATTACCAGCGGCTTACGAGCGGCCCACATTGTCCTGGCGCATCGCCGCGCCGACCAGTCCAGTTCCGTTGCCCGACGCCTCGCCCACCGTCGAAGCCACACCCGCGACCGCCTCGCGAGACTCCCCGGATCCGGCCGTGTCCACCTCGGAAGGCGCGTCGGCGGCGGCGCCGGTGCGCCGGCCCGACGGCCGGAAGAGCGTGTAGAGGGCGACGCCGAGGGTGAGGACTCCGAAGGGGATCACGGCGTTGCCCTGGTTGTTGGAGAACGTCGGGTAGAGGACCAGGGCCGACAGCAGCGCGGTCCACAGCCACAGGATCATCACCGAACGCCGCTGGCCGTGGCCGAGGCGCATGAGTCGGTGGTGCAGATGGTCCTTGTCCGGTTTGGTGGGATTGCCGCGCCGGCCGGCCCGGCGGATGATGGCGAACGTGGTGTCGAGCATCGGGATCCCGAGGATGAAGAACGGGATGAAGATGGGCGCGAAGGTGAAATACGTCCGCCCGCTGAAGGCGTTGTCGGTCTGGCCCACGACCGACAGGGTCGACGCCGCCATCAGCAGGCCGAGCAACATGGAGCCGGCGTCGCCCATGAAGATCCGGGCGGGGTGGAAGTTGTGCGGCAGGAAACCGAGGCACAGGCCCATGCACACCACCGCGATGAGCAGCCCGGAGTTGTCGGCACTGATGCTGCCCGCCTTGAGCAACTGGTGGGAGTAGACGAAGAAGGTTCCCGAGGCGATCGCCACGATGCCTGCGGCCAGGCCGTCGAGGCCGTCGATGAGGTTGACCGCATTGGCCATGCCGACCACCCACACCACCGTCATCAGGGGGGCGATGTCGGGCGACAGGACAAGGGTCGTGCCGAGGATCGGGACCCGGAAGAACAGCATGGCAATCCCCGCGAAATACAGGATCGTTCCTGCCAGGACCTGAGCCGCCACCTTTCCCGGGGGGCTGACCTCCCGGAGGTCGTCGGCCAGGCCGATGGCCACCATTACCGCCGCCGCCAGGACCACGCCGAGCGGTTCGGAGTTGGCCCGGAACACCGGGCCGAACTGCTTCAGCCGCGACGCAACGACCATGGCGGCGAGGAACGCCACGAACATGGCGGCGCCCCCGGTCGTGGCGGTCGGCCGGGTGTGCACCCGGCGCTCGTCGGGCATGACCAGGAAGGAAAATCGCGTCGCCAGGCGGCGGGCGACAAAGGTGAGGCCGTAGGTTGCCGTGGCCGCGACGGCGAGAACGATGCCGTAGCCCCCGTAATCAGAGATGGACCGGCCCCCCGGCTCGCAGCGGCATTCGCCCCGGAGGTTAAGGCCTCATGGGGCGCGAATGGTCTCATTCCGACGACGACGCCGCCTCTAGAACTCCGGCGAGAATTTCCCGCACAGCGTCGCCACCTCTTCGCGGACCGCAGCTTGCTCAGAGGAGTCGTTGGGTGACCGCAGCACCCGGCCGATGAAGGCGGCGATCTCGGCCATCTCGGCCTCCCCCATCCCCGCGGTGGTCACGGCCGGCGTGCCGAGCCGCAGGCCACTGGTGACGAACGGGGAGCGGGGATCGTTGGGAATGGTGTTCTTGTTGCAGGTGATGCCCGCCTGGTCGAGCGCCTCCTGCGCGACCTTGCCGGTGAGGTCGGGGTCAAAGGTCTGCAGGTCGACAAGGATCAGGTGGTTGTCGGTGCCGCCCGAAACCATCCGGAAACCTTCGGTAGTCATCGCTTCCGCGAGGGCGGCGGCATTGGCCACGATCTGGGCCGCGTAGTCGCGGAACGACGGCTGCAGGGCTTCGCCGAATGCCACCGCTTTGGCCGCGATGACATGCTCGAGGGGACCGCCTTGGAGGCCCGGGAAGACCGCCTTGTCGATGGCCTTGGCCAGGTCCGCCCGGCAGACGATGCCGCCGCCGCGCGGCCCCCGCAATGTTTTGTGGGTCGTGAAGGTGACCACGTCGGCGACGCCGACCGGGTTGGGGTGCACCCCGCCCGCGATCAGGCCAGCCACGTGGGCGGCGTCGAAGAGGAACAACGCGCCCACGTCGTCGGCGATGCGGGCGATGGGCTCGGGGTCGATCAGGCGGGGGTAGGCCGTGGCGCCGGCCACGATCAGCTTGGGCCGGTGCTCCTTGGCCAGGGCCTCGAGCTGCTCGAGGTCGATGCGCTCGTCGCTGGCGGTGAGGCCGTAGGCGACGAAGTGGTAAAGCCGCCCGCTCATGTTGACCGGGGAGCCGTGGGTCAGGTGGCCGCCCTGGTCGAGGCGCATCCCGAGGACGGTGTCGCCGGGCTCGAGCAACGCCAGGTACGCCGCCATGTTGGCGTTGGCCCCGGCGTGGGGCTGGACATTGGCGTGTTCGGCGCCGAAGAGGGAGCAGCACCGGCGCCGGGCCAGGTCTTCGGCCTCGTCGACGATCTGGTTGCCCCCGTAGTACCGCCTGCCCGGGTAACCCTCGGCGTACTTGTTGGTGAGGACCGAGCCGGTGGCTTCGCGGACCGCCCGGGAGGCGAAATTCTCCGACGCGATCAGCTGCAAGGTCGTGCGCTGGCGCAGCGCTTCGCGGTCGATGATGTCGAACAGCTCGTCGTCGCGGGGCACCGCCGAAGTCTAGGAGCCGCGGGCGCGGCCGACGGCCAGGATCTCGTCCCAGCCCACGCTGCCCTGACGCAGCAAGCGGGGCTCCTCACCGGTGCAGTCGACCACCGTCGACGCTTGCGCCGAGCAGGTGCCGGCGTCGAGGACCACGTCGACGACGGGGCCGAGAGCGGCCACCGCGGCCGCGGTCTCGGCCGAGGGCTCCCCGTGGCGGTTGGCGCTGGTCGTGGCGATCGGGCCGACCTCCCGGCACAGGGCCCGGGGCACCGGGTGGTCGGGGCAGCGCAGCCCGATGGTGGCGTCGTCGCTGCCCAGATCGGCGTTCAGGTCCTGGCGGCGGGGAAGGACGAGGGTCAGCGCACCGGGCCAGAAATGGTCCATCAGCCGCGCCGCGGCTGCGGGAACCGTCGTGGCGAGGGTCAGGGCCTGCTCGGCGTCGGCGACCAGGACCGGCAGCTCGAAGGTCCGGGGACGGCGCTTGAGCTTGAACAGGCGGTCGGTGGCTCCCGCCCGGAAAGGGTCGGCCGCCAGGCCGTAGACCGTGTCGGTCGGCACCCCAGCGATGCCACCGGCGCGCAGGATGGCGGCGGCGGCGACAATAGCCGCCCGAGGCGGTGGGTCGCCGCGGGCGTCGACGATAGCCATGCCTCCCAAGCTACGGCGTCGGGCGCGTTCGGTCAGTCGGCATGGAGCCGGGCCACCAGGGCCCGCGGGCGTCCCGCAAGATCCTTTTCCACTCTTGTCTCATCGAAGCCGGCGCCGTGGGCAACCGCCTCGGCCGCCGCCGCCTGGTGGGGGGCCAGCTCGACCACCACTGCCCCCGGCCGGCGCAGCCAGTCGGCGGCGCCGGCCACCACGACCTCGATGGCCTCGAGCCCGCGGGGGCCCGCCTCCAGCGCGGAGCGCGGTTCCCACTCCCCCACCACGGCCGGCAGCGACGCCATCTCGGCGCTGGTCACATAAGGCGGGTTGGAGACGACGAGCGAGACCCGGCCCCGAAGGTCGGTGGGCAGGGCATCCCACCACGACCCCACTTCGAGGCGCACCTTGGCGGCCCGGGACCCGCCGAGGCCGACCAGGTTGGCGCGGGCGATGGCCAGCGCCTCAGCCGAGGCGTCGGTGGCCCAGACGGCGCCCGGCTTCGCCTCAGCCGCGATCGACAGGGCGATGGCACCCGAGCCCGTGCCCAGGTCGACGACGATCGGGTCCGGTCCCAACCGGGCCAGCTCGGCCAGCGCCACCGACACCACCTGCTCGGTCTCGGGCCGGGGGATCAGGACCCGCCGGTCGACCAGCAGGTCGAGCTGGCGGAAGCCCCAGCGCCCGAGGACGTACTGCAGCGGCTCCCCCGCGGCGCGTCGGGCGACCATCTCCTCGCAATACCGCCCGGCGCGCTCGCTCACCTCTTCGTCGAGCAGGAACGGCCACACCCCGTTGGCCGCTTCGGAGACGATGCGCCGGGCATCCATCGGGGACCCGAGGCGCGCCGCGGCCTCGCCGTACCGGGACCGCCAGAGCATCGGTTAGGGAACTTCGCCGCTAAGCTGGCGGGCCCGCTCGTCGCTGCTCAGGGCGTCGACGATCTCGTCGAGGTCGCCCAGCAGGACGCGATCGAGCTTGTGCAGCGTCAGGCCGATGCGGTGATCGGTGACCCGGTTCTCCTTGAAGTTGTAGGTCCGGATCTTCTCCGACCGGCCGCCGCCACCGACCTGACTGCGGCGGGTCTGGCTGAGCTCGCTGGCCTGGCGGTCCTGCTCGGCCTTGAGGAGGCGGGCCCGCAGCACCTGCATGGCCTTGGCCCGGTTCTGGATCTGGCTCTTCTCGTCCTGCATGGCCACCACCACCCCCGTCGGGAGGTGGGTGATGCGCACCGCCGAGTCGGTGGTGTTGACCGACTGGCCGCCGGGGCCCGTCGAGCGGTAGACGTCGATCTTGAGGTCCTTCTCCTCGATGTGGACGTCGATCTCCTCAGCCTCGGGGAGCACGGTGACGGTGGCCGAGGAGGTGTGGATGCGTCCCTGGGACTCGGTGACGGGCACCCGCTGCACCCGGTGGACCCCGCCCTCGTACTTGAAACGGCTCCAAGCGGCAGGGCCCTTGACGCCAAAGGTGACCTCGTTGAAGCCGCCCATGTCGGAATCGTCGCTGCCCAGGATCTCGATCTTCAGCCCGTGGTGCTCGGCGTAGTGCAGGTACATTTCGAACAGGACCTTGGCGAACAGGTTGGCCTCCTCACCCCCCTCGGCGCCGCGGATCTCGAGAATGACGTTCTTGCCGTCGTTGACGTCCTTCGGCAGCAGGAGGACCTTGAGCTCCTCCTCGACGAGGGCGATGGCAGCCTCGGCGGCGTCGACTTCGGCCCGCAGCATCTCGCGGTCGTCGCCCTCGGCGTCGGGAAGCATCTCCTTGGCGGTCGCCAAGTCGTCGAGGGCCCGCCGGTAGGTGTGGTGCGCGGCCACGATCGGCTCGAGCGCCTTGTGGCGGCGCGAGGCGGCGCGCAGTGCGTTCTGATCGGTCAGGACCGCGGGGTCCGACAGCTGGCGTAGCACTGCGTCGTATTCGTCCTCGAGGCCCTGCAACCGGTCCAACATGGCGGTTTAGAGGGTACCGGCCAGGCTCTTCCAGTCGGACGGAACCGTGACCACTTCGGCGGGCTGGTGCAGGAGGGCGGCCAGTTGCCGGGTGCGGGGATGGTCGTCGGCGGGCGGCACGGCCAGCACGAGACGAGCGTCGAGACGCCCCGCCCGGCGGCCGTCGGCGGCGGCGGGCACCGCGTCGAGGTCGATGCCCGTGGAGGCGGCAACGATCACCGGCTGGCCGTCGCGATCGACCCCCGCGGCCAACGCGGCCGTCGAGGTCCGCAGGTCGGTGCGGGGCACCGCCGGCGGCATGGGCGCCAGCCAGGCGGCGCCGACCAGATCGGGGCGGGCGACGATGACCGAGCGCAGCCAGCGCTCTCCCGCCAGCGAGTTGGCGAGATGGGCGGTGCCTTCGGGCGTGCGCAGGCGCCGGATCATGGCGACAACCTCGGCCAGCTGTGCGCTCGGCTCCCGGTTGGGCTCGAGGCCGCGATGCGCCTCCCGGTCCTGGCTGCCCACACCGACCTCGAGGCGGGCGCCGGCGGCGTCGACCACCACCCGGGCAACCTCCAGGCCCAGGACCTCGCCGGTCAGGGACCCGAACTCGACGACCGGCTCCACACCCCCCGACCGCAGGACATCGGCATAGGGAACCGCCTCAGGCGGCAGGAGCGGGGCGGCGGTGAATCCCGCCGGTGTCACCGCCTGCAGTTGGGCGGCGTCGACCCTCCACACCGTGACCGGCAGGGCGAAGGCCTCGGCCCGGCGAGCCAGCAGGGCAGCCGTCGCGGCGGCGGTATCGACCAGCATTTGGATCTCGCCGGCGCCGTGGCGCAGGCCCCAGGCGAGCACCCCGCCAAGGCTTCGGTAGGTGGCGCCGTCGACCAGGACGTACGCGGGGCCGCCCGGGCGGGCGGGCCGCAGGGCGGCGCCGGCAGGAAAGCTCGCATCGACGCCTGCTGCATGCGCGTCGGAGCCCCACCCCGACCGAACGAGGGCGTTGAGCTTGGCCCGCAGCAGGAGCTCGCGGGACATCGTCTCCGGTGTCATGGCTCCGGTGTCATGGGGCTGTCGCCCGCAGGCGGGCGCGACATGGCGCCAGCCTGCGGGGTTCGTTACTTCTTGGCGACCCGGCGCCCGTAGCGGCGCTCGAAGCGCTCGACGCGGCCACCGGTGTCCACCAGCTTCTGCTTGCCGGTGTAAAAGGGATGGCACTCGTTGCACAGCTCGGTGTGCAGCGTCGGCTTGGTCGACTGCGTCTTGAACACACTGCCGCACGAGCAGGTCACTACCGACTCGACGTAGTTGGGATGGATGTCTGCCTTCATTTACTGACTCCTAAAGCGAAGGTGCCGGGGTCTTGGCGATCTCGGCGAGGAATTCGTCGTTGCTCTTGGTCGTTTTGATCTTGTCCATGAGGAGCTGGAGGCTGGCGGCGTCGCTGCCATCGGCGCCGAGGGCGTTGAGCACCCGGCGGAGCTTCCAGACCTGCTGCAACTGCTGGCGGTCGAACAACAGCTCTTCGTGCCGGGTCGAACTGGCGTTCACATCAAGGGCGGGATAGATGCGGCGCTCGGCCAGTTTCCTGTCGAGGCGCAGCTCCATATTGCCCGTGCCCTTGAACTCTTCGAAAATCACCTCGTCCATCCGGCTTCCCGTCTCGACCAACGCGGTTGCCAGGATCGTCAACGATCCGCCTTCCTCAATATTCCGCGCCGACCCGAAGAACTTCTTGGGCGGGTACAGGGCGCCGGTGTCGATTCCGCCCGACATGATGCGCCCGGTGGCCGGCTGGGCCAGGTTGTAGGCGCGAGCCAAGCGGGTGATGCCGTCGAGGACAATCACGACGTCCTTGCCCAGCTCGACGAGCCGCTTGGCCCGCTCGATGGTGAGCTCGGCCACCTGGGTGTGCTCGTCGGCGGGGCGGTCGAAGGTCGAGGCGATGACCTCGCCCTTCACCGATCGCCGCATGTCGGTGACTTCCTCGGGACGCTCGTCGACCAGCAGCACCATGAGGACGACATCGGGGTTGTTGGCCTCGATGGAGTGGGCGATCTGCTTGAGGACCGTCGTCTTGCCCGCCTTGGGCGGCGACACGATCAGGCCCCGCTGGCCCTTGCCGATGGGGCTGATCAAATCGACGATACGGGCGGTGAGATTGGCCGAGTCGCCGGGGACCTCGAGTCGCAGCTTCTGGTCGGGGAAAAGGGGTGTCAGGTCCTCGAATCGGGGGCGCACCCGGGCCTCTTCTGCGCTCAGGCCGGTAACCGTGTCGATCCGCAGCAGAGCGGGGTACTTCTCGGCGCTGCTGGCGGGGCGGCAGGCGCCGTCGATCTCGTCGCCCTTGCGCAGGGCAAAGCGCCGCACCTGGCTGATGGAGACGTAGACATCGTTGGCGCTGGCGATGTAGCCCTTGGTCCGCAGGAAGCCGTAGCCCTCGTCGCGCAGGTCCAAGTAGCCCTTGACGGGCACGGGCTCGCCGGAATAGGCGACCTCGCCCGGCTGGGTCTGCAGGTCGCGGTCTCCGTTGGTCACCGGCCCCCGCTCGGGGGTGCGCTCGCGACCGCGCCGGCGGCGGTTGCGCCGGTTGCCGGCGTCGCCGTCGAAGCGGGCGCCGGGCGGAGAACCCTGGCCTTGTCCTTGGCCGGGACCCTGCCCGGGACCAGCCGTCGCCGAGCCGGTTTGGGGCCGGGAATAGGAGTTGCCGGAGGTCTCGGGCCCATCGACGCGCCCGTTGGGGCTGGCGCCGTTGGCGCTACCAACCACGGCGTCACTGTCGTCGTAGGGCGGCGGTGACGCAGAAGTGGCTACGCCCGCGGGATGATCGTCGAAGCGGCCGGCGCTGTCGCCGGCGCCCGATGCCTCGGCGGAGAAGAGTTGGCCCGGCTCACCGCTGCTGTCGCCGGTGGCGGCCCGTTCGGAGCTGCTTTCGTCGGCGGCGCCGGCCTCGGCCACGACCGCCACTGCTGGCGCCGCCGCCTTACGGGCCCGCGGGGCGCGTCGAGCTCGTTCGACCACCGGGGCGTCGGGCGCGCCTTCGGCGCCCACGGCCCCGTCGGGCGGTTCGTCCACCGCAACGCCCGTCGCCCGCAGGATCTGGACGATCAGATCGGACTTGCGGGCTCGGCTACCGGGCTTGGTGCCCAGCGCTTCGGCGATGGCGTAGAGCTCCTCGCGCTCCTTGGCCTCTAGGACCGAGCGCTCGAGTTGGGGCTCGCTCATCGGGTACCTCATCTTGGTTCGGGTGGGTGTTCAGGAGGGTGACATCGCGGGCAACCGGACCAAATCAGCAAAGGGTCAGGGTGTGGCCGGGTATGGCTTACAAGGCCGACATCCGTCACCCGCCGCCGGAAACCCCCCGCCTCAAGCCTTCTGGCGTAAGGCACTATTCCCGTTTGGGCGTGCGATGACGACCTCCATAATACTCGGGGTGCCGCCATCGCGGCAACCACCCCGCGGTGGTCGTTGGTCAGAGCCCCAATTCCGCCCGGATGGCGGCGGGATCGGCGTCGATCGGGGTCGGGACCGCGATCTGGCTGATGGCGATATCGGGGTCTTTCAACCCGTGGCCGGTGAGGACGCAGACCACGGTGGCACCCGGCGCCACGTCGAGCTTCAGCAACCCGGCGACCGACGCCGCCGATGCCGGCTCGCAGAACACAGACTCCGACTGCGCCAGGAACCGGTAGGCCTCGAGGATCTCGGCGTCGGTGACCGCGCTGATTCCGCCCCCGGACTCCGACGCCGCGGCTGTCGCCCCGTACCACGAGGCGGGCCGGCCGATGCGGATGGCGGTGGCAATGGTCTGCGGGTCGTCCACGGGATGGCCCTCGACGATGGGCGCCGCCCCCGCGGCCTGGAAGCCGCACATGCGGGGCAGATGGCTGACCCGCCCTGCGTCCTGGTACTCGCGGTAACCCTTCCAGTAGGCGGTGATGTTGCCGGCGTTGCCGACGGGGATGCAGTGGTAGTCGGGGGCATCGCCCAGGCTGTCGACAATTTCGAACGCCCCGGTCTTCTGGCCCTCGATGCGGTAGGGGTTTATGGAGTTGACGACGGTGACCGGTGCGGTGTCGCCGAGCTCGCGAACGATGTCGAGGCATATGTCGAAGTTGGCCCGGACCTGCAGGACCCGCGCCCCGTGGATCAGCGCCTGGGCCAGTTTCCCGAGGGCGATGTGTCCGTCGGGGATGAGCACGACACAGGCCAGCCCGGCGCGGGCGGCGTAGGCGGCGGCCGACGCCGAGGTGTTGCCGGTCGACCCGCACACCACCGCCTTGGCGCCCTCCTCGACCGCCTTGGAGATGGCCACGGTCATTCCCCGGTCCTTGAACGACCCGGTCGGGTTGGCGCCTTCGACCTTGAGCCACACCTGGGCCCCGACCCGCTCGGACAGGCGGGGGGCGGGCACGAGGGGAGTCGCCCCCTCCAAGAGGGTGACGACCGGCGTAGCGTTGGTAACCGGCAGGAACTCCCGGTACTCCTCGATCAATCCCCGCCAGGGTTTGTGGGTCACAACTGCGTGTCGACTACCCGCAGCAGGCCACCGGTGCGGTCGACCACGTCGAGCTGGCGCAGGTCGTGCAAGCACGCCTGAACGTCGCGCTCGAGGGCGGGGTGGACGATGATGACCAGCCGGGCTTCGGCGCCCAGGCCGACCTGCTCCATGAGGCGGATCGACACGTTGTGGCGGCCGAGGACACCCGCCACCGCGTGCAAGACCCCGGGCCGGTCGGCCACGTCGACGGAGAGGTAGTACTCCGAGCGCAGCTCGTCGATGGGAAAGATCTTGGCCGGCCGCAGGGTGATCGTGCGCCCGGCGCCCCCCGACGACAGGTTGTGGGCGGCGTCGAGCAGGTCACCGAGGACGGCACTGGCCGTCGGCATGCCGCCCGCCCCTCGGCCGAGGAACATGAGCTCGCCCACCGCGTCGCCCTCCACGAACACCGCGTTGAACGAGTCGCGCACCGCCGCCAGGGGGTGGTTGACAGGGACCATGGCGGGGTGGACCCGGACCGCCACCTGGTCGTCCTCCGCCTTCTCGATGATTGCCAGCAGCTTGATCACATAGCCGAGGCGCCCGGCGAAGGCGATGTCGTCGGTGGTGACTCCGGAGATGCCCTCCCGGTAGACGTCGCCCGCGACCACGTTCACCCCGAAGGCGACCGTCGCCAGGATGGCAGCCTTGGCCGCGGCGTCATATCCCTCGACATCGGCGGTGGGATCCCGCTCGGCGTAGCCCAACCGCTGGGCCTCGGCCAGAGCGTCGTGGTAGCTGGCGCCGGCGTCGCTCATCTTCGTCAGCACGAAGTTGGTCGTACCGTTGACAATCCCCATGATGCGGCCGATTCGCTCGCCTGCCAGGGATTCGCGTAGCGGCCGGATGAGGGGGATTCCGCCGGCGACCGCCGCCTCGAACAGGAGGTCGACGCCGCCCGCGCTGGCCGCCTCGAACAACTCCGACCCCACGTTGGCCAGAAGCTCCTTGTTGGCGGTGATGACGGGCTTGCCGCCCTTCAGAGCCGCCAGGATGAGCCCGCGAGCGGGTTCGATGCCGCCGATGACCTCGACCACCACGTCGATGTTTGGGTCGTCGACCACCGAGCGGGCGTCGGTGGTGAGGATGCCAGGGGGAAGCGACACCGAGCGTTCCCGGGCCAGGGAGTGCACCGCCACCGCGGCCAGCTCCAACCGGATGCCGGTGCGGGCGTAGATGTTGCCGGAGTCGCCGAGCAGCAGCTGCGCCAGCGCACCGCCGACATTGCCGCACCCGAGCACTCCGACGCGCACGATCCCTGGCTCCACGGCGCCCGAGGCTACAACCCGCTGTCGGCGCCGGCGTCGGGGCGGTAGTCGGTGCTGTTGTCGGCGCTGTTGTCGGTGCCGCTATCGGCGCTGGTGCCGGCGGTGGTGCCCGCTCCGCCGCCGTCGTCGGCGTCGAGGGCCAGCAGGTCGTCGTCGGTCTCGCGCCGGACCACGGTGCGGGCGACACCGTTGCGGACGAAAACCACCGGTGGCCGGCCGACCTTGTTGTAGTTCGACGCCATGGAGTGGCCGTAGGCGCCGGTCACCGGCGTCGCCAGGACGTCCCCGACGGCCACGTCGGCGGGCAGATAGGCCTCGGGCACGATCAGGTCGCCGGACTCGCAGTGCTTTCCGACGATCCGGGCCCGGAAGGGGCGGGGCGCAGCCGTGGCCCGAGGCAGGAACGCCTCGTAGCCGCTGCCGTAGAGCACCGGTCTCGGGTTGTCGCTCATGCCGCCGTCGACGCTCACGTACGTCCGGACACCGGGAATCTCCTTGATCGTGCCAACCGTGTAGCAGGTGATCCCCGCGGTGGCGACGATGGCCCTACCCGGTTCTGCGGTCACGCGCACCGCGGGCGGGATACCGGCCGCGGCCACCGCATCGTGCACCGCAGCGGCCCACTCGGTGATCGACGGCGCCTTTTCCCCGCTCACGTAGGGAACCCCGAGACCGCCGCCCACGCACAGCTCCTCCAGACCGAGCGGATTGAAGAATCCCGCCAGCACCCCGGTGGCCCGCTCGAACGACGACAGCTCGAAGATCTGGCTGCCGATGTGGGCGTGGACGCCGACCAGCTCGACGGGCGAGGCGGGCCGCCGCAGGCGGGCGACCGCGGCCGCGGCCGCGCCGCTCGCGATGCCGAACCCGAACTTCGAGTCGTCCTGGCCCGTCTGGACGTAGATGTGGGTGTGGGCCTCGACGCCGGGCGTGACCCGCAGGAGCACCTTGGGCCGGGGGCCGCCACCGGCGGGGACCAGGCGCTCGAGGCGGTCGATCTCGTCGCCGGAATCGACCATGATGCGGCCCACGCCGGCGGCGAGTGCCTGGGTGAGCTCGCGCTCGGATTTGTTGTTGCCGTGCAGGACGAGGCGGGACGCGGGCACCCCGGCGCGCAGCGCCACATGGAGCTCGCCGCCGGTCGACACATCGATGCACATCCCCTCCTCGTGGGCCAGGCGGGCCATGGCCAGGCAGAAAAAGGCCTTGGAGGCGTAGGCAACTCCATCACCGAACGCCGCCACCGCCTCACGGCAGCGGTTGCGGAGGTGCTGCTCGTCGTAGACGAAGACTGCGGTCCCCACCTCCTTGGTGAGCCCGAGCAGGTCGACACCGCCGACGCTGAGCCGGCCGTCGGAGCCCACCAAGGCGGTATCGGGAAGCAATTCGAGCGGCAGCGGGGGCGCCGCCGGGGAGCGTCCGCTCACATTTTCTCGGGCGCCGCGACCCCGAGCAGGCCGAGCCCGATGCTCAACCCGATCCGGGCCGCCTCGACCAGCCACAGGCGGGCCTGGGACAGGTCCTCGGGGACCTCGGAGTGGAGCACGTAGCAGTCGTGGTAGAAGCCGTGGAAACGGTCGGCCAGCTCCCGGACCCAGGTCGTGACCTTGTGGGGGGCCCGCTCCTCGCACGCCAGCTCGACCACTTCGGGCAACTCCGAGAGGGTCCGCAGGAGCTCGAGCTCTCGGGGATGGGTCAGCAAGCTGACGTCGACCTCCTCGAGGCGGCGCCGGGTGACCTCGCGCTTGGCGGCTTCGCGGCCGATGCCCGCGATGCGGGCATAGGCCATCTGCACGTAGAAGACCGGGCTTTCCTTCGACTCCGCCCGGACCTTGTCCAGGTCGACCAGGGTCGCTTGGTCGGGGGAGTTGACGAGGCTGAGGAGCCGCATGGCATCGGGGCCGATGTCGTCGACCAAGTCGTCGAGGTCGAGGGCGTTGCCGGCTCGCTTGGACATCCGGCCGCTGGCCAGCGAGATCATCTGGCCAAGGCGGATCTCGAGCCGCCCGGGATCGATGCCGAGTGCCGCCACGCCCGCCTTGAGGCTCTGGACCTGACCCTCGTGGTCCGCCCCCCACACGTCGATCGCCAGGTCGAACCCCCGGTCGACGAGCTTCGTCCAGTGGTAGGTCATGTCACCGGCCAGGTAGGTCCAGTCGCCGTTGGACTTGCGCAGGACGCGCTTGTCCCGGGGGTCGCCGAAGTCGCCGGTGCGCAGCCACAGCGCCCCGTCTTCGAGGAAGACCAAACCTTTGGCCTCGAGCTGGGCGACGGTCTGCGCCATGGCCGGGCTTTCCTCGATCGACGCCTGGCTGAACCATTCGTCGAAGTGGATGTTGATCTCCGCCAGCTGGAGCTTGATGTACCCGAGGGTGCGCTCGGCGGCCCAGCGGCCGGCGGCCACGACGTCGTCGGGCCCGTCGTAGGCCGCGGCCAGTCCCTTGATAAAGCCCGCGGGATACCCCCCCTCGGGGAGGGGCTCGCCGTTGCGCCGGGCCAGCACGCTGGCGCCGAGGCGGCGGATCTGGCCACCGGTGTCGTTGACGTAGTACTCCCGGCTCACTTGCCAGCCGCAACGATCGAGCAGCCGGCCCACGGCGTCGCCATAGGAGGCCCACCACCCGTTGCCGACGTGCAGGGGACCTGTCGGGTTGGCGGAAACGAATTCGATCTGGACCCGCCGGCCCCGGCCCAGGTTCAGCCGGGCGTAGTCCTTCTCGCCCGCCTCGACCACTTTGCCGAGGACATCGTGCAGCCAGCCCTCGTCGAGGTAGAAGTTCAGGAAACCGGGCCCCGCCACCTCGATCTTGTGGACGTGGGCCGGTGGGTGGGCGCTCAGCGCGGCCCGCAGTTGCTCGGCCAGCTGGCGCGGCGGCCGGCGCGCCGCCTTCGTCAGCGTCAGGGCGACGTTGGTCGACCAGTCTCCGTGCTCGCGGCGAGCGGGGCGCTCGAGATGCACGGAGCCCGCGTCGGCTTCGACACCGAGGGCGTTGAGAGACGCCGCGAGGGCGTCGGCTAAGTCGGTGCGGATGTCGGACACGATGGGTAAATGGTCGCAGGTCGGAGCGAGGGAGCGGAAACCCTTATTGGGGCTCGGGCGAAGCCGTCCCATCCGGCACGGGCTCGAGCAAGCCGGCAACACGGTCGAGCAATTCGAGCGGGTCGAACGGCTTGGTGATGTAGTCGTCGGCGACCTCGAGGCCCTGGATGACATCGTTTGCTTGGGCCTTGGCGGAGAGAAGGATGATGGGGATGGCGGCGGTCGTGTCGGACCGGCGCAGGTAGCGGGCCACGTCGAGGCCGTTCATGCCCGGCATCATGACGTCGAGGATGATGAGGTCCGGCCGGTCGTCGCGGGCTCGGGCGAGACCCGAGACACCGTTCTCGGCCGCGATGACGGCGTAGCCCTCCATCTCGAAGTTGACCTGGAGCAGTTTCACGATCACCGGGTCGTCATCGATCACCAAGACGGTCCGGGGCTCCACCACCATTGATGGTACGCCGAAGGCCCCCGACCTCCGGTTCTCGTCGCCGGGCTAAGCTCGGGCGCCCGCCCATTCGGCGTGGCCCTCGTAGCTCAGGGGATAGAGCACCGCCCTCCGGAGGCGGTGGCGCAGGTTCGAATCCTGCCGAGGGCACTGGCGCACGGCACTGATGACGACGGCCGGTTCCGGGGCCGGAAGGCCCCAAACGCGGCGCCGGCGAGGAATATCCCGTCGAGTGCGACAAGGAAGCACCGATCGGGTCGGCCGATTCGGCGCGTTGCCCGGTGACGGCCCAACCGTGCGCTGATTGGGGAAAATCCCGCAGGAAAATGATCCCACACAGGGCCGAACAAGGTCATCTTGGCGCGCCCCCGACCGCCGGCGCCGGGACCATGCCGCTTTTCGGCGTCACGAGAAATCCCGTTGCTGGCGGATTTCTTCGGCGATCGATTGAGAAACCGCCTTTAGCCTGGGCTTAGGACCCACCGAGACACCTCATTCCCGCGTCGGACCAGCTGTTCGGCGAGGGCGAAGGGAGAAGTCATGGGTCCAAAACTCGCAAGATTGGCAGTGGCACTGGTGACGGGATTGACGATGCTGGCTGCGTCGATCGCCTTGATGGCGGCTCCCGCAGCCGCCGATCCCGCCAGCGACGTCGTGGGGATGGTCAACGGCCTGCGTACGAACGTTCGTCCCCTTATCGTGGATCCCGGCCTCACCGCCGTCGCCCAACAGTGGGCGGCGCACATGGCCAGCACGGGCTCGCTGGTCCACAACCCCAGCCTGTCGACCCAGGCCCCTACGGGCTGGACCAAGATGGGCGAGAACATCGGTTGGGGCTACAGCGTGACGGCGGTCTTCAACGCTCTTGTGGCCAGCCCGGACCACTACGCCAACATGGTCGACCCGGCTTACAACCGCACCGGTGTGGGCGTCGTCACCAACAGCGCAGGCCAGGTGTGGCTGGCCGAGGATTTCGGGGCCTACCCACCACCGACGGCGGCAACGATGACCTTCCCCACCAACGGGACAGTGATCTTCCCATCCGCCCAGTCCTTCACCTGGGGGCAGGCCCCCGGCGGGGTCTACTACTGCATCACCGTCGGCACGTCCAAGGGCGGCGTCGACCTCGTCAACAGCGGACGCCTGCCAGGCAGCCAGCTCTCCTACCCCATGCCCGCCCTCCCCGGCGGCCCGCTGTGGGCGCGGATCTACACCTACGTCCCCGGCTTGTGGATCTACACCGATGTCTCGTTCTCCGTCACCGGTGCCGCCACCGCCACCCTGACCCGCCCGACCAATGGGGCCACCAATGTCGACACGACCAAGCCCTTCACCTGGTCGCCGGTCGGCGGCGCCAGCTACTACGGCCTGACGGTGGGAACCACAAAGGGCGGTACCGACCTGGTCAGCACGGGACCGCTCGCCGACCCGCAGACGAGCTACCAGGTGCCCGCCCTGCCGGGCGGAAAGGTCCTCTGGGCCCGGATGTACAGCTTCATCGCCGGCACCTGGAATCACTTCGTCGACATCAGCTTCACCGCCGCTGCTCGCTGACAGCCGGCGATTCAACGCTGATGCGCCGGGCACCACCAAGTCGTTCGGGTCGCGACGGTGGCCCGGCGCAACGGGGTCCCGTCCTTCGGGCAGAGGCCGCCGGGGTGACGCTCGGGCATCAGCTCGCCGGTGTGCGAGCCCCCTCGTTGCAGGAAGTCGCGGAGGGTGGCGCGGAGGTGTTTGAGCAGCCGCCGGAGCTCGGCATCGCTGAGCGACGAGGCCGGGCGGGTGGGGTCGAGTCCCGCCCGCCAAAGGATCTCGTCGGCCGCAAGGTTGCCGACGCCGGCGAGGCGAGATTGGTCCATGAGGCGGGCTTTGAGTGACGTCTTGCTCGTGGCCAGGTCAGGCGTGGGTTTCGCGGCCGGGGGGGCGCCGGAGGCCGCGGTGGCGCCGGAGACCGGGGGGGCGCCGGAGGCCGGGGAGCGGCGGCCCGGGGCGAGGGCGTGGCGGAGTTGGCCCAAGGTGACCGTGAGGGCGTCGGGCCCCATCCGAGTCAGGCCGGGGTCCAGGGTGACCCCGCCGAGGCGGCGGGGGTCGCGCATCGCGAGGCGGCCGCCGTCGGCGAACTCGAGGGCGAAGCGGTCCCAGCGGGGCTCGACCCGGGAGGAGGAGTACACCAGATCCGGCACGCCGGCCAAACCGTCGACCACGAGACGGCCGCTCATGCCGAACCGCAGCCCAACGACCGGCCCGTCGTCGCTGGTGGGCAACATCAGCAATTTTCCCAACCGCTCTGTTCCCACCAGGCGCCGGCCCACCAACTGCGGCGCCAGCACCGATGCTGTCAGTCCGCCCTTCAGATACCAGGCGTCGGGGGCCACGACCGCCGCGATCGGGCGTCCGAGGGCGCGCTCCTCGGCCAATCGGCGGTACGACTCGACTTCGGCCAGCTCGGGCACGGCTCGACGGTACCCACCGCTACGCTCGACGGCATGCCCGCCGAGACATCGGAGAAGCCGGAGAAGCAGCGCTGGCAGGCCCATTGGGCGCACCTGTACGACGAGGTGGTCACCACCGGGCTGTGTACCGGGTGCGCCGGCTGTGTGGTGGCATGCCCCTATGACGTGCTGGGCTACGACGACACCAATGGGGTCTACCGTCCATTCCACCTCGAGCTCGACCGTGGCCCCGGAGGGTGCGGGCATGGCGATCGGGGATGTACGAGCTGTACCCGGGCCTGCCCCCGATTCCGGGCCTGGGAGCCCGAGCTCGACAGCTTCCTATTCGGCCGGGAGCGCCAGCCCGACGAGATGGACGGCATCTCCAAGGACATCATCCTGGCCCGGGCCACCGACGCCGAGATCCACCAGAAAGGCCAGGACGGCGGCCTCGTGTCCGCCATCTTGCTGTGGAGCCTCGAACACGGGTACATCGACGCCGCCCTGGTGTCGTACCTCGAAGGCGACGGCTCGTCGTGGAAGGCGATCCCCGGAGTCGCCCGCACCCGTGAGGAGATCCTGGCCGCCGCCGGCTCCCGCTACACCTACTCCGCCAACACCATGGCCTACGCCGAGGCCGTCGCCAGCGGCGCCGAGAAACTGGCGCTCGTCGGCATGAGCTGCCAGAGCTCGGTCCCCCCGGCCATGAAGGCCCGTAAGGCGGGCAAGGCGGCCCGTCGCTTCGCCCTCAACATCGGGCTGCTGTGCTCCAAGACCTTCGACGACGCCATCTTCGAGGAGCTCTTCGAGGCCAAGTACGGCCTGCGCAAGCAGGACATGGTCAAGATGAACATCAAGGGCGTCTTCCAGATCTGGATGAAAGACGGCAGCTACCACGAGGTGAACCTCAAGGAGTGCCACGCCTGGACCCGAGACGGCTGCAAGACCTGCCCCGACTTCGCGGCCGAACACGCCGACATCTCGACCGGCGGAATCGGGGCGTTCAACGATTGGACCCTCACCATCATCCGCACCGACATCGGCCGCGAGATCATCATCAAGATGCTGGAGGACGGCACCATCGAGGGTCGCCCCGGCGACGACGACCCAGGCGCCATCGCCCTGTTGCGGAAACTATCGATCGTCTCGCGCCGGCGCTGGCCCGAGCAGGCCGTCCCGTTCCCCAAGCTGGGAGTACCGCCGCCCAAGCCCAAGAAGCCCAAGGAACCGGAACCCACCGCTTCCCGCGCCTCGGCGTAAGGGGCTGGCGCCACTGCCGCCGCCGCTACTCGGCCCAGCCGTGAACACAACCGGCCGCCCGGCAAGCCCGAACTGTTCACCATCCGCGCCCGACCGGGGCGCCCACCCCAACCAACACCCAGCCGTGAACACAACCGGCCGCCCGGCAAGCCCGAACTGTTCACCGTCCGGGCCCGACCGGGGCGCCCACCCACAACCAACACCCTTCCGTGAACACAACCGGCCGCCCGGCAAGCCCGAACTGTTCACCGTCCGGGCCCGACCGGGGCGCCCACCCACAACCAACATCCAGCCGTGAACACAACCGGCCGCCCGGCAAGCCCGAACTGTTCACCGTCCGGGCCCGACCGGGGCGCCCACCCAACGAACACCCATCCGTGAACACAACCGGCCGCCCGGCAAGCCCAAAGTGTTCACCGTCCGCGCCCGACCGGGGCGCCCACCCAACCAACACCCAGCCGTGAACACAACCGGCCGCCCGGCAAGCCCAAAGTGTTCACGGCTCGGCCGAACCTTCGGTGCTTGCGGCCCCCGCTACGAGCCAAGCTCTCGGGCTCGGGAGAAAACGGCGTCGAACATGGGCTCGGTCAGCTTGCCCGTGAACGTGTTCTGCTGGCTGGGGTGGAACGAGCACAGGATCGTCACCGAGAGGGAGCCGCACGGGACTTCGACCAGGTGGCCGAACCGGGGCCGGGGCCTCGGCAGCGCGCCGGGCCCCGCCAAGCGGGCCAGGGCGTCGTAGGCGAATTGCCCGAGCACGACGACCACCCGCAATGAGGCCAGCAGGTCGATCTCCCGCCGGAGATACGGCAGGCACCGGTCGCGCTCGTCGACGTTGGGCTTGTTGGCCGGCGGCGCGCAGCGCACTGCGGCGCTGACGTAGCAGTCCGTCAGCGCCAGCCCGTCGCCCGCCCGCACGCTCGTCGGTTGGTTGGCGTAACCCGCCCGCCACAACGCCGCGAACAGCCAGTCCCCCGATCGGTCGCCGGTAAAGACCCGGCCCGTCCGGTTGCCGCCATGGGCGGCGGGCGCCAGGCCGGCCACCAGCAGCCGGGCCGCGGGGTCGCCGAAGCCCGGAATCGGACGGCCCCAATACTCCTCGCCGGCGAACGACGCCCGCTTCTGCGTCGCGACCAACTCCCGCCACGCCACCAGCCGGGGGCAGGCGCGACAGGAGACGATCTCGGCGCTCACCTGGGCCAGCGAGTCGGCGCGGCGTTTCATAGCCGACACGGTAGGTTGACGGGCGAAATGGCGACCAAGGCAGCCAACGCCACCACCACTGACGCCGCCACGACAAACCTCCGCGTCCCCAGAGGGGCGAAGCCGAAGGCGCCCCCCGCCACGCTCATCCTCTTCGTCCGCCACGGCACCACTCCGACGACGGGCAAGGTGCTGCCCGGCCGGGCCGCCGGCCTCCACCTGGCAGACGAGGGCCAGGCCGAGGCTGAGGCCGTCGCCGAGCGCATCGCCAGCCTGACTACCCCGGCCCCCGCCGCAGCCACCGCCGCAGCCACCGCCCCGGCTCCGGCTCCGGCCCGGGTCAAAGCCACCAACGGCCGCCATCCGCCCGCCCACCCCGCCTTCACCATCGCCGCGGTTTACGCTTCGCCCCTCGAGCGAGCCCGCGAGACGGCGGCGCCCATCGCCCGGCGCCTCGGCCACAAGGTCACCATCGAGCGGGGCCTGATCGAGATGGACTTCGGCGAATGGACCGGCGCCGAGCTCAAGGCCCTGCGCAAGCTCCCGGAATGGAGCGCGATCCAGCGCTACCCGAGCGGGTTCCAGTTTCCCGGCGGGGAGGGCTTCAGTGCCATGCGGGCCCGCATGGCGGCGACCGTCGCCGCCCTGTGCGGGCGCCACCCGAACGAGGCGATCGTGGCCGTTTCGCACGCCGACACCATCAAGGCGGCGGTGTCCGACGCCCTCGGGGCGCACCTCGACCTTTTCCAGCGGATCGTGGTGTCGCCCTGCTCGGTCACCATGATCCGGTACTCGTCGAGCGGCCCGGTCGTGGTGGCGGTCAACTCGACCGGGGAACTGCTGATCTCGTGAGCTCCAGCTTCGACCTCCCCGGCGTCCAGCACCTCACCGTCGGCGCCGTCGGTGAGCCCGGCCACCGCACCTTCTACCTCCAGGGTCGCCAGGACAGCCAGCTCGTCACCTTGAAGATCGAGAAACAACAGGTCCGCGTGCTTGCCGAGCGCCTCCTCCAGCTGGTCCGCGATGCCCTGGCGACGGCGCCATCGGCGCCGGAGCTTGCCGAACCTGTCCTCGCCGAGTGGCCCGTCGGCGCCCTGCGCATCCTCGAGGATCGCGACAGCGGCCAGATCATCTTGATGGCCGAGGAGGTTGCCGAGGTCGACGAAGAGGGCGAGCCCGTCGCCGCCGGCGCGATGGCCCGCTTCGGCGCCACCCGTGCCCAGATCGCGGCCCTCGCCCGCCGGGGCATGGAACTGGTCGAGGCCGGCCGGCCCCTCTGCCCGCTCTGCGGCTTTCCCCTCGGCGAGGACCACGCGTGCCCCCGGACGAACGGCAACCGGTCACCGACGCTCTAACGGCGCTGGCCGAGGGCACTATCGACATCCAGGGGAGGATGCCGTGGAGCTCGAACGCCACCTTCCTCGTCACCGTCACCCACGACGGAGCCGAGATGCGCGCCATCTACAAACCGCACCGGGGCGAACGCCAGCTCTGGGACTTCCCCGACGGGCTGTACCGGCGGGAGGTGGCGGCCTACCAGCTGGCGCAGGCGCTCGGGTGGCCCCTCGTCCCTGAGACCATCATGCGCCGCGACGCCCCCTTCGGGACAGGGTCCCTCCAACGCTTCGTCGACGCCGATTTCGACGAGCACTACTTCACGCTGCTCGGCGAAGAGCGGCACCTCCCGACGCTCCAGGCGTTCGGCGCCTTCGACGTCGTGAGCAACAACGCTGACCGCAAGGGCGGCCACCTCCTGATCGACAAGGAAGACCGTATCTGGGGGATCGACCACGGCCTGTGCTTCAACGTGGCGCCGAAGCTGCGGACCGTCATTTGGGACTTCGCCGGCGACCCTGTCCCCGAGCCGCTGCTCGCCGATTTGCGCCGCCTCGCCCTCGAACCGCCCGCCACCTTCGAGGGGCTGCTCCACCCGAAGGAGTCCGACGCCATGCTCCGCCGGGCGGAACGCCTCGCCGCCACCGGCGTTTTCCCCGAGCCCGGGGAGGGTCATCCCTACCCTTGGCCGTTGGTCTGAGTGAACCGCCGCTGCGGATCGAGCCGGTCCCGCACCGCCTCCCAGTCGCGGTAGCGGGGATACTGCGCCGCTACCTCCTCGGGGCGCACACCTGAGCCCCACTGGGGCCGGCCGCCGTCGAGGCCCGCCACCCCCGCGATGTACACCGAAGGCCGGCCCTGCGCGGGCGACAGCGGGATGTCGTCGCCGGCGGTCACCGAAACCACGACGGGAAAATGGGGTCCGCGCCGCCGGGCCGCGGCCAGCTCCCGCGCCCGGCGCAGTGCAGGAATGGCGGCCTCGCGGTCGAAGGAGTACTCCACGACGCGACGCCGCTTCCGCCGCCGGATGAACCACCGGTAGCCGCGATCGACGGCGGCCCCGTCGGCTGGCGCTTCGGTCCTGTCCGCCGTCGTGACCTGGGCCGTGCCCCGGCCCGCCGCCCATTCCAACTCGACATGGTCGTGGGCGTCGGCCACCGTGTCGAAGCCGGCCAGCGCCTGATCGAGGTCCATGGTCTCGGTCACGACCCGCAGGTTGAATCCGGGCTGGCAGCGAAGCGTGATCGTCGAGATCACGCCGAGCGCCCCGAGGCCGACGCGGGCGGCAGCAAAGACCTCGGGCTCGGCGGTCGCCGAACAGGCGATGACGCTGCCGTCGGGGGCCACCAGGCGCAATGCCACGACCTGGGTGGCGAGGCCCCCGTAGCGGGCACCCGTGCCGTGGGCGCCGATCGAGATGGCGGCGCCGAGCGACTGCGCCGGGTGCCCGCCACCACTTTCCAGTGACAGCCCCCACGATCCGAGAGCGATGGACAGCGCCCGCAACGAGATCCCGGCTTCCACGGTGGCCGATCCCGCCTCCCGATCGACGCGCACGAGGCGGTCGTAGTTCGCGAGGTCGATGGCAACAACGTCCGGTTCTGCGCTGTGCCCCACCCGCACCCGCCGGCCGCCGGCTGCGGCCTGCTTGACGACGGCCACCAACTCCGCCTCGGTCGGTGGCCGCTCGAGCACGGCCGGAACCTAGCCGCGAGCCTGGAGCGCCTCGATCAGCTTGGGCAGGACCTTCTGGACGTCGCCCACGATGCCGAGGTCGGCGATGGCGAAGATGGGCGCCTCGGCGTCTTTGTTGATGGCGATGATGTTCTTGGCGCCCTTCATGCCGACCATGTGCTGGGTGGCGCCCGAGATGCCCGCGGCGATATAGACCGTCGGCTTCACCGTCTTGCCCGTCTGGCCGACCTGGTAGGCGTACGGTACCCAGCCCGCGTCGACGATGGCGCGCGACGCCCCCGGAGCGCCGTGCAGCAGCTTGGCCAGGTCCTCGATGAGCTGGTAACGGCCGGCCTCCCCCAGGCCCCGGCCCCCCGACACGACGACCGCCGCCTCGTCAAGCTTGGGGCCGCTTCGCTCCTCGACATGGCGTTGGGTGATCGTGGCGGCGGCGGTGGCTCCGGTATCGGGTACCGCCAGCGTCACCACTTCCGGTGCCACCGCGGCGCCCTCCTCGGGCGTGAAGGACTTTGCCCGCACCACGAAGATGGCGGGCGCCTCGCCGGTAAAGCGGGCCTTCAGGATCTCGGCGCCACCGAACACCGCGTGCTCGGAGACCACGGCTCCGCGGTCGTCGGCAGCCAGGCCGACAACGTTGGTGAGCACGGAGCGGTCGAGGCGGGCGGAAAGCCGCCCCGCGATGTCGCGGCCGTCATAGGTGGTCGGGATGAGGATGGCGTCGGGCGGACCACTCTCCGCGATCAGTGCGGCCACGGCGGCGGCGACGGGGACACCGGGCAGCGAGGAGCCGAGGTCGCCGGTGGCGTACACCCTGGTGGCGCCGTAGGCCCCCAGCTGGGGTGCCACGCTGTCGGTGTCGCCACCCCAGGTGACCGCTTCTACTGTGCTTGCCAGCTCACGGGCCTTGGTCAGCAGTTCGAGGGTGACAGGCAGCGCCTTGCCGGCGAAGCTCTCGGCCACCACGAGGATCCGGCTGAGTGTCATTTGATCGGACTCCTAGATCACTTTGAGCTGCTCGAGGAACGCCACGATGCGCTGGTGCCCGTCGCCTTCGTCGACGACGATCTCGCCCGCCTGGCGGGCAACGGCGGGCTCCACGGAAACGATTTCCTGGCCGGCGCCCGCCCAGCCGATCTGATCGGGGGGAACGCCGAGGTCGCCCACCTTGACCTGATCGATGGGCTTGGATTTGGCCGCCATGATGCCTTTGAACGACGGGTACCGGGGCTCTACGACGCCCGCGGTCACCGTGACCAGCGCGGGCAGGGGGCAGGAGACCTCGTCGTAACCGGCCTCTGTCTGGCGCTCGACGAGCACCAGGCCGTCGGCGACGCGGACGCCCTTGGCGAAGGTGATCGATGGCAGCCCGAGCAGCTCGGCAACCTGGACCGGCAAGGTGCCCGTGTAGCCGTCGGTCGACTCGGTGGCCGCCAGGATGAGGTCGGCGCCCACCCGCTGCAGCGCCTTGGCCAGGACCTTCGCGGTGCCGAGGGCGTCGGCGCCCACCAGCGCGTCGTCGCTGATCAAGATGGCCTTGGTGGCGCCCATGGCCAGGGCGGTGCGCAGCCCGCTCACGGTGTTGTGCGGCGCCATCGACACCAAGGTGACCTCGCCTCCGCCGGCGGCGTCGACCAGTTGCAGGGCCATTTCCACCCCGTACTCGTCGGAGGGATCGAGCACCAGCTTCCCGGAGCGATCCAGGGTGTGGCTCGAGGGATCGAGCTTGCCGGGACTGGCCGGGTCGGGGATCTGCTTGACGCACACCGCAATGTCCATAGGTCGATTGTCCCCCATCCGAGGCGAGTACTCACCGTCATACTACCAGCGGGTAACTTACGGGATCCGGGACCCAGCCGGCCCGGTAGTTCGCCCCTCACCGATCGTGGTGCGGCGAAAGACCGGTGGTAGGTTGCCGTCGGTGACGGCGCCCGACGAAGTGAGATTGGCCGTGCCCGCCACCCCGGAGTTTCTCCGCCTGGTGCGCGTGACCGCAGCCGGGCTGGGCAGCCGTCTGGGGTTCAACTACGACCAGGTCGAGGATCTGCGCCTCGCCATCGACGAATTGTGCTTCAGCCTGTCGGGGGCCAGCGGGCGCCCGGGGACGGTGCATGTTCGTTTCCTGGTCGATGACGACACCCTCGAGGTCGTCGCCGAGGGGTATTTCTCCGACGGCCGGGCCAGCGCGCCGGAGTCGGAGTGGTCGAAGGTGATCCTGGCCGCGTTGGTGGACTCCTACGAGCTCACCACGGGACCCAATGGTCCCGCGTTCCGGCTGAGCAAGAGCCGTTCTTCGAAGCCGCCGGCGGGGGGCGCATGACGACCGATCCCGTCCAGCGGGAGGAGTTGCGGGCCAAGTTCGTCGAATTCGCATCGTCGGGTGAACGGGGGATCCGAGACCAGCTGGTCGGCGCCCACATGGGCCTGGCCGAGTACCTGGCCCGCCGCTTCGCCAACCGCGGCGAGCCGCTCGACGACCTTGTGCAGGTGGCGGCCATGGGCCTCGTCAAGGCGGTGGACCGCTTCGATCCCGAGCGAGGGGTCGAATTCTCGACCTATGCCACCCACACGATCGTGGGCGAGCTCAAGCGCCACTTCCGGGACAAGGGCTGGGCCGTCAGGGCCCCCCGGCGCATGCAGGAGCTCTACCTTCGCCTCACCAAGGTGATCGGGGTCCTCGGCCAGACACTCGGCCATTCCCCGACCATCGCCGAGCTGGCCGCCGAGTGTCAGGTCTCGGAGGAAGAAGTCCTCGAAGCGCTCGAAGCGGGCCAGGCCTACCGGTTCGCGTCGCTCGACGCGCCGAGCGGCGAGGCGGAATCACCGTCGTACGCCTCGTATCTGGGCGACGAGGACCCGGGCATGGAGGACGCAGAACGGCGGGCCATGCTGGCGCCGCTTTTGCAGAAACTGGCCCCCCGCGAGCAGCTGATCGTTCACCTCCGATTCTTCCAGGGCATGACGCAGTCCGAGATCGCGTCGCATCTGGGCATCAGCCAGATGCATGTGAGCCGGCTGCTGGCCAAGAGCGTGTCCCACCTCCGGGCCGCGGCCGACGACGAAGCCTGAGGCCTGAGGCCTCCGGGGTTTCAGGCGCCGATCCGGGATGCGGCTGCTCCTGTTGGTCAACGCCGCGGCCTCGTCGGTGACCCCGCGCGTCAAGGTCATGGTCACCGAGACACTGGCCGCGGAGCACGACATCACGCTGGCCGAGACGAGCCGGCGGGGCCACGCCTCCCGGCTCTCCCAGGGGGCAACCAGCGAGGACTACGACGCGGTGATCGTGCTCGGCGGCGATGGGACCGTCAACGAGGCGGCCAACGGGCTGGCGGGATCCAAGACCGCCCTCGGGCTCCTGCCCGGCGGGTCGACCAACGTGTTCGCCCGCACCATCGGATTCACCAACGATCCGGTGACCGCGGCCGGGGAGCTACTCGAAGCGTTGCGGGCCCCCGAGCACTCCGTGCGTCGCGTCGGCCTCGGGCGGGCCAACGGCCGCTACTTCCTCTTCCACGCCGGCCTCGGATTCGACGCGGCGGTGGTCCAGCAGGTGGAGCGGCGGGGTTCGTTGAAGCGGTTCGCGGGCCACCCCCTGTTCCTCTACGCCTCGGTGACGACCTGGCTGCGGTACTACGACCGCCGGCGGCCCCATTTCGACATCCGCCTCGCCACCGGCGAGGAAATCCCCGACGTCTACTTCGCCATCTGCGTCAAGACCAACCCCTACACCTTCCTCGGCAACCGCCCGCTCGACGTGTCGCCCGAGGCCGGCCTCGACAGCGCCCTCACCCTGGTCGCCATGCAGACGCTTGCCCTGACGGCGGTGGCCAAGATGATCGGCGCGACCATGACGGGACGCGGCGGCCCCCGGCTGGCCGATCCCGGCAAGGTGGCTTATGTGGGCAACTTGACGGAGATTTCCGTTCGGGGCAACGGATCTTTCCCCTACCAGCTCGATGGCGACTACCTCGGCGAGGTCGACAACCTCGAGCTGCGCTACGAGCCGGACGTACTCAGTCTGATCATCCCCAAGTAGTTGTAGAGGACAGGGAGATTTTCCCAGGTTTTCTCATTTCACCCCTTGCGGTGGCTCGTCTGCCCCGCATACACTTTTCTTGCACGCAAGCCTGGTACCTCTAGAGCGTACCTTGTGAACGTTTTCACATTCACTTACTCTCTCCGTTGGAGGTCGTAGTGGCCCTCACCTGGAGCCGCTCAATCGAGTGGGACTTGGAAGACTGGCGCTGTCGAGCAGCGTGCCGGGACACCGATCCCGACCTTTTCTTCCCCGTTGGTACCACCGGTCCGGCTATCGAGCAGATTGACGCCGCGAAGGCGGTGTGCCACCAATGTGAGGCCCAGATCGCCTGCCTGGAGTTCGCCTTGGCAACCAACCAGGAGTCGGGTATCTGGGGCGGCACTTCGGAAGAAGAGCGCCGCAAGCTGCGCAAGGCGTGGCTGGCCCGCCAGCGCCGCGCCTGCTGAAAGCCCCCTTTTCCCAAGCCTTTAGGGGTACGCCGGTTCTGCCTCGTCATCGTCGGCCGCGACCAGCGTCGGCACGATGACGTTGACGATTGTGCCGCCATCGGTGTGCATCTCGATACGCCCGTTCAGCTGGGTACGGACCAGGTCCCGGACGATCGAAAGCCCGAGGCTTGTCGTCTCCTCGATCGAGAAGCCGGGGGGGAGCCCCTTGCCGTTGTCGCGGACCTGTACCAGCAACTCGCTGTCGTTGCGTTTCAGCGACACGTGCACCCGCAGCGGCTCGTCGCCGGCCACCACGGCGCCGGGGCCCGCGGCGCCGGGGAAAGCGTGCTCGGCCGCGTTCTGCAGCAACTCGGTGAGGATCACCGCCAGCGGCGTGGCCACCGTCGCGGGCAGCTCCCCCGCCTCGCCGTCGTGGCCGATGCGGAAATGGGCCTCGGGCGCCAGCAGGTCCTCGGCCATGCGCAGCAGTGACGGCACGATGTCGTTGAAGTCGACCTGGTCCGACGCGTCGCGCGACAGGATTTCGTGCACCAGGGCGATCGTCCGCACCCGGCGCTCCGCCTCCTCAAGCGCGCTCTTCCCCTCGCCTGCCGGCAGGCGCCGGGACTGCAGGCGCAGCAGTGAGGAGATCGTCTGGAGGTTGTTCTTCACCCGGTGGTGGACCTCGCGAATGGCGGCGTCTTTGGACAGCAGAAGGCGGTCCATCCGCCGCACGTCACTCACGTCGCGCATCAGTACCAGCGCCCCGGTGACCTTGCCGGACTCCAGCAGCGGCATGCACCGGGTCACGACCGTGACGTCGGGTCGGCCTTCGACCTCCTCGGTGACCGGCAGCGCGGTCGCGAACGCCTGGTCCACCGCCGTCTCATCGATCCCCACCTCGTCGAGGCGCATCCCTTCGAAACCGGAGTACATGCCCATGCGGTGCATGGCGTTGACCGCGTTGGGAGAGGCGTACTCCACCCTCCCGGTGGAGTCGAGCAGCAGCACACCGTCGCCGACGCGCAGCTCGCTCCTGACCGCTTCCTCGATCGGGTAGGGGAATTCGCCCGACACGATCATGCGGGCGAAGCGGTCGAAGACCTCGACGTAGACCCGCTCGAGCTCGCCCGGGCGCCGGCCGACCGATAGCGCCGACTCCCGGGTCATGACCGCCACCACCTTGTCCTGCGAGCGCACCGGGATCGAGACGAGGCGGCCCCGCTCGTTGCGGCTCGGGATGCCGACCTCACCCTCCACGATGCTGGCCAGCCGCCAGCAGCGCGACACGAGTGGCCGCTCCACCTCGTCGATCACGTGACCGACCAGATCCTCGCGGTGCAATGTCTGGCTCGTCGTGGGGCGCACCTGGCCGAGCACGATGAACCGGTCGGCGCTGCTCGACACCGGCACGAACAGCAGGAGGTCGGCGAAACACAGGTCGGACAGCATCCCCCACGACGCCACCAGCCGCTGCAGGTGCGACAGCGTGGGGCCGTCGAGGTCGGTGTAGTCCCGGGCCAACTCGGCCATTGTTGCCATCAGGGCCCCTTGCCTCGGGTTGCTACGTCCAGAACTTGTCGCCCAATCGAAGCAGACCTTCGAGGTCGTAGATGTCGGTCTCGAAATACGGGACCGCGGCGACCACCGAAGGCGCCTTCGACAGCTCGGCGCGCTGCGATGCCTCCCGCTGGGCGACCACCCCGAAATTGCAGAAGCTCTCCCCCACCTCGGCGAGCACCCTCTCGACCTGCGCCGCGTCCAGGCCGGTGGCATCGGCGACCTTGGCGGCGAGCTCCGGTGCCCGGTCGATGATGATCGTCGCCCGCTGCGCCGCCGCTTCGTCGTCGAAGTAGGCGGGCAGCACCTTGTTGAGCACGAGGGCGTCGAGGTGGAACTTCTTAGCCGTCAACACGTCGATGAAGAACTCGGCCTCGTGCGCGGGCGCCGCCTCGAGCGTGGTCACCACCACGAATGTCGTCCGCTTGTCGCGCAGCAACCGGGCCACCGCCCGCGAGCGCTCCACGAAACCGGCGTACATCGTCTGGAACAGGATGAAGAATTCGGCGATGTCCTGTAGGAACTGCGAGCCGAGTATGCGGTCGGCAACCTGGTAAAAGGGGCGGGAAGCCACATTGACCAGGCGCGACCGGTAGGGGACGATCAGGAGCCGGAGAAATCGCGACGAGAAGAATTCGGCCATGCGCTCCGGCGCCTCGATGAAATCGAGGGCGTTGCGGGTTGGCGGCGTGTCGACCACGATGAGGTCGTAGTTCCCCTCCACGTGGAGCTCGTAGAGCCGCTCCATGGCTATGTACTCGTGGCTCTGGACGAACTTGCCCGAGATGTTCTGGTAGAGCGGGTTCTCGAGGATCCGGGCCGCGATGGTGGCGTCGGGGGCGTGGCGGCGGACCAGGTTGTCCCAGCTCTGCTTGGTGTCGAGCATGGCGGCCCACAACTCGCCCCGGGGATGGGGCTGGCCCGCGGCCCGAAACGCCGACGTGGGCACCCGGGCTTCGGTGTTGCCGAATCCCTCGAGACCGAGGGCGTTGGCCAGCCGCTTGGCTGGGTCCACGGTGAGGACCAGGACCTTTCCGCCGAGCTTGACTGCCGCCATGGCGGCGGCCGCGGCGGCGGTCGTCGTCTTCCCCACCCCTCCCGACCCGCAGAAGATCGCGATCTCCTTGGCCGCCAGGAGCGACTCGAGAGAGGTGGGTTCGACGTCGGGGTGGGAGCGAGGGGGCATCTTGTCGGGTGGGTGTCAGTCGGGTCGGTGTTTGTCGGGTCGGTGTTTGTCGGGTCGGAGTCTGCCGGGTCGGAGTTGTCGGGGCCCAGGGGGTCAGTAGCCCAGCTCGGCCGACAGGGCTTCTTCCAGCTGCCGGGTCGACCGTAGGCCGTGCGACCGGGCGAAGAGGTACGGCAGATACAGCATAGGAACGGAGGGATCGATACCTTCCCGCAGCCGCTCCAGGTGCTCGGCACGGGTCCGCCGCAGTGTCACTGCCATACGGGCGCCCTCGAGGAGCGGCCCGACCGATCCTTCGGTCTCGCTCTCCAGCACGTCGCGCACGTCGGGCTCCCAGAGGCGCTCGAACACCTCTTCCTCGCCCCGCCCGAACAGCTCCGGCAGGACCCGGTTGACGATGACCCCGGCCAGATGGACGTTGGTCTCGGCTTGGAGACGGCCTTGGAGCTCGATGGTCTCGTTGACCGGCATCTCCTCGGGAGTCGTGACAATTGCCACCCCGGTCACCTTGGGATCACCCAGGATGTCCAGCATCCATCCGGTCTGCTGGCGTACGGGACCGACCTGGATAAGCCCGTTGATCGCCTGCGGCGCGGCCAACTGGCCGACGATGTGGCCCGTGGGGGCGGCGTCGACCACCACCAGGTCGTAGTGGCGCTCCCGCACCTCCCAGCACAGCTTTCCGACCGTGACGATCTCCTTGACCCCGGGCGCAGCGGTCGCCACGAAGTCGAACATGCGCGCCAACGGGCCGATGCGGGCCATCAGGCCCAGCTTGAGTTGCAGCGTCAGGTACTGCTTGAGCGACGCCTCGGTGTCCATTGACATGGCCCAGAGACCGGGCTGGATCTCCCGCTCGTCGAACGAGGTCGGTCGTGTCTCGAAGAAATCGGCCAAGTTGCCCTTGGCGTCGACCTCGCACACAAGGGTCCGCTTGCCGCGCTCGGCCGCGAGAAGGCCCAAGGCGGCGGCGACCGCGGTTTTGCCCACCCCGCCTTTGCCGGTGACGAAGAGCAGCTTGCGATCGAGCAGGTTGGGCTGGCTGGGCTGGCTGGGCATCAGGGCCGCCCGCCGGGATGGTGCCGGTGATCGGCCATCACGGCCGCCTCGGACCTGGCTATTTGGAGATCGTGGCCCGTGAGCCGAATCCGACCCGCCGGTCCTCGTTCGGGGTGCCGATCTCGACGTAGGCCACCTTGGCGGCGGGTACACCGATACGGCGCCCTTTGCGGTCCGTCAGCCACAACACACCGAGGCCACCATTGAGGGCCTCCTCCACCATCTTGGCCACAGCCGCGGCGTCGGTCTCGTCGCCGAGGTCCACTTCGAGCTCCTTCGGCGATTGGGTTACACCGATGCGAACTTCCACAGCGAATGGGCCTCCTGTTGCTTGCGTCGCGCCCATGCTACGTCGCACCCGTCGATAGCCGGTCCCCGCCGGTGTACGTCGGGGCCAGGTTGCACCAGGGCGGGTACGGCAGGGGCGGATCGAGGCGGCCGGGACGGGGGCAATGGAGGCGTCCCGTGAGGCGGCTAACAGAGGGGGTGGGGGAAGTCGATCGTGCCCGGCGGAAGACCGAGGACGCGGTGGATGATCTCGGCAGTCTCGTCGGTGGGCTGCGCGGCGCGCAGCTCGGTGGCAATGATGACCCAGACGCCGTTTTCCCCGAAGCCCGCCCGGTCCGCCAGTTCTTCAGCCGTGAGCCCGGCTTGGGTTCGTGCCCGGTAGAGCGGGGTTTGGAGGCGCCTGCGGGCCGCGCCCATGGCCGCGGTCTCAGGTCTCGTCATGGAGTCGCGGCCTGATTCAGCTGGTCGAGGCCGCCGGCTTCGGGGATGATCATGGGGCTCCAGAGGTCCGTGGGTCGTGGCGGGTGACACCAGTATTTTGATGCATGTCGTGGCGCAGGTAGGTGACCCGGTGGCGTGGGGATGGATGGCGCCACCGTGGGCCGGCCGTGCTCGTCGCGATGAAGACGGCCACGGTCATGCGGCTTCCATACCCACTGCAGCCATTCACGCAGCGTGTGCTTTGTACGACGACGCCGCTGCGATGGGCCGGCCGCCGCTCACCGGAGCATTGATCGCGTTGTCGCCCGCCGGCGTCGACCAAGATTGACCGAGTGGCCACAACTGCCGACAGCGCCGTGCGCAATGCCCACGATTGGTTCGAGGTCAACAGCGGCTGGGCGCCACCCGACAGCGAGACCCTCGCCGAATGGCTGGCCGATGGCGTGTGCCGCTGCCCCGACGAATGTCTCGTGACCCCGAGCGGCTGGTGCGTTCATGGGCTGGCGTCGTGGCACCTCATCCTGAGCGCACTTGACTGATGTTGCTCCGGGCTTCGTGGACACCGGCGCGGCGGTCGAAGCGTTGGTCACGGTGTTTCGACCATGTCGGTGGCGTCGTGTTGTGCTCGCAGCAAGGGCGGGAAATCGGCCCGTGACGCGCGATTACTGTCGCCAACCCGGCCCGCCAATCCGGTAGCGGCAGGCCGGCCAGCGCGGGGATCTGGTCCCGCAGTCGTTCGGTCAGAGAGGAAGAGGGGATCGTGATGCCGGGCCTTGAGGGTGAGTTCAGCGAGTCGCAGCGTGAACAGTTGAAGGGTCGGCGCGCCGATCAGGACCGGACCTTGGCCGCGATCCAGCGCCTTGAGGAGGCGCTCGGGACGGCGGCACCGGGCCGGGAGGCGGCGTGGCGAGGTGAGGTGCTTGCTGCCCTGGCGGTGCTCGACGAGGCGACGGCTTCCGAAGAGGAAAACGCCCGCCGCCCCGACAGTTTGTTGGCCGATATCAGGAGAACGCAACCGCGGCT
This sequence comes from uncultured Actinomycetota bacterium, assembly GCA_963851105.1. Lineage (GTDB taxonomy): Bacteria > Actinomycetota > Acidimicrobiia > Acidimicrobiales > Palsa-688 > DATARN01. The sequence continues at coordinate 392,559 of CAWKNP010000008.1, forward strand.
GCGTCCTCGGGTGCGTGGGGTCCAGGTGCAGTACGGGCAACTACGTGACCGAATCACGGCGTTGCGTCAAGAACTCGGTGACGAAGGCGAACTCTTCACCGATTTCGCAGACGTCCGCCTGCGGGTCGCTTCGTTGCTGACGGCGTTTCGCCATCAAAGAGCCCGCGAGTCCGACCTCATCTACGAGGCCTACTACGACGCGTTCAACGCCGATCTGCGGATGGAACGGTAAACCGGGCAGCAAGCAACGGGATTCACAGCAATGTGCGGGGCCGGTACATCGGCCCCGCAAGCCCTTTGTCGAGCGACCTGGACCCGGGGGTAGCGCGATTTCCGCTGTGTACACGACGGAAATCGCGCTACCTCCCGTCTGGCTCGGGCGGCAATACCAATCGATATGGTCACTGCCCCTGGGTACGGTGTCCACCATGACGAGTGAGGGAGTGCTGTCCGATCGGGCACTGCGGTGGGCCGAGACCATGGCCGGCCACGGCGACCCGGCGGCGCAACTCGTGCGCCGAGCGCACGCCGACAGTTCGGCGAGTGTGGGGTTCTCATCGCTGCTGGGGCGCGAGGAGCGCGAGCAGATCGACGACGCCTTCCTGGCGCCGGGCGCAACCCGGGCCATGGGCGCAGGCCACCGGGAACGACCGGAACGAGCCGATCCCCTCCGGACCTGTTTCGAGCGCGATCGGGACCGGATCCTTCATTCCGCGTCCTTCCGACGGTTGGCCGGCAAGACCCAGGTTTTCATCTTTCCCGACGACCACCAGCGCACCCGGCTGACCCACGCTCTGGAGGTCACGCAGGTCGCGAGCGCGGTTGCTCGGTCCTGCCGGCTGAATGTCGCCCTCACCGAGGCCATAGCCCTGGGCCACGACTGCGGTCACGGTCCCGGTGGCCATGCCAGCGAAGATGCCTTGACGCCGTACGTCACCGAGGGTTTCGATCATGCTGTCTGGGGCGCCGATGTGGTGCTGCGGGCATCGAACCTGTGCCGGGAGACGAGCGACGGGATTCGCAACCACTCGTGGAATCGGCCGGCCCCGGCGACGCCCGAGGGGGAGGTGGTGAGCTGGGCCGATCGGATCGCTTATGTGTGCCACGACTTCGAGGACGCCGTCCAGGCCGGGATCGTGACGACGGAGATGCTGCCCGCCTCGGTGACCGCCCTTTGCGGGCGCACCAGGAGCCGCCAACTCGGAGCGTTCATCGCAGGCCTGGTAGAAGGCACCCAGTCGACGGGTGTCGTCGGCATGGTCGAGCCACTGGCTCAGGCACTCGCCGAGTTCCGGGCATCAAACTATGAACGCATCTACCTCCGCCCGTCGTCGGTCAACCAGGGCTCGGCCGTGATCGCGTTGCTGCGGGCGCTCGTCGAGCATTTTGCCGACCGGCCCAACCGGCTGCCGGCGGTCGGTTTCCCGGGGCTCGACGCCGGCAGCGACGAGGCGGTGCGGGCCGCCGTGACCTATGTGGCCGGGATGACGGACCGCTTCGCCTGCCAGACGGCCATCGCGCAACTCGGGTGGGACAGGGCCCGGTTGCCACAGTCGGGGACGGCGATATAGGGCGGCCACAGCCCACCGTGGCGAGGGCGCTGTCCGCCTCGACTACGGCTCCGCTTTTGGCTTCGAAGCCAACTCCTCGGCCAGCCAGCGAGGTGCCCGCTTCTTCGCCCAAGCCCGACTGATGGTCCCCGACGACCACATGGAATCGAGCGATTCGCGATCGGAGAAGGCGAAGAGGACGTGACCGGTGATCGTGAAGAAGAGGGCGATGGCGATCCAGTCGTGCACGAACGTCGCGCCAGTCCGCCACGACAGAGGCCACAACTTGTACCAGTGCATGATCGACCCGGTCGCCAGCATGACAATGATGGCGCCGCCGGTGAATGCCGCGTTGAGCTTCTGGCCGGCGTGAAACTTGCCCTGTTTCAGGCCGGTCACCCGCTCCGGCCGCCAGCCCCGCCGGCGGAGCCAGATGCGATCCTCGGGGATCCAGCGGTTCAGGCGCCGGAGATCGGCCCGCAGCCGATGACCCCAGCGCCGCCCCGCGATGCCGAGAAGCAAGGGGAAGGGGAGCAGCAGGCCGGAGTAGACATGGATGGTCACGACCAACTGACGGCGGCCGACGGCCGCGGATAGCGGGGGCAGGTAGAGGGCGCCCGCGGTGGCCATGAGGATTGCGAAGAGGGTGGCGTTGGCCCAATGCACGACCCGTTCCGCCCGGTCGAAACGCAGGAGGGGTACGCCGGCGCCGCCCGACCTAGCGGCGTCGCCGGCTGTGCTCGGCGCCGGGCGGGCGCCGTCAGGACGTGGGATTGTCGCTTCGGCCATTGCTCCGCCCGACCCAACCGTCGACGTCGTATCCGAGGTTTTCCCAATATCCCGGCTTGACCTTGGAGACGACCGTGATCTGCGACAACCATTTGCACGACTTGTAGCCGTACATGGGGGCAACGCACATGCGGACGGGGCCGCCGTGCTGGCGTGTCACCGGGGCGCCCAGCATGTCGTAGGCCACCAAGACGTCGGCGCGCCGCCCCTGTTCCAAGGTGAGGCTCTCGGTATAGGTCCCATCGAAGGACACGAACCTCAGCGCCTCGCCTCCCTTCTGGACACCGGCGGCGTCGAGCAGCGCTGACAGGCGGACGCCGGTCCAGTGCACCGCCGGCACCCGCCAACCGGTCACACACTGGAAATCCTTGACCAGCGACGTGGGCGGCAGCGCCCGCAGCTGCGCGAGCGACAACGAAAGCGGCTGGTCGACCATCCCGTCGACCGTCAGGCGATACCCGGCCGGGTTCACCGAGGGTAGCGATCCCGTGACCGAATAGATCCTGAAACCGCCCGCGGCCGGGATGAGCTGGGTCAGCCCGGTGGGGTCGGCGGCCTCGAGCGGCTGAAGCACGGTGTTGAGCGCGTCCTGGACCCGGGCCCCGCCCACTATCCCCGCCACGCCGAGACCGAGCATGCCCAAGATCACCCGCCGGCCGACGGGGGCACCGAGGTCGGCGGTACCGGGCTCCTTTTTCCCCACCTTTGAAGTGTGACGCCCGCGAGCTGCCAAGAGGTCGCGTGTCAGCGAATCGTAAGCTCCGGCCGGAAGACCCGCGTCGCCCCTCGCGCCACGATGGCCTTGGCCAGGCCCTCGAATGCCACCGCCGCCTCCCCGGTCGGGTCGGTGGCGGTGATGGGGCGGCCGACGTCGCCACCTTCACGCAGCTCTGGTATCAGAGGGAGTTGCGCGAGGAGCGGGACGTCGAGGCTGGCCGCCAGGGCCTCTCCGCCGCCGTGGCCGAACAACTCGTAGCGTTTCCCGTCGTCGCCGGTGAACCAGCTCATGTTCTCGATGACACCCCGCAGCGGCATGTTGACCTTCTTGGCCATGAGGGCGCTGCGCTGAGCGACCCGCTGGGCCGCGGCCTGCGGCGTGGTGACGACGTAGATCTCCGAGCGGGGCAGGTACTGCGCCATCGACAGGGCCACGTCTCCGGTGCCCGGCGGCATATCGACGATCAGGAACTCCGGGTCGCCCCAGTAGACGTCGACCAGGAACTGCTCGAGAGCTTTGTGCAGCATGGGGCCCCGCCACATGACCGGCTGGTCGTCGCCCACGAAGAAACCGATCGAGATGCAACCGACGCCGTAGGCGACAGGCGGGATGATCATGTCGTCGATCACGACAGGGTCGGCGGAGATCCCGAGCATCTTGGGAACCGAGAACCCGTAGACGTCGGCGTCGAGGATGCCGACGCTGTGCCCCGCCTTGGCCAGGGCCACCGCCAGGTTGACGCTGACCGAGGACTTACCGACGCCGCCCTTGCCGGAGCTGATGCCCAGGATGCGGGTCCGGCTGCCCGGCGCCATGAACGGGTTGGGCGTGCCCGACTCGTGGCCGAGCGGCTGGCCCGTCGTCGCGCCGCCACCGGCGCCCTGCTTGGCCCGCATCTTCTCCCGCACACCGGCCAACTCGGCCTCGGTCATGACCGTCAACTGGACGTCGACCTCGGCGACACCGTCGAGGGTCATGAGCGCCGAGGTGACCCGCTCGGTGATCTCCGTGCGCATCGGGCAGCCGGAGACGGTCAGGGCCACAGTGACTGTCACCCGACCGCCGGGGGCGACCACCAGGCCTTTGACCATGTCCAGTTCGACGATGCTGATGTGCAACTCCGGGTCCAGCACCCCGCGGAGCGCCTCCATCAGCTGCGGTTCGGTTGCAGGCATGGAGTCCTCCGGGAATTTGCACTACCGCCGTAGGTACAATACCGCTGTGGACGGCTTAGCTGACCCAGCGGTGACCGGGTCTGCACGCAGCGGTGACACCCAGCTGACCGACATCGAGTTCTCCGCGGCGGTGGTCGCAGTGACCACCGCATTCGGCGATCCGACCCGCCGGCGGATCTACCTTTTCGCCCGGGAGCAACCGACCGGCGTGACCGCCAGCGACGTCGCCGAACATTTTGCCCTCCATCCCAACGTCGCCCGCCACCACCTCGACAAGCTGGCGGCCGGCGGCTACCTGGAGGTCTTCGTCTCCCGGAGCGAGTCAGGCCGGGCCGGGCGGCCATCCAAGGGCTACCGGGTCTCGGGCCGCGCCGGCGGCCTCGAGGTGCCCATCAAGGGCAGCGACCTGCTGATCACCCTGCTCGGCCGCAGCCTGGCCCTTCTGCCTGCCGACCAGGCCGAGGCCATGGCCGAAGAGGTCGGGGAGGAGTACGGCCGGGAGTTGGCGGCGCAGATGTCGGCGGCGGACGAGCAGCGGTCGTTCCGCAGCGCCCTCCACGCGGTGGCCGACGCCCTCACCGCCCACGGCTTCGCGGCCCACGCCGAGGGGCGGGGCTCCTCGCTGGCGCTGATCAAGGACAACTGCCCGTTCTTCGACACCGCCAAGCAGCACCCGGTCATCTGCGCCGTGGATCGGGGCATGGTGCGGGGCATGCTGGCCAGCCTCTACGGCGGCGAGACGGTCCTGGCTACGCAGTCATCCCGGGCCCTCGGCGACGACGCCTGCATCACCATCGTCTAGGCGCCCCTTTTGCCCCGGGCCTATCTGGACCACGCATCTACTTCGCCTCCGCGCCCCGAAGTCGTCGATGCCCTCGTGGCCGCCCTCGGCATGGCCGACCCGGGGCGGGTCCACACCGAGGGGCGGATGGCTCGCGCCGTCCTCGAACAAGCCCGGGAAAAAGTGGCGGAATTCTGCGGGACCCGGTCCCGCCAGGTCATCTTCACGTCGGGAGCGACCGAGGCAATCAACGCCGCGGTCTACGGTGCCATCACCTCGGGCCGCGGTGACCACCTGGTGTGCTCGGGCGTGGAGCATTCCGCGGTCCGGCGGGCGTCGGAGCGGGCCGGACGGGTGACGGTGACGGCAGCTTCTCGTGAGGGCGTTGTCGACGTCTCGGCACTGCTGGGGGCCATCGGCCCGAACACCGCGCTGGTCCACTGCCAGTGGGCGAACCATGAGGTGGGAGCGGTACAGCCGATTGCCGAGGTGGTGGCGGCATGTCGTGAACGAGGTGTCATGGTCCATGTCGACGCCGCCTGTGCCTGTGGACACCTCCCGATTGCATTCGACGAACTCGGTGCCGACCTGCTTTCGCTGTCGGCCCACAAGTTCGGGGGACCCATGGGCGCGGGCGCGTTGCTGGTACGGCGCGGGGTCCGGCTGCCGCCTTTGTTGCTCGGTGGCGATCAGGAACGGGCCCGGCGCGGCGGGCTCGAGGATGTGCCGGCGTGGGTGGGCTTCGGGGCCGCCTGTCAATCTCTGGCCGGCGGCGCCCTGCAAGCGGAGGCTTCGCGGGCTCGGGACCAGACGTCGCGGCTGCGCGACGCGGCGCTGGCGATTCCCGGGGTTCGGGCCTACGGGCCCTCGGCGGCCGCCTCTCGGCTACCGAATCTTGTATGCCTCGGCATCGATGGCGTGGAAGCCGAGGGCGTGCTGATCGGGCTCGACCAAGCCGGCGTGGCCGCCCACTCGGGCAGCTCCTGCTCGTCGGAGTCGCTCGAGCCGTCGCCGGTTCTCGCGGCCATGGGCGTCGACGCCGACCACAGCCTCCGCCTTTCGGTGGGGTGGTCCACGAGCGACTCCGACATCGACGCGGCGATAGCCGCGCTCGGCCCGGTCATCGCCCGGTTGCGAGCACTTCGCTAGCCGCTCGAGCGGCTCGAGCGGCGGCGTGGTCGAGGCCACAGCGAAACGGCCCCCGGGGGCGGGGAAACCCGGCGGGAAGGTTCTGCTGGAAGCCAAAGTGCTTCGAAACGACGGTATGACGTCGTTTCGCAGCACTTTGGGTGGGGCTAGGGCTTCGAGGTCGTGGTGGCGGCGTTCGGGCCCGCCGGCACCTTCGTCCCGGCGGCGGCGATCGCTTCGTTGAGGAGCGCCCGGACGCTGGCGACCTGGGGCGCCGTCGGATCGACGGTGCTCAGGTAGAGACGGAACTCGGTAACCGCGCTGGGCGCGTCGTTCTTGGCCCGCAGGAGCAGGAAGCCACGGAAGAAATGGGCGTCGGCGAAGCTGGTGTCGATCGCCTCCGCCTTCTCGATCTTGACGAGTCCGGTGTCGACCAGGTCGGGCCGGTTGCCAGCCAGGCCGGCCTGGGCTTCCAGCCAGCCCCCGTCGGCCAGTGCCACCGGCTGGTTGGGGTCGTCCTTCAAGACGGCGTCATAAAGCTTGAGGGCGTCGGCCACCTGGCCCTGGTTGACGAGGTTGGCGGCGTCGGCCAGCCGCTGATCGATGCCCCCGGGAACAGTTGACCCCGTCGTGAGCTGGCTGTTGCCGCTTACCGTCTGTCCTGGTTGACGGGTGCCACTCGATTGGGCGACCAGCCAGGCGGCGACGGCGCCGAATGCGACCACTGCCGCGAGCACCGTGATCGTGCGCCGGCGCCGGCGATGGCTGAGAGCGGCGGGAAGATCGGTGGCGCTAGCCCCCCGGGCCGGTCTCCCGTTGCTCGTTCCAGCGGCCGCGGACCGGGTCCTCGCCGGGGCCCGGCGGCCCGCGAGACGGGCGCCGGCGCCGGCGCTCGGGCGGGCTTGGCCGAGGGATTCGAGGGCCCGCAACACTGCGGCGGTGCGGGCGGTGTAGTCATCGGTGAGCGACCGGTAGTCGTCGTCATCGATGTCGCCCGCCTCATACTCGGCATCGAGGTCGGCCAGTGACCGCAGGAGGAACGCCCGCTCATCTTGGAGGGACTTGAGTTCGGTGTCAGTTGTCGCCATCGTGGCGCGCCCTTTCCACCAACCGGCGGTCCTCGTCGCTGACGACAACGCCGGGGCGGCCCCGCCAGCGGGCGAAGGTGAAGCTGAGCCCGGAAACTGCGGCCGCGAACACCGCAATCGGCAACGCCCACACCAGCAGCCCGACCCCCGATGCCGGGGGGGTGAGCGAGGTGCCCGGGTACTGGTGGACGATGTAGGCGTAAACGTCATGATCGGAGCGTCCGGCTTGGAGTTGCTGGCGGACCGCCGTGCGGATGTCCTGAGAGATCGGGGCCGCGGAATCGGCAACCGTTTCCCCGGAGCAGACCGGGCAGCGTATTTGGGCGGTGATCCGGTGGACCCGGTCATCGACCGACGTACCCGGCGAATGGCCCGACGCGCCCACAGCGAGCGCAACCACGAGGATCAGGCCGAGCACAGCGAGAGGGACCCACCGGGTAGCCCCGGCTCGGGTGCGGGCTCGTGGCGGCGGACCCGCCGACCCGGGCTCCGGCCGAGGCTGGGACGGCGCGGTCACGGCGCCGAGGAAGCCGTGCCCGCGGGGGCGGTGCTCCCCGCGCCCGGCGCAGTGGTGGCCACTGAGGGCGGGGCCGGCAGGCCCGGTGCTGTGGTCGCCGGTGTGCTGACCACCAGCCGGGCCTGGCGCAGGAGGTCTTCGAGCTTCGCGTCGCCGATAGGGCCGACAATGTGAAGGAGCACGATGCCGCCCGGCGATACGAGGAACGTCTCCGGGGGACCCGTCACGCTGTAAGTGATCTTGGCGTTGGGGTCGTCGACAATGGGCCACTTGGCGCCGCTTTTGTCCATCAGGTCGTGGATGGGGCCAATGTCGGGATCGTCGAAGCGGACGCCGAAGATGACGGCGTCACCTGAAGCGTGGGTGTTCTGGAACCGGACCAGGTCGGCCTGCTCCTGCCGGCAGGGCACGCACCAGCTGGCGAAGAAGTTGATGACGACCCACTTGCCCTTGTAGGCAAAGAGGGAATCGTTGCCACCGTTGAGCGCAGACCCGCTTATGTTGGGCGCCGGCTTGTTCTGCAGGGGGCTGGCGGCCAGTGCTGCGGTGTCGGCGGCGTTCTTGCTCGTGGCGAGGACCGCCACCAACAAGGCGGTCACGCAGCCAACCGCGATGGCGCTGATCACCGGAACTCGGCTGCGCCGGCGCCGGGGCGGCCCGGCAGCCGAGCCTGATTCGGGGCCGCCGCCAGCCCCACCGCCACCGCCACCGCCGCCGCCCGCACCGTCGCCGGAAGATTCGGTCGAGGGGGTGACGGTCGAGGTCAACGGGCCGTCCCCGCCGGAACCTCCGCCGGCCCGGCGGAGGCCACGGGTACCGCGGGAGCCGTGGGCTTCCCGTTGCCCGGCGCCGCCTCAGTTTGGGGCAACCCTTCACTTGCGTCGCCCGACCCGCCACCAGCCCCGCCAGCCCCGCCCGGCCCCGCGCCAGCCCCGACGCCAGCCACCGGGGCCGACACTGCATCGGTCGGCCGCCGGCGCCGCCCCGGCCAAGCCGCCAGGAGGGTCCCGAAGGCCACGATCCCGCCGCCCACCCACAACCAGAAGATGAGCGGCTGGATGATCACCCCGATGGTGGCCGCGTCACCGGGATGCAATGGCGCGTCGACCAGCTTGATGTAGACGTCGTCGAACGGGGTGCTGCGCACTGCGGGCGTGGCGATGGCGGCCCCGCCCCCGCTGTACTGGCTGATGGCGGGGCGGTAGATCTTGCCGCCGTCGATACGGACCTTGGCTTCTTGCGACTGCCGGTTGGCGTGGGCCACCCGGTCGGTGCCCAGGTAGGTGACCTGGTGGCCGTCGAAGCTGATGGTCTGGCCGGCGGTCACCGTCTGCTGGGTCTGGTGGCTGAAGGACTTGCTGCCCGCGAAGGCGACCGCAATGACCACGATGCCGATGTGGACGATCATGCCGCCGTTGGCCCGGCCGACCAGGCCCCTCAGGCCCTGGCGACGGGTGGCCAACACCAACTGGCGGCCCGCCGACCCGGCCGCGAACGCTCCGAGGCCGAACACGACCAGGGGGTTCAGACCCCGGACGCCGAGTGCGACGCTGCCCGCGATGGTGGCGACGGCCAACCCAAACGGCCACTGGATGCGCCGGCGCAGCAATTCCCCCGAGGCCTTCCGCCACGGCAGTACCGGGGCGATCGCCATGAGGAACAGCAGCGCGATCACGATGGGCATGGTCATGCGGTCGAAGTACGGCTCGCCCACCGCGATCTGCTGGCCGTTGATGGCCTCGGCGAGAAGGGGGAACACCGTTCCCAGCAGGACGACGAAGGCAAACGACGCGAACAACAAGTTGTTGGCGAGGAACGCCCCTTCCCGCGAGATCGGTGAGTCGATTGCCCCCGGCGACCGGAGCTTGTCACCCCGCAGGGCGATGAGCGTGACCGTGACCGCCACCACGAGGCCGAAAAACCCCAGGATCATGGGCCCGATGCCCGAGGTGGTGAAGGCGTGAACCGACTGCAGCACCCCGGAACGGGTGAGAAAGGTCCCGAGGATCGTCAGGCTGAACGTGGCCAGGAGCAGGGAGAGGTTCCACAGCCGCAACATCCCGCGGCGCTCCTGGACCATCACCGAGTGGAGGTAGGCGGTGGCGGTCAACCAGGGCAGGAATGAGGCATTCTCCACCGGGTCCCACGCCCAGAAGCCGCCCCAGCCCAGCACCTCGTAGCTCCACCACGCCCCGAGCACGATGCCCGCGGATAGGAAGCCCCAGGAGAAGAGCGTCCAGCGGCGGGTTTCGACCAGCCAACCCTCGCCCATGCGGCCGGTGATGAGGCTGGCGATGGCGAATGCGAACGGGATGGTGAAACCCACGAAGCCGAGGTAGAGCATGGGCGGGTGGAATGCGACCAACGGGTGGTTCTGGAGCAACGGGTTGGGTCCCGGGCCGTCGCTCGGAATGGCGCCGGAAATGGTGCGGAAGGGGTTGGCAGGGCCGACCATCAGCGCGAAGAAGAAGGCCGCGACGACGTAGGTGACGAGCGTCGCCCAACCGACGAGGGGGTCGGTGATGCGCTCCCGGTACTTGTAAGCCATGGCCGTGATGTAGCCGGCCAGGATCAGCGTCCACAGGATGATCGATCCCTCGAGGGCCGACCACATGCCCGTGACCAGGTAGAGCAGCGGGGTCGAGCGGCTCGAGTTGTGGGCCACGAAGGAGAGCGAGAAGTCGTGGGTGAGGAGGGCCCGCTCCATGGCGAAGGCGGCGAGTACCGCCCCTGCGAGGATCAGCCACGTGTAGCTGCGCCCCGCCCGCAGGAGCTGCGGACGTCCTTTTACCAGGCCTACCGCCAGGGTCGCGATCCCGACGATCGAGGCCAGCAGCCCGAGCACGACGGCGCTCTGGCCGATGGCGGCGTTCATGTTGCCGGGGCGGGAGCAGGGACCGTGGTCACCCGTTCGGGGTGCTTGGCGTCGTAGCTCGACGTGTGCTTGACCATGATGAGGTCACTGGCGAAGACGCCGTTGGGCATGAAGTGGCCCTCGAGCACCACCGGGATCCCCGGCTTGAACAATTGCGGTGCCCCGCCGCTGTGCACGACGTTGACGTTCACGCCGTTGTTGGCGATCACAAAGGCCACGTTCTGGCCGACCTGCACGACCCCCGGCTGCACCGTGCCTTCGATGCGGAATCGCTGGCTGCCCAGTTTGGCCCGGGCGGCCACGGCCTCATCGGCGGTCTTGAAGTAGACGGTGGCGTTGCCCAGGCCCCGGAACACCAGCACGCCGAGGGCGGCCGCGATGATCCCGAAGGCAACGATCTGGCGTCGGCGGGACCCGAGCCCCCGGCGCGGCTTGACCCCGGCGACGCCGAGGGGCCCGAAGTCGGCATCTGGTGCGTCGGCCGACTCGGCCCCGACGTCACCGTCGGGAGGGGTCGTTATTGCCACGTGCGCTCGTCGGGGGGAAGGGTCCGCGACAGCTTGCGGCCCCGGTAGATGACCCGCACCGAGTAGGCGGCCAGGGCCCCGAAACAAACGCCATAGCCGAGGTAGACGTATCCGAATTGGCTCACGCCGGGCCTCCGACCGAAGTGGAGGCGCCGGCCGCAGAGGCCGGGGCGGGCGGCGGCGCCTGGGCAGGTCCCACCGGGGCGGCCGGCGCGGCCGGGGCGGCGGGGGCGGTCTGGCCCTCGGCGCGGCGCGCGGCCAAGGCGTGAGCGAGGCCGTCGGTCTCGAGGCGGCTCTCCAACTGCTCGAGTCGGTAACGGTGGATCACGAGCCACGAGTAGATCAGCCCGAACGCCACGAACGACAGCAGCATTGTCCACAACTGTGAGCCGTGGATCGTGGGATGGGTCTGCAGCAAGGTGTCGCCCTGGTGCAGGGTCCGCCACCATTCGGTGGCGAAGTGGTCGATGGGGACGACGGCGGCGAACAGCACGCCGGCGACGGCCGAACGGATGGCGCGCGACTCGAGGGCGCCCCCGGTGCGCCGCAGCGCCAGGTAGCCGACGAACAGTGCGCACAACAAGGCGGTCAGGGTCAGGCGGGCATCCCAGGTCCACCACACGCCCCACGCCGGCCGGCCCCAGATGGAGCCCGTCGCCAACGAGAGGGCGCAGAAGACGACGCCGACTTCGGCCGACGCCCCCGCCAGGCGGTCCCAGCGCAGGCTGCGGGTCCGGGGCAACAGGTACAACATGCTGGCGAGGGCGGTGATCCCGAAGGCCACGAAGGCCATGGTGGACACCGCCGGGTGGACGTAGATAAGCCGGACCAGGTCCCCCTGGACGACGTCGGGGGGCGTGGCGACCAGGCCGAAGTAGACGACGCCGGCAACGCAGAGCAAGGCCAAGGTGCCGAGTATCCGGGTGGTGCGATTAGCGGTTCCCGTCACGGGATCAGGCCTCCTCGAGAAGGGTGCCGAAGGCCAGCACCCCAAGGGTGACGTAGACGACGGCGAACACGGCGAGCAGGGTCACCCATTTCCATCCGTCATCACTGCTTTGGCCGAGCGCCACCTCCCACGCCCGGGTGGCACCGATGAGCACCGGAGCCACGACGGGAAGGATGAGCAACGGCAACAACGTTTCCCGCACCCGCAGGCCCGCGGCCAGGACACCGTAGGTGGTGCCGCAGGCGGCCAAACCGACGGTGGCGACCACCGCGGTGGCGAGCAGGAGGGCGCCACCGCTCAGCGAGGTGCTGTAGAGCACCACGATGCCGATGGTGAGGAGGGCTTCGAGGGCGAACAGCTCGAGGGCGACGGCGGCCGCCTTGCCGAGGAAGATCCCGGCGGGGTCGAGACCGGACATCCGCAGCCCGTCGCCAGCGGCGTCGGCCGCCTCGACCGCGAAACTGCGCTGCACCGCCAGCAGGCAGCAGAACAGCACCGCCACCCAGAACAGCCCGGGGGCGGCGGTCTGCAGCACCGCCCGGTCGGGCTCCAGGGCGAAACCGAACAGCACCAGCACGATCACGGCGAACGGCGCCACCTGATTGGTGGCGACGCGGGAGTGGGCCTCGATCCGCAGGTCCTTGCCCGCCATGAGGGCGGCGTCACGCCACATGGGCAGCGTCCCGGGCCGGGAAAAGGGGTGCGGTGTCCCGGGCATCCGCCGCCGGCGCAGCCGCCGGCGCCACCACCAGGGCGGGCGCCGCGGTGGCGGGCACGGGCTCGAAGGGGGCGGCCGCCACGACCTGGCCGCCCGCCATGACAAGGGTGTTGTCGGCCAGAGCTGAGGCCCGTTGCGCCTCGTGGGAGGCGATCAGCACGGCGGCGCCGCCACGGGCGGCGGCGCGGATGAGCTCGTCGAGCAGGTCACGGTGCTCGGCATCGAGGCCCGCGTGGGGCTCGTCGAGGAGCCAGAGTTCGGGGGCCCGGGACACGATGGCGGCAAGGGCGGTGCGGCGGCGTTGGCCGGCCGACAGCCGCCCGGCAGCGACCGATCGCAGCCGGCCGGCCAGACCCAACCGCAGCAGCGCCGGCTCCACGGCGCCAGCCGCGCCTCCCGACGCGCGCACCGCGAAGCGCACGTTCTCCTCGACGGTCAAGTCGTCGTACAGGGCGTTGGCGTGGCCGAGCATCCCGACGCGGCGGCGCACGGCTCGCCGGTCGACGGTGAGGTCGCAGCCGAGCACGTGAGCCGTTCCCGCCACGACCGGCAACAACCCCGCACACGTCCGCAGCAGGCTCGTCTTGCCGGCTCCGTTGGCGCCTTGCAGCAACGCCACCTGGCCCCGCTCAAGATCGAGGTCGGCGCCGGCAAGGACAGGGAAACCCCCTAGCAGGGCAACAGCTGAGCGAAGGCGGACGGCGGCGACCATGACAACGCCATCAAAGCTACTGGCGCGCCCTGTTCTTTTACCATCCAGCCCGTACCGGTGCCTACAGGTTGAAGTGGTTCAACCCCGGGAGCTTGACGAACCAGTTGGACAGTCGGTGGATGTTGTCGGTCAACAGGAGCACTCCGAGACCGGCCAGGAGCAGGCCCGACACCAGGTTGACCACCCGCAGATGGGCCTTCACCCATGCCAGCACCCCGGCCAGGCGGCCGAACGCCACCCCGAACGCGATGAACGGCACTCCCAGCCCGAGGGAGTAGCACAGCAGCATGAGCTCGCCCCGGGCGAGGGTGTTCTGCGTGCCCGACAGGGCGATGACCGCGCCCAGGGCGGGCCCGATGCACGGTGTCCAGCCGAAGGCGAACGCCATACCCATGACCGGCGCCGCCCACGACCCGAGCTTTGACGGCATGACGTGCAGGCGCCGTTCCCGCATGAGCCATGACGGCCGGATCAGCCCCGCGAAGAGCAGGCCCATCAAGATGATGACCACCCCCGCGACCTGGGTCAGTCCTGTTTGGTGGGTCCGCAGGGTGTGGCCGAGAGCGCTGGCGCCCGCCTCCACGGCGGCGAAGACCAGCGTAAAGCCGGCCACGAAGAGCACGGCGGCACGCAGCACGGTGCGTTGATCGGTCTTGGTCGTCACCGTCATCTCGGTGGCGGTGAGGCCCGACATCAACGAGAGATAGCTCGGGACCAGCGGCAGGACGCACGGCGAGAGGAACGACGCCATGCCCGCCCCGAACGCCACGACGAAGCCAAGAGGCGAATGGGCGACCAGCTCGGCGGTGCTCACCGGCCCTCGAAATGCGGTCGGCGGCGCTCCCCGAAGGCGGCCAGGCCCTCGGCCATGTCGGCACTCGACCAGGCTTGGTCGTAGGCCGCGGTCGCCGAAGGGTCGCCGTTCAGCAGGAGCTTGTGCCCGGCCACCGACAGCGGGGCGAGGGCCGCGATCTCCTGGGCCCAGCCCTGGGCCGCCGCCAGGTCCCCGCCACGCTGGGCGAACCCCAACCGCAGGGCCTCGGTGGCGTCCATCTCATGGGCGGCCAGCAGCATGGCCCGGGCCGGTCCCTGGCCGGCCAGACGCGCCAGGCGCTGCACCGTCCAGTGGTCGACCATGAGGCCCAGTTTGGCGGCCGGGATGGCGAAACGGGCGGTTGGGGCGACGACGCGGAGGTCGCAGGCGATGGCGAGTTGGGTACCGGCGCCATAGGCGGCGCCCGCCACCGCCGCGATGACCGGTACCGGGACCGCCTCGATGGTCGCCAGCAGGCGGCGCAGGGCTATCGCCAGTTCCGTCCCTGCCACCAGCGCCAGATCGGCGCCCGAGCAGAAGTGGGGGCCGGCGCCGGTGAGCACGATCGCCCGGCTGCCGCCCGCCGCAGCCGCGGCGATCTCCGCCGCCAGCCGCCCGCACGCAGCGACATCGAGGGCGTTGCGCCGGTCCTGGCGGTCGATGGTGACCGTGGCCGTCGGCAACAAAGCGGGTTGCGGCGTGACAGTGGGTTCAGTCAAAGTCGATGCGGAGGTTTATCCGAGCGCCCCTCAGGTCACAGTAATCCCATGCTCCTCCTCATCGTTTCCCTCCTCATCACAGGACTCATCATCGGTGCTCTCGGTCGCCTGTTGGTACCCGGCCATAACCCGATGGGGTTCTTCATGACCGCCCTGCTCGGCATCGGGGGCGCCTTCCTCGGAGGCATCATCGCCCGGCTGATCTGGTCGGCGCCCAATGCCCACAAGTTGGGCGTCTTCATCTGCGAGGTCCTCGGTGCCGCCCTGCTGGTCTTCCTGGTCAGCGGCAGTCGCCGCCGGACGCGGGTGCGCTACTAGGTCGACCGCTCCCGGAAGGCTTTCATTCCCTCTCGGGCGCCGGCAGTCTCGGTGACCGTGGTCAGAAGGGGATGGAGGACGGCCAGCGCATCGCGGGCGGCCAGGTCCCACACCTCGTAGAACGAGTCCCGGCCCAACTTGATGGCGGTGGCCGGCTTGGCCGCCAGGGTCGCCGCTAGCTCACCCACGGCCGCGTCCAGGGATCCCGAAGGCACAACCCGGGTGACGAAGCCGATCCGCTCGGCCTCGGCGGCGCCCACCCGCCGCCCCGTGAGCATCAGCTCGAGCGCCTTCTTCGGCGGCATCGACCTGACAAGGGGCACGGTGATCATGAACGGCCACAGCCCAAGATCGATCTCGGGGGCCGCGAAGATGCTGCCCTCGGTGCACACCACCAAGTCGCACGCCAGCGCCAGCCCAAATCCGCCGGCCACCGCGTAGCCGCTGACCGCCGCGATCACCGGCTTGCCGAGATCCCACAACTGCTCGAACAGCGCGGCCACCTTGCCACGGGTCTCATGCGTCCCCGCCGCCAGGTCGGCCAGGTCGAGCCCGGCGCAGAACGCCGCCTCACCGGCGCCGCGCAGCACCACCACCCGCACGGCATCGTCGCCCTTGGCCATGTCAAGGCGGCGAGCGAGTTCGTCGATCATGGTCCAGGTGAGGGCGTTGCGGCGCGCCGGCCGGTTGATCGTGAGGCGGGCCACACCTTCCGCCACCGAGTACCGCACCTCGTCATCGGCTGCCACTGACCGGACGGTAGCGTCTCGCCCCGATGCTCTACGTCACCGCACTGGCGCTGATCATCGGGGCGGTGGTCGGCCTCGCCCGGGGAGGCCGCCCCAGCAACCTGGGCCGCCACCGGCTGCGGGCGTGGTGGCTGGTCGTCATCGGCATCGCGGCGCAGGTGGCGGCCGACCACGTCGATACCGCGTCGCTGGGTACGGTCGCGGTGCTCGCGGGGGCGACATCGCTTCTCGCTTTCGCCGCCCTCAATCCCCACCTGGTGGGCATCGGGGTGGTGGCCGTCGGCGTCGCGGCCAATGCCCTGGTGATCGGCCTCAACGACGGCATGCCGGTGCGGCCAGGTGCGGTGGTGGCGGCCCATATCACCAGCCGGGCCGACGAGCCGGCGCTGGGCTACGGGACCCGCCACCACCGCGAAGGACCTGGCGACCAGCTGCGACCGCTGGCCGACATCATCCCGATCCCCGCCTTCCGCCAGGTGGTCTCCTTCGGCGACCTCATCTTGGCCATGGGGGTGGCCGCCACCGTGGCCCACCTCCTGCTGCGGGGGCCCGAGCGGGCGGTTCGCCCCGGGTGACGGCACCGGTGGCGGCGATCGTCTCGTTCCGCCTGGGCGGAGGCGACGGCGTATCGGTTGAGGCGGGAAAATGGGCAGGGGCCCTGCGTCATTTGGGCTTCGCGGTCCACACGGTGGCCGGCGCGGGCCCCGTCGATCACCTCATCGCCGGTTTGGGACCGGGGGCCGCGGTCACCGGTGAGGAACCACCGCCCCTCGACGAGGGTGCCCTCGCCGCGGCGCTCGGCCCCGCCGACCTGGTCGTCGTGGAGAACCTCTTGTCGCTGCCGTTCAATCCCGCCGCCGCGACGGCCGTGGCCCGTCTCCTGCGCGACCGGCGCGCCGTGCTCCGTCACCACGACCTGCCCTGGCAACGCCCCTTTTTCCCCGGCTGTCCCCCACCCCCCGACGACGCGGCGTGGCGGCATGTGACGATCAACGACCATTCCCGCCACGAACTGGCCGCCCGGGGGATCACGGCGACGACCATCGCCAATGCCTTCGACCCCCACCCGCCCGTGGGCGAGCGCGCTGCCACCCGCGAGGCGCTCGGCGTGGCGCCGGCAGCCACGCTCGTGCTGCAGCCGACCCGGGCCATCGCCCGCAAGGGCGTGCCCGCCGGGCTGGCGCTGGCCGAGGCCCTCGACGCCACCTACTGGCTGCTCGGGCCGGCCGAGGAGGGGTACGCCCCCGAACTGGCCGCGATCCTCGCCACCGCCACGGTCCCCGTCCACCACGGGCCGGTCGGGCTCGTCACTGCCGTGGGCGGTATCGAGCATGCCTATGCCGCCTGCGATGCGGTGGCGTTCCCGTCGCACTGCGAGGGATTCGGCAACCCGCCCATCGAGGCGTCCCTCCAGCGCCGCCCGGTCGCCGTCGGCCCCTACCGGACCGGCAAGGAACTCCAGGCGCTTGGATTCCGGTGGTTCGACACCGCCGAGCCCGAGCCGCTGCGGCGCTGGCTGGCGTCGGGCGACGCCCGCTTGCTCGACCACAATGTGACCATCGCCCGCACCCATCTCTCGCTCGACCAGCTACCGGCACGGCTGGACCAGTTGTTCGCGGCCGCCGGGTGGTCGTGGTGATCCCCGATCCCATCCTCGACCGCCGCCACCTGTACGCCCGGTTGGCGGCCCTCGGCAAGCGGGTCGGCTACCTCCTCCTGCTCGTCGCCATCGTGGCGTTCGTGGCCGGCTTCGCGACCGACTTCCCCTCGGTGGCCGTCACGATCAGCCTCATCGGGCTCATCGGGTCGTGCATCGTCCTGCCCCCCGCCATCGTCTTCGCCTATGCGGTGAACGCCGCCGATCGCGAGGACCGCAAAACCGGGCGGCTGTAGCCTCACCGCGGTGACGAAAGCGGCAGTATTGGCGGCGGTCGGCCAGCCGCTCGAGGTCCGCACCGACGTCGAAGTGGACGAGCCCCACACCGGCGAGGTCATGATCCGCATGGCGGCGTCGGGCGTGTGCCACTCGGACCTGTCGATGCAGAACGGGACCATGATGACCCCGACGCCCATCGTGCTTGGCCACGAGGGGGCCGGTGTCATCGAGTCGGTCGGCGACGACGTCGCAGACCTTGCGGTAGGCGACCATGTGGTGATCTCGTGGGTGCCGCAGTGCGGGTCCTGTTATTACTGCCAGCGGGGCCAGCGGGAGATCTGCGAGACCACGAGCATGAGCGTGGCCATGGGTTACCTGCTCGACGGCACCACCCGGTCGCGGTCGGGGGGCCAGGCGCTGCACCAGATGGCCGCCGCGGGCACCTTCTCGGAGCGCAGCGTGATTCCCGCCGCCAGTGCCATCAAGATCCCGGCTGATATCGACCTCACGGTGGCCGCGCTGATCGGCTGCGGTGTGCTCACCGGCGTCGGCGCCGCCCTGAACACCGCCCAGATTTCGGCGGGCGACACGGTGGCGGTGGTCGGCTGCGGCGGGGTGGGCCTTAACGTGATCCAAGGCGCCGTCCTGGCCGGTGCGGGCGAGATCATCGCGGTCGACATCCATCCCGCCAAGCTGGAGTTGGCCCGCCTCTTCGGGGCGACGGCGGTCGTCGACGCCGCAAGCCGCGACCCGGTGTCGGGGGTCATGGATCTGACCGGGCAGCGGGGCGCCGACATCGCCTTCGAGGTCATCGGACTTCAGAAGACGATCGACCAGACCATAACCATGACCCGGCGGGGCGGCCAGGCCGTCCTCGTGGGCGTGGCGTCGATGGATGCCGCGGTCCACGTCCCCGCCTTCTTCGGCCTCGTGCTGGCGGAAAAGACCATTCGGGGCTGCTGGTACGGCAGTTCCGACGTCCGCCGGGATGTACCGCGCATCATCGACTTCTACCGCCAGGGCACGTTGAAGCTGGACGAGCTCATCTCCCAAGTCATTGCCCTGGAGCAGGTCAACGAGGCGTTCGACGCCCTCCGAGCGGGCCAGGTCGCCCGTTCGGTCATCGCTTACTGAGGCGGTGCGCCCCCGGGCCCGATGCGGTAGCGACGACGGCGGGCCTTGGCCGCCAGCAGGCTCACCGCGCTGTGCCGAGCGGGCGCCGGGCGGATCGGTTCGGGCGGACGGGTGGAATCTCGGGGCTGGGACGTCCGCGGAGGCCTCACGATCCGAAGAGTTCGACAGAGAACTAGTTAGTTCCTCCTAGTCATTTTGTGGTGAGGTCTTTTGGCGAGCACCGAGCGGTGTGGCATTGTCAGCGGGATCCATGACGCGACCCATCCTTTCCAGGCCGGCGGCGTGACGATGGCGGACGCTTTGCCTCTTCGCGCCCGACCTCCCTCCAGCCGCCTTCCCGCCGCCCGGCGGCGCCGGCAGCTGCTGGACGTGGCGGTCGACGTGTTCGCCGAGCGCGGCTTCCACAGCACCTCCATGGACGAGGTGGCCGAAGCCGCGGGAGTGACCAAGCCGGTCCTGTACCAGCACTTCGATTCGAAGCGTGAGCTCTACCTCGAGCTCCTCGACGATGTCGGCAACCACCTGGTCGCGGCGGTGACCACGGCGGTGGCGGACGCATCGGGCCCCCGCCAGCAGGTCGAGGCGGGCTTCGTGGCCTATTTCGACTTCGTCACCCAGCAGACCAACGCCTTCCGGCTCCTCTTCGGCAGCAACGCCCGCCGCGACGAGGAGTTCAACGACGCCATCCGCCGGGTCGAGGACATCATGGCCGCCGCGGTCGCCGAGCTCATCGAGACCGACATCTCCGGCGACCACCGCCAGTTGCTGGGCTACGGGATCGTCGGCCTGGCCGAGGTCACGAGCCGCCACTGGGCGAGCTCGGAAGTGGCGGCGGAGCTCGACGGCGATCAGCGGGCGGCCGAAGCCCACCGCTTGGCCCGCCGCGTCAGCGAGCTGGCCTGGGCCGGCCTCCGGGGGGTCCACCGCGATCCCCCCGGCTCGTGACCAGCGCAGCGCGCTCGACGCCGGCACGCATGACGCCGGCGCGCATGACACCGGCGCACCGCCTCTCGGGGCCGGCGCTGGCCGGCATGCTCCTGGTCACCGGCGCCGCCCACTTCGCCATTCCCCGGTTCTACGACGCCATCGTGCCCGGCGCGCTGCCCGGTGGCCCCCGCCCGTGGGTCCTCGCCAGCGGCGGCGCCGAACTGGCCTGCGCCGCCCTGGTCGCCAACCGGCGCACCCGGTCGCTCGGGGCGACGTTGTGCGTGGTCCTGTTCGTGGCCGTCTTCCCGGCCAACGTGAAGATGGCGTTCGACTGGAGCCATCAGGGCCGGCTCAAGGCGGCCATCGCCTTCGTCCGGCTCCCGCTGCAACTGCCGCTGATCTACTGGGCCCTGGTTGTCCGCCGTCGAGCATTGGCGACGCAGCACTGAGGCTCGGGAACCGCCGGCCCCCGAGCTCCGACAGGGGCCGCGCTAGCCTGGCGCACTGAGCGGGAGGGATGCCTTCGGGCGCTTCTGGGCGAAGCAGCGCAGGACGGCACGATTGCTGATGATCGATCCCTGGAAGCGGATGTCCTGTGTACCTCCGAGTGCGGCTACAGCCGCTTCAAAGCGACCTCCCTCCCGCTCACTTCTCGCCAGCCTGGCTGTCGACGAGCCGTGGCTGGAGGCCATAGAGGGGTTCCGCCAGCGCAATCCCCGCCGGCTCGATCGTCTGAGCGACTACGAGCGTCTCGTCGACAGTGGCGATCATCGGCGCATCGGCGCCGATGTGCTGGCCGGGAGCTACCGCCCTGCGCCTCCCGTCGCCGGATGGCTGAACAAGGCGGACGGACGCAAGAAGCGGGTCTTCCGATACCCGTCGCCAGACGAGCTGCTCTTTCGGGTGGTCAACCGCCTGTTGCAGCCGGTCGCGGCTGCCGAGGCGTCGCCGTGGTGTCGGTCGTTCCTCCCTGGCGGGGGTGCCCGGACGGCGTTTCGAACCGTGCTGAGCGACCGGCACATTGAGGCCAAGGCGGCGCTCCGGCTCGACATTCGGGACTATTTCAACTCCATCGATGTCCGCGACCTTCTCGAGCGGTTACCTGAGCCATTCACCGAGGGTCCCGTGCTCGCGCTCCTCAGGGCGGCGCTGCTCGATCAACGGGTGGAACAAAACGGGGCGCTGGTCGACGGGGGCCGCAAGGGCATCATGGCTGGTACTCCGCTCGCCCCGCTGCTGGCCACTCTGTATCTGCGGGATCTGGACTACGAGATCGCGGCCGGCGGTGCGACCTACGCCCGGTACAGCGACGATTTCCTGGTACTCGCACCGCCCGCGGACCTTCTCGATCTCGACCGGCTGATCCGCCGCCGCCTGGGCGAACGGGCTCTGGAGGTCAATGAGAACAAGACGATGGTGGCGGGGCCCGGGCAGGGTTGGGACTTCCTCGGATTCCGCTACCAGGGCGGGGCCATCGGTCTGGCGCCGATCACCGAGCGCAAGCTCAAAGCCAGGTCGACACGGCTGGCCCGGGGCCTGCTGCGCTGGCGGGAGCGCAACGGCGCACCGCCCGAGCGCGCCGTCGGGGCATTTGTGCGCCGGACCAACCTCCGCCTGTTCGGCGTGCCGAGGGAGCGGGCGGAGTTCTCGTGGGCGACGTGGTTCCTGCCCATGTTGGACCGCCCCGACGGACTCGGCGCATTGGACCAGCACGTGCAGCGCGAGGCCCGCTATGCCGCCACGGGGCGGCGGACGGAGCGGACCCGGACGCTGTTCCCCTACCCGGCGCTGGTCGAGGCGGGCCATCTCCCGTTGGTTACCGCCTTCTGGGCGATCCACGCCGAAGGCGCCACCTACGAGGCGCTCGTCTCACGGCGCACCGGACTCGGCTAGCGGCCCGAGGGCGGTGGCGGACCCGGCGGTCGATCTACGAGGCGCGCAGTCGTTCCGCCACGGTGCGGGCCAGTTCGGCGCGGGCCGTGTCGTCGATGCCGGTGAGTTCCAAGACCACGGATTGGCCGCCGGCGCCGAGGAACACCAGGGTGCGGCCATCGGTCAGGGTGGCCACCGAGGCACCGGCAACGGCGGAGAACGGGGCTCGTCCACTGGGCGGCTCCCACGCCTTGTGCTCGGGGTACAGCTGGTAGCACAGCGCCGCCGCGCGCCCGCCGCTGGTCCATCTTCGGCCCATCCCGAAGGGCTCTTCGATGATCTTGCTCTTGGTGCTGTGGGGCACTCCGGCGTGGTCCCGCTCCCGGATCGGCAGTAGGGCGGCGGGGTCGGTGAGGCCCTGCTCGCGCCACCCGGGGCGGCCCAGCATCCCGGGCACGTAAGGCGTGCCGTACTCGGGCGCCCCGCCTGGTACGCCGCCGCCGGGGGCGGTCGGCGCCTCCGGCGACGTCGGGCGCGATTGCGCCATCGCGCGGCTGGCGTCGGAAAGAGCGTCGCTGGCCTTACTGGTCGCCTGCTCAGCCAGCTTCTTCGCTTGATCGGCCGCATCCTTGGCTTGGCCGGCCAGCTTCTTCGCACGATCGAGGAATCCCACGGCTAAACGCTACCCACATCGGATCGTCGGCGCGACGGCGCGGGCTATGCCGGTCAGATGGCTGCCCGGCGCGTCTCGTAGGGCTCGACGCGGTGGTGGTGCGCGGCCAGCGCGCAACTGGACAGGAGGCAGATGAGCCCGATGAGCGTCAGGCCCGCTTGGGAATCTGCCTCCTTGTGGAGCGGTACGGAGACCGCCAGCGGCGGGGAGAACCCCTGGGGCAGCGGAAGGGGCAGGACCACCGGCAGCGGGATGGCGGCGGTGGTGGCCGGCTCGTGCGCCGCTTTGACTGCTGCGATCAGCGCCGGGACGGCGGCCTTGGCCGCGACCAGCCACCCGTCCAGGATGGGCTTGGGGTCGACGCCCGCGCCCCCGAGCGGGTGCACCTCGAAATGGACGTGGGGGCCGGTGGCGTCGCCGGTGGCGCCCACGAACCCGACGACCTGGCCCTGCTTTACCGCGGAACCGGTGGCCAGGCCCACGACCGTGGCGCTCATGTGCGCCATGCGATAAAAGGTGTGATCGGGTCCCGTGACCACCGAGGCCAGGCCGTAGCCGGTGGGATCGCTGGTCTCGTAGGTCAGGACCCCGTCGATGGGCGCCCGGATGGGCGTGCCCATGGCGGCAACCACGTCGTCGCCGAGATGAAGCCGGGGCGGATTGCCGGGGCGGGGCTCTAACCAGTCGTCTGCGAAGAAGGCGGGCCCGGCCACGGGGAACTGGCCCATGCCCGCGATGTCCGCCTGCTGAGCGGTGTAGCCGAGTCCCTGGAGGGGCACCAGGGCGGCGATGAGAGCGGCATCGCTGTTGGGAGGTGACCGCTTTACCGAGTTGGCGATGGCAAGGAGGTCGGGCGGGAAGGGAGCCGTCGTGGTCACCGGCACCGTGGTAGTCGTGGTCGCCACGGCCTTGGTGGTCGTCGTCGTCTTCGGCTTCACCGGCGCCGTCGTGGTGGTGACGGCCGGCGAGGACGTCGTGGTCGTGTCCCCGACCGGCCCCCGGGGACCCGGCGGGGCGGGCGCCGATTGCGCCTCGGCAGCGGGCGCAAGCATGCCGAGAGCGATCACCAAAACGGCGATCGCCAGGCCCACGGCACCCCGTGCGGCCCTGACTCTCCCCCATCGCTCACACCCGCAGATGTCACAGTTTGCCTATTTCCGGCCCTGCCGCGCCAGCAGCCCCCGAATTTCAGTCCGATGTGGAGCCGGCGCGTGACCACTGGGCCAGCTGCAAATCGTCGCGGTTCGTCCATCGCTCAGCCCAGGGGAACACGCCGAGGGCGACCAGCGCGAGGGTGCAGACCACATTGAGGGCTACCCAAGCGTTGAGGACGAACGCGGGGCCCATGGCGACGATTCTTCCCGGTTGGCGGGGCGCGAAACCTCAGCGGCGGCACTCGGCCCGACGTTCGGGCTGGCCCTTTCGTGGCGTCCGGGCGGCGGTCAGCGGATGTGGACCCCGGAGATGGCGCGGCTGATGATGAGGCGCTGGATCTCACTGGTCCCCTCGAAGATGGTGTAGATCTTCGAGTCCCGGTGCCAGCGCTCTACCGGGTAGTCGCGGGTGTAGCCGTAGCCCCCCAGGATCTGGATGGCCTCCTCTGTCACCCACACCGCGGTCTCGCCCGCGAACAGCTTCGACATCGATCCCTCGCCGGACTCGAAGGTCTTGCCGGTACGACCCATCCACGCCGCCCGCCACACCAGCAGGCGCGAGGCGTCGATGCGCATCTTCATGTCGGCCAGCTTGAAGGCGATGGCCTGGTTCTCGATGATCGCCCGCCCGAACTGCTTGCGCTCCTTGGCGTAGTCGAGCGAGTACTCGTAGGCCGCCCGGGCGATGCCGAGCGCCTGGGCGCCGACGGTCGGCCGGGACGCCTCGAAGGTGGCCATGGCCGCCTGGCTGCGCCCGCTCGATCGGCCTTCTCGGACCCGGGCCAACCGCTCGTCGAGCTTGTCCTTGCCGCCGAGGAGGCACCGTCCGGGCACCCGCACGTCGGTCAGCACGACCTCGGCGGTGTGCGACGCCCGGATCCCCATTTTCTTGAACTTCTGCCCCTGGGCCAGGCCGGCCGTCTTGGGCGGGACGACGAAGCTGGCGTGACCCCGGGAACCCAACGACGGGTCGACCGACGCCACCACGACGTGGATGTCGGCGATCCCGCCGTTGGTGATCCAGGTTTTGGTGCCGTTGAGCACCCATTCGTCGGTCGCCTCGTCGTACACCGCCCGAGTCCGCAACGAGCTGACGTCGCTACCCGCGTCGGGTTCGGAGACGGCGAAGGCGGCGAGGGCGATCTTGTCGGGGGTGCCGAAACACTGCGGGATCCATTCCGCCGCCTGCTCGGGCGTCCCGTTGGCGTAGATGCCGACCACGCCGAGGGTGGTGCCGAAAATGGCCAGGGCGATCCCGGCGTCGCCCCAGGCCATCTCCTCCATGGTGATCGGCATGGTCAGGCCGGTGGGGTCGCCCCAGGCGTTGGCGATGAAATCGAGCGAGTACAGCCCGCATCTGGCCGCCTCCTCGATGACCGGCCACGGGGTCTCCTCCCGCTCGTCCCACTCGGCGGCGACGGGGCGCACCGTGTTCTCGGCGAAGTCGTGAACCCACTTCTGAATCTGGACCTGGTCCTCGTTGAGTTCGAGGGAAAAGTCGCTCACGGGGCGCCTCCATTTAGCATGTTACTCAACAGTAACATCAAATTGGCGAGAAGCAAGTGGGGAAAAAGGGGTCATCCAGAGGAGGTCGTCACTGCCGGGCGCGAGCTCTTGACGCCCACAGGTGGTCCCTAACCGGCGACGGGCGTGGCGGCGCCGGCGCGCGCCGTCGTCATCAGCATCAAAACGACCGCCATGACCGCCGCTCCCGCCACCGACGGGGCGCCGGCACCGACGCGCTGAAACAACACGCCGCCCAGGATCGGGCCGACCACCCGCGCCAGACCCCCCGCCGACTGCTGGGCTCCGAGGACCTCGCCCCGGCGGGCCGGGTCGGCGCGCCCGGCGAGGGCCGACGACATGGTCGTGGTGACCAGACCCTGGCCGACGGTGAGCGCGACCAGTGCCGCCGCCAACCCCACCCACGACCGGGTGAACGCCAGGACCACGAGACCGACGGCGTCGGCGGCCAAGCCGGCCCGTAAGGTGGCCATCTCCCCAATGCGGTTCACCACCGGGTGGACCAGCCCTACTTGGACGGCGACGATCATCATGCCGATCACCGCGAATACCACGCCCGTGGAGCCGAGGCCGAGGCCGAGGCGGCTCTTGGCGAACAGGGCGAACGTCGCCTCGAAGGCACTGAATGCCAGCAAGGCCCCGAACGCCACGCCGATCAGGGGTCCGATGAGGCGGCCGCCGGACAGCGCCGCCAGGGGGTTGCGGGACCGGCGGGCGGGGGACGGGTCCCCCCGATGGTGGGTCTCGGGGAGACGGCGAAGGGCGACCAGGGCGTTGACGCCCGCCAGGGCGGCGGCCAGGTAGAACGGCACCCGGGGACCTACGAGGGCGGCGAGGGCCCCGAGGGCGGGGCCGACCACGAAGCCGATCCCGAAGGCGGCGCCCAGGAGACCGAAGAGTCGGGACCGTTGCTCGGGGGCCGCGACATCGCTCACCGCCGCTTGGGCGACCGACACACTGGCGCCCGATATCCCATCCACGATCCGCCCGACATAGAGCACCCCGATCCCGCCCGCCACTGCGGTGAGCAGGCTGCCGACGCACGTGCCGGCCAGGGACAGGATGAGCACCGGCTTGCGTCCGATACGATCCGACAGGCGGCCCCAGATCGGCGAGAAAATGAAGCTGGCCGCGGCGAACGCGGCCACCAGGCCGGTGGCGGTGGCGGGCGCGACATGGAAGCGCCGGGCGTAGAGCGGCAGGATGGGAAAGACGACGCCGAAGCCCACCAGGTCGATGGCGACCGCCATCCAGATCGTCCCGAACCCGGCTGGCAAGGGTTGACGGGACCGGCGGGGCCTCACCCGGCCAGCCAACGTGACCCGCGCCGCCAAGGTCAAATCGTGCTTCAGGCGTTACCCTTTGGCTGGTGTTCAAAAAAGCGGCATCGTCGGAGACAAGCCGAGGCGGGACGTACAGGGGGCTGGGGCGGTCCGACGACAAGTTGACCGCCGATCTCCAAGACGCCTGGCGGCTGTCGTACGTGGTCGTCGCGGACGGCGAACTGGCGACCAAAGCGGTGTCCAAGGCATATGTCAGCGCCGCTGCCGGTGACGCCGCCTCGACGCCGTCCCGGGTCGAATTGTTCGAGGCGGCCCTGCGCATCAGCCTGACGCGCGCCGCGGAGAGCCCCGACCGCGAGACCACCTCCGAGGTGGCCGCGGCCTTGTGGCGGTTGTCAGGCCAGCAGCGGGCCGCCCTGTGGCTGACGACAGTGAACCAGCTCGACAACTCCACCCTCGGCGCCATCCTCGGCCTGACCGCCCCCGATGCCGGCGAAGTGGCAGGACGAGCCGGGGAATGGCTGGACGTGGCCCTCGACCACGACTCCGGGCCGCTGTGCGAGTTCGAGACGGAGCTGGCCGACTTCGCCGAGGGCAAACTTCCCGCCGACGAGGTCGCCGAGCTCGAGGATCACCTCCCCGACTGCCCGACGTGCGCCACCCGGCTGCGGGCCCGGGAGGAGTTGGGCGACCTGAAGTCGATCCTGACCAAGGCGGTCCCCGAAGCGCCACCGGGACTCACCTTCGACGTCCTCGAGCTCGAAGAGCGCGGCGAGGCGGGCGAGGTGACGGCAACGCTCGCCGACGGGCCCGATCGCACGCCCGCGCTCCGGCCGCTCGCCGCGTGCTGCGCCGCCCTCCTCCTGCTGGCCGTGGTCGGCATCGCCCTCGTCCGCCCCGGCCGCTCCGGCGGCGATCCGGTCCGCACGACCGACTCCCCGGCCACGTTGCCGACGCTGACCAACTCTTCTGCCGCGGGCGGCGCGACCGGCCTGTCGGCGAACTTGCCCGGCGGCGGGCCCACCACCGTCACGATCACCACGACCAGCGTGCCGGCGGTGACTTTCCCCACCATCGCCGCCCGGAAGGGCAAGCCCTAGCCGTCAGCGGCGGATGACCGTCCCCGCGGGTGTGTCTTCCACGATCCAACCATCGTCCTGCAGGCGGGCCCGCAAGGCGTCGGCGGCCGCGAAGTCGCCCTGCCGGCGGGCCTCGTCACGAGCCGTCGCCAGCGCCGAGGCGTCGTCACCGGCAGCGGCGGCGGCGTCCGTGGCGCCGTCCCCGGGCGTCGTGATCGACCCTCCCCCGGTTATGTGCACCGTCTCCTGGCGGCCGAGTTCCAGGCCGACCGCCCGGCACATCTCGAACACCGCGGCCGCCTGCCCGACAGCGGCGTCGATCCTGCCCTGGTCGGCGAGGGTATTGGCCGCCTTGGCGGCGTCGAAGACCCCGGCGAAGGCCTGCACGGTGCCCAGGTCGTCGTCCATCCGCTCCCGAAACCGATCCATGGCGGCGGCGTCGGCGCCGGCCCGCGCGGGCGCGGACGGGAACCGGCGGGCCAGGGCGTCGAGACGTTCCATCCCCTGCTCGGCGGCGGCAAGGGTCGTGGCGCTGACCGTCATCGGCGAGCGGTAGTGCGATTGCAGGACCAGCAGGCGGTAGGCGCGGGGGTCGTAACGGGAGAGAAGCTCGGGTAGCGAGATGGTGTTGCCGAGCGACTTGCTCATTTTTTCCCCGCCATCGGCCACGACCATGCCCGAGTGGGCCCACCGCCGGGCGAAGCGGTGACCGGTCGCCACTGCCTGGGCCCGTTCGTTCTCGTGGTGGGGAAAGGCGAGGTCGAGGCCGCCGCCGTGGAGGTCGAAGTCGTCACCGAGGAGGTCGAGAGCCATGACCACGCACTCGGTGTGCCAGCCCGGGCGGCCGGCGCCCCACGGCGAGGGCCAGGACGGCTCGCCCGCCTTGGCGAACTTCCAGAGGGCGA
Organism: uncultured Actinomycetota bacterium; assembly: GCA_963851105.1. Classification (GTDB taxonomy): domain Bacteria; phylum Actinomycetota; class Acidimicrobiia; order Acidimicrobiales; family Palsa-688; genus DATARN01. Next base: position 421,113 of record CAWKNP010000008.1, read on the forward strand.
AGTCGAGGGGAGAGCGCTTGCCCCGGTCGTCGTTGTCGATGCGGGCGCCCGCCCGCAGCGAATCGAGCGGCTGGTTGGCGAGGAGACCGTAGTCAGGGACCGACTCGACCACGAAGTAGACGCCGTCGCCGCCCACGTAGGCACGGTCGCGGGCAATCAGGTCGGTAACGAGCTCGACCATGCGGGTCACGAACTCGGTGGCGTGGGGCTCGCTCGTCGGGCGGGCCACGCCCAGGCGATCCATGGCGTCCCACCAGGCGACCTCGTACTGCTTGGCCACATCGGCGGCGCTGCGGTCCTCGGCGTTGGCGCGATCGATGATCTTGTCGTCGATGTCGGTGACGTTGCTGACGAAGTTCACCTCGAGGCCCGACCAGGTCAAGTAGCGCCGGATGACATCCCACACCAGGGCGAAGCGGCCGTGGCCGATATGGGGATCGGCGTAGACCGTGGAACCGCACACGTACATCGACACCCGGCCGGGATCGCGAAGCTGGAGTTCCTCCAGCCGTTGGGTCGCAGTGTCATGAAGGCGCAGCACCCCCTGTACGGTAGCGGGACGATGCCGGCAAACGTTCCTGATCGACCATCCCTCGACGGCCTCGAACAGGCCTGGGACGAGCGTTGGGAACGCGACGGCACCTACCGTTTCGACCGCACCAAGGGCCGGGGCGAGATCTACGCCATCGACACCCCGCCGCCTACCGTGAGCGGCTCACTGCACATGGGCTCGGTGTTCGGGTACGTGCAGACCGACTCGTTGGCCCGCTACCACCGCATGCGGGGCCAAGAGCTCTTTTACCCGATGGGGTGGGACGACAACGGGCTTCCCACCGAGCGGCGGGTGGAGAACTACTTCGGGGTGCGGTGCGACACCTCGCTTCCCTACGACCCTTCGTTCGAGCCGCCCCCCTCGCCGGATCCCAAGTCCAAGGTGCCCTGCAGCCGGGCCAACTTCGTGGAGTTGTGCACCACGCTGACGGTGTCCGACGAGCGGGCGTTCGAGGACCTGTGGCGGCGGATCGGGCTGTCGGTCGACTGGAAGCTCACCTATACCACCATCGGCGAGCGGGCCCGGCGGACCAGCCAGGTGGCGTTCCTCCACAATCTGGCGCGTGGCGAGGCCTATCAGGCGGTGGCGCCCAGCCTGTGGGACGTGACGTACCAGACGGCCGTCGCCCAGGCCGAGCTCGAGGACCGCCAGGAGGTCAGTGCCTACTACCGCTACGGCTTCGCTCGTGAAACGGGCGACCCTGTCCTGATCGACACCACCCGCCCGGAACTGCTGCCCGCGTGCGTGGCGCTGGTGGCACACCCGAGCGACGTCCGGTACCAACCCCTGTTCGGCACGTCGGTGCGCTCGCCGCTGTTCGACGTCTCGGTACCTGTGCTGGCCCACGAGCTGGCCCAGCCGGACAAGGGCACCGGCATCGCCATGATCTGCACCTTCGGCGACACGACCGATGTGACGTGGTGGCGAGAGCTGCAACTGCCCGCCCGGGTGATCGTCGAGCGCAACGGGCGGTTCCAGGCGGATGTTCCTCCGTGGATCCCCTCTGCGGGCGGTCGTGTCGCCTATGGCGAGTTGGCGGGCAAGACGATCAAGCAGGCCCGGACCCGGATCATCGAGCTGCTCGGCACTGCCGGCGCCCTGGTCGGCGCGCCGGTGCCGATCACCCATCCGGTCAAGTTCTACGAGAAGGGCGATCGGCCTCTCGAGATCGTGGCCTCCCGCCAGTGGTACATCCGCAATGGCGGCCGGGACCCGGAGCTGCGCGACGCACTGCTGGCCCGCGGCAAGGCGCTGCAGTGGCACCCGGCGTTCATGTACCAGCGCTACGAGAGCTGGGTCGAAGGGCTGAACGGGGACTGGCTGATCTCACGCCAGCGCTACTTCGGGGTGCCGTTCCCGCTGTGGTATCCCGTCGGGGCCGACGGCGAGACGGACTACGACCATCCGCTCGTGCCTTCATCGGACGAGCTCCCGGTCGACCCCTCGTCGGACGTGCCGTTTGGTTTTGCCGAGGCGCAGCGGGGCGTGCCGGGAGGGTTCGTGGGCGATCCCGACGTCATGGACACGTGGGCAACGTCGTCTCTCTCGCCGCAGATTGCCACCGGGTGGGTGGACGACCCCGACCTGTTCGGGCGGACGTTCCCGATGGACCTACGGCCCCAGGGGCCGGAGATCATCCGGACCTGGCTGTTCGACACCGTCGTGCGGGCGCATTTCGAGCACGACTCGCTGCCGTGGGCCCACGCCTGCCTTAACGGGTGGATCCTCGATCCCGACCGCAAGAAGATGTCCAAGTCGAAGGGCAACGTGGTCACGCCGATCGACGTGCTTTCGCAGTACGGGTCGGACGCGGTGCGGTACTGGGCGTGCTCCGCCAGGCCCGGGACCGACACCGCCGTCGACGTCAACCAGTTCAAGATCGGCCGGCGGCTCGCTATCAAACTGCTCAACGCGTCCAAGTTCGTCCTCGGGTTGTCGGGCGCCGACTCGGCGGCCGGGCCGGGGTCGGGGCCGGATGCTCGCGTGGGCGCCGGTGCGGGGCGGGGCCTGGGGCTTGATTCGGTCGTCGAGCCCCTGGACTTAGCCCTGCTGAGCCGGCTCCGGTCGCTGGTCGAAGGGGCGACCACGGCCTTCGAGGGCTACGACTACGCCCGGGCGCTGGAACGCACCGAGTCGTTTTTCTGGGCGTTCTGCGACGACTACGTCGAGCTGGTGAAGAGCCGGGCCTATGGGACCTTGGGCGACGACCGGGCGGTGTCTGCCCAGGCGACGCTGCGCGCCGCCCTCTCGGTGGTGCTGCGGCTGCTGGCGCCATTCCTGCCCTTCGTGACCGAGGAGGTGTGGTCCTGGTGGCAGGAGGGCTCGGTGCACCGGGCGACCTGGCCGGTCGCATCGTCCGATGCCGGTGGCGGGGCTACCGGTGATGGGGCGGTGCTCGACGACGTCTCCTGGGCCCTCGGCCAGATCCGCAGCGCCAAGACGGCGGCGGGCAAGTCGATGCGCTGGCCGGTCAGCGCAGCCACCGTGATCGCCCCGCCGGAGCGCATCGCCCGCATCCGTTCGGGCGCCGACGATCTACGGGAGGCGGGGACGGTGGCTTCGCTCGTCTTCGAGACGGCCGAGGGTGCCGAGGACTCGGTGGTGGTAGAGCTCGCGGATTCGGCTTCGTAGCCCGCCTCGGTGGAGGCTTCTGCTTTGTGGTAACCCGGAACAGTTCGCCCGCCTGAGGGCCGCCCGCCCTCCCCACCGCTGCGCCGGCGTAGGTACAGTCGAAAGCCCAATCCGGACGCCGAGGAGGTCGAGGTCGTGGCGATCAACCCCGATGCAGTGGGTACCACTGGCGAAGCGGTCGAGAAGTCGTGGACGTCGACCGATTGCCTGCTCTATGCCCTGAGCGTGGGGGCCGGGGCCATCGACCCGACGGCCTTCGAGCTGGAGTTCACCACCGAGAACAGCACCGAAGTGACGCAGCGGGTCCTGCCCACCTTCGCGGTGGTGGCGGGCTTCGGGATGAGCTCGGCATTCGCCAAGCTGGGCACCTTCAACCCCTTCATGCTGGTGCACGGCGAGCAGGCATTCGAGCTGCACGCCGCGCTGCCGGTCGAGGGCCATATTTCTACCGTGACGACCATCACCGGCATCTACGACAAGGGTTCCGGGGCCGTCGTGGCCACCGAGTCGGTATCCGCCGATCAGGCCACAGGCAAGCAACTCTTCACCAACCGGGCTTCGGTGTTCATCCGGGGTGAAGGAGGCTGGGGCGGCCCCCGAGGCCCGTCGGGCAAAGCCGAGCCGCCCGCTCGCGATCCCGATCACAAGGTCACCTACGCCACCCGGACCGACCAGGCCCTGCTGTACCGGCTCAACGGGGATCGAAACCCGCTGCACTCCGACCCCAAGTTCGCGGCCATGGCCGGCTTCCCCAAGCCCATACTCCACGGTCTGTGCAGTTATGGCTTCACCGGGCGGGCGCTGCTGCACACGCTGTGTGACTCCGACCCCGACCGCTTCGTGTCGATGGCAGGGCGTTTCTCGAAGCCGGTCTTCCCGGGCGACGATCTCACGATCGCCTTGTGGGCGCTCGACGACGGGGAGGCGTTCTTCCAGACGGCGACGGCGACCGGCGTGGTGATCGACGCCGGTCGCTGCACTTATCGCGTCTAGGAGCGGCGCCTAGGAGCGGCGCCTAGGAGCGGCGCCTAGGCGCGGTGCTGGCCGGTGGGAGTGCTCGAGTGTTCCTCGAGGATGATCCGGCTCGCCCGGTCCCAGGTCAGGTAGTTCCACGCCCAGCTGAGCAGGACCACGATCCGGTTGCGGAATCCCACCAGGAACATGAGGTGGACCGCCAGCCAGGACAGCCAACCGAGCGTTCCCTTCAGCTTGATGCCGCCGGGGATTTCGGCCACCGCGGCCCGCCGACCGATGGTGGCCATCATCCCGTGGCTGTGATAGCGGAACCGCTTGTAGTCCTTTCCCAGGGCATGACGACGGATGCACCGGGCCACGTGGTGAGCTCCCTGGATGGCGACCTGCGCGACCTGCGGCAGTCGCTCACCCTGAGCGTTCGCCATCGCCGCCAGATCGCCGATCACGAACACGTCGCTTCGGTCGCCCACCGTGAGGTCGGGGTTGACGACGATGGCGCCGCCTTTCCCCTGGGGCAGGCCGAGGCGGTCGGCGAGTGGATTGGCCCGGATTCCCGCGGTCCACACCGTGGTGAACGATGCGATGCTCGTCCCGTCGGTGAACAGCACCCGGCCCTCTTGCACCTCGGCGATTGCGGTGTTCAACCGGATGTCGACTCCCTTGGCTCGCAACGTCTCCAGGGCATGGACTTGGGAACTGGGGGCGAACCCGCCCAAAAGATGGTCGAGCATCTCGACGAGCACCACGTGGGCGCGGGTGACGTCGAGGTGGGGGAAATCACGGGCCAGGTTCTGGCCGATCAGCTCGCTCAGGGCGCCCGCCAGCTCCACTCCGGTCGGGCCGCCACCCGCCAGCACGGTGGTCAGGACTCCCTCGTCGATCAGCTCGGGGCAGGCATCGGCGCGTTCGAAGCTGGTGAGGACATGGTTGCGCAGGCGGACGGCGTCGGGAAGGGTCTTGAGGGGGAATGCGTACTGATCGACACCGGGGATTCCGAAGTCGCTGGTCGATGACCCCGCGGCCAGGATCAGGTAGTCGTAGGCGATGTCGTCTTCGCGTTCGACGTGGACCAGTTGCTGGTCGAAGTCGACGCCGCTCACCGTGCCCAGCCGGACGTGCACGTTGGCCTGGTTGCCGAACAGGCTGCGCACCGGATGGGCGATGTCCACGGGGCTCAGACCGGCCGTCGCCACCTGATAGAGCAGGGGCCAGAAGCCGTGATAGTTGTCCCGATCGATCAGGGTGATCTCGTACGGACCGTTCATCAACGCCTTGGTGGCGTTGACCCCCCCGAAGCCGGCGCCGACGACCACAACGTTCGGTCGGGGCCCACTGATCATGCGCCTGTGTCTACCATCCTGCCGTGACTGCTGGTGTGGGGCCGTTTACGGGTTGGCCCGATGAGGCTCTCGATTTCTACGAGGGACTGGAAGCGGACAACTCGAAGGCGTACTGGGACCTGCGCAAGGCGGTGTATGAGCGTGCGGTCAAGGCCCCCATGGAGGCGCTGGTCGCCGAGCTCGAGGCCGAGTTCGGACCGTTCAAGATCATGCGGCCTTACCGCGACTTGCGCTTCAGCGCCGACAAGACGCCTTACCGGACCTTCATCGGCGCCGGTTCCAATGGCCCCGCCGGGGTGTATGTCGCCTTTTCGGCCGGAGGTCTCTACACCGGCGCCGGAATCTGGCACCTGAGCCGGGACCAGCTGGTGCGCTACCGGGAGGCGGTCGACGGGGCGCCGGGCGACGAGCTCGAGAGGATCGAGGCCGACCTTTCGGCGGCCGGGTTCGAGTTGGGGGGCGACACCCTGAAACGAGCTCCCAAGGGTTGGGCGGCCGATCACCCTCGCATCGAGTTGCTGCGCCACACCTCGGTGCTCGTCGGCCGGAGCTACCCACCCGAAGCCTGGATGGCAACGCCTGAAGCCGAGGAAAAGATCGTCGCAGTGTGGCGAGTGGCTCGCCCGGTCACGGCCTGGCTGGACACCTATGTAGGTGCCGCCGAGGAGCCGGTCCGCCGCTAAGAGGCGGGGGCGACCGGATCCGAGGCATCCGCCCCATCCCCAGCATCGCCGTGGGCGGCCTCGATGACCATGATGGCCCGTTCTCTGGCTGCCAACGCGGCTTCGCGCGCCGCGAGGGCCGCCTCCCGTTCAGCGAGCGTCTCCTCGGCGTCGGCGTCGGCCGGCGCCTCTGCGGCCAGCTTCCCGGGCTTGGACCCGTCGGGAAGGACACCCGCAGCCTCGAGGACAGCCGCCTCGGCCAGGATGTCGACGTTGTAGGCACGTACCGCCAGGGCGATGGCGTCGGAGGGGCGGCAGGCGAGGATCCTGCGCTCACCGCTCTGCTCAAGCTCGATGTGGGCGAAATAGTGGCGTTCCTCCTGCACCGCGGTGATGACCACCCTGTCGATCCGCGCTTCCAGCAACGCCACGGTGGACACGAAGAGGTCCCACGTCGACGGCCGCCCCGGCACCGCGCCGTGCCACCCGGCCAAGATGGCGTTGGCCTCGGGCTGGCCGATGATGATCCGAAGCGACCGGAACGGAGCGTCGTCCTCGGTCAACATGACCATCCCCGCCTCCACCCCCGCCTGGGCGGGCACGGCTGTCAGAACATCAGCGATATGGAGGTGGAACGGTCCGGACACCACCCCGGCACTCTACGCCCGGGTCCGCCACCCCAACCGACGGTGGCGTGACCGACGCCGCACCATGGGCGCCATTCCTGAGGCCACCTCGAACCCAATGTGTGTGAAACGACGTACTGCCGTGGTTTCGAAGCACCTGGGCAATCGAGCCCGATGGGGAACGCAACCCGATCGGGTCACAGGGGTGGCGGCGCCCCACGAAGCCACGGTTGGCGGGCGAGGGTCAGGCCGGCCACTTCGTCCGCACCCGCCAGGATCAGGGCCCGCGCGACTTCTCGCAGCGTGCTGCCCTCGGTGAACACATCATCGATGACCAAGACCCGGCAACCGCTGATCGCCCTCGGGTCGGGGACGCACAGGGACTCTCGCAGCGCGCCTTCCGCGCACGTGCGTCGGGCCGGGCGACTCAGGCCGGCCAGCGCCGGTGTCTCGAACTCCTTGACGACCAAGCCCGACGCGAAGTCCCAACGGGGCCCGGCCAGCGTTGCAGCCACCGCCACGAACTGGCCGACTGGATCCCATTGGCGGTGAGCGCCCCGCCCGACGAAGGCGGGCATGGGCACGAGCACGTCGTAGTCGTCGAACCACGGCATGTGCTCATCGAGGTAGGCCACCAGGATCCTGCCCAGCACAACGCGCCATCGCACCTCCGGCCGGTACTTGTACGCCCGGATGACCGATCTCCAAGCGGCGACATGGGGGGCTACCGACCACACGACCGAGAACCAGCGGTCGGCGCGGGTGCACCAATCGTTGGAGCACCTCTCGGCCGCGCCCAGCGCCTGGTCGCACACCAGGCACGTTCGCGCCGAAGCCCGCGCCCTCAGCCGGCCTGTCGAGCAGTCCAGGCAGATAGAGGCGTCTTTCGACCCCAAGCAGGGGCAGCGCCAGCAGCCTGGGAACCCCGCTGGCTGTACACCCGAAGACCTGATCTCGCCCATCGACCACCCCGCGTGCCGTCGAACCTGCAAGGAAGGAGGCACAGCGGGACGCGCCGAGCGAGCCACGACCAGTATCGCCCGAGGGTGTGACCGCTATCGTCGAATCAGCCGGCGGTGAGAGTGGCCAATCCCGCCGCCGTACCCTTGTGCATGGCGGCGACACCATCCACCCGGCCCTTCAGGTAGCGGTCGAAGAACGCCGTCGTGACCGACTCAACCACCGCCAGGTGGGCGGCGTCGGTCGTGTAGGGCTCAAGGTGCTGGGCGTTGACCAAGTCCAACAGGTATTTCGGCGAACGGGCACCGGCGTAGACGGCGTCGCCGAGCACCGGCGGGTTCAATGCGTCGTGATCGCCCTGGATCACCAACAAGGGCTTCCCGGCCCCGGCGGGAAACCAATGCCCATTGGGGAAGTTGTGCAGGTCCCCTTCCATCACGGCGTCGGCGCTCACCCGACCGTCCCGGCAGCAACTGTTGTACCCGATGCCGGCGGTGGTCGAGGCACCGTCGCTGTGCCCGGCAACGCCGACGTGGGCGGTGTCCACCAGCCCGGCCAACGGTCCACCGGGCGCCGCCAGCGCCACCAGGTTGGTGATGACGAACGACAGGTCCCCGGGCTGGTTGTTGACGTCGTCCTCATTCAAGGGGCCGCCGCTCGTCGCCCGAGGAAACGACGGGGCCGCGACCACATACCCGGCACTGGCCCAGGAATGGAGCAGGGCGGCGTACACCGCCGGCGAGCTGTCGTAGCCGGAGGCGAAAACAACCAGGGGAAAAGGGTGGGTGGTGTGCCGACCGGCGCCGCCCGCCACTTCCGGCCCGGTGTCAGGACCGTTGGCCGGGTACCGAACCAGGGTCGGCAGGGTGCGGGACCCCGAGCCGGGATCGGCACCGGCCGCGGGCGTGGCCCGGCTGTTGTCCACAAAGACGAACGAGGCGGTGGCGACGGCGGCGCGATGGGCGGCATCGGGCTCAGGCGCAGCCGCGGTCGTGGTGGTGGCTGCGACCGTGGTCGCCGTGACCGTGATGGCGACCGGCACGGTCGCGCCGGTGGTGGGCACCGCCGTGATCGCGGTACTCGCGGTACTGGTGGTCGCGGCCGCCGAAGCGGGCCGGGCCGCCACCGCCACCCGCTGCAACGCGGCCCGTGAGGGGCGGGCCAACGCGAACAGCACTCCCGCCACGAGGAGGAGGACGCAGGCAGCGGCCAGCAGGTTGACGAGCCGCGAGGAGGAAGGCACTGGCCGCCAACGGTACTGACGGCGGGCGCCGAAGCGGTGTATGCCGACGTCGATGGCTACCTGCTGCCAAACGACGGTAGTACGTCGTTTGACCGCACAATGGCTTCGCCGACCGGCCGCCGACGCAACCGGCCCGGCTAGCGGCGACCCATGTTGATGACTCGGAACTCGCGACCGAGCGAAGCCCGGGTCCCGACCCGATGGTCGGAGTGACGCAGGCTCTCGTCCTCGGCGTCGGCGGAGCGCTGGTAGAAGTTCTCCTCCATCACCGCACGCCAGTGCTGGCCCGCCTCCATGGCGGCACATGGAGCCTGGAACTCACAGCTGGCGCAGTGCTCGCCGAACGTCGGCGGCACCGGAAGATCGGGTTCGCGGATCTCCATGGCCATCTCGGCCACGCGCACGCCCGTGTGTCGCATGTTCTCCTGGTTGCGCCGGACGACGGTGCGCCGGAACAGGCCGTTGTCCTGCTGCAGGGAGATCTGGTCGTGCTCGGTCGCCGCCGACCGGGCAGCAGGCGTCGAGCTGGGCTCCAGTGTGAGGGGGCTGCGGCGCGTGTTGACGTGGCGGCTGCCGATCATGGTGCGCTGGTCGCGCTCCACGAACTCCGAGATCGGCGGCGCCTCGGTTTGCCCGTCGACGCGGAGCTCATTGGTGATCGTTCCCGCGATGAGCATCTGCGGGTAGGCGATCTGGGTGTGCCAGCAGTGGCTGCGCAGCACCTCGTCGTCGATCAGTTCCTGGTTGGGGGTCCAGTCACCGCGCACGACCCGGTGGTCGACGATCCATAGCTCGTCGTCGGGATCGGCGATGAGCTGGTCCATCCGGCCCATGTAACGCATCGGCCGGCCGTCGACGGTCCCGAGGTCGGAGATGGGCTGGCGGGGGTCGGGGATCGGCGCCCAGATGTCGTGGTCGGCAAAGAGGGAATCGAAATCGTCCAGCGCCGCGGCCCACACGAAGTAGTTGGCCAGCATGGCGTGGCCAAGTTCGAGCGAGGCGACGTACGCCTGCTCGTCCTCGGCCGTGAACGGCGTGTACTTCTCGTGCGCGCTGCGATACTCCTGCATCGACCGGTCGAATCCCTTGACCGTGAGCGGGCGCACGATCGCCCGGTTCCAGTCGTCCATCGCGGGGAAGTAGTACACCGCCAGTGCGTCACGTATGGCCTTCTCGAAGGCCCACTCGATGGAGGGCAGCTTCAGCGCGTAGCGCTGCCGCAACTGCGAACTGAAATCCCACTGCCGCCGGCACCGCTCGAATTTCCGCAACTCCCGCGGGCGAATGATCATCGTCCAGGTCATGACTTGGGAATTTATTCCGATTTCGGGGTGGAGGAAACCCCAAGTTCACACAACTTTGAGCACCTCGTCGAAACCGTCGCGCAGGCAGGCCATGAAAGCACCGTGATCGGCGATGGCGGCCGGGTCGCTGTTGACGCCGATGAACAGGCCGTCAAGGTAGCTGAGCAAGGTCACGTTGACCGCGGCGCCGCTACGGGGCCCGAAGGGATACTGGGCCTCCATCTTGGCTCCAGCCAGGTAGAGCGGAATGGGGACACCGGGCACGTTGCTGGTGATCACATCGACCGTGCGCAGGAGCCCGCCCAGGACGCCGATCTGGGCGGACCTGGGCAGGCGGCGGGTCACGAGGGAGACGGCGTCGACCATCGCCAGGGCGGGCTCGGCGCGCTGGCTGACGACGAGTTCGTGGATCGCCCGCATCCGCTGCGAAGGATCGTCGATCTGCAGCGGGACAAGGAAGCGAGTGGGCACGAACTGGTTGCCCCCTGCCTCGGCCCCGCCCCCGCCGCCCGCCGCCCGGAGGCTGATCGGCATTCCCATCCGCAGGAACTCCGGTTCAACACCGTGCAGATCGTGATACCGCTGCAAACCGCCGACCACGCCGGCCATGAAGAAGTCGTTGAGCCGGCCGCCCGCGGCCTTGGCCGCGGCCTTGGCGTCGGCGAGGGAGATCGACAACGTGTCCAAGTCGACTGACAGGGATCGCCCCGTCATGACCGGGCTGAGCGGCTTGCTGGCCGGCGCCAGAAGCCGTCCCAGCGACGCCGCCATGTCCGCTGCCCTGCGGATCGTCTCGCCTGGCTGCCAGGCGAGCTGCGCCAGGCCTCCGGCCGCCGCGGGGATCAGCCGGGACGCCAGCTCGAAGCCCTGGCGCTGCTCATGGCCCCACGCGTCGAGGACCCGTTCCCACTGGTTGAGGACGTGCACCGGCGGGGCATCGGGAACCGGACCGGGAGCAGCACTCGGCGACTCCTCGAGGTCGAACAGGTGCATTCCGAGCTTCACGCCCCCGATGCCATCGGTGATGGTGTGGTGGAGCTTCACCACCACCGCCGACTTGCCATCGGCCATGCCGTCGATGACCACCATCTGCCACAACGGCCGGGCCAGGTCGAAACTGGACATGGCCTCGGTCGCCGCCATCTCGAGGGCGTCGGCGAGGGCGCCCTCGCCGGGGGCGCCCACCATGCGCAGGTGGTATCTCAGGTCGAAGTTGGGGTCGACCTCCCATCGGGGCGGTGCGATCGAAAAGGTGTTGGCGGTGACCCGCTGGCGCAGCCGCGGGATGGCCCGGGTGGCGCGTTCGACCTTGTCGGCCAGCCGGGCATGGTCGACGGGGCGGTCGAAGACCAGGACCGAGGTGATGGTGGAACGCAGCATCGGGTCGCGCTCGATGCTCCACATCAGGGCGTCGGTGTCGCCCATGCGCTCTTCCGAGCCCGGTTCGTAAGCCATGGCAGCCTCCCCAGCGGGGGAGTCTACGGGCGTTAGTAGCCCAAATCGGGATCGACGATGCCCTCCAGCGGCTCTCCGGCGCCGAACCGCCGCACGTTCTCGGCGATCCGCCGGCCGAGGAGGGGGACGGCCATGGCCTCGGTGTTGGCGGTGTGGGGCGTGATCAGGCAGTTGCGAAGCGACCACAGGGGGTGGCCGGCGGGTAGCGGCTCGGGCTCGGTGACGTCCAGCCCGGCAGCCGCGATTTCACCGCCGGCCAGCGCCGCGACGAGGTCGTCGGTGACCACGTGGCGCCCCCTGGCGACGTTGACGAGGCTGGAATGGGCGGGCATCAACGAGAACTCCCGTCGTCCGAAAGAGCCCTCGGTCTCCGTGGTCAGGGCGAGGGCCAGGACCACCACGTCGGCACCGCCCAGCGCCTCGTGGCGTGCGTCCCATCCGACGACCCGGTGGGCGCCGGCCAGCGGCGAGACCCGCTTGCGTACCACCGTCACCTGAGCCCCGAAGGGGTCGAGGAGGCGGATCAGCGCCCGCGTGATCCCCCCGCCGCCGAAGATGGTGACCGGGGCAGCGAACAGTGTCCGCCCCGCCTGCCCGCTCCAGCGGTCGGCCAGCGCATACGACTTGAGGTGGCGCAGGCAAGCCAGTGTCAGCGTGAGGGCGTGCTCGGCGACGGGCGGACCATAGACGCCCTTGGCGCAAGTCCAGCGGTGTTGGTGGTCGAGGAGGCCGGCGGCGGCGTACAACTCGACACCGGCCCATGGCAACTGGATCCACCCGATCTGCCGATGGCGGGCGAGGACGTCGCGCAAGGCGGCGGCCGTGCTGTCAGGGTCCATCCCTCCCGCCGTCCAAACCAGCGCCTCGGCATCGGCGGCGTCGACGACGACACCCCCGCCGGCGACGACGGCGCCGGCCGCTGCCTCGACCGCCGCCCCGGCCCCGGGGAGCACCGCAATTCGGGGAATCGGCGCCATCGGGGCGACGATAGGCGACGCCTTGTCACACCCCTGTCAATAAGGTGAACGCCATGAAGGAACTCGTCTATCACCGGTCGCTGATCCCAGCATCGAACCGCCACGCCGACAAGACCGGCGTCATCGACGGTGATTACCGGGCGACCCACGGGGAGCATCTCGACCGGGTGCTGCGGCTGGCCAGCGGGATGAGACGCGAGCTGGGCCTGAGCAAGGGTGATCGCTTCGCCGTTTTGTCACTCAACAGCCACCACTACATCGAGCTGTTCCACGCCAGTGCTCTCGGTGGCGCCATGATCAACCCGCTCAACCTCCGGCTGGCACCGAAGGAGATGGAGTACATCCTGAAGGACTCCGGGACCGAGGTCGTCTTCGTCGACGCGCCCTTCGCCCACGTCGTTGACCGGGTCCGAGAGGCGGCGGGGATCAAGCGGGTCGTGTTGATGGGTTCGGGCGATGTGGCCCACGATCTGACCCAGGACAACCTGATCTCCGCCGGCGAGGCCGCCATCCCCGACGAGCCGGACGAGGACGAGCCCGCCATCTTGATGTACACCGGCGGCACCACCGGGCTGCCGAAGGGCGTCGTCATCGACAACCGGGCCATCATGCTCAACCTGTACAAGGTGGCGGGCATGGTCCACATCGACGAGACCCAGGTGTACCTGCACCAGGTGCCGATGTTCCACGCCGCCGGTTTTCCCGGGATGTTCGGGATCCCGGCGACGGGAGGCGTCTCGACGATCATTCCGTTGTTCGATCCCGGCCCCATCCTCGACATCGTGGAGCGAGACCGGGTGACCATCACCGTCATGGTCCCGACCATGATCCAGATGGTGCTCGACCATCCCTCGTACAAACCGCAACGGCTGGCGACACTGGAGACCCTGGCGTACGGGGCGTCGCCCATGCCCACCGCCCTCTTGGAGCGGGTGCTCGCCATCTCACCGGACCTAAAGGTGATTCAGGACTACGGCATGACCGAGAACTGCGGGGTCCTCACCATGTTGAGCCCCGAGGATCACCGCGCCGGCGGCGACCTGCTGCGCTCGGCCGGCCGGCCCGTCATCAATACCGTCGTGTCAATCCAAGATGCCGAGGGCAACCTCTTGCCTGCGGGCGAAAGCGGCGAAGTCTGCGCCCGCTCCGGCAACTTCATGCGGGAGTACTGGAATCGCCCGGAGCAGACCGAGGCGGCGTTCGCGGGCGGCTGGTTCCACACCGGCGACGCCGGCTACCTCGACGATCACGGGTACCTCTTCCTCGTCGACCGGGTCAAGGACATGATCGTGAGCGGCGGCGAGAACGTGTACTCCGCCGAGGTGGAGAACGCCATCGCCGCCTACCCGGGCGTGGCCCAAGTGGCGGTGATCGGAATCCCCTCGGAAAAATGGGGCGAGGCGGTCCATGCGATCGTCGTGATGACGGGCGACGCCACCGCCACCGACGACGACGTCAAGGTCTGGTGCCGCGAGCGGATCGCGGCGTACAAGGTGCCCAAGTCGGTGGAATTCCGGAGCGAGGCGCTGCCCCTGTCGGGGGCGTTGAAGGTCCTGAAGCGGGAGCTTCGGGCCCCCTTCTGGGAGGGCCACCAGCGGTCGGTCGGTTAGGAGCCCCGGAGCCCGAGGCCCCTTTTCCTACCCTCCGTAGCTGTAGAAGCCCCGGCCGGTCTTGCGGCCGAGGAGGCCGGCCGAGACCATCCGCGAGAGCAACGGTGGCGGGGCGTACAGCGGCTCCTTGAACTCCTCGTACAGCGACAGGGCGACCGCCATGGTGGTGTCGAGGCCGATGAGGTCGGTCAGGGCCAAAGGGCCCATGGGGTGGGCGCAGCCCTCGACCATGCCGGTATCGATGTCGGCCGCGGTGGCGAAACCCGACTCGAGCATCCGGATGGCCGACAACAGGTAGGGGATCAGCAGCGAGTTGACGATGAATCCGGCGCGGTCCTGGGAGCGGATGACGTGCTTGCCGAGCTGCGAGGTCGCGAAGTCCTCGGCGGCGGCGGCCACCGCGGCGTCGGTGAGCAGGGAGACCACCACCTCGACGAGCGGGAGCACGGGCACCGGGTTGAAGAAGTGGATCCCCACCACCTGGGCAGGGCGGCTGGTCACCATGGCCAGCTTCATGATCGGGATCGAGGAAGTGTTGGAAGCAAGGATGGCGTCGCGGTCGGTGACGACCTCGTCGAGGCGGGCAAACACCGCCGCCTTGATCGCCTCGGACTCCACGACCGCTTCGACGACGAGCTGGCGGTCCGCCAGGAGGGCGTAGTCGGTGGTGAAGGTCATTCGGTGGCGGGCGGCGTCCTGCTGGTCGGGGGACAGCTTGCCGTGGCGCACAGCGCGAGCCAGCGAGGACTCGACCCGTTTGCGGCCGTCGGCCAGCGACGAGTCGGAAGCCTCGACGATCACGACATCGAGCTGGGCCCGGGCCGCAACCTCGGCGATGCCCGACCCCATCAATCCGCAGCCGACGACGCCGACGCGGTGGATCCGTTCATTCATAGTCCAGTGAGATTAGGGGGGTTCGGTGGCACTGGCGGGGCCTACCGTCCCATGAGCACCTGGCACCGCTCCCGGCACCTGTCGAGCCCGCCATCACCGTTGCCGGCGATTCCCGGCCCCGCCGGGAGCGGGGCGCCCCGTGGCACCCCATTAGGCTCGCCGCCGTGTCCGGACTCCTCGACGGGAAGCGCCTGCTCATCACCGGTGTCCTCACCGACGACTCGCTGGCGTTCGGTGTCGCCAAGATGGCCCAGGAACAAGGCGCCGAGATCGTCCTCACCGGCGCCGGGCGAGGGCTCAGCCTCACCAAGCGGGTGGCTCGCAAACTCCCGGACCCGCCTGACGTGCTGGAGCTCGACGTGACCGCCGAGGCCCATTTCTCGGCGGTGGCCGACAACCTGCTCGGACGTTGGGGCGCGCTCGACGGCGTCTTGCACTCGATTGGCTTCGCCCCGGCCAGCTGCTTGGGCGGAGGGTTTCTCGACGCGCCCTGGCAGGATGTGAGCGTCGCCCTCCACATTTCGACATTTTCGCTGAAGGCGCTGACGGCGGCCATGTTGCCGCTCATGCGCGCCGCCGGTGGGGGCTCGGTGGTCGGGCTCGACTTCGACGCCACCCGTGCCTGGCCCGCCTACGACTGGATGGGGGTGGCGAAGGCGGGGTTGGAGTCGACGGCTCGTTACCTGGCCCGGGAGGTGGGACCCGAGAAGGTGCGGGTCAACCTGGTGGCGGCGGGACCCATGCGCACGATGGCGGCCAAGTCCATTCCCGGCTTCGCGGCATTCGAGGAGGCGTGGATCGAGCGGGCGCCGCTCGGGTGGGACATCACCGACTTCAGCGCCGTGGCCAAGGCGTGCACGGTGCTGCTGAGCGACTGGTTCCCGATGACGACCGGGGAGATCATCCACGTCGATGGCGGTTATCACGCCATGGGGGTCTGATGAGCGAGGCCGCGGCGGCCGAGTCAGCGGCGCCCAGTGCGGGGACCGAGGCCGAGTCGGCGGCGCCCGGTGCGGGGACCGAGGCCGCATCGGCGGGGATCGATGCGGTGACGTCGCCGGCGGCCGCCGCCGCGGCCGAGCTGGCCGAATCGCCCGGCGCCGCGGCCGCGGCCGAACTGGCGGCCGTGCCGGTCGAGTCGCCGGCGGCCGCGGCCGCGGCCGAACTGGCTGCCGCGCCGGACGACGCCAGCGGACGGGTGGTGCTGGTGACCGGTGGCAACCGGGGCATCGGGCTGGCCATCGCCCGCGCCTTCCGGGCGGGCGGTGATCGGGTCGCGGTCACCTACCGGAAGGACCCCGTCGAGGGGTTCCTCTCGGTGCGCTGCGACGTGGCGTCGCTCGACGAGGTCAACGCCGCCTTCACCGAAGTCGAGAACAAGCTGGGCCCCGTCGAGATCCTGGTCTCCAACGCCGGCGTCAACAAAGACGGGCTCCTCATGCAAATGAGCGAGGACAACTTCACCAGCGTGGTCGACACCAACCTGGTCGGCGCCTTCCGGGTGGCCAAGCGGGCCGTCCCGAAGATGATCCGGGCCCGAAAAGGTCGCATCATCTTCATCTCGTCGGTCGTCGCCCTCTCCGGCTCCGGCGGCCAGACCAACTACGCCGCGTCCAAGGCGGGCCTGATCGGCTTCGCCCGTTCTCTGGCCCGGGAGATCGCAAGCCGCAAAGTGACGGTCAATGTCGTGGCGCCCGGATTCATCGAGACTGACATGACCGCGGAGCTGCCTGAGGCCCGCAGGTCGGATGTGCTGGCCCAGATCCCACTCGGGCGCATGGCCGGCGCCGACGAAGTAGCCGCCGCCGTCACCTGGCTGGCATCCGACGCCGCGGCCTACGTCACCGGCGCGCTCATCCCGGTCGACGGGGGCTTGGGCATGGGTCATTGAGGGTGGATCCGGCAACACCTGAAGGCTGGTCGCAGTGGCGCCCCGAGGACCTGATCCCCCACCGACCACCCTTTCTCTTCGTCGACACAATTCTCGAAATCGTCCCCGCAGTGTCGGCCAAGGGTCAGTGGCATCTAACGGGTGACGAACCCTTTTTCCAAGGCCATTTTCCCGGACGACCCACCCTGCCCGGCGTGTTGATGGTTGAGGCAATGGCCCAGTTGGGTGGGATCTGCCTGCTGGCCGACCCGCGATTCCGCCAGAAGCTGCCCTTGTTCGGGGGGATAGACAAGGCCCGCTTCCGCCGCCAGGTCCTTCCTGGGGACACCCTCGACCTGGAGGTCCGGGTGGACCACCTTGGCTCCAGCGCGGGCAAGAGTTCCGGGGTGGCGTCCGTGGCCGGCAAAACGGCCTGCCAGGGCCAGATGATCTTCATCATCGCCTCCGCCTAGTTGGCGTCTTCAGGCTGCGCTGGCGTGGCTCGAGGTGCGCCGGGCCAGCGCCCGGACGTGGGAGGCGACTTCGGCGATCGTCGGGCTGGAGAGGTAGCCGTCGGCGCCCGCCTCGAGGTGGATGACCGCCTCGCCGGTGCGCCGCCCGGCCCACCGCCGGTCGACGACCAGTAGCCGGACGCCCGGGTAGCTGGCCGCCAGAAAGGCAACCCCGACCGGTCCGACCGGACCGGTAACCATCACCCCGCCGGTCCCGATGCGCTCGGTAGAGACGGCGAAATCGCCACCGAGCAGGTCGGACAGGGTTGGTGCCATCTCGGCCAGACCGGGCGAGAGCAACACGGGACAGGCGGTTGCCGGTTCCGAGACGTTCGGATGGTACGGGCGATGGTTGCGATGAAGGATTTCCATGCGAACCACGGTCGCAACCGAAACCAGTAGCCCCCTGAGGACGAGCTAGGAGTTCTGTGAGAACTCGGTTGCTGGGGCGGCCTTCCTGACCGCGTCCGTCAGATTGATGCCGGCGGCGATCGCAGGACGAGATCGAGAGGCGCCCGCGAGTTCGACAAGTGTTAGCGGGAATCCTGCCGGGGCCAACGCGGGCCACGAGTTTCCGGGGTACCGTCTCGCCGTCGGCCCCCGTAGCTCAGGGGATAGAGCATCGGTTTCCTAAACCGTGTGCGCAGGTTCGAATCCTGCCGGGGGCGCAGAGAAAACTGGCCTTGATCAGCGGATGTTCTGGGCAGGGAGGTGCGATTCTGCCTGCGGAGCTGCGCGGTAGGGTCGACAGCACGGGCTCGATGCTGCAGGCGGCAGGACCCGGGCTTCTGCCGTCGTCGCTGGCGGCGGCGCTGATCGGTCGGGGCGGTCCGCGCACGCGCCATGGAGCCCGACATCAACCGGGCATGGCCCAGTTTCAATCCTCTACCGGAGACGCGTCCGGGTTATCCGGAACCAAACTGCGGCCGGGGATGAGCGAGTCCCCCAGGCGTCACCTCTTCCCTTCGCCCGGGCCTTTCGCCGTTTTCACCCGCGGACAGGCGGGGTAGAAGGCGGGTAGCCATCCGGGGGAGGTGCGTCGTGGTCGCTGATCGTCGCTGGTTTTCGTCGGCTGCCGTCGGACGGCATCTGATCCCCCTGCTCGGGACCATGTGCCTGGTGGCGGGCGCCACGGGGATAGGGGCGGCGAGGGTCGCCGGGGCCGCTGACCGTACCCCCGGGTCGGAGCTCACCACGACGACGCGGCTGGCCGACCGTCGGGCCCTGGTCACCGGAGATCGCTGGTACTCCGTGTCGGCCGAGGACGGGACATGGCCCGCGGCCGGCTTCCACACCCGGGGCGAAATGGGCGGGATCTGGTCGCCGCCCATCAAGTTGCTCGACGGGATCTGGTTCGGGGTCAACGGGCAATGGCTCTCGGCCGCCTCCTTCACCAGCGGCTACGGCTACGCCCGGCGGACCTCCGTTGCGGGCGGCGTCCAGATCAACCGCATCGACTTTGCCCCTGACGGCGTTCGGGCAGGACTGTTCGGGCTTTCCCTCACGGCGCCTGGCACCCGGTCCGTGACTCTCACCGTCGACGCGCACTCCGAACTCATGAAGGTCTACCCGTGGGGTGAGACGACACCCAGCCAGTTGGCCTACAACCTGCCTGACTCGGGCGCCTTCGACGGCACCGGGCTGGTGTTCACCGAGCAGGGCACCCCACCGGTCGCCAACACCGAGGCCCACGACTACGCGGCTGTGGTGGGGGCCGTGACGACGACTGGCGCGGGTGGGGCCCAGGGCCTGAGCCCGACCGGCCACGCCCTCGGCCCCGGCTTCCGGGGCCCCCAGGACCCGCCCGTCATCTGCCCGGCGTCGGGCCCCGGCACCCCGACGCCGCCGACGCGCTGCGACGACACGGCCTACGGAAAGGGAACGGGCGGCCAACTCACCTACCACGTCCCGGTCCAGCCGGGCCGGCCGACCACCGTCTGGGTGGCGGTCGCGGGTTCGGACCACGGTGTCGCCGACGCCCGGGCCCAAGAAGCGCAGGCCCTGGCTGACCCGGCGGGCGGGCTGGCCCAGAAGGCGGCCCAACGGTCCGCAGTGGCGGCCCGCACCTCGGTCGACCTTCCGGGCGACCGGCTGTTGCAGCAGAGCGTCGAGTGGACCAAGCAGAACCTGGCCGACTCGGTGCAGCATGCCGACAACCTGCAGTTGCGGCCCACCAACGCCGGCCAGGTATATCCCCCGCCGGTGGGCACGGTCGCCCACGCCCAGTGGATCGCGGCTGGTTTCCCTGACTATCCGTGGCTGTTCGGCACCGACGGCGAGTACACCGCCTTCGCGGCCGTGGCGGCCGGGGACTTCACCGCCATCGAATCCCATCTCCGGGCCCTGCAACAGGTCAGCGACATCGTCAACCAGGGCAGCGGCAAGGTGGTCCACGAGGTGGTCTCGGACGGCTCGGTGTACTTCGGTACCAACACCGATCCCGGCAACACCGACGAGACGGCCAAGTTCCCGAGCGCGGTGGCATTGGTGTGGCGCTGGACCGGTGACAACGCCTTCCGCGACTCCATGTACGACTTCGCGGTCCGCAACATGCACTACATCTACGCCGCCTTGGACCAGGACGGCGACGGCTGGCCCGAAGGGCTGGGCAACGTCGAGCGGCCCGGCATGGGCGTCGAGAAACTTGACGTCACGGCATACACCATCCGGGGTCTGCGGGACCTGGCCGATATGGCGGCCAGCAAGGGCGACCAGGCCACTTACCGGTGGGCCAGCGACAAGGCCACATCCCTGGAGAGTGGCTTTGAGTCGACCTGGTGGTTCGGCCGCAGCGCCAACCAGTACGCCGACTCGCTGGCCGACCCGGGCAACATCCCGGTGTTCCAGCGCCATTGGATCGGGCTGACCCCGCTCGACGCGCTGCTGGTCCGGCCCGGCCAAACCACGGAACCGCTGGCCAGCGTCGCCCACGGCCAAACGGTGCTCGACGGCCGCCAGCAGGCCTGCTACTCGGACGTGTTCGGGCTGTACCACACCGGCACCGGGCCGACCAGCGATCCCGCCGGCAACCCGGGCCCGTCGTGCGACTCCGAGGTGTCCACGGTGAAAAGTGAGCGCACCATCTTCTCCCTCAACACCGCCATCATGGCCGTCTCCGAGGGCAACTACGGCCGCATGGGAGCCGACCAGCAACAGCGGTACACCACCGCCAACGCCCGTATCCAGCTGGACCCGACGGTCTGGGAGCAGCCCGGGGCCATGCCCGAGATTGCCCCGTCGCCCGACTTCGGGGCCAACATCGACAAGCCCTTCACCGAACGGTCGAGCGTGCTCCAGGCTTGGGGCGCCTACGGCGTCCTGTGGCCGGTGGTGAGCCAGCAGCTGGGCGTCGCCCCTGACCTGGGCCGCTCCCAGCTGGCCATCATCCCCGAGATCCCCTCCGGCCAGACCTACATCGCGGGCCGCGACATCAGCCTCGGCGCCGGGGCGGTCGACGTCAGCGCGACCCGGGCCGGGCACATCCTCCTCACTGTTGCCACCGTCCCCGCGGGCCTGCATCTGGCCCTCGGTGCGGTGCTTCCAGCCGCCGCCCACGTCGCTGGGGTTCGCCTCAACGGGATGCCGGTGGCGTGGACCGTGCAATCGACCGCACGCGGTGAGCAGTTGGTAGTCGACGCCGGGTCCGCGGGCGGCCGCCTGGTCCTCGAGATCCATCTCTAGCCGGCCCGATTCTCGCCGGTCCCGGGTCCTCGCCACGTCCCGCCAGAACATCGCCCCGGGAGCCCCTGGGTGGGAGCCAGTTGAAGGTCGAAGATCGTGCTCAGGTCCACCGGTACCGAGATGTCGAGCTCGGTAGCTGCAGCTGCGGGGGTCGCGCTCGGGTTCGGCATCGATGCCCCAAAGACGACATGGCGATCCTTGCCATGAGCGTGCCCGCACGGACCGCCGCCAAGAGCGGGGAACGGACCATCCGCTCGTTGCGCTGACTATGGCCTGAGACAACCGCCTCGTGTGTCGCTATGACTTGCTCTTGCTTTTACCCTTTTTCGCTTGGGCGTTGGAGATCTTTGCGGCCCGCTCTTTCGACATTCCCTTGTCCCGCAGAGCCTCATAGGTCTTCGGTTTCTTCACCGACGGTCCGGGCGACTTCTTTCCGGGCATGCGCACCTCCCAAACTGTGGCAGCTCCCACCTCAGGTCGTCCCCCGTTGTGAGTCGGTTCAATCCCAGCGGTAAGCGGGACGACTTCCCGCCACCTGTTCGCCACGCGTGGATCCGACGGTGTGCTCCGCATCATCGGTGAGGGGGGTCGTCAATGGGCCGACGGTGGGTAAGAGGTTGGCATGGACCACAGCGAATGCCCGATTCTCGATGCGCTGGCGGAGTATCACCGGTTGGACCGGTATGGCTTCACCCCACCGGGGCATCGACAGGGCCGAGGGGCGGATCGACGAACCCGGGACGTGTTGGGCGACGACACGTTCCGTTCCGATGTGCTCGTCGGCGCTGGCCTGGACGACCGGTCATCGTCAGGCGGCTATCTGAAACGGGCCGAACGGCTGATGGCTGACGCGGTGGGCGCCGACCACGCGTTTTTCTCCACATGCGGAAGCTCGCTGTCGGTGAAGGCGGCGATGCTGGCGGTGGCGGGTGGCCGAGGCGACCTGCTGGTCAGCCGAGACGCCCACAAATCGGTTGTCGCCGGGCTTATCTTCTCCGGGTTGCAACCTCGATGGATCCGACCCCGTTGGGACACCGAGCTGCATCTTGCCCACCCCCCCTCCCCCGAGCAGGTCGAGGCGACCTGGCGGAGCTACCCCGAAGCCGCGGGCGCCCTGATCATCAGCCCGACCCCGTATGGGACCTGCGCCGACCTCAAGGCCATCGCCGACATCTGCCACGCCCGGGGAAAACCGTTGATCGTCGACGAGGCGTGGGGCGCCCATCTGCCGTTCCACGACGACCTGCCCACCTGGGCCATGGACGCCGGCGCGGACGTCTGCGTCGTCAGTGTCCACAAGATGGGCGCCGGATTCGAGCAAGGGTCGGTATTCCACGTCCAAGGTGACCTGGTCGACCCGTCCCGGCTCGCAGCGTGCGCCGACCTGTTGATGACAACCAGCCCCAACGTGATGATCTATGCCGCCATGGACGGATGGCGCCGCCAAATGGTCCAGTACGGCGGCGAGCTGCTCGGCACCGCGCTCACGCTCGCCCGGCGGCGGCGGCACGACATCGACGCACTCCCGGGTCTGCACGTCCTCGATGACGAGCTCGTGCGCCGAGAAGCATCCCATGACCTCGACCGGCTGCAGGTTCTCATCACCGTGGCAGGGTTGGGGATCAGCGGCTACCAGGCCGCCGACTGGCTGCGGGCCCACTGTCACCTCGACGTCGGACTCAGTGACCATCAGCGCATCGAGGCGACGCTGTCCATGGCCGACGACGAAACCACCACCAAACGCCTGATCGACGCCCTCGAAGCCCTCGTCGCAGCCGCCGCCACGATGCCGCCGCCCGCCGCGGTGTGCCTGCCCGACCCCTCCGGACTGGAACTCGAAACCGTTGACCTGCCCCGCGACGCCTTCTTCGGCCCCGCCCGCTCCGTTCCCGCCCGCGACGCCGTCGGACAGATCGCAGCCGAACAGATCACCCCCTACCCGCCCGGGATCCCCGCCATCATCCCCGGCGAGCGAATCTCCGCCCAGGTCGTCGACTACCTGAAAAGCGGCCTCCAGGCCGGCATGGTGCTCCCCGACCCGGCCGACCCCACCCTGGAAACCATTCGCGTCAAATGCTCGTGATCGACCTCCCGCGGTCTATTTGTTGCAGCCACGACCTGGCAGCGACCGCCAATGCCGACAACGGCTGAGCCGCGAACGGTTCCTCTTCCTTGACGACTGATCCCGTTTGTCTCCGCGCCAGCGCGCGGGCATCGTTGCCCACAGTTGCTCACCTGTGATCGCAGGGTCTCGGGTTGAGCGGCCCGGAAATATCACGGCGGCGACAGTGGCGAGACGTTGGCTGCATCGGGGTATCCCCGACGCCGCCACGACGAGCAACACCGATCTGTCACCCGACCCGGCGTGGTTGACGACCAAGAAGTAGTAGGGAGGATCGGGCTCGCAAGTTCCCTCGCCGCGACCGCGAGACACACGCCCTCGCGGCTTGGCACGGGCGGGCAGGCGGCCAGGAGGCCCGCCACGGCCATCGCCGGCCCGTGTGGCACAGCCGGCGGATCAAAGCTAGCCCCGCAGCAAGACCAGGTTGATCGTCGGTCGGCCATCGCGGCGGAGTTTTATCCTCGATGGCGTGCGCACGCTGGGAGGCGCCGATTGGATCCGCCCTTTCCGGGTATGTGCATCGGTGATGACAGTTACCACCTTCAAGGACTATCCGCTGGCCGACCGGGACCGCCGCTGGGACGGAAGCGCTGCCGAGAAGCGGGTGCGCCGCTGGACCGGAGCCGACGACAAGCCCAACGCCGGGTTCCGGGACGCCCACGTGTGGTACGACTCGGCGAGCAAAGACGAGTTCGGGGCATACAAGCTGCCCATAGTCGATGTCATCGATGACAAGCTGCAGGTCGTGCCCCGCGCCCTCATGGCGGCCGGGGCCGTCATGCAGGGCGGCCGAGGCGGGATCGACCTGCCCCAGAAGGACATTCCCCGGGTGAAGTCCCACCTGGCCAAGTACTACAAGAAGATGGGCGAAACACCCCCGTGGGAGCGTGACTGACCCCGACCGGGTTCGGGCTGAGGCCGAACGCCTCCGGGCCGAGGCGGGTGCCTGCACCCGCTGCGATCTGTATCAGCGGGCCACACAGACCGTCTTCGGCGAAGGACCAATTCCCGCTCTATTGGCGCTGATCGGCGAGCAACCGGGCGACCGCGAGGACGAGCAGGGCCGCCCCTTCGTGGGCCCGTCGGGCGAGTTGCTCGACTCGGCTTTGAAGGCGGCGGGCATCGACCGAACCCAGGTCTACGTCACCAACGCAGTCAAGCATTTCAAGTGGACGCCGCGGGGCAAGCGCCGCATCCACCAGACCCCCAATCAGACCGAAATCCGTGCGTGCCGCCCCTGGGTCGAGCAGGAGCTGGCTCTGGTGTCCCCCGTCACCGCGGGTCTCCTCGGCGCCGTGGCCGCAAAAGCGCTATTGGGCCCGGACTTCCGAGTCACCCGCTCCCGAGGCCTTGTGCTGGCCGCAACCGCGGGCCCATGGTCGGGGCAGGCGGTGGCCACGGTGCACCCCTCCTCGATCCTGCGCGCCGCCGATGCCGAAGCCCGGGAAGTCGCCTTCTCGGCCTTCGTCGCCGACCTCAAGGTGATGGCCGAGCTGATGGCAGTCCATCTCTGAAATACGAACCAGGTGGCACGTCCGGGTTGGCGGTGGGAACAGTCGGGCGAAAAGCTGCTCACTTGCGCCGTGACGCGGTCCACCCCGCAACCCCGATGAGGGTACCGAAGGCGGAGAGAATTCCGACAATGTCGAACTCAACCTCAGGCTCGGGAGTGACACGCGGGTGTTCAGGCGGTAACCGCACGGGTCTCGAGCGGAAAGCGGAGAACCTCGGACCGCTCCTTCTGCTCGTCGTGAACGTTCGTTCGCCAATCCGAACCGTCTCCTCTCAACGGTGCGCATTGCGCCCCTCCGCTGCGGTCTGTACCCAAAATCTGTAATCGATTCAATCACTTCAGTTCAATGTCGCGACATTTCCACCCACGGGCTGCGGCCCAGTAGGTATCGAGAATGAGTTGGGTTGTCGGTCCGCTAAGCGGAGTACAAACCATGAAGGCGGTTGTCTATTGCGGTTCAGTACCCAATGTCAGTCAAGGGAGGTCCCCAAACCTGTTGCGCTGGTTGGACTATTCATCCGACATTGGGTCGCGTCTAATATGTGGTCGAGATGTGACTTCTAGTTCAGGCGGCGCCGCGACGCATGTAGGGCCCGACAAACCGCGCAAAACTATGACATGACGGAAAAGACTCACCCGCCCCGCCCCGCGCCACGAGCGACGACCAGCCTTGCCCGCACCAACATTCGAGAATGACCCCCGGTGAGCATCAACTGCATAGACGGCTCGACCCGGCGTCGATTACCCCTGTGTTCGTTTGCGCCCGGCGGTCCACACGTCGGCAAGGGGACTGTTGTCCAGATCCGCGAGCAGAGCCCGCACGTCGGCGTAGGTGGCTGCGGCGCCGGCGTCGCGCAATTCAGCCGCGCTAATCCCCCCGCTGAGCAGCGCGACACACGGCACGCCGGCCCCGCCGGACGCCATAACATCCCACACAGTGTCGCCCACAAACACGGCCGCCTGCGGAGCCACGCCCACCTTTCGAAGCGCCACCGCGATGATGTCGGGCGCCGGCTTGGCCGTATCAGCGTCGCTCGCAGTCGTCACCGCGCTGAGGACATCGTCGGCGTCCAAGGCTGCTAACAGGGCGTCGATCTCCTCAGGACCAGCCGAGGTCGCCAAGACCACCCGCGCTCGCGATGCCACCGCCCGTAGGAGCCGCCGGGACCCCGTGAAACGTCGGAGCGTCCCAAAGTTCATCCGGTACCGCTCAAGGTGGTCCGATTTCACCGCTTCCCCGATCGCCGCGGCCAACTCCTCGCCGATGAGCGCGTCGAGCAGCTGCGAGGAACCCATCCCGATATGGCGGTGGATGACAGACGAGTCCACCGGATGACCGGCGTTGCGCAACGCCGCCATCCACGCCACCACATGCAAATAGTTTGTGTCGACCAACGTGCCGTCAATGTCGAACAGCACCGCTCCAGGCGACGCCTGAACTGTCATAGCATTTGTGTACCCGATTTCGGCGAGAGTATCCGCGCGGCGTCCGGAGTCAGCGGCGGCGACCCGAATGGCGGATGTCAAGTTCGAGGAAACCGTAAAACTCGTCGAACATACTCGCTGGTAAACGAGCACGGAACCGGCCGCCCCGGTCCGCCGGTGGGGCAGCGCAATTGGCCCGCTGGTCATCGTTCTCCGTGTTCTGGTTTTCTGATCGGAGTGTGGCGACGATCGGGTGTTTGGCGACGCCCGCGGGTCTCTGGGAGCTGCCGAGCGGAGCCCGAGCGATGCAATTCCCGAACCACAGATAGGCCCGGAACGACAATCTGAAGCTTCCGCCACGCTCTGCGCTGATCCCATCTGCTCGAGGATCCCATCTGCTCGAGCTCCCGTCCTCAGGGCTCGCATGACCCCGCTCACTAAGGACGGACACGACAGCGGCCGCACAGCTCCGGGACAGCTTCGCTCAGGCTGAGGTGGGGTGGAGCAGCACCTTTGTCCAGCCGTCTTCCCGCTTGTCGAAGTGGTCGTACCCGATGGGCGCCTCCGTCAGGTCCAGCTCGTGGGACACGATCATCGACGGGGACGCCCGGCCCGCGATGATCATGTCACGCAGTTCGCGGTTGTAGCGCTTGACCGGGCATTGTCCCGTGCCCATGCGCTGGCCCTTGGTGAAGAACGTCCCGTACTGCCAGGCGACCCGACCGTGTTTGGCTTGTTCGGTCGCGGCGTCGGGATCTTCGGGCATGTAGACACCGACCACGCCAATCGCCCCCGTCGAGCGCACCACCTGCACCAGGTTGTCCAGGACCAACTCGGGATGCTCCTCGCCCGTCGGATCGTGGGCCTGGTATCCGACTGCTTCGACTCCGCGATCGACCGGCTCACCTCGGTTGGCTTCGATGATCTGCTCCACCGGGTTGCCCTGGGAGAAGTCGATGGGTTCGGCGCCGAACTTCTGGGCCAACCGGAGGCGGTCGGCTTCCTTGTCCACCACGAAGACCCGGGCGGCGCCGAGCAGCGACGCGCTGTGCGCAGCCAGGAGGCCCACCGGTCCGGCGCCGAACACGGCCACCGTGTCACCTGCCGTCACCCCGGCCAGGACACAACCGTGGAATCCGGTCGGGAAGATGTCGGACAGCATGGCGAAGTCGGCCTCGTGGTCGCGGCCGGGCGGAAGCTCAAGAAGGTTGAAGTCGGCGTAGGGGACGCGAAGGAACTCCGCCTGGCCGCCCTGGTACGGGCCCATGTTGGCGTAGCCGTAGGCCGCGCCGTCGACGCCGGGCGTCGGGTTGGTCCGTAGGCAGAACGAGGTCCATCCGTGCACGCAGTTGCGACAGGTTCCGCATGCGATGTTGAACGGCACCGACACCCGGTCGCCCACCTTGACCCAGCGCACCGTCGATCCAACCTCCTCGACGATCCCCGTGCTTTCGTGGCCCAAGACCTTGCCCTGCTCGACGCTGGTTCGCCCTTCGTACATGTGCAGGTCGGAGCCACAGATGTTGGTCGTGGTAATCCGGACGATGGCGTCCTGCGGATCCTCGATCCTGGGCTCGGGGACTTCTTCCACCGACACCGCGTATGGTCCGCGGTACACAACTGCCTTCATTGCTTCCTCCTCCGCCGAGGTCTATCTGGGGAGCCACCCGATGGGTGGGCGTCTCCTGAAAGATCCTCCCCCCCGCCGCAGCGCGCCAAACGGCCGAGATCGGCGGTCGGAGGGACGGGGCGAGCGGGGCGTCAGTCGTCCAGCTGACGGCGAGCGAGGTGCTCGAGCAGGACGTCGAAGCAGTGACGGCAGGTGCCCTCCACGATCTCCTCGGGATCACCCCCCAGGTCGAGGCGCACCGCTTCTTCGCCCTCGTCGGTCCACACTGCAACCCATACCGTGCCTGGTGGCTGTCCGTCTTGGGGATCGGGGCCTCCGACACCGGTCACCGCGATCGTCACCGAGGCGTCGAGGAGCTTGGCCGCGCCGTGGGCCATGTCGAGCGCCGCTTCACGCGAGACGACCGGCCCGGGGCGAACGCCAAGCACCTCGTGCTTCACCTCGGAGGCGTAGGCCACCACCGCCCCCCGGTACCACTGCGAGGCGCCCGGGAGCTTGGCCAGGCGGCTGGAGAGCTGGCCGCCGGTCAGCGACTCGGCGACGGCCAGGCTGCGTCCTGAGCGCTGGAGGAGCCCGACAAGGGGATTGTCCTCCGCCACCGGTGGTCAGGGAGCGGCGGAAATGGCCTGGACCAGGTCGCCGATCTCGTCCGACGGGACATGCTGGGCCAGGTCTCCCTGGCTGATCATGCCCACCACCTTCTGGCCGTCGATGACCGGCAGCCGGCGGACCTTGTGGTCCTTCATCGTCTGCAGCGCCTCCGCGATGGAGTCGTCGGCCCCAATGGTTACAAGCTCGGTGCCCTGAGCCACCTCACCGAGCTTGGTGGTCGTCGGATCCTTGCCCGCGGCCACGACCTTGGTGGCGATGTCACGGTCGGTCAGCATCCCCTCGAGCCGACCCTCGGAGTTGCAGATCGGCACGGCACCCAGATCCTTCTCCGCCATGGTCCTGGCGGCCTGGGCGATCGTCGTGTCGATGCTCATGATCTCGGGTTGCGGTTGCATGATGTCACGTGCACTGGTCATCGTTTCCTCCTTATCTATTTGTCGATGCCATGGAATTCGTCCCACCTTCTCGCTAGGCGCTACATCGGCCCGGCTGCCCGGAGCCGCGTCCCGTCCCGAGGTCAGCCGTGCGGCTGTGACCGCGGTTCGGCGGGGAGAGCGATACGCAGGCATCGGCGCTCAGCGTTGGCCAGCAGCCCCAGTCCGACGTCGTCCGGTGGGTCCTCGAGGCGGTCCCCCGGCTGCCTGTTGGACACGAAGACATCCTCGACCACCGAGCCGGCCGATTCCTCGTCGGGCGCCATGACGCAGCGAGGTAGTACTCGCCGGCGCCGTGCCGTTCGAACAACTCACAGGCGGCTGCGAGCGACCCCTCGCCGGTGCACCCGAGGACTCGCGCGGCCAGCTGGTTGTCGTTCTGGCTCGAGGCGGCGCCCAACCCCACGAGCTGCGACCAACATTCCGCCATCTTGCCGTACCTCCGCCTTGCCACGACGGTCGGCCCGCTACTGGACGACCACCTGGGGCTTCAGTACCCCGATTCTGCTCTGGTCATGCCTGGTACGCCGGCTACCCCGGAGTTCTGCGGCGGCTACGGCTGGCGGGAGGACCCTAACCGCGGCAACAGCTGTCGGCACTGGTCTTCGGTGCCCGGCGCTGCCTGATCGATCAAGGGTAAGGAGGGAGGAAACCTTTGGCTCGGTGTCCTGCTCAGCAGCACAAAGCGCTCGGTCGCCGGTCCCGTTCTGCCAGGTTGATGTGAGACCAGGCGGATTGTCGACCATCCCTCCGGAGGCTGTCGCCCGGAGGCGAGACCGGACCAATCTTCCAATCCGAGTGATCCGAAACGCCGGCTGGTGGACATGGTCCACTCCCCGATAGGTGGACTTGCCGCCCGTGGCCTCGGAGCGTTACCGACGCTGAAAAACGGTTGTGGTCCCGAGGGTCGTCGTGCCGCGTGTGCGAGCCTCGGCGCCATCCCTGCGGACCGTTATTGGACGGGCCCACGGGTTGGCGAGGGGGACAAAGGTGTGCTCGTGGGATTCGAGTACGCGGGGTGCGTTCGCGGTCATCGATCATATAGCCGGGGAAATTGGTGACGTTCCGGCCTTCTCGTTGCGATATCACAAATCGCACTGCCTCGACGCCGCCCCCTCGAACCGCCGCCTGCACCCGCGGTCGCTGCCAGATGTCCTATATGTCGAGCGCGGACTCCCCGATCCCTCGGCATCGGGTCCGTTCGACTGCGGGACAACCGGATCTACTCGGTCTTCAGAATTGATCGAAGTTGCTCACGTAACTCAGGTCCATCGGCGTGCCCGTGAACGTCGGCAGCATGCATGGCGGCGGCGCGAACAACCTCTTCCTCCTCCCCACTAATGGTGAGAGTACAACCAGACTCACTTGGCATATCTCGACAATCAACAATCTTGCGTGGCATTCCGACCTCCTGTACTGGCATGGCGAAGCCTACGATCTGCGGCCGCTGAAGATACTCCGGAGGTCTTACGCAGCGCCAATGGATGTGGAGTGAGCAGGCTCTGGTTCGGCCGATGGGCCCGCTCTATAGCCGGCGCGACCGAGCGGTCTCACCGCACGATATTGCGCTGCCACCCGATAGGTAGTGGCGTGCCGGTCGGCTCAGCAACGACCGAACCCAGGGGGCTGCACTTCGACGGCGAACGGTGTGCGCCGGCAGGCGAGGGCTGAAGAGAGCCATGGCGGTCGTGGGGGCACACCGCCAGCTATGGACAGAACTGTCCTGCGAGTCCGACCAGGATCGTGAGCGTCGGGAGATCTGTCGGTCCCGGCGTCCATGAACTCGTCAGGGGTCGTCTCCTGCTGCTCCCACCACAGCGTCACAATTCCTTCTCTCAGCGAGGATCATCTCGACGACGCGTCGGACGTAGATGTCGGCTGGCGCAGACGGGAAGACGAGGTACGCCTGAACGCCTTGGCTCTCCACCTCGATGGCCGCGTCCATGTACCGCCACAGCTGTCGCGACATGCGTAGCAGATTGGGCCTCATTCGGAGGGGGGCAATCAAGTCCCAACTCGTCGCCTTGACCTCAAAGATGGCCGAAGCCGTTGGTTCACCCCCGGGCGACCGATCGAACACCACCCAGACATCGGCGCGCCCGCGACGTCCGTTGGCCTCGACGACACGGCGCTCATGCTCCGCACCGCCGCTCAACGCGAAATCCGCCTTGACCAAATTCTCGAACTTCCGACCGGCCACGAACCGAGGCGGTTGGCCCGTCATGATCGCCCGCCAACGGGACGTCGGCCCGACCAACTTCCGGGAGCGTACCTCCGAAACGACAGGTCCACTCGGCCATCACCGTCGCCCCGACCGTTGTGATCGCTCGCGGCCGCCATCTGCCTGGAAGTGAGATCTGGGCCCGGTCGCGGCGAGTCCCCGAGCCGTCCACAAGGACGTTCGTATCTTGTCGGCGCCCGTCACGTTCGAACGCGTTTACTGAGCGCAGGGCTGGTGCCGAACTAGGACGATGGCGGGCCCGCCGGCCGAAAACCCAACCGGGGCGACGGAGATGGCACAATGCCTTGGTGAGCTTCGACCTCGTGGTGTGGGATTCCGACGACCCCATGACCGACGAGCAGGCGAGTGCCTATGTTCGGAGCATCTACGACCAGGCCGACGCCGACCGTGCTGAGCATATCGATGACCCGAGCGAACGTATTCTCTCGTTTTTCGCCGAGTGCACAAATCGTTGGCCTGGCGAATCAGAGACCTCCCCGTGGGCGTCGTGGCCAATCGAGCTAACCATGCCAGCAGTTGCATCGATCAATCTTCAGTGGTCTACACCCGAGGCGACGATCAACGAGTTGCTTTCTCTAGCGCTCGCAAATGGACTTACAGTCTTCGATCCGCAAGGCGAGCATGTGATCCATCCCCCGCGGCTCCTCTTCTGATGGCGATGCACGTCGGTGGCGATTGCCTCTCCTCAACCGCAGTCAGCCGGTGCCTGATCGCCTCCAGACGCGAAGGCTGGGGATGACACAGGAGATTCCGTCTGCGTGCGACATTATGTTGTGCTGCAGGATGTGCCGTTACCGAGCGAAGCGTTGGTGCGGTTCTCGCGTTTGCCGTATGCGCGGGATGCCTGGGCGAGGCCGGGGGCCAGGCTGGGATCCAGAGACCGGCGCTGGAGCTGGGCTGCGGCGCCTACGATCTCATCGGTGTTGTTGGTCTCCCGACGCCCAGACGTGGATGACAGACAGTGGGATGCGTTCGGGTTCGGGAGGAAACTGATCGCCGAAGATCTCACGTAACAGACCGTGCACCGCCGGGTGAAGCCGGTCCTCGGCGAAGTGGTCGCAGTCCTGCCGTGATTCCCACACATCGATGTAGCGCAACCCGCCTTCAGGGCGCTCAACCGCGAGGTGGGTGATCAGCCCCTTGGCTGGCTCGTCGCCGAGCGCCTCGACAATGCGCCAGTAGAAGGCGGCGTCGATCGGAACATCCTGGGTGAAAGCGTAGGTCACGTGAACTCTCTCTACTTGATCCGGAGGTCCTTCGGATCAATAATGGCGGACGTGGACGAACAAGTCAAGGCACGCCTATACGACCGAACCGGGCGCCAAGCCCGCTCAGCCGAGACGAGACAACGAATTATCGACGCGGCGCGCGACCTCATCGTCGCCGACGGGTATCGCGCCACCACTATCGCCGGCATCGCAACCCAGGCCGGGGTCAACGTCGACACGGTCTACGAACTGGTGGGACGCAAACCGGTGCTGCTCCGGGAACTCATCGAACAAGCGATCTCCGGTACCGACCACGCCGTCGCCCCCGACGAGCGGGACTACGTCCAAGCCATCAAAACCGAACCCCATCCCGCCACCAAGCTGGCCATCTACGCCCAGGCAGCATGCCGAATCCAGGAGCGCATGGCCCCCTTGCTACTCGCGCTGCGCGACGCGTCGTCCACCGAGCCGGAAGCCAACCAGATATGGCAAGAGATCAGCAAGCGGCGAGCCGAGAACATGCGTCACCTCGTCCGAGACATCCAAGACTCCGGCGGACTGCGAGATGACCTATCCATAGACGAGGCCGCCGATGTGCTGTGGGCGTTGAACAGCTCCGAGGTGTTCCTCCTTTTCACCGCAGAACGCGGCTGGTCAACCAAACAGCTCGAGCATTGGCTGGCCGATACTTGGCGACGCGTCCTCTTGAACTGATACCGCCCGACACTGATCCACCCAAACATCGGCAAATGCAAAACAGTCCAGGGGGCATCTCGACATTCGCCGAAGTAGGATGCGTGCCCTTGCCACGGGCGCACTCCGGTCGGCATCGCTGATTGTCACCTGCGATGTGCCGTGACGAGGCTCGCGTGTTCCACAAATATTGCCGTTCCTGTATCGCCGACCAATTCCATCAGGGCGCGCTCCAACGCCTGCTCGAGTTGGGCGAATTGGTCCGGTGGCAGCAATTCTGGGAGGTAGGTCAGAAGAAGGGCTTCCTTGGCTT
This sequence comes from uncultured Actinomycetota bacterium, assembly GCA_963851105.1. Taxonomy (GTDB): domain Bacteria; phylum Actinomycetota; class Acidimicrobiia; order Acidimicrobiales; family Palsa-688; genus DATARN01. The sequence continues at coordinate 454,598 of CAWKNP010000008.1, forward strand.
CGTCGACCGTTACGATTTTCGACACGGAAAACGACTTCATTTCAGGCGACGTGAACCCGGCGTCTGTTAGAAGTGATGCGAGATCGTCGCGTTGCAAGGCGCGACCATCCTGGAGGGATGGGATGTCCACTGGGTGACCCGCGGTCACGTCTCGCCACGCGCCACGCAGCGCCGCCCACAGGGTTTCAACACCTTCTGGTGGCGCGGCCGGGAGAACTGCGCCCAGCATCCCGCCCCTACGCAGTACCCTGGCCGTCTCTGCCAAGACGGCCTCGAGTGGTTGCAGCAGCATGAGCGCAAAGTGGCAGGACACGGTGCCGATGACCCCGGTCGCGAAGGGAAGACGTGCCGCGTCGGCCCGGGTCAATGGGATCAAGCGTCCGAGCCGCCGTCGGGCAGCTTCGAGCTCAGCAACATTCCAATCGACTCCGGCGGATGAACCTTGCGGTCGAAGGAGTTCAAGGAGGTGACCGTCCCCGCACGCGATATCGAGAATCGGTTCGCCACCTCGGCCGATCGCATCGGCAAGGACCCGATACGAGCTGCGACCGGCGCGATCCGACATGGCACCCAGCACCAGCGAGGTCGCGCCCGGGTGGCGGTCATGCCATTCTTGGAGGTACTTTCCGGCCTGCCCACCGTTCATCACCTCATGATGTCACCCATCCGCCGCGGCCGTCCGAAATGGACGTACGCAGGGGTGTCGGTAGCGCCAGACGCTGATGGCGCGTTCGCCGTTCCTTCGCGCTGAGGTCGTGCCGTTACCGAGCGCGGTGCACCGCATAACCACCGACGACCCGCCTGGACCCGCGAGCACAAGATATCTCCAGCTGCAGGGCAGTGACCACCCGATGGATTGCGTTGAACGGGACTTTAGCCTTGCTGACGTCTTCGATAACGCGTGAACCCGACCGTAGCGACCACAGCGCCTCCACTCAAGACCAATCCGGTGACGATCTCAAGCGCCAAGCCGCTGCGGTTCTTCGACGCTGCACTGGCCTTCAGGGCCCCAGCGGCGTTCACTGTTGCCCCGGTCGTTAGCAGAGTAGTGCTGGTCGTAGATGCAGGTTCCCCCAGCGTTGTAGGCGGGGAGGTCACATGGAGAGTGCTAGGCACACTTGACGTTGTCACCAACGGAACCTTGCGGGTGGTTGTTGTGGATGGGCGGGGGTTAGGCGTTGTCGTAGTAGTCGGCAAAGAGTCGCACGATCGGACGTTGCCACCCGGTAGAATAAAGTCGCAAAAGGGTAGTGCGAAAGTAGTAGACGGGTTAGCAGGCATCGTGGTGCTCGTCGTGGGTGTCGTCGTACTCGTCGCTACAGTGGAGGTAGTATCGAGAGCGCTCGACACAATGGTCTTAGCGGCCGAGGTGACCAAGGCGACGGGCCCCAAAAGGAATAAGGTGCCAACAGCCAACGGTGCTGATAGACGCAGTATTTGTAGGTGAACAATGCCTTGATAATAGCGTCAGATTTCACACTCGTCAATCCCCCACTCCTGCCGCTATCGACCGCTCAGCACCGTGCGGGATATCGCCGCAGGTTGGCCGGAAGGTCATAGCTCAGCGGTATTTCCCCGTGACGGAAGGATCCAAAATGCATCGAGTGGGCCGGCACACGGCGGCGCCGCCCGGCCGCTGACCCTCTGAGCGTTATGTAACGGAGCACTGGTGCCGAAGTAGGACGGTAACGCGGCGGGCAAGAGTTGACGAAGAGGTCCGGCTGGTTGAAGTGGCTGCGTCACCGGCGCGGTTTTTTTAGTCGTCCTTGCTCCAACGATGTATTTGGTGGCTGGGATGACCGCCAGCTCCGAAACGATCTACTGCGCTCGCTTCGCCGCGATTAGAGGACCGCACGTTCCAGGCGGGGAGGGGTCACGCCGCCGGCGTTTAGGCCACGTTTAGGCCTGGATCACAGCCCCGAGCATTGCCCGGTCCGGGCGCCGGTGACATTGTTCGGCTGCAGATCGTTCGTCGGCGCCGGGGTGTTGCCCGAGCAGGTCAGCGAGCCGCCGAGGGTGTTGCCCTCGACTTCAGGAGCCGCGTCCTCGGCGAAGGCACCTGTCCCGCTGTTGCTGTTCATCGAGACGCCGTTCGTCGTGCCGTTGTGGCCGACCTCGAGTCCCGCGTGGTTCGCCGTGAAGGAGAGCTGACCGTGCACGGTGTCGCCGAGGCACAGGTCGTCACCGGGGTCGCCGATCAAGACGAACCCGGTGGAGCCGATGACGGTGACGGATTGCACAGTCGAGTTGCACACACTGATGCCCGCCGGGCTGTCGGTAGCGCTGAGCGCGCCCTTCAAGGTCGAGTTGCTGACGATCACGACGGTGCCGGAAGCGACTGAGATTCCGCCTCCGACGGTGGCGCTGACGATGCACCACGACCCGCCCGACAAGATGACGGCACCTGGAACGTTCCCCGTCAGATTGTGGTCACAGGTGGCCTGCGTCAGCCGGACTCCCGCGTTGTTCGCCGCGTTCGGGTCGGGTGTGGCCGAACTCGCTGTGGCGGTATTGTGCAAGGTGGTTCCCGCCGCGGAGGGGCTTACGTGCACCGTGAGCGTGAAGTTCACGGTGGCATTGAGCGGCAATGTCGCGGCGGAGCATGTCATCGTGCCCGGCGATCCCAGCGGTGGGTCGGTGCAGGTCCATCCGCCGGGATGGGTCTCGGCCACGAATGTCGTTCCCGCCGGCAACGGATCACTCAGCGAGGGTGAGGCGGAATCGGACGGGCCGTGGTTCACGACATGCAGGGCGTAGGTGATGTTCGAACCAGGCACCGTTTGAGTCGGCCCCGTCTTCGTTGTCGCAAGGTCGGCCGACGCAACGACCGTCACGTTCGCGTTGCCGGAATTGTTGAGCGGGTTCGAATCCGGGGTCTGGCTACTCGTCGTCGCGGTGTTCGACAGCGTCCCCGGCGGCGTGGACGGTGAAAGATGGACGACTAGCGAGAACGTGATCGATTGAGAGGGCGTCAACGATGGCCCGCTGCACGTTACGACCCCGTTGCTGCCGACGCCGGGATTCGTGCAGTTCCAACCGGTCGGTCCTGCCGTCTCACCGACAGACACGAAGGTTGAGTTCGCGGGCAACGCATCACTGATGCTGGGGTTGAGTGCGGTATACGCGCCGGCGTTGGTCGCGGTAATCGTGTAGGTCAGGTCGGTCCCAGCCGTCGCCTGCGCCGGAGCGGTCTTCGAAGTGGTCAGATCAGCCGTCGGCGTCGCTGTCGAGAACCAGATCGGGTCGATGACATTGTTCGCCGACGCGCTGAACGCCTGCCGGTTGCCGGAGAAGACGCCAAAGAGTGTCGTGCCCTCCGCCTTGATCTGCTGGTAATCGCCGAGGTCGCGACGGCCTTGGACACCGGTCCCCGCGGTCGGTGAGAGAAACTGCTTGAGCACGTCGTCCTGGAACGTGAGGCCGTGATCGGTGCTTCGGGCCAGGTGCGCCGAGAACTGCGGAAAGCCTCCGGACGTTCCGTCGAATGTGTCGTACAACACGCCGACCGTCCCGTCACTAGTGACAGCGACCGACGGCAGAGCAGTGTCGTGAGATGTCGAGACGGCGACCGGGTAGCCGGCTGCGACATTGAGATTGCCAGCGCCGTCGTAGGAGAGCCGGTCGATGTACATCGTGTTGCGTTGGGTGGTGGTGGCACCGTCGTCGTCGCGGCCGAAGACCACATAGACGTCCCCGTTCGTCGGGTCAACGGCCACGTGGTGCACTCCACCCTGAAGCGTGTTGGCCTGGCCGAAGGAGTAGTCGTACTCGTCCTGGGAGAACGTCGAGCTGAGAGTGATACCGGTGGCGCTGCCGTTGAGCGTCCAGCTCTGGTTCGAATCAGCCGTGCGATTCAGATGCAGGGTGACTGTCCTGGGCGAGGAGGCACCGGTCGAGGTCTGCCAAAGGGCGTACACACGCCCGTTGCTCCGGTCCTTGGCCAGGCGCGGGCTCCCGTTTGCGCCATTCCCGGGATCCTGGCTCCCGGCAATCTGGTTCCGCGTGAAGTTCGGCGGTGCGCTGTTCACCGAGCCCTCTACGCGCGCGCTGTGGCCGCCACCGAGTTCGTCGTAAGAAACGAACGCGTCGTCGTTCGCCGCTGTAGTCGCGTCACGGTTGATCACGATCCACGGCTGGTCGACGATGCCCGGTGAGCTCCCATCCGGGTTCGTAAGTTGCGCGGGGTTCCCGGTCCATCCCCACGAGGACGATTGCGTCGGGTCGCTTGTCGACCCACTCGTGATGTCAAATCCGCCCATCGGGTTCTTCATGAGAAACGTGCCGTACAGGGTGCCGTTGCGTCCGTAGTCCACGGTCTGGTCACACGGACACCCCGCTGGCCGACCGGGAGGCGCGGCTATCGAGAACTCTTTCGTCCATGTCTGGCCGCCATCGGCCGTGTACCACAGCGGCGCGTTGGCGCCCCACCCGCCGGAGAACGACGTCATCGTGGCCTGCTGCCCGTTAGCCGGATTCAGCGCGGCGCTCGGCTCCGAGCCGCCCTGGCCGTCGGTCGTGGCGAAGTTGGCGACGGTGTTGTTGACCGCCGGGTCGACGACGAAGGGCGTCGGTAACGCTGCGCTTGCCGGCACCGCGTTGCCCAGCTGCACGAGCGCGACCGGCACGAGAAGCGAGACCCCGACGAACAACCTGACGAACCACGCGTTGCGCATATTCCACCCCCGCCCCCTACGACGGCGACCCCGAATGCGCCGTCGAACCGACGCTCGGGACGATACACCGCACGACGCCGCCTACGCAGAGTTGTTGCGATCAGGTGAGGGTGAAATTGGCCACGACGGTCCGGCCGGTCTCGACCCGGAGGGTCGCAGTCTGGCCGTCGCGAGTCTCTTGAACGACATAGGAGCCGGAGGCGACCTCAAGGCGGTAGCTGCCGTCGGCGGCGGTCTGTGTGCGGGCCACCTCGTGACCGCCCGACTGCGCCACGATGGCCACACCCGGGACTCCGGTCTGCGACTGGCACGCGCCTGCACCCCCGCCCACTCCCGGCTGGCCGCAGCTCTGGTAGACGTAACCGAAGATCGCGCCACGTCCGGTGTTCGCCGGCGGCGGGCTCGCCGCAACCAAGGTCGTGGGAACGTCGACGTTGGTCGGCGTGGTAGTTGTCACGACCCTCCCTTCGGCGTCGACCAGGGCCGTCGTGGCGGTTGTGGCCCGAGGCGCGGTGCTCGTCGACGAGGTTGACGCGCCAGCCCCGCTGATGACCGGGGTGGTCGCGACCGATCGTTTAGCGGCCACCTGGGATCCCGAACCCGAAGAGCACGCTCCTGCCGCCAACGGCGCGGCGACAAGAACGGCCACCACGACCGTGTGTGACCGCCAGCCCATGACAGCGATGATAGGCACACTGCAGCCGCCCCGCCGCCGGCGCTTTCGACATTTCAGTCGGGCCCCGTGCGACGTAACGAATGTTCTGTCGAAAATCGACGGCAAATCAAAGAGGTCCCGAACAACGCGGAACTGGGAGCGGCAGAGTACGTCGTTTCGTTGATGGAGAAAGAGTAGGCGACCGACAGATGCCAGTGTCCGTCGCTGCGGCGTGAAGACAGCTGCGAAGACATGGCTGCGGCTACTCCAGCGGATCTTGGTTATCAATTGGGGGTCGTATCGGGGCTTTTCCGGCAAGGGAGGCGGAGTGACGAGGTCGACGCAAAGGAGCGCGCCTGTTCAAGGCCCAAAGTACATTGCGCGAGAACCGGCGGACCCGAGCGTTACCGGCGTTCGGTAACGCTCGGTCCGTTGGAGTTCATCGTGAGGCGCCAGCCAGGAATGCGGCCACGATGTAGGTGGCGCGGCGATCAAGTGACCCTCGGCCCCGGTCGTAGCGCATTGTGGTCCGAGGGTCGGCATTACTAGCGGCTTCCTGGACGTCTCTTAGCGCCACTCCTGCGTCCAGGGCGGCGGTGATGAATGAGTGCCTGAGGCTGTGCGGGCTGATCCGCTTGGCGATTCCGGTCCGGCGGGCGGTCGCTTGACCGTGCGGTCGGCGGCGTGGCGGTCCATACGGTCACCCTTGGCCCCCAAGAAGATCGGCCCGGTGGTGCGCTCGCCCAGGTACAGATCCAGGGCCCGCGAGGTGCGCGCTGCCAGCGGGATGGTCACCCGCTTGCCGCCCTTGCGCAGGATCTTGAGTGTCCGGTGCCCTCGTTCGAAGTCCAGATCCTCGATGTCGGCGCCGAGGGCCTCAGAGATCCGCAGCCCGTTGAGGGCCAGCAGCGACGCCAAGGGCCTCCGGCAGAACGTGCACCATGTCGGGTTGAGCCGATGCGGACATTCCTCGCCGACCACGCCTCGACCCTATCTCTCGAGCCGAAGCGCTGATACGCGGAGCACGTCATGCGGCAGCGGGCGCCCACTACCGTACAAGCCCCACGATCGGGCGACCACGATCGAACGACGCGCCGCGGCGTCGCGGCATTCTGGACCGGGGATGAAGCGGCGAGCGGAAGGGAAAGGTCATTTGGTGGTGTCCAACGACGCACCGGAGGTAGACAGGCGCACGGAGGTGGATGGGCCCGAGCCGTCCGATGAAGCCGCGGCCGCCCGATCCTTGGTCGCCCGGCGCGCCCGCCAGCTCGGGCTGGAGGCCCTGATCGACGACGCCGCCATGATCGCGAGCGAGTTGGTCACAAACGCCGTGCTCCACGGCGGCGGCGTCCGGGGCGTCACCGTGACCGGCGGTCCGAGCGGGCTTCGAGTCGAGGTGCGAGACGCCAACCAGACACCGCCGGTGGTCGGGTGGGCGGCCGATCACTCGATGACCGGACGGGGCCTCCGCCTGGTGGGCGCGATGGCGTCGCGCTGGGGCGCCCGGCCGGAGCTGGGCGGCAAGGTCGTGTGGGCCGAGGTGGCCGCGGCGGCCGAGCCGGGGGCCCTCGACAGCGCGGCATTGCTGTCGGAGTGGGACGACAAGAGCTTCGCTGACCTGCGCCTGCCCCGTTACCGGGTTGAGCTGGGTGACGTGCCCACTGGCCTGCTGCTGGCCGCCAAGTCCCATGTCGACAACCTGGTTCGGGAGTTCAGCCTGGCCGCCACCGGAGCCCGAGCAGGGAGCACCGCCGAGATCCCGCCACACCTGGCCACGCTGATCGAGACGGTCACTGGCCGCTTCGCCGAGGCCCGTTTGTCGATCAAGTACCAGGCGTTGAAGGCACTGCACGGAGGCCTAACCCACACCCGGCTCCAGTTGGACCTCACCACCGACGCCGCCGACGCCGCCCTCGACTACTTGAACGCCCTGGACGAGGTGGACGGCTACTGCCGGGCCATGCGGCTGCTGACCCTGGAGACGCCGCCGCAACACCGGGTCTTTCGCCATTGGTACATTGAGGAGCTAATAAACCAGGTGCACAGCGCGGCCGCGGGACGACCACCGCGGCCGCCGCAGCCCTTCGAGGAGCGGCTCCTCAAGGAACTCGATGAGGTGGCCCGAGCACAGTGGGCATCAGCGCGCGCCGCTCGCCTCTACCGAGTGGCCCTAGCCCTGGGGACCGCCACGTCCCCCGCTGCGGTGGCCCGCGCGGTGATCACCGAGGGCCGGGCGGCGCTCGGCGCCGCCGGGAGCGGTCTGCTGCTGGCTACCGAGGCCAACCAGCTCTCCGTCCCCGCAACTGTCGGCTACGACGAGGGTGTGGTCGCCCGGTTGCGCAGCGAGTCACCAGACGCGGTGTTGCCGGCCGCGGTCGCGCTGCGCACCGGCGTGGCGGTGTGGCTGGAATCCCGTCACGAGTGCCAAAGCCGATTTCCTGAGCTAGCCGACCTCGAAGCCACCACGGTGGCCCTGTGCGCCGTCCCCCTCACGATCGGCGACCGGCAACTCGGAGCTCTTCGCTTCAGCTTCACCGAGCCCCATCTTTTCGACGACGATGAGCGGCAATTCGTCCTGGCATTGGCCGCCCAAACGGCCCAGGCCCTGGACCGGGCGCAGTTGCAGCAGTCGCGGATCAACATCAGCCGTCGGCTGCAGCGCAGCCTCCTGCCACCGACACTGCCCAACATCCCAGGTGTCGACGTCGCCGCCCTCTACCATCCCTTTGGCGACGAGATGGACGTCGGAGGCGACTTCTACGACGTCTGGTCGCTGACGCCGGGCCATTGGGCCATCGCCATCGGCGACGCCTCCGGCACCGGACCCGAGGCGGCCGCCCTGACCGCCTTGGTCCGGTACACCCTGCGGGCGTTGACGATGTCCGACCTGCACCCGGAGTCGGTGCTGCGCTCGTTGAACCAGGCGCTGCTGGCCCACCGGCAGGGGGTGGACGACGAGCGTTTCTGCACCGTCATCCTGGGAATCCTCACGGTGTCCAACGGGATCGTCCTCGACATCGCAAGTGGGGGCCACCCCTACCCGATCAAGCGTCACACCGACGGAAGCATGCGCACGATCAGCCTCGGAGGCTCTCTCCTGGGCCAACTGGACGACATCGACGTGGCCCATCGCCAAGTAGCGCTCGAGCCCGGGGAGGTGATCCTGCTCTTCACCGACGGGGTGATCGAAAGCCGCGACGGCGGCACCTTCTTCGACACGGCGGGCATCCGCGCCGTGCTGGCCGAGGCCCATCCGAGCGCCGAGGCAATCGTGCGATCACTGGGCGAAAGGGTCGTGGCCTTCAGTGGTGGCCGGCTCGACGACGACGTCGCCGCGATGGCTGTCCGGGTCCACGTCGGCGCGGGCGAGCCGGGCCGCTCCCGCGCCGAAGACCTGAGCAGCGAGCGTGACCGAGCCGGAGGCGGGCCATACGTGACCGGGTCGGCCGCGTCGTGATCGACCCAGTCGGAGATCGTCCAATCCGCCGAAGCCCTCCCGGTGGTACAGCAACTCCAACCTCGCCTCCGACAAGCTCGCCCAGCCCTGATGCGAACTTACGTTCGGGTTGGTCCCAGGCGATCCATCTTGACTGAGTTGACCCGTCGGGGCAGGTCGACGTCGTGAGCGGTCGTACCGGATAGGGGCCGCTCAGCCGGTCGGGTCGGCCGGTCCGTGGACCGGTCGGGCACTGCCCGCGGCAGCGGGAGTTCTCCTCGCCGAGGATCTCTTCGACGCGTTCCGCCAGGGTTCGCTGGCGGGTCGGATTGTCGGCGTAGCGGCCGGCGCGACTGTCATATAACCGGCGCGATGGATCGGTTTGCCTGACCCAGATCTGGTCTGTCCTCGCTGCTATATGGCAACGAGGCGTCGGACCCCGATGCTGAGGGTGCTCGGGACGGGTGGGGTCGCTTCAAACCTCCAGCGGCTTACCCTTTGGACGGGACCGGGGGCAGCTTGGTGGAGAGGCGGTTGGCGACGCCGGCCACCTGCACCAGGCTCAATGAGCCCGGCTCGGCGATCATCTCGGCGAGCTTCTTGGCCCAGGTGATCCACACCCTGTCGTGTTGAAAAGGCTTGGCGAATAGGTTCCATTCCGCCTCGATGAAGCACAGCGCAGCGTGAACGGGCACCACGGCGTCATCGAGCGCAGCGCGGACCGCGTCGAGTTGCCAACCCATGCCGCCGGCGAGCATGGTTCGGTCACGGCCGCCTACATAGATCCGCAGGTCGGACCGCAGCCAGCCGCCGATGTCGCGGTGTTCGACGATGCCGGTGTAGTTCTTGGCGTCGATCACCCAGACCCCTGACGAGGCGATGGCGAGATGGTCGATGTTGCCGCGCGTTCCGGGGACCTTGCGGTCGTGCAGAAGGACCGCACGCTCCCCCAGCGCCCCCAGGAGGTGGGCGGCGAGACGACGCTCACCATCGGAGCCCTTGGCCCAGGCCGTCGTGGATTGGGGGTCGTCGGAAACGAACTTCACGATGCCGGCGAGGCGTCCCCAGTTCGCCTCGATCCGCTCCTCGCGTCGGAGATGGCGACGTTGGTACTCCTGGCGCGCCGATGCTCCCGCCACCCCGACGGCAGCTATGCCGGGACTGGGGGGCGAAACGGTACCAGCGGCGATATCACGCGCTCCGGTGCCGCCGGTGTCGCCGAGGCGATCGCCATGACAGCCGGGGCAGGCGGCCCTGCGATTGTCGGCGTCCCACCACGCTTTGGTGCCCGCCGGCAGGGCCACCTCGCAATGAGCGCACGTCGACAGGTACCGGAGTCGGATCATCTTGGCCGCCATAGACCACCGATCATGACCTGATGTCTTGGGGCAGAACCGAACACTTCGTGTACTTCCTGCGAAGCGCCCGGAAACACCGATTTGTTCCCCGACACGTCAAACATCGTTCCCGAGCGCGAAGTAGGTGCCGTGACTGCTCGCTCTGACCGCCAGCCGCCTAACCTACCTCAATGGGGCTAAGTACCATATACCCATGATGAATCCCGCTGTTTCGACGGACCGCCCAAGGCCCCCGGATGAGGGTGACGAGAGTTTCAGTCGCATTGTTTCCCCCCTCCTCGCTGGCTTCAGCCTGCCAACGATCGTCGGTTTGGTGACAACGCCGACATCACACCCGCTTGCTAATGATATAGTCCTTTCTTGTCTCGTTGCCTCAACAGGGCTGTTTCTGGCAAGTTTCCAACTGAGCATCGGCTCGGTATACAAGCGGTATCACCACTCATTCGGAAGCCTCCGCGCCGGTCTTAGCTTCGCTGGTATCATCCTTCTCATCGTCGCTCTTACAGAGCTGATCGCAGCTGTGGCCAAACACTGGTGGGTGACGGTGCCATTGGTTGTCCTCTGTATCGGCGGTGTCGCACCAATCCTCCTCCGTTGGTGGTTGAAGTTACACCCGAACTCCGACTCCGGTGATCATGAACAATCACACTACCGAAGGGTCGTAGCTTCACATTTCGTCACCGTCGGAAGGAGACTTTGCTACATGGGCACACCTGGGGGTATTCGCCGGCCTCGGAGCCGAGCTGTACGTTAGCGAGCGCGTTGTAGGGTCCGGGACCTGTTGTACTGGATCGTGGGTTCCCTCTTTGGGGATCACAGAACACTCATGCTCGGGTGGCGACAAAAGAGTCTCGGCGACGCCGGCACTGCCCGGAGACACGTCCTGCCACGAAGTTTCCGATAGCAGCCCCGTGGCGCCGGGGAAGAACTGCGGGTCGGCGCACCACGGCGAGACACGAAACACCCCATCGGGCAGGTCTTTCACCGAAGTCCCGGTTGAGCAGCCCCCGGAGGGCGGCTACAGAATGGTCTCGTGGCATAGGCCCGAGGTTACGCCTGACATCTTGCCCGCACGGGGCCGGCCCGGACATCTGCCATTATCGGGTGCTTCGAGCGCCATCAGCGCCGCTCTCTCGGCCCGGGGACGACCAATATCGAGCACGGCAATCGTGCCGTTACCGCGCGAAGGGCGCAGGACTGTTGGTTTTCGGACCGTCTTCGTCCTGAGCGCAGATGATCTCTTATGTTGTCGCCGGGCCTCCGGGAAGGCGTTTCAGATGTTCGCTGGTGAGGATGGCTGTGGTCCATTCCATTGGAACAGAACGACTGTGGCGTCATCGGGAAGTCGGTCGCTCTGATGGTCGAGGACAGCGCGCACGATGTGGCGCACGATCTCTTCGGGTTCAAGTTGATCGGAGGCGTGCTGCGTGGCGAGGTCCATAAGGCGGCCGACCCCGAAGCCGTCTTCCCCGGGCATGTGGGCTTCGACCACTCCATCGGTGTAAAAGAGGACGCTGTCGCCGGGCTCGAGCATCTCGGTCGCCGTGGCCGGTTTACCGACGGTACGGGTAGTCGTCGCCAGACCCCATGGCACAGTGGGTTTGCACTGCATCTCACCGAGCGCCCTTCCCCCGCGGATCAGAATTGCAGGAGGATGCCCAGCGTTCGTCAACGTCATCACGCCAGTGTCCAGATCGATTCGGGCCAGCAGTCCAGTGGCGAACACTGAACCGTGATAGTGGTCAGCGAGGCCGGCGTCGAGGTTGGTGTGTATTTGCTCGAGGTTCTGGTTCTCGCGTCGATCGTGACGGTAGGAGCCCACCGCGATGGACGCAACGAGGGCAGCCTCAATTCCGTGACCCATCGGATCGAAGATAGCCAGGTCGAACACGGTGTCGTTCAGGGCGTAGTCGAAGCAGTCGCCGCCGACCTCGTATGCCGGTTCTAGAACTCCCGCAACGGTCATCCGCCGAGTCTTCAGCACCAAAGGTGGTAGCAGATCCCACTGCATGCTGGCGGCCAGCGACAGCGACCGCCGACGGCGGTAAAGGTTGTACAGATCCGTGAAGCGGGCTTGAGTGGCGATCAGATAGCCGGCGAAGAGTGCAAGCTCTTCGCATATCCGGACGACGCCGTCCGTCGCCTCGGGCACCGTCAGCGCCAACACGCCGGATCGGTCTGAGCCCTCGACGATCGGCACCCAGATCCGTGCACCTGCTGGTCGTTCAACGACCGTAGCTTGCTGATGGATGAATGCCCGGCCCGGCATCGTCGTCCCTACCGGCTCGCTCTGCGGCATTTCGGCATGCGGGCGACGATCGGGCAACGGTTCCAGAGTCGACCGTCCGAAGTCGATCAGGTACACGACCACGTCAGTCGCGCCGAACGCGGCCGCCGCCCTTTCCACGATGTCGGGTATCGAAGCTGGATCCGCGTGTTGTGCCGCTCGAAGGGCGGCCCCTAGATCAAGAGACGTCACGCACAGAAGCTACAGTCCGGCATCAGTACAGGTGCTCTGGCTTGGGGCCTGACTCCTGCGGACCCGGCGCCGCTACGAGGACAGCAAGTCGCCGCACCCATTTGGCACTCTGGGTGCGGCGACGTACTTCTCTGCACTAATCAGATTCCGGCTGCGGTTCCTGCTCCGGGAAGGTTAGGGCCGCCGGTGGTCGAATCCTGGGGGTCCACACCGGTCGAGAAACGACCGGTATTCGAACCAACGGGACGCTCGGTCGGTCCTTGGGTGCCTTCGTCCATCCGACCGGCTTCAGGTCCCTCTTCCTTGACGACATCCTCGCCATGACGGGTCATGCTATCGCCCACGCCGCCGCGGGAAACGTCGCCTTCAGATGGCGCCGACCGCACCTCAGGAGACATTTCTCCCCCGCCGCCGCCCGTGGGACCGACCAATGACTCAGGGTTGGTGTCCTCGGGCGCCGCCTCATCTGTCAAACAATCACCCCTGCCACATTCCGTCGTGGCACGTGGTAGGGAGTACTAGGCGATCGGCTCACCAGGCTGGTCAACCTTTCCGCCGGCCATATTGTCTTGCTCCGGGGAGTTGCCTCCCTCGTTCTGCGGGCGATAATTGCTCCCGCTTGCCGGGTTGGGGTCTCCCTCGGAACCACCATGCTTCGTCTGCTGGTGGACCTCCTCGAACCGCGACGACAACTCGTCGGTAGAGGGCTCAGTTGAGTTGCCGAAACCTTCCTCGGGCATAATCTATCCTCCGCTTCTTCTCAATCCTGCTTTGTCATTTGTGTCGTCCCGCCGAGTGCTTTATGTCGTGAAACCACCCGACGCCGTCTGTCCTACCCGTTAGCTAAACTAGGAAACCTGTTATTGCGGTAAAATGGCGACGGCGATCCCGTGGAGTGAGTGAGAGGAGACCGCGCGGGACCCCCGCCGCGACCAATGCGAAGAATCAGCCCAATCAGCATCTCGAAGAACCCGATTTCCCGGCATCGGGAACGTCCTTTACTTGCATCGCGCTGAGACTCTCCGCATACGTGTAGAATAATCTCACCCGATCCTCACATCTTAGTTTCCTTTTTTTTCCTGCGAACCTCCTTACAGTTTGCCTGCGTTCAACTGAATTGGCTGGTAGTCATCCTGAATCTGGCCTGAAGAGCAGCACAACCGACAAGCAGCGAAGGCGGCCGATCGGCCGTATTGCGGTGCAACGACCCAGCGAGCCAACTCGGGGTTTGACCAGCTCCTGTTGGAGCTCCCCGTCTACCTGGACCTCCTCTGACCGTATTTGGAATTGAGGCACCGCGGTGGCCAATGCCATTCCGGACGCCTGTTGACGCCCGGCAGCCGCGGGGCCTAATGCGACCACCGCCCCCAAAGCGCGGAATGAGAAGTGCGCCCCGATGGCCGTACCGGTCCCGGTCGTTGCGCCTGTCACTCTCGGTAATGGCACAACCGACTTGGCCATCCTGGTCAGTTATGACCCCAGGCGCCAGCTGGTGGACCACGCCGAGCAATCGAAACATGGCCATCACGGCGCTCATCCCCGCTGGCGATACCGTCGCGGCCATTGCCGCATTGGTGGTCCATTGGCGCAGAGCACCGTCATGTTCCCGCAACGCCGCTACCGGGCCCGACTGGCTGCGGTTCACGGCTAGGTACTTCCTGAGGACCTGGCGATCCTCAACCGTTACCGTATGGCGGTCGATCCGGGTCGGATCAGAGGTCGGTACCGCATGGCGGGAGGTGACGCCTACTCCGGCACCGGCCGTTGGCAAGAACGTGAGCCCGAGGTCACCGAGCGCAGGGTGAATCGGACCAGCAGTATTCCTGCGACCAGTTTTGTCCGCCGGAGCCTCGACCACCCAGGGGCCAAAGGGTGCCTTTATCCTGCCGAGGTGCAACTCCACCCGCGGCGATTTGGGTGACACTCCGAACACCGAAGCGATCTTCTGCCGTTTCCAGGCCAACTCGAACCGGGTTCCAGCCTCGCTCGCTGCCTCCGGAAGCCCCATCTGGCCGGTTGACAGGCCAGCTGTCGTCACCACCACCGTGGCCCTTTCTTGGTCCGGCTTCTCGCCACCGTCTGGGGGCGAGCCACGTGATGGGTTGCGCTCGAGCCATGGCCGCCCCATGGTCCTCGGGTTCCGCCTGTAATACCGAAAAAGCATGGCTCCTAACCGTGTGACCGCGATCGAGGTGTGCCACCGCCGTGGCATCCGCGAGTTGGGTTGGGAGGGATCGTGGCTGACCCTCGCCTGAGCGTCCTATCTAGGCTCCTGCCGAACGCCATGGACGCACTACAACCAACCCACCACCTACCCGTTCTCGGCGAACCGAAACGCGGTCATCAATTCGGCCAAGGGTTCGGCCGCCAGCCGGTAGCGGGCCACTCGGTTGTCGGGTCCGCCATCCTCCGCCAAGGGTTACGAGCGGGCCGGGATTGATTGGGTGCCGGTGATCTTCTGGTACCGCAGCTGCGTTCTCGTTGACTACGACGGTACGGAAGCCGGTCCTCGTCGAAGGGGTTGAACCGCTGTGACGAGGTCCTCGACTGGCCGGCGCCGTGGCCGTGGAGTGGGCGACACACGGTTGCCAACGTCGGCACCGGGGTCCTCGGTGGTGGCGAAAGTGGTCAGGCCGAGTGGGACCATTCGCGGCTGCGGTGGGTGCCGCCCCGGTGTCGGGCACCTCGGGGCTGGCAGACGAAACTCACCCACCGTGTGGTGGATCAGCAACGCCTCGCCCGGGCGCACCTGGCGCAGCACGCCATGGGGAGCAGTTCGGCGCCGGTGGTGGAGTGGCTGATCGAGCGTCGCCCGGATCCGCCGCCCACGTCGAAGCTGTCTGGCGGGACGGCACTGGTCTGGGCCGAACAGGCCCTCGGCCTAGTCGAGGGTGGAGCGGTCCGACAGGGCGAGTTCGGAAGGCCGACTTGGTCGGTCAAGGACGTCATCGGCCCTGAGCCTGCGGGGTGCCGAAGCGGGCGGTAACGGCGACGGCGGCCAGTAGCGCCGTCGCCGCGCCGAGCGCCCATCCGGGCGAAGCGTGGAGGACGATGATCGCCCCGGCCACGGCTCCCGCCAACATGGACGTCACGGCGGCCAGTCGCCGGATGGCATGGGCGCCCGGTGTTTTCAGGTTCGGCGGATCGGCCGCCAGGCCTGTCAGGGTCAGAGTAAGGACCGTGGTCGTCAGGTCGGCCACGGCCAGTTTGCGCACTGTGGCGTTCTGAGCCCCCATGGCCACCGCCAACAGGATGGTGACGGCGTATCTCTGGCTCGTGCCGTGCGAAGCCTCTGCCACCGCCGTTGCCGCCGCCACCATGACCGCCTCAAAGCCGGCCGCCCGGGCCAGTGCGGGCCGACGACCGGCGGTCGGGATCCGGCCCCACACCGCCGCGCCCGCCAAGAACGCGCCCAGGGCGACCAGCGACGCAGAGAGCGAGAATCCCGGTGATCCGCCGAGCGCGAAGCCGAGGAACACGACATTGCCGGTCATGTTGGCGACGAACACATGGCCGAGGCGCAGGATCGACACCGCGTCGACGATTCCGGTGACGACCGTCATGATGAGCAGCAGGGGGACGAGAACGGCGTCGTCCTCGGGTTTGGGGTCGGCGGATGGTTCGGTCATGGCGGGCGGCCGCTCATACCGGCTCGTTGAGGAGTCCCAATCGGGCAGCGCTCACGTCAAGGCCGGCGAAGCCATGGTCGGCCAGGCTGCGCCAGCGCCTGGCGATGGCGCCCGCTACCGGTAGCCCGGCGGGCCCGGCTGCGGCCTCGGCCAGCTCGAGGTCTTTCAACGCCCAGCCCAGGGAAAACTCGGGCCGGTCGTCGCCCGCCAGCATCTTCGCCAGCTTGACCGCCGCTAGTGACGAGACGAGCGGGCTGCCGTCGACGGCGTCGGCCAGAACCCCGCTTTCGATGCCGAGGTGCGCCGCGAGCGCCGCCGCCTCGGCCGCCGCTTCGACCTCGAAGGCGAGCCACGTATTGAGGACCAGTTTCATGCGGGTGCCGGCGCCGGCCGGACCCAACCAAAGCGTGCGCCGGCCAAGGACCGAAAAGACCGGTTCGACGAGCGCTCTCGCCACCTCCGGTCCCGACGCCAGCACCACGAGCTGGCCCGTTTCCGCCGGCACGCGGCTGCCGGAGACCGGTGCATCGACAAAGTGCACGTCCGGTCGCCGGGCCGACACTTCCGCGTCCAGCGCGGCGGTGGCATCGACGCCGATGGTCCCCATCTGCGCCCATACCGCGCCCGGGGCCATCGCGTCGAGGACACCGCCTCCCACCATGACCTCGCGGGAGACCTCGCCGGTAGGAAGCAGCGTGAGCACGACCGGCGCTCGCTTCACGGCGGGGCCCGGGTCAGCGTGTACCCGGGCGCCTAATGCGGCGAGTGCGTGGGTCGGTTCGGAACTGCGGTTCCAAACGTCCACGGTGGCTCCCATGGCCAGTAGTCGTCGGACCATGGCGGCGCCCATGGTGCCGGCGCCAATCACAGCCACGTGGCCCTCGTCGAGTTTCTTGTCGGCGGGATCGTTTGCCGCGACGGTGTCTGTCATGGTCAGGCCTCCGGCATGATCTCGGGCGACGGACCGGCGATGCGATGGGCGCCGAGCATGATCTCATCGATGCGCCCGAGGATGGCGGGCTGGAGCGACACGCCAGCCGCCGCGACCGCGTCATCGACATGTGCCGGATTGCGGGTGCCGACGATCGCCACGTCGACCGCAGGGTTGGCCAGCGTCCAGGCCACCGCCAGCTGGCTAAGGGTGATTCCGAGCTCGCCTCGGGCGAGTTGGGCGAGTTCGGCCACCGTGGACAGATTCTGGGAATAGGCGCTTCCCCGGAAGTCGGCGCTGGTGGCCCGCCAGTCCCCGGGAGCGAACTGCGTGTCGACCCGCAATCTGCTGCCGAGCAGCCCGTGCGCCAGCGGCCCATAGATGAGCACGCCCACGTCGTGGGCTCGGGCGAAGGGGAGGACCGACGTCTCAGTGGTCCGGTGGAAGAGGTTATAGGGCGGCTGGACCGTCTCCACCGGCAACGTGGCGCTGAATACCTCCATCTGGGCGGCGTCGAAATTGGAGACGCCGATGTGTCGTATCTTGCCCTCATCGACCAGCTCCGCCAGGGTGAGCGCCGTCTCCTCGAACGGCGTGGCCGGATCGGGCCAGTGGAGTTGGTACAGGTCGATGGCGTCGGTGCCGAGCTCACGCAGGCTTTCTTCCACCCCGCGTCGGATCCACGTTGGGCTGGCGTCGCGGACCACGCCGCCGCCGTCGGTGGGTCGAAGGCCGCCCTTGGTCGCGACGGTCACTTCATCGAGACGACCCTCGAGCGCCTTGGCCAACAACCGCTCCGACGCGCCGAAACCGTAGGCCTGGGCGGTGTCAAAGAGGGTGACGCCCAAGTCAGCGGCGCGACGGATAGCGGCCATTGCCTCGGACTCGTCGGTTGGACCCCAGTCACCTCCCAACTGCCACGTCCCGAAGGCGATGCGCGAGACGGTCAGTTCACTGCGCCCCAATCGTGTCTGCTCCATGGTGTCCTCCTCCGAGGTCAGGACCCTTACCGGACTCTCTGAAATCAGAAACGAGTCGGATCGTTTCATTATTCCCGCTACACTCGTGTCGTGGAAGCAAACGACACCCCCGCGGATGCCATGGCCCCGACCGGAGGTTCCCCGGCGCGGGGCCGGCCCCTTAGCCCGCAGACCGACCGCGCCATCATCGAGGCGACCACTGGCCTGTTGGCCGAGCGCCCGCTGTCGGAGATTTCCCTCGACGACATCGCCACCCGGGCCCGGGTGTCGAAAGCCTCCATCTACCGGCGGTGGCCGACCAAGGGCACGCTCGCCTTTGACGCTTTCATGGTGGACTTCCTGGATCGCCAGCCGCTCCCGGACACGGGGCGCCTCGAGGACGACCTCCTGGCGACACTGCGCAACTGGGTCGGCGCGGTCGACGGCACGGCGACCGGTCGCACCCTGAAGGGGCTCATCGCCGAGGTGCAGCGCGACCCCGCCCTGGCCGACGCGTGGCGGGAACGGTTCATCGGACCGGTACGGGCCCGTCACCTCCTCCTGACCGAGCGAGCCAAGGGTCGAGGCGAGCTGCGACCCGACACCGACGCCGACATCCTGCTCGACATCCTCTTCGGCCCGGCGTACCACCGACTCCTCCATGCGCACCTCCCGCTCGACGAGACGTTCGTCACCGGTGTGGTGCGAGCCATCGGAGCGGCCATCGACGCGGGGGTGTTCTAGCCGGTCGTCCCTCCTGCGACGGCGAGCCGGGGTCTTCGGCCTCAGGAAAGTCCCGCGGGTGTGACGGCGAGCGGCACTGGCCGATCAGGTGGCCACCCACGAAATCCGCCCCGGATTTCTCGTCTGGGCGGCGCGCGACAGGAGCATCTCGCCCGCTCACCATCTGCCCGGTAACCACCCCACCGCCGCCCTCTTGCTCGCGTTCGGTCACACTTCAGGCGCGCAGCTGCGTTCCTGGACACAGGGGCGGGTCGAGCGTCCCGCTGCGCGATCATCGGACCGTGAGGGAGCCGCCTGCGGACGACGAGGTCGAGCTGGCCGAGCGGCTTCTGCGCGACTGGGATGAGGGCCGGGGAGAGCCGAAGAGCCAGCTGGAAATCCGGACCTGGGGTGATGCCACCGCCCATGGGCGCCACTTCGATCGTTTCGTGCGCCGCGTCCTCGGGGTCAGCACCAATCGCCCGTCGCGGCAGAGCCAGCGGATCGCGGGATTGGAGTCCCAAGTGCGCGGTCTCGGCGGGATCCCGGTCGGGGGCGAAACGAAGCCGTGGGAGGTCCCGCTGCAGCAGGCCCGACAGTCCTGCCTCGCCGCCCTCAGGGTCTGGAACGATCCGATGGCCCCGTTCCGGACCGGCGCCTTCTCGCGGCTGTTCGTCACCGGATGGGACAGCCTGGCCATCGCTCTCGCCCAACGCGCCGGTAAGGAGTGGCGCCAGATCAATGACGACGGTTCCGTGCGGATCAAGGGCGACGGCGAGGCGCAGTCGCGGGCGGCCGCCGACATCGTGGCCGAGGTATTCCCCGGGTCCGCATGGCGAGGGCTGCGGGAGAACGTTCAGTTCTGGGTGGACCTGCGCGACTGCGTTGCCCACCGCCACCTGCCCGCGCTGGATCTATCCGTCATCCCGCAGGTCCAGGCCGGCCTGCTCAACATCGAAGCGACGCTGGTCACCGAGTTCGGCTCGCAGTACACGCTTGGCCAGAGCCTGAGCGTGCCCTTGCCGCTTTTCGGGTTTCGTGATCCCGCTGTCCTGGCATCGCGCAAGAAGCTGCAGGCGTCGCTCCCGCCCGACATTCAGGCCATCGTCGGGCGCGCCGAGACCGCCTCGCCCGAACTACTGGCCGACCCCACGTTCATGATGCGGGTGGCATTCATCCCCGTCGTCCCGGGCGCGGGCCGCAACCCCGACGCCGTCGCCTACTTCGTCAAACCGGGAGCACTACCCACTGAGTTGGCCGAGGCGCTCGACCACTACGTGGTGCTACCCAAGGTGTCCAGCGGCTCGCGCCCCAACTTCGCCGCTACCGAGGTGATCGCCGAGGTCGAGCGCCGCACTTCCTACACGTTCACCTCGCAGGTCCATGCCGACGCCGCCCGTCACCTCGGCGCGCGACCTCCCAAGGGCGAGGCTGACCGTACCGTCGACATCCGGTACGCGGAGTACATCACCAGCTCCAAGCGCTACCTTTACAGCCAAGCGTGGATCGACCGCCTGGTGGCCGTGCTCGCCGGATCCGACGGCTTCCCCACCGCTACCGGAACCGACGCCAGCGCGCCTGGTGCGCACGGAAACTGAGGTTCATTTCCGAACGGATCTGCCGCTAACGCCCGGGCTTCGCCACTACCGTTGGTGCAGAGGAAAGGAACGGGGATGGCGAAATTCACCCGAGGATTCGCGGGCCGGGGCCGGGCCGAGCGCGACCCCCGCCTGCCTCCGGGCCAGTACGACACCGGAGACGACTGGCCGGTCCTCACCGCCGAGGTGACGCCGCAGCTCGATACATCGTCATGGTCGTTCGCGATCGAAGGCCTCGTGGCCAAACCGACCACCTGGACTTGGGACGAGATCCATGCCCTCCCCGCTTCGGCCTACCGCGGCGACATCCACTGTGTGACCACCTGGTCCAAGCTCGACGTCACGTTCTCCGGCGTCTCGGTCGACACGCTGCTGGCAAGAGCCGAACCGCAGCCCCAGGCAACCCACGTGCTGGCCTTCGCACACAGCGGGTACACCACCAACCTGCCCCTGGCCGACGTCACCGGCGGCAAGGCGTGGGTGGTGTGGGATTACGAGGGCCAACCCCTGCCGGTGGCCCACGGTGGCCCTGCCCGGCTCCTGGTCCCCCACTTGTACTTCTGGAAGAGCGCGAAGTTCGTCGCCGGTCTCCGGCTCCTCGACCATGACGAACCCGGGTTCTGGGAGCGCAACGGCTACCACAACCGGGGCGATCCCTGGACCGAGCAGCGCTACCAGGGCGACTAAGGCAGTGACCGAACCAGGTCCGTCGCCAGAGTCGGGCCCGAAGCCCAGCGGTTGGCAGAGCGCGAGGGTCGTCGCCATTCGGCCGGAAACGGCGCGGGCCAAGACGTTCCGCCTCGCCCTGGCGACCCCCTCGCCCCGCCTGGCAGGGCAGCACTACATCGTCCGGTTGACGGCCCCCGACGGCTACACCGCGGCGCGTTCGTATTCGGTGGCGTCGGCGCCCGACGCGTCCAACGAGTTCGAGTTGACCGTCGAGCGCCTCGCCGAAGGAGAGGTCTCGACCTTCCTCCATGACGACCTCATGGTCGGCGACGAGATCGAGGTGCGGGGACCGATCGGCGGCTGGTTCGTCTGGGCCGGCGACAGGCCCGCCATCCTGGTCGGCGGCGGCTCGGGGGTCGTGCCGCTCATGGCGATGCTGCGCCTGGCACGCCAGAACGGGCATCCGGACCTGGCACGCCTGCTCGTCTCGGTCCGCTCGCCCGACGACCTCTACTACGCCCCTGAGCTGGCGGGTTCCGGGACCACGATCGTGTACACCCGCACCGCCCCGCCGTCTTCACCCCGGCCGCCCGGCCGCCTGACCGCCGCCGACCTGGCGCCGCTCGTCGTCGCCGACGCCACCGCCTATGTGTGCGGGTCATCGGGTTTTGCCGACGCCGCCAGCCACCTGCTGGTCGACCTGGGCGTGCCGACCGAGCGGATCCGGGTCGAGCGCTTCGGCCCATCGGGATAGGGGACGGGGGACATGACGGCGCGGTTCCTCGGCCACGGCGGGTCAAGCGTCCGAGGCCACGAAGCGGTGCCGTCTAGCGCCCGCCGGAGACGTCGAGCAGGGACCCGGTGACGTAGGAGGCCTCGTCCGAGCACAGCCAGGCAATGGCGGCTGCCACCTCCCGTACCTCGCCGCCGCGGCCCATGGGGATGAGAGGAACGAGGCGGGCCAGGCGATCGGGCTGGCCGCCGCGGGCGTGGATGCCGGTGGCGATGAGCCCGGGCCGCACCGCGTTGACCCGAACACCCTCGCCCGCCACCTCGCGGGCCAGGCCCACGGTCATGGTGTCGATGGCGCCCTTGGACGCGGCGTAGTCGACATATTCGCCGGGGCTGCCGAGGCGAGAGGCGGCCGAGGAGA
This sequence comes from uncultured Actinomycetota bacterium, assembly GCA_963851105.1. Classification (GTDB taxonomy): domain Bacteria; phylum Actinomycetota; class Acidimicrobiia; order Acidimicrobiales; family Palsa-688; genus DATARN01. Next base: position 476,861 of record CAWKNP010000008.1, read on the forward strand.
CGTTGACGATCGCGCCACCGGCGCCGCCGTGGCGTGTCGATAGGCGCCGAAGCGCCTCCCGGGCACACAGGAACGACCCGACGACGTTGACCGCGAACATCTGCGTGACGCGGGCGGCGGTCATCTCGTCCACCCGGGCCCGCTGGTCGACGATCCCGGCCGAGTTCACCAGTGCCGCGACAGGACCGAGGCAGCGGTCGACGGCCGCGAACATTGCCACTACCTCCTGCTCGGAGCTGACGTCCGCGGCTACCGCCACCGCCCGGGCGCCGGCGGCCTGGCAGGCACCCACCACTGCGGCCGCCGCCTGGTTGTCGGCCCGGTAGCCGACCGCAATGTCCCATCCGCGCGTGGCCAGCAGCACCGCGGTGGCGGCGCCGATCCCCCTGCTGGCGCCGGTCACGACAGCCACGGGGCGACCGGCGGCTACCACGTCAGCAGGTCGATGCGCATCGGAGGAAACAGGGCATCCATCAACGGGCGGAAACGACCCAGGTACACATCCGGGTGGCCCTCCAACGCAACCGCTCCGCCGGCGCCGAACACCAAGTTGGGTACCAGGTCGGGAGGGACGCCCACACCGGAATCGTCGTCGTCGGGCTCGTGGATGGGGGCGCCCTCGCTCACCCCCACGATCCGCCCTCCCTGGTAGCGCACATGCACCGTCGAGCGGTACAGGGAGATGGCGAGCTCGCCGCTGGCGGCCGCGAACGCCGACGCCGCCAACCGCTGGTCGAGCACCGCGGTCATCTGGCGCAGGAGGCGGGCCAGTGACGGCACCCGTACATAGAGGGAATTGTGCCGGGCGAGCGGTGCCGCGGCCCCCACCACGGCGCGCACGACCGACCCCGGGCGCTCGGTCACCACCAAGGTGGCGCCGGGGTGGCCCGCCCGCGCGCCTGCCAGGACCGCCTGGACGCCGGCGACGCCGACAGCGACGTCGGCCGCCAATGCATGCACGTGCACCGGCGACCCCGGCTCGAGCCGCAGCCGGGCGACCGCCCCCACTCGGCCCTCGTGCTCGGCCACGAGCATCGGCGCCGTCGCCATGACGAGGAAGGGCGCCCACAGGTTGTCGGCAAAGGGAAGGGCGGCGTCACAGGGGTCCTGGGCGGCCGCCTGCAGGGCTCGGATACGGTCCACGTCGCTCGTCTGGGCGGCCCGCACCTGCCAGCCGGGCGGCATATCGATGGCAGTCTCGGGCGCCACGACCAGCACGGGGGAGCGTGCGAGGCCGTAGGAGTACCCATACTGGCGATAGAAGTAGGCCACCCCTGTGATGATCTGGAGGAGGTCGCCCCGCTCGTCGGACCATTCCTGCACCATGGCGAGGAGCCGGCCCGCCAGGCCGTGGCCCCGGTGCTCGGGATCGGTGGCGACGTACTCGGGCTGGCCGACCGGCAGCGTCACCGCGCCCACCCGCAGCGTCGTCGCCAGCAGGCCGACGGTCGCCACGACCCGACCGTCGACGATCGCCACTGCGTAGTCCGTGACCGCCATGCCGCCATGGTCGAAAACGATCCGCATCTCTTCGGCGATTTCGCCACCGTTGCCGTCCGCGTTCAGCTTCAGGATCTCGTCGCGGTCGGCGGGGGTGGCTCGGCGCAGGGTGGCCGCCCTCACGGGGCGGTTACCGCCTCCGGAGCAGGCTCCGGGACCATGTGGAAGGTGTACATACGGTCGGCGTCGATCCGGGCGTAGGCCACCCCGCTGTCGAGGAACGCCTCCCATTCGGCGCCGTAGCGGGGCACGTAGATGTCGAGCAGCGCCTGGCGGAAACCCGCCTGCTCCCCCGCCGCGACGTCGATGGGCACGGCGCGGCCGTGGACGGTGACCGCCAGGTGTTCGCCCGGCAGGTGGGTCGCGCTGACCTGGGGGCGGCGGCGGATATGGCCGAAGCGAATCGAGTCGGGCGCGGAGCCGAAGTGGAACGCCCCCCGGTAGAAGACGCCGTCGACGGGGCCGACCAGGGGCCGGCCGTCGGCAGTGACCGTGGCCAGAGCCAGCAACCGCATCCCCACTAGTTCGGCGGTGAGCTCGGCCGCATCCAGCCGGCGGTCGGGGGTGATGATCCGGCTCAAGTGGGTGCCGCCCGCGGCGGCACTGCGATCGAGAAGATCCTGTAGCGCGGCCAGCTCCTCCGGGGACTCATACACAGGAGGCAGAGTAGACAGATGTTCCGCCTCACGAAGCCGTCGCCCGATGTGCTGCAGCGCTTCCTCGACGAGCAACGATCCCAGCGCTTCACCTACGACGCCGTGGGCGCCACCGCCGCCCGCGACCTGCCAGCCGGGTTCCACCATGACCGCCACGAGACCGATCTCGGCGCCGACGAGGGTGACCGCTTCGCACAGGCTTGGGAGGCGGTGCGCCACTGGGCGCCGCAGCGGGGCGCCGGCATCGAGATCTTTCCGGACACCCCGGTGGTGCGCGACCTGTCCATGCTCGTCGTCATCAAGTTGCCCGTGACAGGGTGCGTGGTGGCCCCGGCGCGCGTCGCCTACGTGGTCGACGAGCCCACCAAGGCGGGCTTCGCCTACGGGACCCTTCCCGGCCACCCCGAGCGCGGTGAAGAGGCGTTTCTCGTCGTGCGCCGCGACGGCCGAGTCGTGTTCCAGGTCGTGGCGTTCTCCAAGCCTCGGGACCTGATCGCCCGCCTCGGCGGCCCGGTGGCCCGGGCCTTCCAGATGCGCACCATCAAGGCGTACCTGCGGGCCATGGCTACGGCTGTCGGTTGAGATCAGATGACAACCCGCTCGAGGCCCGGTTGGGGACCCGAGCGCACCGCCGCCCACCATCCGGCGGCGACGCCGGCGTAGAGGGCGGCGCCGCGGACCACCGCCTCGGTGGCGCCGCTGCGCCACACTTCGATCCCGGGACGAGCCACAGCCTTGGCGTGCAGCCACGGCCGGCTTCGGCTGCCCCCTCCGCACACCACCAGCCGGTGGCCGCCCGCACCTCGGGCAACAGGAGCGACCGCCACCAGCCGGTCGCACGCGTCCCAGGTCCGGGCGGCAAGACACCCGAGCACCCCGTTCCAGATCTCGGCCACGGGCGCCGCCGGCAGGTCCAGAGGCGAGTCGTCCTGGGCCGCCTTGATGACGCGGTCGTCGATCGTGGCGCTCCCGGCCCCCAAGGCCATGGCGTCGAGCTCCTCGACCGGGCGCCCCAGGGCGGCCGCGACGGCGCTCAGCACCAGGCCCGCACGGGCGGCGCCGGCCAGCAACGCCCAGCCGCCACCGCCGGGCAGCACCGACACCGCCACCCGCCCGGCCAGCGCGGCGGCGACATCGGGCAGAGTCTCCGCACCCGCCACGACACTCTCGGCGGTGCCGACGGAGTTGACCAGGTCGCACGGGCGGCCGCCCGCCCCGGCCCGTGCCACCAAGTGGTCGTGGCCGGCGATGGTGACCGGGATCCCGGCGGGCAGGCCCCACCGGCAGGCGGCGGCCTCGGAGACCCGCCCCATCACCGCGCCTGCGGCCGCCACCTCGGCGAACACCTCCGGGGACACCCCGATGGCAGCCGCCACCTCCGGGAGGTACCGATGCTCGCCCACGTGATAGGCGCCGGTACGGGCAGCCAGTGAGAACTCGGTCACCTGGCGGCCGGTGAGGTCGTGGAGCACCAGCTCGGGCACGCCCAGCCACCGGGCCACGGACCCGAGACCCTGGTCGACCAGCCACCCCAACTTGGCGACGCTCGAGACAACCCGCAGCCGCTGCCCGATCGATTCCTCCAGCTCGGGCCCGAACTGCTGCTGAAGACGGTCGACGATCTCGCCGCCCCGGGGATCGTGCCAGGCGATGATCGGCGCCAGCAGCCGCCCGTCGCGGGCGACGGGGGCCCCGCTCTCCGCCATCCCCGCGACGGCGACCGCCGCGATGTCGGCGCGAGCCGAACCGAGCTCGGCGATCGCCTCGGCCACCGCCGCCAGCAGCCGGTCGCCGCTCATCTCGCCATCTTCGAACGGCGTGGCGGCGCGGGCGGCGCGGCAGTCGTTGCCGTCAGCGTCGATCAGCAACGCCTTGATCCGAGTGGTGCCGATGTCGAGACCGAGGAGCAAAGGGGTCAGCCGGTCACCGCGGCGCGGTGTGCGCAGCCCGGCCGCGGGCCTGGTCACCGCCGGTCGTCCCGGTCACAGCCGGTCGGCCTTGATCGCGTCCGGCTGGCCGGTGGTCAGGCAGCTGCCGGTCGCCAGGTCGAATCGCCAGCCGTGCAGCTTGCAGGTCAGCACGTCGTCGGTGATGGAACCGAACCTCGCCAGATCCCCCTGCAGGTGTGGGCACCGGCGAGGGATCCGCCACCCGTCGAGCTGGTACCACTCGTCCTCGTCGGCGGCCGGGTGCCAGGCCCGCCGTAGCGAGGGGGTGGCCGTGGCCGCCGCCTCGGAGGCGTTCCAGGTTTCGGCGTAGTGCAGCCGTTCTTCCGACAGGCACTTGAAGAAGGTATAGATGCTCTCGTTGTAGGCGCCATCGCGCCCGGCGGTGAACCGCAGCGAGAGAAACAGGCCGTTGACCCAGTCCGCCGCCCGTTCCCGGATGCACGCGTCCACCACGCCGGGTTCGACCCGGAAACGATAGGGGCAAAGCTCGCCCGCGTGGGCCCGTACCTGACGGGCCGGGAAGTCGATGACGACACCGATGTCGCCCGCCTCGAGCAGCACCGCCGCCCCCACCCGGGCGCACAGCTGATCAGCGTTGGCGAGTAGCGGCTCCCACCAGCTCTTCAGTTCCGCCACCACGTCGATCTCGCCGGGACGGGGCCACGACGACCGGGCCGCCTCTATAGCCGGCCGCTGCTGCGCCTGGTAGGCCTCGAGGTAGGCCCGCTTGGCCCGGAACGGCGCCATCAGCTCGGCTTCGGGGGCCGGCTGGACGACCTCGCACCCGCCGCCCACCAGGGTGATAGTGGTGCCCGGCACGACCAGGTGGGCATTGTCCCGGCCTTGTCCGGCCAGGTACTCGAGGAATACGGACTGGTCGGGAAAAGGATTGTCCCCGTCACCGAGGTCGTTGTAGCCGAACAGATTTTCGTCGAGGAAGCACGGCGGACCGGCGCAGGGGAACAGGTGGGCGGCGTCGACTTGTTCGGCGATCAGGCGGGCGCGGTCCATGCCCCGGATGCGTTTCTGGTGGCCGGCCTCCGCCTTGGCTTCGGCCGCCATGTCGTACACCACCGGGTACCAGATGGCCCCGGAAAACTGCAGGAAGTGGGCATCGAACGGCCCGAACCGCTGTATGGGATCGAGATCCCGGGGCCGGGCGTCGTTCTGGTCGAGGAGGCGGGCGGTGCCGTCGTCGACGGCCAGGGCGGAGTCGCCGAAGGGCCCGTCCGAGGGTCCGATGGCGAGGGTGGCCATGACCTGGATACCGCCCAGGTCGACGGTCACCCCGTGGGGCAAGGGCACGAAGCGGGAGAACCCGAGGTCGCTCAAGGCGTCGCGCAGCTCGTCGAGGGGGAACTCGGGCAACAACACGGTCGTGGCCCGCGACACCCGAGCGGCCAGGAACTCGGGATCGAAATGGTCGTGGTGGAGGTGCGAGACATAGAGATAGTCAGGGCTGGCGATGGCGTCGATGGCGATGCCGGCGTTGCTCGGGAAGGGGAACCACGAGGCGAAGTAGGCGGGGTTGAACCAGGGGTCGCACAAGATGCTGCCCCCGGCGGTCTCGATGAACAAGCCGGCATGGCCGATGAACGTGACCTTCACGCGCCGTCCCCGGTGACCAGCACGATCTTGCCGAACTTGCCTCCCGCCGCGAACGCCGCGTAGGCGGCTGGGGCCTCTTCCAGCGGGTAGGTGGCGGCGACCGGTACCCGGATCTGGCCCCGGGCCACGAGCGGCAGCACATGGGCCTCGACCAGGCGGGCGGCGACGGCTTTCAGCTCGAGGGGGCGGACGCGCAGCGTGGACGCCTGGATCCGGCCCCGGCGGATCATGAGCTGGTGGAGGTTCACCTGGGCGTCGGCCCCCGCCCCGACCCCGATCACGATGATGCGGCCGCCGGTGGCCAGTGCGGCCAGGTCAGCGGCGAGATTGGGACCGCCGATCAGCTCGATGACGACGTCGAACGGTCCCGCGTCCCCAAAACCCTCCGGGGCGATCGCCCGGACGCCGGGGGCCAGGTGGGCCACGGAGTCGCGGAGGCCGGCGTTGCGGACCGTGGCCACGATGTCCGCGTTCACCGTTGCGGCCAGCAGGACGGCTGCGCTGCCCACGCCTCCGGCCGCGCCGTGGATGCACACCGTGGCGCCCGCGGCCAGCTCGCCCTGGGTGAACAGGGCGTCGTGGGCGGTGGTGAAGGCTTCGGGGAAACCCCCCGCCTGGGGCCATGACATCGAATCGGGCACGGGCATGGCCATGCGCTCGTGCACGACCAGGCGTGTCGCCTGGGCGCCCCCGCCGACGACCGCCATGACCCGATCCCCCGGCTGGAAACGCTGGGCGCCCGGCCCGGTGGCCAGCACCTCGCCGGCCATTTCGAGGCCGAGAATGTCCGGCGGTGAGGCGGGCGGCGCGGGATAGGCGCCCCGCGCCTGCATCACGTCGGCGTTGTTGACCCCCGCGGCCCGCACCCCGATCAGGATCTCACCGGGGCCGGGAACGGGATCGGGGCGCTGCGTGACGACCGGGATGCCGTCGAGAGCGTCGGGCATGACGACGGCCTTCACCTGATCGAGGCTACCGCAGCGCCTGGCGAGCTCCCGCAGGCGACGTGCGCCCGCGGGACCCCTTTTTCCCCAACAGTTGCGGTTACGACGCCGCCAGTTGCTGCGCCAACTGGATGAGCGTGTCGGCCTGGATCTTTTGGGCCATCGCCTGGCCGAGCGAAATCGGGGTCCCGTCGAACTCGGCGGCGAACAGCTCGTTCTTGATGGTGATGGCCAGCGCATCGCGGCGTTGCCCGAGAGACGCCAATTGGGTTTCGATGACGGTGTAGCGGGAGTCGCCGGCGCTGGTGCTCTCCAGGGCATGGGTGGAAGCCTTCAAGGTGGCGGTGCCGAAGGCGCCCACACTGGCGTTGATCTGCTTGTAGGCCCGTGCCAGTTCCACGACGGCGGCCCCACTCAAGGTCGCGGGCACCGAGGTGAGGTCCTCGGTGATGACCCGGCCGTCACCGGTGTAGTCGTCCTTCAGCCCGACCAGATGCAGCAGCGTGGGGCGGATGTCGGTGTGGTCGGTCCAGGTCCCGGTGGTGTGGCTCCCCGGAACGGTGACATTGCCGCTGTCGGGGCCCGCCGAGCTGGGTCCCTGGCTCGGCCCGAGGCCGTCGACTCCCCTGTGGGCCACGCCGGGCCCGGCGAGGCCGAGCCAGGTCGTGTTGATCTCGGCCGCGTAGTCGCCGTGGTTGTAGGCGAAGCCGGGGTTGACCTGGACACAGGCGCTGGTGCAATTCGGGGCGCCCGCGAACAGGAAGTAATCCGGTTTCGCAAACTGCGAGAACGTCGGCGTGCGTGCCGGATCGGCATTGACGATGTGCAGGATGCCCTCTTCCACCGGGTTGGCCAGGTAGTTGGTGATCCGCTCGTTGGTCTTCCCGGAGTAGGGGTTGCTGGCGGTGAGGGTGGCGACGTCGCGCTCGAGTTGGCGGACCGCCGGGGTGTTCGGACCTGGGTTGCCGGTCACGTAGAACTGCGGTGCCGAGTCGGCGTGGAGGCTGAAGGGCGTGGTGTTGCCCTTCTCCGTGGCCAGGAGGCCGGTCACGTTGGTGTTCAGCTCGCCGAAGGTCCCCGCCACATAGGTGCAGGGCGTGGTCACGCCGTTGCAGCCCGCCGGCGCCGGCTGGATGGCGCGGCCGACGTTGGCTCCCGCCACGTGGTCGCCCTCGTCGGCGGTGACGACGAACTCGGTGTTGGCCGGGGTGATGCCGTCGGCCGCCAGGCGCTGGAAGAACGTGTTGAACGAGTCGTCGTAGAACTTGGCTTGGGCCACGTAGCAGGGATCACCGGGTCCGAGGGCGGGCGGGGCGCTGGCGCACGCCGCCAGCTGGGGGTTGTTGTTACCGTGGATGTCGGCGATGTAGGACTGCGTCACCGGCACCCCCGATTCCTGCATGTCGGCGGTGTACGCCAGCGACTGGGCGGCATTGATGGGGCCGAAACCGGGGAAGCCAGGCTGGTTGTTGGTGAATGCGCCGTTGATCTGGTTGCCGGAAAGGTCCACCAGGTTGCCGGCGGAGTTGGTCACCGGGAACCCGTTGTGCATGACGCTGGGGGTGCCGGCGCCGAGTTGAGGGGCCAGGTAGCGGTGCCCCATGAGCATCTGGAAGCCGGTGTAGCCGCCGGGCTCGGTGGGCAGGATGTCGGGCACGGCGGTCGGAGACGGGGACTGCTGGCCGAACTTCGTGCCGCTGGCCGTGGCGCACAAGGCGGCACCCTGGGCGCAGTGGACACCGACGCCGACGTACTGGGCCACTTCCGCGTCCTTGAAGGAGTCGGTGTCGGCTTGCAGCTGGGCGTTCTCGGGCGAGGAGGGCCCGAAAACCTTGGGAATGTCGACGGCGGTGTTCTCGAGGACCATGTTTGCGGTCGAAACGTCGCCGACGTTGCAGCCGGCTCGGGTGAACGGCACCCACGGGGCGGGCGTGATCGTGTTCGGGGCGACCGGCGGTGTTGCCGTCGCCGGGGGGACGGCCGAGTACACCATCGACGGATTCGTGTCATGGCCAGGTGTCGGCGTCGATGAGGGATCGAAGACCGGGTCGGTCCAGTAGGCGAACGAAACGCCGGTGTCGGTCGTCCCGTCGGGGTTGTAGGTCTTGAAGCTGTTGCTCACCGGCATGCCGTGGCGATCGCCGTACAGCCCGGTGTAGTTGGTCAGGCTGTCAGTGGCGGTGTGGGCGATGAGCGGGGTGTGGTTATTGGACAGCATGGTGCCGTTCTGCTCGATGAAGTTGAGCAGGTGGGGCATCATCTCGAGGTCCGACGGCACGTTGGGGTTGTCCCGGAAGAAGTGCACGTTGTCGAAGGTGATCTCGATCACGTGGGACACGTTGTTGCCCAGCTGGCAACCGCCGCCGCCGACCGCGGCCGGCGCCGCCGGGGCGGCCCCCACCGCCGAGAGGGAAAGCGTCGTAGTGGCCACCGCCACCGCCACCGACAGGCCTGCCAACCGCCCGAACGTGCTCATGCCGTCCTCCACTTCCTGAGGTCGCCTAAGGCTATGTGGCCTCAGGTTTCCTCATGGCGTAGCCCCGGTCAACCCCCGATTACATCCCGGTAAACGTTTACCGGTACGGCCGCCGCAACCAGCGGGGGACGACAGCGGTGGTGAGGATGGTCTCCGAGGGCACCGCAGCTCGGGCGACCGTTCATGTTTCGTTCATGGAATGAACGGGATATTTATGCCTCGTTCACATTTGTGTCCTTATCGTTACGTCGACTTTCACGAACCACGTGACGACCTGTGGCGGCGCCGTGCGCACGAATCTCCTGCGTTCGACCCATCCTCAGAAGCCGGAACCGCGGCGGTCGGTCAATCAAGGGAGGGAACCTGTTATGCACGTCTCGTTCAAGCGAGCGGCGCTCGCGGCCACCGCAGCCACAACGTTGATCGGGCTCGTCGGCTGCAGCAGTAGCGCAAAGTCGACGACGACGAACACCACCGCCGGGTCCTCGGGGACGACCGCGACGACGGCCGTTGCCAACGTCTCGGCATCATCGTTCACCGCGGACTTTTCGGCGATGACGCAGTTGAAGTCCATCGCCGCCAAGGGCCATGGCCTCGTCGGTGTCCTCCTGCCCGACAGCACCACCTCGGCGCGGTACGAATCGTTCGACCGGCCCTACCTGACAAAGGCCCTCCAAACGGCGGGGCTTTCCGCCAGCGACATCAAGGTTGACAACGCTCAGGGCAGCGCCAGCACCATGCAGACCCAGGCGGAAGCCGACATCACCCAAGGCGCCAGCGTGCTCCTCGTCGACGCCATCGACTCCGGCAGCGGCGCCGCCATCGAGGCCAACGCCACCGCCAAGGGCGTGAAGGTCGTCGACTACGATCGCCTTGTCAAAGGTGGTACCTCGGGGCGCATCTACGTCAGCTTCGACAACGTCAAGGTCGGCCAGTTGATCGGCCAGGGCGAGGTCGACTGCATCGCCGCCTGGAACGTCGCCAAGCCCAACATCCTTGTCATGGACGGCGACCCGACGGACAACAACGCCCTCCTCTTCTCCCAGGGCTACAACGGCGTCTTGGCGCCCAAGTTCTCCGACGGCACCTACGTGAAGGTCGGCGAGCCCGCCGGCACCTGGACGCCATCGGTGGCCCAGACGACCTTTGACCAGCAGTTCACCGCCCATCCCAACATAAATGCGGTCGTGACGCCGAATGACGACAACGCCAACGCGGTGATCGCCTCGCTGCAGAAGGCCAGCATTCCCGCCAAGAAGTTCCCGACCACCGGCCAGGACGCTTCGCTTGTCGGCTTGCAGAACATTCTGAAGGGCTACCAGTGCGGCACGGTGTACAAGGCGATCTACCTCGAGGCCCAGGGCGCCGCGTCGGTGGCGCTGTACCTGCGGGCGGGCATGACGCCGCCGTCGGGACTTAGCAACGGCACGACCAAGGACTCGAGCGCCAACACTGACGTTCCGTCAGTGCTCCTCACCCCGACCTGGGTCACCTCTCAGAACATGGCCACCACCGTCGTCAAGGACGGGGCGGTCAAGGCCTCCGACCTCTGCATCGCAGCGGTTGCCGCCGCCTGCACCGCCAACAACATCAGCTAACCGACCACACCGCTCCCGCCGGGCGGGACCTCTCCTATCGAGTGGCCCGCCCGGCCGGTGTGTGCCGGGAACCGACTGACCCAGCTCCTGTCCGACAAACTGGACCCAGTACCCCTCGCTCGCAGGCAAAAGCTCGAGAAGCTCGAGAGACCCGAGGGGCCCGAGAGGAAGACATCGTGACGACACACGTGGCATCGGGGCGAACCGATCCCGTCGATCAAGCCGGCGGCCGGCCTCCGGCCAAGGACGGCGAACCGCTCCTCAGCCTGCGCGACATCGACAAGAACTTCGGTGCGGTGCAGGCCTTGACCAGAGTGAACCTGGATGTTCCCGCCGGGCAGGTGACGGCGCTGGTAGGCGACAACGGGGCCGGTAAATCGGTCCTCATCAAATGCATCGCCGGCATCCACACCCCCGACGGAGGCCAGGTCTTCTGGGAGGGCCATCCCGTCAACATCCGCACCCCTCGCGACTCGGCGGCGCTCGGTATCGAAACGGTTCACCAGGATCTGGCCCTGTGTGACAACCTCGACATCGTCCAGAACATGTATCTCGGCCGCGAGATCCAGCGCCATGGGTTGCTCGACGAGGAGGACATGGAGCAGTCGGCCGGGGCCACGTTGAAGAGCCTGGCGGTCACGACCGTCCGGTCGATCCGCCAACCGGTGGTGTCGCTGTCGGGCGGCCAACGCCAGTCGGTCGCCATCGCCAAGGCGGTGCTGTGGAACTCCAAGCTCGTCATCATGGACGAGCCGACCGCAGCCCTGGGCGTGGCCCAGACGACGATGGTCCTTGACCTGGTCCGGCGGTTGGCCGACCGAGGATTGGCCGTGATGCTCGTGTCGCACAACATGAACGACGTTTTCGAGGTGGCCGATCGCATCGCGGTGTTGCGTCTCGGCCACATGGCCGCCGAGCGGCCGTCGGCCCAGATGGACCGCCAGATCGTCGTCGACCTGATGACAACGGGCGTCTCCACCAGGACGGCCCAACGACCCCCGACCGGCGAGGCGTGAGATGACCGACATCAAAGAACCGGAGCCCACCGCCGGCGTCATCGAGGAGGCCGAGAAGGTGACGGCGGCGGCGGCCCGCAATGCTGAGCTGGCCGTCGCGCCCGAGCTGATCGCGACGTCGCTGCCCGACTACCTGCGTGGCGCATTGGCCCGCGTCCGCGCCGGCGACGCCGGTCTGCTGCCCGTGATCGCGGGCCTGGTGCTGATCTCGATCCTGTTCCAGACGCTCAACCACCATTTCTTGACCGCTGGCAACGTGGTCAACCTCTTGGTCCAAGGCGCCGTCTACATGCTGCTGGCCATGGGGGAGATCTACGCCCTGCTGCTCGGCGAGATCGACCTGTCGATCGGCTTCGTGGCCGGCATCGGCGGGGTGGTCACCGCCGAGTTGGTCAAGCAGGGCAATGGCTGGCCGTGGTGGGCGGCCGTGATCGCCGGCCTGGCGGCATGCGCGGTCATCGGCGCCATCCAGGGCAGCATCATCACGAGGATCGGACTGCCGTCGTTCGTCGTCACCCTCGCGGGACTTCTCGGCTGGCAGGGCGCGCTGCTGCTGACCCTCGGCAAAGGCGGGTCCCTGCCCATCAACAACAACGTCATCAACGACCTGGCCAGCGGCAACCTCACCGCGGCCGCCAGTTGGCTGGTGATGTTGGCCATTGTCGCCCTGTTCTCGCTGCGAATATGGCTGCGGGAGTCCCGGCGGCGGGCCAGTGGTCTGGTCGCCCCACCGATCGGCCTGACGATCCTCAAGATCGTGGGGGCGTTCGCGGCCGGCATTGTCGTGGTGCTGATCTGCAACACCAACCGGGGCCGGATCGTGCCCATCCGGGGCCTCCCGTGGGTGGTTCTGATCGTGCTGGCCGTGCTGGCGATGTGGACGATCCTGCTCGGGCGCACCAAGTTCGGCCGCTACATGTACGCCGTCGGCGGCAATGCCGAAGCGGCGCGGCGCGCCGGCGTCAACCTGGCGCGCATCCGGACGATGGCGTTTGCCCTGGCATCTTTCAGCGCCGGCATCGCGGGGATCATCTTCGCTTCGCGCCTGCGCTCGGTGTCCACCTCGCTCGACGGCGGCACCCTCGTCCTGTACGCGGTGGCGGCCGCCGTCATCGGCGGGACCAGTCTGTTCGGTGGGCGTGGAAAGCCCGTGCACGCAGTGCTGGGCGGCCTCGTCATCGCGGCCATCGACAACGGCATGGGCCTGCAGGGCTACAGCTCGGCGGCGCAGAAAATCGTGACCGCCATGGTGTTGCTTGCCGCCGTGACCATCGACTCCGTTGCCCGCAGAGGCAGGGTGGGGCGCTAGCGGGCGAAACCGAGGGGGCCGGTGGCCCGGGGCTGGGGGGCGAGCAGGTCCCCTCAGCTCCGGGACGCCACCAGGCGGTACCCGGCGCGTGGTTCGGTCGCGATGAGCGGGGGGCCGGCGGGGTCCTCGAGCTTGGCCCGCAGGCGGCGGACGTACACCCGGGTGTACTCGGTCTCGGTCTCGTAGCCGGGCCCCCACACCTTGCGCAGCAGAGTGGCGTGGGTGAGCAGTTTTCCCGGCGCCAGCGCCAACTCCCGGAGGAGGGCGAACTCGGTCGGGGTGAGGTGGACGGCCTCGCCGCCCTTGGTGACGATCTGGGCGTCGAAGTCGATCGTGATGGCGCCGACACGAAGGGGCGCCGGCGGCGGCGTCGCCCGAGCCGTGGTCACCCGGCTGCGGCGGAGAAGTGCGGTGATGCGGGCGAGGAGCTCCTCGATGCTGAAGGGCTTCGTAAGGTAATCGTCGGCGCCAAGGTTCAGCGCCCGCACCTTGTCCTGTTCGCCCCGGCGGGCCGACACGACGATGAGCCCCACGGTCGACACCGCCCGGATGTCGCGGCAGAGGTCGAAGCCGTCGGCATCGGGCAGCATCAGGTCGAGCAGCACGATCTCGGGCTGGCTTGACTGCACCATGTCCAGGACCTCGTCACCGGTGCGCGACACAACGACGGTGAATCCCCGCACCATGAGGTTGGCTCGGACCAGGTCGACGATGCTGCGGTCGTCCTCCACCACGAGGATGACCGTCGAGTCGTTCACCGCCGGGCCTGGGCCCGATCGACCGCCGCCGGCTGGTCCCCGCTTATGTCGACATGACCGCCGTCGTAACCCACCGCCTCGATGGGGAGGGTGACAAGTACCGACGTGCCGACCGGCACTTGCTCGAGCGTGATCGTTCCCCCGTGGGCCTCGACGACGCCCCTGGCAATGGTGAGGCCCAGGCCGGCTCCCTGGCCTTCGGTGCGCCCCCGCTCGTGGGGCCGGAAGACCCGCTCGAGCTCGTCGGGATCCCGGCCGACGCCCCGGCCGTCGTCGGCGACGCGAACCTCGATCTGCGAACCCGACGGCGACACGCCGGCGGTGACGACCACGCCGGTGAGGCCCTGGGCATGTCGCACGGCGTTGTCGAACAGGTTGACGAACACCTGCTCGAGACGGTCGTGGTCGCCCCAGATGGGAGGCACCGTGACCATCTCCAGATTGAACAGCGAGGCCGGCGCCTCGGTCACGCACCGGCGGGCCGCCTCGAGGACGAGCCCGACGTCACACCAATCGGGCTGGAGTCGCAGGTTGCCGGAATCGATGGCGCTGAAATCCAGGAGATCACCGACGAGGCGCCCCATGCGGGCCGACTCGGTGGCGATGGAATCCAAGAAGCGCTGCTGGCTGGCCAGATCCCAGTCCACATCGGGCTGGCGCAAGGTAGAGGCGTATCCCTGGATAGCGGTCAACGGGGTACGCAACTCATGGTTGAGCCGGAAGAGAAACTCCCGCTGACGGATCTGCGACCGCCGCAGGAGGGCGGTCTCGGCATTGGCCCCCTCGGCTACCTGGCGTTCGAGGGCCAAGCGGAGCGACCGCGCCGCGTCGTCGAGCAGGTCGAGGGCGTCATCGGATCGCCACCGGGGATCGGACCACCACGCGGTCACGACGGCTCGGCCCCCGGGGGCGTCGATGGGTACCGCCAACGTGTCCTCACCGACGGGCCGAGCCCCCTCGGCATCGGCGGGCGTGGCCAGCACGGCCGCGGCCGCCGCGAGCTGGTGGGCGGCGGCCGTCGCCGCTTCGCCCGGGGTCAGCTCGACCGGCGTCACCGTCGACGGCTCGGCGGCCGCCCCGTGGAAGGCGATGGCATCGGACCCGAGGCCCCGGCACAGGGCGAGGAGCGCGACTGCCAGGCCACCTTGGGCCAGTTGGGGACCGGCCAGGGTGTCGAGCAAGCCGCGGAGGGTTTCCAGCACCCGGTTGCGGCGCGTCGCCTCGGTCAGCAGGCGCTCGCGGTCGATGGCCGCGGCCGCGTAGCTGGCGTAGAGCGACACCAGCTCCAGCTGGTCGGCCTGGGGGCTTCCGACCGTGTCGGCGTAACCGGAGATGGCCCCGAGGACCGAAAATGAGCCCAGGATGGGGACCGACCACGAGCTGCGGGGCGTGCTCGGATCGCCGTCGGCGCCGAACAGCGGCCACCGCCGGTCGCGGCGGACATCTTCGACCACTACCACGTCGCCGGTGGCGGCCGCGATCCCGGGAGGGCCGCCGCTCGCGCCTATGGGCAACAACGCCAGGCGCTCGAGGAACGGCTCCCGCACGCCGACCGCGGCCGACCGCCTCAGGAGGATACGGCCCTCGTCGTCGGGCTGGTCGAGCAGGTGGACACAGAGCTGGTCGATGCCCACCGCTTCTGCCATCGCCGACACGATGAGCGGCAGGCTGGCCGCGGGCTCCACCTCCGCCAGCTGGTCGACCAGGCTGTGCAGGCGGCGGAGCTGCCGGCGGGCCGTCGAGTCGGCCCGGACACCGGAGATCATCGCCACCACGTCGTCGGGGTGGACCTCAAGGGGCGACACGTTGGCCACGATCCGCCCGTCGCGCAGGACCGCGATGCGGTCGGCCAGGTTGAACACCTGCTCCAGGCGATGCGAGACGAGCAGGATCGCGGTGCCCGCCTCCCGGAGCCGGGCCAGCAGTCGTTCGACCACCTGCGTCTCGGTCACGCCGAGGGCGGCCGTCGGCTCGTCGAGCACCAAGACGGCGGGATCGCGCAGCACCGCTCGGGCGATGGCCACCAATTGCCGCTCACCGCCCGAGAGCGAACCCACAGGTTGCTGCGGCTCGGAAATGGAGATGTGGAGCCGGTCGAACAACGAGGCGGTCTCGGCGGCCATCGTGTCCTCGTCGAGGAAGCGGCCCCCGAGCCGCTCGTTACCGAGGAAGACATTGGCGACCGCACTCAGGTTGTCGCACAGCGCCAAGTCCTGCCATACCAGGGCCACGCCCTGGTCCCGCACTCCGACGGGGTCGGCGGCCAGGGGCCGGTCGTACAGCTCGATGACGCCGGCATCGGCGCTCTCGGTGCGGGCGATGCAGCGCACCAGTGTCGACTTGCCGGCCCCGTTCTCGCCGACCAGCGCCAGGATCTCGCCGGCGCGGAGATCCAAGGTGACGCCGCGTAGCACGAGCCGGGTGCCGTAGCGCTTCTGCATGCCCCGGATATGCAGTGTGGCCACCGGCAGCGGCGGGTCTTTCACGGTCCGGTAGTACCGGGGCCCCGGATGCCCGCGGGGGTCACGGGGGTGCCCGCACAACGTGTTCGGGCCTGGCGCACCGCCGGCGGGGTGCCCCCGGCCAGGCGCATGACAGTGAGCAGCGCGACCGCGGCGGGACGGGCGGTGGCCAGCTGGCGCAGGTTCTGGTCGTCGACTCCCAGCATCACCCCCGCCCAGTCGGGCAACAAGGCAATGGCGGCCTGAATGATCACCCCGTAGGCCACCTGCAACGAACGCTCGCGGAACGGGGGGACCAGTAGGTGGCGCACCGTCTCCAGCGCCTGGGGGCCCGCGACCAGCTCGGGTCGGACCGCGTCGAAGTACGCCGCCACCTGCGCCCGGCTGGCCGGCACGTCGGTGGCGCCGAGGCGTTCCGCCACGATGCGTACCTCGTCGTAGTAGCGATCCTGATCGGCGGCGGTGATGGGCAGCAGGCTGAACCGCTGGTGCGCGTGCAGGAAGCTGGACACTTCTGCGACGTGGATCCAGCGCAGCAGGTCCGGGTCGTCGGCCCGGTAGGGCCGGCCGTCGGGGGCGATACCGACAACGCGCCGGTGCACCGCCTTGACGATGTCGATGATCTTCTCGGCCACCGGGGTGGCGCCATAGGTCGTGGCCGTCACGAACGAAGAAGTCCGCGACAGGCGTTGGAAGGGCCGCTCCCGCCACTGCGAGTGGTCTGTCACCCCGGCAATCGCCAGCGGGTGGAGGGTCTGCAGGATCACCGCACTGACGCCGCCGATCAGCATCGAGGCGTCGGCGTGGACCCGCCAGGTGACGCTGTGCGGGCCGAACAGCCCAGGATCACCGACCGGATCGGTGTACTGCTCCTCGGCGAAGCGGTCGCTGCCGAACGCGGCGCGCACCGGCCGCAGGACGACTTGGCGCAGAGGAGCGATCGGGTTGGGAGGCAACAGCGTGAGGCGCACCAGAAGTTACGGTACCGGGAGCCGGCTCATTCGGCCCGTCGAAGTGCCCGGGACCGCGACGTGGGTGTCGTACGGGCCGGGCGCGGCGTCAGATCAGAAATGCCAGGGGTACGGCGACCAGTCGGGGGGTCGCTTCTCCAAGAAGGCGTCGCGCCCCTCCGCCGCCTCGTCGGTCATGTACGCGAGCCGGGTCGCCTCACCCGCGAACAGCTGCTGGCCGACCAAGCCGTCATCGATCAGGTTGAAGGCAAACTTGAGCATGCGTTGCGACGTGGGGCTCTTCCCGTTGACGAGCCGGCCCCAGTCGAGGGCCACCTTTTCCAAGTCGCGGTGGGCCACCACCGCATTGACCATGCCCATCTGGTGGGCCTCCGCCGCGCCGTAGGTCAAGCCGAGGAAGAATATCTCCCGGGCTCGCTTCTGGCCTATCTGGCGGGCCAGGTAGGCGGAGCCGAAACCGCCGTCGAAGCTGGCCACGTCGGCATCGGTCTGCTTGAACTTGGCATGCTCGGCGCTGGCGATGGTCAGGTCGCAGACCACATGCAGGCTGTGGCCGCCCCCCACCGCCCAGCCGGGGACGACGCAGATCACGACCTTCGGCATGAAGCGGATCAACCGCTGCACCTCGAGGATGTGCAGCCGGCCGGTACGCCCGGGGTCGATCGTTTGCGCCGTCTCCCCCTCGGCGTAGCGATACCCGTCCCGCCCCCGGATGCGCTGGTCGCCACCGGAGCAGAAGGCCCAGCCGCCATCTTTGGGCGACGGCCCGTTGCCGGTCAGCAGCACGCAGCCCACATCGGGCGTCATGCGGGCGTGATCGAGAGCCCGGTACAGCTCGTCGACCGTCTGGGGCCGGAAGGCGTTGCGGACCTCGGGGCGGTTGAAAGCCACCCGCACCGTCGGTTGGTCGACTGCCCGGTGATAGGTGACGTCGGAGAAATCGAACCCGTCGACCGGAGTCCAGGCGTCAGGATCGAACAGTTCGGAGATCCCCATGCCCCTTTTTACACCGGGGCTGGGCGCCGTCAGCGCCCTGGCGGGCCGTAGGTGCAGCTACCGGGGCTGGACACCCGGCTGCTCAGCGAAGTCTGATCGGACGGGTCCGGGCGCCGTGGACGGCGAGGGGGCGAGTCGACCGCGACGGTGGCTCGCTCCATTCGGGCCAGCGCAGCCATGGCCAGGCTCAACAAAGCGGCGGTGGCGAGGCACACAACAAAGAACAGTCCGAGCGACTGGACGATACCGACGAGATGCACGAGAGGGTGTCCCTTCTCCATAGGGCTACGTCCACTATCGGCGCGATTCCTCTGTTTCCGAAGGGAATCAGCTGAGAAGGACCTGAGAGTTATCCGAAAGGCGTTCAGTTCACAAGGTCTTCTCGGTTGTGCAATGGCCGGGAGACATTGACCGGGGTACCTTCGACACATGCCCACCAGGTACCGCGTCAGGATCGAGCTGGCGGACCGGCCGGGCGCGCTGGCCAAGGCAGCTGCCGCCATCGCCACCGCGGGCGGCAACGTGTTGTCGGTCGACATCCACGAGATCGACGGCGAGCGCAGTGTCGACGAGATACTGGTCGAACTGCCCGACGCCTGCCAGGAAGACACACTTGCCGACGTCCTCACCAGCGCGGACGCCGGGACCCTGCTTTCCATGAGGGCCGACTCCGGGATCGTCGACCCCATCGTGCGGGCGTTGCACTGGGTGGGGTTCGCGCTCGAAGCCGAACCGCAGGACTGCGACCTGGCGCTGGCGCAGTCGCTGGCGGAGATCTGCATGACCGACATCGCCTGGGTGTGGTCGCCCGAGCAAGCCGACAAGCTCCTGGCCGGGCGGCGGGCGTTGGCCCTCGGCAACGCCGTGGTCACCCGGGAAGCCGAGCTGCCCCCCGAGGTCGGCGCCCCGTCGTCGGCCACCGGAGCTGCCTGGGTGATGGCGGTCCCCGACGACGAGTTGAACCCGGGACGCGTCGGGTTCGTGGCCCGCACGTCGGCGCTGCGTTTCACCGCCTCGGAGGTTGCCCGCGCCGAGGCGCTGATGACGGTGTGTTACCGGCTGACGGCCAGCGCCGCGGGCCACGCCTGACCGCTGTCGCACCGCAGGAGATCATCACACGGGCGGGCCTCAAGCCTCGTTGCGCCGGTTAGAAGGTCGGGGATCGCCTCGTCGGGATAGTGTCAGCGCGGTGGCAGCCGACCCGTCGTCCCCAACGCCCGGTCAGGTTGCGGGCCCAAACACCCTGGCCATCGATGTCGGCGGTACCGGCGTCAAGGCATCGGTGCTCGATGCCACCGGGCAGCTTGAACACGAGCGGATCCGGGTGCCGACGCCGTATCCGCTGACGCCGCAGATCCTGATCACCACGATCGACGGACTCGTCCGTTCTCTGCCCGCGTTCGACCGCATCTCCCTCGGATTTCCCGGGATGGTGCGCGACGGCAAGATTCTGACCGCGCCTCATTTTCTCAGCACCGCCGGAGCCGACGGCAAACCGGAGCCCCAATTGGTGGCCGCCTGGAACGCCTTCGACCTGCAGTCGGCGCTGACGACCGCCTTCGCCAAGCCCGCCAAGGTGGCCAATGACGCCGACCTGCAGGGCGCCGCGGTGGTCACGGGTGAGGGACTCGAGCTGGTCGCGACCCTGGGCACAGGGGTCGGGACGGGGCTGTTCTACAAAGGGCAGCTGTGCCCGCATCTGGAGCTGGCCCAGCACCCGTTCAAGGGCAGCAAGACCTACAACCAGTACCTCGGTGACGCCGCCCGCCAGAAGCTGGGCAACGCCAAATGGAACAAGCGGGTCCGGCGCATGATTGCCACCCTCGACATCCTGCTGCGCTGGGACCACCTCTACCTGGGCGGTGGCAACGCGGCCCGGGTCAAGGGCTCGTTGCCCGACCGGGTGTCGGTGATCGACAACGACGCGGGCATACTCGGGGGCATCCGCCTCTGGGACCGCGACGTGCTCTAGCCCGACGGGCGCAACGGCTTCACCTGGCTCAGCGGGCTCGGCGGGCTCGGCGGGCTCAGCGCCGCCGGACCGTGATGATGTAGACCTCGCCGTCGGCCAGGGCGGCGAGCGGCACCTTGACCACGCCCGCGCTCACCGCCAGCGCGCCCTGGAACATGGTCACGGGCACCGCCGCCCCCCACCCCGGGGGCACCTGAACGACCGACACGACGGCCTGGCTGCCCGCGCCGCCTGGTAGGTGGATGGCCACGACGGCGGGCTCCGGCGCCGGAACGACCGCGGCGCGCCGGGGACAACTGGCGTTCATCGCCGGCAGGCAGGTGACATCGCGACCAACCATGGCCGTCACCTGGCCTGACGCGTCGTTGCGGGCCGCCAGCACGGCGACCGCGGCATCGCTGGCGCTGGCCGCCACCAGGTGGCCGGTCATGCGGGCGTAAGTGGCGTAGACGAGGTAGTTGGCTCGCGGCGTCGAGCCGTCGGCGAGGAGCAAGCCGTCGAGCGTCGGGGCGGCACAGTCATCGACGGGCGCGCCGCTCGGGCTCTGTTCCGCCCAGCAAGAACGGCCGGCACGGTCGAGGCCGGCGCGCTCGAGCGCCGTGATGGTACCGAGGGTCCACCCCGGGATGGCGTAGTCCATCCTGTGCCCGTACTCGTTCACCCAAACCTCGGGCGCCCCGAGGCCGGGTCGTTCGGCGATGAGCCGCCGCACTTCGGCCACGTGATCGATGACCGCCTCCGGCAGGCTGTTGAAGTCCCGTGGCCGGGGACCGAGGTCGTCGTCGATTTCGTGCCAGGTGACCGCCGCGAAGTGCATGTTGTTGCGGGCCGCGAAGTCCAAGAACGTGACCAAGTCGGGCTCGTTGCTGTCGTACTCCCCGGGATAGTCGCTGAAGTGCGACAGGCTCGGGCCGACGATCGCAGCGCTCGGGTCGGCCGCGGTGATGGCGCGGTACGCAACCCGGAATTGCTCCAGGTAGTCGGCGGGGGTGGCGGCGGCGAAATCGGCGGCGCTGAAGTAGCCGGTGCCGCCCGGCTCGTTCTGGATCTCCCAGTACGAAACACGGTGGCCGGAGGCGTTGATCGACCTGATGGTGGCCGTGACCCACCGGCCATAGCCGGCGAAGTCCGACCACGGGGTCTTGGCCCCGGTCCCGGGGTCGGTTTCGGCATCCCAGAGGTTGGACAGCAGCAGCGTGGTCTGGGCGCCGCTTGCCACCGCGACATCCCACGACGACCAATCGAGGGTGCCGGTGGCCGGCTGGTAGTTGGGCGCGCCCCGCCAGGCCGAGGGCGTGAGGGCCTGGAGGCGGGCGGCCATGTCGCCGACGGGGTACAAGGAGTTGAGGAAACCCATCGCCCGCTGCCGCGCCGGGCCGGTCGCGGTGGCGGCGTCGATGGCGACGCAGGCGGCCACCGTGGGACAGGGGTTGCGGAGCTCGACCGAGGCCGATTCGGTGGCTGCCCCTTCGCCGACGGCGTTGACGGGCGCGATCCGAACCCCATAGTGGTGCCCGTAGAGAAGGCCCCGGATGGTGGCGGTGGTGCACTCCGCCTGACAGGTCAGGTAGCCGGTATACGCCGGCCCGTCATAGAGCTGCACGATGGCCCCGGTAGCGGCCACCCCGCCGGCCGCCGGTGTCCAGCGCACCTCGATGGCATTGGTCGTCGTCAGCTGGCGGACCGACACGGCGTCGGGGGCGTTGGGAGGCTGATCGGCCAGCACGGTTACGGGACCTGACATGGCGCTGGCGGCGTGCGGCGCCGTCGCCACGACCACTCGGTACCGCCCACCGGGGGCGAGGCCGCCGACAACCGCCGAGCGCGTCGGAGTCTGTGCCGTCGCAACCGTCGCCCTGCCGTCGAGGGTCACGACCCGAACCTGGTAGCTGAGCGGAGCCGGGCCGTGCCGGGGCGGCTGCCAGTGCGCCACGATCGCCTGGCGGGCGGCGGACTGTACGACGAGGGCGGTGACCGCCGCCGACTGCACGTCGGTTCCCCGGTCGGGTGTGATAAGCCGCCCGGTGCCATCCCACCACAGAAGCGAAGCCACCACGGCCAGCACTGTCACCAGCACCGTGGTCCGGATGGGCCTCACCGGCGACGTTATGCCAGTACGTCCTTGGTGGTGAATCGGGCCCAGGCGGCCGCCCCGAACACCGCCATGTACGCCAGTTGCAGCGACAGGTCATGGACGATCGAGGTCCATGCGATTGGGTCGCGCAACAGATCGCCGAACGCGAACCATCCGTGGGTGAAAAGCCACGGGTGGATGGCCCGCACCTGGGGCACGCCTTCGAGCACCGCGCTCAGGACGGCGAAACCGACGGTGGCCGCCATGGCCCCCACGGGAACGTCGGTGAGCGTCGAGATGAACAAACCGATGGCGGCCATCCCGAACAGCGATGCGCCGACCACCAGCGCGGCGAGCAGCGTCCGTTCGACGCCGGCGCTGAGCGAAAGCGTCGTCCCCGACAGCGTGGTGACACGACCGAGCGGGAAAAGGATCGCTCCCGCGATCAGCCCGCCCGCGGCGACGGCCAGCGCCGCCGCCAGGCAGTAGGCGGCGGTGGTCGCCGCCTTGATCAACAACAGGCGGGATCTACCGGTTGGCCGAACAAGCAGGTAGCGCAGCGTCCCGAGACTGGCCTCGCCGGCGATCGTGTCGCCCGCGACGACCGCCACGGTGAGGGGAAGGAAGAACGGGACCGTCACGGTGAGCCCGGCCAGCGCGGCAAACATCCCGTTGCGGGTCACCGAGTCGAGAAACGTCGGCCCCTCCCCCGCCGATGGGCCGCCGGAAATGGACACGAGGAATGCCAGCAGGGCCGGGATGGCGGCCAGTACCAGCAGTAGTGCCTTGACCCGCCGGCGGCGGAACTGGGTGACCAGCTCAGCGCGCCACATCGAAACCCTCGCCCGTCAGTGCCACGAACGTGTCCTCCAGGCTCGGTCGGATCGTCGCCAGGCTGCGGACACCGACGCCCGCTTCGACCAGCGCCCGGCAGCAGTCCTCGGGCAGCTGCGCGTCGAGTCGGCCGGTGACCTCCTCGCCCCTGACCGCAATCTCCGTCAGGCCCATCCGCTCGAGGACGGCGGCCGCCATAGTCGCCTGGGCCGTTCCCACCGCCAGGCGCCGGGCCCCCGACGCCTGCAGGTCGGCGATGGTCGACTGGGCCAGAATTTTCCCCAGCGACATGACCGCCACGTGCGTGCAGACCTGCTCGACCTCGGACAGCAGATGGCTCGAGAGGAAGACCGTGGTGCCGTCGTGCGCCAACTCCTGGATCAGGTGGCGGATCTCCCGGGTGCCCTGGGGATCCATGCCGTTGGTCGGCTCGTCGAGGACCAGCAATTTCCGGGGCTGCAGCAGGGCCGAGGCCAGTCCCAGGCGCTGGCGCATGCCCAGCGAGTAAGCCTTGTACTTCTTGCCCGCGGCCGCGGTCAGGCCAACACGAGCCAGGGCTTGTTCGACGCGGCGGGGGCGGGTGCTGCGGTCGCCGTCGGGGCCCGCGGCGTCATAGCGCCCCAGGTTCTGGGCGCCGGTCAGCCAAGGGTAAAACGCCGGCCCCTCGATAAGGGCGCCGACGTCGGGGAGGATCTGGCCCGCGGCGTGGGGCATCGGCTGGCCGAACAGCTTCCACGTGCCCGCGGTCGGGTTGAGGAGGCCGAGCAGGACGCGGATGGTCGTCGTCTTCCCCGAGCCGTTCGGTCCGAGGAACCCAAAGACCGACCCGACGGGGACGCTCAGGTCGATCCCGTCGACCGCGGGCACCTTGGCGAAATGCTTGCGTAAACCCGACGTCTCGATGGCCGGGACCTCGGCCCCGGTGGGGCCGCCCACGACTGTCAGTGGGCCGAAGCGACGGCGGCTTCGAGGGCTCCGACGGTGACTGCGCCGACGGCCACTCGGCCGTCGTCGAGCACCAGCACGTTGACCAGGGAGGTTCCGATGAGCCTGCCGCTGCCGAAGCTTCCCGAGACCGGCGAGGCCGCCTTGAGGTAGTCGGCGGCCTGCTTGGGGATCTGCACGTTGCGGAAGATGGCGACGGTGGCCCAGTCCTGGCCGACCATGGTCGGCTGGCCGGTGTCAGTTGTTGTACCGGCGGCCGCCTTGGTGTCGGCCGTCGGCGCGCTGGGGTGGGACCCGCCCAGGGCCTTGGTGGTGACCGTGGAGCCCGGGGGCGGGGTGAAGGTGAAGCGCGACGCGGCCGGCTTGCTGTAGTCGAGGTGGCTGAACCCCAGGTCGACGGCGGCGGCCTTCTGGCCCTTGGCGAAGGTCTGCACCTCGAGGGGCATGCCGGTCACGCTGTCGATGGTGATCACGACATGGTCAACGGTGGACACGCCGGCCCGGGGCGTCAACACCAGCTGGTAGGCGGTCTGGCCGGCGACGCGTACCGAGGCGCCGATCGTGGCCTTGGTCGTCGGGTCGATGTGGGCCAGCAGGTCATCGGCCACCTGCTGCGGCGTCTTCACGGCCTCGGTGGGGTCCGGCGCTGCCGCCTGGGCGCTGGCGCCGGCCGGACCGGTTTCGGCCGGCAGGGTGTAGTGGACCACTTTCTTGCTGGTGCTGTCCCAGGTCCAGATGTCTTGACCGTGGTGGACGATGTCCACTTCGGCCATGTCCAGCACGATGGCGACGCGAGCCGAGCCGGGCGCCGCGAACCACACCCGCGCCTGGTGGGCCCCCGACAACAGGTCGGTCGGGCTGAACGACTGCCCGTGGCCGCCGCCGGCGGCGCCCGCCAAGGCGCTCAGATCGGGAATGCCCAGGTTCGTGCTCAGGTTCAGGGTGCCTGAGAAGGCGGAAATCTTGGCCTGCTGCGCCTTCACGATCAGCTGCGCCGGCGTGAGGCGCGGCAAGGTCGGGGAATCGGCGGCCGACAAGCCCGGGACGGCGACGATCATCCCGATGACGGCGGCCACGAGAACGGGAGCCGACCAGCGCAGGCGGCGGGTGCGGGCAGTTGCCATGGCCTCTAGCGTACGGCCGCCAACCTGCTAGTGGGTTGTCACCCCACCCATCAAATCCCTCGTTTGCTGACCGGTGTCGAGGGCGGCGGAGCCGGCGGTCACCGGCGGTGACGGAGCGATCGGGCCCATTGCCGCACACCTTGGCCCGTGCCCGAGGCCGACGACGCCTCCCCCGGCGCCGCTTGGAGGCGTTCGGCCCGCAACACCTCGCTCTCGGTGTCGTCCAGCGCGGCGAGGGGCCCCGTCACCATCTCGAGCAGGCGGTCGGCCAGGACGGGATTGCGGGCCAGGACCGGCCCGTGCATGTAGGTCGCCCACACCCGGCCGTTGACGGCTCCGTCGGTGAGTGCCGCTGGGGGGCCGGCGGGACCCGAAGTGGGATCGGCGTCGGCGGAACCGTTACCCACGCCGCTGCGGACCCGCCCGAGGGGTTGGGATCCGGGACCGAGGATGGTGACGCCACCGTGGTTCTCGTAGCCCGTCAAGGGCGGGAGATCCGTCTTGGCGTCCGGGTCGACGACCAACTCACCGACGGCGCGGCGGCCTCGCCCCCGCACGGTGACGCAGTCGAGCAACCCGAGGCCCGGCTGCTCGACGCCGTCGGGGCCCACAAATGTCCGCCCCAGGATCTGCAGCCCCGCGCACACCGCCAGGACGACGGCGCCCCGCTCGACGGCGCGGTGGAGCGAACGCTGGTCATTGAGCTCACGGGCGGCCAGTGACTGGGGCAGGTCTTCTCCCCCGCCGATGACATACAGGTCACAGGAGTCCGGTACGACTCCGCCCGCGTTGATCTCGACGACCTCGGCGCTCCGGCCCCGCCGGCGCAGTCGCTGGGCCAGGATGGTGGCGTTGCCGGAGTCACCGTAGGTCCCGAGGAGGTCGGGGAACACCAGGGCCACCCGGAGGGCCGAGGGTCCCGCGGCCGATTCAACCACCATGGGCCAGGCGGTTCGTGATGGCCTGGAACGACGTGTAGTTGGCGACCACGTCGACCGGCGACGTGCCGGCGGTGGCGCCGGCGTCGGTGATGGCCTGGAGGGCGTCGGGCTGGCGGCGGTGCTCGACGTCGGCGTAGCCGAGGCGCACCGCGAGGTCGGCACTGCGCTCGCCGGTCGCCACCACCAGGCGGCCTTGGAGCCGCTCGAAGGGGACGTCCCAGAGCCACGAAGGATCCTTGCCGTCGGCGATGCGGGCATTGATGGCGATGACCACCGGGGTCGGCGGCGGCGAGAGCAGGTCGAAGGTCTCCAGCCAGCCGGCGGGGTTCTTGGCGAGGAGGAGACGGGCCCGGGTGGCGCCGACGGAGACGACCCGGTACCGGCCAGCCACCTCCGAGGTGGCGGCCATGGCCGCCATCGCCTCGGCGCGGCCGACGCCCAAGTGGCTGGCGGCGGACATGGCCATGGCGGCGTTGGCCTGGTTGCACCGGCCCGGCAGGGCCAGATCGACCGCGACCCGCTCCCCGTCGCCAAAAACGACCTCGTTTCCCTCAAGCCAGACGTCGAGCTCGCTTCGCCGGAACTCGCACTGCGAGCAGGCCCATGCGCCGCCCACGTCGCCGGGGAAGTGGATCCGGCCCCCGCAATTGGGGCAACCGGCGGCATCGGCGGTCCAGCGCTGCCCGGCACCGACCCAGGTGACCGACGCCGCCGCATGGGCGGCCCACGCCACGAGGGGATCGTCGGCGTTGGCGACGACATGGGGCGGCGCGACCCCCAACGCGCCGGCCCGGGGGCGCTGCGCCAACGTTTCGCGCCACGACGCCGAGAGGCGCCGGACCTCGTTGTTGCGGTCCAGCTGATCCCGGCTGAGATTGAGGAGAACGACGACCGCGGGGTCGGTGGCCGCCAGGGCGCGGCCGAGCCAGGCTTCGTCGACCTCGAGGGCGGCCAGGCGGGCCTCGGGTGGCGCCGCCGCCAGGGCGGCGGTGATGCCAGGCAGCAGGTTGGCGCCGAGGGCGTTGGATACCACCGGGCCGCGGCGCGACAGGCCGGCGGAGAGCAGGCTGGTGGTCGTCGTCTTGCCGTTGGTCCCGCTCACCAGTGCCACCTGGCGGCCCCGGGCCAGCTGGCGCAGCGAGGTGGGATCGATGGCGAGGATGGCCCGCCCGCCGATCACCGAGCCGGTGCCCCGGCCGAGGCGGCGGGACAGCGCGCCCACTGCGGTTCCCACACCGGCGGCCAGCCGGGTCCGAGGTGGCAGGCGGTGAACGCCGGCGGGGCTGTCCAGGCTGTTGACCACGGGTGCCCGCAGGTTACTGGACGCGTCCTCGGCGACCATCGAGGTGGCAAGCTGGGGGCCGACGAAAAGGGGGGGGGATGGACGCGGAGCAAACATCGCAGGCCCCCGGCGAGGTCACCACCTCTCCTCTTCCCAAGGAGACTCCGCCGGCTACCCCCGCCCCGACCGCGGCCCCGGTCGCTCCCCCGACCTCTGCCGCCGATGCAACGCCTACCACTGCGGCACCCAAAGAGCCGGCGGTGGTACCGGGTAATGGCGCCACCCCCTCGGCGACGATCGATGCCATCGGGGCCCCTGTCGGGGCCCCCGTCGGGGTGCTCACGGGCAACTCGGCCGCCCCGGCCGCGGCCGGGGCGCCGCCTCGCGAAGAAGTCCCTTGGCTGATCATCTGGAGCGCCATCGGGATCGTGCTGGCGGCCGGCGCCGCCATCGAGCTGCTCCTCGCCTTGCAGCGGATCGTCGAGCTGCTGGTGATCGCCAGCTTCCTGGCCGTAGCTCTTAGCCCCGCCGTCAGCCTCCTCGTCCGGCTCCGGATCCGGCGGGGACTGGCCACCGCGGTCGTGTTCATCGTGGGCATGTGCGGATTCGTCGGGCTGGGTTACCTGTTCATCCACCCCTTGTATCGCCAAGCGATCCAATTCGCCAATGACCTCCCCAACACGCTCGCCAAGGTCCAGGCGGGCAAGGGCCAGATCGGCAAGATCGTCGCCCGCTACCACCTGCAAAAGCAGGCCGCGACCTACATCCCCAAGATCCGGGACTACCTGAGCCACCTCGGCGGCCCCGCCCTGAGCGCCGCCCGGACGGTCCTTTCGGGCCTTGGCGGTTTGGTCCTGCTCGGCATCATGACGTTCCTGTTGTTGCTGGAAGGACCGGTACTCGTCAGGGGCCTGCTGCGTGTCATGTCACCTCCGCACGCCCGGCGGGCTCGCCGGGTCCTCGACGACGTCGCCAAATCGGTCACCGGTTATGTCCTCGGCAACTTCGCGACATCGGTGATCGCAGGCGTGGTGTGCGCGACCGCACTGTTCCTGCTCGGCGTTCCCTTCGCCGTCGTGTTCGGGGTATGGGTCGCCCTGGTGGACTTCATCCCGCTCGTAGGGGGCTTGCTGGCCGGGGTCCCCACGGTGGCATTCGCCTTTCTCCACTCCCCGACGGCCGGCATCGTCACCCTCATCGTGTTCCTGGTGTACCAGCAGGTGGAAAACCATGTCCTCAACCCGATCATCATGAGCCGCACCGTCAATCTGAATCCCCTGTGGGTCCTGCTGTCGGTACTGGCAGGCGCCGAGCTGGCCGGATTCGTCGGGGCGCTGCTGGCCATCCCGGCGGCGGGGACGATCAAGGTGATCGCCCGGGATGTCTGGGACGAGCGCCGGGGCCGGCTGAAGGCCACGCTGACGGTGGGCACCGGGCAGACGCCTCTTCCGTGAGCGGCGGTGGCGGCACTGCCGACGGCTGGGACCCCTCGCAGTACAACCGGTTCGGTGATGAACGGCGCCAACCATTCACCGATCTGTTGTCGCTCCTGGCCCCGGTACCGGGTGGCCGGGCCATCGACCTGGGCTGCGGGACCGGCGAGTTGACCGTGCTCCTCCATCGCCACCTGCAGGCGGCTGAGACATTGGGCATCGACCGGTCGGCCGCCATGCTGGCCGAAGCCCCGCACCCGGCCGGGGAGGCGGTCAGCTTCGAGCAACGCGACATCGGGAGTTTTCCCGATCCCGCAGGCGGCGACGGCACGTTCGACGTGCTGGCGGCCAACGCATCGCTCCAGTGGGTCGCCGATCACCCCGGCCTCCTGGAACGCCTGAAAGGTGTCCTGCGGAGGCAGGGCCAGTTGGCTTTCCAGGTCCCGGCCAACCACGACCACCCGTCGCACACCCTGGCGCGGGAGGTGGCGGCGGAGGCGCCGTTCGCGGCCGCGCTCGATGGCACCACCGAGGTCCCCGAGCCCCAGGTCCTGCCTCCCGAGACCTACGCCGTCATCCTCCACCAACTCGGCTTCGCCACTCAACTGGTCAGGCTGCAGGTGTACGGGCACGTCCTCGCCTCGACCGCGGACGTGGTCGAGTGGGTAAAGGGCACCCTCCTCACGCCCTACCGGGAGCGGCTCGACCCCGAGACGTATGAAGCGTTCCTCGCCCGCTACCGCGCCCGCCTGATCGAGGCGGTCGGCGACCAGCGCCCCTACTTCTACCCGTTCAAGCGCATCCTCTGCCGGGCCCGCCTGCCGTAAATCCATCACCTTTGAGCTCCTTGGTCGCGGCTGGCGCGATCTCGACGCGCCGGCGCAACTCCCGGGTGCGATACCACGGGCGCAGGCGCAGGCGGGCGGGGGGCAGGTGGCCATAAATCAAAAGGCCCTCGCCCGGCTGCAGGCGGCGCAACTCGTCGGGCGGTGCCAGGCGCCGGTAGGCGACCGACGACGACGTGGAACGCCGGCCGTCGCGTTGGTCGGCGGTCACCGTCAGTTCGCGTACCGCGGCTTCGCCTGCCAGCGCGCACAGCGTGTCGAGGGTGCCGAGGTCGGCGATCCCCGACAACGCCACCTTGGCCCGGTGGTTGTTGGCGATGGTCCGGGCCCGCTCGGGGCCGTAGCGCGCCGCCAGCTGCGCCAGGTCCTGGCAGATGGTGACCAACTGGATGCCTATCCCCGCCGCCGTCGACGCCAGCGTGTCGAGGTCTCGGAGCGGGGCGATGTTGGCGGCCTCGTCGAGCACGACCAGCAGGGGCGGGTCGAGGGGCCCCAGGCGCTCGTACCGCTCGACCGCGGCGTGCACGACCGCCGCCACCAACGCGCTGAACACCCCTTGGACCCGCGCCTGCTCGTGGGCGGGACCGCAGAGATACAAGGTGTTGCGGCCCTCGAGGAGGGCGACGGGATCGATGTCACAGCCGTCGGCCGAGGCGGCGACGACCGGGTCCTCATACGGGGACAGGACCGTCTCCAACGTGGTGTAGATCGAGCTTCGGATTCGCTCGTCACGCGACCGGCCGGCCTCCAAGGCGGCCAGGGCTTCGGTCTCTCCGGCCAGCTCAAGGAGGAGTTGCACCTCCTCGGTCGCCTGAAGGTTGGTCCAGCGAACGACGTCGGCCACGCGCTGGCCGCCGCATGAGGCCGCCAGGAGGAGCGGAGCCAGGAGTTTGGCCGCCGCTTGATACCAGAAAGCGCTGTCGTTCAGGCCCGACTGCGCCGGCGTGGCGTCGACCATGGCCTGGGCCACCCGCTGGGCGCCGCTCCACGTCGCCGCCTCAGCCAGCGGTGACCAGCGAGACCGCGCCACGCGCACCGCGGCCGTCGGGTCGAACACCCAGGTCTGGCCGAGCGTTTCCCGGTAACGGTGGGTGTGAGCTACCAGGTCGTCCTTGACCGAAGTGGCGACCACCGGGCCGTCCCATTCCAGCAGCGAGGGGATGGCCAGCGCCGTCGTCTTGCCCGATTGGGTGGGCCCGAGCACCAGGACGGAATGGCGCGACTCGGTGGCCACCAGGGTACGGCCCACCCGCCCGAGCACGATCCGGTCACCACCGGCGGGGCGCGCCGGCTGCCGTAGTGACCGGACATCGCGGCCGGTCGCCCAGCGGGCACCGGCCGGCGCCTTGCCTGTCGACCTGGGGAGTCGTGAAGGGGTCCGCGGTCGCCCGAAGCCGTTGCTGCCGCCCGCCCGGGGGCCGGGACCGGCGCCGGCGCCGCAGCGCCGGGCGAGCCACACCGCTGCCATGGCGGCGGCGCCCACCGCGGCCACCGAGATCGTCCCGGCGGCCAGGTACCACCCTGGGGCAACGGGTAGTTGGTTGCGAACCGAGAGGGGCCACGCCCGCGCCGGATGCCCCAAGGTGGCCGGCAACCGGGCCACTACCGTGGCCGCAACCCCGGGCGATACCGCCGGCCAAAGTCCCCGACTGAGAACGCCGGCTATTTCCCCGGTCAACCACACCGCGCCGCTCAAAACCAACCCCACCGCCAGGCAAACGACCACGATGAGGTCGCCGCGATCGGAACCCTGGTTCACGCGAACGAGGTCATGCGCACGTCGGTGTCCACCAACTCCGATTCCTGGCGACCGAGGCGGTGCTCGACGAGGAAGGCCCGGGCGCCGACCTTCCACAGGGCGACGCCTCGGGGTAGGCGCGGGAGAAGGTCCGCCTCGGTGCTGGTGAGCCCGAGCAGATCCGTCGCCGACTCCACCTCCGAGGGTGGCTGCCCGAAGATCACCCGGGTCTCGGAATCGGCGAGGAGGCCCTCGGCGAGGCGCTGTTGTTCGGAGCCTTCGGCCCCCGCCGCCCGCAGGTCGGAAAGTCGGTGGACGACGGCGACGTTGGCGGCGCCGAACGCCCGAGCCAGTTTGAAGCCCGCCTGCAGCCACCGGGCGATGGCGAGATTCGACAAGATGGCCCAGGCCTCGTCGACCACCACCAGGCGCCGGATGCCGTCGTCGTGCTGCAGGGTGGCCTGAAGCCAGGCGGTGGCGCAGGTCATCAGCAGCCCGAGCGCCGGTGAGGCGTACAGCGCCGACAGGTCGATGACGACGAGATGGCTGGTGAGGTCGATCCCCGGTGTCGTCGGCCCGTCGAACATGCCAGCCAGGTCCCCGCGCACGAGGCGCCGCAACTCGAGGGCCACCTCCCGGCCATCGGCCGCCAGTGACGCGACGTCGGTGTGCACCGAGCGGGCGGCACCGGGTTCGGGAACGAGGAGGGCGTCGACGACCGCCGGCAGGGTCGGTTCCCCGTTCCGATCGGCGACACTGCCCATCGCCAACTCGGCGGCGGTGCGCTCGTGCGGCGAGAGCGGGCGGCCAAGGGATCCCGCCGCCAGCGAGCACAGCAGCTCCGCCTGCCGGCGGCGGCAATCGCCATCGCCAACGCCGGCGCCCGGCGTCTGGAGGGGATTGAGCCGGACCGACCCGCCAGGGATGATCCGCAGCGATGTGGCCCCGGACGCGGCGGCGAGGGGCCCGTACTCACCTTTCGGGTCGACGACCCACGCCTGGCGCCCGAAGACCTGCTGGCGCCAGACCAGCGATTTCACGAAGCTCGACTTCCCTCGCCCGATCTGGCCGAGGACCACCATGTTGGGGTTGGTCAACACGCCGGCGGCATACAGCTCCCATGCGTCGTAGGTGAAGGCGCCGCCGAACAGGTCCCGCCCGATGTACACCCCGCGGTCGCCCAGGCCGCCCTCGGCCACGAATGGGTAGACCGCTTGCAGGTGAGCGGTCGTGGCCCGGTGAGCGGGGGGCGGTCTCACCGGGCCACTCTCACCGGAGGCCCCGACCGAGCGGGAGCGTCCAGGTGAAGGCCTCCGCCTGCTGGCCGTAGAGCCGGCGCAGCACCAGGTTGGACTGGCGGGCCGCCTGCTCGACCTCGGCGCAAGCCACCTCGAGCTCGGCGGCGGTGGCGGCGCTGACGGTCACGTAACCCGAGAAGCGGTATTCGGCATGGCCGTCGGCTAGTTCCGATTCCCTCCGGATGACCCCTTCGGCTTCCCGCTGGCGGCGTGCCGTGGTGAGGAAACCGGCCTTCTGGCGCAATTGCTCGTCGGCCAGGTCGGCGGTACGCGCCGCTTCGACCTCCCGGGCCGCTCGCGCCGGGGGGACGGGAGCCATCACAACCGATGCCACCCGGCAACCGGTCGTGGCCAGGAGCAATGGGCTCAAGAAATCGGGCCCGACCTCGATACGGGGCCATTCCGCGATCCAGAAGGTGGCGTGCCAGGACCCGTCGGAACGCCAGGTGGACCATGCCTCGTCCGAGGCCACCGGCCACGACGAGTCCGGCACCACCTCGTGGCGGCCGGCGTCGCCATGGGCAGCGTCGAACGCAGCTCGCACCGTGGCCGCCACCTCGCCGGCGGTGAGGATCCGGTCGACCACGAGGTCGGCATTGCGTAGCTGTCCCTGCAGGAGCCGCAGCTCGCGGCGAAGGACGGCACACCCCGCGGCCTGGCCCCGACCCGAGCCCCGCGCCACCCGGGCGGCCTTGCGGAGATTGACGGCCAGGACCAGGAGGGTGAGGTGGGCCTGGCCGACGGGACCGGCGCCGCTGATCAACTCGGCGTAGCTCTCCCGCGTCCGCGGGCCCGCCGGGCGGCCCGATTCCTCGAAGTAGCGGCGCAGCCCGTCGCGGTCGCCGGGGGTGGCGCGCTCGACCCACTGGACCCGGTGGACGGCGCCGCCGTCGCGGCATAGGCCGGCCAGCACTGCGGCCCAGCCATCCAGGCGACGCTGCTTCTCGGCCGGGTCGAGCAGGGAAAAGGACCTTCCATGTACTGCCACCATGGCGGCCAAGGTTCCCGCTTTGAGGTCCCGGACGACACCCATGGGCGGCGAGCCCGCCTCGTCGGGCGCCGGGGTGATCGTGACCCCGGCGAGGGCAGCCGGCGGTACCGGGCGCGGGGGACCGGCGACGGTCGTGCCCACGCGGGCGACATCAGACAGCTCGGGCTGCCCCACCCGGCGCCGCCACCACGTGACCATGACGGGCAGCCACCCAGCCGGCGTCCGACCGGACACGTTCCAGCAGGCGGCGGCAGCAGTGCCCGCCAGGACCGAGACCGCCAAGACGGCACCGGCGACGCTGGGTGCGAGCCGCAGCACGACCAGCGCGACCACGCAACCGCCCCCGGCGACGACCAGTTGGGTCCCGGTGACCCCGGCGATCAGGCCTCGGCGTTCGAGAGGCGGGAAACGGTAACGGCTGATCTCAGTCGCCACCGGCGGCCTCCCCGGAGGAAGTGTCGGCGGGGGGGATGGCCCGAGGAGTGGCGGCGCCGGTCGCGGCCGCGCCCGCGCCGGGAGGGCTCGACACACCGGCGCCCACCAGCGCCGCTGACGGTCGCGACACCGCGGCGGCGCTCGACCAGCCCTCCGGGGGGTCGACGCTCAGCTCCCCGCCGTCGGCTTGATTGTTGACCAAGGCCTGATAGGCGTCGCCCCCGTTTCCGCGGACCGCTTCACTGGCGGCTGCGGTCTCGACGCCGACCACCGCTTGGCGGGCTACGGCGGTGGCGGCCCGGGTGGCGACCGCCACCGGGCGGCGTTCCATCCGCTCGAGGTGGCCGATGACACCAGCTTCGGCAAGCGGGATCAATCGCAAGAGCGCGAACGGGGCGCACGCCGCCAGCAACAACAGCGTCGCGCCCTGCAGGATCGTGCCGATGCCGTCGCCCGCGACGATCATTCCGGCCGCGAGGTCGATGATCACCACGATCACGAACTTGCTGAGGATGAGCGCAACCAGGATCTCGATCATGCGCCGGGTCCAGCTGACCGTCGCCCGCCAAACGAGCCCGCTCATGGCGAGGGGTAGGAACAGCACCACCACATAGATCGCGCTCGTCCGCAACAACAACTCGATCCAGATGAGCAGGGCCCCCGCCAGCAGGACCAGCATGACGGTGATGGCGAGCATGGTCCCGGCACCGATGGTGCCGGGCGAGCTCACCGCCGCAATGGCGCCGCGCAGCGCGTTCATGGCGGTGGCGAAGTTCGCCGCCATGTCGCCGGTGACCGCCGAGGTCAGCGCGTCGGTGACGGTGAGGGCCGTGTCGGTAACGACGACCGCGGCGGCGCCACCCACGATGGCCACAGGGACGTAGACGCCACCGGCTCGGAGCAACTGACTTGGGTCCCGGTGGATGACGGCACTGATAAGGCCGACCAACATGAGCGGGAGCAGCACCACCACCGCCAGTCCCCGGATGGCGGCGGCGTGGCTCGTGAACCAGTCACGGTCGAGGGTCACCTCGGTGGACTTGGTGATGGCGATGGAGACCTGCTGCAGGACCGTCTTGACCCCGTCGGCTACGAACGAGACGAAAGTGTTGATCACGGCCCGGGCCATCACGTTGGCCGCCTCCTCGCCGAGGCCCCCGAGGGGATTGCACCCGATGACCGGCAGGCAGGGGGCGCCACCAAGGGCCGGCGCCTCGGTGGGCGCCGGGCGCAAGGGCGGCACCAGCGCAGAGGGCGCTGCGGCCGCCCGGCCTGCTCCGAGCACCAACACCGCAGCCACCAAAGCCGCAACCGGGACGGCACGACGTGACCCGGTCAATGGACCTGGCCACCGAGACCACTGAAGAAGTTGACAACATGCGGGGCGGCACCGATCAACAGAGCAGCGGCGCCGGAGATCAGGACACCCTTGCGCCCGCTGTAAGCCTGCTGGTAGTTCTGCGAGTGCTGGCCGAAGGCCCACGCCACCGCCCCGATCACCATGCCCACCAGGGCCGCGACCAGGGCCCAGGCACCGATACCGTCGGTCACCTTCTGCAGGACGTCATACCCCGGAAGCCCTCCCGGTGTCGGGTTCAACTGGACGTCATGGACGAGTAGCAACAGCCGGACCATTGGTCATCCCACCTTCGTGACGGAGAATCTATGTAAGTCTTTCATATCTTTTCATGTAGTGCTAGTCTTTTTTTGGTGTTGGTGGTCCATCCGATTCAGGGCGGCCAGGCGCGCTACTACCTCGACGGTCGGGCGCCGGGCTGGTGGTTCGGGGGTGGGGCGGGCGACCTCGGGCTGCGCGACCCCGTCGACGAACGGGCCCTGCCCGACCTCCTGGCGGGACACCGGCCGGGCGGCGAGCAGTTGCTCGGCCGCGTGCCGCGCAACCGGCGCAGTGGCTTCGACCTGATCCTGGCGGCGCCCAAATCGGTATCGCTGCTCGTCGCCCTCGGCGACGACGGGGCCGCCGGCCGGCTCCTCGGGGCGCACGAGCAGGCCGTACGTTCGACGCTCGACTACCTGCAGCGCAACGCCGCGCTCACGCGACGCGGGGCATCTGACGAGCTCATCGCCACCAGCGGCTTCGTGGCCGCCGCCTTCACCCATCGCCAGAGCGGCGCGGCCGATCCCCACATCCACACCCATGTCGTCGTGGCCAACCTGGTTCGGGGCACCGACGAGCGCTGGTCCGCCCTGGACAGCCGGGCCCTGTACCGCCACGCCCGCGCCAGTGGCGCCGTGTTCCAGGCCACCCTCCGGTATCACCTGGCCGAACGCGGACTGCGCTTCGCATGGTCGGTCAATCGCCACGGCCTGGGCGACATCGTCGGGGTGCCGCGCCCCGCCATCGAGGCCGCATCGCGCCGCCAGCGCCAGGTGCGCGAGGAACTGGCGGCCGCTCCCGCCACCGCGGTGGCGCGAGCCACCGCGGCCGGCCGTACCCGCGGGGCCGCCGACGCGGATGCCCCGGGGGCGTGGGAACAGCGGGTGGCGGCGACCGGATGGGACCGGGACGAGGCGCAACGGCTTCTCGTCGATGCCGGTCGGCGGACCCAAATCTCGCCGGTGGTCCGCGTGGCCCCACCCGACGTGGCGACCATCGGGCGTACCGTGGCCGCGCAGCATTCCCGCTTCCAGCGCCCCGACGTCGTCAGGGCGGCGGCCGTCATGGCCCGCGACGGCGCATCGGTCGCGGGCCTCGAGGCGGCCGCCGACGCCTTCCTGCGCACCGCGCTACCGGCGGAAGCGGGCCACTGGACGACGGCAGGGCTGCGGCGGATGGAAGACCGGATTGTTGCCGCGGTCGGGGGCGGCGACCGGCAGACGGCCACGGTCGGGCTCGTCCGCCCCGGCGTCGCATTTCCCGACGTCTTGACCGACCCCGGTCGCGATGCCGTTGCGCGCCTCACGTACGGCGGGGCGGCCGTCGATCGGCTGGGCGGGACATTCCTTGGCCAGGCGACGGTGTTGGGCGCGGCCCGCACCGTGTGGGAGGCCAGCGGGCATCGCGTGGCGGTGCTAGGGCAGAGCGCCCTGGCCGAGGCGCGCTGGCGGGCGCTGGCCGGCCTCGAACCTCTGGGGACCGACAACGCCACCGTGCTGCTGGTCGACGGCGCCGACCGGTGGTCGACTCCGGACCTCCAACGGGTGGTGGCCGATGCCACTGCCCGCCGGGCCAAGGTGGTGCTGATCGAGGGCGGGTCGCAACGGCCGCGGCGGCGCGCCGAGAGCCCCGCCATGGAAGTGGTGCGGAAATCCTTGCCCGCCATCGACCCTGGACCGCCGGGCCTGGCGGGAGGCGGGGGCGCGGTGGTCGCCGCCGGCCGCGACGCCTCAGTGCGCCTGGCCGTGTCGGGCCCGGCCGCGCTCGAACAGATCATCCGGGATTGGTCGCAGTTGCGGGCCCAGGGCTCGCCGGCGCGCATGGTCGCCCTCGGGCCGGATGAGGCGGAGCATCTGAACGGCCGCGCCCGTGAGGTGCTCGCCCGCCGCGGAGTGCTGCGGGGGCCGGTTGCCGCCATCGGGGGGCGTAGTTTCCAGGCGGGCGACGAGGTGGCGGCGCTCGGTCGCGACCCCCGGTTGGGGTCGGTGCCGGGCGGCAGCGTCGGCCGCATCAGCGCCGTTGACCGGCACGGCCAGTGGGCCGCTGTCGACTGGCCAGGGCGGCCCGATCCTGTCACGGTGGCGGCCGGTCCCGACCCCATCGCGCTCACCCATGGCTACGCCACCACCGCCGCCTACCTACGTGGTGGCCACGATGGCCCTCTCCTCAGCCTCGGCACAGTGGAAGCCTTCGCCTCGCGCCTTCGTCCCGAGCGCGTCTACGAAGTGATGCCGTCTCCGCCGCCCGATCGGGCCCACGACGGTGGCCACCACTGCCTCGACCGGGCGCGGACGAGTCTTCCCGCCGCCATCATGGATCCCCAGGATGTCGCCCGGCCTCTCGCCGAACTGGCGACGGCCCGTGACCAACTGGCGGAGCTGCTCGTGGCCACCCGGCCGGCCGGTGGTGGCCAATTGCAGCAGTGGGCCGCCTTGTCGCAGGCCATACGGTGGCGCGAAGCCGCCCTCGGTCGTGGGGCGGAGATACGCCCCACGGTGGCCGTCGAGGCGCAGCTGGGGTCGCCCCCCGGCGAGTCCGACCGCCTAGCCCTGTGGCGGCGCGCCGCCACCGCCATCGAGGCGCATCGGGACCGGTGGGCCCTCCCCGATCGACCGCTGGCCCTGCCCGCTGGCATGAGCCGCGACGCGGGGATAAGGCGCGAAGCCGGCGAGGGGCGCCATACCGGCGAGCAGCGGGTGCTGGCCGCCATCCGGGCCTACGAGCGGGTACCCGAGCGCCATCGCGGCCTTCTCCCCCCTGGGCCCTGAGGAGTGCGATCATCGTCTCATCTGCCCTCTCCATCCGCCCGAGGCCACTCCGCCAGCCGTGGCGCCAGGGTCGCCGCCCCAGACGCCCCAGACGGCCCAGACACCCCAGCCGCCTCAGCCACCTCAGCCGTCCCGCCCGCCCCGCCCGGCTCGCCGGAAGAAGGCGTGGCGGATCGTCCGCCTCGTTGTCAGCTTGGCCCTGGCGGCGTTCGCCGTCCACGTCGTGTACGGCCAACGCGACGAGCTGGCGGGCGCCACCACCTACCTCGACCACCTCCGCTGGCCCTGGATCCTGGCGGCGGCGGCCGTCGAGCTGTGCTCGATCGTGGCGTTCGCCGCCCTGCAGCGGCGCCTCCTCCAGGCCGGCCATGTGGCGATCCCGCTGACGACGCTGACCATGATCACCTTTGCCGGCAACGCCATCCAGAACTCGCTGCCCGCGGGCCCGGTATGGAGCGGTGTCTATGCGTTCCGCCAGTTCCATGAACGCGGCGCCGACGAGGTCCTGGCCGGGTGGCTGCTCATCGGCACGGCGGCGGTCGCCGACATCGCGCTGGTGATCCTGGCGGCGGTCGGGCTGGCGGCCGCCTCCGGTACCGGGAGCGGCTTCGACCTGGTCAAGGTGATCCTGGGCCTCCTCGTCCTGGCGGTCGTGATCATCGCTCTGTGGAGCCGCCGCGACTGGATCGCCCGCCACATGGTGCGGCCGCTGCGGCTGTGCCAACGGATCTTCAAGCGGCCGGAAGGAGATCCTCAGGCCCTCATCGAGGAGTTCATATGGCGAGTCAACGCCATCTCCCCGAGCCGCACCGACTGGGCCATGTCGCTGTTCTTCGCCCTGTCCAACTGGTCCCTCGACGTGGGCTGCCTCATTGCCGCGTTCATGGCCGTCGGGGCGCCGGTTCCCTGGCGCGCCCTGCTGCTGGCCTACGCCGCGGGCCAGCTGGCGGCCAACCTCCCGATCACCCCGGGTGGCCTCGGCGTGGTCGAGGGCAGCCTGATCATCGGGCTGGTTGCCTATGGCGGCGGCCAGGAGAGCACCGTGGCGGCCGTGTTGGTCTACCGGTTGCTGAGTTTCTGGGCGCTGCTTCCCATCGGGTGGGTCGCCTGGGCGATCTCGGGTTGGGACCTGCGACGCGCCAAGGGGCGCCGGAGCGGGGCAGTCGGCGGGGTCGGAACATTGCAAACCGAAAGGACAGCATGAGAAGACCTGGTACCCACCGACCCGGGGTGGTCGCGGCGCTGGTCGCGACGGCCGTCGTGGCCGCGCTGGTGGGCTGCGCCGGCGCCCGGAATTCCCTGGGGACTGGGGCCAGCGCATGTTTCCGGGCCCTGCCGGCCGCCCGTGACGCCATCCACGACACGGGTCGCCTGGTCGGTGTCCGGCGGGTACCCGCCGAGATGCTGCGCGCCGCCCTGCCCGCGAATGCCACGTCGTCCACCCTGCCGGACCAGGAGCTCTGCGTCTTCGCCTTCAACGGGGCCTACGCTCCGGGGAGTGTGACCGGCGCCCAGAACACCAAGAGCGGCCGCTACGCCATCGTCGCCCTCGGCAGCAAGCACCCTTCGGTGGTGGCGGCGTGGGTGCTCGACGATCTCCCTACCCGCTTCCGACACCTTCATTGACAAAAATTGTTAACGAGGGTTGACAAACGACGTTAGGTTGACCTAACAATAGCGCCGGTCGCAATCGCGGCTCCCGGCGCGAGCAGCGCAGTCGGACGTTGAGGGGAATGTCGTCGCTATGTCCACTGGGAACATCCTGATTCTAGGAGCTATCGCGGGGCTGACCATCTTCGCTGGACTGCCCCTGGGAAGGATCCGCAAACCGGCGCCCCGGCTGCAGGCGTTCCTCAACGCCAGCGCCATCGGGGTGTTGTTGTTCCTCCTCTGGGACGTCCTCACCCATGGCTGGCAGCCCGTGGAGGACTCCATGGTGGCGGCTCAAAAGGGGACCGAGTCGTGGCTGCATTTCGCCGGGCTCGCCGCCATCTTCGCCGGGGGCCTGGCCATCGGCCTCGTCGGCCTCGTGTACTACGACCGGTACATGTCCGCCGCAGCCAAGCGAGCGGCGGCGGCCAAGATCCCGGCGGCCGCCGGTTTCGGCCCTGGGGCCGCCCGGGCCCAAGAACTGGCGCCCGCTAATCGGCGAGCCGGGATCTTGGCCCGGACGCAGCAGCGGGTCACGACGCTCTCCAGCGCCGAGCGACTGGCGTTCATGATCGCCCTCGGCATCGGCATGCACAACTTCTCGGAAGGCTTGGCCATCGGGCAGTCGGCGGCCAAGGGCGAGGTCAGCCTGGCACTCATGCTCATCATCGGTTTCGGCCTCCACAACGCCACCGAGGGCTTCGGCATCGTCGCCCCGATGGCCGGCCAGGAAACCCGGCCTTCGTGGGGATTCCTCGCCGTCATGGGCCTGATCGGGGGCGGCCCGACGTTCCTGGGGACCCTTGTCGGCCAGTCCTTCGTCAACAACGCCATCTTCATCGCCTTCCTCGCCCTGGCCGCCGGTTCGATCCTTTACGTCGTCATCCAGCTGTTGAACGTGGCCGCCAAGCTGCGCCAGAAGGAAATCCTGATGTGGGGCATCCTGGTTGGCCTGTTTGCGGGCTTCGCCACCGATCTGATCCTGGTGGCGGCAGGCGCCTGACGGGCGCTGCTCCTGGGGGTAGCGCGATTTCCGTCGTGTACGCAGCGGAAATCGCGCTACCCCCCGACGGCGCGCCACACTGCGGGGGCGTGATCAAGTATCTCGGCTCGAAACGCCGCCTCGTCCCGATCCTGGGGGAGCTTCTGACCCGGTCCGGGGCCACCACCGCGCTCGACCTGTTCACCGGCACCACACGAGTGGCACAGGAGTGGAAGGCCCGGGGCGCCGAGGTGTGGGCCGTCGACCTGGCCCGCTACGCCGAAGTGCTGGCGGCCTGCTACATCGGCACCGACTCCGACCATGTTGATCGCGTGGGGCTCGACGAGGTCCTGTCCCACCTGGACAGCCTTCCGGGGACAGCCGGCTACGCCACCGCGACCTTCAGCCGCGAGTCCCGCTATTTCCAGCCCCACAACGCCGAGCGCATCGACGCCATCCGCGACGAGATCCGGCGCGGCTGGGCCGGCCAGCCCCTCGAGGCGGTGCTGTTGACCTCGCTGCTCGAGGCCGCCGACCGGGTCGACTCGACGACGGGCCTGCAGATGGCATATCTGAAAAATTGGTCGTCCCGTTCATTCCACCGGCTTGCCCTCCGGCCCCCGACCCTGCTTCCCGGCCCGGGCCACGCCGTTCGCGGCGACGCAACCGTGGTCGCCGCCACCCTGCCAGAAGTCGACGTGGCGTACCTCGACCCGCCGTACAACCAGCACCGGTACTTCACGAACTACCACGTCTGGGAGACACTCGTCGCCTGGGACGCGCCCGCGCACTACGGGATCGCCTGCAAGCGTCTCGACGCACGCGACGCCTCGACCAAGAGCGTGTTCAACGACCGCCGCCAGGCCCCCGACGCCTTGGCCCGTCTCATCGCCACCGTCCGGGCTGGCGCGGTGATCATCTCGGGCAGCAACGAAGGCTGGGTCGGGATGGAGGACCTCGTCGCCATGGCCGAGGTACGGGGCCACGTCGGCGTTCTCGCCTTCGATTCCAAACGCTATGTGGGGGCCCAGATCGGAATCCACAACTTGAAGGGGGAAAAGGTGGGCGCCGTCTCCCACACGCGCAACGTCGAATACCTCATCTGCGCCGGGGATCAGGACGTCGTCCATCGCCTCCTTGACAATAACAGTAATCTCTGTCACTGTCAGTTACGTGGAGTACACCCTCGATGAACTTGTAGACACGGTCGCGGCCCGGCTGGCGGGCGCCGGCATCGACCGGCAGGACAACGGCCAGGTCAGTGCCTTTCCCGACCGCCGGACGTTGCGCTACTACACGACGATCGGGCTGATGGACCGGCCCGATACGGTCCGCAACCGCCAGGCCATCTATGGCGAGCGCCACGTGACCCAGGCGGTGGCGGTCAAGCGGCTCCAGGCGTCGGGCATGCCGCTGGCCGCCATCCAAGCCCGGTTGGCGGGCCTGCCCTCCGCCGCGGTCGAAGCCATCGCTTCTGGTCGCGCTGAGGGCGTGGTGGCGGGGGGCGAGGTCCCCGGATCGCGACGGGGCTTCTGGGCCCTGCCCGCGGCCGCCACCACCGTCTTCGCGACGGGGGGGCCGCCTCCGCCCGGAGCCGTGGCGGATGCGCAACCGCGGGCCGCGCTCGGAGGCCTGGGCGCCGGCTCGTCCGGAGCCATGGCGGGTACCGGGTCGCCGGTCACCGCAGCAGCAGCACCAGCAGCAGCGGGCGCCCGTTCGCATCCCGCCAATCGGCGCATGGCGGCACCGGCCGGCCCAGCGGCGCCCCCGCCCGCACCCGCACCCGAGGCGGCGCCAGCCGGGCCCGCGGCACCCGCACCCGCACCAGCCCCCCCACCCGACGCGGCGTCCGACCTGCGCCCCATGGTGGCGGTGCCGCTTACCGCGTACACGACCCTCCTCCTGACAACAGAACGGTCACTTAGTGCCCACGACGTGAGCGCCATCCGCACCGCCGCCGCCGCCCTCCTCAGCCACCTCGCCGCCGCCGGCCTCACCGGCGCCCCCCAGCAACGAAGGGAAACCCGATGACCGCTCTCCACCTCCTCCCCGATTTCGAACGCCTCGAAGAATCCACCGGAACCGGTGTCCTGACCAGCGACGGAGGCAATCTTCCTCTCGTCGCCATGACTATCGACGCCGACATCACCGCCCTCGTGGCGGGCATGGTTGTCTGCCAGACCTTCCGTAACCCGCACCGCTCCCCCGTCGAAGCCACCTATATCTTTCCGCTGCCGGACCGGGCGGCGGTGACGGGCTTCGAGGTGACCATCGGTACCCGTCAC
Organism: uncultured Actinomycetota bacterium; assembly: GCA_963851105.1. Taxonomy (GTDB): domain Bacteria; phylum Actinomycetota; class Acidimicrobiia; order Acidimicrobiales; family Palsa-688; genus DATARN01. The sequence continues at coordinate 520,319 of CAWKNP010000008.1, forward strand.
ATCACCGGCGTGCTGGAGGAACGCCAAGCGGCGCGCGACACCTACGACGCCGCCCTTGCGGCAGGACAGCGCGCCGCCATCTTGGAACAAGACCGCCCCGATGTCTTCACTACCCGCATCGGCAATCTGGCCGCCGGCGAAGAGGCCACGATCACCCTGACCTTGGCGGGCCCGGTGGATTGGGAGTTCGGGGAAGCGACGTTCCGGGTGCCGCTTGTCGTGGCGCCCCGCTATATCCCGGGCCAGCCGGTCGACGGCGCCGGCGCCGGGCTAGGGGCAGCCCTCGACACTGACGCGGTCCCCGACGCGTCCCGGATCACGCCGCCGGTGTTGCTTCCCGGGTCGCCCAACCCGGTCCGGCTCAAGGTGGTGGTTCGCCTCGACCCGGCGGGCCTCACCGTGACGGATCTGCGCTCGAGCCTGCATGCCGTGACCGTGGCCGGCGCGCTCCCCGGGCCGGTCACCGTCGAGCTGCGACCGGGAGAGCGCCTCGACCGCGACTTCGTCCTGCGCTACCGCGTGGCCGATGGGGACCGCAGCCAGATGACCGCGGTGGCGACGCCCGACGGCGGGGAGATCGACGGCGAGGGCGACGGCCTGGGTGACGGCGAGGGCGACGGCACCCTCGTCGTCACCATGTTGCCCCCGGCGGGAGTGGCGGCGAGTGTGGCTCGCGACGTGGTGCTGGTTGTGGATCGCTCGGGCAGCATGGGCGGCTGGAAGATGGTGGCGGCCCGCCGGGCAGCGGCGCGCATCGTGGACTCACTCACCAGCGCCGACCGCTTCGGCGTCCTGGCGTTCGACCATGCCATCGAACGGCCTCCGGGTTTCGCCATCGACTCGTTGGTTGCCGCGTCCGATCGCAACCGCTACCGGGCGGTGGAATGGCTGAGCCGCCTCGAAGCCCGGGGCGGCACCGAGTTGACCGCGGCACTGGCGACGGCGGCGACGATGCTCCAGGCGCCCCCCAGCGGCGACTGCGAGCGGGCCCGCGCCACCATCGTGGTCACCGACGGCCAGGTCGGCAACGAAGACGAGCTGGTCCGCCTCGCCACTGCCGGCGGCGGGCGTATGTTCTGCGTAGGGATCGACCGAGCGGTCAACGCCGGCCTCTTGCGCCGGCTGGCCGCGGCCACGGGCGGCCGCTGCGATCTCGTCGAGTCCGAGGACCGCCTCGACGACGTCCTGAGCGACCTGCAGCGCCGCATCGGACAACCGTTGGTCGAGGCCGTGGCCCTTACTTGCGACGCGATGACCGTCGCCCGCGCCTCCGTGGTGCCGGCTCGCCCCCCTGACCTCTATCTCGGCGTCGCCCTCGTGGTCAGCGCGCGCTACCGGGGCCGCCCGGGGGGCCAGGTGACCCTCCGCGGCCACGACGGAGTGGCCCATACCTGCCCGGTCACGGTGGCCCCAGCGCCCGCGGCAGAGGCCATTTGGGCTCGCGCCCACCTCCGCGACCTGGAGGATCGCTACGCCGCCGGGCCGGTGCTCCTCGGCGCCGAACGCGACGACCTGGCGGCGCGCATCGTGGCGGTGTCGCGGCGCCATCGCGTCCTGTGCCGGTTCACCGCCTGGGTGGCGATCGACGATTCCGGCGACGTGGTGGAACGATCCCGCCAGCAGATCGTCCAGCCGGTGGAGATGCCCGCCGGCTGGAAAGCGTGGGCGGGCGCACCTGTCGCCATGATGGCGGCGCCCATGGGCGCGGTGTACGCGGGAGGGCCCCCGCCACCGCCTACCCCGCCGGTGCCCCCCGCCTCGCTGCCCCCCATACGAGCGATGATCCCGACCGCCCAGGTAGTGCCGCAGCCGCCACGGCCGGGAAGCACCCGCACCCGATTCGAAGCCGTGACCGTCCCGGTCATGGTCAGCGAGGCCGCCTATCGACCCCGCCTGGAACAGCTGCTGGCCGCCATCGACCGGCTTGGGGATCCGTCCGATCCGGACAACATCCAGGCGATCGCCGCCGCCGCCCGGTTGCTGGCCGGCGACATTGCGTCGGTGGTGGCCGGTAGCCGATGGGTCGACCAACTGGAGGCGCTCGCCGCCGCCCTCGACGGCGGCCAGCCCGCCATGATCGCCGCCGCCGTGGCCCGGCTGCGCACCGCGCTCGACGGTGACGCGCAGACGGCGGGCCCCCCGGTGCGACGCTTCTGGCGGTAAGCCCCTTTTCCCGGCCCTTACCCGGCGAGGAAGCTCAGCAGGACCCGGCGGGTGGGGTTGTCCGCGTTCAGGTCGACAAGCACGATCGACTGCCACGTCCCTAGTTGAGGGCGGCCTGCGACGACGGGGACGACCATTGACGGGCTGATCAGCACCGGCAGCAAGTGGTCGGCACCGTGGCCCGGCGACCCATGACGGTGCCGGTAGCGGTCGTCGCGGGGCAGGAGCCGGCCGAGCAGGTCACCGAGGTCGCTTTCGGAGCCCGAGCCGAGCTCCATCAAGGCGACGCCGGCCGTGGCGTGGGGGGCGAAGACCGAAAGCAACCCGTCGCCCCGGCCCCGGCAGAAATCGGTTGCGGCCTCGGTCAGATCGGCGAGTTGCCGGCGCCGGGTGTCAACGGTGATCTCGGTGGTGTCCACCGCCGAGCTCAGCCCGTCAACAGCTCCCGGGCGCCCCGGTCGGTGGACGGGTGGCGCAGCTTCGACATGGCGCGAGCCTCGATCTGGCGGATGCGCTCGCGGGTCAGGCTGAAATGCTCGCCCACTTCGTCGAGGGTCCGGGGCTCGCCGCGGTCCAGGCCGAAGCGCAGTCGCAGGATCTCCCGCTCGCGCTCGTCGAGGGCGACCAGCATCTTGGCCACCTCGCCCGAGAGCAATGATGCCGCGGCGGCGTCGAAGGGGGAGACGGCGGAACGGTCTTCGACCACGTCGCCCAACTCGGCGTCGCCATCTTCGCGTAACGGTTCGGACAGCGACAGGGGCTCGGCGGCGTGGCGAAGGATCTCGGTGACCTTCTCCTCTTCCAGCTCCAGATCGGCCGCCAGCTCGCCGATCGTCGGGCGGCGACCGAGCTGTCCCTCGAGGCGGCCGCGGGCCTTGGTCACGCGGGTCAACAGGTCACCGGCGTGCACCGGGAGTCGCACCGTGCGACCGGTGTTGGCGATGCCGCGGGTGATCGCCTGGCGGATCCACCAGGTGGCATAGGTCGAGAACTTGAAGCCCTTGCGCCAGTCGAACTTCTCGACGGCATGCATGAGGCCGAGGTTGCCTTCTTGCACCAGATCGAGCAGGGGCAGCTCCGCCGCCTGGTACTTCTTGGCGATGGAAACAACCAGGCGCAGGTTGGCCTTGACGAAGGTTTCCGCCGCGTCGTCGCCCAGGCGGATCACCCGACGCAGCTCTCGCTTGCGGGGTGCGGTCACGGTTTTGGCGGCGGCCAGTTCGGCTCGCGCCTCGCGTCCGGCTTCGATCGCCTGCGCCAGACGCGCCTCGTCGTCCTTCGTCAGCAGCGCGTGCTTCCCTATGTCATTCAGATAGAGGCGAACCAGATCCTCTTCAGGCTGCGCCGCGTGGTTGGTGGGCACCTTGGCAGTATCGTCCTTCCCATGCGCCGCCCGCCGGCGTGGCGGTGTCTTGGCCGCCGAGCGCCGACACCGCGCGTTCGACCGTCTTCTTGGACGGCAGTGTACCTGACACTTTGCCTGGTGTATAGACACCAAAGACATTGATCGTGCTAAGAAGGCACTAAAAGCAGTGAACGAGGAGGGCGCGATGCCGGATCACAAGGACCGCGAGGCCGAGAGCGAGGCCGAGGTCGAGCACCAAGCGGCCCATGAGGAGGTTGATCCCATCACGTCGCGGGAAGCCCTCGAGGAGGATCTGATGGAAGAGGGCAGGAGCGAAGAAGGCGAACACATCGCCTGATCGTTCCGTCGACATTCCCTTCGGATGCGGAAACGTCCGATCGGATAAAGATCGGTATCCGAGAATGGTGGTCGACGAAGTCACCACTATCGTCGGGTCCGTGGCCCCGCCCGCGACGTCGCGAGGAAGCAGTGCGACCGAGACCGAGGTCTGGCTCTCGGAGGAGGAGCGGGCGACATGGCGGACACTGCTGTCGGTCCATGCCCGTTTGCTCAGCCGCCTCGACGCCGAATTGCACGCCGCCCACGACATCTCCCTCCAGGACTACGAGGTTCTCGTCCATCTGTCCGAGGTTGACGGGACCTGCCTGAGGATGGCGGAATTGGCCGAGCGCCTTGTCGTTTCACCGAGCGGCCTGACGCGCCGCCTCGACGGCATGGTGCGCGACGGGCTGGTCGAACGCCAGGCATGCCTCTCGGATCGCCGGGGGATGCTGGCGGTCTTGACGCCGAAAGGACGGGCCCTGCTGGCCTCGGCCGCGCCGACCCATATCGCGGGTATACGGCGACTTCTTTTCGAGCCCTTGGACCGCAAGCAGCTTCGTCAGATGACCGGCAGCCTGCAGGCGATCGGCGAGGCCCTGGTGTCGCCAAGCCGGCAGACCCACATCAGCGGCGCTCATTGAGCGCCCCCATCCGAGGCGTCGCCGGTTCGGGTCCACGATGCGTCAATTGCTGCAGGAGTGTGACCTAGGGTTCGTTTCCCGTCGTGACTGGGTGCCCGCGCTCGATCCAGCCTTTGGTGCCGCCACTGACCGATACCGCCCGGTAGCCGGCGTCGACCAAGGCCTTGGTGGCCTGCAGGCTGCGGCCCCCCATGGCGCAGATCACGTAGATCGGATCGCCGTCGGGGATCTCGTCCTGGCGTTGGCCCAACTCGCCGAGCGGAATCAGTACCGCCCCGCCGACATGACCTGACTCGTACTCGTCGGGGTTGCGAACGTCAAGGACCACCGCGCCTGCGCCGACGGCGCCGGCAAAGGTGTCGAGGTCCACTTCAAGGGGATCGGAATCGGCGGCCATGCCTCTGTTCTACTCCTGCTAGGGCGCCAGGCGTTCAACCTGCCATTCTTCGGCCGGTTGATCGCGGCGGTATCGCAGGCGGTCATGGAGCCGGCTCTCCCGTCCCTGCCAGAACTCGACGCTGGCGGGAACGACGCGGATGCCGCCCCACCATTGCGGGCGGGGAATGGGACCGTCGCGGAATCGGGCCGTCACCTCGGCGACCCGCGCCTCCAGCTCCTGGCGATCGGCCAGCACCTGGCTCTGCGGCGACGCCCAGGCACCGATCTGGGCGCCCCGAGGGCGGGTCGCGAAGTAGGCGTCGGACTCTTCGGCGCTCACCCGCTCGGCTCGGCCCCGGGCCCGCACCTGGCGCTCGAGGGGAAACCACCGCCACGTCAACGCGGCGGCGGGACGCGCCGCCGCCTCCCGGCCCTTCTGGCTGTCGTAGTTGGTGAAAAAGACGAAGCCCCGCTCGTCGAACTGCTTGAGAAGGACCATGCGCGAGTTCGGTCCCCCGTCATCGCCGATCGTTGCTACGTTCATGGCCTCGGGCTCGGGAACAGCTGCGGCCAGGGCGTCGTCGAACCAGCGCCGGAACTGCGCCACCGGGTCGGGGGCCAGGTCGTCGGGGGAAAAGGGGCGGGAGGCACTCACCGCCCCATCGTGCCTCGCCACGTGGGTACCGGGCATAGGGTGAAAAGCGATGCCCGAGTCGATGCCCGAACCGATGACGCCCGCCGAGGTAGCCAAGCATCTCCGCCGCGGCTACGACAGCGGCCTGACCCGGCCACTGCCGTGGCGGCGGGCCCAGCTGCGCCAACTCCAGCGCATGCTCACCGAGCGCGAGGCGGAGTGGCTGGCGGCGCTGGCCGCCGACCTGCGCAAGCCACCAGCCGAAGGTTGGGCCACCGACATGGGGGCTATCAACGCCGAGATCAACGCCCTGCACGACAACCTGAGCAGCTGGGCCCAGTCCCGGCCGGTGCACGTACCGCTACGGCTGGGCGTGGGCCGGGCGCGGGTCGTGCCTGAGCCCCTCGGTGTGGTGCTGGTTATCGCGCCTTGGAACTACCCCATCCACCTCCTCCTGCTCCCTATGGCGGCGGCCATCGCGGCCGGCAACGCGGTGATCGGCAAGCCCTCGGAACTGGCTCCCGCCACGTCGGCATTGATGGCCCGCCTGGTCCCGCTCTATCTGGACGAGGGCGCGGTGGCCATCGTCGAAGGGGGCCCCGAGGAGACGACCGGCCTGCTGGCCGAGCGGTGGGACCACATCTTCTACACCGGCAACGGCCGGGTCGGGCGCATCGTGCTGGAGGCCGCTGCCAAGCACCTGACCCCGGTGACCCTCGAGCTCGGCGGCAAGAGCCCCGTGATCGTGGACCGTGAGGCCGACCTCGACGTGGCCGCTCGCCGCATCGCCTGGGGCAAGTTCCTGAACGCCGGCCAGACCTGCCTGGCCCCGGACTACGTCCTCGTGCACCGCGACGTCGAGAAACCATTGCTGGCCAAGCTGACCGATGCCGTCAAGGGCTTCTACGGCGATGACCCCCGGCAGAGCCCGGACTATGCCCGCATCGTCAACGACCGCCACCTCCAGCGCCTCGGCGCCCTGCTCCACGACGTCGATCCCGGCCGGATCGTGACCGGCGGCCATATCGAGGCCGCCGATCGCTACCTGGCCCCCACCATCGTGCGCGACGCGTCGTGGGACGAGGCCATGATGGCCGACGAGATCTTCGGTCCCATCCTCCCCGTGCTGGCCGTCGATGACGTCGACGAGGCCATCGCGACGGTCAACGCCCACCCGAAGCCCCTGGCCCTGTACATTTTCACCTCCCGGTCGGCAGTCGCCGAGCGGACGATCGAGGCGACGTCGTCGGGTGGCGTCTGCGTCAACGGAACGGTGCTGCAGATCGCGACTCCCGGTCTTCCCTTCGGCGGCGTCGGCGACAGCGGGATGGGCGCCTACCACGGCGAGTACGGCTTTCAGACCTTCAGCCATCAAAAGGGCGTGCTGGACCGGGCTACGTGGTTCGATCCCTGGTTCTCCTATCCCCCGTACAACCGCCTGAAAGACCGGATCCTGCGCCGCCTCTTGTAGGTCCCGGGTGGCCTTTCCCGCCGGCGGCATGGCGCCACGCCACTCAATTCGGCCCAGCGCTGCCGAGTGACCCTTTCTAGGAGAGCAGCGACGGGGGCAGCGGCTCCGCGTGCAGGATCATCAGGCGGCGGGTGGCCCGGGTCAGCGCCACGTACAGCGCCCGGAGGCCCTGGGCCGACTCGGCAACGATACGGGCGGGCTCGACCACGACGACCGAATCGAACTCCAACCCTTTCACCGCCCCGACAGTGACAAGGGTCACGATGTCGTCCAGGGCCCCAGCCTCGAGGCTGCCGAAGCCCACCTTGGCCTCGCCCAGCGCGAGCCCGAGGGAGGCGACCATGGAGGGGGCGCAGATGACGCCGATCGTCCCTCCCGATGCCGATTCCTGCGCCAGGTCTGCGGCCTCGGCGACGACCGCGGCGGCGACCGCCGGTGGCAGGTCCTCGGCGGCGATTGCAACGATCGTGGGGTGCACTCCCGTCGAGCGCACGGACTGCGGCGCCGTCATTTCCGGCGCGGCGGCGGTAAGGACCCGGCTGGCCAGATCCATGATCTCGCTCGGCGTCCGGTAGTTGACGGTGAGCTCCACGACGCGAGAATCGCGACGAGTCGAGAGGTGCTCGAGGGCGGCCGACCAGGAACTGGGGGCCCAGGGGCCGGTCGCCTGGGCGATGTCGCCCACGATCGTCATCGACGATGACAGGCTGCGCCGGCCGAGCATCCGCCATTGCATGGGGGTCAGGTCCTGGGCCTCGTCGACGACGATGTGGCCGTAGGCACGCGGGGAGTCGTCCTCGCTCGGCTGCCGCTTTGCGCTGCCGAGCAGCGCCCGGCTCTCGTCGAGCAGGGCCAGGTCCGAGTCGGTCCAGGCGACGGCGTCGATCGATTCGGACCGGGGCCGCAAGAGCAGGGCCTGCTCCTGTTCGGACAGGAGCCCCCGCCCCGCCAGCTCGATGAGCGGCGCGGCCCCATAAAGGTCGCGCAGCAGCTCCTGCGGGGTGAGGACCGGCCACATGCGATCGAGCGCCTCGGCGACGGCGGGAAGGCGGCGCAGTTCGTCGCCCAGCTCCGCGGGCGTGACGTCGTTCGGCGCCTCGCCCATATCGAGGTCTTCGTCGCCGTCGTCGTCGTCTGCCTCATCGACGTGGTCGGGGGCCGTCGCCGTCGACCAGCGCTGCGGGACTGGCCGGGCCCGGGCCTCGAGGAGGCGGGCGTGGAGGTACCGCCACAAGAGCTGTTCCGCGACGCGACGCCGGGAGTTGTGGGTACCGGCCCGGCGACGGGCCCCGTTGACGATCTCGGCAGATGCGGCCGCCGTGATGGTGAGCACGACGGCGCCGAATGGCACTTCCACCGGGCGGCGCAATGGCCGCTCGCGCGAAACCACGGCCCGGGCCAGGAATCGGGCCATGCGAGGGTCGCCCTTCAAGGCGGCCGTCGCCCGATCGTCGACCCCTGTCGCGACCGAAGGTCCGTAGAGCCGGCCGACGGTCGACATCTCGACGCCGGTCTCGCCGAGCGAAGGCAGGACGTGCTCGATGTAGCGGAGGAACAACGGGTTGGGACCGACAACCAGCACCCCTTGGCTTTCCAGCGGAAAGCGGTAGGTGTACAGCAGGTAGGCGGCGCGGTGCAGGGCGACCGCCGTCTTGCCGGTGCCTGGTCCTCCCTGCACGACGAGCACGCCGCTCAGCGGGCTGCGGATGATCTCGTCCTGCTCCCGCTGGACGGTCGCCACGATGTCGCGCATGCGCCCGGTGCGGGACCGCTCGAGAGCGGAGAGGAGGGCCCCCGAGCCCGACAGGCCGGCGCCGAGTCCCCGGCCGCCGAAAGCCTCGTCGCCGGCGTGGCCGTCGCCCCCGAGGGCGCCGTCGCCGAACAGCTCGTCTTCTAAGTCGAGCACCCGGCGCCCTTCGGTCAGGAAGTGGCGGCGCCGCGTGAGGCCCATGGGCTGGGCCCCGGTCGCCCGGTAGAACGGCTCGGCGACCGGAGCCCGCCAATCCACCACGAGCGGCTCCTGGTGATCGTCGGCCACGGCCAGGCGTCCGATGTGGAACGCCTCAGTCGCCGGCTCCGAGGGCCCCGCCCGTGCCGCCGTCCCCAACTCGGCAGTAGCCCCAGCCGGACCGCCGGCGCCAGCCGGCGCGGCGGGGCCGGAGGCGGCGGTGGGGTCGGCGCGGTCGATGCGGCCGAACACCAACGACTCCCGGCCCAGCTGCAGCTGCTCGAGACGGTTCAGACTTGTGCGCACCCGGATATCGCGCTCGGTGATGGCCTGGAACGTGCCGCCCCGTTCCCCGAACGCGGCGCGCAGCATGGCCAGAGCGTTCGCGCGCATCGCCTCCAGCTGCTCGTATGCGTGATCGACGTGGGCCTGCTCAGCCGCCAGTTCCGGGTGGGCCATAGAGGGGAACGTCGACTATTGGCGACACCCCCTACCCCGCGCAAGATCACGCCCGGTCTAGGCTCAAACGCCACCGGTTCATCGGACGCCCCTCGTGAAACGCTCCCGCCCGCTCGCCGCCACCTCGACCATCGCCACCGGATCAGGCGATCAGCCGGCGGGAGGGGGCACTCCCGTCCTCGCCCTCGACCACCGCCCGGTCCCCCTCCGCGACTGGCTGAACGGCCTGTGGCGCTTCCGGGGCGTGCTGGTGGCGCTGGCCCGCAAGGACTTCCAGGTCCGCTACAAGCGGGCGACCCTCGGCGTGATCTGGTCGGTCGCGCTCCCTCTCCTGCAGTCCGTCGTGATGGTGTTCATCTTCTCGCGGGTGGGGAGTTTCGGGTCAGGGCACCACTTCAGCTACGCCGGTTTCGTGCTGGCCGGGATGGTGCCGTGGGTCTTCGTCTCCACCTCGATCAGCGCGTCCACCACCTCGATCGTCGACGCCGCCGGCCTGACGGACAAGGTGTGGTTCCCCCGCGCCATCCTGGCGCTGGTTCCGCCGTGCGCCAACCTGATCCTGCTGGCGACGTCGACAATGATCCTTCTCATCGAGCTCCCGGTGATCGGAGTGACCCCGACGTTCCGGCTTCTCCTCCTGATCCCGGGGGCCGCGCTGGCGGCGGCGTTCGCGGCCGCCGTCGGGCTGGTCGTGGCCGCCCTGTACGTCTACTTCCGTGACCTCAAGTTCATGGTGGCCGCGGTCGTGCTGGTGTGGCTCTACCTGACACCGATCGTTTACCCCGCCAGCGCCCTTGGATCGTCCGGTCGCTGGCTCGACTTCAATCCCCTTACCGGCATCGTGGGGCTGTTCCAGACAGGGGCGGTCGGCTCGCCGGCACCGTCGAGCCGGGCCCTGGCGGTGTCCATCGGAGCCACGGTCATGCTCGGACTGATGGCGGTCTCGCTGCAGCGCCGCCACGATCGGCTCTTCGTCGACCTCCTGTGACCGACACTCCTCCGACGACGCCGGTCATCAAACTGGACCAGGTCAACAAGCGGTACTGGCAGCTACGCGAGCGCAGCCTGCTGCGATCGCTGGTCCCCTTCGGGCCCCCCAACCGCAGCGAGCTGTGGGCGCTGCGCGACATAAGCCTGCAGATCGAGCGCGGCGAGACGGTCGGCATCATCGGGCGCAACGGAGCGGGCAAATCGACACTTCTGCGCCTGATCGCAGGCGTCAGCCAACCGACTACCGGCACCATCATGATCCGCGGCCGGATCGCGCCCCTCCTCAGCGTGGGCGTCGGCTTCCACAGCGAGATGACAGGGCGGGAGAATGTCCTGGTCAACGGCATGCTGCTCGGGCTCACCAAGGCCCAGATCAAGGCCCGCTTCGACGAGATCGTGGCCTTCGCCGATCTGGCCGACTTCATCGACACCCCGGTCAAGTTCTATTCCAGCGGCATGTACATGCGTCTCGGGTTTTCCGTCGCCATCCACGTCGCTCCCGACATCCTGATCGTCGACGAGGTGCTGGCGGTCGGCGACATCGCGTTCCAACTCCGGTGCCTGGACCGCATGCGGGAGTTGCAACGGGCGGGGACGACCATCGTGTTCGTGAGCCATCACCTCCACGCCGTACACCTGCTGTGCCCTCGCACGGTGGTCGTGCACCGGGGGCGGCTGGACTACGACGGGCCGACGGAGCTCGCCATTGCGCGCTTCCACCAGCTGTTGGCGAGCCCCGACGAGGGCCAGCCGGACGCGCCGGTCGTGATCCTCGGCCGAACACTGCTGAGCGCCGCCGGCGCCGCGGTCGACGACGTGCAGCAGGGCCAGATCCTGACCTACGAGGTCGGTGTCCGCTTCACCGAAGCGGTCGTGGGACCCGGGATCATTTTCCGGGTGATGAACGAAGAAGGCACACTCGCCTACGCCATGCAGACACCGATCGGGGACAAGTGGCGCACGTACAGCGCCGGCGAGGAGGCGATGATCCGGGTGCGATTCCAGCCCCGGCTGGGCGGCGGCGGCACCTTCCATCTCAGCATCGACATCACGAGCAGCGAGAGCCATGTCCTGCTCAGCGATCCCCAAGGCCCGTCGTTCTTCGTGCCGCCCCTCCACGGGGTGGCAGGCCCCGCCGACCTCGAGGCCAACATCACCGTCGACGGCGAGGAACGGACCAACCACAGCTGGAGCCGGTTCGAGCACTCACCGCGGCCCGCCGAGCTGCCGGTGGAGCTTCCCATCGAGCTACCGCAGGGTCACGGCACCACCTAGCCCGTAGGACCGGCCGGGATCACCTTCGCCTGGCCGACCGCAGATTGGCCGACCGCAGATTGGCCGACCGCAGATTGGCTGACCGCAGACGGGCTCACCGCAGGCTGGCTCACCGCCGGCGGGCTGACGTCGGCGGCAGCGGGGGTGACCGGATGCGCCGACGCCCCGGCGGGACCAACAGCCGGAGCGGGCGTGGTCCCCCGGCGCCGGCCCTGGTCCTTGCGCCGCAGGAACGGCTTCTCGACGATGTAGTGCGACAGGGTGCTGACGATGGCGGTCAGGGTGAAGCCGACCACCACCCGTTCGATGCCCGAACTGGCGGGCCACGCCCGGATGAGACCCAGAAAGATCAGCACGTGCCACAAATAGATCGAATACGACATCCGGCCGACGAGCTGCACCGGAGCCCACGCCAGCATCCGCCCCATGCCGTGGTCGGAGTCGAGGATGGCGCAAATGACGAAGGCGGCTGCGACCGCCACGAGGGTGAAACCGCCATCGAACAGCCAGGCGTCCTCACGGTGGCTCGTGACCACGACCAGGATGAGGAACGCGGCTGCGAGCCAGCCGTAGGCGGTGGTGCGCCGGGGCAGTCGGTAGCCGTTGTGGAGGAGGTAGGCGAGCAGGGAGCCCATCATGAGGGCGTCGAGGCGGGTCTCGGTTTGCACGTACACGAGGAGCCAGTTGACCCCGGCATTGAAGAGGAGGAAGCGGCTGACCACGGCAACGACCATGAGCCCGACCATGACCGAGATCGTCAACCGGCGGTTGCGTAAATGCAGAAGGAGCACGAGCATGGCGGGCCACACCAGATAGAACTGTTCCTCGACCGCCAGGCTCCAGGCCTGGCCGAGCGTGTCGGGGATGACCGCGTGGAACTTCCACGAGAAGTTGCCGAAGTACAGCGCGATGGCGGCCAGGCCTTTCAGCTCCTTGCCGAGGGGGTCGTGCACGATCAGGGTGTAGATCAGCTGCACCGCCATGACGGTCCACAGCACCGGAAACAGGCGCAGAGCCCGGCGCCGGTAGAAGCCCCTCATCGACACCCGGCCCCGCTTCGCCCGCTCCTCGACCAGCAGCGACGTGATGAGAAATCCGCTCAGCACGAAGAAGACGTCGAGGGCGATGAAGCCGCCGGGCACGAACCGGCCGGCATATTTGGGCACCAGGAGATAGGTGGCGTGGACGCAGACCACCAGCACGATGGCCACCCCGCGGATGCCGTCGAGGGCCGGGCGGAAGCCGAGTCGGAACGGCGGCGTGGGAGGTGGAGGTGAGGTACCCGCCGCCGCGTGATCGCTCCCGGCACCGCTGATCCCGACGTGCGGCTCCTGCTCAGCCATGGCGGCAGAAGGGTACACCAGGGGCCGCGCACCCCTCCTGCCAGCCAGGATCCGGTGAGAACGACGGCTACCATGCAAACCGATGTCGGAATCCCAAGCGGCCAACGGCCAGCATCGCGCCGGTGCCGCCGGTGCCGCCGGTGCCGCGTCCCGCCGGCACGGGAGGCCACTCCCGCTGCCCTCTATCTCGATCTCCTGAAGCGCTGCCTCACGCGCTACGGCCTCGAGGAGGACCTCACCGCGGTGGCGCCTCTCCCCGAGTGGCGCAAGCGCATCTGGCCCCATGTCGAGCGGATGCTGGCGAGCCATGACTGGGTCGTGTTCCGCCGGAGCCCATTCCGGTCGGAGTTGCGCGACGAGGGCTTGGACTGGCCCCGCAACGCGGAGACCATGATCGGGATGCGCCGCCTCGACAACCTTCAGGACTGCATCGAGCGGGTCGTCGCCGACGGCGTGCCCGGTGACGTCCTCGAGGCCGGGGTGTGGCGAGGGGGGGCTTCCATCTTCATGCGGGCCGCCTTGGCGGCGCTCGGCGAGCGCGACCGGGTCGTGTGGGTGGCGGACTCGTTCCAGGGCCTCCCCAGGCCGGATCCGAAGTACAGCGCCGACAAGGACGACCTGCATTGGACCCAGGCCACGCTGGCTGTCTCACTCGACCAGGTCAAGGCGAACTTCGACCGCTACCACATGCTCGACGACCAGGTGCGGTTCCTACCGGGCTGGTTCAACGACACGCTGCCCCAAGCCCCCATTGAGCAGCTGGCAGTGTTGCGGGCCGACGGCGACATGTACGGCTCGACGATGGACATCTTGAACCCGCTGTACCCCAAGCTGGCGGTCGGGGGCTTCGCCATCATCGACGACTACGGCGCCATCCCGGCCTGCAAGCAGGCCGTCGACGACTACCGCCGGGAGCACGGGATCACCGAGCCCATCGAGCGGGTCGACTGGACCGGCGTGTACTGGCGACGAGAGCGTTGACGGGAATCGTGCGGGGGGTAGCGCGATTTCCGCTGTGTACACCGCGGAAATCGCGCTGCCCCCTGACCAGGAGGACCCGATGAGCATGAGCAGGGGCATGAAGGCCTCCGCCACCGAGGTGCGCCACCGGCTGAACGTCCTCGCCCGGACCTATCCCCTCGTCCCCCTGCGCCGGGCCATGACCGAGGGCCGGGCCCGCTGGATCGAGATCCTTCCCGCCCACCTTCGCCAGCGCATGGACCTCGACGGCGGCCCCGTTACCCCGTTGCGTATCGAGATCGGCTGCGGCCCGCTGCCCACCCCCGGCTACGTCCACGTCGATGCCAACCGCAGCTCCCGGCACCTCGAGTACGTGGCGCCCGCGTGGCGCCTACCGTTCCCCGACCAGTCGGTGCACGAGCTGCTGGCCGTGCACATCCTCGAGCACGTGCATCCGACCTGGATCGAGCGGACGCTGCGGGAGTGGCGACGGGTCCTGGCGCCCGGGGGCTTTGCCGAGATCCACGTGCCCGACGCGTCCACGGTCTTCCCCGCCTACCTCGAGGCCGCGCCGCAGGACAAGTGGAAGCTGCTCGTCCCGATCTTCGGCACCACCGGCGACCCCACGCAAACGGGACAAGGGGCCGAGGACCTCGAGCGCCACCACGTGGTCTACGACTTCGACATGCTCCGCCACGTCCTGATCGACTCGGGCTTCGACCACGTCGACAACATGAGCGAGAAGATCACCGACTACCACGATCAGGCGTGGAAGGACGCGGAGTTGGTAGAGCGCATCAGCCTGATCGTCCACGCCTTCGCATAAACGTTCCCCGCGTGAGCACCGACGTCCACATCTCGATCGTCGACCACGAGAACCGGGACCTCGTCGCCAACTGCCTGCGGTCGCTGCCCGCCGCCTGCCACGGGATCACCTGGCAGGCCACGGTCATCGACAACGTCTCCAACGACGGCAGCCTGGAGATGCTGGCCGCGGACTTCCCCGCCACCACCGTCATCGCCAACACCCGCCGCCTTGGATTCGGCGCCAACCACAACCAGGTCCTGAACGCGCTGCTCAAGGACCGCAGCGCCCGCTACGCCCTGATCCTCAACGACGACACCGTGCTTGAGCCCGAAGCGGTCACCCGCCTGGTCCGGGCCCTCGACACCGACCCCAGGCGAGCCGCCGTGGTTCCGAGGATCGTGGACCAAGAGGGGCGCGAACCGGCCAGCCGCCTCGCTTACCCGACCATCGCCAGGGCGCTCGTCAGCGACTGGCGGGACCAGTACGAGTTCGCCGAGGACCATCCCGACACCGGTTACCTCCAGGGCTGCTGCCTCCTCCTGCGACTGAGCGCCATCGAGGAGGTCGGCGGCTTCGACGAGCGCTTCTTCCTCTTCTACGAAGACAGCGACCTGAGCCGCCGCCTGGCCGACGCCGGCTGGGGGCTGGCGGTCTGCCCCGACGCGGCCGTGCTCCACATCGGCCACGCCAGCGTCTTCAAGCCTGCCCTGATCGAGTTCACCTACCTCCAGGGCCGGCGCAGCCGCTACCTCTACCTGGCCAAGCACGAGGGCCGCCTGCGCGCCGAGATCGCCACTACCGCCGGGCGCGCCGTCCTGCTGGCACGAGGCGCCAAGGCGTGGCTGGGCTGGAAGAGCCGCGCCGGCAGCGACGAGGCTCGCCGCACCAGGGCGCAACGACTCCTCGGCCTGGCCAGATTCAATCCCCGCCACCCGCTTGCGCAGGAGAAGGCGGCTAGGGACGAGCCCGCATCACCGCTCGCCACGGGCCGCTGAAATCCCCCCGGTAGGGAAGGTTGTAGATGTTGACCACCTCGACGTCGGAGAATCCGGCGTCGATCACCATCTGCACGAGGGCGTCGAGGCCCGGTAGCCACCAGGCCGACATTTCCCAGCCGCCCAGGTAACGCACCAGCCGGGGTTCACCGGTCCGCTCGGCGCTCAGCGTAGGGTCGAACACCTCGACCAGGAGAGCCTCCCCGGCGGTGACGGCCCGGATGTTTTCCAGGGCCCGGGGCGGGTTCTGCAGATGGACCAGCAGGTCACCGGAATGCACCAGGTCGAACTTGCCCAGCCGGTCGGGATCGAGGTCGTACACGGTGCCGGTGAGGCGCTTGACCTTGGACCCAAGGAGGCGGTGGGCCAGGGCGAAGCCTTCACCCAGCGGATCGGCCAGCTCCTCTTTGGTCGTGAGGCGCCGCACGGCCCAGGGGATGTCGCACTCCGACGTGTCCTCGATGTCGATCGAGGTGACCTCGGCGCCTCGCTTTTCGAACTCGAAGGCCCAGAACCCGTCGGCGCTGGCCACGTCGAGCACCCGCTTGCCCTCCAGGTTCTTCGGGATGCCGTAGATCGGCAGGACGGGACGGTGGTCGTACGCGCCCGGCGTGACGACACCCATGGGCAGCTCGATCGTGTGGTACCAGGGATGCGCTGCGACGCGCCGGGCCAGCCCCTCGGCGCTGTCGTCGTCCTCCACGACCGGCGGCTGGGCACCGTCGAACTGGGCGGCGCGCACGTCGGGGCGGTCGGTGATGAACTTGACCGCCAGGCCGGCATCGCGCGCCACCAGGTGCAGCGGCGGGGTGGGCTTGACCAACGGGGCACCCGGTTCGCCCACCGGCGCCGCCCTGTCGCCGGCGTCACGGCGGCCGGGGAGACAGCGGCGCACGACGCGGCGCACCGGCGCCGCCACCCGCTCGGGCACCTCCACGGTGACTCCGAAGCCCTTGACCTTGACCTTGCGAACCGCCATGAGCGATCAAACTTACAGGAGCGGGCGGGGCGGTACCGTGGCGCCGTGGCTGCCCCCCGCTCGGCGTTCCTCGACGCGTGCTGGTGCCGGCCGGCCGAGCACCGGCCGGTGTGGTTCATGCGCCAGGCCGGGCGTTCGCTCCCCGAGTACCGCGCCCTGCGGGGCACGGGAAGCATCCTCGACGCCCTCCGCCAACCCGAGTTGGCCGCCGAGATCACGCTGCAGCCGGTCCGTCGCTACGGCGTCGACGCCGCCATCTTGTACTCCGACATCGTCGTGCCCGTGGCCGCCATCGGCTTCGGCGTGGACGTCCAGCCCGGTCGGGGGCCGATCGTCGAGCATCCCTTCCGGGGCGCCGCCGACCTCGACCGGCTGCGCCCGCTCGACGCCGAGCAGGACACCCCGTGGGTCCTCGAGACGGTGAAGATGGTGGTCAAGGAGCTCGACGTCCCACTCATCGGCTTCGCGGGGGCGCCGTTCACGGTGGCCAGCTACCTCATCGAGGGCGGCCCATCGCGGGACTACACGAAGACCAAGCTGCTCATGCACACCGAGGCGGCCACCTGGGCCGCCCTCGCCGACCGCCTCGCCGATCTCGCGTTGGCGTCGCTGCGCTCCCAGGTCGAGGCGGGCGCCACCGCGGTGCAGCTGTTCGACAGCTGGGCTGGCGCCCTCTGTCCCGCCGACTACCGCCGTCACGTGCTGCCCGCCACCACCAAGGTCCTGGCCGGTTTGGCCGACCTCGCCGTGCCCCGCATCCATTTCGGGGTCGGCACCGGCGAGCTGCTCGGGCTGATGGCGGAAGCCGGCGCCGACGTAGTTGGCGTTGACTGGCGGGTGCCCCTCGACCAGGCCCGGCAACGCATCGGCTCGGGCAAAGCCGTCCAGGGCAATCTCGACCCCGTCGTCTGCCTGGCGCCCTGGGAGGTCGTGGCGGGCGCCGCCAACGACATCATCGACACGGCGGGGACGGTGCCCGGCCACATCTTCAACCTGGGCCACGGCGTACTGCCGGCGACCGATCCCGAGATCCTCCACCGCCTGGTCGACCTCGTCCACACCCGTTGAGGGTCGCGGTCGTCGGCGGCGGCATCGCCGGCCTGGCCGCCGCCTGGGAACTGACCTCGGGTCCCGATCCCGCCGAGGTCACGGTCTTCGACCCCGGGCCGCTCGGGGGCCGCATCCAAACCATCCCGTTCCTCGGCCACCCCGTCGACACCGGTGCCGACGCCTTTGTCGCCCGGGTCCCCGATGCCGTCGCTCTGGCCCGGGAGCTCGGCATGGAAGGCGAGCTGGTGGCGCCGGTTGCCCGCCGGGCCCTGATCCTGGTGGGCGGCCGCCTTCGACCCCTGCCCGACGGCCTGGTCCTCGGGGCGCCCGCCCATCTGCGCCCCCTGCTGGCGTCGCGCATCTTGAGCCCGGTGGGGGTCGTCCGGGCGGGCTGCGATCTCGTCCTACCCCGAACCGAGTGGCCCGATGACATGGCGGTCGCCGATCTCGTGGGCCGCCGCTTCGGCCGTCAGGTGGCCGAGCGGCTCGTCGATCCCCTCATCGGGGGCATCCATGCCGGGCGCAGCGAGATGTTGTCGGCCGAGTCCACCGCCCCGCAGCTGGTCCGGGCGGCCCGCGACCACCGCAGCCTGCTGCTCGGCCTGGGGGCCCTGCCGGCGCCCGCCCCGGGACCGCTGTTCCTCGCCCCCCGGGGCGGCATGGGCCGCCTGGTCGCCCGCCTGGTCGAGGCACTCGGCGAGCGGGGCGTACGGTTCCAGACCGAGGCGGTGTCCGCCATGGCGGGGGAAAAAGGGGGGTCGGTCACCCTCGAACCCGGTGGCAGGTTCCACGCGGCGGTGCTCGCCACGCCGGCGCCGGTCGCGGCGCGCCTCGTCAACGCGCTGGCGCCGGGCGCCGCCGCCGACCTGCGGGCCATCACCTGGTCGTCGGTGGTGCTGGCGACGCTCGCCTACCGCCGCTCGGAGTTGCCCGTGCCTGACGGCGCCAGCGGCTGGCTCGTCGCCAGGAGTGAGGGCACGCTCATGACCGCGTGCTCGTTCGGTTCCGCCAAGTGGCCGCACTGGTCGGATCCCGACACGATGATCCTGCGGGTCTCGGCGGGCCGTGCCGGTGACGAGCGGGCCCTCGGGCTTGGCGACGAGGGCCTCGTGGACCAGCTCCAGCGGGAGGTGGCCGCGGCCCTAGGCACGACGGCCAGTCCATTCCACTGGAGGGTGCACCACTGGAAGGCCTCTTTTCCCCAATACGAAGTGGGGCACCGCGGCCGTGTAGAACGGATCGAAGCGGCGCTGGCGCCCTACCCGGTCGCTCTCGCGGGCGCCAGCCTCCGGGGGTCGGGAATCCCCGCCTGCATCGCATCGGGGCGCCGGGCCGCGATCACACTACGAACGTCCGGAACTTGACGGCGCCGCTCAGCCGGCCCACCGCTCGGGCGGCGTCGATGGCGACGTAGCCCGCGCACAGAGTCAGGAAGTTGGGCTTGCGGGTCGACGGCCGCCGCAGCCACAGGTAGGGCAGCACCGCCACCGCGGCCGGGCGCCAGCGCCGCGTCGCCACCACGCCGGCGACGGCCGCCATGAAGGCGGCGTCCTCCTTGCGGTAGGCCCACGGGCGCCAGAACGCTTCGGCGCGAAAGCCGGGATGGGCGACTGCCAGCGCCACAATCGCCCGGTCGAGGTAGGCGTGCTTCAGGTGCCAGCGCAAAGGCCGCGTTTCCACCTCGTGGATGACGACCGCCGCCGTCACGAAGCCGCGGTCCCAGCCGTCCTCGACGACCGCCCAGCCGGCGGCGCAGTCCTCGGCCCAGGCCACCGGGACGGCGCCGGGAAACCCGAAGCTGGGCCACCACCCGATCTCGGTGTCGAAGCCGTCGGCGTCGGCGAGGGCGTCTCGGCGGTAGAAAATATTGCAGGCGTCGAAATAGGGCGTCTCGTCGGTGATGACCCGCCACACGTACCATCCCTGCAGGCGATGCACGTCGACGCCGTCGGGCGCCCGGGTGAGGCCCTGGGCCACACCTACGGCTTCGTTGGCGGCGAGGTAGTCGCGGCCCGCCTCGAGCCAGCCCGGCTCGGGCTGGCAGTCGTCATCGAGGAACGCCAGCAGCGCGGCGGTGGCGGCCCGCCAGCCGACGTTGCGGGCGGCGCCGGGCCCGGCGTTGCGGGGGGTCTGCAGGACCGTGAGGCGGTAGGGAAAGGCGCCGCCCAAGGCGGTCAGACGGGCCACGGTGTCGTCCGAGGAACAGTCGTCGACGACGATCACCTCGAAACACTCGGGCGCCAACGTCTGGCCGGCCAGCGCGTGGAGCAGGGCGGTGATGCCTTCGGGGCGGTTGAAGGTGGGGACGACGACGGCGATGTCGGGTGGCGCTCCCACGGGGGGCACGGTAGCGGCCGTCCCGGCGTCCGGTACCATCCGCGGCCGATGCCCCTGCCCCGATCATGGTGAACCGTGTCCCCCGTTTACGGGTGGGGATCCCGGCCGGCCAGCTCCGCGCCCCGAAGGCATCGGGGTGGGGACGCATGTGGCACAGCGTCATTCCCGAGCTCAGCCAGATGGTGTCGATCGGCTACTGGGAAAACCCGCGGCGATCCCGTTTTCGCCAGCCGCCCGACGTCTGGCTGACCGACGGCCACACGGGGCCGCTCGGCGTGCCCGAGCCCCTCGTGGTCCACCTCCAGGAGGCTACCTGGAACGATCCGTCCACACGGCCGCTGCTCGGGGCCAAATTTCTCGACCAGTACGAGCGGGCCAGCCGCGCCGCCGCCGAGACCGCCGTCGCGGTGATCACCCCCTCGGAATCCTCCCGCCAGCAGATCCTGCGCGAATACAGCCTCGACCCCGGCCACGTGGTCACCGTCCCGCTCGGCGTGGACCTGGCCAACTTCCGCCCGCTGCGCCCGGGCGCCGCCGCCCTCATCGCCCAGGCGGGCGGCGATCCCGGGCGGCCGTACGTGCTGTTCGTCTCGACCGTCCACCCCCGCAAGAACCTTCCGGCGCTGCGGGCCGCCATGGCCGCTCTCGCCGGGCGGGGCCTCCCCCACGGCCTGGTGCTGGCGGTGGCGCCGCCCGCGGACCGCGACGACGCCGGGGAATTGTTCGCCGAGGCGGCGTCGGACCTGCCCGGCTACCGGGGGCGCGTCGTCGTGCTGCGGGATCTGAGCGACGTCGAGCTGGCGGCGCTGATGGCAGGGGCGGCGGCGTTTTGCCAGCCCAGCCTCATGGAGGGCTTCGGCCTCACCGCCCTCGAGGCGATGGCCTGCGGAGTTCCCGTCGTCGTGTCCAATCGAGGGTCGCTGCCCGAGGTCGTCGGCGACGCCGGCGTGGTGAGCGAGCCCGACGCCGGCGCCCTCGAGGAGGCGTTGTTCGCGGTCTTGACCGATCCTGTGCGGGCGGCGGAGTTGGGCCGGGCGGGGCTGGCGCGCAGCCTCCAATTCAGCTGGCGGGCCACGGCCGAGGGCTGGCTCCAGGTGCTGGCGGGCAGCGTTCCCGTTTCCCCCTTGACGCTGCTCGAGCGGGTGGCCCCGGTGTCGGGGCTGGCGGGGCAGGTGGTCGACTACCGGCTCCGGGTGCCCATCCGCCGCCGCACGTCGCGCAAAGGGGCTTGAAGCTCACCAGGCGCGGGCGGGCGGCCGGCGCGAGGCGGGCCGCCGGAAACGGTGGCCCTCAGGTGGCGCCCGGCGGGCCGCCGGGAGGCGGCGGACCGTGCCGGGCGACGCGGGCGTGGTAGGCCGCGGCCCGCCGCAGCACGGTGTTGTGCTCGGCGCAGCGGCCGGCGGCGGCGCCGAAGGCGGCTCGGGAGGCGGTGTGCACGGCGTTGAGCGCGGCCAGTACCCGGACACCTGTTCGGCTGACATCGCGCTGGTACCAGTCGTAGATGGCGTCGAAGCAGCGCTTGTCATACTCGCCGGCCCAGGCCTGGGCCCCGGCGGCATTGCCCACGTGGGGCACGGTGATGTCGGCCTCGAAACGGCACCGCCAGCCCCGCCGGGCCAGCCACCAGCACAGCTCAATGTCCTCGACGTACATGAACCACCGCTCGTCGTACGGGAGCCGTCCCGCCAGCGCCGAGGCCCGGATCACGTGGACGGCGCCGATCATCCAATCGACTGAGACGGGAACCTGCGGCTGGGGCGCCGCCTCGAGCAGGAGGCGGCGGCCGAGGGCGTTGGCGCGCCAGCGCACCGGGAGGAGGCACTCGGCTGCCGCGACCGTCAGCGACGGGAACCGCCGGGCGGTGTACTGCGCGGCGCCATCACCGGCGACCAACTGGGGCCCGACCAAGGCGACACCGGGATCGGCCAAGAGGCGCTCGGCCAGTCGTGCGAGTGACCCCGGTGGCGGCTCGGTGTCGGGGTTCAAGGCGATGAGCACCGCGGCCCCGGTGGCCGCCAGCGCCTGGTTCATGGCCCGGCCATACCCGGTGTTGGTTTGATTCCGGATGACCTCCACGTGGCGATGGCGGGCGGCCACCGCCGCGCTGTCATCGCCAGAGTTGTTGTCGACGACCACCACCTCGAAGTCGCGTCCCGCCAGCGCCGCGGGCAGCGCGGCCAAACAACGGTCGAGGAGCGGGGCGGTGTTCCACGACACGATGCCCACGCGGACGGCGGTGCTGGTCATCGCTTCATTCGTAGCAGGCCGGCGGCGGGGCGAAAGGGACGCGCCGGTGGTCGCCGGAGGTGCACTCGGTACAGTTCGGGCGTGAATGCGATCCCGCCGGCCCTCGGCGATGTCCTCGACGAGGTCATCCGCTGGACCGTGGCGCGCCTTCGTTCGCAATGGTGGGTGTGGCTGATCCCTGTCGGCGTGCTGTACGCCATGGTGCGCTGGCCGACGACCCGGATCCTCCACATCACCGCCGCCGTCATCGCACTGGGCGTCGTGGCCTGGGCCATCCGCCGCCCTGGCGCGGCGTTGGTCGCCCTGGTCGTGTTCCTACCGCTGCAGGCGATCGGGTTCGGATTCCTGCTTCGTCTGCACGTCCCGGGCCAGATCCTGCGGCCCACGGGCGCGCTCAAGGAGCTGCTCGGCGTGGGCATCGTGATCGCCGCCCTCCACACCCTCCACGTGGGCCGCGTCCGCTACGGCCGCCGAGCGCAGCTCGATGCCATCGACAAGGCCTTGCTGGTGTATGTCGCCGTGGTGACGCTGTACCTGATCGTCCCCCACCTGTTCACCACCTATCCGGTCAGCAACCGGTGGTCCGTGCGCCTGCTCTCCTGGCGGGCGGACTGCGGCTATGTCCTCCTTTTCTTCGGTGTCCGTCACGCTCCCATCTCCGAGGTGTTCAAGCGGCGCTTCGTGCGGGTGTTGCTGGCCATGTCCCTGCTGACGGTCGTGCTCGCCTTCTACCAGTGGGCTCGTCCCGATTCGTGGTCGCGGCTCATCCTGATCTCCGGCCGTCAGGTCCAATACCAGCTCAATGTGCTCGGCAACGACGCGGCCACCGTGCAACGCGATCTCGGCTACCTGACCAGCCAGAGCCCGTTGCGGGTGAGCTCGATCTTCCTGAGCCCGTTCGACATGGCGGACTTCCTCCTCATCGCCTTCGCGGTCGCGATCGAGCGCATCGCCCGCAATTTCCGCTCCCGCGGGGCCTACGTCCTCTGCGCCACCGTGTTGGTGGCCCTGTTCGCCTCGCGGGTGCGCGCTGACGCCCTGGCCGCGGTGGTCATCGCCATCGTGGCCATGGCCCCGACGCCGAATCGCCCGATCGCGGCTCGGCTGCGACTGCTGGCGGCCATCGCGCTGGCTGCGGCCGTCATCATCCCCGCCATCGGCGGTACCCGCTTCGTCAACGCCGAGGGCGGGGGGAAATCCAACAACGCCCACGTGACGGAATTCTCCAACGGGGTCACCGAACTGGTCAGGGTCCCGCTCGGCCTGGGTATCGGGAACGTGGCAGGCATCGGCGACCGTTTCTTGCTTGGAGGCAAGAACCAGGGCAGTTTCACCATCGACAACGCGGTGCTGCAGGTGGGCGACGAACTCGGGGTCCAGGCCCTGTTGCCGTGGCTGATTCTGATGATCCTCGTTTGGCGGGCCCTGGGGAAGGCGGCCAAGCGGGCCGATGCGTTCGCCGGAGGGATCCGGCTCGCGTTTCTGGCGGTGTTCATTGCCGGGATGTACCACCACGTGTTCCTGGACTTCCCGGTGGCGTGGTTGTTGTGGGCCGCGATCGGGCTCGCCCTGACGCCAGAGGAAACGGCTCCCGGCGAGGAAGCCGACGGGTCCATGGGTAACATCGTCTCCATCGACGCCGCTGCAGCCGACGGCCAAAGCTGACGAGAACAATGGAACTGCGACGCTATCTACTTCTCCTTCGGCAACGCCTGGTACTCGTCGTCCTGTCCGTTCTGGCAGGACTGGCCGGCGGTTACGTGGTGACCAACACCACCCCGGTCTACCGGGCCCAGACCTCGATCTACGTCGGTTCGCGCCAAACCGGCGGCCAGTCGAGCAACGACATCGTCCAACTGGATCGCATCATCGCGACCTATGCCGCGATGGTGAAGAGTTCGCCCGTGGCCCAAGGTGCCATCCAGGCGTCGCATGCGCCCCGCAGCCCGGGCCTGGTGGCGGGTGAGACGGCGGCGGTAGTGGTCCCCAACACCAACCTGATCTCCATCACCGTCACCGACAGTGACCCCGCGGTCGCCCAGTCGCTGGCCAACGGTGTGGCCGCCAGCTTCATCGCCCAGGTCCAGAATCTGGCCGCGTCCAACTCCTCTTCGGCGAACACCACGCCCTCGGTGTCGGTCTTCCAGCAGGCAGGACTACCCGGCGCCCCCCTTTCGACGTCGCTCAAGCGGAACCTGGCGCTCGGGGCGGTGTTCGGATTGATCGTCTCCATCGGTGCCGTCCTGCTCCTCGACTACCTCGACATCAGCATCAAAAGTGCCGATGACCTCGAGCACCACAGCGACCTGCCGGTCCTCGGCACGATCCCCTTCCGGCGACCGCGGTCGTCGGGACCCATGCCGACGACACCGTGACCCCAGCACCGTCTGAGAACGGGTCCCGTGGCCGGCGCGGTGGCGGTCCCCGCCGGTCCTCGACCCCGTGGGACGACCTCGCCCCGTTCGAAGAGGCGTACCGGGTGGTGCGATCGAACCTTCTGGTCAGCCTGGCCGACTTCAAGCAACCGCGGGTCATCGTCACCAGCGCCCACGCGGGCGAGGGCAAGACGGTGACGTGCACCAATCTCGCGCTGTCGTTCGCCCGCGCGGGCCAGCGGGTCGTTCTGGTCGACCTCGACCTGCGCCACCCCGACGCCCATCGCATGGTCGGCGCCCACAACCGCTTCGGGGTGTCGGATCTCCTGCTCGGTAAGCGCAACCTCGAAGAATGCCTGCAGTACCTGGAGCTGCCCGGTCTCGATGCCCAGTCAGCCCAAGGCGTCTACTTCATCGGCACGGGGCCGCAGGTCCGCAATCCCACCGAGCTGCTCGGAATGAACCGCACCGTCCAGATGCTCGACGAACTGGGCAAGCAAGCCGACCTGATCCTGATCGACGCACCGCCCGTCCTCCCCGTGGCCGACATGCTGGTCATCGGGCGGATCGTGACCGGGGTCATTCTGGTGGTCGAAGCCCGGCGCACCACGGTCACCGACATCACCAAGACCAAGGACCTGCTGACCCGCAACCAGACACGAATGCTCGGCGTCGTGCTCAACAAGCAGCGCCGAGCGCGACGGGGGCTACGGCGATGCCTACGGCTACGGGTCGACCTACGTGGAAGAGGCGCCTCCGGCGACCAGCAACGGGCGGCCGCCGAGGCCGAACGGCACCACGCCGGCGGCCTCCGAGCGCAAGGCTCGCCGCCGCTAGCGGTCCTGACCCACCTGACCCCCGACAACCTGATCGTCTCCTTGCTTGGCCGCAGGGTTGCGATTCGCCAGGCGCACGATCGACTGGGCGAAGGCCTCGGAGATGACCGGCCAGGCGAAGCGCTCCGCCGCCCGCCGGCCCCCCGCGGCCAAGGACGCAGCAAGCCGGTCGTCGTGCAACAGCCGCACGACAGCGGCGGCAAAGTCGGTGGCCGCGTCGGCGACCAGCGCCACGCTTCCCGGCTGCAAATCGAGACCTTCCAGCCCGATCGAGGTGCCGACCACGGGACGGCCCGCGGCGAGGGCCTCGAGTGCCTTCAGCCGGCTCCCCGATCCCACCCGGATCGGGACCACCGCAACCCGGGCCGCTTGGAGGTACGGCGTGATGGTGGCGACATCGGCATGAACGGTGACACCGGCCAACGCGCCGAGTGCACGGACGGGCGGTGTCGGGCGGGCCCCGACGATGTCGACCACGACCGCGGGCACCGCCTTGCGCACCAGGGGGAGGATCTCGCGGCAAAACCAGATGGCGGCATCCACGTTGGGGTTGGTGTACAGCGCGCCGGTGAAGACCACTCGCGGCGGCGCCGGTACCGGCGAGGGTGCGGCGGGATCGACGACGGTGCCGTTCGGGACGACCAGCACCTCGACGCCGCGCAGCGCGGCGGCGTCGGCGGTGGTGGTGGTTATGACGGCGTCGAAACGGGCCGCAGCCCTGCGCTCGAAGGCGCCGGCAGTGCGGGCGTCGCGACCGAGCAGCCACCGCTGCCGGCGGTGGGGCATGATCGCGGCCTGGTGGGCCGCCATCCGCGACGGCAGGTTGATGTAGGCGAGCACCCAGGGGACGCTGCGCTGCGCCGGCAGGAGCGACGCCAAGCCGGCGTACTCGACCACGACCAGGTCGGCTGCGGCGATGGCGCCATCCAGCGCGGGCCGCAATGCCCGCCGGGCTGGCGCGAAGGCCCGCACCTCGATGGGGCGGCGAGAAGCGACCGCGGCCAGCAGGTCTGCGGCCCGGCGCAGCCACCGGTGGTCGTCGCGCCAGCCTGCCGTCGCCGGCGGCGTGACGATGGTCGCCAGCAACCGGCGCACCTCGGGATCGGTAACCGGTGCCGGGCACAGAAGGTGGATGTCGGCGTGGGCGGCGAGCGCGGTGAGCAGGTGAGCCTGGCGGATCTGGCCGCCCCCGCCGGTGTGCGCCGGCGGGAAGGGGGAGATCCAGGCCACGGTGAGCATCCGGCCTCCAGCGTAGTGATGGTGGCACGGCGGACTCGGGGCTCACCTACCATCCAATCGCCTTGCGCCTGACCGAACGTTTGCCCCGCCCCCTCCCCCGGCCCCGTCCCGGGCCGTCGATGCCGGCGGTCGTCATCGATGCCAGCGCCCTGACCTCGGTGGCCGCGGGAAGCGGCATCGGCACCTACGTCCGCAACCTGCTCGCCGCCCTGGCCACGGCCCCCGGCCTCAACGTGGCGGTCAGCGTCCTGGCCGAGTCCGCCGCGGCGGTGGCGCCCGGGATCGAGCGGCGGCCGATCCATCGCCGCTGCAAGCAGCGGGCCCGGGTCGAGGTAGTGGAGCACGCCGTCAGGCTTCCGTGGGACGATCGGATGCGCCGGCGGGGCGGCGAGGTGTTCCACGAGCCCGGCTTCCATGCTCCCTGGGGCATCCGCGGCCCCAAGGTGCAGACCCTCCACGACATCATCCCCCTGGTTCTCGACGAGCCCGATGTGGCCGCTCTGCGCCGGCGGTGGCAACGCTTCGGCCCCCGCTATCGCGGTGCCGATGCCGTCATCGCCGTTTCGCGCCATACCGCCGACGAAGGGATCCGCGTGCTGGGCATCGATCCGGACCGGATCTTCGTGGCTCACCATGGCGTCGACCCCATCTACCGGCCGGGCGACGCCGTCGACCGCAACGCCGCCCCGTACCTCCTGGTGGTCGGGGAGTACAGCCGCCGGAAAGGCTTCGGGGAGGCGTTCGCGGTGATGGACGCGCTCGCCGAAGCCGGGTATCCGCACACCCTCAAGGTCGTCGGCCGGATCCACGCTCATGCCCGCGACGAGCTCGAAACCCTGCGCGCCGCCGCCCGGCAACCCGAGCGGATCGAACTGCTCGGCCACGTCGCCGACCTGGCGGCGGAATACCGCGATGCGGCCGCCCTGGTGATGACCACCCGCTACGAGGGGTTCGGTTTGCCCGCGGTCGAGGCCATGGCAAGCGGGACCCCGGTCGTGGCCTTCGCCAACACCGCGGTGACCGAGATCGTCACCGGCGGCGGGATTCTGGTCGTCGATGGCGACGTGGCCGCCATGGTCGCCGCCCTGCGTCGCATCCTCGACAGCCCGGCGGCATCCGACGAGATCCGCCAGCAGGGCCTGGCCCGGGCCGCGGACTTCACCTGGGCCAAATCGGCGGCCGTCCACGCCGAGGTCTACGAGATGGTCGCCGCGGGGCTCGTGCCCGGGCGGCGCTGACGTGGCCCGACCCGTGCCCGTTCCTGTTTCCGTTCCCATCGCGATCGACGGCCGGCGCCTCCAGGAGCGGCCATTCGGCGGCGTCGGCCGCTGGTTGGCCAACCTCGTCCCCCACCTGGCCGCACAGGCGGAGATCGTGCTCCTGACCGACGCTGGGCGCCCGCCCGCCGCCTTCGGGCGGCCGGGAGGCGGGACCGTCGCCGAGGTGCCGCTCTGGCTGCCGGCCCGGGCCCCGGAGGTGGTGTGGATCCAAACGAGCGTGGCGCGGTGGCTGCGCCGGTTCCCCGGGGTGTTCCACGGGACGTTCAACCAGTTGCCGGTGGCGTGGCGGGGACCTTCGGTGGTCACCTTCCACGACCTGGCGTCGCGTGACCATCCCGAGGACTTCGCGACGTCGCCGGTCAAGCGTCTGGTATGGAACGCACAACTCCGCCAAGCCGCCGGCCAGGCAGGGGCCATCCATACCGATTCGGAGTACATCCGCCAGGCGGTGCTCGCCGCCTATGGCGGCGAGCCCGGACGCATCGTGGTCGCCGCCCCGTCCGTCGATCCCCTTTTCCATCCTGACCGGGCCTGCGCCGGGCGGCGCCTGGCCGCCTCGCTCGGGGTGAGGGGCGGTTATGTGGTGGCGGTCGGCGGGGCCCGGCGCCGGGGACTGCCCGTCGCCGTCGAGGCCTGGGCGGCGGCCCGCCGGCAGGGCGCCACCGAGGACCTGGTAGTGGTCGGCGCCGAGCCTGTGGACCCCCGACCGGGCATCGTGGCCGCGGGCCGCTTGCCCGACGGGCAGTGGGCGGACCTGCTGGCCGGGGCCACCGCCCTGTGTTACCCGACCCGTTACGAGGGGTTTGGCCTGCCGGCGTTGGAGGCGGCGACCAGCGGGGTGCCGGTCGTCTGCGCCCGGGTGGGACCGCTTCCCGAGGTGCTGGGCGATGCCGCCGAGTGGTGCGCCGATACCGGCGCCGATGCGATCGGGGCCGGACTGGCCCGGCTGCTCGGCGATCCCCGCCGCCAGGAGGGTTTGCGGGCCGCGGGGCTGGCGCGAGTGGCGGCCGCGCCGACCGCCGCCAACGCCGCCGAGATCCTGCTGGGCCTCTACCGGCGGGTGGCGAAGGCTCGGTGAGCGAGATCGAGGTGTCGGTGATCATCGTCAACTGGAACTCCCGCGACGTGCTCCTCGGATGCCTCCGCTCGCTGGCGGATGACCCGCCGGCGCGGGCGTGGGAGGCGATCGTGGTCGACAACGGATCGGCGGACGGCAGCGTGGCGGCAATTCGCGCGACGTACCCCGACGTCCGCGTCATCGCCAACCCGGACAACCGGGGCCTGCCCGCGGCCAACAATCAGGGCATCGCCGCCGCCTCGGGCGCGTCCCTCCTGATCTGCAACCCCGACGTGGTCTTCCAGCCGGGCGCGGCAGCCGCGCTCGTCGAGCTCCTGGGCCGCCACGACCGGGCGGGAATGGTGATTCCAAGGCTGCTCTACCCCGATGGGGAGGTTCAGACCAGCGCCGGCGACCTGCCCACGCTGCGCGAGGCGTTGCGGGGGCGCCAGGCACAGCGCCGGTCGGTGGAGGGGTCCGGCGGCGCCCGCGGATCGCCGGCGGGCTTCTGGTGGGACGGCTGGGCCCACGACTCGGAGCGGGTGATCGGGCGGGGCCACGAGGCGGCCTACGCTGTCCGGAGAGCTGCGGTCGAGGAGGTGGGGCTCCAAGACGAGGGCTTCCGCCTCGACTGGGAGGGCATCGACTGGACGGCCCGCTTCCGCGACGCCGGTTGGGAGGTGTGGCTGTGCCCTGCCGCCTCGGTCGTCCATCTTGGTGGGGCCAGCATCCGCCAGGTGCCGTTCCGCTGGGTGGTCTCGTCCCACCGGGGCATGTACCGGTACTTCGCCAAGCGCCGGCCCGCCTACTGGCGCCCTGCGCTGGCGCTGGCCATCGGCGCCCGAGCGGTGGTGAAGCTGGCCGCGACCGCCGGCGGGATGGCCATGTACGAGCGCGGCCACCGGGGGGCCGCCGGAGCGACCGCCCCGGGGGGTAGCGAAGGCGGAACCTTCGGGAGCTAGGCGAACCGGTGGGCCTTATGGTTGCCGTGCGACCAGAGATCCCGCAGGTCCGCTCTGGCGGCAGTCGACCTGCTCGACCGCGACCAACGGTTCGATCGGGGTTCCCGCTCGCACGATCGGGCGGTCAGGGCCAGCGGGGCTCGCCGGCAGGCTCTTCGACCTCGGGGAGATCGAGCACCCCAGGCAACGTCTCGCCGCGGAACAGTCCCGCTGAGGCGCCGTCGCCGTACAGGGCGTTGTCGGCCAGCAGCACCGCGGCCGCGGTGTACGTGCTGCGTTCGCCGCCTGGGTAGCGCACGCACTGCGGATGGACGCAGCCCGTCCAGTAGCCGCCGTCAGGATCCCGGAAATGCCGGGTCCCTTCCAGCAGCGTCTCGGCTGCGGACCGCAACGCACAGGCATCGAGCGCCATGACGCACTCCGCGGTCTCGGCGGCCGTGACCCACGGTTGGTCGGACACGCACTTCACCCCGACACCGGGAAGCACGAACACGTCCCACCGCTCGGCCAGCCGGGCCCGGGCGGTGTCGCCCGCCACCGCACCGCACAGGACCGGGTAGTACCAATCCATGGCCCAGCGGGCCTTCGGCTCGAACGCATCTTCGCGATGGGCTACCGCGTGGGCGAGGCGGCCGGCGGCCAACTCCCACTCCGGCCGCCCGTGGCCGAGCGCCGCCGCCATGGCCAGGGCGCAGCGCAGGCTGTGGTGGACCGACGACGATCCGGTGAGGAGGGCGAAGCGGGCCGGCGTGCCGTCGGGTTCCATCGACCAGAGGACTTCGCCGCCCGGTTGCTGCAGCCGCAGCGCAAACCCGATGGCCCGCTCGACGACCGGCCACATCCGATCGAGGACGCGGGTGTCGCCCGTGACCAGGTAGTGGAACCAGGTCCCGGTGGCCACGTAGGCGCACACGTTCACGTCGCGTCGCGGGTCTTCCACTCCCCCGGCGACGTAATACCGGCACCAGGAACCGTCACGATGCTGCCGCGACGCCAGCCACCCGAGGGCCCGTTCCGCCTCCGCCACCCGGCCCGCGACGCACAGCGCCATGGTGGCCTCGATGTGGTTCCACGGATCGGCGTGACCCCCCGGGAACCAGGGGATCATGCCGCTCGGCAGCTGCCACCGCGCGATCCACCCGCCGGTGGCCGCCACCTCATCGGCGCTCAGGCGCACGGCTTTTCCAGGTACACGACCAAGGACTTGCCGATCACCGGATTGAGCAGCCGGTCGGGGACCCTGGTCACGGGTTTGGCAGCCGTGATGTCCCACACCAGAAATCGGTGATAGGCCTGCACCGCCCGATGTTCGTCGTCGGTGACGCCCACGAGGCATTTGAGCCACCAGTACGGCGTATGGAGGGCATGCGCGTGGTGGTGGGCGTAGGGCCGCAAACCGGCGGCCTCCAGCCGGCGCAGGAGCGTCGGTCGCCGGTAGATACGAATGTGGCCCCCGGGTACCTGGTGGTAGTCGTCAGAAAGGGCCCAGCAGATCAGTTCCGGAAACCAGCGGGGCACGGTCACCGCCATCGTCCCCCCGGGGCGCAGGACCCGGGCCAGCTCGCTGATGGCCCGCCGGTCGTCGGGCACGTGCTCGAGTACCTCGGCGGCGATCACGCGGTCGAAGCTGGCGCTCGGAAAGGGCAGGTCCAAGGCATCACCCACCGCCATGGCCCCGGCGCCCCCCGCCGCGATCACAGGCGCATCGGACTCAACGAGGGCCGCCATGACCGCGGCGCAGTCCTTGGCCGCGGCCCGATCGGAGTCGAACGCCACGACCGACGCGCCCCGCCGCATGGCCTCGTAGGCGTGGCGCCCCCCGCCGGCGCCGAGATCGAGTACGCACTCGCCTGCGCCGACGCGCAGTGTCTCGTACCGGACCGTCAGCACGGGGATGCGGCGCCGGCCACTCCGGCGGGTCCCTCGAGCTCAGCGGGCGCGGGCCCGGCGGTCGCTCGGGGCCCCGGGTGTTCGAGGACCCAGCGGTAGTGCTCCACCGTGGCCACGGCGCAGGCCCGCCAGGTGAAACGCTCGAGCACCCGCTGGCGACCGGCGAAAGACAGCCGCGCCGCAAGTGCGGGATCGTCGAGCACCCTCCCGAGGGCGGCCGCCAGGGCGCCGACATCACCGGGCGGCACCAGGAGACCGGTCACACCGTCGGCGCCCACCACTTCGGGCAGGGCCCCGCCGGTGGTGGCGACCAGCGGCACCCCACAGGCCATGGCTTCTATGGCCGGCAGGGAGAAGCCCTCGTAGAGCGACGGCACGACCGCCACCGACGCTTCGGCGTACAGCTCGACGATGCGCTCGTCGCTGACCCCGGACACGAAGGTCACCGCACCCCCGAGACCCAGCCGCTCGATGGTCTCGGAGACCCGGCTCTCCCGTCTCGGCGAGCCGATGACGACCAGGTCGGCGTGGCGCTCGGTGCGTACCTTGGCGAGCGCCTCCAGCAATGGCACCAGGCCCTTCATGGGTACGTCGGCGCTGGCGGTGGTCATGATGCGCCCCGCGACCCGCGGCGACCCCGGGAGGGGCCGGAACCGGGTGTGGTCGACCCCGACGGGCACGACGGCCAGCTGGGACGGGCGCACGCCCATCTGGGCGATGATGTCCCGCTTGGAGGACTCCGACACCGTCACAATCCGAGGGACATGCCGGGCCACCCGCATCTGCATCCCAAGGAACCCGTACCAGCGCCGCAATGACAGGCGGCGGCCCCAGGTGGCGGCGTGGGCCAGGTCCAGCGCCCGGTCGACGGTGATCGGGTGGTGCAGGGTCGCCATCAGCGGCCAGCCGTCGGCCAGCACCCCCCGGAGGCCGTAGCCGAAGCATTGGTTGTCGTGGATGAGATCGAACTGACCGCGGCGGGCGGCCAGCGCTTTGCGCACCCGGAGGCTGAAGGTGAGCGGTTCGGGGAAACCGGCGGTGCACATCAGCGCGAACTCCAAGGCGTCGATCCACGAGCGGTATTCGTTGAGGCGGGGCACCCGGAATGGGTCGGGCTCCCGGTACAGGTCGAGGCTCGGGACCGGAACCCAGCCGACGCCGGAATCGAGCTCGGGCCACGGCTGACCTGCGAACACCGTGACGCTGTGACCGAGGGCGACCAGCTCGCGAGACAGGTATCGGGTGTAGACACCCTGGCCGCCGGAGTGGGGATTGCCCCGATACACGAGCAATGCGACCCGCAGGTGCTCAGGGCTCTGACGGGCCATAGAAGACGGGAGCCTAGCGGTTGCCCCGCCTGATCCCGACTGGCGGCCCCGGCCGGGACGGGACCTCAGAGCAGCTCGGCCAGGCGGGTTAGGAGCTCGTCGAGCTCGTCGCGGGTGCGCTCGTACACCGCCTCGGACTGCCCGATGGGGTCGGCGATATCGTCGCTCAGGCTGGCCGCCAGGATCCCCGCCCGGGTCCGGCCGTCGCCCACCTTCTCCAGCCACTCTTCGAACCGAACCTCGGGCGGGCGGGCGCCCACCGGCTGGGCGCGGCGCACCAGATCCCGGATCTGGAACATCCGGGGCCAGGCGTCGGGGGCCATCAAGGTCAGCTCGATGAGGTGCTGGCGGGTCATGGTCACCACCAGATCGGCGAGGCCCACGACGGATTCGGTGATCTGACGGCTCCGGTGGCGGCTGATGTCGAGGCCCACCGCGGCCATGACCTCGATGGCCGGGTCGGTGGCGGGCGAGCCGCCCGGCATCAGGCCTGCCGACTTGACCCGCGAATCGATCCCACGCTCGTCGAGGCGATGTTTCAGCAGCGCCTCCCCCATCGGTGAGCGGCACTGATTGGCGGTGCACACGAGCAGGATCTTGAGGGGGATAGGAAACGCTACCTGGGCGTCCGGGATTGCCGGAAACGAGCTCGCATCCCGCCGAAGCTCGCCAGCAGGGCGGCAATGGCCATCGCCAGAGTCGGGAAATCGCCGAAACGCCCATACCAGGTTCGGCCAGTGCGCAATGTCAGCATCCCGGTGATCGCCTGGGTGCGGCCGAGGGTGCTTCGAACCAGGACCCGGCCATCATGATCGATCAGCGCGCTGTAGCCGGTGGGCGCCGCCTGGATAGCGTCGCGGCCGGTCTCCCAGGTGCGCAACTGGGCGGCCGCTACTTCCTGCGTCGGCACCTGCGAGGTGCGGTAGGAGGAGGCATTGGTCGGGATGAGCAGCAGTTGGCCGCCGGCGTTGACGGCGGCGCGGGCCCGGTCGGGGAAGAACACCTCGTAGGAGATGACCGTGCCGAGTGGTGCCACGGGGCTGTCCAGCAAACCGGGCCCGTGGCCGGCGATGGCGTCGCGGGGCACCAGATCCAGGTTGACCAGGCGGCGGAAGAGGCTCCGGCCGGGGATGTACTCGCCGAAAGGGACTCGATGCACCTTGTCGTAGCGGGCCACGATCACCCCGGCGGGAGACCAGGCGACGGCGGCGTTGCGGAACCGATCGCTTCCCACGTCCTCGACGACGCCCGCGACCACTGTCGCCACCAATCGCTGGGCCAGCTGGGCGATGGTCGCCGCCTCGGCAGTCTCCGCCACCGGTCGATCGACACTCACCACGTCTTCGGGCCACACCACCAGGTCCAACGGTGGCCGCAACGCGGCGGTGGCGACGACCTGGCGCTGGAAAACGGAGTTGGGATCGGCCTGGTTGGCGCGCAGGCCGCGCCGACCACCGCCCTGGACGGCGGCCACACGGATCGACCGTGGTGGCCCTCCCCCCGACCCGTCGGGACCGAGGCGGCCCGCCGCCACCACCGCCACCACCGCCACCAGCACGCCCGCGGCCACCGTTTTTGGTCGCGCCCGCCGGGCGCGGGTGTCGCCAACGCCGTCGTCACCGTCGCGTCCGCTCTCGTGGCCTCGGGATACCACCGACCGCGCCATCACCGCCACCGCGGCGGCCGTCGCCGCGGTGGCACCGGTGAGGAGAACGGGACCCCCGACGCGGGCGACCGCGGCCAACGGCCCGGCGGCCTGGCCCAACGGAATCCCGCCGAGCGGCAGACCGCCGAAGGGAACATGGCCCCGGACCCATTCCGCCAACGTCAGCGTCGCGGGCAGGCCGAGCAGGATGCCCACCGGTCGCCAGGAAGCGACCGCGGCGCAGGCCGCGGCCACGAACAACATCGAAAGCAGCACCAGGGCGACGTAGCCGGCGACGCTGAATTCGGTGACCCACCACAGCCCGATCGCGAACTGGCCGAATCCGGCGGCCGCGCCGAGAGCCGCCCGCTGCCACCACGGCCGGCGATGGAGGCAGGCCGCGAGGCCGGCTAGGCCGACGATCGCGAGCGGCCACCAGCCGAACGGCGGCAGCGACAGCGCGACCGCCGCCCCCGCGGCCACGGCCGCGCCGCAGATGCTGGAAAACCGAAGTTCGGGGCTCAGGGCGATGGAGGGCCATGTTGGCCGTTGCCGCACCCGTGAACCAATCAACGCCACCGGCGACCGCTACCGTGGAACCATGACGGCAGTGGCGCCAGGCCCGGGGTTTCGGTCGGGTTAGTGCTCTCGGTCGTCGTGCCGGCTCACAACGAGCAGGACTATCTCGAAGCGGCAGTTGTCGATCTGGTCAAGGGACTGCGGGCGCGCGAACGGCCATTCGAGATCATCGTGTGCGAGAACGGGTCCAACGACGCGACCGCCAAGCTGGCTGAGGACCTCTCAGACCGTTTTGCCGAAGTACGGACATTTTCCGCCGATCGGGCCGATTACGGCCTTGCGCTGCGAGCCGGCTTCCTGGCGGCCCAGGGTGAATTCGTGGCCAACTTCGACGTCGATTACATCGACCTTGCGTTCCTGGACGACGCCCTCAAGCTGCTGATGACCGATGCGGTGCCGGCCGCGGTGCTGGCCAGCAAACGAAGCCACGGTGCGCTCGATACCCGCCCCGCCGGTCGCCGGGTGGTGACGGCTGCTTTTTCGTTCGTGCTGCGCGCCGGGTTCGGGCTGCGGGTCAGCGACACCCACGGGATGAAGGTGCTGCGCCGCGCCGCCATGGCGCCCATCGTGGCCCAGTGCCGCTTCGGCAGCGACCTTTTCGACACCGAGCTCATCCTCCGGGCGGAGCGCGCCGGGCTGCAGGTGGAGGAGTTGGGAGTCACGGTTCGCGACACCCGGCCCCCTCGCACCCCAATCACCACCCGCATTCCCCGCTCGCTGGTGGGCTTGGCCAAACTCCGCCTCGTCCTCTGGCAGGAGCGCCTGCCGGGGCGCCGACATCACGGCGCGGGGATCGACCCACGTTCCCGACATCCGACCTGATGACTCAGTCGCTGCCCCTGCACTTCAGCCTCGGTCCGAGATTTCGTCGGTCCATCCGACCGATGCCGGGTCGACGTCGTCGCGCAGGCCCTTGATCGACGGCTGGCGAAGCACGCCGATGTTGGTGAACTCGTTGAACATGACCTCGACGACCAGGAGCGGACGCACGAAGTGGACCGCCTTCGGCGGTGCCGGCGGCGGGACGAAAGGGCTGGTCGCCGAGGCGAGATCTTTGAACGCCGTGCGCAGGTGGCCAAGTAGGAACTCGTTGAGCCCCGAGCCGACTTGGCCGGCGTAACGCAGCGCGAAGGGATGGCCGGCCGGCACCGGAACGTGGGGGTCGACCCATCCGACCGCCAGCGAGCCGATCTGGCCTGAGCGACCCCCGGATCCTTCGCTCCATCCGCCGACGACGAACTCGCGTCGGCGGACACATTTGACTTTGGTCCACGCTTTGGAGCGCTTGCCGACGGCATAGTCGGAGGATGCCAGCTTGCCCATGTAGCCCTCGAGCCCGACCTGACGGCATGCGGCCAAGGTGTGGTCGTCGGGCGCCTCAGGCAGCAGCTTGGAGATCTGCCACGATGAGCCTTTGGGGTTCAGCTCGTCCAGCCGGCGGCGCCGCTCGACGAACGCTTCGCCGGTGAGCAGCTCGCCGTCGAGCCAGAGCACGTCGAAGATGACGTAGAGCACGGGCACTTCGGCCATCAGCGCTTGGGTGGGACCTCGGACGTGCATGCGACTTTGAAGCCGCTCGAAGCTGGGACGTCCCCGGTCGTCGAAGGCGATGATCTCGCCGTCGAGCACCGCCGCCCGCTCACCCATGGCGGGCCCGATCGCGGCCAGCTCGGGGTAACCGCTGGTTACGTCGTTGCCCAGCCTGCTGGTGAGCGTCACCTTCGCATCCCACACCCGGGCGATGGCGCGGACGCCGTCCCACTTGGGCTCAAAAATCCAGCCTGCCGGGTTCGCGGGCATGCCGGTTGAGCCAGCTGCCATAGGAGCAAGCAGCGGCGGCTCATGCCAAGTCACCGCGACGATGTCACCCATCCACCACCCACCCAGCATGCCGCGAAGCGTTCTGCCCGGGGTGCACTTTCCTACCCGGCGGCGCAATGAACGCCCCGTCGGTTCAACTTCGATACCCTTCGACCAGGTATGGCCACCGACGAAGAACCACCTGACGATCTCCGCGTCCGTCTTACGTGGCCTCGACCCTCGTCGACCGCGGACGCACCGTTCGATTACGCGGGCGAACCCAAACAGGACGATCAGGCCGCCAACGACTACACCCCGGCGGTTGGCAACCCCGTCACGCCCCCGGTACCGCGCCCTCCCGTCGGCCGGACGGCGCCCGGCTATGGCGCCGAGCGCGAGAGCGGGCAGGACGCCCAGCTGCGACGCCCCCTCGGCCGCTGGGCCGCAGGCCGTCGTTCCGCGGCCCAACGCGCCGCTGAGGCCCGGACGCAAGCGGCTCGCGCCGCGGCGGAAAGGCTGGCAACCGAACGCGGTGCCGCGCAACGAGCGGCCACCCAGGGCGGCGAAGCCGGGCCAGGGCGGCCCGGCCAGGGCGGGGAGTCGCGACATGATCGCGACCAGAGCGCCGAAGGCCGACAGGGCCCGCCCGACCAGGGCGGCGTTGGCCCCCAAGGCCAGCCCCAGGGCGTCGACCAGCGCCCGTTCATTCGCCCGGATCCGGCCTCGATCACCGGGCTACGGGCGGCCGACGAAGCGGCGGCGCGGATCGCCGCGGAGCGAGCCGAGGCCCAGCGGCTGGCCGAACACGAGGCTGCCGAACGCCAGGCCGCCGAACGCCAGGCCGCCGAACGCCAGGCAGCCGAACGCCAGGCCGCCGAACGCGAGGCAGCGGAACGGGCTAACGCGCAGCGGCTGGCCGCGCAGCGGGCGGCAGCAGAACGAGCGGCCTCGGAACGAGCCGCGGCGGAGACCGCAGCCCGGCGGGCGGAAGCCGAGGCCGCAGCCCGGCGGACGGCGGCGCAGCGGGCCGAGGCGGAACGGGCGGCCGCGGATCGCGCCGCGGCGCGGGCGGCGGCGGAGCGAGCAGCCGCCGAGGATGCGGCCCGAGCCGAGGAAGCCGACGCCGAGGACGAGGCGGCGCTGCGGCGAGCGGCCGCGGAGCGAGCCGAGGCGGAGTCGCGGCGGCGACCACTGCTCACCGTCGACGCCGAAGAGGACGACGACGACGACGAGCACGAGCGGGCATCTCGCCCCACCGTCACCACGCAGGAACTCATCCTTGCCGGGCGCACCGACTCCCTGCAGGCGGCGCTGGCGTCGATCGCGCTACGGATCGACGCCTTGACGAGCACGACGTCCACGTTCCGCAATCTGATCAGCGACCGGATCACGGACTACGCCGAGCAGGTCGGGCGCCTCGGCGCCAGCGCGGCCGGCGACCTCGACGACTACCGCCACCTCCATGAGCGGGCGCTCGAGCAGATCCGGCGCTCGGTGGCCGAGGCCGAGGACAACATCCGGCGGCTCACCCGCTCGGTCGGCGACCTGGACTCCAAGGTGGCCGCCCTGGTGGCTGCCGTCCGGGAAAGCGGTGACGTGGTCGATCAGATGGTCAGCGAGCGCGACCAGGTCTCCGACACCCTTGTCAGGACCCTGGCCCGGGTCGAAGACACCCTCGCCGAGCTGACCGAGGGCAAAGGAGCCAGCAGTTTCGCCCGCCTCAGCGACATGATCGCGGCCCTTACCGCCGAACGCGATCGTCAGATGGCGGTGTGGGCCGAGCTCGAGCAGGTCGTGGTCGCGTTGGCCGACGACCGGGAACACTCCTCAGATGTGATGGGCCGCCTGGAGCGGGGCATCAGCGAGATGACCGTCGGTCGTGAGCGCGGGCTGGCAAAGGCCCTGGCCCGGCTGGAGGCACGTATCGACGAGGTCGCGGGCGCCATGACGGGAATCGCGGGCGACGACATGGCCGCCACTCTCACCCGGCTCGACACCCGACTGAAGGAAATGTCGACCGAGCTGGTGGTGGGGCGCGACCGCGAGACAGCCAAGGCCTTGGCCCAGCTGTCGGGACAGGTCGACGGCCTGGCCGGCATGATCGCCGAGGGACGCGCCGACCTTTCCCC
The DNA here is from genome assembly GCA_963851105.1 of uncultured Actinomycetota bacterium. Classification (GTDB taxonomy): domain Bacteria; phylum Actinomycetota; class Acidimicrobiia; order Acidimicrobiales; family Palsa-688; genus DATARN01. Next base: position 559,804 of record CAWKNP010000008.1, read on the forward strand.
GATCGAAGCCCGGCTCAATCGGATGGCCCGCACCGCCCCACCAGCGGCGCCGGTGGATCTGGCCGGCCTCTACGCCCGCCTCGATGAGCTGGCCGACGTGGTCGGCCGGGGTACGGCAGCACCCGGGCGGGCCTTGGCGACGGGACCCATGGCGGACAATCAGCTTCTCGATCGCTTCGACCAGCTCGGCCAACAGCTCGGGGAGCAACTCGAGGCACTGCGCCGGCGGATCGCGCTGCGGGCCCGGGGCAGCGCGCCAGCCCTCGACGAGGCCACCATCGCCGCCATCGCCGATGCGGTCGTCGCCCGCCTTCAGCAGGCCGCGACCCAGGAAGTGGGGACTCCCCGGCGCAGCATGCTCACGGAGACCCCACCTCCTCTTTCCCGGCCCGTGAGCGCGGCACCGAGGACCGACATCGTTCCCGACGGCCCCCGTCGGGCCCGGGCACAGTGGCGCGACACTTGACCTGGCAACAATCGCTGGGCAGGATTGTGCTTTCCCGCACGGAGAATCGTCCAAATTACCCACGAGGTGCCTGGAACCCGATGCTCGACCTGTTGCCGGTGAGAGCTTGAGGCCGGTCAAACCCGGCCTCGTGGCCGACCCGGTCTTCCCTGACACCGCGACCAGCGCCGGAGACGACCTTTCGCCCACGGTGGTCGGGCGGCCGTCACCGAGATGGCTGACGGCGTTAGTGCTCTGGCACAGCGCGGCCGCCAATCCCTGGGTGCTCCTGGTGGACGGCCTGATCGTCGCCGGCGCCTTCCGCCACCTGGGTACGACCCGCCCGCTGGCTTTGGCCGCGGGCGCGACGTTCGCCCTCATCAGCCCCATCACCGGCCTCGCCGCGCATCGCACCAGCGTCCAAGCTCAGGGTATCCGCTGGTACCTGAAACCGCTGGCGGTCGTGTGCGCCCTGCTCGTGGCGCTGGTGTCGTTGTTCCACCCGTCGGGCCTCGGAAGCCCCATCACCACAATCGCCTTGATCCAGGCGTCCACCACTCTCATCCTGACCCGGTCCCTGGCCTGGACCATCATCGCCGCCGCCCGCCGCCGTGACCTCGGGCTGCGGTCAGCGTTGGTGATCGGCACCGATGCCCGGGTGAACGAGCTGGCTGCGGAGCTGGCCGCCTGCAAGAAGGTCGGGCTGCGCTTTGCGGCTGGCTACACCCCCACCCTGGCCGACAGCACGGCGGTGGCCGACGGTCATGCCCAGGCATTCAGCCTGCTCGACAGCAACGAGATCGACCACGTCCTGCTGGTGAACGACGGCATCGACGAATCGGTGTTCCGCGAGTTCGTCACCTGGGCCGACGACCGCCGGGGCTACACCCTGGTTTTGCCCTTGGCCGACATCGTTCGCCATGGGAGTAGGTACCACGTCGGCCGCTTCCCGGTCGTGCCACTCCCCATTGGCCTGAGTCGCAACGGGCTCATCGCCAAGAGGTCCCTCGACATCGCGGTGTCGATGGCATTGCTCCTGATGACGGCGCCGTTAATGGTCGTGATCGGGACCACCATCAAGATCAAGGACCGCAACCGCATCTTCTTCCGCCAGGAGCGGGTGGGCAAGCACGGGGAAGTGTTCTCACTGCTCAAGTTCCGCACCATGTTCGGGTCGCCCGATGAGCACGGCGAGAACGACGCCGGTTGGGCCTTCAACAGCCTGGGCGAGTCGCCCGGGAGTACGACGCCGACGCTCGACCGCCAGACGGCCCTCGGCCGGGTGCTGCGCCGCTGGGATCTCGACGAGCTGCCCCAACTGTTCAACGTGTTACGGGGCGACATGTCCCTGGTCGGCCCCCGCCCGGAGCGCGTCAGCTACGTCGCCCGCTTCGCCCCGGCCATCGACGGCTACGACGACCGCCATCGGGTACGGCCGGGAATGACCGGGTGGGCCCAGATCAACGGTCTGCGGGGCCAGACACCGCTCGTGCTGCGCACCGCGTTCGACAACGACTACGTCGACCACTGGTCGTTCCCCCTCGACATCCGCATCCTCGTGCGGACGCTGCCCGCCATCATCTTGCTGCCGCCGCCGAACACCGATCGGATGCTGTCGCGCCAGGCCCCCCCTGGACATCCCGAGCCGGACCACACCGGCCGCCGGGGCCCGGGCGTCTGAGTCAAATCTGAGTCAGATCTGAGCCAGAGCCCCGCTCCCCCTCGGGTCCTCCATGTCCTCGAGGCGGTCCGCAGCGGGACGGTCCGCTACCTCCTCGACGTGGTCGCGGCCACCCCGAGGACGATCCACCACGTCGCGCTACCCACCCATCGCGGCGTCGCCGGCCGCTCCGGGGCGTTGGCGGACAGCAGCGCCGCGAGGCGCCTGGGCGCGGACGGGGCGACGCTGCACATCATCGAGATGCGCCGCAATCCCCTGCATCCCGCCAACACGGTGGCGGTCGCCACCGCCCGGAGGGTGATCGCCGCGATCCAACCGGACGTGGTCCACGGCCACAGCTCCATCGGCGGCATGGTCGCCCGACTGGCAGCGCGGGCCAACGGTGTCCCGAGCGTCCACACCCCGAACGGCCTGATGACCTCGGCGGCCGCGGTCACCTTCGAACGGGTCCTCGGCCGGATGACGGACCGGTTCATTGCGGTGTCCCCGAGCGAGGCGGAGCAGGTGGTCGCCCTCGGGATCGTGCCGGCGTGGCGCGTCGTGATGATCCCCAACGGGGTGACCCTGGAGACTCCCGCGATCGGCGCGGTCGACCTGCGAGGCCGCCTCGGCCTCCCCCCGGCGACGCCGCTGGTGGGCACCGTCGCCCGGGTGGCGGCCCAGAAGGCGCCGGAGCAGTTCGTCCGGGCCTGCGCCGAGGTGGCCCGGCGCCGGCCGGCTGTGCACTTCCTGCTGGTGGGCCTAGGCCCACTCCAGCACGTCGTCGACCGTGAGGTCGCCGCCGGGGGCCTGACGGGCCGGTTCCACCAGATTCCCCACCTGGCTGACGCGGGCGCCGCCATGGCTCAGTTCGACGTCTTCGTGCTCCTGTCACGGTACGAAGGGGGGCCCTACGCACCGCTCGAGGCCATGAGGGCGGGGGTCCCCGTCGTCGCCTCCGATGTCGTGGGCAACCGGGACACGGTGCACAGCGGCGTAACCGGATTCCTCACCCCCTTCGGCGAAGCGGCCGCGGCCGCGATCGCAATCGTCACCCTCCTCGACGACGGGGTCCGCAGGGCCGAGATCGTGGCCGCGGCCCGCGATCGGCTGCAGCGAGACTTCGATGTCCGCCTGATGGGCGAGCGGCTCGCCTGCCTCTACGCCGAGGTGGCCGGGCGGGCGCCACCCGGCACAGCACCCGCAGGCTGCCGCAGGCCAGCGCCGGGCAGTCGTCGAATCGGCCGGACGCCACCGCCTCGCAGTAGAGCTCGTAGGGCGGTCGGCCGCCGTCAGCCGGATCTTCGAAGACGTCGTGGATCGCCAGCAGCCCGCCGGGGGCGACCTTGGGGACCCAGCCCCGATAGTCCGCCCAGGCCACATCGGCGCCGTGACCGCCGTCGATGAACAACATGGCGAGCGGGGTCGTCCAGCTGGACGCCACGACCGCGGAGTTCCCGACGACGAGCACGACCGTGTCCTCCACCGCGGCGGCGGCAATCGCCTGCCGCGCCCAGGGCAAGGTGTCCATCCGGCCGCTGGCACGGTCGACGACGCCCGGATCGTGGTGTTCCCAGCCCGCCTGGTTCTCCTCCGAGCCCCGATGATGGTCGACCGAGTACAGCACCCGTCGCCGGTCGCGGGCTGCGGCCGCCAGGTACAGGGCCGACTTGCCGCAGTAGGTACCGATCTCGAGGAGCGGTGCCGCCGGCTCAGCGACGTTCGTCGCCGCCCAGACGCCGGCGCGGAACAGTGCCTGACCCTCGGCGTCGGGCATGAATCCCTTGACCGAGCGGGCGATGGCGAACAGCCGCTCGGTTTCCGCGCTGATCGCGGGGCCCCGGGACGTGGCGAGCTAGCCCGGGATCCCGGTGCGGCCGTCGAGCGCCGGCGTGAGGTCCTCGGGGTGGTGGACGAACAGCACCTTGTTGAAGATGATGAATTTCCCGATCCAGAGCACCCCGAACGCGCCGATGAACGCCCCGTCGACGGCGACGGTGTGCAGGAGATGGGCGAAATGATGGTGCTTGGCAATCGCCTCCGCCTCGACCGACGCCCAGGTGGAGAAGGCGAGGCCGATGAAGGCCAGGGTCCAGAACGGCACGACCTCGCGCCAGAGATGCCCCTTCCCCGTCTTGCCCCAGGCCCACTTGCGGTTGAGCTCGTAGGAGGGCAGCGTCGAGATGGCGGTGGACGTCATGCTGGCGCCGAAGGCGTGCCACCGGAGGACCCCGACGAGGAACGTCAGAATCGCGGTGCTGATGACCACGCAGATCATCGACGTCGCGCTGTACCGGATCAGCTTCTTACCGTGGGGGCTCCGGCTCAGAGCGAGCAGGTCAGAAGGGGTCGGGCGCACGACGTCAGGGTAGCGGGCGGGCATCTGTAGCCCGCATCGGGCCCCGCCGGCCGAACCGCCTGCCGGCCGGAGCCTGGTTACGTGCGGCTGGCCATGGATACGTAGGAGCGCTCGTCGGCACCGGCCCACAGCTGGCGGGGCCGGTAGATCTTCTGATCCTGGACCATGAGCTCTTCGTAGTGCGCCAGCCACCCTGCGGTGCGGGGGATGGCAAAGAGCACCGTGAACATCTCGATCGGAAAACCCATGGCCTGGTAGATGAGGCCCGAGTAGAAGTCGACGTTCGGGTACAGGCGCCGGGAGATGAAGTAGTCGTCGGTGAGCGCGGCCTCTTCCAACTTCAACGCAATGTCGATCAGCGGGTTCTTGCCGGTGACCGCGAACACGTCGTCGGCGATGGTCTTGATGATGCGCGCCCGGGGGTCGTAGTTCTTGTAGACCCGGTGACCGAAGCCCTGCAGCCGGCCGTGACCCTCCTTCACCGCCTTGATGAAGGCGGGGACGTTGTCGATCGAGTCGATCTCGGTGAGCATCTTGATGACAGCTTCATTGGCACCCCCGTGGCGGGGGCCGTAGAGGGCGGCACAGGCCGCGGCGCACGCCGAGTAGGGATCGGAGTGGGCCGAGGCGACGGTGCGCAGCGCGAGCGTCCCGCAGTTCTGCTCATGGTCGGCGTGGAGGATGAACAGCACGTCGAGGGCCTTCGCGAGAGCGGGATCGGCGGTGTACCGGGGTTCGGCGACCTTCCACATCATCGAAAGGAAGTTCTCGGCGAACGACAGCGAGTTGTCCGGATAGACGAACGGCATCCCGACGCTGAAGCGGTGGCAGGCGGCCGCCATGGTCGGCATCTTGGCGATCAGCCGGTTGATCTGCTTGGCCCGCACGGCCGGGTCGTCGACGTTCTTGGCTTCGAGATAGAACGTCGACAGGGCGCCCACCGCCGCCACCAGCATCCCCATGGGGTGGGCGTCGTAGTGGAATCCCTCGAGGAACCGCTTGCGCACGTTCTCGTGGATGAACGTGTGGTAGGTGATCTCGTGCGCCCATTGGTCGTACTGCACCTGGGTGGGCAACTCGCCGTTCATGAGCAGGTAGGCGACCTCGAGGTAGGTCGAGTGCTCCGCCAACTGCTCGATGGGATAGCCCCGGTAGCGCAGGATCCCCTGCTCGCCGTCAAGATAGGTGACGGCGCTGTGGCCGAGCGCGGTGGTCGTGAAGCCGGGATCGGAGAACCAGATCCCCGGGAGCAGTTTTCGCCACGGATCGGCGGAGACTCCCCCATCGACGATGGGGATCTCGACAGACGAGCCCGTTCGGTTGTCGGTGATCGTGATGGACTCGGGCATGGGTCCCCCTCTGTCGCTGGACAGGACATGCCAAGGCGCGAGATGCGCGGCAGATCGATGCTACCGCCGGGCCGGAGGGTCCTCGTTTCGTGCCGTCACGGCGTTGCCGTCCGGGGGGCGCCAGCGTCGGCGGTGAAACGGTAGACGTTGGTGTCCCGGGGCTGGAAACCAAGGCGGCGATAGAGGCGGTTGGCCGACTCCCGGGAGGGGCGGGAGGTGAGCTCGACGGTCTTGGCGCCCGCGGCGGTGGCCAACTCGACCGCCCGCTGCGAAAGGGCGGCGCCCACGCCCCGGCCCCGCGCCGCCTCGTCGACGACCACATCTTCGATCCATGCCCGCACGCCGGTGGGGATCCGGAACACGGCCAATGTCAGCATGCCGACGATGGGGGCTTGCGGGGTGCCACCGGAACCCGTGGCGGCGGCATCGCCCGTGGCGGCCATATCGTCGGCCTCGTGGGCCAGGATCAGCGTCGTGGCCGGTGAGGCCACGATCCACTCGAGTTCCACCCTCGTCGGCTCGGGCGACGTCGACGACAGTTGCCTGACCAGGCGGCCCACCGCGGCCACCAGCTCGCCGGAAACGTCGGACGGCTCGGTCAAAATGATCATCGACGCCAGCCTATGGGAACCCCTCTTCAGGAATCCTCCGGCCAGTTTTCACGGTGGATTAACAAAAAATGGGGTGCATAGCCCCGATGCCCTCAGTAGATTGTTGGCAGTGGGAGGGAAGTGGCCGGTTGACTCCCCCCCTGTCCACCGGCCCCCCTCCCCTTTCTTTCTGGTCCACGCTCCATCTCGTTGATCGCTGGTTGCCGGTACCGTGGGGAGCTATGGGACTTGAGGCCGCCTCCGCGGTCCGGTGGGAGCATCGTCCCCAGCTCCGGCAACCTATCCTGATCGCGGCCTTCGAAGGTTGGAGCGACGCGGGCGACGCCGCCTCGCTGGCGGCCAGGTACCTGTCGGAGAGCTGGCCGGTACGCCGGTTTGCCACCATAGATCCGGAGGAATTCTTCGATTTCACCGCCAATCGACCGCAGATCCGCATGGCCGATGGCGGCTCGAGGCGCCGTATCGATTGGCCCGAGACCCTCCTGCTGGCGGGCCCCATACCAGGAACCGGGCGCGACGTCATCATCCTGCGGGGGGTAGAGCCGCAACTGCGCTGGCGCGGGTTCTGCACCACCGTTCTGGGCATCGCCACCACCCTGAACGCCCGGATGGTGCTGACACTCGGCGCGTTGCTCGCCGACGTTCCCCACACCCGGCCCGTCCCGATCGCGGGTGCCGCCTACGAGCCGACCCTGGCGACCAAGTACGGCCTGCAGATCTCCAAATATGAAGGCGAGACAGGCATCGTCGGAGTCCTCCACGACGCCTGCTTGCGCGCCGGGCTGCCCTCGGCGGGACTTTGGGCCTCGGTGCCGCACTACGTCCACCAGATCTCCTCACCCAAAGCGGCGCTGGCGCTGGTGGAGCGGACGTCGAGCCTGCTCGGCGTGCGCCTCGACCCCGTCGAGCTACGAGCCGCGGGCGACGTGTACGTGCGCCAGGTCAACGAGCGCGTCGCCGACGACGACGACGCCACCGCCTACGTCGCCCAGCTCGAGGAAGCGTCCGATCGCCTGGCGGCCGAGGCACCTCCGTCCGACGTCACCCTCCCGAGCGCCGACAGCCTGGCCGCCGAGGCCGAGCGGTTCCTGCGCGATATAGACAAGGATTGACCCTGGACACCGAGACCGGGACTCGCCCCGACTCGTGACACCGACCTGCGTCTGGCGGGTATCGCCCGATCTCATCATCGCTCTCGACCGCCGCTTCGGCGAGCCCGACGACGCGTACGTCAACGGATCCCAAGTGTGGTTGCGCCCCGACGGGCCCAACGGGATCACCGTCGAGTGGCGACTCCACCCCATCGCCGGATACCGCCGGCCCGCGGGCGTCGACACCCACGAGTTGTTCGCCCAGGTCGCCTACGCCCTGCTGTCAGGGTCCGACCCGGTCGCCCCGCTTGATCGCCTCTGGGATGGCATGGAGGCCTTTCCGGCCTATGGCGACGACGTGGAACCGGCGCCGCTGGCGACCGCCGCGCTGGCGGCGCTGGGCGTGGCCCCCGATGCCACCGGCCTCGTCGACCACGCGGCGATCGGTGACGAGTGGGAGCGCAGCCATGGTGGCATCTCGATCGTGGAGGCGGTGCTCGCCCAGTTGCTGGCCTGAGGCCTCCTCAGGCCCCCGGGGGGCGCAGGGCCTCCAGGCGGCGCAGCGACCTCAGGCGCCCGGGCGCGCCCTCAGGCGTCGTCGGCCGCCGGCGCCTCGACCCGCCACGTGGGCTGGCGGGGACGGTCGAAGACCACCTCGACGGGCTCGCCCCGGATGGCGGCAAAGGCGGCTGGGCGCCACCGTTCGGCCGCGGCCAAGGGAGACGGCAATTCGTCCTCCGCGAACCAGCCCACGTCCCGGGTCTCGAGGGGGTGGCGGGCCAGCGTGCCCCCAACGGCGCGGCAGTGGAACACCAGCGAGTACAGCGGCACGCTCGTGAAGCCGAGGCGGAGTCCGTCGAGCACGGCGATGAGCCGGAGAGGCTCGGCGTGGATACCCGTCTCCTCGAACACCTCCTTGGCCGCCACCTCCGACGCCGAATATCCGATATCGGCCCACCCTGTCGGGTACAACCAGACGCCCGAGTCGGCGCGCTGGATCAGCAGCAACTTGCCCTCGTCATTTCCCACGATGGCCCCGACCGCTACCTTCGGGGTCACGTAACCGGGGACGCCGCGACCCACAGTGGTCAGCCATTCCTCGACGAGAACCTCGGCGGGGAGCTCGAGGCCGGCAGCCACCCGGATGTCCGCCGCCACCTTCAAGACCTCCTCGAAGCGCTCGCGCTCGTAGAGGTTGTCGGAAAAGCCGAGGCCGGTGCGGGCGATTCCGGCCAGGGCTTCACTCCAGCGCAGGAGGTCGTCGTGGTTGGGAGGCCGGCTCGCCATTGTGTCGGAGGCTATCGGGCGGCCAGCCTCCCCCGGGGACGCCGTGGCGTTCCCCCCACCGGGCCCCCGACCCAGGCTCGAAGCCCCGGCTCGGTCGCCGATCGACCTGGTTCGGCGCGAGCGCGACTAGGCCCTGCGGTCTTCCTCCATGGCAATAGCTCGCCGGGCGGCCTGCTGAACCGGGTCCCACAGCGGCGAGAAGGGAGGCGCGTAGGACAGGTCAAGATAGACCAGGTCCTCGGCGGACATACCGGCGGTGATGGCGGTCGCCAGCACGTCGATCCGCTTGGCCGTGCCTTCGTTGCCGACAACCTGGCCACCGAGGATCCTTCCCGTCACCCGCTCCGCCAGCAGCTTCACCGTAATGGTGCCCGCGCCCGGGTAATAACCGGCCCTGGTCGTGCTCTCGATCTTGGCGGCGACATACTCAAATCCGGCTGCTTTGGCCTCACGCTCACTGAGGCCGCTGCGCCCGATCTCGAGCGAACAGAGCTTGGTGATCGCGGTGCCGGCGACCCCGGGGAAAGTGGCGTAGTCGCCCGCGATGTTGATCCCCGCCACCCGGGCCTGCTTGTTGGCGACGGTGCCGAGCGCGACGTACATCGCCGCGCCGGTGACGACCGACCGGGACTGGCAGCAGTCGCCCGCGGCCCAGATCCCCTCCACCGAAGTGGCCTGGCGGCGGTCCACGGCGATGGCGCCGGCGACGCCGGTAGCGATGCCGGCGTCGGCGGCGAGGTCGGAATTGGGCTCGACCCCGAGTCCCAGGACGACGAGGTCGGCGGGAATAGTGCGCTCGGTGGTGACCACCGCGCCCGGCTCGATGGCGGTGACCGCTTCGCCGGTATAGAGGGTGATCCCATGCTGGCGCATGGCCGCGCTCACCGCCGCGCCCATGTCAGGGTCCAGGGTCCCCATGACCTCCTCGGCCCGCTCGACCACCGTGACCGATGCCTGGCGCTTCACGAACGCCTCGGCCAACTCCAGGCCGATGTACCCCCCGCCGATGACGACCACCTGGTTGCACTGTCCCGTCTTCACCGCTTCGAGCAAGTGGGCGGCGTCGTCGAGGGTCTGGACCCCGTACACCTGGGGACCGTCGATACCGGGGATCGGCGGCCGCCGGGGCCGGGCGCCCGTCGCCAGATGCAGCAGATCGAAGCCCAGCGTGTAGGTGCGCTCCTGGGCCAGGTTGCGGACCTCGACCGTGCGCCGGTCGAGGTCGATCCCCATGGCCCGGTGGCCGGTACGGACATCGATGCGCAACTGGTCGCGGAACTGCTGGGGCGTCCGCACCACCAGTTCGTCGAGGGCCCAAACGTCGCCGCTGATCACGTACGGGATGCCACACGCCGAGTAACTGGTGTAGCGCCCCTGTTCGAGGGCCACGATCTCGAAATCGGCACCGTGGCGGCGAGCGGTCGATGCCGCGCCCATACCGCCGGCGTCGCCCCCGATCACGAGCAGGCGATGCGACATAAACCCAGCCTAGGTGCCATGCCTTCTGTCGTCCGGGACCCCTTGCGTACGCGACGCGCAAGGGGCGTGCGAGGATGGCGGCCATGGCCGTGCGGGACGACTGTCGCCACTACCTCAAGCGCAGCACTCCAACCGGTGAGGCGGTCGAGCGCTGCCGTCTCAACGCCAACGAGGACAACCCCTTCGCCTGCCCCGAGGGATGCCTCTTCTTCGAAGCGCGCAACGTGTCGTCGGCCGGCTGGACGCAGGCCCCCGAAGCGCCACTGTCCAACACCGGCCACGGCCTCATCGGGTTGCCCGAGCAACCGTCCAAGCGCAGCCGTAAGGGCAAGAAGAAGGGCCGCTGAACGGCATTCCCGGCCCGCTTTCGGTCTTCGCTGGCCTTCCCGTCGGACCCTTTTCTGCTTCGGCCGCCTTAGCCCAAGAGCTCCGAAACCTGGGAAAAAAAGGCGGAGCGTGCGAGGACGCGGTCGCAACCGGCAGCCGTCGCCGCAGCCAGGCGCTCACGATCGTCGTGGCGGCCGAAGCCGATCGTGGGGGCGGTTATCGCCGGGAGGACCTCGAGCACGCCGGGGCGGCTGAGGTCGACAACCACCAGGTCGGCGCCGGCGGCCGCGGCCGCGAGCGCGGCGGCGGTAGGCACGAAGGTGATATCGGCGCCGGCGGCGGCCGACGCCACTTTGGAGCGATCCATCAGGTCGGGGACGTAGGCCACCATGCGGGTCACCGGGCACCTCCGTGGCGGCGCTTGTATTCGAACGCTTTGGCGGCGCCCCAGCGCAGGCCCGCTTCGGCGAGTGAGGGGTCGAGGTCGGCGAACGAGGCGGGCACGAGGTCGTACAGGTCGTCGGGGAACAACTCCTCGGCGGCCCGGTCGCGCACGACCGGAGGCACGCCGGCTGCCTGCAGGACCGACGTCGGATAGCGAAGCGCGCCACCCCGCAGGATGGCCAGAGGTGTGGTCCACTGCTCGTCGATGTCCGCGGCCAGCAGGTCGCGCACCTGGGCGCCTACCTCAGCGACTGCCGCCGTGCCCGCCATCGTGGCCGCCTGAGCGACGCCCGGTGGGACTGCCCCCGCCCACGCCATGATGAGGCGTGTCACGCTCCCCACAACCCAGCCCGGGAGGGAATCGCAGATCCCGTCGGCCAGGGCAGTGGCATAGACGCCGACGTCGACGGCAGTTTCGCCGCTCACGGTGTGCGCAGGGCATCGTTGAGGTTGCCCGATCGCAGGCCCTCCAAGTCCAAGGTCACGTACCGGTACCCCGCAGCCTGCACCGCCGCCACGACGGCGGCGCGCGAAGCCAGCACCGCCGAAAGGTCGGCTACCGGCACCTCCACCCGGGCCAAGTCGCCATAGTGGCGGACCCGCAACTCCCGGAACCCCAGCTGGCGCAGCGAATCCTCGGCAGCCGCGATCGACTCCAGCCGACCCACCGTCACCTCGGTTCCGTAGGGCAGCCGCGACGCCAGGCAGGCGGCCGCCGGCTTGTCCCACGTCCGCAGGCCGAGCCGCCGGGACGTGTCGCGGACATCGGACTTGGTGAACCCGGCCTCGACGAGCGGGAACCGGGCGCCCCGCTCGGCCGCGGCCGTTTGGCCGGGGCGGTGCTCACCGAGGTCGTCTACGTTGACGCCGAGGACGACCGTGGCTCCCATCGACAAGGCAAGCGGCGCCAGGGTGTCGAGCAGTTCGGCCTTGCAGTGGTAGCACCGGTCGCCGCCGTTGGCCACGTACGATGGCCGTTCGAGCTCATGGGTTTCGACGGGCACCCACTGCATGCCCCACTCGTCGGCCAGGAGCCGGCAGTCGGCGAGCTCGCTCGGCGCTAGCGAGGGCGACACCGCAGTGGCGGCGACGACGCGGTCGCGACCCAGGGTGTCGGCGGCAACCCATGCCAAGAACGCGGAATCGGCCCCGCCGCTGAAGGCCGCCACTACCCGATCGAACGAACTGAGCGTTCGCCGCAATGCGAGGAGGTCTCCCATCAGGTCTGGCCGACACCCACCTGCGCCAGAACCTCCTCGACGGGGTCGACGATGCCGGTGAAGAACGGGCCGAACTCGGCGAAGCGCGCCGACGCCTCATCGAAGCGCATGGTGTACACCACGTCCTTCAGGTCGTCGGGGGCGGTAGCGAACAGCGACACGCCCCACTCGTAGTCGTCGAGCCCCGTCGAGCCGGTGATGAGCTGCACGACACGGCCGGCAAACGTCCGGCCAACCTTGCCGTGGCCCACCATGAACTCCTTGCGGTCGTCAAAGGGCAGGGAGAACCAGTTGTCGCTCTCGCCCCGGCGCTTCGACATGGGATAGAAGCAGAACGCCCGCTTCCCCTCCGGTGGCAACACCGGGTACAGCCGGGCCTTCAGCATCTCCTCGGGCATCCCCTTGGCGTACTCCGAGACCTCGGTCAACGACAGGTAGGAGTGAACGATCGAGAGCCCCGCGGCGACGAGAGCCGCTTGGAACCGTCGCAGGAGCACCCAGTCGGACCCGAGCGCCATGAACCCCAGATCTGCCTTGTGCCCGAACACCGAGAATGTCACGACCTGAAGCGAGTCCGCGGACGCGGCCTTCACCGCCGCGATGATCGCTTCGGCGTCGCTCGACCGGTCGACACGGCAGAACAGGTGGAGGACCCCCCAGCCCTCTGCGGGTACCAACGGCTCGTGCACGAGTCCGAGTCTACGGTCCGGCGCGAAAAGGGCGCCCCGCGGGGCGCCCTTTTCTCAGACCCGAAAGAGCCGATGCGGCCTAGTAGTCCTCCATGCCTCCGGGCGACATGCTGGGCTTGTCGTCGGGCTTCTCGACGATGACCGCCTCGGTGGTGAGGAACAGCGCCGCGATGGACGCCGCATTCTGCAGGGCGGAACGGGTGACCTTGGCGGCGTCGATGACGCCAGCCGCGAACAGGTCCTCATACTCGCCGGTGGCCGCGTTGAGACCGAAGGCGCCTTCCATGTTGCGCACCTTTTCGACCACGACACCGCCTTCCATACCGGCGTTGACTGCGATCTGCTTCAGCGGCTCCTCGACCGCCTTGGCCACGATCTTGGCCCCGGTCGCCTCGTCACCTTCGAGCTTCTCGGCCCGGTCCATGATGCGGGCCTGGGCCCGCAGCAGGGCCACGCCACCGCCGGGGACGACGCCCTCTTCGACTGCGGCCTTGGTGGTGGACACCGCATCTTCGATGCGGTGCTTCTTCTCCTTGAGCTCGACCTCGGTGGCCGCGCCGACTTTGATGACCGCGACGCCGCCGGACAGCTTGGCCAGCCGTTCCTGCAGCTTCTCGAGGTCGTAGTCGGAGTCGGTGCGCTCCATCTCGGCCTTGATCTGGTTGACCCGGCCCTTGATGTCCTCGTCGTTGCCCGAGCCCTCGATAATGGTGGTCTCGTCCTTGGTGACCACGACCTTGCGGGCCCGGCCCAAAAGATCGAGCGTCACGTTCTCGAGCTTGAGGCCGACTTCCTCGCTGATGACCTGGCCGCCGGTGAGGATCGCCATGTCGGTGAGCATGGCCTTGCGGCGCTCACCGAAGCCCGGCGCCTTGACGGCAGTGCTCTTGAAGGTGCCCCGGATCTTGTTGACCACCAATGTGGCCAGCGCCTCGCCCTCAACGTCCTCGGCGATGATCAGCAATGGCTTGCCGCCCTGCATCACCTTCTCGAGTACCGGGAGAAGGTCGCGTACCGCCGAGATCTTGGACGCGGCGAACAGGATGTAGGGATCGTCGAGCACGGCTTCCATGCGGTCGGCGTCGCTCACGAAGTACGGGGAGATGTAGCCCTTGTCGAAGCGCATGCCCTCGACCAGTTCCATCTCCATACCGAAGGTCTGCGACTCCTCGACGGTGATGACACCGTCCTTGCCGACCTTGTCGATGGCCTCAGAGATCATGCCGCCGATCTCCTCGTCGGCGGCGGAGATGGAAGCGACCTGGGCGATCTGCTCCTTGGTCTCGGTCTCCCGGGAGATGTCCTTCAGGCTGGCGACCGCGGCCTCGACTGCCTCTTCGATGCCCCGCTTGAGGGACATGGGGTTGGCGCCGGCGGCGACGTTGCGCAGGCCCTCGCGGACCATGGCCCAGGCGAGGACGGTGGCGGTGGTGGTGCCGTCACCGGCGACATCGTCGGTCTTCTTGGCGACTTCCTTGACCAGCTCGGCGCCGATCTTCTCGTACGGGTCCTCGAGGTCGATCTCCTTGGCGATGGAGACGCCGTCGTTGGTGATCGTGGGCGAACCCCACTTGCGCTCGAGCACCACGTTGCGGCCCTTGGGGCCGAGGGTTACCCGCACCGCGTCCGCGAGCTGGTTCATCCCCCGCTCCAGGGCACGGCGTGCGGTCTCGTCATATGCAATCAGCTTGGCCATGCGGTTCTTGTTCCCTCCGTTGACGAACGGTTAGCACTCTCGATGTCTGACTGCTAACAGTTAACCGCCTCGGCGGGCGGAACGCAACCGCAAGGCGGCCGCAAACGGCGCTTATCCCCCGGCGACGGCGGGCACGATGGAGACGGTCGTGCCGGCGGCCACCGGTGTCGCCAGGCCCTGAAGGAAGCGGACATCCTCATCGGCCACGAACACGTTCACGAAGCGCCGGAGGGAACCGGAATCGTCGAACAGCCGGTCCTTGAAACCCGGATGGGCGGATTCGAGCGAAGCCAGCACGTCGGCGACCGTGCCCGCTTCCACCCCGACCTCGCTGGCGCCCGCGGCCAGGGGCCGCAGCTGCGTCGGAATGCGGATCTTCACGGCGGTGGTCGCGTCGCTCATCGGTCGCCTCCTGTCAGGCCGGCGGCCATGAACGCCTCGACCGTGGGGGCGATGGTAACGGTCGGCCGGGCGGCCGACGCCACAGCGTCGAGCGTCTTCAAGCCGTGGCCGGTCACGTAGGCGACGACCTGCTCGTCGGGGCGGATCACGCCGGCCGCGGCCAGCTTGGCCAGCACCGCAATGGTGACGCCGCCGGCGGTCTCTGCGAAGATCCCCTCGGTGCGGGCCAGCAGGCCGATGGCCTCGACGATCTCGAGGTCGCTGACCGACGCCAAGGCGCCTCCCGAGGCGCGCACGACATCGAGGGCGTAGACGCCGTCGGCGGGATTGCCGATGGCGATGGACTTGGCGATGGTGGCCGGCTTCACCGGTCGGATGAGGTCGCTCCCCGACGCGAACGCGGTGGCCACGGGTGAGCAGCCATCGGCCTGCGCCCCCGAGATCCGCACCCGGCCCAACTCGCCAGGACCGCCACCTGGGGGGATCAAGCCCACTTTTTCCAACTCTTCGAAACCCTTGGCCACCTTGCACAACTGGCTGCCGCTGCCTACGGGTACGACCACATGGTCAGGGGCCCGCCAGCCGAGTTGCTCCGCCACCTCGTAGGCGAGGGTTTTGGAGCCTTCGGCGTAGTACGTCCGGATGTTGACGTTGACGACCGCCCAGTCCGGGAACTCGCCGCTCAGCTCGGCGCACAACCGGTTGACGTCGTCGTAGTTGCCGTCGATGGCGACCACCTGACCGCCGTAGATGGCGGTGGCGACGATCTTGGCCGGTTCGAGGTCGGACGGGATGAACACCACCGACTGCATACCGGCGCGCGCCGCGTGGGCGGCCACCGAGTTGGCCAGGTTGCCCGTCGAGGCGCACGACGCCATCTTGAAACCCAACTCCCGGGCCTTGGTGAGCGCCACCGACACCACCCGGTCCTTGAACGAACCGGTCGGGTTGAGGGTGTCGTTCTTGATCCACAGCTCACCGAGGCCGAGCTCGGTGGCCAGGCGGTCGGCCCGCACCAGCGGCGTGAACCCGGCGCCGAGGTCGACGGCGCCGGCCGGCGAGGTGGGCAGAAGGTCGGCGTAGCGCCAGATCGTGTGGGGGCCCGCGGCCACGCTCTCATGGGTCATCACCGACGCTATGTGCTCGTAGTCGTAGACGACTTCGAGGGGGCCGAAACACCACTCGCAGACATGCAGCGCCTCGGCCGGGTAAGGGCGCGCGCACTCCCGGCAACGGAGTCCTTCAACGTACGGCAACGGTCCTCCTCATCGAAGCGGGCATTGGCACCTGGCGGGCCGGCTACCTGCCGGTGCTGGTTGCCGCGGCGTCATCGGGCCCGAACCCTCGACCGCTCTGGATGATGGCGACCACCATCGTTACTCATGAAGGCCACTGGCGTCAACGCCAGGGGTCCGCCCCGGCATCGTCGGAGGGCGTGGCAAGCTGCCAGCGGTGCTGCGTTCGTTCCATCATCGTGACTTTCCCGTCGCCCGGCTGCTCGAAGCCAAGCGGGGCCGGCGGATCTCGGTGTGCCTGCCGGCTCGCGACGAAGAGACGACCATCGGTCCCATCATCGCGGCCATCCGGGCCGAGTTGATGGAGGCGGTGGCCCTCGTCGACGAACTGGTCGTGATCGACGACGGCTCGACCGACGCCTCCGCCGCCGTGGCCCGAGCCGCGGGTGCCGAGGTCATGCTCGCGTCGGAGATCGTGCCTTCGGCGGGTGTCGAGGCCACGGTGGGCAAGGGGCAGGCAATGTGGAAGGCGGTGCACGTCACCACCGGCGACCTGATCGCCTTCTTGGACGCCGACGTGCGGGACTTCCGGACCCACTTCGTGACCGGCCTTGTCGGGCCGCTGCTGCTGCGCGACGACGTGGCGTTCGTCAAAGGGTTCTATGAGCGCCCGCTCGACGGCCGCCCCGGCGAGGGGGGCCGGGTGACCGAGCTCGTTGCTCGGCCCCTGATCGCCGCCCTCTATCCCCAGTTGGCCGCCCTGGCTCAGCCGCTGGCCGGCGAGTGCGCAGCCCGGCGGGAGGTGTTCGAGCAGGTTCCATTCGTCGACGGCTACGGCGTCGACCTGGCGCTGGTGATCGACGTGGCCTCGCTTCGAGGGGTCGGGGCAATGGCGCAGTGCGACCTCGCCGAGCGGGTCCACCGCAACCGGCCGCTCACCGAGCTCGGGCCCCAGGCCTTGGCGATCGTCCAGGTCGCCCTCAGCAGGGCGGGTATGGCGCCCGATGCCCTCGGGCCCTGGGAATCCCGGCTGGTCCGCCCCGGCCAGGAGCCGCTCACCGTCGCGCTGACGCAACGGCCGCCGCTGGCCGAGCTACTCGCGGATCGCAAGTCCGCTTAGGCGAGGTGCTCGGCCACGACTTCGCTGATGCAGGCCATTGTGTCCGCCATCGCCCGCTCCCGGCCATAACGCTCGACCAGCGAGATGCAGGGTACCGCCACGTCACCCACGGCTTGCCAGTCGATGTCTCCCGCCACCACCAGGACCGGAACGGCGATCTCGGCCGCCAGGGCGACCACGCCACCGACGGCCTTTCCGTGGAACGACTGCTCGTCGAGGAGCCCCTCGCCGGTGACCACCAGGTCGGCGCCCTCCATCCGCTCGGCCAGGTCGACGGCGTCGGCGACCACGTCGAAGCCGGGAACCAGCTCGGCGCCGATGGCAGCCAGCCCGCCGGCCAGGCCGCCGGCGGCACCACCGCCGGGGACCGACCGGACGTCGACGCCGTACTTCTCCTGGTAGAGAAGGGCGAGGCGCTCCAAGCGCCGTGTGAGCAGTGCCACCTGGGTAGGCGTCGCGCCTTTCTGGGGTGAGAAAATGGGCGCCGCGTCCAGGAATTGGGTATCGACGTCGCACGCCACGACCAGGTGGACGCCGTGCAGCCGGCTGTGCGGCTCGAGCGCGCGCAACGCCGCCAGCCCGCCGTCGGTGGTCGCACTGCCACCCATGCCGATCACGACCCGTTTGGCGCCCGCCTTGACGGCCGCCGCCACCAGCTGGCCGGTCCCGGCGGTGTCGGCGGCGACGGGATCGTTGCCCTCGGGCCCGCCGACGAGCGATAGTCCCGACGCCCGGGCCATCTCGACGATGGCGGTCGTCCCGTCGAGGCGCCACTCGGCGATCACCGGCCGGCCGAGCGGGTCCTTGACCTCCGACTTCTGCAGCCTGCCGGCGACCACGTCGAGCAGGCCCTCGCCCCCATCGGCGATCGGTACCTGCTCGCAGGTCCAACCCGCGGCCTGGGCGGCCGCGGCCACTGCGCTTGCCACCTGGCGGGCGGTGGCGGTGCCGCGAAACTTGTCCGGGGCGGCGACGACGCGGGGCATGGCCTCCATCGTGCCTCGCCCGACCCCTCGGCACGACCCTGTCGAGAGGCTGGGTAGGGTCTCGTTGCACATGGCTCGATCCGGCTCCACTGCGCTGGCGGTTGTCTCCAATCGGGGACCGGTGTCATTCGACCGTGATGAGGCCGGCAACCTGCAGGCCCGGCGGGGCGGCGGCGGAATGGTCGCGGCTCTGGGACCCGGTGTCCGCGAGCATGACGCCTTGTGGCTGGCCTCGGCCCTGTCCGACGCCGACCGGGAAGCGACCGGCAGCGGCGAGGTGGTGGCAGAGGGGTACCGGCTGCGAACGGTCACCATCGATCCCGCCCGCTTCCGCCAGTACTACGACGTGATCGCCAACCAGACGTTGTGGTTCCTGCACCATGGGCTGTGGGACCTGCCCCGGCGGCCCCGCTTCGACCGCCACTGGTGGGCGGCGTGGGAGACGTTCGTCGCCGTCAACCACGAATTCGCGGTGGTCGCGGCGGAGGAACTGGCCCCGAACGCCACCGTCTTGATCCAGGACTACCAGCTCTCCCTGGTCGGCGCCGAGCTGCGCCGCTTGCGGCCCGATGTCCGCAGCGCCATCTTCCTGCACACGCCGTTCTGCCCGCCGAGTGACCTCCAGATCCTGCCCGAGCCGGTCGCCACCGCCCTGCTCAGCGGGCTGGCGGGTGCCGGCGCCTGCGGTTTCCACTCGCATCGCTGGGCCGCCGCCTTCGAGGCGTGCCTCGAGGAGCGCCGGGTGCCGGCACCGGAGATCTTTGTTTCACCGGCGGCGGTCGATGCCGCCGGCGTGGCGGAGGTGGCGGCCTCGCCCGAGTGCGACGGGGAGCTGCGTCGCCTCGAAGCGCAAGTGGGCGACCGCCGCCTGATCGTGCGGACCGATCGCATCGAACTGTCGAAAAACCTCCTACGTGGCTTCCACGCCTTCGACGAACTGCTGACGGTGGCACCGGAATGGCGGGACAAGGTGATCTTCGGCGCCGCCATCTACCCCTCCCGCGACGGGCTGGCCGAGTACCTGGGGTACCGCCAGGAGATCGAGGCAGTGGTGCGAGCCATCAACGCCAAGTGGGGCACCGCCTGTTGGACGCCGATCCAGCTCGAGATGACCGACAACTACCCGCGATCGGTCGCCGCCCTCCGGCGCTACGACGTGCTCATGGTCAACCCCATCCGCGACGGGCTCAACCTGGTTGCCAAAGAAGGCCCTCTGGTCAACGAGCACGACGGCGTCCTGCTCCTGTCACCGGGCGCCGGCGTTTGGGACGAGCTCGGCTCCAACGCCCTCGAGGTCCACCCCTTCGACATCTCCGGGACCGTCAAGGCGCTGGCCGCGGCCTTACGGATGCCTGCCGACGAGCGGGCGAACCGGGCCACGGGGCTCATGAAGGCGGCCACGGCCCGCACCCCCCTCGAATGGTTCGCCGACCAGATGGCGGCCGCCCGGGTACCGGCCTAACTGGGACTAGGAGGCTTCGAGATCGGTGAGCAGGGCGAGGGCACCCGCGGGTCCCTCGACCACGATGTCGGCGGTGGCCAGCAGGATCGGCGGGCACTCCGGGCTGCGAACGGCCACTTTCAAGGTCCGCACGCCGGTCGCAGCCAGCCGGTCAAGGGCCGCGAACGCCGCCACGTCACCGAGATCGTCTCCGAGGAAGCACACGGCCTCGAGACCGCGGGCCATGCGGGCGACAACGAGGCCTTTGTCCGTCGCCACCGGCGGCACTAGTTCACGCGACATCTTGGCGGCGTGGACGACCAGGCCGTGACTGCGGGCCTGCTCGGCGGTCCACGCCTCTACCCAGTCCGCCCACTCCGGCGCCCGCCGCACGTGGAGAGCGACAGTGAGGCCCTTGCGTTCCACGTAGACACCCGGTGGCGCTTCGGCTTCCGCGGTATCGGCGACCTGAGCCACGACGTCACGCCAGGGGCGAGCCTCGGGGAGGGTGGACACCGATTGACCGGTGGCGGTCTCGAGCCCGTACAGTCCGATCAAGGTCACGCCGGCGCCGGACGCAAGCGCCAAGCGGTCCATGAGGTAGGCGACAGGTCGTCCCGAGATGACCGCCACGGTCCGGTAGCGCCCGGCCAGTCGGGTCAGGGTTTCGGTGGCCCCTGGTAGTGCGACCGCGGCTTCGGGGTCGTCGACGATGGCCGAAAGGGTGCCGTCGAAGTCCGTCAACACCCCCGCTGTTTCCGGGGCGTCCCGCCAGGGCGCCAGCTTCGGTCTCTCGGCCACAGGCGGCGGGATCGGGATCTAGGTCGTCGACGTCGTGCTGGCCGCGCTCGCCAGGTCAGGACCGACGACGATCAAGATATTGGCGTTGTTGAGGTTGGCTACCGGGGGCGGCTGGGGCATGGCCTGAACAGCGGTGGGCGCCAGGGCGAACCGGCCCGCCAGCGCGGCGGCGTCGTTGCTGTAGCTCGGCTGGAAGTAGATGATCGTGCTGGCCGGCTTCTGGGAGGAGTTGGTGCTGGCCAGCGGGTTGTACCCGAAGCCCTTCACCCGGTCGCTGATCCGGCTCGCCAGTCCCGCCGTCGACGTGCCGTTGGCAACCAGCACCTTGATGTCCTGCGGGGCGCGCAGCGCCGCGGTCCCGGTGGTGTTCGAAGACTTGACCGTAGTCCCCGGTCCCGCCGCCCCCCCGACCGAAGAGCTGGTTTGGAACTGCGACGTTGCCGTCGTGCCGGTGCCGCCGACCTTGACCGGCGTGGCGCTCGGGCTGTGGCGCAAGAGGAGCACGCCGACAAGAACCGCGGCCGCGATGAGCAGCGCGGCCCGTCCCGCCTGGATGCCAGTGGAGCGGGCGAACGAGCCGTCGCCCGCGGCGTGAGAACCAGGGCTCACGAGGTCACCGGACGGGTGGCTCGTCGGCGGAACGCCCTTCGTAGCGGGCCCGGCGGCGACGGTCCCGGATGCGTCGCAGCCGCCGTACCACCAACGGGTCGTAGGTATCGGCGTCGGGCGAGTCGATCAGCAGTCCGAGAAGCCGGTAGTAGCGGGTCGGCGAGAACTCGAACCGTGTTCGGATCGCGAGCTCCTTGCGACCGGGCTCGGTCCACCAACTGCGCTCGAAGTCGAGGATGGCGCGGTCGCGCTCGGACAATCCCACGGAGTCACCCTGCCACCCTGAGGCGGCCGGATCAAGCATCCTCGGCTGGGGGCCTGAAGGGCGCGCCGGGGGGCGGCGAGACGGGTGGCTCCGGGTAGGCCGTCACGGCTCGGCCGGGGGCGGTCACACGAGCGCCTGACGGACCGGACCCGGGCGTTTAGAGGTGGGCCGTGGTGGTGGTTCGTGCCACCGTGGTCGAGGTCCGCACCGTGGTGGTGGTCCTTGGCCGGGTCGTGGTGGTGCGCCTTGTCCCAAGCGATGTTGACGTGGTCGTGGGCGCGGCGGTCGTCACCTGCAACGGCGGGACGGTCTGGAGCGGGACCGTCGTCGGCGTGGTCGCATACTTGAGCGCCAGCCTGACCACAGTGTCGGCCGCCGCCTCACGACCGGCGTCGGCCACCACCCGGGCAATGGCAGGCTGGATGTCGTTGCCGGTCGTTTTGGCCAAGGCCGCGAGGTCTCGCCCGACAGTGTCGAGGGCCGCCACGACGTCGGCGATATCGCGCCGGATCGGGTCCGGCGCGGCAATGGCTGCCGCCCGGTGGCCGGCGGTCGTCACCACCGTCTCGGTCTGGCGGGCGGCGGTGTCAAGGGCGGCCGGCGGGCCGCCGGCAAAGGCCAATGCCTGCGTCATGAACCCCGAGAGTGCGGCGTTGGCAGGATCAACTGCTGCCGGGTAGCGCGTCGCCACCTCGCTGACTGCCAGCGTGGCGCGCCGGCCACTCCCCCCGCTGCAGGCAGCCAGGCCGGCGAGCGCGGCAAGGACGGCGGCACCAACAGGGAACAGCCTCGTCAACGGAATGAAACTGTGGTCAGAAAGCCGGCAGACACAAGCGGACGAGGATAGACGGGAGCCGGCTTTCCCGCTCAAGCGGGCCGCGCCGATCGAGGGCGGCATTTTCAGTCCGAGGGGACGACCGGGACGATCCATGCCTCGACGACAGACCGAGAAACGGTAGGTCTACTCCCCCGATCCAGCCGGGCATGGCAATGCTCCTTTTCGGAATGCGCCAGCGGGCACAGGAGTGACTACCTTGGACTCTTCCCAGCCCGAAGGCACTACCCGGTCCCGGCGCCCCGACCGGATCCCCGCCCCTTCTCCCCGCCCGAGTAGCTCAGTTCGGCCAGAGCAGGCGCCTTGTAAGCGTCAGGTCGTGGGTTCGAGTCCCACCTCGGGCTCGCCAGCGCCTTCCTGCCACCGTGGCGCGCCGGCCGCGGGGGTCGGTCACCGCAGGACGATCGCAGCCCGAGTCGTCCATGTTGTACCTGGTACCGAGGCCCGGGACCCCGGCCCTTTTTACCGGGATCTTCGCAACCGACGTGATTTGGCCCGGCGCGTTAGCCTGCCCGCCCGATGCACCGGAATGTCACGGCTGTTGTCGAGGCGGGGCGCAGCATCGGAATCGACGTGCGCCCACAGGAGTTCTCCCAGAGCACGCGCACCGCCGTTGAGGCTGCCGAGGCCATCGGTGTGGCTTTGGGCCAGATCGTCAAGTCACTGGTCTTCACGGTGGACGACCGGCCCGTGCTTGCCCTGGTCGGCGGTGACCGCCAACTCGATGAGGGCAAGCTGGCGGCCGCGGCCGGTGGCTCGACAACGCGCCGGCCCGACGCCGATCGGGTGCGGGCGGTGACCGGTTTCCCCGTCGGCGGGATCCCGCCCTTCGGCCATTCGACCGATCTGCCGGTCTTCGTGGACGCCGGCCTGCTGGCCTATGACGAGGTGTGGGCGGCTGCGGGCACGCCGCATGTCAACTTCCCGCTCGATCCCCGTCAGCTCGCCGAGGCGACCGGGGGCACGGTCGTCGACGTCGCCCGCCTGCCCTGAAGGGCCCCTAGCCCCGCCAGGCCGCGGCCAAGTCCTGGCAGACCACGCAAACCGCAAGCTTGGCTGGGTCGGCGTGGGGCCGGAACAGTGTCCCGCACAACGCCCTTACGGCGCGTCCCTCACGCCGGGCAGCCGCAAGCTCGTCGTTGCGGGCATAGTGCGCCATGTCGTCGGGACCGTCGGTGTCGAGCGCGGGGCGTTCGACGGCGGGGCGTTCCACGGCGGGGCGTTCCACGGCGGGGCGTTCCACGGCGGAGCGTTCCACGGCGGAGCGTTTCAGGGCCGGGGTCGCGACCGGAGAGGGTTCCGCGGCCATGCGTCAGATGGCGAGAGCGCCGGCGCCGGCGGGCACCACGTCGGAGGCGGCGAAGCGATGATCGAGCTTGCGCTTGATGCGCTGCAGGGCGTTGTCGATGGACTTGACGTGGCGACCGAGGTGACTGCCGATCTCCTGGTACGACTTGCCCTCGACGTACAGGCGCAAGACGTCGACCTCGAGACGGGACAGGGCATCGGCCAGGGACTGACGCAGGTCGCGCATCCGCTCGCGCGACACCACTTCCTCGGCCGGATCGGTCACTCGGTGGTCGTCGAGGAGGTCATCCACCGTCCGCTGGCCGTCTCGACCCCTTCCAGAACCCGAAATGGACACGTATCCGTTGAGCGGTTGGTGCTTTTGTCGGGTGGCTGCCTTGACCGCAGATAGAACCTGTCGAGTCGTGCACACTTCCGCAAAAGCCCGAAATGAGGCTTCTCGGTCAGACCGGTAATCTCTCGCGGCCTTGTACAGGCCGATCATACCTTCTTGCTCAATATCGTCCGGTTCTGCACCTATCAGGAAGTAGGTGCGAGCCTTTGACCGGGCAAAACACCGATATCGTTCGATCAGTACGTTGAGTGCGACAATGTCGCCTTGCTGGAATCGAGCCACCAGATCCTCATCATCGAGATCGACTAGCAACCCATTTCCAACCCGAGATGGCATGGAGTCCCCTGGACACTTGATGTAAGACCTATCGACGCGATATGGCGCGACTGAGGTGCTTACTTTTAGCCGCAGCCGGCAGGAGTGTCAATTGTTGTCGGCACCTTCGGCGGCTGCGCGGCCCCGGCTGACCTCGAAACAGGCGAGCGCGCCCGCCGCGGCCACATTGAGCGACTCGATGGGCCCCGACTGGGGGATCGAGACCAGCAGCTGGCAGCGGGCCTTGGCCAGGCGCGACAGGCCGGCGCCCTCGGCGCCGAGCACGATGGCGATGGGCTCGGTGGCGACGGGAAGGCCCCATAGCGATCCCGGCGCGCCGGCGTCGAGGCCGACGTTCCAGACTCCGGCGTCGGCCAGACGGCGCAGCGCGGCGGGAATACCCGCCACCAATGCGATCGGCAGATACTCGATGGCTCCGGCGGCCGCCTTGGCCACCGTCGCGGTCACGTGAACGGCGCGATGGCGTCCGAGGACCGCCCCGGTGGCGCCCGCGCACTGGGCGGTCCGCAACACCGCTCCAAGATTATGAGGGTCGGTCAGGCCATCGACGACGACGAGGAACGGTGGCACGGCACCTGGTTGCCAGCTTGCGAGGTCGTCCAGGTCGGCCTCGGGAAGCGGGGCTGCGAACGCGACGACGCCCTGTGGCGCTTCGGTCTCCGCGGCTTGTTTCAGCCGGAGGCGGTTGACAATGCGCACGGGCACGGACTTGTCGGCCGCCAGCGCGGCGATCTCCTCGAGGATGCTCGAAGGTTCGATCCCTTCTGCCAGCCATACTTCGCGTACCGGTCGCCGGCCAGCCGCCAGCAGAGCCCGGACGGCCTGGCGTCCTGCGACCTGCTCGCCACCGAGGTCCGTTGCGGGCCGGCGGCTGCGCCCCTCGCTGGTGCCGGCGCCGGCAGCAGGGGTGAGGCCGGGGACGCGCTTCGCGCCGCGAGAATCGGCGCGCCCGGAGCTGCTGGCCCGCCGGTGACCACCACCGCCCGCGCCGCCACGATCTGATCTGCGGGCGGGACTCACCGGGGCACCGGTTGTTGCGACCCGAGGACCGGGTTACGGCAGGGCGTCGTTGAGCTTCTTCTCAGCCTCGGCTTCGCTCACACCGATGGCGAAGGTCAACTCCGACACCAGGATCTGGCGGGCTCGGTTGAGCATGCGCTTCTCGCCCGCCGACAGGCCCTTGTCCTTGTCGCGGATGGAGAGGTTCCTGACGACCTCGGCGACCTGGTAAATGTCGCCCGACTTCAGCTTCTCGACGTGGTTCTTGTACCGGCGGGACCAGTTGGTCGGCATCCGCGCTTCCTTCTTGCGCAGGACGGCGAAGACCTCCTCGACCTCCTCGTCGTTGATGACCTCGCGGAGCCCGACCTCGTCGGTATTGTCCGTCGGGACCATCAAGGTAAGGTCCCCATAAGCCAAGCGGAGGATCAGGTACTCACGGGTCTCCCCGAATACCTCCTTGACCTCACGACGCTCGACCACGGCCGCGCCGTGGTGCGGGTAGACGACCTTGTCACCGACGTCGAATGGCATACAACTCCCAGGTTCAGTTCGAGCGGGGGGTGCTTTCCAGGGTACGGGGAAAAGTGGCCGCGGGCCAACCGAAACTGCTGGTGGGAGGGACTTCTCACGTCTGCGCGGCGGCCAGGGCACGTCGCAGCGGGCGACGACGGCGATCAAACGCAGAATTCCGTAGGAATTCGCCAGGATTCGCCAGATTGGCGGACAGGTAGCCTGCGGCCTACATGGACGAAACGGCGTTGCTGGGCCAGTCGGAGCTGTTCGCAGGCCTCGACACGTCCGAGTTGGAGCGCATCCTGGCCGACGCCCACACCATCCAGTTGAATCGCAACGAGGTCCTGTTCCACGAGGGGGACCCGGCGGAAGCGCTCTACGGGGTGTGCACGGGTCGCATTGCCATCAGCCTGCAGTCGCCTGACGGGCGGGAGTCGGTCCTCGCCCTGATGGAGGTCGGCGACCTGTTCGGCGACATGCCGATCTTCGACGGCGAGCCCCGCTCCGCACAGGCCCGGGCCCTCGAGCCGTCCGAACTGCTCCGTGTCCCCTACCCGGGCGTCAAGGCGGTATTGGAGGCGCGGCCGGCGCTGTTGTGGAACGTCGTGGCCACGCTTTCGCGGCGGTTGCGCTCGACCGATGCCGCCCTCGCCGACTCGGTCTTCCTCGACGTGACCGGCCGCACCGCCAAGCGCCTCCTTGAACTGGCCGGCGACTCCGACACCTTTGCCATGCCGATCACCCAGGAGGAACTGGCGGGTCTGGTCGGCGCCTCTCGGGAGCGGGTCAACAAGGCGATCTCGGCCTTCGTGCGCTCGGGTTGGCTGCATCAGATCGACCGCCACTACCGCATCGCCGACCGGGCACAGCTCATGCGCCGGGCTCGCTGACCGAGGTCCGGGCCGGCGTTAAAGGAGATTCAGGCGAGGAAGGCGATGGCCCGCGACCAGGCGTCGGCGGCATCGTCGGACCGGTGGGCGGGCCGAGCCGGGTCGTGAACGAAGCCGTGTTGGCCCTCGGAATAGAAGGCGATCTCGGCTCGGTCCCCGAGGGCGCGCAGGGCGGCGACATCCTCGGGCGGGCACATCGAGTCCTGCCCGCCGACGATGGCGAGCACCTTGGTCGGCGACGGCCGCGACAGCCAGTCCAGCGGCTCGCCGTGCCCTGGGCCTTTCCACGGCTCGGGGACTCTTACCATGCCGTAAAAGGCGACCGCCCGGTCGAAGCGGCCCGTGCCCGCCGCCTTCAAGGTGTACATGCCGCCCATACAAAAGCCGAGGACCGCGACCGGGGCCCCGCCGGCTTCGGCCGCCGCCACGTCGGCGGCCGCCAACACGTCGCCGAGGCGTTGATCGTCGCTGACCTCAGGCATGAAGGCGAAGCGCTCGTCGATCGTGAGGTCCTCATGGCCGGGAAAGGGGTCGGGGGCGCACACCGCCCATTGCTGCTCCTCGGCCAGGCGCGCGCACATGTCGTCGAAGAGGGGCCGCAGCCCCATGACGTCGGGCAGCAGCACAAGGCCCCGGCGTGGGGTTGCTGACGGGAGGGGGACAGCCAGCTCGGCGGGCGTTCCTGAGGGCAGCGTGATCCGCAAAGGCTCAGGCGTACCGGTCGACGCTGGCGTCCACGAGCCGTGAGAGGCCCTCGCGTATGGCTCGGGCCCGGGTGGCACCCACCCCTTCCACCTCTTCGAGATCCTCGAGGGTGGCCCGCATGATCTTGTCGAGGCTCCCGAAGCGCTCGATGATGTTGGCGAGCACCCCTTCGGGGAGGCGGGGAACCTTGGACAGCAGTCGGTAGCCACGCGGTTGGATCACCGCGTCGAGCTGGCCGTCGGCGCCGGCCAGGTCCAAGATGGCGGCAACCTCTTTGAGGTTGAGGAGGCGCTCGTCGGAGAAGTTGGCCAGGCGGTGGATCGCGGCGTCGGCGTGGGTGACGCTCGGTATCCGGCTGTAGTCCCGGATGACATAGCGGCGATCGTCCTCGACGCCGGCCATGAGTTCTTCCAGTTGTAGGAATATGAGCCGGCTGTCGATACCGAGCTCGACGACGTAGCCCTCGATTTCCTCGGCGATCCGGCGCACCATCTCGGCGCGCTGCAGCAACGTGGTGACGTCTCGCACCGTCACCAGGTCCTCGACCTCTCGCGCCGAGAGGGTCCGCTCGACCGCGTCCATGCGGACCTTGTAGCGCTCCAGGGTCTGCAACGCCTGGTTGGCCCGGGCGACGAGACGGGGTACCGGGTCGAGCATGTGCTTCTCGTTGTTGCGGTACACGGCGATGACGGATCGGTCCTCGGACACCGAGATAACGGGCACGTCGATGGATCGGGCGACGCGCTCGGCGGTGCGGTGGCGGGTACCGGTCTCGGCGGTGAACACGTGGGGATCTGGCACCAGATGGACGTTGGCCCGGGCGATGCGGGAGGCGTTGCCGGCGAGGATGATGGCGCCATCCATCTTGGCGAGCTCCGAGAGGCGCTGCGGGCTGAACTCGGCATCGAGCAGGAAGCCCCCCGAGCAGATATTGAGGATGTCGGGGCCGTCGCCCACCACGATCAGGGCGCCCATGCTGGCCTGCAGGATCCGGTCGACCCCGTCGCGCAGTGGCCTCCCCGGCGCGACCGACGCCAACGCGTCGATCATGGCTGCGCTGGGCCGGATGAGCACAGGCCAATGGTACTTGCCGTCCTGAGAACAGCACTCCCGGGTTGGGCATGAGCGCGTCGCGTTTAGGGCACGGTCGCAGGCGCAGCCGCCGGTGCCGGCGACTGCTCCGGGAGGGCGCCTCGTTGCCGGGGCTCGCCGGGAGGCGCCGGCCGCGAGGTGGAGCGACCAGCCGCGGAGGCGGGCGCATGCGCGGTACCGGAGGCTCGCAGCCCCGCCCACGCAATGGCTTCGCGAAGCGTGCCCACCCGGATCACCTCGAGGGGACCAGTGGGGACCTCCGCGGACAGGGGAACCAACGCCTGACGGAAACCGAGCCGGGCGGCCTCGGCCAACCGGCGAGGCATGTGGGCCACCTGCCGCAACTCACCGGCGAGGCCGACCTCGCCGCAGGCGACCAAGTCCTTGGCCAACGCGATGTTGCACGCCGCCGACGCCAGGGCCAGCGAGGTCGCCAAGTCGGCCCCCGGCTCGTTGACGCGGACGCCGCCGACCGCGGACACGTACACCTCCTGGCCCGACAGGTTGACGCCCGCCCGCTCGCCCAGCACCGCGATCTGCAGGGCCAGGCGGCCACCGTCGAGGCCCGACGCCGACCGGCGGGGCATAACCAGGTTGGACTTGGCCACCAACGCCTGAATCTCGACGAGCAGGGGGCGCTGGCCCTCCATGGCCGCGAAGACGACCGACCCGGGCGACCCGCCCCGGCGGTCGCCGAGGAACAATCCGCTGGGATCAGGTACGCCCCGGAGCCCGCCGTCGGTCATTTCGAACAGTCCCAGCTCCCCGGTAGCGCCGAAACGATGCTTGATGGCCCGCAGAAGCCGCAGGGCATGGTGCCGTTCGCCCTCGAAGGACAGCACGGTATCGACCATGTGCTCGAGCAACCGGGGACCGGCCAAGGTGCCTTCCTTGGTGACATGGCCGACGATCACCGTGGCCAGCCCATGGCTCTTGGAGAGCTCCACGAGGCCGAGAGCGCACGCCCTGACCTGGGAAACAGACCCCGGTGAGGACTCGACTTCGGGGTCGAACAACGTCTGGATGGAGTCGGCAACGAGGACGTCGGGCGACACAAGGTCGACGGCAGCGCGCACCGCGGCCAGGGATGTGTCGGCGATGACCCACACCCCCGCGGGCAACGGACCGAGGCGCAGGGCCCTGCGCTTCACCTGCTGGGTCGACTCCTCGGCGCACACCACGAGGGCCCGCAGGCCTTGGTCGGCCATCTGGATCACCGCTTGAAGGAGCAGGGTCGACTTCCCTATCCCTGGCTCGCCCCCGACAAGGGTCACCGACCCTGGCACCAGCCCGCCGCCCAGAACCCGGTCAAGCTCGTCGATTCCCGTCGACCGGGGACCCGCGGCCTCGCTGTCAACCTCGAACAGGGGCAGCGGCCCAGACCCCGTGACCGCCACCTGTGCCACGGGGGCCGATGTCCCGGGCGCCTCCTCCGCCAGGGTGTTCCACTGATAGCAGGTAGGACAACGCCCGGCCCAACGAGGCGCGGTGGCGCCGCATTCGGAACAGCGGAAGACGGATCGGAACCGAGCCATGGCTGAACAGTAGAGAGGGGGTGCGACCGTTACATGGTTCTTGCACCGACCCCGGCTAGTTTGTGGGCGCGTTTACAGACCCGCAGTCGCCCACCGCGGCAGCCGGACCAGACGGGTCGGCGGCCCCCCGCCGCTGGCGACCATTCCTGGCGGTCCTGCTGATCGTTCCGGTGGCCGCGACCATCGCGGTGGCATTGTTCCGCCGGAGCGCGCCGCGACCGGTTGCGTTCTGCCGGGCGGCCGACCAGTTCTTCAACCAGCTCCAACTCTCGGGCGATGCCGAACGGGCCGGGAAGGACGACGCCGCGGCATCCGCGTTGCTGTGGAGCGACAGCGGCCAGGCCCGCGCCGCTGCGCCGTTGGAGCTCAAAGCGGCGTGGACGCAGATCGGCGACGCCGCGGCCCGACTGCGCGACACGGGAAAGGCCGCCGGCATCGACCAGACTCAGGATCAGATCGACGCGGCCATGGGGAAGGTCCACGATGACTACCAGGCCCGATGTCGAAACGTTGTGCCCGCGGGCACCATCAGGCCGCTCGACGGCGCCGGTCTGGTCGGTCTGGCCCCACCTGCCGCCTACTGCCAGCGGGCGCAGGCGTTCCTTACCGACCTGGGCGGCGCGAGCCACACACCGGACCAACCGACTCGTGACCGGCTGGTCAGCGAGGCGAACAGTGTCGTGACGGCGGCGCCGAGCTCGCTGGCCGCCGACTGGGCCTACACCGTCGCGGCGTTGGTGCGGCTCCAGAAAACAGGTTCCAGCACCGACGCCGGACACTCCCCCGAAGCCGTCGCCAGCACCGTCAACCGGTTGGCCGGCGACTACACGTCACGCTGCCCGTCTTCAGCACTGGGGGCCGCCCCCTGACGTACTGGGGCTTTTAGGGGGCGCGCGTGGCGCCCGGCCGGCGCCGGAGCCTCAGGATTGCCACGACCACCAACGCGATCACCAGCAGGCCGCCCAGCACCACGAGCAGGATGTGGACGACATTCCAGCTCCGCGAGGTAGCCGACACGACTGCGCTCTGGCCGAGCTTGATCTTCCAAACGGCACCGTTGCCAACTTGGGAGGGGGCATTGGACGATTGGACCTTGCCCGGTAGGCGGGCGGCCACCTCGAACTGGAAGATCCGGTCCAGGATGATGCCGGCGTCGGCCTGCAGGTTCGACGGGTCGATGCCACTGTTCGGGGCGCCCCCGAGGACCTGCTGCAGTTGTGGGTCGGAGAAACAGGTCAACCCGCACGTGAGGTCGACCTTGCCCTGGAACGTGGTCTTCGTCTGGAAGAACGACGGGTGGCTGACGATGGTGAGATCCCGGAAAGGACCACCCGGTCCCGAGAGTTCGGCGACCACGGCCTTGGCCTGGACCGGGTTGGCAAAAGGTTTGGTGGCGGTGAAGTCGACGGTGCCCGCCGCTCCCGCAGTCGGCCCGGTGACCTTCCACCCCGACTTCACCAGATCGGAGGTGCGGACGTACTGGGCGTAGGACGTGGCGGCGTCGCGGTCGAGGTGGGCGGTCACGCTCACCGCTCCACTCCCATCGCTGTTGACATCGACCCCGACACGGATTGAGGCTTGACAGGCCGACAGCAGCAGGACGACGACCAGCCCCAGCACCCCGAGCGTCGGGCCCCGACCATTTGCGCAAACCGGCAGGCCGGCCCGGGCACGCGGGACCGGGGCGACGAAGGAGCTCGGCGTCGGCCTCCGGCGGGGTAGTGGGCCGCGGCGGGGATTGGGTCCTCGTCATTGGGAAGTGGTCGGGATTGTGACCCCGACCGGGGCGCCGGCGGGGCAATTACACGGTGCGGACAATTAGGAGGGCAACGCCGACGTGGTGACTGACCTTGTTGGGAACGGAGCCGAGGAGGAAGCGGCTGGGGCCGGTCATGCCCTTGTTGCCCAGGACGAGCAGATCGATGTCGCCTCGCTCCGAGCGCTCGATCAGAGCCGACGCCGGGTCTCCGGTTGCGGTCTCGGTGCTCAGCGCGATCCCCGCATCGGCGACCCGGGCCGCTTCGGCGGCGACGATCTCGCGCGTGCGCGAGGGGGCGCCGACGCTGAAGATCGTCAAGGTCGATCCCAGCGTCTTGGCAACCTCGACCGCACGGTCGACCGCTATTGCGGCGGTCTTCGAACCGTCCGTGCCCACCAGGATGCGCTCATACACGGGGGATCACGCTAGTTGCGATCCTCGGCCCAAGGGCCTCGTTGCGCCCGGGCCGCCGAACCTGTGGGCTTTTTTGATTCCTGTGGGCTTGAAGGTTGCAGGACGACCGTAAAGCCCACAGGTTCCCAAAAACCCCACAGGTTCGCCGCCGCCCGGACCGGCCGCCCACTCCGCCGGGACACCCCGACGCCGGCCGGCCCGCCGGGGACACCCGCAGCCAAACGGCGAAACGCCGGCGCACGCCCGCACGCCGGGAGAGCGCCGGGAGACCCGGGACTCCGGGACGCGAAAAAGGGCCGGCCAGCGTGTCCGCCGACCGGCCCTTCTCCCAACTCCTTATTCGCCGGAGCCCGCTCCTGCCAGTTCGACCGGCGGGGGCTCAAGACCCTGGATGGCCCGGAAGACGATCTCGCCCTCCTCGACATCGACGATGATGGTCTCGCCGGCCCGGAACTCCTTCCACAGGATCTTCTCCGACAGCGGATCCTCGACCATGCGCTGGATGGCACGGCGCAGCGGCCGGGCACCGAGGGCAGGATCGTGGCCCTTGTCGACCAGGAGGAACTTGGCCTCCTGGGTGAGCTCCAGGCCGAGGCCCTGGCCCTCCAGCTGGGTCCGGACCCGCTTCATCATCATGCCGACGATCTCGGTCACTTCTTCGCGGCTCAACTCGTGGAAGACGATGACCTCGTCGATGCGGTTGAGGAACTCCGGGCGGAAGTGGGCCTTGAGGGCGTCGTGGACCTTTTCCTTCATCTTCTCGTAGGTCACGGCCTCACTGGTCTTGGCGAAACCGACCGACGTCTTGCGCAGGTCGGCCGTGCCCAGGTTGGAGGTCATGATGATCACGCAGTTCTTGAAGTCGACGGTGCGGCCCTGACTGTCGGTCAGGCGGCCGTCCTCGAGGATCTGCAAGAGGGTGTTGAAGACGTCGGGGTGGGCCTTCTCGATCTCGTCGAACAGCACGACGGAGAACGGCTTGCGGCGCACTGCCTCGGTGAGCTGGCCCCCCTCCTCGTAGCCCACGTAGCCGGGGGGCGAACCCACCAGCCGCGAAACCGTGTGCTTCTCCATGTACTCCGACATGTCGAGCTGGATGAGCGAGTTCTCGTCGCCGAAGAGGAACTCGGCCAGGGTCTTGGCCGTCTCGGTCTTACCGACGCCCGATGGTCCGAGGAAGATGAACGAGCCGCTCGGCCGCTTGGGGTCCTTCAGGCCGGCCCGGGTGCGGCGGATGGCCTGGGACACCGACTTGATGGCGTTCTCCTGGCCGACGACCCGCTTGTGCAGTTCGTCTTCCATGCGGAGCAGCTTGGCCGTCTCCTCCTCGGTCAGCTTGTAGACCGGGATGCCGGTCCAGTTGGCCAGGACCTCGGCGATGACTTCCTCGTCGACGACATCGAACAGGTCGATGCCCTCGGCGCGCCATTCCGCCTCCTTGGCCGTCTTGCGGCCGAGCAGGGATTCCTCCTGCTCGCGCAGGCGCTTGGCCGCCTCGAAGTTCTGCTTCTCGATGGCCAGCTCTTTGTCGGCGCGCACCTTGGCCAGCTCGTCCTCGATGGCCTTGTAGTCGGGCGGTGTCGCCATACGGCGGATCCGCAGCCGGCTGCCGGCCTCGTCGATCAGGTCGATGGCCTTGTCGGGGAGGAACCGGTCGGCGATGTAGCGGTCGGCCAGGTTGGCCGCCGCGACCACCGCTTGATCGGTGATGGTGACCCCGTGATGGGCTTCATAGCGATCGCGCAAACCCTTGAGGATTTCGATCGTGTGCGAAAGCGACGGCTCTTCCACCTTGATGGGCTGGAACCGGCGCTCGAGGGCGGCGTCCTTCTCGAGGTGCTTGCGGTACTCGTCGAGGGTCGTGGCGCCGATCGTCTGCAGCTCGCCGCGGGCCAGCATCGGCTTCAGGATGCTGGCGGCGTCGATCGCGCCTTCGGCGGCGCCCGCGCCCACCAGGGTGTGCAGCTCGTCGATGAACAGGATGATGTCGCCGCGGGTGCGGATCTCCTTCAGGACCTTCTTCAGCCGCTCCTCGAAGTCGCCGCGGTAGCGAGACCCGGCCACGAGGGCACCGAGGTCGAGGGTGTACAGCTGCTTGCCCCGCAACGTCTCGGGAACGTCGTTGGCCACGATGCGCTGCGAGAGACCCTCGACGATTGCGGTCTTGCCGACGCCGGGCTCGCCGATCAGGACGGGGTTGTTCTTGGTCCGGCGGGACAGGACCTGCATAACGCGCTCGATCTCGCGCTCGCGGCCGATGACCGGGTCGAGCTTGCGCTCGCGGGCCAGCTGGGTCAGGTTGCGGCCGAACTGGTCGAGGACGGGCGAACCGGTCGGCGCCTCCTGGCTGCTCGGGCCGCTGCCGGCGGGAGCGCCTTCCTTCGGGTTGTTGTAGCCCGAGAGGAGTTGGATGACCTGCTGGCGGACCCGGGACAGGTCCGCGCCCAGGTTGACCAACACCTGGGCCGCGACACCCTCACCCTCCCGGACAAGACCCAGCAACATGTGTTCAGTGCCGATGTAATTGTGGCCCAGCTGCAGCGCCTCGCGCAGCGAGAGCTCCAGCACCTTCTTGGCCCGGGGCGTGAACGGCGGCGAGCCCGCGGTGGACGAACCTGCGGGCCCGATGGTCTCCTCGACCTTCTCGCGCACCGCCTCGAGGCTGATGCCGAGCGACTCCAGTGCCTTGGCCGCGACCCCTTCACCTTCGTGAATCAGGCCCAGCAAGATGTGCTCGGTGCCGATGAAATTGTGATTCAGCAGGCGAGCCTCTTCCTGGGCAAGGACCAGGACTCGTCGTGCTCGGTCTGTAAAGCGTTCGAACAAGTTGCCGCCTCCTAAGCGGTCTCCCTAGGGCAAGTCTACCTGGGGACCCCGTGTTTGCTGCATCCCCCCGGAGCGGGTGAGGTGCATTCGCGTACCTTCGTATCGGCCGAGCGTCGTAGCTGTCGTGATTGTTGTCGTTATGGGCAACTTCAGGTATAGGCGCTGCGTGTCGTAACGTCGCTCGTTACATGAACCTCTTCGTCCACCCGAGCCTTCCCGGGCTCGACGAGCATCTCGCCCGGGTTGAGGTCGCGCTAAGGGAATCAGTTGGCTCCGAGGACGCTCTCCTTGCCGACATCGCGGGCCATTTGATCGAAGCGGGCGGCAAGAGGTTGCGGCCCGCGCTCACGGTCATGTCGGCGCTGGCGACCGGGGCGGAAATCACCGATGACCTGGTACGGGGCGCCGTTTCGGTCGAGTTGGTGCACCTGGGCTCGCTGTACCACGACGATGTCATCGACGAGGCGCCGACCCGCCGGGGCGTGGAATCGGTCAATGCCCGCTGGGGGAACCTGGTGGCCATCGTGGCCGGAGACTTCCTGCTGGCCCGGGCATCGGAAATCGCGGCGTCGCTCGGCACCGAGGTGTCGGGGCTGCTTGCGCACACCATCGGCCGGCTGTGCGAGGGCGAAGTCGGCGAGATCCAGTTCGCGTACAACTCGGCCCGGACGGAAGCGGCGTACCTGTCTGCCATCGCCGGGAAGACCGCATCGTTGATGTCCACATCATGCCGGATCGGGGGATTGGCGGCGAATGCCCCCCGTGACCAGGTCGAGGCGCTGACGGCGTTCGGCCACGCGTTCGGGATGGCGTTCCAGATCTGGGATGACATCTTGGATGTGATCGGCATGGAGGAGTCCTTGGGCAAGCCCGCCGGCCATGATCTGGTCGAAGGGGTGTACACCTTGCCGGTTATCCAGGCACTAGCGGTCCCTTCGATCGGCGACGAACTGCGCGACCTGCTCGGCACCCACCTCGACACGCCCACGCGGGACAAGGCCCGGGACATGATCCGCTCGACCGACGCTGTCGGCGAGTCGGTGGTCGTGGCGCGGAAGGTATGCCGACGAGGCGCTCGGGGCGCTGGGCGCGTTGGGCGACGGGCCGTGTGTCCGGTCCCTGGCCGGGCTCGGGCACCGCCTGATCGACACCCTCGAACTCTCATAACCGGGCGCCCGGGGGCGCGGGGACCAGCGGCGGGCGCCGGCTGATTGTTCACTGTCGACGTCGACGTCTGCGAGTCCGCCAACCCGACCCTCGAGGCGGTTACTCGGGCGCCTCGGGCCGCAGCGTCGGAAACAACACCACATCGCGGATGGCATCCCGATCCGCCAGCAGCATGGCCAGCCGGTCCATCCCGACGCCGAGGCCCCCGGTCGGGGGCAGGCCGTACTCGAGAGCCGCGCAGGTAGTCCTCGTCGACGACCATTGCCTCCTCGTCGCCCGCGGCCCGGCCCCGGGTCTGATCCTCGAAACGGGCCCGTTGCTCGGCGGGATCAATCAGCTCGCTGAAGGCGTTGGCCAGCTCCCGGCCCGCGATGATCACCTCGAACCGCTCGACCAGCCCTTCGGAGCTGCGGTGGTCGCGCGCCAGCGGGGAGACCTCCTTGGGGTAGTCGATCACGAAGACAGGACCCCAGAGTTTTCCCTCGGTCGTCTTCTCGTACATCTCGAGGATGAGCTTCCCCGGCCCCCACGCCGGGTCAAAAGGCACGCCGAGCTCAACGGCCACCCGCCGCAACTCCTCTACCGGCATCCCGATCTCGACCGAGACGCCGGTGTGCTCCTTGATCGCTTCGCTGAGCGTCACCCGCCGCCACGGCGGCGCCAGGTCCAGCGCACGACCCCCATAGGTCAGCGACGTCGTCCCTCGCAGCGACATCGCGAGGAAAGCCACCAGCGACTCGGTCAGCGCCATCAGGTCGTGGTAGTCGGCGTACGCCTGGTAGAGCTCCAGCATGGTGAACTCGGGGTTGTGCCGGGGCGACAGGCCCTCGTTGCGGAACACTCGCCCGATCTCGTAAACCCGCTCGAAACCGCCCACGACCAGCCGCTTCAAGTAGAGCTCGGGCGCGATCCGGAGGTACAGGTCGACGTCGAGAGCGTTGTGGTGGGTGACGAAAGGCTTGGCCAGGGCGCCGCCGGGAATGGGGTGGAAGATCGGGGTCTCGACCTCGACGAATCCCCGGTCCTCCAGCCACCGCCGGGTCAGCGAGATCATGCGGCTGCGAAGGAGGAACGCCTGGCGCGAACCTTCGTTGGCCCACAGGTCGACGTAGCGCTGCCGGTAGCGGAGGTCGGTGTCGGTGATGCCCTTCCACTTGTCGCCGAAGCCCCGTTGCGTGGCCGCCAGCAGCACCCACGACCGGACCTTCACCGACAGTTCGCCGGTCCTGGTCGCCACGACCTCGCCGGTCACGCCGATCCAGTCTCCGAGGGCCAGCTTCTTGAACTCCTCGAACTCCGAGGTCCAGTCCGCCCCGCAGAACAGCTGGATGGTCCCGGTCCAATCGGTCAGCTGCCCGAAGGCCACTTTTCCCTGGCCCCGCCGCAGCATGAGCCGCCCGGCCAGGGCGACCTCGACACCCGTCTCCTCCCCGGCGGAAAGCGCCGGGTAGGCCGAGCGGACCTCCGAGATCGACGCGGTGGGCGAAAAACGGTACGGCACCGGGGAGGTCATGGTCACGCCACGTTTCGCTCGAAGATGATGCGCAGCCCGTTCAAGGTGAGCCAGGGCTCATGGTGATCGATGCTCACGGTCAACGGGGCGATCAGCCCCGCCAGGCCGCCAGTGGCGACGACCGTCGAGGGGCCCAGTTCCTCCTCGAAACGGGCGCACAACCCGTCCACCTGGGCCGCGAACCCGTAGATCGCCCCAGACTGGATGGCCTCGATGGTGTTCTTGCCGATCACGTTGCGGGGCTCGACCAGCTCGACGCGGCGAAGCGCCGCCGCCCGCCCGAACAGGGCGTCGAGAGAGATCTCGATGCCGGGAACAATGGCGCCGCCGAGGTACTCCCCTCGTGGCGAGATGGCCTCCACGGTGGTGGCGGTGCCGAAGTCGACCACGATGGTCGGCCCGCCGTAGAGGTCGTAGGCGGCGACGGCGTCGGCGATACGATCGGCGCCGACCTCCTTGGGGTTGTCGTACAGGATCGGCATC
The DNA here is from genome assembly GCA_963851105.1 of uncultured Actinomycetota bacterium. Classification (GTDB taxonomy): domain Bacteria; phylum Actinomycetota; class Acidimicrobiia; order Acidimicrobiales; family Palsa-688; genus DATARN01. The sequence goes on from CAWKNP010000008.1 coordinate 598,032, forward strand.
CCGGTGCGGACACCGGGCTCCACGATCACGGTGGTGACGGGAAACCACTTCTCGGACATCTCCCGCAGCGCCGCCGTCGTGCGGGGCACCACCGACGCCACCGCGATGCCGTCGACCACGTCGACGTCGAGCTCCTGCAGGTCGAGCAGCTGCGAGATGATCATGGCCATCTCATCGGCGGTGCGCTCGGCGTGGCTCGAGATCCGCCAGTGGTGGACCAGTTCCGGGCGGCCGGTGGCGGCGGGGCCGAACATCCCGATCACGGTCTGGGTGTTGCCGACGTCGATGGCCAGCAACACGGGCGCTCAGCCCTCGACCAGGTCGAGACCGATGTCGAGCACCGGGGCGGAATGGGTGATCGCCCCGACCGAGATGAAGTCGGCCCCCGCGGCCGCATACTCCGCCACGAGCGCCAGCGTCACCCCACCGGACACCTCGACGGGGCATCGGCGGGCCACGACTGTCGCCGCCTCGGCGACCTGAGCCGGCGTCATGTTGTCCAGAAGGACCATGTCGGCGCCCGCGTCGACCGCCTCGGCCACCTGCTCGGCGGTGTCACACTCGACTTCGACACCCATTCCGGGCCAACGCTGCCGGGCCCGACGCACCGCCTGGGTGATGGTCATATGGCCGAGGTGGTTGTCCTTGATCAAGATGCCGTCGGACAGCGACCCCCGGTGGTTGGCGCCGCCGCCGGCCCGCACCGCCGCCTTCTCCAGGGCTCGCAGGCCCGGCGTGGTCTTGCGGGTGTCCCGGATCCGGGCGTTGCCCTGGGCGGCGCGCACGTACGCCCGGGTCAGGGTGGCGATCCCGGACAGCCGTCCGAGCAGGTTGAGGGCGGTGCGCTCGGCGGTGAGGATGGCGGCCAGCCGACCTTCGACCGTCCCGAGGACGTCGCCGGGACGCACTTCGAGACCGTCGGGCAGCAGCCATTCCACCGCCAGGGCGCCGTCGACGGCGGCGAAGGTCTCGACGACACAGAGCCGGCCGGCGACGACACCCTCGCGCCGGGCGACGAACTCGGCCCGGGCGATGGCGTCGTCGGGCACGAGCGAGGCGGTGAGATCGCCGAGAGGGCCGAGGTCCTCGGCCAGCGCCCGGGCGACGACAGCCCGGACGGCTTCGCGGGGCGGGTCGATCCAGGTCACGGCATCCTCAGCACGAAACGATGGGAAAAGGGGGGGCGGGTCTCCGGGAAATCGGTGCGCCCGTGAGCTCCTCGGCTCTCCTCACGGGCGGTGGCGGCGGTGAGGAGGGCCCGGGAAATGACGACGAGGTTGCGCAGCTCGGGCGACGCGTCGCCATCGGTCGCCGCCGCCACCGCGACCACGGTGCGGTCGGTCTCGGGCAACGACGCGGCGCTGCGCAGTACGCCGGCCCCGGCGGTCATGGCCCGCTGCAACTGGTCGCGCAACTTCTCCTGGTCCCCCGCCGGGCGGCCACCGAGCGGCGGGCGGGCGACGTCGAGATCCTGCGCCCAGATGACTCCCCGCTGGGGCGCGCCCCCCAAGAGCGGCCGCATGGCACCGGTGGCGTCGGGACCCCCTTTTCCCCGCTCGATGGCTTCGATGACCCGCGGGGCCCACACCATGCCCTCGAGCAGGGAATTCGACGCCAGGCGGTTGGCGCCGTGGACGCCGGTGCAGGCCACCTCGCCGCAGGCCCACAGTCCGGGCAGGGTGGAGGCGCCGTCGAGGTCGGTAACGACGCCGCCCGACAGGTAGTGGGCCGCCGGGGCGATCGGGAGCCACTCGACGGCAGGGTCGAGGCCGGCCGAGCGGGCAGAGGCGGCGATGGTCGGGAAACGATCCTCGAACGCCTCGAGCCCCGTCGCATCCAGCCACAGATGCTCGACGCCCTGCTCGAGCATGCGGGCGGTCATCGCCTTGCTGACCACGTCGCGGGGAAGGAGCTCGTCCACGAAACGCTCGCCCCGGGTGTCGCGGATCAGGGCCCCGTGGCCGCGGAGGGCCTCCGAGAGCAGCGGCCGGGGCATGGCGGGGTGATGCAGCGCCGTCGGATGGAACTGCATGAACTCGACGTCTGCCACCGGCACGCCGGCGAGCAGCGCCATCGCCAGGCCGTCGCCGGTCGCCTGGCTGGGGTTGGTGGTCACGCTGAACATCTGGCCGGCGCCGCCCGTCGCCAGCACGGTGTGGGTGGCCCGGACGTCGTGGACGGTGCCGTCGGGCGCCAGCGCCCGGACCCCCCGGCAGCGGCCCCCTTCGACGATGAGGTCGAGGGCGAACCACCCTTCGAGCACCGCCGCCGCGGTGCGCCGGACGGCGGCCACGAGGGCGCGCTCGATCTCGGCGCCCGTTGCCGCGCCGCCGGCATGGACGACCCGGGGCATCGAGTGGCCGCCCTCGCGGGCCAGCTGCAGGGTGCCCGCTTCGTCGCGGTCGAAGACCGCGCCGAGGGCGATGAGCTCGTTGACCCGGCCGGGGCCCTCGTCGACCAGGATCCGCACGGCGTCGCGGTCGCACAGCCCCGCCCCCGCCTTCAGGGTGTCGGCCATGTGCAGGTCGGTCGAATCCTCGTCCTCACCGAGCACCGCGGCCACGCCGCCCTGGGCCCAGCGGGTGGCCGATTGGACCAGCTCCGCCTTGGACAGGACCCCGACGCGCAAGCCGGGTGTGCTGCGGCTGGCCGCGGCCCGGATGGCGGCGGTCAGGCCGGCGACGCCGCTGCCGCAGATCAGCACGTCGAGGTCGGGGACGGGACTGGTCATGGCTTGTCGTCCGCTCGGAGCGCGATGTTGTCGATGAGACGGGTGCGGCCGAGGCGGGCGGCAATGAGGAGGCGGCCCGGTCGGTCGGCGGCGATGGTGGTCAGCGCGGTGAGGTCGCTCTCGTCGACCACCTCGGCGTACTCCAGGGTGAACTCCCGGTGGCGGGCGACGGCGGCCACCACGGCTTGTTGTATTTCGGCGGTGGACGTGGCCACGCTTGCGGCTGCCCGGCCGGCCAGTAAGGCCTGATGGAGCGTGGGGGCGATGGCTCGCTCGGCGGCCGTCAGGTAGGCGTTGCGACTGGAGAGGGCCAAGCCGTCATCCTCGCGGACCGTCGGGCAGGCGACAATTTCGGCGGGCAGCGACAGGTCGGCGACCAGCCTGCGGATCACGGCCAGCTGCTGGTAGTCCTTCTCACCGAAGTACGCCCGGCAGGGTCCGGCCAGCGCCAACAGCTTGGTCACGATGGTGGCCACGCCCACGAAATGCCCCGGGCGGCGGGCGCCCTCGAGGATGTCGGCCAGGTGGCCGACGTGGACCGTTGTGATCGGCGGCTCGGGGAACATCTCCACCTGGGCCGGTGCGAACAGGTAGGCGACGCCCGCCTGCTCGGTCTTGGCCCGGTCCCCGTCAAGGTCACGGGGATATGTCGCCAGGTCCTCCCGGGGCCCGAACTGCAGCGGGTTGACGAAGAGGGTGGCCACCACCACGTCGCACTCTTGCTTCGCCCGTTCCATGAGCGAGTGGTGGCCCCGGTGGAGGGCACCCATGGTCGGCACCAGGCCGATGGTGTGGCCGGCGGCTCGCTCGGCGTCGAGCGCCTTGCGCAGGGCGGCCCGGGTGTCGACGACTACCACGGTCACCGCAGCGCCCCAACCATGATCCGCACCGTTTTCCGACCTCGTCTTTACGTTCCGGCCCCGTTGGCGGGGTGCCGTTCGTGGAGTTACAGGGTACCGACCCAGCGGACCCCGGATCTCTCCGCGTCGGGGCACCGGTCCCCGACCAGGTCCGGGGCGAGGTCGGAGAGCGGGACGAGGACGAACGGCCGGTCCCACATGCGCGGGTGGGGGACGGTGAGGTCGGATTCGTTGACAAACTGATCACCCACGAGGAGCACGTCCACGTCGAGAGTGCGGGGGCCCCAGCGGGTGGCGCGCACCCGGCCCGCCGCCTCCTCGGCGGACCGGGCCACGGCCAGGAGCTGGTGGGGGGAGCGGTCCGTCGAGAGCTCCACGACGCAGTTGAGGTAGGGGCCCTGGCCGGGCGGCCCGACGGGGACGGTCTCGTAGACGGGCGAGATGCGGATGACGTCGGGCAGCGCCGCCACCGCGGTGCGCAGGTACTGCCAACGATCGCCCAGGTTGGAACCCAGTCCCAGGAACGCTCGTACGGTCATCGTTCCCTTCCGTTGGGCTGCCGGCCCCGATTGTCCGACATGGGCACGGCTGGACTCAAGTCCTTCACGGACGGGTGATCCGGACCCCGGCCGAGGTCATGTCGTGAGGCACCGGGGGGCGCAGCTTGTGCACGGCCACGGTGACCGAGGTGGCCCGGTCGCCGCCGACCGCCAGTACCCGGGCCGCGATTCGTTCGGCCAGCCGTTCGAGCAGGGCGGCCGGCGGCCCCGCCACCTCGGCGACCACCGCCGCCACTACCGCGGCATAGTCGATCGTGTCAGCGAGATCGTCGCTCTGGCCGGCGGGGCGGAGGTCGACGCTGACATCGAGGTCGACGGCGAAAGGCTGGGCTCGCTCACGTTCGGCGGCCAGCACGCCATGGGTGCCGACGGCCCGGATGCCCCGCAGCTCGACGCGGTCAGATGGCGGCGCTGGCGGGTTGTCGCTCAACCGTCGGTTTGGCCGGCGGGCTCGTCTACCGGCACCGGCTCGGGAGCGACCAGGTCACGGGTGCTGTCATCTCCGCCCGTGCCATCGGGAGCCGCCGCGGCGCCCATCAGGTCGGGTGCCAGGGCGACGAGCATGCGACCTTCGGGGCCCATCTGGCGGTGGAGGATCCGTTCCACGACCGTGATGGCCTGGGGGCCCGATGGCACCAGCCCCGACCAACGCAGATATCCCGCCACCACGCCCATCAACCGGTCGCCAAGCTCCTCCTGGTGCAGCAGGAGGCGCTCTCCCGACGCCATCCAGTCCCGCAACTGGGCGTAGAGGTCGGGGAGGACAAGGTGGGCATCGTCGTGGGGCCCGAAGGGGATGTGGGCCCAGGTCATTTCCAACTGGTCGTAGGCGTGGAGGTTGTGCGGCGAGGTCAGCAACGACACGATCCGGGTGAACCCCTCGCCCCGCAGCCACAGGATCTCTTCCTGGCGGCGCACCGGGCGATGATTCCGGCTATACCCCCCGGGCCGCTCGCTGACGGCCAGCTTGTCCTTGATCACCCACGCGAAGAACCGCGGGGCGATGCCCTTGGCCCACTTGCCCTTCACGCCCCGACCTTGCACGCCCGAGGGGCTCCGAGACGCGCCGCTTGGACCGTCTCGGCCACGTCGTGGACCCGCACCATGGCGGCACCGTGGGCGATGGCCCACACCGCCGCGGCCAGCGATCCTGCCAGGCGCTCCTCGACGGGCGCCGGGTCGTCGCCCCCGCACAGCCGTCCCAGGAACGCCTTTCGACTTATCCCCACCATCACTGGGTGCCCGGCGGCCGCGATCTGGTCGAGGTGGCGGAGCAACAAGAGGTTGTGCTCCATGGTCTTGCCGAACCCGATGCCCGGGTCGACCCAGACCTCCGCGACGCCTGCCGAAACCGCGGCCTCGGCCCGGGACCTCAAGAACGCAGTCACTTCGGTGACTACGTCGCCATACCGGGGAGCGGACTGCATGGTCGCGGGCTCCCCTTGCATGTGCATGGCGACCCAGGCGACGCCGGTCGCGGCCGCCAGCGGCCACAGCGTGGCCGACACGTCGTTGATCATGGTGGCGCCGGCCGCCACCGCGGCCTCCGCCACCGCCGCCTTGCGGGTGTCGACCGAGACCCGCACGAGCGGGGCCAGGGCGGTGACGACGGGCAGGATGCGCCGGCATTCCTCGGTCTCGGTGACCTCGGCGGCTCCCGGCCGGGTGGACTCGCCCCCGACGTCGATCACGTCGGCGCCTTGGGCGACCATCTCGGCGCCGTGGGCGATGGCGGCGTCGTGGTCAAACCAGCGGCCACCATCAGAGAAGGAATCGGGCGTCACGTTCAAGACGCCCATCACCAGGGTCACAGCCGTGCAGGCTATCGGGGCCACTGGCGCCGCCGCGTCGGGCTGGGCCGGAAAACCGCAGCTAGAGGCGGAAAAGTAGAGCCCGGCAGCAAGCCTCGATGGCGGCGCCTGTCACGGCCGATGCCTACTTGTAGCGGTGGGCAAAGATCAGGCTCATGGCCTCGGCCCGGGTGGCCTCGTTGGCCCGGAACAGACCCCGCACCGCCGAGGTGACCGTCGTACTTCCGGGCTTGCGGACCCCCCGCATCGACATGCACAGGTGCTCGGCCTCGACCACCACCAGGACCCCGCGAGGCTCGAGGACTCGTTCGATCTCCTCGGCGATCTGCGTCGTGAGCCGCTCCTGGACCTGGGGGCGGCGGGCGTAGCCCTCGACCAAGCGGGCCAGCTTGGACAGCCCGGTGATGCGGCCGTCGACGTTCGGGATGTAGGCCACGTGGGCGGCGCCGATCCACGGGACGAGGTGATGCTCGCATGTGCTGTAGAGGGCGATGTCCTTGACCATCACCATCTCGTCGTGGCCCTCTTCGAAGGTCACATTGAGATGGCGGCCGGGATCCTCGTGCAGGCCGGAAAAGATCTCGGCGTACATCTTGGCCACCCGGTCGGGTGTGGCCACCAAGCCGTCACGTTCGGGGTCCTCGCCGATCGCCTCCAGGATCTCCCGGACGGCCCGCCGGATCCGCGCCTGATCGATGGCGGGCGCCGGGACCGGGTTGTCGAGGGCATCGTCGTCGTCGGTGACCGGTCGGAGGGGCCGGCCGAAGGTGCTGGTCATTCGTCGCCCGCGGGCTTGGCCTCGCGGAGGTGGGCACCGCCGTTGACGGCCCCGGCCCCGTTGGTCGCGACCGGCGTCGCGCCGTTGGTGCGGCCGTCGGGGGGCCAGTCGGCCAGGGGCCCGATGATGGCGTCCAGGTCGGCGCCGTCGAGGGTCTCCTTCTCGACCAGGGCCGCGGCCAGGCGGTCGAGGGTCTCGCGGTGCAGGGTCAAGATGCTGCGGGCCCGCTCGTGGGCTTCGTCGATCATGCGGCGCACCTCGGCGTCGATGCTGGCCGCCACCTGCTCGGAGTAGTTGGGCTCGTGGCCGAAGTCCCGGCCGAGGAAGACCTCGCCATTTTTCCGGCCGAGCGTCTGGGGGCCAAGCAGGTCGCTCATGCCGTACTCGGTAACCATGGCCCGGGCGATGGTCGTCGCCTTCTCGATGTCGTTCTCGGCGCCGGTCGTGGGCTCCTCGAAGATCAGCTCTTCGGCGGTACGGCCGCCGAGGCACATGGTCATGGCGTCGCGCAATTCGCTGCGGCTGTGGTTGTACTTGTCCTCGGGGAGGGTGAAGGTCAATCCCAGTGAGCGGCTGCGGGCCACGATCGAGACCTTGTGGATGGGGTCGGCGAAGGTAAGGACGTGGCCCACGATCACGTGGCCGCCCTCGTGATAGGCGGTCACGAGCTTGTCCTTCTCGCTCATGATCAGCGACTTGCGCTCGGGACCGGCAATGACGCGGTCGATGGCGTCTTCGAGCTGGGGCATGCCGATCTTTGTCAGGTTGTGGCGGGCCGACAGCAAGGCGGCCTCGTTGAGCAGGTTGGCGAGATCGGCTCCGGTGAAGCCCGGGGTCCGCTTGGCCAGGGTCTCCAGGCTCACTCCGGGCACCAATGGCTTCCCCTTGGCGTGCACCTCGAGGATCGCCTTGCGCCCCGCCACGTCGGGGCGGTCCACCACGATCTGGCGGTCGAAACGGCCTGGTCGCAGCAGGGCGGGATCCAAGATGTCGGGCCGGTTGGTGGCCGCGATCAGGATGATGCCGCCCTTCACGTCGAAGCCGTCCATCTCGACGAGCAGCTGGTTGAGCGTCTGTTCCCGCTCGTCGTGACCGCCGCCGAGGCCGGCACCACGGTGGCGACCAACCGCGTCGATCTCGTCCATGAAGATGATGGCGGGGGCGCTCGCCTTGGCCTGCTCGAACAGGTCGCGCACTCGGCTGGCGCCGACGCCAACGAACATCTCGACGAAATCGGAGCCGGAGATCGAGAAGAAGGGGACACCCGCTTCGCCCGCCACCGCCCGGGCCAGCAGCGTCTTGCCCGTTCCCGGCGGCCCGAAGAGCAGCACGCCCTTCGGGACCTTGGCGCCCATGGCCTGGAACTTGGCCGGGGACTGGAGGAAGTCCTTGATTTCCTCGAGCTCGGCCACCGCCTCGTCGGCGCCCGCGACGTCGGCGAAGGTGACCTTGGGCTGGTCCTTGGACACTTGGCGGGCCTTGGCCTTGCCGAACTGCATGACCTTGCTGCCGCTGCCCTGCATGGAGTTGAGGATGAAGATGAAGCCGCCGAACAGCAGGAGTATCGGGGCGAAGTTGAGCAGCAGGCTCACCCAGATCGAGGTCTTGGAGTGCTTGGCGGAGACTTCCGCGACGCCCTTGTCGAGCAGCGACTGGGTCAGCTGGTCGGTGAAGCGGTCGGGGTAGGTGGCGTCATAGCGCGCCCCGGTGTTGGTCCCGTTGGCACCTTTCAGGCGCCCGCTGACCTTGTTGGATCCATCGTGCAAGGTGGCCGAGGCGACCTGGCCGCTGGCGATCTTCTGCTCGAACTGGCTGAGCGTGTAGTGCTCGACCGTCGCCTTGGGCCGGAATATCTGGACCCCGATGAGGACGAGGACCCCAACCAGCACCACGTAGAGAAGTGGACTGCGCAGTGCCTTTTTCATATCCGGGCCAGGCTACAGCCGATGGCCCGGCCTATCCGAAGCGGCTGGCGCCGCCCCCGCCGAGGTTGTCAACCGCCCGAGAGGCCCTCATAGACACAGATATAGGGCAGGTTCCGGTACCGTTCGGCGGCATCGAGGCCGTAGCCCACGACGAATTCCGGCGGGATGTGGAACCCGGTGTAGGCGAGATCAGATTCCACCCGCTGGGTCCCCTCCTTGACGAGGAGGGCGCATACCTCGAGGCTGACGGGGTTGCGGGCCAAGAGGTTCTTGCGAAGGTAGGACAGTGTCAGGCCGGAGTCGACGATGTCCTCGACGACCAGAACCGACCGGTCGGTGAGGTCGAGGTCGAGGTCCTTCACGATGCGCACCACACCGCTGGTGCGCGTCGAGCGGCCATAGGACGCCACCGCCATGAAGTCGAACTCGACCGGGAGGTCGATGGCGCGGGCGAGGTCGCTCATGAAGACGAAAGCGCCCTTCAAAACGCCGACCAAAAGGGGAACGCGGCCGTGGTAGTCCTCGGTGATCTGCTGGCCCAGCTCCTTGATCCGGGCCTGCAGCGTGGCCTCGTTGATCAGCACCCGGCCGAGCGCGCGGTCCCGCGCCGCCGGAGGGTTGGGCTCACTCATGCCGTGGTCACGGTAGCCGGTGCCCAACGTGCGCTAGCCGCCCGCAGTGACCGTCAGTCGGCCCTTAGAGCGGCGCACAATACGGCCGCCGCTCAGCTCGCAGGCCGTGGCGTGGCCCCGGATGACGGCCAGGACGCGGTCGACCTCGGCGGCCGAAGGTGGGTGGTGGTCGGCCTCGCCCGCCCGCAGCCACGTGCGGATCGCCCGACGCACGACCGGTTCGGGACCGGTGGCGGCGGCGCGGGCGTCGGTCGGGTCCACCTGCTCTGCCAGGTCGTCGAGCAGTGTTGCCTCGGCGCCCAGGTAGCCGGCTTGGCGGGCCAAGACGGGCACGGGATCGCGACCGGCGATATCCGCCATGAGGGGCAGAAGCTCCGCCCGGATCCGGTTGCGGGTGAAGCGGGCATCGGCATTGCTGGCGTCGTCGACCGGGTCGAGACCCGACGCCGCGCACAGGGCGTGGGTCTCCGCCCGGCGCAGCCGCAGGAGGGGGCGGGCGGCCCGACCGTTCGGGCGCATCGGTGACAGGCCGTCAAGGCCGGCGCCGCGCAAGAGGTTGATCAGCATCGTCTCGGCCAGGTCGTCGGCGGTGTGGCCGGTCATGACGCCCGGGGGCAGGACGGCGTAGCGCGCCGCTCGGGCTCGGGCCTCCAAGTTGGGCCCGGGGGCAACGGCAACGCCGCGGGACTCAAAACCGGCGCCGAGGTCGGTGGCAGCCGCTTTCACCACCAGCGCCTCTTCGGCCGAGCCTTCGCGCAGGCCATGGTCGACATGGATGGCGGTGACCACGAGGCCGGCCGCCACCGCCAACACGAGCAGGGCGAGCGAGTCGGCCCCACCAGAAACCGCGCACGCCACCGCCCCGGCGCCGGGCGGGGGAAAGTCACAGCGGGCCAGCAACTGGCGACTCCAAGGCGGCGGCCCGACCATGAAGCCAGTCTTACCGCCCGCCCGGTCGGGCGCCGGCAGGTCGCGGGCGACGGACAGGCGCCCTCAGCGGGCGGCGGCGGGGCTCGGGTTGCCGGAGCGGACCCGCTCGACCCAACGGTTGGGCTCACGGATCTCGGCCAGGTCGGGAAGCCACTCGGGCCCCTGCCACACCTGGGCCAGGAAGTCGCGGCCCATGTCGGCCTCGATGGTCTCGATGAACTGCTCCCCTTGCTCGTACTGGCGCATCTTGGCGTCGAGGCCGACGAGGGTGCTGATCATCTTCATGGCGCCCTTCTGCTCCCGGCGCTGGCGCAGGACCCGGCTGAAGCGCTCGGCGCTCGGGATGCGATCGGCGCCCGCCCGGTCCATTGTCACGTCGCCGTGCCCCTCGAGCAGGCTCATCAAGCCGCCGATCTGCTGGATGGCCTCGTACTGCTCGGGGCCCGCCAGGAGGGTGATGAGGCCACCGTCGTCGAGAGGGTTGTGCCCCGAGCGCATGGCGTCGGTGGCCCGGCGGAGGGCTTCCATGAAGCGCTTGGGGTCGGGCTCCACGCCGGCCAGCGTGGACTCGATGAGTGAGAGGAAGTAAGGCCGCATCCACTCGATACCGGTGAACTGCATGCGGTGGGTCACCTCGTGGAGGGCCAGCCACAGGCGGAACTCACGGGGCGGGAAGGCGAAGCGCTTCTCGAGGGCCAGCACGTTCGGGCCCACGTAGTAGACGATGTCCTGCTCCTCGGGGTTCTCGTCCTCTATGAGCAACTGGTCGTACTGCCCGAGCACCCGGGTGCTCATCCACCCGAGCAACAACCCCACTTGCGTCCCCGCCACGCTGCGGCCGACACGGGCCACCGGAAGCTGGATCGGCCCGAAGTTGGTGGGCTGGTCGAGGGCCGCGGCCAGCTTGTCGGTGACTGGCCGCAACAACCGCTGGAACGACGCGATGTTGGCGTGGACCCAGCCGGCGCGGTCGGTAACCCGGGCGCGGGCAGGACCGGCGGAGGATTTGAGCCCGGTCTCCTTTTCGACCAGCTGCTCGGCCTCGGCCGTCAACTCCTCGAAATCGGGCTCGAGGGTGCGGTAGAGGTAGGAGTCTTCGAGGGGTTCATGGCCCGCCACCCGAACCGCGACTCGTTCGGCGAGATCCCAGGCAACCGGCTCGGTCACCGGGCTACTGCTTCGGATACTTGAGGCTCACGACCTTGACCAGGTAGGCGATCCCGATGCCGAGACACAGCAACACGGTGGCCACGATGATGAAAAAGGAGATCCAATAGGTCCACACCTCTGCTGCGAGGATCCGCATGACGCCGATCGTACTCACTCATCTACCCTCACCCACCTCACCGCATGCGAAGGCCCGAGGCGCCCGTCTCACGCGATCTTGCGGCCGCGGGTCCGGGGGACGGCCATGGGTTCGTGCTGGTAGCAGTACTTGCCGTTGTTGTAGATCGAAAGGCGAGTGGTGCAGCTCGGTTCACGGCATACACGGTCCTTCTCAAAGGCCCGTGAGGGTCGCTCGTTACCGACGAGGGCGTGTCCCCCGAGAGATCGATCGCTCATATACGTCCTCAACGCTCCTTATGCGACGCTATTCCCAGCGGTATTCGGTGCCCGGGGGCTGTCCGGATGCCTCCATGAGGGCCCGAAATACCCGTTGCCGGAGCGCGTCCGGAACCTGATCGCGGCACTTGCGAGCTACGACCGCTTTGATCTCCGCCTCGAAGTCGAATGCGTCCAGGCACGGAGCGCACTCGTGGAGGTGGACCGTGATCTCCAGCCGGCGCTCGGTCGTCAGCTCCCCGTCCAAGAAGTGGTAGAGGGTGTCGATGGCCTCGCGGCAGCCTGACTTGTCAAGCCAGAACGGTCGTTCCCCGCTGGGCCCGGTCTGGTGATCGTCCTGCTCGTCCATAAGGTCTCAACTTTGGCTCTCCGGAACCGGGGCGACAAGGCCCCGCTGCATACCAAAGTCAAACAACGCCTTCTGCAGCGCCTTTCTTCCGCGGTGCAGGCGACTCATGACCGTCCCGATGGGAATCTCGAGGATGTCGGCGATCTCCTTGTAGGAAAAACCTTCCACATCGGCCAGCAGAACGGCCATGCGGAACGCCTCGGGAAGGGACTCGACCGCGTCTTTGACGTCTGACTCGGTGAAGTGCTCCAGCACCTCTTCCTCGGCGCTGCGGCCCGCCGCCACCGCCTCCAACCCGCCCATGCGGCGGTAGAGATAGAGGTCTTCGACATCGTCGAGCTCGGTCTGCTCCGGCCGGCGCTTCTTCGAGCGGTACGAGTTGATGAAGGTGTTGGTCAGGATCTTGTACAGCCACGCCTTGAGGTTGGTCCCCTCCTGGAAGGTCCCGAACGCCCGGTACGCCTTGAGGTAGGTCTCCTGGACAAGGTCCTCGGCGTCGGAGGGGTTGCGGGTCATACGCAACGCGGCGGTATACAACGAACCCATGTGTTGCATGGCAAGGTCAGCGAATGTCGCCTGATCTGCCATAGGAAAGACCTTACTGGTGGGGTGTGACAGTTAGATTCACCATTTGTCCGCGAGCACTTCGGTGTAGATACCCAGGTGACGGCGGGCTGACTCAGGCCAGGTGAAGCGGCGCACGACCCGCCGGCCCCCCACCTGCAGGCGGGCCCGCAGCTCACCGTCGACCATCAGCGCCTCCATGGCCTCAGCCAGCGCGCCAGCATCGGCCGGGGGCACCAGCAGGGCGTCGGCGCCCGCGCTCAGGTACTCCTGGAACACTTCGATGTCCGTGGCCACGACGGGGAGATCGGCGCTGAGCGCCTCGAGGACGACGAGCCCCCAGCCCTCCTTGAGCGACGGGAAGGCAAGGGCGTCGGCGGCGCGGTACCACGCCGCCAGCGCCTCGTCGGACACGGTGCCGAGCATCACCACATCTGAGCCGAGCTCGAGGCCCAGGTCATGCAAACCGGCCAGAGCCACGTTGCGGTAGGCGGCGTAGTCCTGGAAAGAATGGCCGCCAACCACCGCCAGCACCGGGCCCGGTTCCCCCCGAGCCTCGAGACGGGCCTTCAGCCGGCCCAGCGCCTCCAGCAGGTACACGCTGCCCTTGCGGGGTTCGATGCCCCCCACCGCCAGGAACAGAAACCGGTCATCGGCGCCGATGCCGGCCCGCACAGCCGCCCGGCGCGCGGCAGGAATAGGAGGGAACCGCGAGGTGTCGACACCGTTGTGCACCACGGTGGCGGCGACGTCGTACTCCTCCTTCAGCAGCCGCCGCCAGTGGTCGCTCACCACCAGGATGCGGTCGGGATCGAGGATTGCCCGGCGCTGGCAGTCGACCAGGGCCTGGGTCGTGAAGTCGTCGACATGGTGGACGGTGCGCACGACGGTCACGTCGGCCCCCGCCTGACGCACCCGTACCGCGGCGCGCGCCGATATGCAGTCCTGGGTGTGGAGAATGTCGAAATCCCCGGCGAGGTCGGCCAGCCCCGCCGCCAAGGCGTCGACCGACGTGAACACCCGCTCCTCGAGGGTCGCAGCCGGGGGCGGCGACGGCACGAGGACGTGACGGGCGCCGATGGGCCGGTAAAAGCCGTCGCCACCGGCCCCGCTGCCGAGCGCGACCACCACGGGATCGAATCCCAGCCCGACCATGGCTTCGGCCAGCGCCAAGGTGTGCACGACGCCACCGCGCGGCTTGGTCGAGTAGGTGACCAGCGCCACCCGGGGCGTCACGGGAGGCAGCAGACGAGCTCGGGACAGCGCGTCGCCACCGCAGCCGCGGCCAGGGCGGCTCGGGCCGCGGTGGCGGGCACGATGCAACCCGCCTCGCGAAGTTTCGCCCGCTGATCCGCCAGCCCCTGCGGATCGCCATCGGTCCCGAGTACGTAGGCGACGATTTGCGGGCCGCGGGCGGCCATGATCGACCGCGCCACCGGCACCAGCACGCCGGCGGGATCGGGATGGGCGCCGTAGCCCAGCACCACATCGATCAGGACCACCGCGACATCAGGCTCGGCGCCGGCCTCACGCATCATTTCGATCCGGGCCTCGGGGTCGATCATGGGATGCGGGCGCCCCTTGGTGTATTCCTCCTCGCCGAGGTCGAGGCAGGAGTGCGCGCCGGGGGGACACGGCAGTCCCCAGCGCTTGTCGATCGGGGTGTTGGAGTGCACCGCGCCCACCAGCTGGTACAGGAGCGAGAGCGCCTCGTAGCAAAGGGTGCCGCCCGAGTAGAGCCCCCGGATGAGCGTTCGCTCGGGCGCGACCCGCTCGCACGCGGCGCTGACCGGGGCGACCAGCCCGGCGGCGGGCTCGGGTGCCGCGATGCCGACGCACGCCATCGCCTCGGCCACTCCTTGCTCAAGGGTCGCCACCGTTGTGATCCCCTCCAGGGGTTCGCGAAGCCCGATCAGGGCAGCCACGAGGGGCTTGTCGCCCGCGACCGCCGTTACCTGCCGCGCCACCTCGGGGTCGGGGGGCTTGGAAACAAGCAGGATGGCGTCGGTACCCGGGTCGTCGCGCAGGGCGGCGATGGCGGCTCGAGCCATACGACCCGCGACCGGCTCGGTCAGGTCCCGGCCGCCCAGGCCGATGACCTGCGACACGCCCGCGCCCCACTGGTCGAGCAGGCTCATGGCCTCCTGGGCGCCGGTGCCGGCGGCGGCCACCACGCCGACGCGCCCCGACCTCACGACATTGGCGAACGCCAGCCCCGTCCCGCCGAGCATGGCTGTCCCGGCGCCGGGGCCCATCACGAGCAGGCCCAGCTCCCGGGCCCGGTCCTTGAGCTCGATCTCCTCGGCGAGGGGCACGTTGTCGCTGAACAGCAGGACGTGCAGGCCCGCGCTCAGCGCCTTGTGCGTCTCGATGGCGGCATAGGGCCCGGGCACCGACACGATGGCGACGTTGCCCCGGCCATCGAGGCGGGACAGGGCCTCGGCAAGCGAGCGGGCCGCGCCGTCGCCCGCGGCCGGCGCGCCCGGTGATCCCGAGCGGTCGGGGAAAAGAGCTGCCCGTCCCGCCGCGATCGCCGCCTCGGCGGCGGAGCTGTCGGCCGCCAGCACCGCCAGGAACAGGTCGTTGGCCCGGGCGGCGCCCAAGGCGCCAACGTCGAAGCCCTGGTCGCGCAGGATCTCGACGTTGGCCGCTGTCGCCATGGCGGCGGCGGCCCACTGGACGCCCGCGGACTGCGACATGGCCCGCGTCCCGGTCAGCTGCACGACCGAGTCCAGGTAGGTGTCCTTGATCAGCGTGACGACGGCGGTCATCCGCCGGCCCCGACGCTCGGGCGCACCCGGACGATCCTGGTACCCGCCGTCCCCTCGAGCTCGGAAACCGTACCTTCGAGCGACGCGTAGACGAGCTCAGGGCTCGTGATCACGGCCACCTCGCCGCCGTAGCGAACGAAGCGCACGGCGGCGCGCACCTTGGGCCCCATACTCCCTTCGGGGAACTGCCCGGCCGCCAGGTACTCCGCCGCCTCGGGGCAGCCCATCTCCTCGATCGGCCGCTGCGTCGGGGTGCCGTAGTCAAGGAGGACGGCCTCCACCCCGGTCACCAGCACCAGGGCCTCGGCGGCCAGCGACGTCGCCAACTGCTGGGCCGCGTAGTCCTTGTCGATAACGGCGTCCACCCCGGCGTAGCCGGTCGCAGTGCGCACGATCGGCACGCCCCCTCCCCCCGCGGCGACGACCACCTGGCCGGCGTCGAGCAGCGTGCGGATGGCCGACGTCTCCACGATCCCGATGGGCTCGGGCGACGGCACGACCCGCCGGTAGCCCCGGCCGGAATCCTCTTTCATGACCCACTGGCGGCTCTTCTGCAGCGTCGCTGCCTGCTCGGCCGGGAAAAAAGGTCCGATGGGCTTGGTCGGCTCGTCGAACGCGGGATCATCGGCTGCCACCGCCACGTGGGTCACGAGCGAGACGGCACCGGTAATCCACGGGTCGCCCACCCGGTGCAGGGCCAGGCAGATGAGGCTGCCCAGCTGGCCCTGGGTCATCGAACCGAGTGCGAACAGCGGCTGGGCGGGGACCAGCGCGGCACCTTCCTCCTGCTGGATCGCCAGGTTGCCGACCTGGGGGCCGTTGCCATGCACCAGCACGACCCGCCAACCGGTGCGCAACAGCGAGCACACAGATTTGGCCATCGCAGTGGCATTGACCTCCTGCTCGAAGTAGGTGCCCGCCTGACCTTCGCGGATCAAAGCGTTGCCGCCCAAGGCGACGACTGCGGTCTTGGCCATCGGTCGACGGCTCCCGGGGAAAAGGGTGGTCAGCGGAAGGAGTGACAATACGAAACGACGTTTACGATAGTATATGGCCGCCGGTGGGGACAAGAGAGGTGAAAGATTTGGACGGGGACCGCGGGCGCGACGAACGGGGAGCTCCGCCGAGTTCTGAGCCCGAGGTGCCGGCCGCGTTGCTCGCGGAGTGGCGCAGTGCCGAAGACCGGCTGTACCCGATGGTGATGGTGATCCCCGAGTCCTACGAGCGGGTTGTCCGCCTGGTCGGTGCGACCACCGTCGAGCTTCAGCTGGCCTGCGCTGACGTGGGTTCCCTCGTGGCGGAAGCCCCTGATGTCGCCGAGCGGGTGCGGCGCCTGGCGAACGAGAGTGGGACCGCAGACCGGTTGGACCTGCCCCTGATCGCGGCCGCCAGCTGCCTCATGCGGTACCGCCAGCTGGCGGCCGAAACTAGTCGTGACCAGCGGCGACGCCGTATCGCAGATGCTCGGGAGTCAGGCTCCACGTGGGTCACGCTGCAGGAGGGGACACCGCCGTCGTCGTGGCCGCCGATGCCTTCGGCGACCGTCGAGATGCACCTCGCCAGCGGGCAGGCCTTGGAGGAGATGACCACGATCGATAGCTCGAGCGGCGAAGCCCATTTCGTCCTGGCGGAGATGCAGCTCGACCCCGAGACGGGGGAACTGAGCTCGCGTCGCGAGGCGGAAGAGGAGTTCGACGACCGGCATCAGTGGCAGGCAGCGATCGCCGAGCGGCGGCAAATGATCGAGGGGAGCCATTGACTTCCGCCGCCCGGCGCGATTTCCTATAGTAAACGTTTCGACCGCGACCACTGCATCTGACGAAAGTAGGATCCCGGGTGCCTGGCATGTCTTCCTCAGGCGAGATCGAATCACCGGACGGGCCGGTTGCCGGCGATCTGGCGGCGCTGATCGCAGATCTCCAGAGCCGCGGCATGCGCGTCGAAGCGACGTTGGAGACCCGGCGGGGCGGTGCGGGACCGTCGGACTCCGGCATGTTGTGGATAGAGGGGATACCGGTCACGGTGCCGACCGGCGACGGCTACGCCACGACGCCCTACGTGCTGCGCAGCGAGGACGACGGTCTCGGCGTCTACGCCGACGGCCACCGGCTGGCGGCCGCCGCCAGCGCCGGGCGTCCCCGTTATTACGACCTGACCACCGCCGACGGTGTCCCCTACTGGCAGATCGCCCTGCTGCACCTGGACTCCCTGGCCAGCACGGTGCTCCAGACCTGCGCCTACTGGGGCAACGACGACCAGTGCCGGTTCTGCGGCATCGGCCTGTCGCTGGCCGCGGGCCGGACCACCGCCAAGAAGCGCCCAGAGCAACTCGCCGAGGTGGCGGTGGCCGCCAAGGAGCTCGACGGGGCCGTCGACGCCACCTTGACAACCGGGAGCACGTACGGGCGCGACCGGGGGGCGCTGTACGTGGCGCGCTGCGGTCAGGCGGTCAAGGAGGCCGCGGGCCTTCCCGTCGAGGTCCAGTTCGAGCCACCGGAGGACCTCGATGTCATCGACCGGGTCCACGATCACGGGATCGACTCGGTCGGGATCCATGTCGAGACATTCGATCCCGAGGTCCTCGCCCGCATCGCGCCGGCCAAGGCCCGCACCGGGATCGAGGGCTACTTCGCGGCATGGGAGCGGGCGGTGAGCCTCTTCGGCGAGGGCCAGGTCTCGACGTACGTGATCCTCGGCATGGGCGAGGACCCTGAACTCACCGTTGCCGGGTGCCGGCGGGCCATCGACCTGGGCGTCTACCCCTTCGTGGTGCCGCTGCGGCCGATCGCGGGCAGCCTCATGGAGGATTGCCGGCCTCCCGACGGCGCCTACACCGAGGCGATCTACCACCAGGTCGTCCCCTACCTCATTGCCCGGGGGCTCGACACCTCCTCCGTGACGGCCGGCTGCGCCCGTTGCCAGGCGTGCTCGGCGATGGCGACCGTCGAGCGCTCGATCAAGCTGGCCGCGACCCGCAGCGGCTGATGCCCGAAGCCCGGGTCGCGCCCGCCCGCGTCGCCATTGCCACCGTCGCGGCGCGCACCCCCGAACAACTCGAGTGGCACCACCGCATCCGCCACCAGGTGTTCGTGACCGAGCAGCAGCTTTTCGCTCTCACCGACGGTGACGACCACGACGCGGCGCCCGATGTCATACGGGTCCTCGGGTTGTGCGCCTCGCAACCGGCGGGCACGGTGCGCCTGTTCCCCCTGGATCCGGGCGGTGAGCGGTGGCAGGGGGATCGCCTGGCGGTCCTCAAGGAGTTCCGCGCCTGCGGCCTCGGCAAGCCGTTGGTCCGCTTCGCCGTCGCCACCGCGGCCGCGCTAGGCGGCCGGGAAATGGTCGCCCACATCCAGCTGGCCAACGTGTCGTTCTTCGAGCACATCGGTTGGCGCCGCGACGGGCCCGTCGAGCTCTACGTCGGAGTGGCCCATCAGCCGATGGTGATCGGACTCACTCGCTCGCGGCCTTGAGGCCGGTGACGCTTTCGGCGGCCAGGTCGAAGACCGTCGCGGTTGCGTCGCCGAGGCGCAGGCGGATGAGACCCGACTCGTCGAGGGAACCGACGACCGCTGCTTCCAGCCCCCTTTCCCAGAATGCCTGGCAACACGCTTGTGCCTCACCGGGGGGGCTGCAGAGCAGGAAGCCGAAGCACGGGAACGTCGTCAGCCAGGCGGCCAGCGCCACGCTGGCCGGTCTCGGCACGGTGGCCAGGTCGACGGTGACGCCTAGGCGGCGGAACTCCAGCAGCATGGCGAGCGAGCCGACAAGTCCCGCCATGCTGATGTCCTTGGCGGCTACCGCGTGGCCCTGCGCGGCCACCGCCGCCAGCACCCTTACGTCGGCGCCGAGTCGCTCGCCGCGCTCGTCGAAGGAGCGGAAGAAGTTGAAATCGGCCCGCATGGTGCCCTCGGTGCAGGCTGCCACGATGAGCGATTGCCCCGGTTCCGCTCGCCGGACCGACAGGATCCGGTCGGCCCCCACGGCGCGGCCGAGGCCGAACGCCGAAATCGCCGGTGCGCCGGCGTCTTGCAAGGTGAGGTGGCCGCCCACGATCGGCACCTGGTAGAGGCCGCCGGCGTAGCGCATGCCTTCCAGCGCCCGGCGGGCCTGTGCCTCGGAACCGACGATGGTGTCGACGATCGCCAGTGGGCGGGCCCCCATGGCCGCCAGGTCGTTGACGTTGGCCAGCACCGCGGCTATGCCCGCCCCGAAGGGATCGGCCGCCACGAACGGCGGCCACAGGGCCTCGCCCCCGACGACCATGGTCACGTCGCCGTCGGTCACCACCGCGCCGTCGTCGCCGGGGCCCGCGAAGGAGTCGACGGCGCCGAAGACGTCGGAGACAACGGCGATGGGCGCCTTGTTGCGAACGCCGGGATGGGAGCGCACGATGGCTACCAACTCCGCCAGGGTCTCGGTCATCTCGGCTGCCATGGGGTTCCCAACTAAAGTTACGCGCCGTTTACTATAATGAACGTAGTGCCGTCTTTCCTCGAACTTCCCGAGCGGCCGCCCAAGCCTCGCGCGACCGGGCTGACCCACGTGCTCGACAAGGGCCTCCCCGTCGGCGAGGTCGCGGACCGCCTGGCCACGTCGGGCCCCGTGATCGATCTGTGGAAGTTCGGATGGGGCACCGCCTACCTCGATCCCGGGGTCGAAGCCAAGCTGGCTCTGCTGGCCCGCCACGACGTCCGGGCGTGTGTGGGCGGGACCCTGCTCGAGGTGGCGTGGGCCCAGGACAAGGTGGCGCCGTTGCTGGCCTGGGCCGCCTTGGTCGGATTCCCCTGCATCGAGGTGTCTCGGGGCGCGGTGCCCATGCCGCTCGACGAGAAGCGGGACCTGATCCGCCTGGCGGGCCTTCACTTCACGGTCCTGTCGGAAGTGGGCGCCAAGGACCCCGCCGCTGCGGCCGTGGCGGAGGAGTGGGCGGACGAGGTAGGCGGCGACCTTGCTGCAGGGGCGGCGCTGGTGCTGACCGAGGGACGCGAGAGCGGGACGGTCGGTCTGTTTCGGGCCGACGGCTCGGTCCGGTCCGATCTGGTCGAGGCCCTGGTGCGGTCGGTGGGCCTGCGCCGCCTGGTGTTCGAGGCGCCGCGTAAGGACCAGCAGGCGTGGTTTATCAACCGGTTCGGGCCCGAGGTCAACCTGGCCAACATCGCGATGGACGAGACGCTGGGTCTGGAGGCGCTGCGCCTCGGCCTGCGGGCCGACACCCTGCAGCCGGTCGCCCGGCTGCCCCGACTCGGGCTGTCCCGGAGCCAGTTGGGATGAGCAACCTCGTCCCCCGCCAGTACCGCGAGGTCTCGGTCACGGCGGTGGATTTTTCCCTGACCGCCGAGGAGCTCACGCGTCACTTCCTGGGGCGGGAGGTGTACCAGCGCACCCGTTACCTGGTGGTCCGCCACGAAACGGAGACGGCGGTGGTCGAGGTCTCCGCGGCAGCGGGCACGCAGGTGATGCGGGTGGTCACCGCCGTGGACGTTCTGGCGGGGCCGGCGGAATGCGCCTTCGTGGTGGACCCCGATTGTGACACGGGCGTGCCCAGCTCCCTGGCCGCCGCCGCGGCGTGGTGGGCCCCGGGGTGCCGCGGTGTCGTGGTCGAGGGTCGCTACCACCACGTCAACTTCATCCTCGACCCCTGCCGGGCGCGGGTGCGCGTCGTTGACGTGGTCCCACCAGGGCCCCCAAAGCTGGTCGATCAGGCGTCACGGCTGCTGGCCGGCGCCGAGGACCTCCCGCCCATCGAGCTGGTGGCCGACGTGGTCGACCTCGCCGACCTGGCTCGGGCCCATCCCGCCCCCCGGTACCTTCTGCCGTGCCGGGGATCCGGCTTCACCGCTTCGCCGGGAACCGAGGTGGACTTCCTCGACGAACGGCCACCCCGCCAGGATTGGACGCTCATCGGATGCTCGCGCTCTCGGGAGCTGCACCGGTGGTTCTACGGCGACCTTCCGACCACGGTGGAAATGTGCCCTCGGGTGCTGGCGGCGGCCCGCCCCGGCGAGGCGACGACGGTGACGCTGACCAAATGCTGCCTCCTGGAGGACCGCATCGACGACGGCGGCGACACCGTTGTCGTGCCGTGGGGCGCGTCCCTGCACCAGGTGCGCCAGGGCCTCGAAGCGGCGGCGCGGCGGCGGGCGGGCGCCGGTGGTGCGGACGCCTCGGTGGAAGGGGCCGCCCAAGTGCCCGAAGAGCGCACATGGTCGCACGGCTAGCCGACTCCGATCTGTATGCCCACCTCTGGGCCACGGCCGAATTGCGGGCAATCTTCGACGAACAGGCCCGCCTGCAGTCGTGGCTCGACATCCTGGCGGCGTTGGCCCGGGCCCAGGCCCGCGTCGGGATCATCCCGGCGGAATCGGCCGCGGCCATCACCGAGGCGGCCCAGGTGGAGCGCCTCGACATGGACTATGCCGCGGCCGAGACGCGGGCCACCTCGCACTCAACCCTCGGGGTGATCCATGCCTTCCAGCGGATCCTGCCGGAAGCGGCCCGCGAGCACGTCTACTTGGGCGTGACGGTCCAAGACATCACCGACACCTGGACCTCACTTGCCCTTCGCGGCGTCGGCGCCATCGTCTGGCGTGACCTCCGGGTTGTCGAGTTGCGGTTGCTCGACCTCGCCGAACGCCATCGCGCCGACATCATGATCGGCCGGACCCACGGCCAGCCCGGGGCCCCGATCACCTTCGGCTTCAAGGCCGCTTCCTGGGCCGACGAGATTCGGCGCCACCTCGGGCGGATGCACGACGGCCAGGCCCGCTGGCTCGTCGGCCAACTGGCGGGATCGGTCGGCGCCCTCGGGTTCTTCGGTGACGACGGCATCGCGCTGCGCCGGCATTTCTGTGCCGAGGTCGGCTTGGGTGACCCGGGGATCTCGTGGCTGACGGCGCGCGACCGGCTGGTCGAGTTCAGCCAGGTCCTGGCGGCGATCAGCGCGACGCTGGCCCGCATCGGCGGTGAGGTCTACGAACTGCAACGCCAGGAGATCGGCGAGCTGCGCGAGCCCGCCGCCTTGGGGGCGGTCAGCAGCATCACCATGCCCCACAAGCGCAACCCCGAGCGCAGCGAGCACCTCGACACCTTGAACCGGTTGGTGCGGGCCAACGCCGGCGCCGTCCTCGAGGCGATGGTGCAGCAGCACGAGCGCGACGGGCGAGGCTGGAAGACGGAGTGGGTGGCCCTACCCGAGGTGTGCCTCCTGACCGGCGCCGGCCTGCAGCTGGCGGTCGAGATCCTGTCCGGACTCGAGGTCGACACCGCTCGCATGGCCGCCAACGCCGAAGTTCAGGCCGGCTTCATCAACTCCGAACAGGTGCTGGCCGCGCTCACCCCGCATTTCGGCAAGCACCGGGCCCAGGCGCTGATGCAGGAGGCGTTGCACACCAAGGGCACGTCGACCGCGCCGGTGGTCGCCGCCCTGGCGGGGGCGGGCATCTCGACTCCCGCCGGACACGACGGGGCGCTGGTTATCCCGCCGGCCGCGCTGGCGATGGTCGACGAGGTCGTCGCTCGGGGCCGGGCCGCCCGCGCCGTCGAGTCGGCGACATGGCCGGCGTGATCGCGCCACGGTTCGTGCTGGCGACCCTCCCCACGCCATTGGTGCCGGCCCTCCGCCTCCGCGCCGCCATCGGCGGGCCCCTGGTGTGGGTCAAGCGGGACGACCTCACCGGTTTCGCCACCGCCGGCAACAAGGCCCGAGCCCTCGAGTTCCTGGTGGGCGACGCCATCGCCCGGGGCTGCGACACCCTCGTCACCGGGGGCGGTGCCAGCTCCAACTTCTGCGCCGCCGCGGCCGCCGCCGCCCAGGTGGCGGGCCTCGCCTGCCAGCTGGTGCTGTACGGCTCCCGCCCCGCCGCGCCGCACCCCAACCTGGCCGCGGCGCGGGCCGCGGGCGCCGAGGTGCATTTCACCGGACGACCCGATCGCGAGGAGATCGACGGTGCCGTCGCCACTCGGGCGGCGGCCCTCGGCGACCGCGCCTACCCCGTGCCCCGCGGTGGGGCCACGCCGGTGGGCGCCCTTGGCTACGTCGCCGCCTACCGCGAGGTCATGGCCCAGCTGTCGCAGCACCACGTCGAGCCCGGGGTGATGGTGGTGGCGACCGGTAGCGGCGGTACCCAGGCGGGCCTGATGGCGGGGGCGGCGGGGGCGGCGGGGGCGGCGACGACAGCTGGGGCGGCGGCGGCGGGCACGGCTGGGGCGGCGGGGACGGCGGCGACGGCTGGGGCGGCGGGCACGGCAGGGGCGGCGGGCGCTGGCACGGCCTGGCGCATCCTCGGCGCCACGGTCAGCCGGCCCCCTGACGAGATCCGCGCCACAGTCGCCGCGCTGGCCCACGCTGTTGTCCCCGAAGGCGTCGCCGACTGCGAGATCGTCGATGCCCGGGGTCCGGGTTTCGGGGAGCCGTCGGACGTCGGCGAACGGGCCGCCCGGATGGCGTGGGAGACCGAAGGCCTGCTGCTCGACCCCGTCTACACCGCCAAAGCGTTCGCCGTGGTCGTTGACTTGGTGGCCGGCGGGTTCTGCGGGCCCATCGTCTTCTGGCACAGCGGCGGCGTCGCCGTCGCCCTGCACCACCTGGCATCAGAACGGAGCCTGCGTTGCCCTCTTCCCACCTGACGTCCGAGCAGGGGCCGCCCACGGAGAGGCCGGCCGCCGAGTTGATCGCATCGGGCTTCGCCCTGGAGAACGCCGATGCTCCCCTCCTCCACCTGGGCCTCAACCTGGCGGACATGGCCCACGTCCTCGACCTTCGCCACCGCGGTGTGATCCCCGAAGACGCCGCCCGCCAGTTGCTCGACCTCCTGCTCGAAGTCCATGCCATGGCCCCTGAGGACTTTCCCTACGACCCGGCCTACGGCGAGGCCTACAACTCGCGGGAGCACTATTTCGTCGAGCGGATCGGCGACATCGCCGGCTGGCTGCATGCCGGCCGACCCCGGCGGGAGGCGGCTCGGCTGGCGCTGCGCATCCACCTGCGCCGCCAGTTGCTCGACCTGGTCGACGACGCCGCCACCTTGGTCGACCGGTTGAGCGGCCTCGCCGCCGTGCACCTCGAGACCCTGATGCCGGACCAGACCTATCTCCAGCAGGCCCAGCCCTCGACCTTCGGCCACTACATCCTCTCCTTCGCCTACCCCACCCTCCGCGATGCCCGGCGTCTCCTCGATTGCTTCGACTGGGTCAACAGCAGCCCGGGAGGCGCGGGGTGCGTGAACGGCAGCCGGCTGCTCGACGACCGGACGCTGGTGGCCGACCTGCTCGGCTTCGGCCGGGTGATCGAACACACCCGAGACGCCATGTGGCAGGTCGACGGGCTCATCAACATCCTGTCGACGGCGGCCAGCCTGCTGTCCAACCAGAGCAAGCTGGCCGAGGACCTGGAGATTTGGTCGAGCGCGGAATTCGACTTCGTGGACCTGGCCGGCGCCTACACCCGCTCCAGCATCCTGATGCCCCAGAAGCGCAACCCCTACTCGCTGTCGATCGTCCGGGGGGCTTCGGGCATCCTGATCGGGCGACTGGCGGGATTCCTGGCGGTCGTGAAAAGCCCGTCGGCACGCAGCGACAACCTCATCTTCGCCTACGGCGAGGTGCCCCGGGCTCTCGACCTTGCGGTGCGGGTCACCCGCTTGATGTCCGGCGTGGTGAGCACGCTGCGGGTCAACAACGAACGCATGGCCGCCGAACTGATCAAAGGCTTCAGCCAGGCCACCGATCTCGCCGAGTTCATCGTCGAGCGCTGCCGGATCGACTACCGCAGCGCCTATGTCGTCGTCGGGGAAACCGTTCGCGCGGCCAGCCGCCGAGGCCTCCGGGGCATCGACATCACCGGCGAGATGCTCGATGCTGCCGCCCGGGAACACTGCGGCGCGGCGCTCGGCCTGGCCGGCGTCGACCTCCACCCGGTGCTCGACCCGAAGCAGATCGTGATGACCCGCACTGCCCAAGGCGGCGCCGCGCCCCAGGCGGTCGAAGCCATGATCGTCTCCTGCCGGGCGCAGGTCGCCACCTTGCGGGAGGCGACCGAGCGGTTGCGGGCAGAACTGGACACTGCCGAAGCCGACCTCCAGTCGGCGGCGAAGGGAGCCAACCGATGAGTTCCGTGCAGCTGCCGAGCGACATTTCCGTCGTCAACATCGGCCTGCCCCTGTTCGCCGACGCCATCGCAGCCCAGGACCGGCCGGTGGCCCACGTCAACTGGCGGATACCGGCCGAGGGCGAGGCCCGCTCGCTCGCCGCCCTCCGCGCCACGTACGGCACCCGATCCGCGGCAATCGACCGGGCCAATGCCGAGGTCGTTCGGCGTCTCGACGAGGGGGTCCCTCAGCTGGTGGGGATCGAGCGGGCGGACGCGGTCGTGCCCGGCCTCGACGATCGCACCGTGCTCCACTGCGGACCCGCCATCGAGTGGGGGGAAACCTGCGATCCGCTGCGCCGCTCGATCCGGGCCGCGGTCATGGCCGAAGGCTGGGCCGCCACCCCGGATGAGGCGACCGCCCTGATCGGCGGTGGTGGGGTCCGTCTCGAGCCCGCCAACCTCCATAACGCCGTCGTGCCCATGGCCTCGGCCATCGGCCCGAGCGCTCCGGTCTACGTGGCCGACAACCCCCAAGGCGGGACTCGGGCGTTCTCGCCGATCAACCAGGGACCAGGCGAGGTGGCGTGGTTCGGTATGGAGACGGACAAGGCGGTGGCCCGCCTGGTGTTCCTCCGGGAGGTGGCAGGCCCCCTGCTGGCGCGCGCCATCGCGGGGTCGGGTCCGATCGACGTGTTCGGCCTTGTGGCCCAGGGCCTGCAGATGGGCGACGACGTCCACATGCGCACGCAGGCGACCAACAACCTGCTGATCCGTCACCTTCTGCCCGAGCTCATGGACCTCGGAGGCGACCAGGCCCGGGCACTGGCGCGATTCCTGGCCGGCAATCACCTCTTCTTCCTCAACATCGCCATGGCGGCGGCCAAGTCGCTGGCGCTGTGGGCCGAACAGGTCCCGGGATCGAGCGTGGTGACGAGCATGGCCCGCAACGGCACCACCTTCGGCATACGCCTGGCCGGCGGTGACGACTGGTTCGTCGCGCCGGCGCCGCCGATCCAACGGGCGCTCTACCAGCCGGGGTGCGGAGCCGACGACGCGGCGCCCGACATCGGCGACAGCGCGGTGCTCGAACTGATCGGCCTCGGCGGGCCGGCGGCCGCGGCGTCACCGGCAGTGGCCGCCTTCCTCGGCGGGTCCATGACCGACGCCATCGCCACGACCGAGGACATGGACCAGATCTGCGTGGGGCGCAGCGCCCGTTTCAAGCTGCCACTGCTCGGGTTCCGGGGCACCCCGGTCGGCGTCGATGTCCGCAAGGTGGTCGAGACCGGCATCACGCCGCGAATCAACACCGGGATCCTGCACAAGTCGGCCGGCACCGGCCAGATCGGAGCCGGAGTCGCGGAAGCACCGGTGGCCTGCTTCCGCGACGCCCTCCTCGCCCTCGCGGCGCGGTGATCGCGGGCCGGGGGGCGGTCGAGGCCCTCACCTCGGCACCCGCGGGAACGGTGGTCGCGGTCTTTCGCCGGGCGGCCTACGTGCGCTTCCCCGCCGGGCTGCTCGCCGTCACCGCGCCCTCGCTCCCCCCAGGCCCCCTGTACCTGAGTGGTGCCGGGGATCCGGCAGCGCTGCGCGTCGGCGGTAGCTGGGCGGCGCCCGATCGTTCATTGGAGCGACCTGACGTGGGGGTAGCGCGATTTCCGTCATGTACACGCGGGAAATCGCGCGACCCCCCCACGGGCCGGCCGTGGAGACGGTGACGCTTTGGCAGGGCGAACTGCCCCCGCGCCGCGCCATCAACCTCGAACTCCTGGCGCCAATCGCCCGGCGGTCGGCGCTGCTGGCGCCACCGCTCGCCCGCCGCTGGCGCGCCGCCACCGAGCAGCACGACCTGGCAGGTGCCTGCCGGATCCTGGGCGGCCTCGGCCCGGGCCTCACGCCCAGTGGGGATGACGCCCTCGCCGGTATCCTCCTCGCCGCCCGCCTGGGCCGCCCCGAGGCCGAGGACCATCTGGTGGCGTTGGCCAAGTCCGTCGCGACCCACGAGATCTCCCGTGCCTTCCTTATCTGGGCGGCGCGGGGGCAGAGCATCGAGCCGGTCCACCGGCTCTTGGCGGGCGACGCCACCGCGGCCCGGGATTTGCTGGCATTCGGGCACACCTCAGGCGCCGACGTCGCCCTCGGGCTCCACTTCGGCCTCAAAGCACCTTGGCGAGAAAGGCTTTGGTCCGCGCCTGTTGGGGGTGGCTGAGCACCTCCGCCGGCCGGCCCCGCTCCACGATGACGCCGGCGTCCATGAAAACCAGGCTGTCACCCACCTCGCGGGCGAAGCCCATCTCGTGGGTCACGACGATCATGGTCATACCTTCATCGGCGAGGCCCCGCATGACATCGAGCACCTCACCGACCAACTCCGGGTCCAATGCCGAGGTGGGCTCGTCGAACAGCATCAGCTTCGGCTCCATGGCGAGGGCCCGAGCGATGGCGACGCGTTGCTGCTGGCCACCGGAAAGCTGGTTGGGATAGGCATCGACCTTGTGCGAGAGCCCGACGCGGTCGAGCAGCGCGCGGGCCCGAGCCCCGACCACCGCCTTGGGCTCACCCCTCACGGTCACCGGCGCCATGGCGACGTTCTCCACCGCGGTCAGATGGGGAAACAGGTTGAAGCGCTGGAACACCATCCCGATCTCGGCCCGCTTGGCGCAGATTTCCCGATCGCGCAGCTCGTGCAACCGGCCGCCCTGTTCCCGGTACCCAACCAGCTCGCCGGCGACCGAGAGCCGTCCGGCGTCGACCTTTTCCAGGTGGTTGACACAGCGCAAGAAGGTCGACTTCCCCGAACCGGAGGGGCCGACAAGGCAGCACACCTCGCCCTCAGCCACGGCTAGGTCGACCCCGCGAAGGGCATCGAAGGCGCCGTAGCGCTTCCAGACCCCCTGGGCTTGCACCATCGGGCGACGCTCGGTCGGGTTCATCGCCGGCCCGTCGTCAAGGGCAGGTTACGGCGCGAGGCATAGGCGCGCCGCCACTGGCGCTGCGCCCGCTGCCAAGGAGTCGGTGGCACTTCCCGCGACGCCCCCCGGGCCAGGCGGCGCTCGATGTAGTACTGGCCGATCGTCAGCACCGACGTCACGATGAGATACCAGAAGCTGGCGACCATGAGCAGGGGCACGGTCTGGTAGGTGGCGCTGTAGACGTTCTGCACCGAACGGAGGAGCTCGGTGACCGCGATGACGCTCGCCAGCGACGACGTCTTGAGCATGGAGATGGTCTCGTTGCCCAGCGGCGGGACGATGACGCGCAGGGCCTGGGGCAGGACGACGCGCCGCATGGTCGCCAGCCGGGTCATGCCGAGAGCTTGGGCTGCATCGGTCTGGCCCTCGTCCACCGACAGGATCCCCGCCCGCACGATCTCCGCCATGTAGGCGCCCTCGTTGAGGCCGAGTCCGAAAATGGCGGCCAGGAACGGGGTGACCAAGGTGTTCGAGCTGAAGTGGACGAAGGCCGGGCCGAAGGGGATGCCGAGGGTGACGGCGGGATAGAGGTAGCTCACGTCGTACCAGAAGAAGAGCTGGACGAGGACAGGAGTGCCCCGGAAGAACCAGATGTACAGCCCGCTGGCGTTGGCCACCAGCGGGTTGGGTGCCAGCCGCATGACCGCGACAGCCACGCCGAGCGCGATACCAATCGCCATGGCGATGACGGTCAGCTCGAGAGTGACGACCAAGCCGTCGAGGATCGGCGCCGAGAAGAAATAGTGGCCGATGACATCCCACTGGAAGCGCGACATTCGCTGCCCGTTGCGAACGACGTGCGACAGCGTCAAGGTGTGGACGAACATGACGCCGAGCAGGACGGTCGCCGCGCTGGCGACCCAACGGCCCGGGTGGCGAACGGCTACCGCCTCGATGGTCTCCGACTGTGCAGTGGCCGGCGGCGCCACCATGTCGCCGTTTCTAACTGGTGGCGCCGTTGATCACCGGATTGGTGATCGCCCCTGCTTGTACGTTCCACTTCCGCAGTATCCGGTCGTACCCGCCATCGGACATCAGCACCTTGACGGCGGCCAAGACGGCGGGGGCGAGGGAGTTCTTCGGCAACGCGATCCCGTACGGGGCGGTCGAGAAGGCGTGACCGGTGAGCTTGAACTGCCCCTTCGACTGCTGCACGATGTAGGCCGCGACCTGCGAGTCGGAAAAGCCGACCTCGGCGCGCCGGCTCGACACGGCCAGATTGACCTGGTTCTGGTCCTGGAAGACCAGCACGTTGTCGGCCTGCTTACCGGCCGTCTGGCACGCCTTGGCCTGGTTGGTGGCGTCGTCCTTTTCCGTGGTTCCGCTCTCGACAGCCACCGAGTGGCCGCAGAGCGAATCCAACTGGTCGAACGTGGCGGTGTTGCTGGCCGCCACGTAGAACTGTTCCCCGGAGCTGAAGTAGGTGACGAAATCCACCTGCTTCTCGCGGTCCTTGGTGTCGGTGAACGACGACGACCCGATGTCGAACTTCCCGGAGAGCAGGCCGGGGATGATGGTGTCGAAGGTGGCGTTGCGCAGATCGACCCTCAGCCCAAGCACCTGGCCGATGGCGTTGAGGAGGTCGGCGTCCATGCCGACGACAGTGTGGCCGTCGGGAGCGATGAACTCATCGGGGGCATAGGTGGCATCCAGGGCCACCGTCACGGCGCCCTTGCTGCGGATGGCGGCGGGTACCAGGCCGGCTGCGGTCGCATCCCGGGCGTAGGTCGTCGGCGTCGTGGTGCTGCTCTTCTTGCTGCTGCTGCATCCCGCCGCCGCCAAGACGGCGGCCAGCGCGATACCGGTCATCTTCGGCCAACCTGCAATCCGTCGCATCGGTTGTCGTTCCCCTCGTTCGGCGCCGTTGTTGAACCCGCCATCCTGCCACGCGGTGTAGCCAAAAGGATGAACTCCCTTCGTACAGCCTTCTTCAGGCTATTGCCTGCGGCCAGGATTCGAAGCCGGCAACCGGTCCTGGAAACGCAACAAATTGGGGCAAAAGTGTACCTGCCGACACCGCAAATCGGCGGATCTCATGGTCCCGGCAAATGGTGTCAACCCGTGGATCGGCGCGATGGCCACGTCTTTTCGCGGTAGCATCAGTTTTTGCGGCCATCAACCGAGACGTCAAATCAAATCCCCATTTCAGGGGATAGGTCAGCCATCTGATCCATTTTGGATTCCCGACCTTCTTTGCGGGCGCAAATGCGTCGATCCATCAAGGGAGCCCCATTCTTGCACCCGGCGAAGCAGTCCGAGCGGAAGCAGATCGCGGTGCTCGTCGCCGACGACGACATGAGGTTTCGCCGCGTCGTCTCCCTCGTCCTGGCTGACCAAGCCGATATGATCCTCGTCGGCGAGGCTGGCGACGGCCGGGAGGCCTTGGCCCAAGCTATCGAGTTGCAGCCCGACGTGGTAGTGCTCGATGTGAGGATGCCGGGGACAGGTGGTATCGACGCCACGGGCGCGATCCACCGCCAACTGCCCGGGGCCAAGATCGTGATGCTCACGAGCAGCGACGAGGACGAGGACATCTACCAGGCGATGAAAGCAGGTGCCAGCGCCTACATACTGAAAGAGGGATACATCGACGATGTCGCCGGAATTATCCGGGCCATTGCCCAAGGGGTCGGTATCGTTCTCTCGCCCTCTGTCGCGCTGAAAGTCATCGAGGAATTCGGCCACGACCGGCTACCGCCGCCGCCCCCCGGCTTGAGCGAGCGGGAACTTGACGTGCTCCGGCTGGTGGCCCGGGGCGGGACCAATGACACGATTGCCGACGAGCTGTGCCTGTCCAGCCACACAGTGAAACGGCATGTGGCCAATATCCTGGCCAAGCTGCACGAGCGCACCCGAGGCGACGCCGTCCTGCACGCCACACTGGACGGGGTGCTCACGGTCGAGAATTCTTGAACGGCCGGGCCGTGGCGGGATACCCGAACTCGGCGAGCACGTTGCTGGCGATGGACGGGGAAAGAAAGATGCCGGCTCCGTCGGCGGTGTTGCGGATGACATCGCCAAGTTCCTCCATGAAGCCCGCCTTGAGGACGTACGCGCTGGCGCCCGCCCTCAAGGCGCCGTAGACGCCTTCCTGGTCATCGCTGCCGGTCAGCATCACGATTTTGGTGGTCGGAAGTTGGCGATGGATCGACCGGATGGCGTCGATCCCACCGCCGGGCATATTCATGTCGAGCAGTACGACATCGGGTGCCAGCTCAAGGCACAGCGTAAGGGCCTGATGTCCGTCAGCGGCGGAGGCAATGACGGAGATGTCGTCCTGCCCTTCGAGGAACATGGCGATGACCTGGCGAAACGTCATGTCGTCGTCGACCACCAGTACCGTCACCAGCTCATGTTCTGACGTCATCACGTAATGCTCCTGAGACCTGGGGATAAGTGGGAAAGAAATGGGCGCCTCCACCGAAGCGAAGGCGCCCATTCGATTACGTGGTGATGATGGTTAGCAGGCGGCGGTCTGAAGACCGGAGTAGACGCTGGACTTGAAGGCGTCGGAGGTCTGCGTCTTCTGGGCGTTGAACAGGGCCACGTCAGCGGCGCTGGCGGCCACGTAGTCATTCACAACCTTGTTGCTGGCCGCGGTGAAGGCGGCGGTGTCAGCCGCCTGCACGGCGGAGGTGACCGCCGGCGTACCGTCCACGTCGTGGATGACCTTCATGGCGGTGGTGAGATAGCCGGTGACGTCGGGGGCGACGAGCGCCCTCGCCGAGGTGGCGTTGGAAGTGGCCTGGTTGAACACCGTGGTGTCGAAGGCGACGATCGGCGCCAGGCCATTGACCAGGTTGGTGGCCTGGGTGCAGACCTGCTGCTGGCTGGTCGGTCCCGTGGCGGCGGAAGCCACGGTGGCGCCGATGCCCAGGAAGCCGAACGTTCCCATGGCGGCAATACCGCCGAGTGCAATGAGCTTCTTCATGATAATTTTTCTTTCTTTGGGTTGGGGTTTGGGATTTGTTTATTGGTGCGTTATGGCTTTGTGGTGGGGATGCCCAGAGCCTTGGTCTGGGCATCGATAATCGCTTGGGCCTCGGCTTTGGTCAGGGCGTGGGGCCCGTTCTGGCCGTTCTCCGCCTGCTGGATCTGGTTGTTGAGTCCCAGGATCAATGCAGCCGCATTGTCGGGAGTCAGCGGCTGGGAGGCCGCCGGCTTGGTCACTGCGGTGGTCGTTGGACCGGGTGCGCTCGACGGTTGGGGGCCGGGGGCCGTGCTGGTGGAGCTGGTGCTGGGGGCCGTCGTGGTCGACGAAGCCGTGACCGATGCGGGAGCCAGGTGAACAACGGCCGCGGGCTTCGCGGCGCTACTGCAAGCGACGCCTCCCCCGAGTGTCAGACCGAGGCCCGCGACAACCGTACACAGTCTTTGAATCCTCATCGACCAGCACTCCTTATCTTGGATTTAGCATCCACCGAGTAACGGGATTTGTTGCCGGGGATTTTGCTGGGTCTGTTTTTGTCAACCACAGTGGTGACAAATCTCAGGATGGCGCTCTTAGCGCGTAAAAGCACGGGCCATTTCGAAAATGGCCCGTTACCCGCCCGTTATTTAACAGGTAGATATTGCTGCGCGAGCAACTACTTTGTGGTGAGGACGACCTCGACGGTGTCGACCGCCCGCAAGGTGTTGGAGACGTAGCAGACCGCTGCCGCCCGGCCCAGCAAGGGCTCCAGTTGCGCCGCGGGCATGGTCGAGGTGACCTCGATGGCGAGGCGTACGAACTTCGGACCGTCGTACTCCCCCACCGCCCGCACCGACAGGTCGGGCAGGACGATGTCCCTCTTGCGGGCCACGTGGTGCACCGCCAAGGCAAAGCACGACGCCAGGGAGGCCAGGAACACCTCGGTCGGCGGTGGCCCGGCGCCGCCCCCGCCGGCGCTGGGCGGCTCGTCGATGATCATGTCCCCGGTGCTGAGCTGCACCCGGCACCGGTAGTTGCCTTCCCAGACGGCCTCAACCGCCAGCGATTTGCCCAAGGTCAGACGTCGTGGCGGTGGTGATGGTGGCCGTCGTGGTCGTGGCCGTCGTGGTCGTGGCCGTCGTGGTCGTGGCCGTCGTGGTCGTGGTCGTGCCCTGGGGGTCGGGCGGCAAGTTGCCGGCTGCGTTCGTCGACATCGCCGGCACCGAGCACCCCTTGGGCGGCCAGCAACAGTTCCAGGGCCTCCTGCCAGCAACTCCAGTAGCTCCACGAGTCGTCGCCGGCCGCGTGGGTGTCCTCCCATGCGCCGATGGTGGCGATGAGCTCCTGACGGAAGGCTTCCCACTCGATCACTCCGGCGGCGTCGAGGGCAACGGCGAGGCCGAAGGCGCGGCTCTCCCAAGGCGCCGAGAATGCCAGCTCGCCGTTGCGCCGGGGCGGGGCGGCGGGACCGTCGATGTCGAGCGGCGCCGCCATCAGGCGGTCGGGGCGACCTTGGCGATGCCGACCATGGCGTCGCGGGTGACCAGCGCCGCCAGTTCCTCCTCGCTCAGGCCCTCAGTTCCTTCGGGCCGCTGCGGCAGGACCATGTACCGGCACTCCGAGACGCTGTCGGCCACCCGGATCTCGACGGATTCGTCGAGCTCGAGGCCGAACTCGGCCAGCACGGCCCGAGGCTCGCGGACGATCCGGGCCCGGTAGGCGGGGTCCTTGTACCAGCTCGGCGGCAGTCCGAGCACCGCCCACGGGTAGCACGAGCACAAGGTGCACACGACGACGTTGTGGACCTGGTCGGTGTTCTCGACCACTTCGAGGGATTCCGTCTGGGGCCCCTTGAAGCCCAGCTCGGCCACGGCGGCGGTGCCATCGGCCAGTAGGCGTGCCCGGTACTCGGGGTCGACCCAGGCCTTGGCGACGACCTTGGCCCCGTTGAGCGGGCCGACGTCGGACTCGTACATCTTGATATAGGCAGCCATCACTTTGGGGTCGACCAGACCCCGCTCGACCAGGATCGATTCCAAGGCCTCGGTCCTCGTGGCGATGGGCAACCGCTCGGAAATGTTCATGCCACCGGCTCCAGATAGTCGTCGTACAGATCGATGTTGAGCACGAAATCCTCGCCGTCGCGCCCCCACAGATCTCGTGAGCGGAACTCCACAGAGTAGACGTGCTGGATGTTCTCGCCCTCGAAGTGGGCGTGGGTGTCGGGGAAGACGGCGGCGGGCTGCACCCGGCGCACGGTTCCTGTCCGGCCCCGGACGTACTGCGGCAGCCGGGTGTGGCCGGAAGGATGCACGTCTTTGGCTCGTACCCTGTCGCCGGGAGAAAAACGGGGCGCGGTGTCAAGGGCCCGCAGTGAGCCACCGGCCGTCGGCTTGTAGTCGGGCTTGTGCTCCTCGGGCACCGGCGGCTCCACGACATCGGTATCGCCGAGCTGCCTGCGGGTGCGGGCATCGACCGCCCCCGGGGCGATGATGCCGCTGTCGGTGAGGAGGTTCTCGGCACCGCGCAACCAGCGTCCGTAGTAGCCGTCGGCCAGGTAGTCGAGGGGCTCGAGGCGGTTCATGGAGTGGCGGAAGGCGTCGAGGTTGGTACCGGAGACGCGCATCGACAGCAGCGCAAGGGCGAAGGCGCGCTTCTCCCAGTCCTCGGCGAACGGGCGCTCGTCGGCCGGTGGCGGCGTGACCGATCCCCAATCCTGCATCCCGCCCATGTCATGGATACCGTCCAAGGCCCACCTCCGGCATACGTGCGTGCAACGACAGCGTGCATCCCCCGGGCGCGGTATGCGCCGCGCCGGGGGCCATTTTTCCCAGGTTTGGCTTTGTTCAGACCGTCCAGGTGTTGATCTGGAACGCGCCCTCACGCCACGCCGTCAGGGCGGCGTCGAGCACGTCGAGCGGGTTGAAGGCCTTGACGCCGGGGATCAGGTCGTCCTCGCGGAAGCCGTAGAGCGCGCCCATAGCGAAGCGGCAGGCGTAGATCGTGGCGCCTTCCTTCAGGAGGGTCTTGATCTGGTTGTTGATGGCCATGTGGCCGGGGAAGGCTTCCTTGCCGACCGAGGGGTAGCCGCGGGTGCCGGAGGCCAGGAGCACGCCGGGGCCATAGAGGACGATGTTGACGTCGAAGCCCTTGCGCACCAGGCGGGTGGACGTCAGCAGATTGACCAGGGCGACGGAGCCTTCGTAGGGAACGGAGTGGATGAAGACGAAGGCCTTCTCGCCCGGGTTGGCCTTGATGTCGGGGAAGACCTTCTCCTCGGCGTCGAAGAGGGTTTCACCTTCGGCGGGGATCGGGTTGTTGACTGTCTTCGGCATGGAGCCTCCTTATGATTGAAACGCAGGATTGAAATGCTCGGTCAGACGGCGGGGTTGTGACGGTTTGGCGGTGGGGACCACTGCTGGCGATGGCTGCCCGGCATCATGGCGATCGCGACGCGGCGGGTCGACCAGGGAAGTCGGCGGTAGACGGGGACGAATACCTTGCGCCAGAACAGTTCCCTGGTCCGGCGGGGCGGCGGGGGACCTTGTCGGCCGTGCCGGTCCGCGGCCCGGGCCTGGGCCTCCAGCAGAAGGAAGTGCTCGGAGTTCGATCGGAGCCAGCGGCTGAAGGACATCGGCTTCTCGAGCGCGCCACAGACTTGAGGGCATTCTGGGCGGCTACCGCGATTGGCTCGTTCAGGGCGCCGATTGGTGGTGAGTACACGTTCTCCATCCACGCCAGGTCCTCGAGCGTAATTCCCGTCTTGACGGCCATCGCCAGGAAATCGGCGCGTTCCTTGATCCCTTCACCGCCGACCATCTGAGCCCCGATGAGGCGGTGACTGGTCGGTTCGGCCAGCAGCTTGACGATGACCTTCTTGACACCGGGGTAGTAGCGCGCCCGTGAGATGCCCGTGGCCTTGCCCAGGACGTGGGGGATTCCGAGGGCGTCGGCGAGGGTCTCGCCGAACGAGACGCCGCCGATCATCCACTTGCCTGCCACCATGCCCCACGGGACGTAGACCGCCTGGTATTTGCGGGCGCCGCCGGCGGCGTTGGTGCCCGCCACCTTGCCCTGGGCGTAGGCGTGGCTGCCCGACAAGCCCTGGATGGGGATGTTGGTGACCCCGTGGGGGACCTCCGCGCAGTCACCGGCGGCATAGACGTCAGGTACCGAGGTCTCCATCCGCTCGTTGACGACGATGCCGCCGGTGGAGCCGATGGCCACCCCCGCCGCCTTGGCGAGGGCGGTGTTGGGCACCTTCTTGGTGCACACGACCACCAAGTCGGCGGGCATTTCGCCCTCGGCGGCACCGGATGTCCGCACCGCCCGTACCTTCTCGTCGCCCACGAACGCTTCGAGGGTGGTGTTGAAATGCATCTTGACGCCCATCTCGGCCCAGGACTCCTCGACCGGCGCGGCGATATCGGGGTCCGCGACCTCGGCCAAGGCCCACGGTTGGGGGTCGACGAGGTGGGTCTCGATGCCCCGGTGGGCCAGCGCGGTGACCATTTCCAGGCCGAGGGGGGAGGCCTCGTAGACCACCGCCGTCTTCACGTCGTCGAGGATCTTGTCCCACTCCATGGCCCGGCGAATGTTCTTGACGTAGTAGAGCCCGCTGAGGTCGCTACCGGGCACCCCGGGATCGGCGTAGTCGAAACCGGTGGCGATGACCAGGCTGTCCCATTTTTGCGGGGCCTGCCCGGCAACGGTCACGGTGCGCGCTGCGGTGTCGATGGCAGTGACCCGTGTCTGATAGTGGATGTCGATGCCGCTGTCGACGTAGGCCTGCTTGGAGGCGAGGAACAGGGACTCGAAGTCCGGGATCTCCTTGCCGTGGACGTAGGGAATGCCGCACGGGCTGTAGGCAGCGTCCTCGTATTCGGTGAACACGGTGACGGTGTTCGCGTCGTCGACGGCCTTGCATGCGCCGGCCGCACCAATCCCGCCGGCGCCCCCGCCCACCACTACAGTCCGTCGGGCCAACTTGCCTCCATATTCACCATCCGCAAGTGGCGTTGACTATACTGGATGACACCGTTCGGTTGTCAACCCTGGGAAGCCTCCAAGGAGTTATTCCATGCCGGCACGCTCGGCCCGCGCCAGTACGAAGGTCGCCGTCGGCGATGACCCAGTTGTGTCGCCACTGAAGGCGGGACAGGACCGGGCCGGCAAGGCGGTGGCGGCTGTCAACGGGGTCGCTGCGGCGGCTCGGGGTAGTCGCGATGACGGCGGCAGCGCGGCTGACGACCTGCACCACATCGTCAGCTCCATCGGGCCGAAGCTCCGGGAGTTGCGCCTGCAACAGAGGCTCTCGATGCAGCAGCTGGCCGAGCGGGCTGACGTCTCGGCGGCCGCGATCCACAAGATCGAGCGCAGCGGGATGGTGCCCACTATCACCACCTTGCTGAAGCTGGCCGGGGCCCTCGACCGTCCCGTGTCGTACTTCGTGGAGGAGGATGCCGAGGAATCGGGGCCCGTCGTCTTCACACCCGCCAAGGCCCGCAACAGCGTGTACACCTCCCACCGGGGCATCGACCTGAGCGGCATTTCCGGGCCCTATGGCCGCTTCTTCGTGGCGGGAGCCGTCGCCATCGTCGATCCCGGGGCCGACAGCGGCCCTAATCCCATGGAGCATCCCGGCGAGGAACTGGTCTTCGTCTTGGACGGCACCTTGGAGTTCATGGTCGAGGACCAGCCATTCCACCTGGAAAAGGGCGACGCCATCCACTTCCGTACCGATCGCCGGCACCAGTGGCGCAATCCCGGGACAAAGGATGCCCGCGCCATCTGGATGGCCCTGCGGCCGGGCTAGCGCGCAGTTTGGCGTAGGAAGGGCCCGGGTACGAGTCGCGGTAGACACGACCTTTGGAGGTCAGAACGCGATGGGTATCGGAACCAGCATCTTCTTGTTCGCGGTGGGCGCCATCTTGCGCTACGCGGTGACAGTGACCGCCACCGGCGTCAACTTGCACGTGGTCGGCGACATCCTCATGCTCGTCGGCATCGTGGGATTCATCCTGTCCCTGGTGTTCTGGGGTTCCTGGGGTGGCTTCGGCGGCTACGGCCGGGGGAGCACCACGGTCGTTGACGGTGGGAGCCGCGTCCGGCGGCGCCGCACCGTCGTCGAGGAGCGCGACCCCGAGTACTACTGATCTTGTCGTAGCGAAAGTACGAGGGCTTTCGCCCCGCACACCGCCTGACGCCGCGGTCGGCGTCGGGCGGCTTCGCGTTTTGCGCTCGGGGTGCAACTCCTGGCCCCGAGCGGTGTTCTTACAGGTGTGGTTGCCTCTGTCACCTTGAAGCTCATCGATCCCAGCCTCGCGAGCCGGCTGGCCCAGGATCTCGACGACGTGTTCGCGGAGGTGGTCACCACCTATGAGCCGGCGGTGTACACCGCCGCGCTGCGGCTGTGCGACCGGGTGTCCGATGCCGAGGATCTGACGGCGGAGACGTTCCTTCGGGCCTACGCCGGGCTCCGAGGGTATTCGCGGTCGCGGATTGCCGAGCTGCAGTTGCGGCCCTGGCTCCTCACCATCTGCCTCAACCAATGGCGCAACCACCTGCGGACGTCGGCACGGCGGCCTCGAGTAGTGGCGGCCACTTCGCTGGCTTGCGCCGAGCCGCTCTCGGAGGCCGAGTCGCCCGAAGCACGGGTCCAACGCGTCGCCGACGGTGACCGCTTGGCGGCGGCGCTTCGCGCCCTGCCGACCAAGCAGCGAGTCGCGGTCGTGCTGCGCCACGTCGTCGGCCTCACGTATGCCGAGACCGCCGACGTGCTCGCATGCCCCGAGGGCACGGCGAAATCCCATGTCTCGCGCGGCCTCGACCGGTTGCGCACCCTGCTCGACGACGATTGCCTACGCAACGACCAGAACGATGACGAGGTGCTGCCATGACGATGCCCACCGCTCAGCCGCTGCTCGATGACCTGGCCCGGTTGCGGGCCGCGCCTGCGGTTTCGGTCATTGAACGCATCTACGCCTCGGTCGTACGAGTCGAGATGGCGGTGCCGATCGGCGCGCTGCTCGTGGCCTACAGCGACCACGGGATCAACTATGTGCGCCCCGCCGGCGACACCGGCGGCGCCTCCGCCGGCACTGAGGAGTTTGTGGCCGAGTACCGAGACCGCTTCGAGCGGCCGGTACGCGTCGTCGACCGGCCGCCGCGCCCCTTGGTCGAGGCAGTCCGCACCGGCCGGACCCGCCAGCTCGATTACGACCTGAGGGACGTGACCTCGTTCGAGGAAGCGGTGCTGCGCAAAGCACTCGAGATCCCGGTCGGGGAAACCCGCCCCTATGGTTGGGTTGCGGCCGAGATCGGCCGGCAGCGGGCGGTGCGAGCGGTCGGGACAGCCCTCGGCCATAACCCCATCCCCTTCCTCATCCCCTGCCACCGGGTGGTGCGAAGCAACGGGAACGAGGGCGAGTACGGCTTCGGCGCCGTGATGAAGCGGGCGATCCTGGCATCGGAGGCCGTCAACCTGGACGAGATCCACGCGCTGGCGGCCCGGGGTTTGCACATTGTCGGGAGCAACGCAACTGGGGTCTTCTGCTACCCCTCGTGCCATCAGGCTCGGCGGATCACGCCGGCGCACCGGGTCGGGTTCCGCTCGGTGGCCGAGGCCGTGGTGGCGGGCTACCGGCCCTGCGCCCACTGCCGGCCGGCGGTGGCCGCCAAGCCTGCCTGACCGACGTCGCATCGACGCCCGAGCGACGGCCGAGCGACGGCCGAGCGACGCCACATCGAAGCGAGATCGGCGCCACAGCCGTCTCGCAGCGGCGAACCTGTGGGGTTTTACGGTCGTAGAGCAACCGTAAGTCCCACAGGTTTACCTAAAGCCCACAGGTTTGGGCAGGGATTCGACGATGTGGGCTCCTCGTCGTTCACTATGTACCCATGGCGAAGACGTTCGTGGTCGCCCGCAACCCGGAACCGGAATCGACGCTGCCGTTCCTCCTGCTCCTCCCCCTCGCCGGCGGGCCCATGTTCCTCAAGTCCCGTGAGACCTGGCCTCGGACCAGCAAGATCTACTGCCACCGCGCCGACGACTGGCCGGAGAACATTCAGATCCTCGAGGAAGTGCCGGTGCGGTCCTGCGTGCGCCGCGGTGTCGCCATCGACCTGGTGCTCGACCGGGCCCGAGAAAACCGGTCCCAGTTCGTCTTCACCAAGATCCAGGGCGGGCGCGAGGGCATCTTCTGGCAGTCCCCGAGGACCACCCGCCAGGCCCGGCCCAGTGTCCGGGTGCCGACGCGGCGGGCCGGCGGACTCGACGACCTGGTCATCCTGATCGATACCCGGGAGCGGTACCCCTACCGCTTCGCGAAGCAGAAGACCGAGACCCGGCGCCACGCCCTGCCGGCGGGCGACTACGGCGTCGAGTTGGGCGAGGAGATCGTGGCGACCGTCGAGCGCAAGACCATCGCCGACCTGGCGGGCCGTCTCGTCGATGGCAGCCTGGCCTACGCCATGGCGGAACTGGCGACGCTCCCCCGGGCAGCCCTGGTCGTCGAGAACCGGTATTCCGACCTGTTCAAGAACCAGCACGTCTCGACCGGATTCCTCGCCGACCTCCTGGCGGCGGTTCAGGTCCGGTACCCCGCGGTCCCTATCGCCTTCTGCGAGACCCGGCCCCTGGCCGAAGAGTGGACCTACCGCTTCCTCGCCGCGGCCTTCAAGTACGCCGAGGCAGAGGTCGACGCCAACGGGGACTGGGACGACCAGGGCCGCGGGTGACTGAGGACCTGCGGCTCTCGCCCACTGCAATGGTCGCGGGCGGCGCCGCCCTCGCCCGTGACGAGACGGGGAAGGTCGTCTTCATCGACGGCGCCCTCCCCGGCGAGGTGGTACTTGTCCGCCTAACCGAGTCCCGGGGCGACTTCGCTCGAGGCACCGCGGTCGCGGTCGTGGAGCCCTCTCCCGACCGCGTCGCGGCGCCGTGTCCCGCCCTGGCGGCGGGCTGCGGTGGCTGTACCTGGCAGCACATCGCCCTCGAGGCGCAGCGCCGGCTCAAGGCCGGCATCGTCATCGACGCGCTGCGCCGGATCGGGCATTTCGCCGAGCCGCCGGAACCGGTCGTGGTCCGCCTGTCGGCAATGGCGTTGCGAACGACGGGGCGCCTCGCCGTTTCGCCGTCGGGGCGGGCCGGGTATCGCCCGCGCCGGGGTCCAGAACACGCCGTCGAGACGAACTCGTGCCTGGCCGCCCACCCGAGCCTCGAGGAGCTCATCACGGCTGGGCGCTATCCAGGGGCCACCGAGGTCCTACTGCGGGTCGGAGTGGCATCGGGCGAACGACTGGCCCGGCCGAGCCCGCGGCAATCGGCGACTGCGGTCCAAGTGCCTCCCGGCGTGGTCGTCGTGACGGGCGACGAACCGGCCGCCTTCCACGAGGTGGTGGCGGGTCGGCGCTTCCGGATCAGCGTGGATTCCTTCTTCCAGCCCGGTCCCGACGCCGCGGCGGCACTGGTGGCCGCGGCCATCGATGCCGTCGGCGATGGCCTGGGCCCGGGCGGCCGCCTGGTGGATGCCTACGCGGGGGTGGGCCTCTTCGCTTCGGTGGTCGCGACGGCCTACGACGCCGCTGTGACCGCCATCGAGAGCAACCTTGGCGCGGTGGCCGACGCCCGAGTCAACCTCAGCGACGTCGATGCCCGGATCGTGGTGTCCGATGTCGCCCGGTGGCGCCCGAAACGCAGCGATGGGCCGGTCGACGTGGTGATCGCCGATCCCCCGCGAACGGGACTGGGCCGACCGGGCGTCGCCGCAGTGGTGGCGGCTCGGGCGCCCCGGGTGGTGCTGGTGAGCTGCGATCCGGCGTCGCTCGGCCGCGACGCCGCCCTGCTGCGCCACGCTGGCTACGACCTGGAATCGGTCGCGTTGGTCGACTCCTTCCCCCACACGTTCCATGTCGAGACAGTGAGCCGCTTCGACAAGAAGAACGGTTCCTAGGAGCGATCCTTCTTCCGTCCCAACCGAAAGTGAGGTCGCCGGCCGGGGGGCGTGGCGGGCGGCTCTGGCGCCGGCTGACCCGGCGGCTCGGGCGCCGGCTCCCCGGCGCCGGCTTCGCCGGTCACGTCGGGCGGGCGATCCGGATCCGGATCGCCATGGGCCACGCGGACCAATTCCCGGGGGTCCACCGGGGCGTCAAGCCAGTCCCAGTCCCACTGGGGTTCACCGTCGTGGCGGGCCGTGCTCGAGACCGCTGGTTCGGGTGCCGGCGTCGGGGCGAGGGCGGGAGACGGAGCCATGGGCTGCTCCGAGGGCACGGTGGGCGGCGGCACCTCGGCTTCGGGCGAGCCAGCCACGGCCCCCCCAGGCGTGGGGTGCCGCTCAGTCCGGCGCTTGAGCGCCGGTTGCGCAACCCGCTTGGTCTCCCGCTTCCGCACCGGTGCCGGTTCCGGGTCTTCCGCCGCCACGGCTACAGGTCGGGGCAGGGGGGAAACCGGCGGGGGCGGCAAGTCCTTCTTGGCGAATTCGGCTGCGACCTGGGTTGCGGCTTCGGTCAGCCCCGCCTCCTCGAGGAACTTGACGGCGGCGCCGGCGTAGCCGGCCCGCTCGGACCTCCCGGTGCTGGCGGTGGCGGCGCCGACCAGGCTCCAGGCAGCCGAAGTCGTGCGCCCGAGCGCGGCGTAAAGGCGGGCGGCCTCGGCGAATGTGGCCATGGCGTCGGGACGCCGGCTCTGCGCCTGCAGGAGGAGGGCCTCGATGTGGCGGCTGTTGGCCGAGCCCATCGGGTCACCGATGTCGTCGTAGATGTCCTGAGCGACGCGTAACCGGGTCCCGGCGTCGGGCAGCTCGCCCCGACGCAGATGGACCTGACCCAGTTGGAGCGATGCGTTGGCGCGACCGATCTGGTCGCCGAGCTGCTCGTACGCGGCCAGTGCCTGGGTCAGGCGGTCGG
The DNA here is from genome assembly GCA_963851105.1 of uncultured Actinomycetota bacterium. GTDB lineage: Bacteria > Actinomycetota > Acidimicrobiia > Acidimicrobiales > Palsa-688 > DATARN01. The sequence goes on from CAWKNP010000008.1 coordinate 641,383, forward strand.
CGGCGCTTTCCAGGCGGCCCCGGGCCAGGTCGATCTGGCCCAGCTGCAACGACGCGTTCGCCTGCCCGACGATGTCACCGACGCGCTGGTAGCCCGCGAGGGCGGCCGCGAAGCGGCGATCGGCGTCGGCCAGCCGGCCCCGTGCCAGGTCCACCTGGCCCAGCTGAAGGAAGGCGTTGGCGAAGCCGACCTTGTCACCGGCTTGTTCGTAGCTGTCCAGGGCGCCTTCGAAATGGTGCTCGGCCGCGTCAAGCTGGGCTCGGGCCAACTCCAGTTGCCCGAGCTGGAGTTGGGCGTTGGCCGACCCGAGTTTGTGGCCCGCGACCTCGAAACGATCCACCGCTGCCGCCAAGCGGCTTTCGGCACCGGCGAGGCGACCTCGCGCCAGGTCGACCCGGACAAGGTCGACGTTGACGTTGGCTTCGCCGACCGGCCGGTCGTTGGCCGCGAACAACGCGAGAGCCGCCTCGAGATGCTCCTCGGCGGCGTCGAGGCGACCTCGTTCTACATCGATCTGGCCGAGCTCGAACAGCGCGCTCCCCTGGCCGACCTCGTCGCCGAGCTCTTGACACCGCTCGTGAGCGAGACGCAGGTGGGCCTCGGCGGCGTCGTAGCGACCACAGAAGCGCTCGGCGCGCCCGAGCTGTCGCAGACCGGCGCATTCACCGGCGGCGTCACCGGCGCGGCGATTCGCCTCGACGACGGCGGTGGCAAGAAGCGACGAGGTCTCGAAGCGACGCTGGTCCTCGAGCAGGGCGGCGGTAGTGGTCAGGTCGTCGGGCACCGCTCCCCTGACGGAGCGATCGACGAGTCCGACCAGGACCCGATCGAGCGTGTCGGCGGCGATACCCGACCGATGGCTGAGGAGTCCGACCCGGGCCATCTCGAGCGTGCCTTCCGGCAAATCGGACCGGGAAAAGAGGACGTCGAGACTGCTCCGTTGGCGCGTCAACCAGGCGTCGGCGGCTTGGACCCCGCCCGGCGCAGAGATAGCCGCACCCGCGCTCGGGGTCGCGTTGACGGCGAGAACGGCATGGGCACGGCGAACATATTTTTCCCAAAGTTCGGCCGCTTCAGGCTCCGATGCGATGCGTCGCAAGGGGGCAGGGACGCGGACCCCTGCTTCGCAGCGTCGAGCCAGGCCGATTTCATGGAGGCGGATGGTCGCATCCAGCGACCCGTCGGCGAGGATGGCGGCGACGTCGTCGCTCCCGAGGCCCGACGGGAACTGCGAGAGGGCCGCCCACGCACTGCGCTCGACGGCATCGAGCGTCGCGGTGACGACTTCAAGTGCGAAGTCGACGCCCCGCGGCCGGGACTCGCCGGGGCGGGGATCGAGGTCGGAGTCGGCGGCCGCTCGGGCCAGGAGGCTCACCGCCAGCGGGACTTGGTCGCAGGCGGCGATGAGGTCGTCGGCGCGCGGATCGCCGGAGTGGCCGGGGGCCAGCAGGTCGAACAGCTCCCTGGCATCCTGGCGGTCCCCGAAGCCCGAGATCTCGATCACGTCGGTCCAGGTGCGATCGACGGGCAAATCGGCCAAGCTGCGCCGGCTGACGACAACGCTCGCACCCCGGGGGACCGACGCCGCCAGCTCCGCCAATGTGTCGTCGGCTCCGGTGTCGGGTGTGGCGAAGGCCTGGTCGGCGTTGTCGAGGACGATCAGGCAGGACTTGCCGCTGCGCAGGCGCTCCAGTGCGGCTTCGAAGGAAGGCCGACCGAGGGCGTGTGCGATCCTTTCCTGGGTCTCGGGACCGGGGTGGCATTCCTCGAGATCGACCCAGAACCGCCGGTGAACGGGCTGGCCGCCCTCGTCGTGGAGGTACCACTGCCGGGCCCATCGGGAGTTGGCGGCGCGGCGGCAGATCGTGCTCTTGCCCGAGCCGAGCGGCCCGACGACTGCGACCAGGCACCGCGCCGTCAGCAGTTGCTGGATGGCCGCCGCCGCGACCAGGTGCCCGGAGCCCACGAACGGGCGGGGGTCCCCCGGCACTCCCACCCTGGGCGCGGGGAACCGGCGTTGCTCGGACGGTTCCTTGCGCTTGGCCTTCAACATGGCCTTACGACACTACGGGAGGTGGGCGGTGATCCTCCCCAGGACGCCTCGGGGGTAGCACGGATGCGTCCGCCCTTCACACCGGGCACACTTGGTCCGATGCCGCTTCGCGTCGTGCTCGTCGATGACGATCAGCGGTTTCGCGCCATGGCCCGTCGCGCACTGGTGGCCGAAGGCGTGGAGGTCGTGGCGGAGGTCGAGCGCGGCATCGACGCGGCCGAAGCGGTCCAAATCTGGCAACCCGACGTCGTCCTCGTCGACGTGCGAATGCCTGACGTCAACGGTCCGGAGGTGGCCCGCCGGCTCCAAAAGTGCGCCGGGGGGTCGGTAGTAATCCTGATCTCGACCATCGACGCGGTCTCAGGACGCCGCCTCGCCGAGGGTCTGGCGGCCGGATACCTGCCGAAGGATGAGTTGTCGCTGGCAGCCATTCACGATCTGATGCAGGCGCCGTGAGTCTGGCCTCGTGGTCGCCGAGCGACGCCGACGACCGGCTGGTCGCCCTGGTCGCTCAGCTGGGAGCGGGTGGACCGGGCAACACCGTACGCGACGCCCTGCGCCGGGTGCTTTCCGATCCGCATCTCGACCTTGTGTACGTCCGGGTAGGGACCGGCGGCTGGGTCGACGATCTCGGCGAGGCGGCGACGACGACGCCCGCCACCGGCGATGGCCGCGCCTTCACGCCTATCGAGCGCGCCGGCAAACCGGTGGCCGGACTGATCCACGACTCTGCGCTGCTCGGTCACCCCGAGCGCCTGCGGGCCGCGACCGAGGCCGCGTCGCTCGCGATCGACAACGAGCGCCTCAAGGCGGAGCTACGGGCCCAGCTACTCGAGGCGCACGCCTCGCGGGCGCGAATCGCGGAAGCCGGCGACCGCGAGCTCCGGCGTCTCGAACGCAACCTCCACGACGGAGCCCAGCAACGCCTGGTCGGCCTGGCCCTGCTACTCCGCATGGCGGTGAGGCAGGCAACCGGTGACCCCGCGCTCGAGGAGTTCCTCACCGACGCGGCACGCGAACTGGAGGACGCGCTCGCCGAACTGCGCGACCTCACCCGGGGCATCCAGCCGGCCATCGTCAGCGACGCCGGCCTGAGCGGCGCGCTCGAGGGCCTCGCCGAGCGGCCGGGCGTGCCGGTGGAGCTGGCCGTCGATGTTCCCGATCGCCTCCCGGTGGCAGTCGAGGTCGGGGCGTACTATGTGGTCGCCGAGGCCCTGACCAACGCCAACAAGCACGCCAACGCCAAGCTCGCGTCGGTGCGGGCCACGGTCGTCGACGACGCACTACGGGTGACGGTGTGCGACGACGGAAGCGGCGGGGCCGCGGCAACACCGGGCTCGGGGCTCGCCGGCCTCGCCGACCGCGTGGCCGCTCTTGGCGGTCGACTCGTCATCGACAGCCCCCTCGGAGGCGGCACTGTCATCACGGCCTACCTCCCCGTCGCGCAGGCCCTTGCCGACGACGTCGACCGGCGGCGGATGACCGCCTTGAAATGGATCGGTTGGGAGGGCTGGCAGGGACCCGCCGAGCTCTACGAGCAGATAACCCACGAGGACAACTACGCCGCTTCTCGGATGACGCTCCTTGTGGCAGGCGGCAACGGCAGCCTCACGGTGCGCGAGCGGGAGTGGTTCACCGGCTACCTCACTGCCGCGGGCGATGCAGACTGGGTGCTGGAGGCGATCGCCTCCTACGACGACAGCGACTCGATCGACGACCTGCTGCAGATCCGATGCATCCCCATGATCGTGCGGGCGGCGGTGTACGAGGCGCTCAAGATGTGCGCCTCCGACGGCGCGCTCACCCCAGACGAGCTCGACCGCATTCGGCGGGGCGCCGATGCGGTGGGTGTCGCCCCCGAGGTGGTCGCGGAACTGCGCGATATCGCCGTCGCCGAACAAGCCCTCCGCGAGCGGCGCTACGAGCTCATCGCGCGGCCGGTGCTCCTGGGACAGCCCAACACAGGCGAGTCCTCGTCGTCCCGCTGAACTCCATGGTGGTCATCGGCGGCGAAGCGGTGATCGTGGACTGCGCCCCGAGCTCGCTAGGGCGCGGCGTGCCAGACTCGCCGGCGGTGCGGGTGATCCTGGTCGACGATGCCGCGCTCGTCCGCGAGGGAATCGCCCGCCTACTGGCGGAGGAGGGCGTCGATGTCATCGCGCAACTCCCCGATGCGACAGGGCTGGCCGACGCCGTTCGCGCCGGCGCGCCCGACGCCGTGGTGCTCGACGTCCGGATGCCGCCGACCAATACCACCGAGGGTCTCGAGGCGGCAGTGGAGCTCAAGCGCGAGCACCCGCGCCTTGGCGTTCTCGTGCTCTCCCAGCACATCGAGACCCGCCACGCGGTCGACCTGCTCCGCAGCGGGCACGGCGGTGTGGGGTACCTCCTCAAGGAACGAATCACCCGCTCAACGGAGCTCGTAGATGCTCTGGCGCGTGTGGCCTCGGGCGAGACGGTGATCGATCCCGAGGTCGTGCACAAGGTCTTCGACCGACCGCGCCAAACCGACCCAATCACCCAACTCACCGCCAAGGAGCGCCAGGTCCTGGCCCTCGTCGCCGAGGGCCTCTCGAACGAACGAATCGCCGTGCGGCTCGAGGTCACCACCCGCACCGTCGAGACGCATACCAGCCGGATCTTCTTTAAGCTCGGCCTGCACGAAGACCGGACCAACCACCGGCGCGTACTCGCCGTGCTCGCACACCTCCGCGCCATCACCTGATGCGGATGGCTTGTCCAAGTGGCAAAGGGAAACAGGTTGCGAGCCTCTGCCCTGCTCGGTTATCGAGCCCGAGAGCGGAATCGAACCGCTGACCTGCGCATTACGAGTGCGCTGCTCTACCGGCTGAGCTACTCGGGCGGGCGAACGATCGTATCCCAGGGATCCGGCCCGCCTCCCCCTCTAGTCTTGGCGGCTAGGCGATCCGGCTAGGGACCCGGGCGGGGAGCCGCCCCAGCCGGACGAACAACCCCTGGAGCTGCAACTGCTCGTTGGGGTTGTACGCCAGATTGGCGTACAGGTCCTGGATCAGGCGTACCGACTCGATGGCATCAGTCGCTTCGCCCGCCGGTCCTCCCGATTTCAACCGGTCCCGGTAGACGCCGGCGAGGGCCGCCAGTCCCGCCTTCAACTCGTCGGTGCGCTGGCGCCGCAGCTCCCGGCGATGGCGGTCCTCCAGATCCTTGGCCCCGGTCTTTGCCGCCCGCTTACCGCCGGCCCGGCCGGCGACTTCGCTGGCCCGGGCGAGGCGGGCATCCAGGTCGGCGACTGCGGCCGCCTGGCGATCCCGCAGGGGAGCGACACTGCGCTCGAGCAGGGCGACCAGTTCGCCCGCGATGGCGACCGCAGTGGCGCCGGTGCCGTCGAGGCGACCGGGCACAGCCCGCCACGCGTCCCGGCGCACACCGAACTCGGGATCGCCCGCAAGGAGCCGGGCCCGGTCCAGGCGGCCATCGGCGGCTGCCGCCAGCTCGATCGCCAGTTCGGCGCTGACGCCTTCTGCCGCCAGCACGGCGGTCACCGCCGCCACCGGAAGCGGACGGAAATCGATCTGCACGCACCGGCTGGCGATGGTCACCAGCTCCGCCGGCACGAACTCGGCCGTGATGACGAAGACTGCACTCGGTGGTGGTTCCTCGATGGTCCTGAGCAGCGCCGGGCCAGCCTCGCGGACCAGGTGGAAATCGCTCAGGACCAGGACCTTGCGGTCCCCCTCAACGGGGCTGCGGGCCGCGGCCCGGCCGATCTCGCGGGCCGTGTCGATCGTGATGAAGGGCCCTTCCCGGTCGATCGTGACAAGGTCGGGGTGGACACCGCTGAGCACCCGCCGGCACACGTCGCACTCGTCGTCACCACCGTTCGGGCACAAGAGGGCGGCGGCGAAGCTCGTCGCGGCCGCCCGCTTGCCGGTGCCCGGAGGACCGACCAGCAGGTAGGCGTGGACGGGCCGGGTGGCTGCGGCCCGCAGCGCCGCCACTGCCGCCTCCTGGGCCACGACGGCGGAAAACAACGGGCTCATGACGGGCCCATTCAACCGCACCGCGCGAAGAATTCCGCCACCGTCGTCTCCACTCGAGAGAAGACCTCGTCCACCGATCCGCTGCCGTCGACCACCCGCCACGTGTCCGGGGTCTCCTGCGCCAGGACGTGGAAACCACGGGCGACGTGCTGGTGGAAGTCGTCCCCCGCGGCCTCCAACCGGTCCGGCCCAACCCGCGATGCCGCCAAGCGCGCCTGCGTCTCGATCGGAGGGACATCGAGCAATATGACCAGGTCGGGCCACAGTCCCTCCGTCGCCCAGTCAGAGAGCCACCGCACGTCGGCGATGTCGAGGCCGCGCCCGTAACCTTGATAGGCCAGCGACGAGCCGGCGTAGCGGTCGGTCACCACATCGCGGCCCGCTCGTAGCGCGGGACGCACGACCGAGGCCACGTGCTGGGCCCGGTCCGCCGCCATCAGCAGCGCCTCGGCCCTGGTCCCCGCCGGTTCCCGCAGGTCGGCGCCAAGCACCAGCTCGCGGATGTGGCGGCCGAGGTCGGTACCCCCCGGTTCCCTCGTGAGCAAGGCACCAAGCGCGGCCGCCAGGCGCGCGGCCTGGGTCGACTTGCCCGACCCTTCGCCGCCCTCGAAGGCGATGAAGCGCCCCCTGGTTTCGCCACGGATGGTGACGGCGGGCACATGCCGAGGCTACCGGGGCGGTGTCGGGCGGTGTCACCTCAGAGGGTCCCGCCATCTCGCCAAGCCACGACGCCAGGAGCACCACTTCGTGGACCGGGGTTTTTCCGTCGGGTCTGCCTAGGAAACTACCGGGCCCCTTTTGGACGCAGTTGCTTTCTTGGCGACCGTCTTGTTCGCAGCACCCGTCTTGGTGGCGGCTGCCTTGGCCACGACCTTCTTGGCCACGGCCTTCTTGGTAACCCCCGTCGTCGTGGCCGAGGCCGCCTTCTTGGCGATTGTCTTCTTCGCCCCGACCGTCTTCTTCACTGCGCCGGACTTCTTGGCGGTCGTCTTCTTGGCCGCCGCCCCCTTGCGGGCGGGCCGCGGCGCCGCTTCCCGGCGGTTGGCCAGCAGCTCCGCAGCCCTCTCGATGGTGACCGCCTCGATGGTGTCGCCCTTGCGCAGGGAAGCGTTGGTCACGCCGTCTGTGACGTAGGGGCCGAAGCGGCCCTCCTTGACCGTTACCGGCTGCCCGCTGATCGGATCGGGGCCCAGCTCGCGCAGCGGAGCCGGGGAGCGGGCGCCGGCGCGGCCGGGCTTGGGCTGGGCGAACAGCGCCCGCGCCTGATCGAGGGTGACGGTGAAGAGCTGGGCGTCGTTGTCAAGCGAGCGGGAGTCCGCGCCCTTCTTCAGGTAGGGGCCGTAGCGGCCATGGGTGGCTTCAATCTCCTCGCCGTCGACGTCGGATCCCAGCATCCGGGGAAGCGAGAGCAGCTGCAATGCCTGTTCCAGCGTGACGCTGTCCAGGTCCATGCCTTCAAGCAACGACTGCGTCTTGGGCTTGGCGCCGTTGCCCTCGCCGAGCTGCACGTAAGGCCCGAACCGCCCCGCCCTGGCCAGGACCGGCAGGCTCGAGGTGGGATCGTTGCCGATCACCCGATCACTCGATCCCGCGCTCAAGAGCTCGGTGGCTCGGGCCACGGTCAGTTCGTCGGGCGCCATGTCCTCGGGGACCGGCGCTCGTTGGTCGCCGGACTGGATGTAAGGGCCGTACTTCCCTACCCGCACGACGATCCCGTCGCCGACGGGAATGGAGTTGATCTCCCGTGCGTCGATATCCCCGAGTTGCCCGTTCACCATCTGCTTGAGGCCCGCCCCGATCCCTCCGGCGGAGCCGTTGCCGTCACCGAAGTAGAACCGGGCCAACCAGGGGATGGCCTCTTCCTGGCCGTTGGCGATCTCGTCGAGCTCTTCTTCCATCTGGGCGGTGAAGCCGTAGTCCACCAGCTGGGCGAAGTGCTGCTCCAACAACCCGATCACCGCGAAGGCGGTCCACGCCGGGACCAGCGCCGGGCCCTTTTTCCAGACGTAGCCCCGGGCCTGGATGTTCTCGATGATCGAGGCGTAGGTCGACGGGCGGCCGACACCGAGTTCCTCGAGCGCTTTCACCAGCGACGCCTCGGTGTAGCGCGCCGGCGGTTGGGTGGCGTGACCACGCGCAGCCAGCTCCGACGCCAGGAGCGAGTCGCCCACCGCCAGCACGGGCAGCCGCACCTCCTGGTCCTCGAGCGCGGCCTCGGGATCGTCGGATCCCTCGACATACGCCCGCAGAAACCCAGGAAACTCGATGGTCTTGCCGCTCGTCGAGAACTCGGCATCTTCGCCGGCCGAACTCACCCCGCCGAGTCGCACCTGGAGGCTGTGGCCCCGGGCATCGGCCATCTGCGACGCCACGGTCCGCTTCCAGATGAGGTCGTACAGCCGCAGCATGTCGCCCGACAGCCCGGACTGCTCCGGCGTGCGGAAGGTCTCGCCCGCGGGGCGGATGGCCTCGTGGGCCTCCTGGGCGTTTTTCACCTTCTTGTCGTACCGCCGGGGCTGGGCGGGCACATACGCCGGTCCGTAAAGCGAGGCCGCCTGGGCCCGCGCCGCCGACAACGCCTGGTCGGACAGCGTCGTGGAGTCGGTCCGCATGTAGGTGATGTAGCCCTGCTCGTACAGGTCCTGGGCGACGCGCATCGTGCGCTGCGAACCGAAGCGCAGCTTGCGGCCTGCCTCCTGTTGCAGCGTCGAGGTCATGAACGGCGGGTACGGCGACCGCCGGTAAGGCTTCTCCTCGACGGAGCGCACGAAGAACGAGGCGTCGGCCAACCGTTCTGCCAGCCCGGTGGCAAGGGCCTCGTCCATGACCAGCGGTGCTGCGCCGGGGTTCCCGTTCTCGTCGAAGTCCTTGCCCGTGGCCAGGCGCCGGCCGTCGAGCGAGACCAAAGTGGCACCAAAGCGGTCCCCTTTCTCCCCCTTCTGGAACAACCCATCGACGTCGAAGTACGAAGCTGAGGTGAACCGGATCCGGGCACGCTCGCGCTCAACCAGCAGTCGAGTGGCGACCGATTGCACCCGGCCCGCGGAGAGACCGTTCATGACCTTCTTCCACAGGACGGGCGAGACCTCGTAGCCGTAGAGACGGTCCAGGATGCGCCGGGCCTCCTGGGCGTCGACAAGGCGGCGGTCGAGCTCGCGCCATTCCCGCACCGCCCGCTCGATGGCCGTGCGGGTGATCTCGTGGAAGACCATCCGCTTGACCGGGACGCGGGGAGCCAGCACCTCCATGAGGTGCCACGCGATCGACTCTCCCTCGCGGTCCTCATCTGTGGCCAGGTAGACCTCGCTGGCTTCCTTGGCGAGACCTTTCAGTTTCCTTACTTGGTCCCTCTTCTTTCCGGGCACGATGTACAGCGGCTTGAAGTCGTTGTCGACATCGACGCCGAGACGGGCCCAGGATTCCCCCTTGTAGGCCGCGGGGATCTCGGCGGCGACGCTCGGGAGGTCGCGGATGTGGCCGATGGATGCCTCGACCACGTAGTCGCGACCCAAGAAGCCGGCGATAGTTTTCGCCTTGGCAGGAGATTCGACGATGACAAGCGGTTTGGGCATGGGTGGCAAGAGAGTGAACCGCAGGAGGGGGTGGTGTCAACCGGGGACCGGAGGGTAGCTACGATGCCGCCGTGCTCAGCCCCACCCATTTACTCAATGACTTCGGCGCGCTCGGCGTCCTGATCATCCTGTTCGCGGAAACGGGGATCCTGCTCGGAATCGTACTGCCTGGTGACTCGCTGCTGTTCGCTGCGGGCCTGGCGTGCTCGACGAGCGCCACCGCGAAGTCGGGGGTGCACGTCCACCTGAACCTGGCGGTCGTGATCGCGGCGGCGATCATCGGGGCGGTGGTAGGGGCCCAGACCGGGTATCTGCTCGGCCGCCGGTTCGGCCCGAAGCTGTTCCGGCGCCCGGATTCCCGGTTGTTCAAGCAGGCGTACGTGGACCGTACCCGAGAGCAGCTGGACAAGTACGGCCCGGCGAAAGCGGTGGTGCTGGCCCGATTCATCCCCGTCGTCCGAACCTTGATGAACCCGCTGGCGGGGGTGGCCGAAGTTGATGGCCGGGTGTTCGCCATCTCCAACCTCGTCGGCGGGGTGCTGTGGGGGGCAGGCGTGACCGTCGCCGGCTACATCCTCGGCAAGTCCATCCCCAACGTCGACCACTACCTCCTGCCGATCATCGCGGTCGTGGTGCTGCTCTCGCTCATACCGGTGGCCAACGAGATCCGCAAGGCACGGGCGGAAAAAAGGAGCAGAGTCCTCTAGCGGAGTTCACCCCGCCGGCCTGGCGGGAAGGCGCGGCGCCATACTTTCCCGCCTCGGAGGCGGGACTCAGGCGGTGAACGTCACGTCGGCGTAGGTCCAATTGGTGCCGTCGGAGGTCAGCAGCCGGGCGTGGAGCGTGGTTCCCCCGGGCAGCGGCGGCAGGGCGGCGAAGCTGCTCTGACCCGCGGGCAACGGTCCGGTGTTGAGGACGTCGGAACCGCCAGGAGTGGAGCCGATGGTGAGCCAGTAGTTCGTCGCCCACGGCACCCGTGACCAAGTGAACGGACGGCCGGCGTCCACCCCGGCCTGGCCCGAGGTGGGCCAGATGAGGGCCGCTTCGGCAGTGGGAGCGGCTTGGAAGCTGACGTCGGCGTGGCTCCAGTGGCCCCCGACCGAGCAGTACACGCGGGCGAAAAGCGGTCGCCCGGCGGGCATGGCCGGTACCGAAAAGCTGGTCTGGTGGCCACCGAGAGGGCCGCTGTTGACCACATCGTCGCCACCGGGAGCCGATCCCACCGTGAGGCAGTACTCGTTGGCTCCGGTCACCGGTGCCCAAGAGAACGGCTGGGTGGCATCCATCTGGCCAGCTTCGGTCGGGCTGATGAAGGAGGGTCGGGCGGGCGGCTGAGGCGGGGCCGGCGGGGCGGCCGCGGCGGGTCCGGCGGGCGGCTGAGGCGGGGCGGCCGTGGCGGGTCCGGCGGGCTCCTGAGGCGGCGGTACCGGGGCCGGGGGCTGCCACGCCGGCATGGTTCCCGTCGCCGGGGCCGGGGCCGGGGGTTGCCACACCGGCATGGGGGATGCGGCCGGCACTGACGGGGCGGGAGCCGACGCCAGTCGGGACGCGGGGCCAGGCGTCATCGCGGGTGACGTGATCCCGGGGGAGGAATCGAAGGCGTCGGCGGGACCGCCGGCGGTGGCGCCCATGGGGGCGTAGGCCGGTGCGGGAGGCGTCGAACCCGGCACTTCGGTGTCGAGGGCCTCAACCTTGCGCTTGGAGTAGGCGATGGCGATGATCAGGACGATCAGGCCGATGAACGCCACTGCGTAGCCGGCCCCGGTGGGACGGGTCCGGAGCTGGCCCCGACCGAGGGAAATGACCGCCGGCAGGATGAGCAGGCTGACCAGGTTCATCACCTTGATCAGCGGGTTCAGGGCCGGACCGGCAGTGTCCTTGAACGGGTCGCCGACGGTGTCGCCGATGACGGCGGCCTTGTGGGACTCCGACCCCTTGCCGCCTTCGTGGCCGTCCTCGATGTACTTCTTGGCGTTGTCCCAGGCGCCGCCGGAGTTCGACAGGAAGTTCGCCATGAGCTGGCCGGTCAGGATGACCGCGGCCAGGAAGGCGCCGAGGGCGAGGTAGCCGAGGCCGAATCCGATGACGACGGGGGTCAGCACGGCCAGCAGCGCGGGCGTCACCAGCTCCCGCAGGGCCGAGGTGGTGCAGATGTCGATGACCCGGCCGTACTCCGGCTTTTCGGTGTAGTCCATGATTCCGGGGTGCTCCCGGAACTGGCGGCGCACCTCTTGGACAACCGTCCCGGCGGTGCGGCCCACCGCCCGGATCGCAAGGGCGCTGAACATGAAGGCGATCGAGCCGCCGATCAGCAGCCCGATGAACGTCTTGGGGTCGGCCACGTTGATCTGGATGGTGCTGAACAACTTCCCGGGGGCCAGATCCTTGTAGAAGGGCACCTGTCCGCCGATGGTCTCGATGAAGCTCGAGAACAACGCCACCGAGGCGATGACCGCCGAGCCGATGGCAAAGCCTTTGGTGACGGCCTTGGTGGTGTTGCCGACGGCGTCGAGGCTCACCATGATCCTCTCGGCCTCGCCCTCGAACTCGCCGGACATTTCGGCGATTCCGGCGGCGTTGTCCGACACCGGGCCGAAGGTGTCCTCCGAGACGACGACGCCGGTGGTGGCCAGCATGCCCATGCCGGTCAGGGCGACCAGATAGAACGTGAACTCGATGTTGCCGCCCGAGATGGCGATGGCGACGCCGATGGTGATGGCGATCAGGATTATGGCGTAGACGCTGGACTCGAGGCCCGAGGCGATGCCCGACAGGACGACGGTGGCGGGTCCGGTGCGGGCCGCCTCGGCAATGTCACGAACCGGCGTCCGCTCCGTCGAGGTGAAGTACTCGGTCAAGCGAGAGAGGAGCTGCGCCAGGATCAGCCCGGCGGTCACCGCCCCGAACACCTTCCAGCCCTCGTTGTGGTGCTTGTTGCCCACGTAGAACATGGCGACAAAGAAGGTGGTGACGACGGTCAGCAAGCCGGCGGTGAGGAAGCCCCGGTTGATCGGGGCCATGGCCGACTTGTCCTTGTCGGTGGCTCTGACGGCGAAGACGCCGACGATCGACGACAGCACGCCGAGGGCGCGGGCGACGACGGGGAAGATCAGCCCGAGGGCGGGGTTGGCCCCGATGGAGCGGAAGGCGGCGACGCCCAGGATGATTGAGGCCACCAGGGTCACCTCGTAGGACTCGAACAAGTCGGCGGCCATGCCGGCGCAGTCGCCGACGTTGTCGCCCACGTTGTCGGCGATGGTGGCGGCGTTGCGCGGGTCGTCCTCGGGAATGCCCGCCTCGACCTTGCCGACGAGGTCGGCGCCCACGTCAGCGGCTTTGGTGAAGATGCCGCCGCCGACGCGCAGGAACAGCGCCAGCAGGGAGCCGCCGAATCCGAAGCCAATGAGGATGGCGGAGGACGTGTTGCGGAAGATGATGATGATGAGGGTGGCGCCGATGAGGCCGAGGCCGACAGTGAACATGCCGGCGACGCCGCCGGTGCGGAACGCCACCTTCAACGCCGCGGGCAGCGATCCCCGCTTGGCGGCGGCCGCGGTGCGGACGTTTCCCTTGACCGCCAGGCTCATCCCGATGAAGCCCGTCAGGCCCGACATGACGCAGCCGAGCAGGAACGCGAGGGTCCGGAAGATGCCGGAGGCGAAGTAGCTGAGGGCGACGGAACCGTCGGGCTTCACGACCTTGGTGGCCGTCAGGAACACCAGCACGACCAGCGGTATCAGGATGATCCCGATGGTCTTGAACTGGCGCCTCAGGTAGGCGAGCGCCCCCTCCTCGATCGCCAGCGCGATCTCCTTCATCTTGGGGGTGCCCTCGTCGGCGGCCAGCACGCCCTTCATCAAGGCGAAGCCGACGGCGATGGCGAGCAGCGCGGTTACCGCGGAGAAGATGAGCCAGAACCACTCACCTCCGTGAAGGTGGAAATCCTGGTACCCCCCTTCGGCGGCGAGGAGGTGGGTCATACCGTTTGTTCCTTCCTGTGGTCGTCGCCGACGGACTCCGGCGCGCCGTGCGGGGCTTTCCTGACAAAGATTTGCTGCGCCACCCGTTCACCGAGGGTGCGGTCGTGGCCGTCGACGCGCAGCACAAGGGGGCCGTCGAACGGTTGCTTCTCCCTGACCTCGACCTCCACCCCCGGGCGAACCCCAAGGGCGGCGAGGAAGGCGATGACATCGGGATCGGTCGCCCCGGACATGGCGATGACTGCGATATCGCCGGGCTCGAGGGCGTACAGCGAGGGCATGGCTGGGATGTCGGTCACCTCGGGTTCGGGGATCGCAAACCCGTGGGGGCACGTGGACGGCCGGTGGAGCGCGACGAACAAGCGATCCTCGACTTCCTGGGGCAGCTCGTGCTCGAAGGTGGGCGCCAGGCGGTCGGCCTCGTTCCACGCGTACCCGAGCATGTCAGCGAGGAACCGCTCGACGATGCGGTGGCGGCGGATGACGGCAACGGCAGTTTGGCGCCCGGTACCGGTGAGCTCGACCCCCCGGTAGGGGGTGTAGTCGACCAGGCCCCGATCGGCCAGGCGCTTGACCACGGCGGTCATGGTGCCCGGCGAAACGCCCAGTCCATCGGCCAGATCACCGGTGTGCGCCGAGACTCCGGGCCCACCCAGACCCTGCCCGGATGTCAGGCGATAGATCGCCTTCAGCGTCTCGCGCTCGGATTTCGTAAGAGCTACATCCATGAGTTTGGTCGCAGAAACTGTAAGTTTCATGCATCCAAAATGTCAAGTGGAAGCCCGATGAACTCCCGATGCCAAAGCGGTGAACTGAGCGAGCTCAGTCGAAGTCGGCGCTGAGGTCCTCGGGAGGGCGTAGTTCCGACGGCTCTCCGTATACCGTCATCCGCACCGACGTGCCGTCGGCGCCCGACGCGAACTGGACATCGTCGACGAGCGTGCGGATCAGGGGGATGCCCAGCCCCCGCTCGAAGTTGAGGCGCTCGGGATCGGTGACCGGGGGATGAGTCGGGATGGCGTCAAGATCGAAACCGGGCCCCTGGTCGAGCACGTTGACCTGCAGTTTCTCGTCGTCGTCCTCGACGAAGATCTTGACCCGGTCGTCGTTCTGGGTCAGACCGTAGGCTTCGATGGCGTTGGTGCACGCCTCCGATACCGCCAGCTTCAGGTCATCGATGCGGTCGTCGGGTAGGTTCCGCCGCGACGAGGCGATCGACGACACCACCAAGCGGGCGATCGCGATGTACTCCGGGCGAGCCGGGATCTCAAGCTCGAGGATCAGGTCCATGGGCGCGGTGCGAACACGCAGGGGCCGGTTGCGACCGACGACAACGGGCTCAACCGGCTCATCGCTCAACCGGCCGCCGAGGCGACGGAATCATGGATGGCGAAGACCTTGGTGAGGCCGGTGATCTCGAAGACCCGCAGTATCCGCGGTTGGGTGCAGACCAGTCCCAGGTCGCCGTCGTGGCTCCGCAGGCGCTTCAGGCCCCCGACGAGGACACCGAGGCCGGTGGAATCGAGGAAATCGACCCCTTCGAGGTCGACAATGATCTGGTGCTTTCCTTCGCTGACCAGCTCGACCAGCTTCTCCCGAAGTCGCGGGGCGGTGTAGACGTCCACTTCGCCCTTGACCGCCAACACGGTGTACGGCGGGTGGCCGTCATCCACCTCGAGGCCTAGATCCATCCGCTGCCGCCCTCCTCAACCCGGGTCCAATACGTCAGGCGTCCTCAACCTACCGCGGCCAGGTCGCTCGACTCCTCACCGGCGGGCAATGTCCCCTCCGTCGTTTCATGCGCCGGCGCCCGCCAGGTAGCGGATGCGGTTGGCGACGTTGACGGCGTGGTCGCCGAGACGCTCGTAGAAACGGGCCACCAGGGCCATGTCCATGGCGACGGGTACCCGGGTCTTGCCCGACGCCAGCTCGGCCGTCAGGTTGACGTGCAGGTCGTCCATCTCCTCGTCGCGGGCGTCGAGGCGGCCATGGCAAAGAGGGTCGCGTTCGGACCAGGCATCGGAAACCGTCCGCCACATCTCCACGCCGATGCTGCCCATCTGGGCGATCAGACCGCGGATGCGCGGCGTCAGGTCGTCGGCCAGGCCCGGCAGCGCCCGCCGGGCGATGTGCTCGACCAGGTCGTGGCTGCGCTCGAGCTCGGGAACGATCCGCAAAACCGTCAGCAGGAAGCGCAGGTCGGTGGCGACGGGGTTCTGCAGCGCCAGCTCCTGGTTGACCAGGTTTTCAATGTCGATGTACAGCGAGTCGATGAGGCCGTCGCGCTCGATGACCACCCGGGCGGCGTCGCGGTCACCGCTCAGCAGGGCGTCGGTGGCCGCGGCCAGTCCCTCGCCTACCAGGGCGAACAGCTGCACCATCTTGTCATTGATCTCGTCGAGCTTGCGGTGGTAGCGCTGGCGCAGCTCGGTGGGCGCCGGTCCGCGCCCCGTCGTGGGGACGTACGCCATTGTTTTCCCGGTCTGCCTAGGTTTCGGGCTCGAGGACTTCGAGGACTGGCGAGCGCCGGACCTCACTACGCAGCCACAACCCGTGCAGGGCGATAACACCGATCAGGAGCCCGGCGCCGATGACTGCGATCGTCCCCACCGAGGTCTTTCCCTTGTGGGGGGCGACGGGCGCCGCCAGGGGCGACGAAGCGGCAGTGGTACCGGGGTCCTGGGGGGGCTTGGCGCCGTAGGGCAGCGAGGGTGAGAAACCGGGGTCGGGCGTCACCGGTGTCTCGGGGCTGACGACCGCCGGCGAGCCGGGTGCGATCTTCAAGCCGCTGGACCCGCTACCGGGAGCGACCGTTTTGCCGGGCGTGACCTTGCCGGTGAATCCGGGCGGCCCGAGGGTTCCGGTGCCGCCCGGAACGGTGGTCGTGGTGTTGGCGGAGGTCCCGACCACCGCCACCGCCTTGGTGGTGGTGCTCGCCGCGCTGGCCGGTTGGTCCTTTACGGCCGTGCTGTATCCCGGCCCCCAACGGTGGGCTACCACGTGGTAGGCGTACGAACCGTCCTTGGTCGGCGTGTCCGTGCAGGCGTATTCGGCTGGAACGGGCACCGTGGCGAGCTGGCAGGCCACCGAACCGTCGGCCCGCAACACCTGGTAACCGCTCACATCAGGCTCGGGGCTCGGGCTCCAGCTGATCTTGACCGCCGAGTTATTGGCCTGCAGCTCGGCCTTGACGTTGGTCGGCGCCGCCGGCGGATTGGCGATGGGGAAAGCCGGGTGGGACCCGGTGCCCTGGGAGCAGTTCAATCCCAGGAGGCAGTCCTGGGCGGTGCCGGTCACTAGATAGTTGCCGTTGAGCAGGAACTGGTTGTCGAGGAGGGGGGCCGGGAACGGGAAATCGCAGGTGACGAACGTGTTTCCGTTGTTACCGACGCACTTACCGTTGATCAGCGGCGCCGACGTCGGGACCGGCTCGGGCGCGCCGGGAGGAACCGTGGCGGGAGAAGACCAGGCCACGGTCCCCGACAGGCTCCCGAGGTCGAGGAGCCCCTTGGTGGCGGAGTAGGTGACGCGGATCGTCCCGTCCGCATTGTTCATGCTGACGACCTGGACGACCGGGGCGCAGGTCAGGCCTTGACACGTCGAGGCGGGCTGTTGGTCGGCGCCCGCGGCGCTGGCGGTGGCCAGGGCGGCAGCGCCGAAGGCGCCCGCGGCGACGGTGAGGAGCAGCGCCAGCAGAGCACGCGGCCCGCGAGCAGCCATGTCCAACCCTGGCCTCAAGCGCTCTTCTGCGGGATCATGTTGGCCTGGATGATGAGCCGGTGGCTGGCGGAGCCCTTCGGCGTACAGGTCGTCAGGGTGAGGAGATGATCGGCCCCGGCGGGTCCCGGCGGCGTCGGGGGCGACCTGACCACATCGATGTCATTGGGAAGGACGACGAATGGCTTGACGTCCACCTGGTACGTGCAGCTCCCGACCGGCGTGTCGAGGATGATCTGGTCACCGACGTTGAGCTGGTCGACGTTGGCGAACGGTTTGCCGTAGGTCGTGCGGTGGCCGGCAATCGGGACATTGCCGATGTCGCATGGAAGGGGCGTTCCCGGGTAGTGCCCGGCGCCGGCGCGCAAGGCGTCAGCCGAGATGCCTTCGACGACGACGACGTCCACATTGAGGCTCGGGATCCGCAGGCGGGTCAGGCTGTCGCCCTCGTGGAGCCGGTGGTTCACATAGGCGTCTTTCAGCTGCGGGCTGGCCAGCTGACTACGCAAATGAGATTGCAACCGGTTGTGTACGAAGTTGGAATAGAGCGGAAACCCCAGCAGCACGACGGCCACCACGACCAACAGCGCGGTCCCGCCGGTGAGGCTCCGCCTCGCCCAGCGCTTCGCTCGCAGGAACCCGATCAGTTTGTCCACATCGCCACCACCTTCATTCACCGCAGGTTACTGGGCCTCGCCTGGTGTCCCAGGCAGCAAACTTTCACCGCGGAGGACCCATCGAGGTGGGTGGATCTCCCCCGTTGCTGTCCCCACCCTGACACAAACTCCGCCAGGGGTGGTCTCGCGCATGCTAAGAGCAACCCAAATAGTGGCGCCCACGACCGCCCGAATCGCGGCGAAAGGGACGATCACGGCGGCCCCGTACACTGCATAACAATGGAGGCGGCGTTCTTCGACTTGGACAAGACCGTCATCGCGAAGGCCTCGATGGTGGCCTTCGGCGGTCACTTCTATCGCCGGGGGATGATCTCGCGCCGTTCGCTCATCCGGGGGCTGTGGGCGCAGCTGATCTATCTCCACCTCGGGGCCAGCGACGAGAAGTTGGCCCGCATTCGCGAGTCGACCCTCGCCCTGACCCGAGGGTGGGAACAGCGCCAGGTCCGCGACATCGTGGCCGAGACTCTGGCCGAGGTCGTAGAGCCGATCATCTATGCCGAGGCCCTCGAGCTCATCGAGCTGCACCGGGCGGCGCGACGGCGGGTGTACCTCATCTCAGCATCGCCGGCGGAGATCGTGGAGCCGCTGGGCCGGTTTCTCGGCGTGGACAGCGTCATTGCCAGCCAGGTCCGGGTGGACAGCGACGGGCGCTACACCGGCGAGATGGAGATCTACGCCTATGGGCCGTGCAAGGCCGATCTGGTGCGCGCCACCGCGGCGTGCGACGACA
Source organism: uncultured Actinomycetota bacterium (assembly GCA_963851105.1). Taxonomy (GTDB): domain Bacteria; phylum Actinomycetota; class Acidimicrobiia; order Acidimicrobiales; family Palsa-688; genus DATARN01. The sequence goes on from CAWKNP010000008.1 coordinate 660,134, forward strand.
TCGACCTGGCGGCGTCGTTCGCCTATTCGGATTCCGCTACGGACCTGCCCTTGCTCGAAGCGGTGGGCCATCCCGTCGTCGTCAACCCCGATCGGGGGCTGGCACGGGTGGCGCGGCAACGGGATTGGCCGGTCCGCCAGTTCGTACACCCGGTTCGCCTTCGCGACCGCGTGCCGGTGCCGCCGGTCGGATTCACCGCCACGGTCGCGACCCTTGCCTTCGGAGGATTCTCTGTCGCGTTGGGCGTACTCGCCAAGACGGCCTGGCGTGCTCGACTGCGCCGCCAAGTGCTGCCGCCACCCCCGCCCGCGACATGGTGGCAACGAGTGAACGCCGCAGTGGCCGAGGCGGGCCGGTCAGGCCCTAACCGGTCCGGAGCTTACGGACCGCGAAGACGCTAAGACCGACAAGGGCTGCAAGAAGGATGAGCTTCTTCATGACTCCCACCGTATACGACCAGCACGGTCCCGGTCGTCTAGCGTCGAAGATGGAGGTGTCCGGGTACCTGGTGGGCTCCGCCGCCTTCAAAGCGGTTGGGACGGGCGACCCCCGTCCGGCGGGTTCGATTCCCGTCCACCTCCGCCACTTGCGACTTCTCCCCCACCTCCGACACCTCCGCCACTGAGCCAAAGCGCCTCCAGACGGGCCTGATGGCCCGCGCCAAGCTCCACCATGGCGATGTCGGTCAGCACCGACTGGATCAACACCTCGCCGGCGCACCAGTCGGCCACCTGGTCGGCCAGCACCAGGTCGAGGGCCCGGATCGTGGGGCCGTCGGTGATCGCAGATGCCTCCGCCCGGTGGCGGGTGTAGACCCCGAACTGGCGGGGGAGGGCCACCCGGTACACCCCGACGAGCTTTTCGACCGTCGTGGATGCCGCCGCCAGGGCGTCCACAAAGGCGGACTCCCGGGCGCCGGGGGGGGCCACGAAGCCCTCGGCCACCATCTCCCGCAACTCCGGCAGCCGCTCCCGCCAGAGCGCGGCATGCCACGCGTGGTGGTGACTGCAGGCCGCAAGGTGCACCTTGACCTTCGCTTCGGCCACATCGGGAACCCAGCCTCCGAGTGTTTCGAAGAGGCGCTCCTCCAGCCACACGTACCCACCGATCGTCTGGGCCGCCTCCCGCAACGTCGCCGGCGATGCGGGCCGAGCGATCTACGCCACCTCCTCCATGACCGGATGTGAACTCGACGCGGTCTGCGGGAGGTTGATTTCCCCCTCCAATTCCCAAAGACCGACGCGATGGTACAGGCGGGCCAAGACGGGGCCGCCCAGGAGTTGTCGTTGCCCGCCGTGGGGTTTGCGGGTAGGACGCCAACAGGGCGACCTCATGACGAGGTCACCCTGTTCGTGCGCATGATTCAGTTTTGTGCGACCCGTTCGCCGGGCTGCCCCTGTGATTGGCACCCGCATCGTCACGCACCAATGCCGTGGAATGGTGGTGAGAAGCCGGTTGAAGTGTGGGAGCGCGACGACGTGTGTCGCGACCGATCGAGGATCAGGCGCGCAACCCGACCCGCTCTAGCGGCCCGGTGGACCATCCTCCTCGGGTGGGTGAGTCATATTTCGGACTTCCCCCTTTCGTGCGCTGGTCACCTCTCGTTCTACTCCTGGTCACCGCGACATGCACGAAAAATTTCACGCGCCCGCGCTAGTCCTTCTTCTTCGCGGCTTTCTCATAAAGGTGTTGGCCCTCGCTCGGGACGAGCTCCGGTTCGGCGTCTTCCGGCTTGCCCTTGTGGTGATCCATGTCCAGATCGTCGATGTCCTGGCCGGCCGCCTGGCCGAGCCCGCGGGTGCTGTTGCCCGCTTCGGGATCGCTTTGCTCGTGGGTGCCGGTGGTACGGCCCTGGTACGGGTCGTCATAGGGAGGAGTCAAGCCACCGGGCTCGGTGTCGCCACCCGGGCGGGCTTTCAGTAGGTCTCCTCGGGGATCCTGCTGCTGCTCGAGGTCAGAATACTGGTCCGCCATAGGTCAATCCCTCCTGGGTGCGAAGCGGTCGTCGCTCGATATCTACCCCTGACGTGCGGTGGCTACGCTCCTTTTTCCCGACCGTTACCGGTAGCGGTTGGTAATGGGCATGCGGCGGTCCCGGCCGAACGCCTTTGGCGTGACCCGGACCCCGGGGGGATATTGGCGCCGCTTGTATTCCGCCCCATCGACCAAGCGCACCACCCGGCGGACGACCTCGGCGTCGAAACCGGCCTCGATCAGCTCGGGAGCGGTGAGGTCGGACTCGATGTACGCCTCGAGGATCGGGTCAAGGATCTCGTAGGGCGGGAGGCTCTGGTCGTCGCGCTGGTCGGGGCGCAACTCGGCCGAGGGCGCCTTGGTGAGGATGGACTCCGGGATGGGGGCGTCGCTCATGGCGTTGCGCCAGCGGCACAGGCGGTACACCATCGTTTTCAGGACGTCCTTGATCACCGCGAATCCACCGGCGGTATCCCCATAGATGGTGGAGTAGCCGACCGCCAGCTCGCTCTTGTTGCCGGTCGTGAGCACCATCCAGCCGAACTTGTTGGACAGTGCCATGAGGATGACGCCGCGGATCCGGCTCTGCAGGTTCTCTTCGGTGAGGTCCGGCGCATGTTGTTCGAACGCGGGAGCCAACATGTCCAAAAAAGCGGCGTGGGCGGCTTCGACCGGAATGATCCGGTAGTCGATCCCGAGGCGATCCGCCAGCGCCTCGGCGTCGGTCAGGGAGTGCTCGCTCGAAAAGCGCGAGGGCATGGCCACGCCGTGGACGTGCTCCGCGCCGAGGGCGTCGGTGGCCACGGTGGCCACGATCGCTGAGTCGATCCCGCCGGAAAGGCCGATCACGACATCGGTGAAGCCGTTCTTGGTCACATAGTCACTGGTCCCGAGGACCAACGCCCGGTAGATCTCCTCCTCGGTGCTGAGCGGAGGGGCAACGCGCTCTGTGTTCCGGGGCCGGGGGCGAGGCGGCCGGCGGGCTTCGGAGATGACGGTGATCGGCAACGCCCGCGACTCTGCCCGGCCCCGGGGATCGAGCAGCCGCTTGCGGAACACCGGGCGGATGTCGACATCGACCATCAGCAGCGCCGCGGTGAACTGCGGCGCCGAGCACACGATGTCGCCGTTGGCCGCCAGGACAAGCGAGGCGCCGTCGAACACCAACTCGTCCTGGCCGCCGAGAAGGTTGACGTATGCCAGCGCGCAGGAAGAGTCCGCGGCTCGTGTCGCCAGCATGCGCTCGCGCTCGGCCAGACGGCCCCGGTAGAACGGCGAGGCGTTGATGCTCAGCAGCAGTTCCGCCCCCCCGGCCGCCTGGGCGGCGATCGGGCCCGACGGATCCCAGGCGTCCTCGCAGATGGAGACACCAACCCGGACGCCTCCGATGAGATACAGCTCGCGTGCCCCGCCGCCGGGCGCGAAGTAGCGCTTCTCGTCGAACACCGCGTAGTTGGGCAGCACGACCTTGTGGTAGGTGCCCTGCACTTCGCCATGGGCGCACACCGCGGCTGCGTTGTAGAGGTCGAGGCCCTGGTCGACGAAGCCGACGACCGCCGCGCACCCCTGGCTGGCGGCGGCGACCTTGCTCAAGGCCGCCAGGTTGTCCGCCACGAAGCCCGGCTTGAGCAGCAGGTCCTCTGGGGGGTAGCCGGTGATGGCCATCTCCGGGAAGACCGCCACGTCGGCGCCCGCATCCTCGGCCTTGCCGAGGGCCGCGATGATCTGCTCGGTGTTGCCATTGAGGTCACCGACCACGGCGTTCAGTTGGCAGAGGGCGACGCGGAGTACCGCCATAGGCAGCCAGCGTATGGGGTAGCGCCAAAAGGGTTGTGGGCACAACCCCGTTTCGCGCTGCCGCGCCCCTCAGGCCTCCGACTGGCCGCCGTTAGCCCATACCATCGCCAATGTGCTGAGCGTGGCCGACCCGGTCATCGCCGAGGTGGTCGAGCGGTCGGCGGATCCCGTCGCGGCGGGCAACGCCATGACCCGCTTGGCCGAGCTCCGGGCCGATATCGCCGAGCGCTTGCACGTCGACGCGGCCCTCCTGTCGGCGCTCGTCACCGTGGCGGCGGCCAGCCCTTACCTCGCCCGGGTGTGCGTGACCGACCGGATGGCCGTCGACGTGCTCGCGGATCTCTCGACTCGGCCGGCGCTGACCCGCGACAGCGCCGCCGACCTGAGCCGGTGGAAGCGGCTCGAACTGCTGCGCATCGCCGCTCGCGACCTTCTCGGCGCCGACGCCCTCGAAGCCACCGGCTCGGCCCTCGCATTGTTGGCCGATGACGTGCTGGCCGACTCCCTGCGGCTCGGCGGCCGCGAATCCGGTGATCTGGCCGTGATCGCGATGGGGAAGCTCGGTGGCCGGGAGCTCAACTACGCCAGTGACATCGACATCATGTTCGTCGGCGAGGGAGATCCCCGCCCGGCGCTGACCGTGGCCCGCCACACCTGGCGAGTCGACATGGACCTGCGGCCCGAGGGGCGCAATGGGCCACTCACCCGGTCCCTCGAGTCTTACCAGGCGTACTGGGACCGGTGGGCGCACACATGGGAGTTCCAGGCGCTCATCAAGGCCCGGGCGGTCGCCGGCAGTCCCCTATTGGGTGAGGCGTTCATCCGGGCCGCGGCCGAGCGGGTCTGGGCCCGGCCTTTCGGCGCCGACGAGCTTCGGGCGGTGCGGGCGATGAAGGCCCGCACCGAGGGCGAGGTCGCCCGCAAGGGCCTCACCGCCCGGGAGTTGAAGCGAGGTCCCGGCGGGATACGCGACGTCGAGTTCGCGGTCCAGTTGCTGCAGTTGGTGCACGGAAGGGCCGATTCCGCCCTCCGCTCGCCCACCACTCTCACCGCTCTGGCCGAGCTGGCGGCGGCCGGGTACGTCGCGACCGACGACGCCTGGGCGCTGGACCAGGCCTACCGTTTCCTGCGCGCCGCGGAACATCGCCTCCAGCTGGTCGAGAACCAACCGGTGCACGCCCTGCCCACCGACACCGCCGGCCGGGTCCGCCTGGCCCGGGTCATGGGTTTCCGCGATGACGCCACGTCGACCGCCACCGCCTATTTCGAGCGAGAGCTGCGCCGTCACCAGGCGGTGGTGCGGTCGATCCACGAACGACTGTTCTTCCGGCCCTTGCTCGAGGCGTTCACCCGGGTGCCCGCTACCGGGCGTGAGATGCGGGATATGCCTGGCGAGGGCACGGGAGGCGCCGGCGGTCCGGGAGGTACCGGTGGCACCGGTGGGACCGGCCTCAGCGGGGCGGCCATCGCCGAGCGCCTGGCGGCGTTCGGATTCAGCGACGCCGACCGCACCCGCCAGGCCGTCCAGGAGCTGACCCGGGGTTTCTCGCGGTCGTCTCGACTGATGCAGCAGCTCCTGCCGTTGCTGTTCGGGTGGCTCTCAGAAGCGCCCGACCCCGACCTCGGGCTCCTAGGCCTACGGTCCTTGGCGACCGGCCGGCACCGGCGCGACCAGCTGGTGGCCCTGTTCCGGGAATCGCCGGAGGCGGCCCGCCGGCTCTGCCTGCTCCTCGGGACCAGTCCCCTGTTCAACCGGGCCTTCGAGCGCCAGCCCGATCTCTTGGCTGAGCTGGCGACGGGTGACGCCCTGGCCTCGGGCTTCACCCGGCCCCGGAGTCGCACGGCACTTGACGCCCGGAGCCGGACGGGGCTTCCCCAGCTGCCGGTACTGCCGCCCGGGGCAGCCGGCGCCGGCGCTCACCTTCTCGGCGAGGAGCCCGGGGCGTCCGGGGGGGTCATCGGCAAGGAGGCCGAGGCCAGGGCCGGGGCCGGGCCCGGCGGCGAGGCCGAGTCCGAGGCCAGGGCTGGCGGCGAGACGGCAATCGAGGCCAGGGCCGAGGCTCTTGGGGCGAACACGTCCGATGGCGGCCTGACCGCCGCGACCGGGGCCGGGACTGGACTGACCGGAGGGGATTTCGACCAGGCGCCGACTGGGGGGCTCGCTCGGTTCGCCTCCCAGGCTCTCACCGAGGCGTTTGCCTCGGGAGACGGTCCTCGCACCAAGGATGAGTTGCGGGTCCAGGCGTTCACCTCTCTCTCCTGGCGGGCGGGGCCCGACGAACGCCGCCACGGCCTCGAGCGCCTCGTGCAGTCGGAATGGCTCCGCCTGGCGGCAGGCGACGTGCTGGGGCTGCGGGAAGTGCCCGACACCGAGCGCGGCCTCACCAACCTGGCGGAAGTGGTGTTGGAAACGGCGTTGAAGGAGGTACAGCCCAAGGTGCCGTTTGCAGTGGTTGCCATGGGTCGATTCGGGGGCGGCGAGTTGTCCTATGCGAGCGATCTTGACGTGCTGTTCGTCTACGACAGCGACCGGACTTCCGAGGGCGAGGCAGCAGCCAGCGCCCTGATGCGCTACCTCAATGGCGACACCCCGGCGACCAGGCTGTGGACGACCGACGCTGACCTGCGGCCCGAGGGCCGCCAGGGACCACTCGCCCGCAGCGTGGCCGCCTACCAGCGCTACCACGAGCGCTGGGCCCAGCTCTGGGAACGCCAAGCCCTCGTTCGGGGCCGCGTCGTCGCCGGGGATCCCGAAGTGGGGCGGCGATTCGAGGAGATCGTCGCCCCCTTCGTGTGGGGCTCGCCGTTCACAGATGACGACATCCGCGAAATCCGCCGCATGAAGGCCCGCATCGAGCGGGAACGGATCCCCGCGGGCGAGGATCCGCAGTTCCACCTGAAGCTGGGGCGGGGCTCGTTGTCCGACGTGGAGTGGACCGTCCAGCTGCTGCAGCTACAGCATCACGTCCAGGCGGAGGGCACCATGACTGCGCTAGACGCGCTGGTGGCAAAAGGTGCGATCGACGCCGAAGACGCAGGCGTGTTGCGGGCCGCCTACCGCTTCTGCGAGGAGACCAGGAACCGGCTCTATCTCGTGCGAGGCCAACCCGGCGACGCCCTCCCCGCAACGGGCCCGGTGCTGAGCCACCTGGCCCGCAGCCTCGGAACCACCCCGACCGACCTCCGCGAGGAGTACCGCCGCCGCACCCGTCGGAGCCGCCAGGTCATGGAACGGCTCTTCTACGGCCGCACCGACTGACCCCTGGTCACAAATCCCACCCCAGACACGGACAACCGACCACCCCCCAACCACCCCGCCGCACCCCTGGTCACAAACCCCACCCCAGACACGGACAACCGACCACCCCCCCAACCACCCCGCCGCACCCCTGGTCACAAACCCCACCCCAGACACGGACAACCGACCACCCCCCCAACCGGAGCCCACCCCCGGGCTACGCCGGGCCCGCCCGGAGGATCGCCAGGTCATGGCCGGTCCGTCTATGGCCGAACGGGCCGACCCGTCACGAACCGCACCAAAGACACCCAACGGCTGACCACCCTCGCCGGAGGACCACTGGGCCACGTTCACAACTGGCGCCCCAGACACGCCGTCGCGGGCTAGCCGCGCCTGCCGCCCCGAGCGTGCGCCTCGCCCACTGAAAACCGGGAGACATGGCCTCCCTTTTTTCCAAATCCTTTGACTCCTAATGATTTGTATGCTAATCATTAGGTGTCTATGGAAGAGCGGCTCGGACGGCTGGTCGGCATGACCGGCAAGGTGGTGCGGGAGCACTTCGATCGCAGCCTCATGGCGGTCGGCTCGTCGCTCAACACCTATGTGGTGCTGCGGACCGTTGCCCGATGCCCCGCCATGAGCCAGCGCCATCTCGCCACCGTTCTCGGCATCGAGGGCCCCACCCTCACCCACCACCTCGATCGCCTCGCCCACGACGGGCTCATCGAGCGGGTGCGCGACCCCGCCGATCGCCGGGTGTCCCATGTCGAGTTGACGCCAGCCGGCCAAGCCCATCTCGACGAGGTCGAGGCGTACGCGGAGCAACACGACAAGGAGTTCCGCAGCCTGTTCAGCCCGTCGGAAGCGGCGACCCTGGAACGACTTTTGAACCGTATTCGCGACCACTTCACCGAGGAGGCTGATGTCCACGACCCAGCTCGATAACTCCGCCGCGGCGCCCAGCGCGGTCGATGAACGTGAGGTCATCCGCACCGTCGACCTCACCAAGACCTATCCGGGGACCGACTTCAAGGCCGTCGACTCCCTCAACCTGTCGGTGTACCGCGGGGAGATCTTCGGACTACTGGGCCCCAACGGCGCCGGTAAGACGACGACTGCGGGGATGCTCACCACCCGGGTCCTGCCGACCTCGGGCCAGGCGATCGTGGGCGGGATCGACGTCGTCGCCCACCCCGCCCTGGCCAAGCAGGTCATCGGCGTCGTCACCCAGCAGAACACCCTCGACCGGGCGCTCACCGTGTGGGAGAACCTCTACTACCACGGGCGCCTGTTCGGTATGCCGAGCCGCGACGCCAAGCAGGCCGCCGACCAGCTCCTCGACCAGTTCCAGCTGGCCAAATGGGCCAAGAAGTCGGTGTTCGCCCTCTCGGGAGGCATGGCGCAGCGACTCATGGTGGCCCGGTCGATCCTGCACAAGCCGGACATCCTGTTCCTGGACGAGCCGACCGCCGGGCTCGATCCCCAGAGCCGCATCGCCCTGTGGGAGATCCTGGGCGCCCTCCACGCGGGCGGCCAGACCATCCTCCTGACCACGCACTACATGGAGGAAGCCGACCAGCTCTGCAACCGCCTGGCCATCATGGACCACGGCAAGATCCTGGCCCTCGACACGCCCGCCGGCCTCAAGGCGTCGGTGGGCGCCGACTCCATCGTGACCGTCCACGCCTCGGGCGACCTCGCCCGTCTGGCGGTCGTGTTCCAGTCCGAGGTTGCCGGCGTGACATCGGTCAACCAGGTCGACAACAGCCTCCAAGTCCATGTCAAAGGGGCCTCCAGCGTGGTGCCGGCGATCGTGACGTCGGCCGAGCGCAATGGATTCCAGCTCCAGGATCTGTCGGTGGCGGAGCCGACCCTCGAGACCGTTTTCATCAACCTCACCGGAAAGGATCTCCGTGACTGACACCGTGGCCCCTGCAGCAACCACTTCTCCGGGACCGGTGGCGCCGATCCGCCCCGATTACGCCGGCGCCAAAAGGGGTCGCTCGGCATCAAAGGCCAGCCGGGAGGCGTTCGTCGCCCTCATGCAGCGAGACCTGACCGTGCTGCGGAAGAACCTCGGGGAGTTCGTCGGCCGGACCATCATCCAGCCGTTCCTCCTCGTCTTCGTCTTCCTCTACGTGTTTCCCCAGATCGGCCAGGGGATCGGCGGCGCCGGCGGCACAGCGGGCGAATCGGCCTTCGCCAGTGTGCTGATCGCGGGCGTCATCGGGATCTCGATCATGTTCCAGGGCATCATGTCGGTCGCCCTGCCGATGGCCACGGAGTTCGGCTACACCAAGGAGATCGAGGACCGGGTCCTGGCGCCCATGCCGGTGTCGCTCGTCGCCCTGGGGAAAGTCGCGGCGGGCGCCGTCCAGGGCCTGATCGCGGCCATCATCGTCTTTCCGGTCGCCCGGTTCGTGCACGCCAAAGGGGTAACGCCTCACCTGGCCATCCACTGGCCGATCCTCATCACCCTGCTGCCGATCGCCTGCGTCATGTGCGCCAGCTTCGGGATGGTTCTCGGAACCCGCGTCGAGCCGCGGAACATCTCGGCCATGTTCGGATTCATCGTGCTGCCCATGACCTTCCTGGGAGGGACGTACTACACCTGGACCGCCCTGCAGCACGTCAAGGTGGGCGGGTTTCCCTGGCTCCAGACGCTGGTGCTGGTGAACCCGTTGATCTACGTGACCGAGGGTTTCCGGGCCGCGCTCACCACAACGTCCCACATGCACCTCTACGTGATCTACCCGGTGTTACTGGCCATCACCGGTTTCCTGCTGTGGCAGGGGATCGTGGGCTTCAAGAAGCGGGTCCTGGCCTAGGGCCAGAGGCCGAGGACCTGCCAACCACGATCAGGGAAGCCAGCAGCCTCGGCGACGGTCGCCGAGGCGATGTTCTTCGGGTCATGAAGGTAGGTGGGCACCGCGCCCTGGTCGACGATCCGGCGGGCCGCCTGGGCAACGAGGCGGCGTCCCAGGCCCCGGCCGGAAAAAACGGGCTCGGTGCCCACGGCCAGTTCCTGGCCGAAACGATCGTGGCGCTTGATCCCGACGCCCGATGCATAGGAACCATCGACGAGGGCCACCAGAACCTCGCCGCCGAAGGGTCGCAACCACCGCGGGACCCGCGCATCGTCTACCGGCAACCAGATGCCCGCTTCGGGCAGTGGCGCCACGGCCTCCGACCAACGGAAGACGCCGCTACCGAGGCGAGCTGCGGGCCGGTCGAGCATGGCGCCGAGTTCGCGCCCGAGTCGGTCCAGCCCACCGCCCGCGGCGGACGTCCGGGCCTCGGGAAGGATGTCCGGTGGGACGGAGAGCACCGTCCCGTCCGGGCTGGTCACGCCGACCACCTCATGGACCCGTCCGTCCCAACCAGGTTCCGTCCGGCCGGGTGCCGTGGTCACGACGACCCTGTCGGTGGGCGGCCAGACACCCAACCACTCAATGAGGTGGCGTTCGAGTCGATGTCGCACACGAGCAGCTAACACCGCCGCGGGGAGGTGCAATCCCTGGCATGGTGCTCGGTCCGGAGCCAAAGTGCTGCGAAACAACGGCATTGTGTCGTTTCGCAGCAGGAGAGAGGCAAAGTCAGGTCAGCGGCGCCCCCTGGCGATCTCCGGTGGTGTCGTCCAGCGCGGCAACCAGGTCCTGGCGGGCGCGGGCCACGCGAGAGCGGATGGTGCCGACCGGGCAACGCAACACCTCGGCTGCCTCGGCGTAGCTGAGACCGAGGACCTGGGTGAGCACGAACGCGCTGCGGCGGCCTTCGGGCAGCCCGTTGACCACGGCCTGAAGCACCACCCGATCATCGGGGCGCGAGGGACTCGGCGCAGCCGCGGGGGCCGCCCGGCGGCGGCGTTGCTGGGCGCGGATGTGGTCGGCGACGCTGCGGCGGGCAATGGTCAGCAACCACGTCCGGATGCTGGCGTCGCCGCGGAACCGGGGCAGGGCCCTGATCGCCCGGAGGTATACCTCCTGGGTGAGGTCGTCGGCATCGCCGGGGTCGCCGAGGTGGGCGCAAAAGCGCCACACGTCCGCCTGGGTGGCGCGAATCAGGTGCTGTAGGGCAGCCTGGTCGCCCTTGGCGGCCGCCAGCGCCCACCCGGTGGTCTCGTCCACTGCCACCACGTTAGAAGTGCCAGGAACTTGTCTGCCATCTCCGGCGACTACCAGGCATGGACTGCCACGCCTACCGGGAGGCCATTTCCGCCCGCATCGACGGTGAAATCCACGATCTCGAGGCGCGAGCCCTCGACGCCCATCTGGCGACCTGTGCCGGCTGTGCGGCCTGGGCCGACGCCGCGGTGGCGGTGACGAGGGCCGCCCGGATGAACACCGCCGAAGCGGTGCCCGACCTGACCGGCGCCATCATGGCCCGTGCGGGCGGGGGGCCCCGGCGGGCGAGTCGTCCGACCCGGGCCTGGGAAGCTTCACCCAGCGCCGTCGCCCGGCTGGGCCTTGTCCTGGTCGCCGTAGCCCAACTGTTCCTGGCGGTACCCGCCCTGCTCGGCCACGATGTCGGGGCGTCCATCCACGTCGCCCATGAGCAGGGATCGTGGTTCCTCGCCCTCGGGGTCGGGCTGCTCGTGGCGGCACTGAAGCCCCGGCGCGCCGCCGCCCTCCTCCCCGTGGTCTGGGCGCTCGCCGCGGGCTTCGCCTTCACGATGGCGGTCGACATCGGGGCGGGTCGAACGCAGGCCGCGGCCGAGGCACCGCACGGCCTGGCCTTTCTCGGACTCGGGTTCCTGTGGGTCCTGGCCCGGGAGGTCCGCGATCTGAAGGTCCGGACGGTCTCGCGGCGCCGTAGGACGCGTGTGAGACAGCCGGCATGACGAGGTGGCCCTCACGCTTCGCGTTGTTCCTGGCCGTGACGACCTTCGCCATCGCGGGCTGGGCCATGCCGGCGTTCGGCCACGCCCAGCTCCAGTCGACAGATCCGGCGTCGGGGACGGTGCTGGCCAAATCACCCGGCTCGGTGGTGCTGCGCTTCGGCGAGGATGTCGAGGTCCAGTTCGGGGCGATCCGGGTCTACGACGCCAACTCCAAACGGGTGGACAGCGGGAACGCCTACCACCTCCACGGGGACGGCCGGGTGGTGGCGGTGAACCTGCCGAGCAACCTGCCGTCCGGTGGGTACGTCGTGACCTGGCGGGTCATCTCCGCCGACTCCCACCCGGTCCACGGCGCCTTCACGTTCCTCATCGGCTCGGGCGGATCGGCGACGACGGCAACCGCAGCCAGGATAGAGGCCGCTCGCTTGCTGGCCACCACAGGCGGCAGCCGGACCGTTGGCCTGCTGTTCGGATTCATTCGCTTCGCCTCGTTCGCGAGCCTGTTCGTCCTGGTCGGAGGTGTCGCGTTCATCGTCGGCATCTGGCCGGAAGGCAGGACACAACCGAGGTCACAGGCCCTGGTGCGTACCGCCTTGGTCACCGCGATCGTGACCGCGGCCCTCGCAATCGCCGTGCAAGGCCCCTACGGCGGCGGTCTGCCCCTGGCCAAGGCGCTGTCTCCGCGGGTCATCCGGGAGGTCCTGGGCACCCGCTTCGGGCAGGTGTACCTGGCTCGCATCGCGCTCCTGGTGGTGGCCGCGGCGCCGCTCGTACGGCGGCTGTTCCAACCGGCGCCCCTGCCTCGTAGATGGAGGCCGGCGGCGGCCATCACCGCGGCGGCCATCCTGCTCACCCCCGGGCTGGCCGGCCACGCCGCGGCGGGATCGCTGATCGCCCTGGCAATTCCGTTCGACCTGGTCCACATGACGGCGATCGCGGTCTGGCTCGGCGGCCTGGCCATGCTGGCAGTTGCCGTTCTCACGCCCCGAACCGACCGCACGCGGGCCAATCCCTTCGCCACGGTCGTCCCCCGTTTCTCGCAGTGGGCGCTCGCCGCGGTGGTGGCCATTGCCGTGTCGGGAGGCTTCGCCGCGTGGCGCCAGATCGGCAGCCTGTCGGCGGTGACGACGACACCATTCGGCCGGCTGGTGCTCGCCAAAACGATCATCTTCGCGGTCGCGGTCGCGGCAGCAACCCGCAGCCGACGATTGACTCACGGCAACCTGGCCCTTCCCTTGGGGCTCTCGCGGTCCCGGGCGCAGACCCTGGTCACCCCGGCGCCGGCGCCGGCGCCGGCGGGCGCTGCGGTCGGGGCGGGCGGGGCGGGCGCTGCGAGCGGGGCGGGCGCTGCGAGCGGGGCGGGCGCTGCGGCGGCGGCGGGCGCTGCGGTCGGGGCGGGGCCGCCGACGCAGCGGCGATCCCGGGCCCAGCGTCAGGCGGATCTGCGCCGGGTCGTGGTCGTCGAGGTGTTGCTGGCGACAGTGATCGTGGCGCTGGCCGCGGTACTCGTCAACGCCCAGCCGGCCCGCCAGGTCCTGAGCCGGCCGTTTTCCACCGAGGTCCGCGCCGGTCCCAACGTGCTGGTCGACGTGGTCATCGACCCGGCCACGGCGGGGCCCGTCGCCATCCACCTTTACACCCTGAGCGCCGCCGGAGCGCAGCTCGACGTGCCGGAGGTGACCGCCACCCTCAGCCAGCCCCGCGCCGGGATCTCCGACCTCAAGGTCCCCCTGCAGCACGGCGGGGTCGGGCACTTCCTCGTCGGCGGCTTCGTGGTGCCCGTTCGCGGTACCTGGACCCTGGCGATATCGGTGCGCACCACGGAGTTCGACGAGTTCACCGCCAGCCCCGTGAAGGTGACGATGCGATGACTGCCCCGCCCGCGGGAACTAATCGGCCGGCCCGACCGACCGGTACGGCATGAACTGGAAGCATCTGGCAGGACTGGGCCTGGCAATGGCCGTGGTTGTCGCGCTCGAGTCGCCCGCGACAGCCCACGTGACCACCGACCCCGCGTCAGCGCCGAAAGGCGGGGAGATCACGGTGCGTTTCCGGATCCCCAACGAAACGACGACGACCACGGTGACAAAGATCGACATCGCCTTCCCCACGGATCACCCCCTCCTCGGCGTCGTGGTGGCGCCGGTGCCGGGCTGGACGCCCACCATCACCGAGATGAAGCTCGACCCGCCGGCGCAGACCGACGATGGACCCGTCACCCAGGCCGTGAGCGAGATCGCCTGGACCGCGACCGGCGGGGGCACACCCGTCGGCCAGTTCCAGGAGTTTCCCGTCCTGGTGCAGCGGCTACCCACCGACGTCGACGAGGTCGTGTTCAAGGCGGTGCAGACCTATAGCGACGGCGCCATCGTGCGCTGGATCGACCCGGTCGTTGCGGGCCAGGCGCCCCCGGACCACCCGACTCCGATCCTGACGCTCACCGCCGGCGACGACAACGCCGCGGTCGCGCCGGTCACGACGCTCAACCTCGCGCAGGTAGCCAAGAAGGGATCCGTTTCCTCCGCCCGAAGTCTCGCCCTCGTGGGGATCGCGCTCGGCGCCGCCAGCCTGGTCCTCGTCCTGGCAACCCGCCGGCGCCACCACAGCGACGCCCCGACCCCGTGAAGCGGGCCACTCTGGCGGCAGTGCTGGCCGTCGGCTGGATCCTGGTGCTGGCGACGCCGGCGTCGGCGCACACCGTGTCCGGCGTCGGCGCGACCAACTGGAAGTCGGTCCTGACCAGCGTCTCGCCGACGGTCCCCGGCCTGTCGGTGCGGCTGGTCGAAGGCGGCAGCCGTCTCGAGGTCACCAATCACGGCCCGGAAATCCTGGTGCTTGGCTACGACGGCGAGCCCTACCTGCGCGTCGGTCCTGAGGGCGTGTTCGAGAACCTGAATTCGCCCGCCACCTACCTCAATTGCAGTCGGGTCGGGTGCACCTTCCCCGCCGGGATCAACAAGGCCGACCCACCACGGTGGAAGAAGATCTCCTCGGCGCAGACGGCCCGCTGGCATGACCATCGCGCCCACTACATGGGCGGGACCCAGCTGCCCCCCGATGTGGCCCGGGCCCCGAGCCAGTTCCACCACGAGGCCAACTGGGAGGTCGTGATGACCCAGGGTTCGACCTCCATCAGCGTGAAGGGCAACTATTCGTGGGTTCCGGGGACCAGCCCGTTGCCGTGGCTGGCGATCGCCGCGGTCCTGGTTGCCGGCGGAGCCGCCCTCGGGCTGCTCGGGGCGTGGGGTTGGCCGCTCGCGGTCGCAGTCGTCCTGGTCACGGTCAACGACATCTACCACGCAATCGCAATCGCCTGGTTCTGGTCGGGCAGCTTCGTGTTCCGGCTGGAGAAGTTCTTCTCGGGCAGCTTCTATTCGTTCGTCGGCTGGGTCCTGGCTGCGGTGGCGGCGTGGCTGTTGGTGAGACGGCGCCTCGACGGCCTGTACGCGGCGGTGTTCGCCGGGGGATCGGCGGCATTGTTTACCGGACTGCTCGACATCACGGTTCTTTCCCGGTCGCAGGCCCCGTTCGCGGCATCGATCATCGTGGACCGGGTGACCGTCGTCATCTCGCTCGGGCTGGGGCTCGGCGTCGCGATCGGAGCCCTGCTGGCCATCCGGTCGCTGAACCCGGCGCTCGACATCAGCACCTATGAGGACTTCGACGACCTTGAGGACCAAGACGAGGACCAAGACGAGGACCAAGAGGTTGACAACTTTGGCGGCGTGACCGCACGGCCCCACCCGCTGACCGATTGAGAAGTCTGTCAGCGACAACGGGCCCGGGGGCAACCCAGCCGCCGATGCTGGCCGCCGCGCCGGAACCCGTCATCGCAACGGCTATTTTTTCCAACCCTTCAAGACATCAAACAGCGACGGCCTAGATGTCGTAATACAGCATGAACTCCCACGGGTGGGGACGCAGCCGCACCGGGTCGATCTCGTGCTCACGCTTGTAGTTGACCCAGGTCTCGATGAGGTCGTCGGTGAACACGCCGCCGGCCTTCAAGAAGGCGTTGTCCGACTCGAGCGCGGCCAGCGACTCCTCCAGCGAGCCGGGCACCTGGGGGACCTGGGCCAGCTCCTCGGGCGGCAGGTCGTAGAGGTCCTTGTCCACCGGGTCGGGGGGCTCGATCTTGTTCTGGACGCCGTCGAGGCCGGCCATCAAGATCGCGGAGAACGCCAGGTACGGGTTGGCCGAAGGGTCGGGGCAGCGGAACTCGACCCGCTTGGCCTTGGGGCTCTTGGAGTAGAGGGGGATCCGGCAGGCGGCCGAGCGATTGCGCTGGCTGTACACCAGGTTCACGGGCGCCTCGTACCCGGGGACCAGCCGCTTGTAGCTGTTGGTCGTCGGGGCCGCGAAGGCCAGAATTGCGGGGGCGTGCGCCAAGAGGCCGCCGATGTACCAGCGGCCCAGGTCGGAGAGGCCGGCGTAGCCCATCTCGGAGTACATCAGCGGGTCGCCGCCGCGCCACAGCGACGAGTGCACGTGCATGCCCGAACCGTTGTCCTGGAAGATCGGCTTGGGCATGAAAGTGGCGGTCTTTCCGTGGTTGCGGGCCACGTTCTTCACCACGTACTTGTAGAGCATCAGCTTGTCGGCCATCACGAGCAGCTTGTCGAAGCGCATGTCGATCTCGGCCTGGCCAGCGGTGCCGACCTCGTGGTGCTGCACCTCGATCTCGATGCCGAGCTGCTCCATCACCATGATCATCTCGGAGCGGAGATCCTGGTAGTGGTCCATGGGAGGAACCGGGAAGTAGCCCTCCTTGTACCGGGGTTTGAACCCCAGATTGGGCTTCTCGTCCTTCCCCGAGTTCCAGATGCCCTCAACGGAGTCCACGTGGTAGTAGCCCTCGTGGCTGTTCTGGTCGAAGCGCACGTCGTCGAAGATGTAGAACTCGGCCTCAGGACCGAAGTAGGCGGTGTCGGCGATGCCGGTCGACACCAGGTAGTCCTCGGCCTTCTGGGCCACGTAGCGGGGGTCGCGAGAGTAGGACTCACCGGTCACCGGGTCGCGGACGAAGCAGTTGATGTTCAGCGTCTTGTGCTGGCGGAACGGATCGATCACCGCGGTGTTGGGATCCGGCATGAGCAGCATGTCGGATTCCTGGATCTCCTGGAAGCCCCTGATCGATGAGCCGTCGAAGCCATAGCCATCCTCGAAGCCGTCGTCGGTGAGCTGGTGGCTCGGTACCGAAAAGTGCTGCATGAGCCCGGGGAGGTCACAGAAGCGGAAATCGATGATGTCGATTCCCTCGCTCTGGACCAGACTGAGGACCTCAGCGGGCGTGCGCTGTTGCACTGTCTTGTCTCCCTTCGGCTTAGCCCGGCACGCAGCTTGTTCCGGGACGATGACGGCTCTGTTGCGCATCTGTGAACGGCTTGTGAAACCATTCGCAGGTTTGTCCTAGCACGTATCTGGCCTGCGAGACTAGGCGGACCATGGAGCGACAAGCTGACTACGTCCTGCGTACCGTCGAGGAACGGGGAGTCCGTTTCATCCAGTTGTGGTTCACCGACGTGCTCGGCATCCCCAAGACGTTCAACATCACGCCGGCCGAGTTGGAGAACGCGCTGGAAGAGGGCATGACCTTCGACGGCTCCGCCATCGACGGCTTCAGCCGGGTGCAGGAGAGCGACGTCCTGGCCCACCCCGACCCCAAGACCTTCCAGCTCCTTCCCTATCTAGAGGGCCAGCCGGTCGCCCGGGTGGTCTGCGACATCGCCAATCTGGACGGGACGCCCTTTGAGGGCGATCCCCGCCACGTGCTGCGCCGGGCGCTGGAAAAGGCCCGAGAGCACGGGTTCTCCTTCTACTGCGCCCCCGAGCTCGAGTACTTCTACTTCCCGCTGCCCTCGGCGGGCGCCGATGTGGGCGCCAAGCCGCCGGAGCCCCTCGACCGAGGTTCGTACTTCGAGCTGACCACCGCCGACCGCTCCACCGAGCTGCGCCGGCGCACCGTCATCACCCTCGAGGACATGGGCATCCCCGTCGAGTACAGCCAACACGAGGATGCTCCCAGCCAGCACGAGATCGACCTGCGCTACACCGACGCCATGACCATGGCGGACACGGTCATGACCGTCCGCCAGGTCGTGAAGGAGATCGCGGCGCAACAGCAGGTCATGGCCACGTTCATGCCCAAGCCCCTGGCCGGCGTCCAGGGATCGGGGATGCACACCCACCTGTCGCTGTTCGACGGTGACACCAACGCTTTCCACGACGAGGCCGACGAGTACCACCTGTCCGAGACCGGCAAGCGCTTCATCGCCGGCCTGCTGCGCCACGCCCACGAGATCACGGCGGTCACCAACCAGTGGGTCAACTCCTACAAACGGTTGATCGTCGGCTACGAGGCGCCGACGTACATCTCCTGGGCGCGCAACAACCGCTCGGCGCTCGTGCGGGTGCCTCCGACCAAACGCGGGAAAAAGGAGTCGACGAGGATCGAGTATCGCGCCGCCGACTCGTCGGCCAACCCCTACCTGGCATTTGCCGTGATGCTGACCGCCGGGCTGGCGGGGATCGACGGGGCGTACGAGCTGCCGCCTGAGGCGGCCGCCAACCTCTACGAGCTGACGACCGAGGAGCGTCTGGCCGAGGGAATCGAGTCACTGCCCGGCTCATTGTCGGACGCCATCAGGACCATGGAGAACTCCGAGCTCATGGCCGAGGCTCTCGGCGAGCATGTCTTCGAATGGTTCATCCGCAACAAGCGGGCGGAATGGGCCGACTACAAGGCCGAGGTGACTCCATTCGAGTTGCGCCGATACTTGACGTCACTGTAACGCCGCGCCCGATCAAATCTATGGAGCCGCTCCTCATCTTCCCCGACCCGGCGCCGCCTGCGTTGGCCCAGGCGCTCGACCTGGCGGGCTATCCCTGGAAGGCGGCCGGGTCGACCGAGGCTGCGGACCGGTTGGAACCGGAAGACGGTTGGTCCGGCGCCATCATCGGCGCCGACGAGGACCCCGAAGGGGCCTTCGCGCTGTGCCGGGCACTGCGCAAACGGGATTTGCCCTTCGAACCGGTCCTGCTGCTCGCCACGGGCTCCCAGCTGGCCGAGCTCGAGCTGCGGGAGGACCTATTCGACGACTTCTGCCTAGCCCCGTTCCACGCTCGCGAACTCGAGGCCCGCTTGGCCCACCTCTTCTGGCGCACCGGTCGTGGCACCCGGCCGGAGCTGGTCGAGTACGGGCCACTGGTACTGAATCTCGAGACGTACCAGGCGGCGGTGGGCGGGCGGCCCCTCGACCTGACCTACATGGAGTACGAGCTGTTGAAGTTTCTGGCCACCCACCCCGGCAAGGTCTTCACCCGGGAAACCCTGCTTAGCCGGGTATGGGGTTACGAGTACTACGGCGGGGCGAGGACGGTGGACGTCCACATCCGGCGCCTTCGGGCCAAGCTGGGCGAGGAACACGCCAGCCTGATCTCCACGGTCCGCTCGGTCGGCTACCGCTTCGGCCAAAGCCGCTGGGGCATCTGACCGGCAACATCCCCGGCGGTGGGACCCAACCGTGAACACAACAGGCCCACCCAGCAGCCCCTACCGTTCACCGGTCCGGCGCGGCCGCCGGGGTTCGGACGATCCTGACGAACCGTGAACACAACAGGCCCACCCAGCAGCCCATACCGTTCACGGGTCCGGCGCGGGCCGTCAGGGTTCGGACGATCCTGACGAACCGTGAACACAACAGGCCCACCCAGCAGCCCATACCGTTCACGGGTCCGGCGCGGGCCGTCAGGGTTCGGTCGGCAATGACGAACCGTGGACACAACAGGCCCCCCCACCAGCCCATACCGTTCACGGGTCGAGGCGAGACGCAAACGTAGGGGTTCGGTAACCCGGCCCAGGCGTACGGGGGGCTCGGTCACCCCGATCCGAAGGACCGGGTGACCGACCGAATGACGGCGAGCGGAGCGAGATCGTCGGTCGGAACAAGAGGAAGGCGTCGGCGCAGCCGACACGACGCAGTAGGGGGGTCGAGGGGGGCAGAGCCCCCTTCGTCAATGGTTGGTCTCGATCAGCTCGCTGCCGGCGTGGACAGTTTCTGCATTTTCCTTCAGCAGGTAGCCCATGGTGATGGCTCCGAGGGACCCGCTCATGAGAAAGACGATCGGCAGAGCGAAAACGATGATTACGGCGAGGACAAGTGCTCCGATGATCACGACGCAGACCTTCCCGAATTCACGTAAGCCCACACCTCGATTTCGACGGCGGCTCCCAACGGGAGCGCGACCACGGCGACCGCCGAGCGGGCGGGGCGATGGTCGCCGAAGGCGGCCAGGTAGGCGTCGTTCATTGCGGCAAAGTTCTCGATGTCGGTGAGAAACACGGTCGTCTTGACCACGTCGCTCAGCGCGGCTCCCTCGGACTGCAGGAGCGTCTCGGCGTTGGCCAGCGCTTGGGTGACCTGGGCGGCCAGGCCTTCCACCAGAAGGCCTTGCGCCGTTCCTAGCTGTCCGCTGCAGATAAGCCATTCTCCGGCTCGAACGACGGGCGTGTAGGGGCCGAGCGGCTTCGGTGACTCGTTGGTGACAACAACCATGCAGGCCAGCACCCTAGCGGGCCTGTCCCGGGGCCGATGGGATGGTCCAATCAGCCAATCCGTCCAAAGGAAGCGACAGTGATGGCGTTTCCGGAGCAGCCCCGGCGGCGTTAGGCGAACTGGCCCCGCATGGTCGGCCAGTCCCCGGGTAGCCCCTGGGCGATCCACGTGGCCGCGGCCACCGCCGCGAAGACGGCGTCGCTGCCGTTGACGGGATCGTCGCTCGACGGCGCGATCGTTACCTCGATGGGCGGGGTGTCGATCGAGCGCAGTACCCCGAACGAGCGCATCGTCAGGTCCTGGGCCACGCCGGCATCATCGACCGCGATGCCCTCGCTGCAGACCCAGCCGAGCGCCATATGGGCAGCACCGAGGGCGTAGGAGCGCAGGACGATCTCGTCGAGCGGTACGCCGCAGCAGACCTCGACCCGGACCCTGGTGGGACGGCCCGATGCGTCAACGGAGACCTCGGCGGTGGCCCGCCCGCCGGCGGGCGACGTGACGGTCACGGGCTGCGAGATCCCGCCGCGAGCGCAGGCAGCGCCGGCGAGGAGGACGGCCGCCTCGACCCAGCCGGCGCCCCGCAGGGCGACAGAGGTCGGCGGTCCGGCGACATCGACCTCTTCCACAACCAGGCCGGGGGCCACCGCCGCGATGGCGTCGGCAACCCCCGGCGTCCGCGCCACCCGAATGACGCCGGTTCCGTCGGCACAGGCGCCGCCCGCGATCGGGGGGCGTTTCGGGCCAAGCAGGACCGTGTCCTCCCGGGAGAGGAGCACCCGCACCGGCCGACGGTACTGGTCGGCGAGGCGGCGGGCGGCGGCGGGAGCGGGACTGGCCACCTTCGCTCCAAAGGCGCCGCCGTTGCCGAGCGGCGTCGCGGGCACGCTTCCCGGCAGGCACCACGAGGCGTCGGTCTCGACGTAGGCCGGTTCCACCCACGTAGTCCGCAAGGTTGCGTCCCATGCGCCCGAAGGCAGTGACAAGGGGTGGCCGAGGGCCACTCCGCTGCGCCGTCCCGGGACCTTCCCGGCCGCCGCTCGGGCCTCGGTCAGCGATTCACCGACAGCCCACCCACCGCCGCCATCGGGGACCGCCACCAGGGCACCCGAAGGCGCCTGGTCGTCGGCAAATCCTCCCCGGCCGAAGGCAACGCCCAACCCCACCTGCTGGGGCGAGCCCCCCTCGATGGTCGCCCGTAACGAAGCCGCCGAAAGGTCCCGGTCCCCGGGCGGCGAGGGCAAGGTGGCGGCAGCCTCGACAATGCTCCGCCACCCGGTGCAGCGGCACAGGTGCGCCAGCAGTAGCCGGGAGGTGACGGCTTCGTCGACCACACCGCCGGCGTTGGCGGCGGCCAGCCGCACCACGATGCCCGGGGTGCAGTAGCCGCACTGGCTGGCCCCGGTGGCGCAGAAGGCGTCGGCCCACCGCTGCCGGGTCTCTTCCGGCAACCCGTCGAGCGTGGTTATGGCCCGCCCCGCCACCCGCCTCGCCGGAGTCACGCAGGCCACCCGGGGGCTCCCGTCCACCAGGACCGTGCAACAACCGCATTGACCCTGAGGACTGCATCCGTCCTTGGCGGCGCGCAGCCCGAGATGGTCGCGCAGCACCTCGAGCAGGGAGGACCCGTCGTCGGGGACCTCGACCGCGCTGCCGTCGACCTGCAGTGCCAATGCCACCACCCGAGAGTAGGTTCGCCCCGGTGGATGCCGGTTTCACCCGTCGCAGCTTCCTGGCCGGCGTAGTCGGCGCGGCCACCGCCGTAGGTGCTGCCGCCTGCAGCAAGAGCAGCGGGGTCATCCACGTGGGCGCCGGCAACGCCGCCCAACTCAATCTCCTGCTGACATCGGGAGCCGTCGACGGCTCGTCCGGCCAGGCGGTCTCGGTGTTCGTGGCCGGCGTCGACCAGCGAGTGGCGTTCGTCCTGAGCGGCAAGTCCGGGTTCCTGGCGCCCGCGCCCGGGTCGGTGACGCTGCAGTTCGGGCCCGACGACAAGCACTTCGGCCCGGCCGTCGCCGTCGACGTCCACGCCGATACCGGCGCGTCGGCGAGCACGTACCTGTCGACGAGCTACCAGTTCCCCAAGCCCGGGACCTACTGGCTGCGGGTCACCCACCAGGGCCAGAGCGCCGACTCACCGGTCGTGGCGATCGACCAGCGCGACGCCATGATCCCCCGTGCCGGCCAGCCGCTGATCTCCACGCCGACGCCGACCAAGGCCGACGCCCGCGGGGTCAATCCCATCTGCACCCTGACACCGAATTGCCCGTTCCACGAGATCAGCCTCGATGCCGCCATCGAGACGCACACCCCGATCGCCCTCATGTTCGCCACGCCGGCACTGTGCGAGACGGCGACCTGCGGGCCTGTCCTCGACACCCTGGTCCACGCCGCCGCGTCCTTCGGTACCAGGATCACCGTCGTCCACAGCGAGATTTTCACCGCCTTGTCCCGCAATGCCCCCAACACCCCGGCGGTGCTCGCCTACCACCTGCAGTCGGAGCCGCTGCTATTCCTGGCTGATGCCAAGGGCACCGTGGTCGAGCGCCTCGACGGCCTTTTCGGCCGCGCCGAGGTCACCGCGGGCCTTACCCGCCTGGTTGGCTAGCCAGCACCGGCAAGACAGAGCCGGGCCCCCGCCGGCCAGGTTTTGACGGCGCTTCCGGGGCGCGACAGAGGACAAGACACGCCAAAGTCGAGGAGGAATGCCAAACGCCCGCCACCCGCGACGACGGGTGGCGGGCGACGGGCGCGTACCTACCGGGGGATTACCCGCAGCGGATTAGCTGAAGGACTGGCCGCAGCCGCAGCTGCGCTGGGCATTGGGGTTGTTGATCGAGAAGCCGGCGCCCTGAAGACCGTCCTTGAAGTCGAGCGTGGCGCCCATGATGAGCGGGGCGCTCGCCGGGTCGACGACAACCTTTACATCGCCGTACTGCGATACCAGGTCATCGGCCGCGAACTCGCTGTCGAAGAACATCTCGTAGCTGTAGCCCGAGCAACCGCCGGGACGAACTGCGACGCGAAGAGCCAGTTCCGGGTTGCCCTCCTGCTTCACCAGCTCGCCGACCTTGGCGATCGCGGCGTCGGTGAGGCTGATGGTGGTGGTGCGGGTCTCTTCGGTGGTGCTCACAGTTCGCCTCCAGAAAACGAGTGACTAGCGGTCATGCTATCGGCTGAGCAGGTCAACATGGCAGGGATCTCGGTCTTCGAGCGTGGCGAAGTGCCCTACCACAACTTCGGCATTGGGCACCCCGGCCACGATGCCCTCGACGATGCCCCGGTGCAGGTGGCACACCAGGGCGGGAAACTCGGTCGCAACCTCCCGGAACGGGCAGCTGGCGAAGGCGACGGTGGTGACGAGGCCGTCCTCACCGACCGCGGGATCGAAACCCAGGTCTGCCAGCTCATCGACCAGCGCCTCCAGGCAGGACTGGGTGCCGGCGGCGGCGCGCTGGGCGCCGGCGCGGAGGCCTTCGGCCCGGCCCGCCTCGGCCACCAGCTCGGCGTTGGGCCCCACGACCGCCGCCACTCCGGCCAGCAGGCGGGCCAGCAGCCGGAATCCCGACGGTTCGAGGCCGAGCGACGGGGCGTCGGGCGCCAGCGACCAGCGGTGCTGGGGGCGGCCGACGGTACCCCGGCTGTCGGCATCGACCTCGAGGAGGCCGACCTCACGCATGCGCTCCAGATGGGGCCGCACGGTGTTGGGGTGCAGGTCGAGGCTGTCGGCGATCTCGGTGGTCGACAGCGGCACCTCCGAGCGGGCCAGCTCCAGGTAGATGGCGTAGCGGGTGTTGTCGCCCAGGGCCTTGAACACCGGCAATCGATCCACGAACGCCAATATTACCGGGCCTCGCCGGTAGTATCCCGCTTGTGCCGATATTGCCCTCCCCCGAAGCCGTCGAGGGGGCCATGCGCGGCGTCATCGACCCCGAACTGGGCGACAACGTCGTCGACCTCGGCATGTACCTGAGCGCCGACATCGCTGACGACGGCGACGTGACGGTGCACCTGGCCCTCACGACCGCGGGCTGCCCGCTGCGGGCCCAGCTGCAGCGCGACACGACCAGCCGGGTGGGGAGCCTGCCGGGCGTGACCAAGGTGCACGTCCGGACCAGCGAGATGTCACGCGAGGCCAAGTCGGCGGTCATGGCCCGGGCCCGCTGGAAGGTCCGGGAGAACGCGCCGCTCACCGATATCCCCGGCCGGACGAGGGTCGTCGCCATTTCCTCGGGGAAAGGGGGGGTCGGTAAGAGCTCGGTCACCGTGAACCTGGCCGCCACCCTGGCCACCCGGGGCTACACCGTCGGATTGCTCGACGCCGACATTGCCGGCTTCTCCGTTCCCCGCATGCTGGGAATAGAAGGCCAGATCTCGGCCGAGGCCAATGAGGCCGATCCGAAGCGCCCCAAGATGCGCCCGATCGAGAAACGGTTTGGCGCGGGCGTGGTCAAAGTGCTGTCGATGGGTTTCCTGTCGCCCGAGGACGAGGCGATCATGTGGCGGGGGCTGATGCTCAACCGCGCCGTGCAGCACTTCTTGGAAGACGCCGTCTGGGGGGACCTCGACTACTTGTTGGTCGACATGCCGCCGGGGACCGGCGACATCCAGATGGGCCTGGCCCGGATGCTGCCCCGCACCGAGATGATCATCGTGACCACCCCCGCCCTGGCCGCCCAGAAGGTCGCCGTGCGGGCCGCCGACATGGCCCGCAAGGGCTACCTGCGGGTGGTCGGCGTGGTCGAGAACATGAGCGGCTTCACCTGCGAGCATGGCACCACCTACGAGTTGTTCGGCAGTGGCGGCGGGGCTCGCCTGGCCGAAGAGATCGGGGCCCCCCTGCTCGGCCGGATCCCCCTTGAGGCGGGAGTCTCGGCGGGAGGCGACATCGGCGAGCCCGCGGCGCTCGGTACCGGGGCGGTCGCAGCCGCCTTCGCGGCCCTTGCCGACGCGGTGATGGAGGCGGTGCCGGTGGTTGAGATGCAGGACTGCACGGCCCGGCTGCTCGAAGCCGTCGACGACGCACTGCGCGGTCACGACGCTTCCCTGCCCGCCGGCTGAGGCGGCCGCCGGACAGCAGCGGCTGCCGGTTCCGACCTCGGCGCCGTTTCCACCGACCGGCCGGCGCGCCTCGGTGCCTGCCGCGCCGGGGAGTTACCGTTGGCGAATGGGGACACCAAGGTGAACCGGACCGCAAACCGTTCCATCCGCGAGCGATTGGTCCCCCGAACGGCGATCGGTATGGCGGCGATCGTGTTGTCCGCCTCGATCGGAGCCGCCTTCAGTGGCGCCATCCTCTACTCGTATTACGAGTACCGGATCCAGAAGACCAATGATCGGGTCAACACGTTGATCAACACCTACCAGAAGGAGTTCCAGAGCGCCCAGGGCGACCTGGCCAACCAGGCGGCCAAGGCCAAAGCGGAGATCGACAAGGAGCTCGGGCCGGCGCTGGCCGCCAGTGGTAGCACCCTGCAGAACCTGGACAAGAAGCTGGCGCCGTCGATGTTCTTCGTCTCGACGCTCGATCAGAGCGGCCAGCCCTCGGTCGGATCGGCATTCGCCATCGCCTCGGACTCGTCGCAAACGCTGCTCATCACGTCCTACACGACGATCGCGGCCGCGACCAAGAAGCCCGGGCCTCCGGTCACCGTCCGCCAGGGGGGCACCACCACCACGGTTCAGGTGTTCAACTGGGATCCGACCACCGACCTCGCCCTCATCATCCTGCCCAAGGGCAACACGGCGACCGTCCAGCCGGCGCCCGTGTCGCCCGAACCCCAGATCGGCGACCGGGTGTTCAGCGTGGCGGGCATCGGTTCCCTCGGCGCCCAGGCAACCCAGGGGACGGTGACCGACGTCTCGGCCGCCGGTATCCAGCACACCTCGCCGGTGGGCACCGCCTTCCAGGGCGGCCCGATCGTCAACGTCGATGGCCTGGTCGTCGCGGTGGCGTCGCGGGGCTACGCCCCGCTCAACTTCACGTCCGATTCGGTGTGGTTCGCGCCCCTCGTGCGTACCGCCTGCAACCGCGTGCTCAGCTGCCCTAACGGCACGCTGTCCTCGCCGGGGGCGCACGGCTGATCAACGTTTGAGCGTGGTGCTCGTCGTCGGCGGTACGAACAGCGGCGGTGCCGTCGTCGATGTGGTCGAAGGCGGGGGAATGGCATTGGGCGCCACCGGGCCGACGACATAGGGGCCCCCGAGCGGCGTATCGGCGGGCGGGGTGTAGGCCCCGGCGTTGATCCCGCCGCGCTTTTGGGCGTTCAACTGGTCGACGAGCGACGTGAGCGGCGGCGGCTGGCTGAAATCGGTCGGCGCGACCTTGGCCAGGGCCTGGGTCATGAAGCTCTTCCAGGTGGAAGCGGGGATGGTGCCCCCGAAGACGTTGCCGACACCTGGGAGGTTGAGCGTCGTGGACTGGTTGTTGGCGTAGCCCATCCACACCGCCGTCGACCGCGCCGGGGTGTAGCCCACGAACCAGGCGTTGGTGAACTTGCTGGTCGTACCGGTCTTGCCGGCCGCCGGGCGTCCGATGTTGGCACCGGTACCGGTTCCGGAGGTGATCACGCCGCGGAGGACGTCGGTCACGTTGTCGGCGATCACGGAGTCGATGATCTGCGACGAGGCGGGCGCCTTGGAAATGTTGTCGACCAGGACCTTGCCGGACCCGTCGATGATCTTGAGGACTGGGGTCGGCGTGGCCCGCAGCCCGTGGTTGTCGAACACGCCGTACGCCGAAGCCATGTCGAGCGGGGACACCCCGACCTCACCGAGGGCGTAGGCGCCGCTGCAGGTGTGGACCTGCGAGCTGTACCAGGCGGAGGTGATCCCGAGCTTCTGGGCCATCTGGGCGGTCTGGACGCAACCCACATCGCGGACGATCTGGGCGTAGACGGTGTTGATCGATGCCCAGGTGGCGTGGCGGATGTCGGCGCTGCCGCCACCCTCGCCCTCGTTGTTCGAGATGGTGCAGGGATTGGTCGCGCTCGCCCGGCAGTTGGGGATGGTGTAGACGCGGGGCGCGGAGTAGACCTTGGACGGGGGGATGCCCTCGGCCAGGGCGGTGGCCAGCACGAACGGCTTCCACGCGGACCCCGGTTGGCGGCCCGCGACACCGGTGTTGCTGGTGATGTAGGTACCGTCCCAGCAATTGGCCGCGACCTCGACGGTCACCGTCGGCGCCGGCTTGGTTTCGCAGCCCCCCAGCGCCAGGTTGACCTGGGAGTACGGTCCCGCCCCGCCGAAGTCGCGCCCGCCCACCAGGGCGTCGACGAACCCTGTCTGGGGCTCGACGGTGGCCAGTGCCATCTCGAGGGGCTCCTTGGTGCCCTTGAGCGAGGCCTGGATTGAGGCATCGGCCTCGGCTTGCACGGCGGGGTCCAATGTCGTCTGCACCCGGAGCCCGCCTTGATAGACGAGGTCGTGGCCGAACTTCTGCAGCAGGTAGCGCTGGAGGTAGTCGACGAACGCCGGGTACTGCGGCTTCTCCTGCTTCGGCGGGAAGACGTTGGTCGTACCGGGCTGGGGATCCTGGCCCGCCACCTGGTTGGTGACCACCTCGCCGCTGGCCTCGTCGTGGGCGGCCTGGGTGATGTAGCCCTGCTCCAGCATCTTGTCGAGCACCAGCTGGCGGCGTTCCTCGGCCATCCCCGGGTTCTCGCGGGGCGCCCAAATACCGGGGGCCGCGATCAAACCCGCCAGCATCGCCGCCTGGGAAAGGGAAACCTGGCTGACCGGGATGCGGAAGTAGTTCTCCGAGGCGGCTCCGACGCCGTAGCCCCCGTCGCCGAAATAGATCGTGTTGAGGTATTGGAAGAGGATCTCGTCTTTCGAGCTGGCCCGGTCCAGCTTGCTGGCGAGGATCGCCTCTTTGATCTTGCGCGTCAGGTTCCGCTGCCCGTTGGTGTAGGTCAGCTTCACGTACTGCTGGGTGATCGTGGACCCGCCCTGGAGGGACTTCCCGTTGATGTCGGCGAACAGCGCGCGGAAGCTGCCCCGGATATCGACGCCGCCGTGCTTGTAGAAGTTGCGGTCCTCGACGGAGACGACGGCCTCCTTGAGCACCGTCGGGATGTCCTTCTCGGTCACCGGAATGCGCTGGTCGAACTGCTGGAAGGTGGCGATCAGGTTGCCGTTGCGGTCGAAGACCTGGCTCGGAGCGATGGCGACGATCGGCTTCGGTGCCGGGATGGTGGCGGGCAACGGCAGAAAGATGAGCGAACCGAGGATTGTCACGACCACCGCCACCGGGACCCCGATGGAGACGGTGACCAGCAGGAGGACCGAGTCGAGGAGGAGCCGGGCCGGGCGGGGGAGCATTTGCCAGGAAGCTTCGCGCGGCGATGCCCTCTCGGTGAGCGCGGTCCGCCCCGGGGAGCCACCGCCACCGAAGCCCCAATAGGCTCGCAGCTGTGCCGAGCCGCCCGCGCCCGCCGTCGGTCGACGCCCTGGCCCGGTCCCTGGCCGACATCGATCTCCCCCACCCCCTGCTCGTCGACGCCGCCCGGACGGCCATCGCGGCGGGAGACCCGGCGGCGGCGCGTCGTGAGGCGGAGGCAGTGGCCGGCGCCCTCCTCCGGCCGGTCGTCAACGCCACCGGGGTGTTGCTGCACACCAACCTCGGGCGGGCGCCGCATGCGGCCGCCGGGCATGAGTGCCGCCCGACGCGATACTCCAACGTCGAGTTCGACTTAGCGACCGGCCGGCGGGGATCGCGCCAGCGCCATGCCGCCGGCCTCCTGGCACGAGCCGCCGGCGCGGAGGCGGCGCTCGTCGTCAACAACGGCGCCGCCGCCGTGCTGGTGGCCATCACCGCCTTGGCGGGCGGCGGTGGTGAGGTCATCGTCAGCCGGGGCGAGCTGGTCGAGATCGGCGGCGGATTCCGCATCCCCGAGGTGCTGGCGGCGTCGGGCGCCCGGTTGGTCGAGGTGGGCACGACCAACCGCACGCGCGTCGGCGACTACGCCGCCGCCGTGCGCGACGGGGGGCCGCAACCCGTCATATTGAAAGTTCATCAGTCGAACTACCGCATCGTGGGCTTCACCGCCACTGCTGCCATCGCCGAGCTGGCCGCGCTGGGACCGACCGTGATCGCCGACATCGGCTCCGGTCTCCTCGACGCCACCACTCCGTGGCTGCCGGGAGGGCCCCCCGGGTGGCTCCAGGGCGAGCCCGCCGCCCGCCAGGCTCTGGCCGCGGGCGCCGCCCTGGTCACGTTCTCCGGCGACAAGCTGCTCGGCGGCCCCCAGGCGGGTGTGATCGCGGGGCGCAGGGATCTGGTAGAGCGCTGCGCCGACCATCCCTTGACCCGGGCGGTACGCCCCGGCGGGTTGGTGCTCGAATCCCTGCAGGCGACGGCGCTGGCCTATCTCCGGCGCGACCTGGCGGCGCTTCCCTTCTGGGCCATGGCCACCACCTCGGTGGCCGACCTCCGGCGCCGGGCCGGGGCCGTCGTCGACGCCGCGGGCAGCTCCGCGGGACTCGAGATCGCGGTGACTGAGTGCGCCAGCGTCCCGGGCGGGGGGTCCCTCCCGGGCACCGAGATCCCGTCGGCCGGCGTGCGCCTGGAAGGCGACCACACCGCGGCGTTGCGGGCCTGGGAGCTGCCGATCGTCGCCCGGGCCCACGACGGGGCCACGATCTGCGACCTGCGCACCGTCGACCCGATCGACGACGCCATGGTCGCCAAAGCGCTGGCCGCGGTCGTTGCCGCCCGGGCCGCCCCGGCGGCGCAGCCGCCCGGCGGGCTGAGCGGGCCTGCCGCCACCGTCATGCACGTCATCGCCACCGCGGGCCACGTCGACCACGGCAAGTCCACCCTGGTCCTCGCCCTCACCGGCATGGACCCCGACCGCTTCGCCGAGGAGAAGGCCCGGGGCTTGACGATCGATCTCGGCTTCGCCTGGGCCACCCTGCCGTCGGGGCGGGGGGTGGCGTTCGTGGACGTGCCCGGCCACGTCCGCTTCATCCGCAACATGCTGGCCGGTGTCGGCGCCGTCGACGCCTGCCTGTTCGTCGTGGCCGCGACCGAGGCCTGGAAGCCACAGTCCGAGGAGCACCTCCGCATCCTCGAGCTCCTCGGCATCAGCCACGGTGTGATCGCCTTGACCAAAGTGGGCCTGGTCGACCAGGAGTGGCAGGAGCTGGCCGCCCTCGAGGTGGGCGACCATGTCGCAGGGACCTTCCTCGAGGGGGCGCCCATCATCGGGGTTGACGCGCCGACCGGCTTGGGCCTCGACGACCTGCGCGCCGCCATCGACGAGTTGCTCGCGACCACGCCCACCTCCGCCGATCGGGACCGACCCCGGCTCTGGGTCGACCGGTCGTTCGCGGCCAAGGGCTCGGGCACGGTGGTCACGGGGACGCTCACCGGTGGCGTCGTGGCGCTCGACGACGAGATGATCGTCACGACCGCGGCCAAGGGGGGCCAGGCAACACCGGTGCGGGTACGGGGCCTCCAGAGCCATCAGCGGCCCCAGACCCGGGTTGGCCCGGGGCAGCGCGTGGCGGTCAACCTCACCGGTGTCCACCACGACGACGTGGGTCGCGGCGACGCCCTGGTGCGAGGTGGTCAGTGGGCGCCGACGACGAACCTCGACGCCTCGCTCAAGGTACTGCCGTCGCTCGACCACGACGTCTCCCGCCGGGGCGCCTACCTGCTCTACGTGGGATCGGGCGAATACCCGGCCCAGGTGCGGGTCCTCGGTAGCGCCACCATCAACCCTGGCGAGTGGGGCCTGGTGCGCTGCCACCTGCCGGTGGCGGTCCCCCTCCTGCCCGGCGACCGCTTCGTGCTGCGCGAGAGCGGCCGCTCGGAGACCGTCGGGGGCGGCGAGATCCTCGACGTGGCGCCGGTGCTGGCGGCGTCGAAGGCCCGCCCATCGCGATCAGTGGAACGGGTGATCGCCGAGCGGGGCTGGATCGACGCTTCGCTCCTCGAACGCCTGACCGGCGAGCGCCGCCCGGCAACGGTCGGCGTCTGGGTCGTCTCCCCCGACGCCCTCGCTGCCGCCGAGGAGTCCGTCGTGACGGCCGTGGCTGGTGCCGGGACCCTCGGCCTCGATGTCGCGACACTCGGTCCCCGGCAGCGGGCGGTCGTCGCCGGCCTGTCCGACCGGGTGGTGATCGACGCCGGGCGCGCCTGGCCGGCGGGGCGGGCGGCGCCGGCCGCGGCCGGCCAGTCGCTGGCGGAAGACCCGTGGCTGGCCGCGCTGCGAGCGTCGCCCTGGGCGCCGCCGCCCGCTGACGGTGTCGACCGGGTGGTCGTCCGGGAGCTCGTCCGGCGGGGCCTTGTCATCGAGCGCGACGGCGTTCACTTCAGCGCCGAGGCCGTCGACGACGCGGCGCTTGTCGTGGCCCGGTTGCTGGCCGACAACCCCGACGGGGTCACCGTGGCCGATGTCAGAACCGCTCTCGGCGTCACCCGCAAGCACGTCCTTCCCCTGCTGGCCCAGCTGGACGCCACCGGGGTAACCCGCCGTCGTGGCGACCTGCGAATCGGCGGACCGCGCCTTCCTGTCCGGTAACTGAAGAAGGGGAGGCAAGAAACCCCTCCTCGGTGCCGATATTCGCCGGGATGGGTTTCCTGACCAGAGTCGTGCGATGGCTGCTGCCGGTACGCAACGTGACGCGCCACGCCGGTCCTCACCTGCTGGAAGCGACCCTGGGACCGACAGCCTGCTTCGTGACCGGCCGGGCCCTGTGGGGCGTCAACGGCGCCTTGGCCCTGGCCCTGGTGTGGACCGCGGGGTGCATGGGACTGCGCCACGCTCGGGGAAAAAGGTCGAGCGGGCTGCTCGTGATCGGCATGACGACCCTCGTCCTGCGAACCGCGGTAGCCATGGCTATGCACTCGGAGCGGGCCTACCTGATGGCTCCCGCGCTGGTCACGCTGGTGATGGGTGCGGTGTTCGTTGTTTCCGCCTTGACGGCAAAACCGCTGCTCAGCCGGGTGGTCGGCGATCTCGTGCCCGCCTCGTGGCTCGACAGTGGCAACGACAGGTTGGCCCGTTTGTGCCGGGTCGGTTCGGCCGCATGGGGCGTCGAGCAGATCGTGTCGTCCGCGATATCGATCGCGATGATCGACCGGATGTCGGCCACCACCTACGTCGTCGTACACCAACCAGTGTCATGGCTGATCTTCGTGGTGGTGATCGGCGCGGTGGTGCCGTTCTTCTGGCGTGACCTCCGAACCGTTTGGAGGTCCCACCGCCTGACCCTCAAGGAGACGGTTCCCGGCGTTCTCCGAGCGAGCGGTGCCCCCAGAGACGGGTCAGCGCGGGACCACTTTGCTCCTTTTCTTCCTGCTCTTCGGCCTCGAGTCGACCGGCCAGTTTTGCGACCGCAATCGAGTTCGTGAGGATCGATCCGAAGGCATCGGGATCGGCCAGCAGCCAGGAATGCCGGCCCTCGACCACCTCGCCCTCGGAACCGATGGCCCGGCAGAGGGCGGCAAACGACGCCTTCGGGATGACGGTGTCGTGGTCGCCCCACAACACGACCACCGGAAGCTGGCGGCGCTTCAACTCCTCAAGTTCGCTGAGCAAGTCGGACCGGCGCACCAGGTTGACGACGTTCCACAGGCCGAGCGGGTTGCGCAGCAGGTTGGGAACGGCGTCGTTCACGATGATCGGCAGCATGCGGCGCATGTAGCGCAGCGGGACCAGATCGGTGGGGTGCTGAAAGGGCCACGTCCACGGCGGCCGGGACGCCACGGCGTGCACGAGATTGTTCCAGGACCAGGTCGTGCCGCCGACGGAGTTGATGAGGACCAGATAGCGGACTCGCTCGGGGTGGTCGTGCGCCAGCTTTATCGCCACTCCCCCGCCGAAGCTGTGCCCGGCGACAAAGGCGGGCTCATCGACCCCGACGGCGTCGAGGAACTTGGCTACCCACTCGGCGTAGGCATCGAACGAGGCCGGGTCGGGGAGGTTGGGTGTCCCGCCGAAACCGGGCAACGCGGGCGCATAGACACGGCACCCCAGGTGGACGAGTCGTTTCAGGGCCCGCTTGTAGGAGCGTTGGCCCAGTGCCCAGCCGTGAAGGAACAACGACGGCGAGGCCTTCGCCCGCCGACCCATAGAACGCGTCCCGCCCATCGACTTTGGTGCGCCGCCACTCCAGATGGTCGGCTGACTCCGCGCTTGCCACAGCAAGCACAGGATAAGTCGCAGGGGTGTGGTGGTGGCAAACCGCCGCCACCCGAGGGGCGAGCGGCTTAGTTGACGGAACTGGCGAGCAGCTGTTTGCGCTCGACCTCGTTCAGGCCACCCCAGATCCCGTGGGGTTCACGGATGCGCAGGGCGTATTCGAGACAGGCCCGTTTCACGGGACAGGCGGCACAGATGCCCTTGGCCCGGCCTTCACGGGCCTCCTTCTCGTCCTTACGCTCGAAATGAGACGGAGGAAAGAAGATCGAGGCGTGTGGCCCGCGGCAGGCAGCCTTCGCCTGCCAAAGTTCGTCTACTCGCTGAACACTCAAAGGGTCCCCCCCTTTCTCGCGGGAAAGGTACTCCCCTTTGCTACGAGCAACAAGGGGTGAACTATCGCGAGCGCGTCAACGACCAGGAGGATTGCCCCGAAATGTCCTGGTATCTATCTATAGTGGCGCCCCGAAGAAAGCAGCTCCACCCGGGCCGGAGACTAGCAGCCTCAAGAGACGAGGGGTTTCATGGGGGCGGTTCATGTGGCTGCGCGGCGACGGGCGCCGTCAGTGATGGGCGTCTTTCGCTCCGCCCGTCTCCGGTTCCACCTCGAGCAGTAGGCCGTCGATGGCGACCACCCGGATCCGATCACCCATCTTGATCGGCGTGGCCCGATTCGTGCGCGCCTGCCACGGAGCCCCCCGCACCTCCACGGTGCCCTCGGGTTCCACCGATGCCAATGCGACGCCCATTTCCCCGACCAACGACTGGCGACCGATCGTCGGCGTCGAGAATCGGGCGCGGGTCATGGCCGGCATGCCCGCCACCATGAACAGGGGCGTCCCGAGGATTCCGGCGGCGAGGGCCAGCACCGATGGGTGGACACCCCGGTACAGGAACAGGGACCCGATCACCACGCAGACGCCCCCGAATGCGCTCCACGCCCGGGGCACTCCGGCCTGCAGATCCACCGTGAAGCCGAAGACGGCGGCGCCGAGGAGGAGCAACGCCCACATCCGGATGGGCAGCACGCCGAGGCCGTACGACGCCAGGATCAGCGCGCCGGTGCCGCAGAAGGCGCCGATGCCGATGCCGGCGGTAAAGAACTCCATGATGATCAGCAGCAGCCCGATCAGCACCATGAGGTAGGCGACCGAGGGACTGGCCGCGGTGTGGAGCAACTGCTGCAGGAGGTTCAGCTTCTCGAAGCGGACCGCCACGGTCGGCTGCCGGCGCGGCTGACCGTTGGTCCTCACGACCTCGGCGGTGTGCAGCACGTGGTCACCGACCGTTTTCCCGTCCAGGTTGACGATGAAATCGCCCAGGGTGGGCTGCGGGGTGACCGTCGTTACCCCGGCCGTGGCCGCCTGCTGGTCATTCAGTGTGTGCCCCGAGGCCGGGCCGACCCGGGTCCCGGGCGCCAAGGCGCGAAGCGGCGCCGCCTGGAAGATGGCGAAAGCGGCATTGAGGGCCCGGCTGCCGTTCGGGCCGACCCAGACGGCGACCGGCACCGGCGCGGCGGCGATGGCGGCAGTCAGGTGCTGCAGGACGGCCGGGGAAACGACGCCGCCGCCGCTGTTGAGCTGCACGACGAGCGCGACCGCGTGGCCCTGGTCGGCACCGGTCACGGCCCGCTCGAGGAAGTCGACCTGGATGGGATCGATGAGGCCGTTGATCTGGACCACGTCGATGTGGCCGATCGGGGCGGCCGCGGCGGTGGCGGCGGTGCCGGGAGCGCCGAATGCCGTCAGGCCGACCACAGCGAAGGCAAGGCTTACGACCACGATTACTCTGCGGATGACGACCTCCAGGAGGAGACGGATTGGATCCAGGAGCGTTTTGCGCTCAGGCCCGGCTACTCATCGTCGCCGGGAAGGGCGGAGTCGGCAAGACGACCGTCACCGCAACCCTGGCGCGTATGGCGGCGCGCACCGGTCTCGACGCTCTGATCATCGACATGGAGGGCAAGAGCGGCCTCGGGAACATCTTCGGCCACACCGGTACCTTGACCTACCACGAGGTCGTCCTGGCCAAGGGTTCCGCGCCTGGTGAAGGGGAGATCCGGGCGCGGACGCTGACGCCGGACGACGCCCTCCTCGAGTACCTGAGCGATCACGGGATGACCAGGATCTCCAAGCGGCTGGCGAGCAGCGGAGCACTCGACGTCGTGGCCACCGCCGCCCCGGGCATCAAGGACATCCTCGTCCTCGGCAAGGTCAAGCAGCTCGAGCGGGCTTCGGCCAACGGGTCCGCGGGCGCCGCCGACCTGATCATCCTGGACGCGCCGGCGGCTGGCCACGCCTTCACGTTTCTGGCCAGCGCCCAGGGGCTCCTGGATGCCGTCAGCGTCGGTCCCATCCGGGCCCAGGCCGCCGATGTGCTGGAGATGCTGACCGATCCGACCCGTTGCCAGGTCATGTTGGTCACCCTGCCCGAGGAGACACCCGTCAACGAGGTCGTCGAGACGGCGTTCCGCTTGGAGGACAAGGTGGGCGTGCATCTGACGCCTGTCGTCGTCAACGGCCTGTACCCCCATCTCGACCTGGCCGCCGACCCGGCTTCGGCCGCGGCCGAAGCCGGCGTGGCCCTCACCGGCGAGGAGATCGAATGCCTGCGACGGGCGGCGGGGTTCCGCACGCACCGCCAGCAACTCCAGGCCGAGCAGACCGAACGCCTGGCCGAGGCGCTGCCGCTGGCGCAGCTCCACCTGCCGTTCCTGTTCACGACCGAGTTGGGCGAGACGGAGATCGAGGTCCTCGCCACCGCGCTGGCGGCGGCACTGGGCACGCTCCCCGCACCGTATCTGGCGGCCGCCGGGAGTGCTGAGGACGCCGGGACCGACGGCGGCGGCGACGCGGTGGCACCTGTCGCCGAGGGCGGTTCTTCGTGAGTACGGCATCGGTGCCGCCGGGCCTCGAGGAACTGATCCGGGAGCGCACCATCATTGTGTGCTGCGGATCGGGCGGCGTCGGCAAGACGACCGCGGCGGGCGCCATCGCGGTGGCGGGCGCCCAACTGGGCCGCCGCACCTGCGTGGTGACCATCGACCCCGCCAAGCGGCTGGCGGACGCCCTCGGGCTCGACTCGCTCACCAACGAGCCCGGCCGGATCTCCGGCGACTGGCCCGATCGCGGCGAGCTGTGGGCCCTCATGCTCGACACCAAAACGACGTTCGACGACTTGGTGGCGCGCTATGCCTCGTCCGAGGAGCAAGCGGCCCTCATCCTCAGCAACCATCTCTACCGCAACATCGCAGGGGCCCTGTCCGGCACCCAGGAGTACATGGCGATGGAGAAGCTCCACGAGTTGTACGACGAAGGCCGTTTCGACCTGATCGTGGTCGACACCCCACCGACCCGCAACGCCCTCGACTTCCTCGACGCCCCCCGGCGGCTGACCCGCTTCCTCGACAACCGCATATTCCGGCTGCTGATCATGCCCGCCCGGACGTACATGAAGATGGTGGGGGTCGCGACCCAGGCCTTCCTTCGGACGGTAGCCAAGGTGGTCGGATCCGACGTGGTCAAGGACGCGGTCGACTTTTTCACCGCCTTCGAGGGGATGGAGCAGGGCTTCCGCGACCGGGCGCAACGGGTCCTCGAGCTGCTGTCGGAGCCGCTGACGGCGTTCGTTCTGGTGGCCGCGCCCAGGCGCGACGCCATCCAAGAGGCACTGTTCTTCGCCGAGCGGCTGGAGGAGTCCGACATCGAGGTGCAGGCCCTGGTGCTCAACCGGATGCATCCCCGCTTCGGCCCGGTCCCCTCGGTGCTGACGAGCGAGCGAGGCATCAGCGGTTCGGTCGGCCTCGGCCCTGCTCGCCCTGCTCGCCAACGTGCGCGATCTCGACGGCATCGCCGAGCGCGAGGAGCGGTATCTGAAGAACCTCACCCGTCAGGTGGCGCCCGCGCCCGTCGTTCGGGTCCCGCTGCTCGACGATGACGTCCACGACCTCGACGGGCTCCGCCAGGTGGCGGTCCACCTGCTGGCCGGCTAAGCGCTAGCCGTGATCGTGGTTGTCGCCGGCGTTGTTGTTCTTGCTCTCGTCGCGCGGTAGCAGGGCGGCCGCGGCTTCCTCGATCGTCTCGGCCACGGTCACGATGCGGTCGAAGCCGGTCGTGCGCAGCAGTCGGGTGAGGGTAGGGCGGTTGCAGGCCACCGCCACGTCGCCGCCCAGTTCCCGAGCCCGGCGGATGCCCCCGATGAGGGCACCGAGCCCGGCCGAATCGACGAACGGGACGCCAGACATGTCGATGAGCAGGCGGGGACTTGAGGCCAGCTCGGCCAAGGTCTGACGGAACTGGCTGACCGTGAAGGCGTCCAATTCGCCCACCGGTCGGCAAATGGTGAGCCCGTTATCGGTGTGATCGAGCTCGATGTTCAGCACACGTCCTCCCCGGGCGGGGCTGGGGATTACAGCCTGCGTGCCTCGGATGGTACCCATCCTAAGACGAGCGCTACCCTCGCCGTTGTGACGGAGATCCTCGTGGCGAGCGATGCCGAGTGGGTGCGGGAGCAATTGCGGTCTGTTCTGGCCACCTCCGACACCAAGATCCGGATGGTGAGCACGGGCGCCCGGGTGCGCCCGGCGGTGCGCCGGCGGCCTCCTGACCTGGTCATTGTCGACTTCCAGATCGGCAACATGGGCGGCATGGCCGTCTGCGTCGACCTGCGGTTGGAAGAAAGCGCGGGCCGACTGGGGCATGTCAAGGTCATCATGTTGCTGGATCGGCGG
Organism: uncultured Actinomycetota bacterium; assembly: GCA_963851105.1. Taxonomy (GTDB): domain Bacteria; phylum Actinomycetota; class Acidimicrobiia; order Acidimicrobiales; family Palsa-688; genus DATARN01. The sequence goes on from CAWKNP010000008.1 coordinate 698,415, forward strand.
GCCGATGTCTTCCTCGCCCGCCGCTCGGGCGCCGAGGGTTGGATTATCCGGCCCCTCGACCCGATCCGGCTGCGCCGGGCTACCCAGAAGGTGCTCGACGGCGAGAACTACTACGACGAGTCGTACAAACCCAATCCGGTCCTCGTTGCGCCGTCGGGTAGCATCACCGCTGCCGGGAAGTAGCGCAGCTTGGTTAGCGCGCAGCGTTCGGGACGCTGAGGCCGGGGGTTCAAATCCCCCCTTCCCGACCAGGAAATCGGCTGGTCAGGGCGTCGTCCGGGCCTTGGAGCCTGTCGATCGGTCGCCATCCAGCCACCAGACGCCAAATACCGACCGACGACGCCCCAGCCACTCCAGCAGTCCCCCTGAGACTGGCCCTCAGGGGGAAACAGTGATTGTGGCCGTGAGCGAGAAGTCGGTGGCGGCCTTGGTGGCGGGATTTCGAGTCCGAGAACGGAACGAGTAACTCCCCGCACCACCGTCGGGTGTGAACGTAGCGCTAAACCCGGTGGTCGACGTCAGGGTCTTCCACGGCAACCAGGTGGTCGCCCGGGGCCGCTCGATCTGCACATCTTCCACCAGACCGGAGGGTAGGTCGGGCGACGCCGCCTTTATGGTGAACGACGACGACGTCGTCCCGTTCGCAGGCGACACGATCACCGGCACTCCGACCCGGGCGGTATCGGTCGACTGGGTGTCCTTCACGGTATACCATCCGGCACCCGCTAGCGACACCAGGTACGAGCCGCCGGGCGCGATGGACCCGGAGTCAAACAGGCCCAACCCCGTGGCGTCCGTCACCGAATGGGCTTTGGTCGACGAAAGAGTCACATGCCAGGCGGTGGCCAGATCCTGGACCGTGTGGATCGGTGTCTGACCCATGCTGGTGTCGCTCACCTGGCTGGGGCAGACCTGCTCGACCACGTTGTTGTTGCCCGAGATCCAAACGTGGCCCTCACCAAGCGAGCCGATCGCGAAGGGCAGCGGGATCGCCTGTGGCCCCGAAACCATGGACCACGCCCTACCATTCCAGTGCTCGACCAGGGCACCGGCCTGGTCGTCGCCCGTAGCCCACACATCGGAGGAGGACAGGGCGACGACATGGCGGGGCCGGCTCACGCCCGTCAGGGGCACAACCATGGGGACGAGCGTCCAGCTAGTCCCATCCCAGTGCATGCTCTGGGCCCTTTCGATGGTGCTGCCAGGATCGGCGTCAAAGCCGACCGCCCAGGCATCGGTAGGCGAAAGGGCCACCACGCCGTGCAGCAGGTTCTGGTACGCCGAGGGGTTCGGGGTGGGGACCGCCTGCCATGTGGTGCCGTCGAAGTGCAGCGCCAGGTTGGTCGTGTTGCTCTGAGGCAGATAGGTCGCGCCCACGGCCCAAATGTCGCCGCCGGGGACAATGTTGGCGTAACGCAGTTCGACATTGGCCGGCGGGTTCGGGTACGCCGTCCACGACGTGCCGTCCCAGTGGTCCAGAACCGCGTTCTCATGGGCCCGGACGCCGACGGTGCCCACCGCCCAGATGTCATTGGTGCTGCGGATGGCGATGCCCTGCAGGAACGCCAGGGACCCGGTGACCCCCGTCGGGGGCGGCGGAGTTGGCATGGGCACCGACGTCCACTGGGTGCCGTTCCAGTGCTCGGAAATCGTGGAGTCGCCCGCGCCCCGCCCGACGGCCCACACGTCGTTGGCGTTGACCGACGCCACCGCGAACAGCACTCCGGGCAGGCTCGGGGCGGGCGAGACCGTCCACGATGTCCCGTCAAAGTGTTCGATCTGGCTGGTGGCAGGGGATATGCCTACCGAGCCGACGGCCCACACATTGTTGGCCGCAATGGGGTCGAAGGCCAGGAGCCGGGTGCCCGCCGGTCCGGGCGTGACGGTGGTGCTGAGCGATGGGCCGCAGGCGGGGACGGGGAAGCTGGTCGCCGCACCGGTCGCTCCCGCGGGTCCGACGCCGACCAGCGCCAGCCCGACCACGGATACGGCCATCACGACCGCCAACCGCGAAATGCGAATCGAACGGCCTCGGAGCGAACCCACTCGGTGTGAACCCACTCGGTGTGAACCCACTCGGTGTGAACCCACTCGGTGTGAACCCACTCGGTGTGAACCCACTCGGTGTGAACCCACTCGGTGTGAACCCACTCGGTGTGAACTCATTATCGTTCCCCCATTATCCCGCCTGAACGACGGCCCTGTCGAACATCTACTGGTAGAGCGCGTACTCAGCCGCAACGCCGGCAACTTGGGTTCGGTTGGTCGCCACGCCTTGGACCGCCCCCTTTTCGGATGGGACGACCACCGCCGCCGTGACCAAGCCAAGCCGTGCCAAGGGGACTCCGAACCGCTGTATCGTCATTGCACTCAAATGTGATTCGGACTTCCCCGCACGTCTACTGGCACGAGGACTTTATCCGAACGGCTCGACAGGCGGAGCCCGGTTGCCGAACCTGTCCCTCGGACCTTGCGGGTCCAATCGCCACGGCGCACGCAGTTGACCGGTTCGTTCAGGATTCGGCCTTCCCGTCCGCTCAGCTAATTCGAGCCTCCTCCGGTCAATAAGCCACCGTTATAGGTTGACCCAGAGATCCGCCCGAGCCCCCATGACCCACCCCCCACCTGAACGTCACCTCCACACGACTCGTCGGACTGGGGCGAAGCCCATAAGGGGACGAACGGGGAATTTCCTCCGTTGCCAGTGGAAATCCCGGTAGATTTCGGGCGTGTCCCCGGCGCACACAGACCAAGTCCCTCCTCGTCCAATGCGCATCGCGTTCCAACCGAGTTTGTCCGAGAACGACGCCAAACACTGTCCCAGCAACCAGGTCAGTCCGGGTCAGTCCGGGTCAGTCCGGGTCAGTCCGGCAGATCCGGTTGTGGCAGCGTTCGGGACTCTGAGGCCGGGGGTTCAAATCCCCCCTTCCCGACCAGTGAGCGACAGATCTCCAAACCCCAGGTTCGAGAAGCTCGTGGGCGCGTTCGCCCAGCTCTCGCCGGAGGACCAAGACCTGGTCCTCGCCTTGGTCTCGCGCTTCGTCCACGGTCCCCCGACACCCGATGTGGCAGAATTCGCTGGTGACGTTGCCTTCATGGACTTCGACGAATGACGGAGGGCAGGGGGATAGGACCGGCCTAGGCGGCACGTCTCTGGTTGACGGCATCTACAGGGCCAAAGTGCTGCCAAACGACCGTCCTACGTCACTTTGCAGCAGGAAGCAGGCACTGTGGTTGCTCCGGCTTGGGAGGGGCGGGCCGAGCGCCCCGCGATGGGACAAATGTCCTACGCAAGTGCGGAGCTTCCGCTCTATTCCTCGGCGGGGCCCGAGGTACATAGTCGGACGCGTGTGATACGCGGCGACTGGCCAACTCGACTCCTGATCGGCGGCAGGCCTGTCCAAGAGCACGGTGCGCAACTGCCTCTCGTCGGCCATCCAGAAGGCGGGCACCCGCAACCGCATCGAGGCGGCCCAGTCGGCCCGCCAGCGGGCTGGATATAGAGTCCCTCAGCCCCGGCTGCTCTTGGACTGGCGTCCGTCTCCGCGGGTCCGGCGGTCCGACGGTCCTGCGGTCGGGTGGCCCCGCGGCGGGATCTTCGTCATGTCAGGCGGCCATCGTGTTGCTCACTGCAACTGCGGCCCAAACCACCGCGCCCAGCGCCACCGTGGCCGCGGCGACGGCGTCGGTGATCGGGGCCAGGCTGACCGGCGCCCACGAGTAGCAGACGGCGGTGACCACGCTGGCGGCCAGGGACGTGAGGGCCAGGCCGGCCACGGCACCCGGCACCGGCGCCCGGGGCCCGCCGGTGCCCACGTAGAACGCAAGGAGGGCCGCGACCTTCAGCGCCAGGAGAACCGACAGCACGAGCAGGGACCGCCGGCGGGAGAAGGTGCCGTAAAGCAGCAGGTAGCTGAGCGTGCCGACGGGCGGGCTCAGGTACAGCGCGGCGAGGTAGCGCAACCGCCCGATGGCGGCGACGGCGACCACCATGGCGGCCAGCAGGACGGCGAAGCTGCCGGCGAAGGACGCGTTGCGCACCGCACGGGTGACGTTGCGGTCCGCCCCCAGGCGCGCCAGGCCCCCGGTGACCACCGCCAGCAGCAGGAGCGCGTCGAGGGTGGCATGGGCGGACAGGGCCAGTGGTGCGTAGGGGTGCGAGGCGGCCGCGACCTGGGTGATCTCGGTCGGATCCGCCTGGGCTCGCTGGATCATGGCGGCAACGCCGGGGATGGCGAGGACGGCAGCCGCCGCCGGGAACCGAGGGCGCGGGCCGCAGGGTGGGGCCGGCAACCAGTTCGAGCACCACGACGACCGATAGCGCGACGACCGCTGCGAGCAGCCTCGACCCGGTCACCGTGAGATGTCGAGCTTGCAGGCGCCGGGACCCTGGCACCCGCTGAATGTCACCGTCGTGCCGTCGTGGACGGCGGCGAAACGCAAGCGGAACGGGTCGCGGGGGTCGGGCCCGGCTTGGCCGCTGTCGACGCTCTGGGTCAAATCGACCGTCTGGCTCAGGGTGATATTCATGCCGGGGCTGTCGGCGACGCGGCGGAACACGACCACATGGACGCCGTTGGGCACAATGAAGGTGCACCCGGCGCCGAGCGCTACGACGAGGCGGCCGCCCTGCAGGCAGGTGGGACCGCCCCGGCGAATGTCGGCGGCCGTCAGTGTCCTTGGCGCGAAGACGTCCTCGACGAGGCCCAGATGGGACTCCGGCGGCGAGCCCACCGCGTCGTGGGGGTACAAGACCGTCGAACCCGAGACCACGACCGCGATGAACACGGTGACCAGGAGCGCCCCGGACACGGCGAGGCGCGGGCCTCGGATCACGTCGGCCCCGCCCGCCGGTAGACGGCCAGGAAGTCGCGGATGCCGGGGACGAGGACATGGACGGCAGTCGGCGTCATCCCCGCCAGCAGTGGGATGCCGGTCACCGACTCGGGATGGGCGCGATCGGGATGGGAGAACAGGGCCGCGAAGACCCAGAGGTGGTTGATGTCGGTCTCCATGGCGCGGATCGCGCCGCCCGACACGAGGAGCTGGGCCAGCTGGGCGGGCACCATGTTGGCACCGGCCGCGAAGAGCAGCCGGCCTCGGGCGTCGATCCCGAGGCCGGAGCGCCACACCGCCACGGGAAGGGCGGGGCGGAAGCTCAGACCCCAGCGGCCCAGGATGTCGGTGCCCAGGTCGGGTGCCGAAACCCGGTTGGCGACGAGCGGCAAGAGATTCTGGAGCACGGCCACGTCACCGGGCGCGGGCAGCACCTCTTGCCCCCAGGCGCCGACGTCGAAGCTGCCATCCGCCCGGATGACGAACGTGGCGGCCCCGGGCCGCAGCACGCCAACGGTGCGCCCGTCGACCATCTCGCCACCCCGGGCGTCGGCCCGCTTGAAACCGGCGTTGGTAGCCGCTACCAGCGCCGGGCGGCGGGCCACGGGCACCGCCCCGCCCTCGGGGAACGCGCCGCCGGGCTCCGTCGTCCCCGGCACCAGCGCGACTTCGAGGACCTTCGGGTCGATGCGCAGGATCGTGCCCAGCGGTGTCACCAGTTGCACGAGGTCCGACCCGGCTGCCACCGGCACGAACCCGTCCGGCGGCGCAACGGTGGTCGAGGTCGTCGATGTCGTCGATGTCGTCGGGGCCGACGACGTCGTGGTGACGCCGAGGGATCGGGCGGAACTGGCGCCAAGGGAGGGGGAAACGCTGCACGCGGCGGCGAGCAACGTCACCAGTGCGCCCGCCACCGCGAGGTTCACGGCTCCAGTCACCACCTGAGAACGTACCGTCGTCCCGGACCCCGGCGACCGCGGGCGAGCGTGGGAGGCGGCGGGAGATCCGAACGGATCACGGAGACATTTCTCGGAACCACGGCGGCCGGGTCAGGGTCCAAGCAGTCAATGAAGCCCTCCCGCGTCCAACGCCTGGTGCCCCTCGCCGCCCTCGTGCTGGCCGCGGCCTGCTCGCCGTCTCACGCCGGGGCCAAGTCGACCACGACCACGACCACCGCCGCCGCCACAAGTACGACGTCGACGACGAGCGGCCCGGCGCAGCCGCCGTCGTCGACATCGACGACGGTCTCCGCGGGCGGCGCCCTCCCCGCCGGCTTCACCGTTTTCGACCTGACGTGGATCAGCACCGACGAGGGTTGGGCCCTCGGCGTCGCACCCTGCACGAAACCCCCCTGCACCTCGGTCGCCCACACCCTCGACGGAGGCAAGACCTGGGCGGGCCTCCCCGCCCCCAAGGCCTACTCGTTCTCCGACCCGCCCGCGATCCCCGCGGACCCGCCGTGCGTCGCGACCGTACCGTGCGTACAGAACATGCGCTTCGCCGACGCCAAGAACGGCTACGCCTACGGAGCCACCTCGCTGTGGCTCACAACCAACGGGGGCCACACCTGGACCCAGAAGTCACGTGACGCTACCGCCGCCCTGGAAATCGCCCACGGGACCGTCGTCCGGGTCACCCCGGCCGATTCGGGCTGCCCGCCGGGCTGCAACTTCGTGGTCCAGACGGCGGCGGTCGGATCGACCGCCTGGCACACCCTGGCGGCTCCCAAGCTGATCGGCGATGGCGCCGCCGTCGCCCTCGAGGGCGGCAACATCTACGTGGCCGGCTTCGGCCACACCGCGGGCGGCGCCGGCGACGCCCACAGCCAGATGATCCGCTCGACCGACGGTGGGGCTCACTGGGCCACCTTCGCCGACCCCTGCGGGGTGACCGCCAGTGGCAACGAAGCCGACGCCACAGCCATCACGCGCAGCGCCGGCCGGGGCGTTGGCGGTCGGATGCACCCCCCGGATGCCGGGCGAGGCGGCATTCGTCGTGCTCTCGGCCGACTCCGGCGCCACCTTTGGCCCCCACCGGGGCGGATTGCTGCCGGCCGTGCCTGCGGGCGGCGAGCGCATCGAGACCATTGCCGCCGCCACCGGCCAGCGCCTGGCTGTGGTGGTGACCGGTGGAAACGTCAGCATCGCGGTGTCCAACGACGCGGGCGGTGACTGGACCGTGACCCACACCGATACCCCAGCCAACGGCGTCGTCAGGTCGTACATCGGCTTCGAGGACTCCCTTACCGGCCGGGCGATCCTGGTCCCGCGGACCATCCTGACGACGACCGACGGCGGCGGCCACTGGACGGGGTACACCTTCGGCTAGCGGAACGCTCGCAGCCCGGTCCCACATATGGTTGTGCCACGCTACGGGGTATGGCTGATCGGATTGCTCTCGTCACCGGCGCAACGGGCTACATCGGAGGCCGGCTCGTCGACACCCTGGTCGCGAAGGGTTGGCAGGTCAGGGCGACGGGCCGCCGCCCCCGCCCCGAAGGGTTGCCGAGCGATGCCGAGTACCTTCCCGCCGACCTGGCGGGCGAAGGTGACCTGACGCCGCTGTTCCACGAGGTGACCCACGTCTTCCATCTCGCCGGCGCCTCGAGCTCGAAGTCGTCGGAAACGCAGATGCAGCGCGACAACGTCGTCGCCACCGAGCGCCTGCTCGAGTCGGCCGCCGAGTCGGAGACCCTCGAACGCCTGCTCTACATGAGCTCGACGTCGGTGTACGGCGAGGACTTCGTCCTTCCGAGCCCGGTGACCGAGGAGTTCGAACCCCAGCCGAGCCGCGCCTACGGCAAGGCGAAGTGGGCCACCGAGCAGGTGCTGTGGGCGGCCGACCGCGCCGGCGCCCCGATCGTGGTCGTCCGGCCTGTCTCGGTCTTCGGACCGGGAAACGTCAAGCTGCTCGGCAGCGCCGTCCTCGACGCGGCCATCGAGCGCTACGCAGGCCACAAGGTCCTCCCGATCGCGGCCGACGCGATCGAGCAGCGCCTGGTGCACATCGACGACGTCGTCCGGGCCTGCCTGCACCTTGCGGTCCATCCCTGGAGCACCGGGGGGGCCTTCAACATCGTTTTTCCCAGCTATCCGAGCTAGCCACGAGGTGGCGGGGATCATCGCGGGGCAACTCGGCATGGAGGTCGAACTGTCGCCCGATGCGGACTGCGGGCTCAGCTACGAGGCGCGGGCCAAGGCTCGCGACGACATGCTGGCCGCCGGCATGCGCCCCGACATCCTGCTCACCGAGGAGCGGTTCCGCTTCATGCGCAAGGCCAACCCCAATAACCGCCTGAGCATCGACTCCCTGCTGTCCACCGGCTTTCAGTTCCCCGGGACCGATCCCGCCGACCTTGAGAAGGCGATCGTGGCCACCATCGCGTGGTACCGCGACCAGCGCTGGATCCTGTAGCCACGGGGGTAGCCGGCGTAATCGGGGTACGGAACGGGCGCCCCGCCCGCCAGCTGGTTGATGAACTCCTCGAGGAACCAGCGCCGGAACCGCTTCAGGTCAGGCGGTGACGCCAGGGTGAGCAGGTGGGTACCGGCCAGGCAGTAGTCGTCGGCCTCGTCGAGGATTTCCTGCAGCCGGAGGGAGGCTTGGGAGGCCGAGTCCGGAACCTGGTAAACCAGATCGATCTCCTGGATCCCCTCGTCGGCGGCGGCGGCCAGGCGGTTCTCCTGGTCGGTGTTGAGGCCGCCGTACTGCTGGGTCAACTCCTCGATCAGCTCGATCAGGCGCACAGGGACCTCGCGGCCGCCGCCCGACTCGCTCATTTGCGCCGCAATCAGGGTGAACTCGCGCAGCAGTTCGTCGATGTGCTCCTGGGTCCTGGCCCAGATGGGGACCGGGATGCGGAGAATCCGGACCGGGACCAGGCCAGCGTCGGGCGGGCTCACGCCGCCAACTGAAACACGCTCGTCCCTCCGCGGCCGCCATCGCCCAGCGGGGCCGCGTCATCGAGGTCCGGAAAGGCGCTCAGGTCGGCCACCGCCTCCGGCCGCGACCCCCGGCCGCCCCTGTTGGCGGCGGCCAGCTCCGCCCAGACCGTCTTGGTGCCGTCGGAATGGGGGTTGATACCCCAGCGCAGCGCCAGGGCGCTGACGAGGGCGAGACCCCGGCCGGTCGTCGATTGGTCGCTGTAGTGGCGCACGACGGGCTGGCGGAGGGACCCGTCGGTGACCGAGAGGCGCAGGCATTCGGCGTTGAGCTCCACTCGCACCACGATGTCGGTCTTGGCGTGGAGGGCCGCGTTGGTGACGAGCTCGCTCAACAACAAGGTGGCGTCGTCGGCGTCGGGGGCGTTGTCCCACCCGGTCAAGGTGCTCATCAGGAAGCGGCGGGCCACGCCGGCACTGCGAGCCTCGCCGGGCAAGGAGAGCTCAGCGGCAGGCACAGTCCGGATCGTACTTTCGTCCACGTCGCCCCCGCTCAGGTCTGGTTGCGAGACACGCGCCGGCGGTGGCGCGACTCGGAAATCGGGGACCGACGGTCATTGCTCGTCGGAACAGGGACAAGGGAGGTATCGGCAAGTTCGCAGAGTTGCTGTGAAAAGGGCGGATTATGGGCCTACGAGGGGAGCGCCGGCCGAGGCCGCGGTGAGGGACTCGTGAATCGTGAAGACCTTAGTGAGTCCCGTGATCTCGAAGACCCGCAGGATCCGCGACTGGCTGCAGACCAACTCCACGTCGCCATCTTGGCGGCGGAAGCGGTTAAGGGCGGCCACGAGGACGCCGAGGCCCGTTGAGTCGAGAAACTGGACCGGCTCCAGGTTGACGAGGACTCTCGGAACTGCGCTGTCGGCCAGCTCGACCAGCTTCTGGCGCAGAAGCGGGGCGGTGTAGACATCGATCTCGCCTTCCACCGTGAGCAGGACGCACTCCGGTTGGATGGCCTCGACGACGAGTCCGAGTTCGGGCGGCATGGCATCTCCATAGTCAGAATAGGCGCCGATTGTGGCGGCGCCTCATGTACCCCTACGCCGGTACCGTCAAACACGCCGGGGAAAGGGGGATCGGGTCACGGCACGTCCCGGTGTGACCTGGCACGATGGTGACGTGGCACGGCCGGGCGAACTCGGGGACAAGCGAACGTCGTCGCAGATGTACTCCGCTTTCCCGCCGATCGGCGAGTACGGCTTCCTGTCCGACTGCGAGAACCAGGCGCTGGTGGCGGCCAGCGGCAACGTGGAGTGGCTGTGCCTGCCGCGCGTCGACTCGCCCAGCGTCTTCGGCGCCATGCTCGACCGCGACGCCGGCTACTTCCGCTTCGGCCCTGCCGACCGCCTGGTCCCCGCCGCCCGCCGCTACGTCCCGGGAACCATGATCCTCGAGACGAGTTGGGGGACCCCGACGGGGTGGATCGTCGTGCGCGACCTCCTCGTCATCGGCCCTTGGCACCACCTCGACAACGAGATCTCGAAGACCCACAAGCGGGCGCCCACCGACTACGACGCGGACCACGTCTTGTTGCGGACGGTCCGCTGCGTCAACGGCGAGGTCCAGACCGAGCTCGACTGCGAGCCCCGCTTCGACTACGGGCGCAAGAGCGCCACCTGGGCCCATACCGACCGGGGTTACTACCAGGGGGTGGCCCGGGCCGAGGGCATCGACTTCGAGCTGACCCTGACAACGGACCTGCGGATCGGCTTCGAGGGAGGCCGGGCCATCGCCCGGACCCTCCTGAAAGAAGGCGACACCCGCTTCGTCGCCCTCAGCTGGACGGAGCATCCGCCGCCGTCGAACTTCGCCGAGGCATACCAGCGGCTGGTGTGGACCGCCCACCACTGGCAGCACTGGCTGGCCCGGGGCAACTTCCCCGACCACCCGTGGCGCCACTACCTGGAGCGCAGCGCCCTCACCTTGAAAGGGCTCACGTTCGCGCCGACCGGCGCCCTGGTCGCGGCGGCCACCACGTCGCTGCCTGAGACCGTCGGCGGCGAGCGCAACTGGGACTACCGCTACAGCTGGATCCGCGACTCGACGTTCGCATTGTGGGGGCTGTACAGCCTCGGCTTCGACTGGGAGGCCAACGACTTCTTCTGGTTCATCGCCGACGTGGCCGAACGCAACCTCGACCTCCAGGTGATGTACGGCGTGGGCGGGGAGACCGACCTCGAGGAGCACACGCTCGACCGCCTCACCGGCTACCGGGGCTCGCGCCCGGTTCGGGTCGGCAACGGCGCCTACAACCAGCGCCAGCACGACGTGTGGGGCGCCGTGATCTACTCGGTGTACATCCACACGACCAACCGCGACTACCTCGACGAGCGCATCTGGCCCATCCTCAAACATCAGGTCGAGTCGGCGCTGACCCACTGGCGCGAGCCCGACCGCGGCATCTGGGAGGTCCGGGGCGAACCCCGCCATTTCACGTCCTCGAAGATGATGTGCTGGGTGGCCGCCGAGCGGGGGGCCCGCCTGGCCCGAATGCGTGACGATGTCGAACTGGCGGCGCGATGGGAAGCCGCCGCCGAGGAGATCCACGCCGACATCTGCGCCCACGCGGTCGACGACCGCGGCGTGTTCACCCAGCACTACGACACCGATGCCCTCGACGCGTCCACGCTGCTGATGCCCCTGTTCGGGTTCCTGCCGCCCGACGACCCCCGCATCCGCGCCACCGTGGCCGCCATTGCCGACGAGCTCACGACCGACGGCCTCGTGCTGCGCTACCGGGTCAAGGAGACCGACGACGGTCTCACCGGCGAGGAGGGGACGTTCACCATCTGCTCGTTCTGGCTGGTGTCGGCCTTGGCCATCATCGGTGACGACATCCGGGCCCGAAGCCTGTGCGAGAAGCTGCTCTCACTTGCCAGCCCGCTCGATCTCTACGCCGAGGAGCTGGATGCCAAGAGTGGGCGCCACCTGGGGAACTTCCCCCAGGCGTTCACCCACCTGGCCCTCATAAACGCCGTGATCCACCTGATCAACAGCGAGGCGCCGCCACCCCCCGAAGCCGCCTGAGTCGGTCATTCACCGGCAGGGACCAGGGCGGCAACCCGCTCGCAGTGGGCCCGGTCGACCTCCTTGCGGACACGGCCGAAGTACAGGACCGACGCCACCAGCCCGACGCCGAAGGGGGCGCCGATGCCCTGCAGCGCCACCCAGTTGGTCCGGCGGCGGCCCGCTTGTTCCCAATCGGCCTGGCGGCGCAGGGTGGCGTCGGTCGCCCCCCACAGCGGGATGCCCACCGCGACAGCCACGAGCAGGCCCCACCCGATGGCCGAGTAGTTGTTGGGGATGAGGAGGGCCAGCGCCGACGCCAGCAGCACCGCCACCAGGATCGGGCGCACGATCCCGTCAGGAGCGCGCGAGGAGAGGCGGGCACCGAGGTAGACGCCGGGCAGGCTGCCGAGGATCAAGGCGCCGGCGAGGCCGAAGTTGACGTGCCCGAACACCACCTGCCCGAGCGTGGCCGACGCCACCAGCGGTATCGCCTGGACGAGGTCGGTGCCGACCAGCGACTTCGAGGCCAACCGGGGATAGAGCAGCATGAGCAGGACGATCATCAGCGAACCGGAGCCCACCGACGTCATGCCCACGATGACGCCGCCGACGACGCCCACCAAGACCGTCGGGAGGGGCTTGATGGAGTGCGGCTGGTCGTTGAGCTGCTCGCCGGGATCCAGGCGCTGACGGGCCCGGGCAGTGAGCACGGCCTTGCTGACGATGGCAAGCGAGGCCACCAACAGGGCCCAGCCGAGCACCAGCTTGATGTGCCCCGCCTGTCCCTTGCCGAACTGGTTGAGGAGGAAGGCGCCGCCGAAGGCGGCGGGTACCGAGCCGAGCACCAACCAACGCACGAGGGGCCACTGCACGGTGCCTCGCTTCATGTGCACCGCGCCACCGACGGGCTTCATCACGAGGGAGTTGACCAGGTCGCTGGCGACGGCCACCTTGGGATCGATCTTGAACAGCAGCACCAGCGCCGGCGTCATGAGGGCGCCGCCACCCATGCCGGTAAGGCCAACGGCGAATCCCCCGACGGCGCCCGCCATGGCGAGCAGGACGGAGCTGACATGTTGGCCATGGTCACCGACCACCGCCGACATCAGGATCAGATTGATGTGCATCGACCGCCCCGTCGCTCAGCCCCGGTGCGTGGCCCTAGTCGACCATACCCGCAGGGTAAGTCGGGAAGGTTAGGGCAACCTTACGATCTTGGTCTACACTCGAACGTATGTTCGATTATCCTTGCCTCGACTGCCCGGCCACGGTGCGCTTCGCGGAGCAACCGGGGGACACGACCTGTGCCCGGTGCGGGCTTCGCATGTACCTGACCGCCGACGGCCGGCTGGGCCGGTACCTGCCGGTGGATTGGAAGCCCGGCGGTATCCAGGGCC